>CALOEQ010000001.1:0-895000 GCA_942492425.1 uncultured Flavobacteriaceae bacterium
ACTGGAGAACCTGATCGAACAGGCAATGATACTCGCCGGACGGGGCTAGAACTGCAGCCACAGGATTTTCCCATTGAGCGAGCGGCGGTGTCCCGGCAGTCGCGCATTGGCACCCTCCGCGATCTCGAGCGGGAAGCAATCATTGAGTCATTGCACAGACACGAGGGTCACCGTCAGAATGCCGCGGACGAGCTTGGCATCACACGCCGAACGCTCCTGAACAAAATCAATGAGTATCAGCTCGATACGACGCAGTGGAACCGCCGGGCTACTCGATGATGCCAAGCTTGCGCCCTTCTTCGCCGGAGATCTCAAGGATCGTGTCGAGCTCTTCGTCTTCGTGGATTGCCATGTAACTCGTTCGAATCAATGACCGGTTTGGTGGCACCGCGGACTGGATCACCGGGTTCACGTAGACTCCGCGTTTAAAAAGGCTCTTCCAGAACTGGAAGGTCTTGGCATTGTCTCCAATTACCAGCGGCACGATTGGCGTTTCCGCCGTCCCAACGTTGAATCCCAGATCGGAAAACCCTTTGATCATCTTCAGGGCAATTTCGTGCAGCCGGGTAACCCTCCAGGGTTCAGCCTCGATGATATCCAGGGCCGCCATTACCGCACCAAGATTGGCCAGCGGCACTCGTGCGGAAGATCCAGCGGCCTCGCAAAGTGCTTGATATAGTCCACGACAATATGATCGCCGGCAATAGAACCGCCAATTGTTAATTCTTGCTGAAGGTGCACATGATGAGATCAGCGAGGCTCGTGTCCCCGTAGTACTCACAGGTCCCCCGACCAGTTGCGCCGACCACTCCAATGGAATGAGCCTCATCAAGATAGACGGCGGCATTATAGGCGTCGGCGAGCCGGCGAATACCGGGAAGGTCCACGATGTCTCCTTCCATGGAAAGGACCCCGTCGGTCACAATCAACTTGGAGTCATCCATAGGAATCGGGGAGCACCCGTTCAGGTCTTCCATACTGTTGTGCCGGTACCGATGGATACCCACGGTTCGATTCAGCCCGGACGTCAGGAAGATGCCGTCCATGATCGACGCGTGGTTGTACTTGTCGGAGATGACGTGGTCACCTTTCCCAGCGGAAGGCCGAAATAGAACCGAGGTTTGTCTGGTCGCCAGTCGTGAAACAGAGAGCTGCTTCTTTTCCGACAAAAGCCGCCAGGCGAACCTCAAGTTCCTCATGCAGTGCGAGGGTCCCGTTCATGAAACGCGATCCGGAACAACTCGTGCCGTAGTGCTCGAGAGCTGCCGCCGCCCGCTCCTTCATTCGAGGATCAGTGGAAGGGCCAGGTAGTTGTTGGAGCCAGCCATGATGAGTTCCCGTCCTTCTATGATCACCTTGCTCCCGCGAGCTTCGGTGATTGGACGAAAGAACGGATACAGGCCGATCAGCCCTGCCTGCAGCCTCCTGCCACTCCAAAGCACTTTTGCAGCACCGTTACCGGCGATGTTGTATCGCTCATACGCGCAATTCCTTTTGCCGGTTTCCCGGCTCATCTTTTTCTGCGCCTTGCGCGAGTCACTATCGACTATTCCAAGAGGACTCTTCGGGCCACTCCTTTGACCAGCAGACTCAACTTACCCATAAAACCCGGGACAATGAGGAATTTCCGTCCTCTGAGGCCACGAACGAAGGCCCTGGCCACGAAGTCCGCGCTTTTCACGGGGAGTGTTTCAGACATCACCTTTGTCTCGTATGGTTTGGTGAGGTTCTCCTGCCTGAACTGGGGCGTGTCCGTGTCCGGCGGACAGAGCACACACACCCGGACCCCGCGAGGTTTCAGTTCGTTCCGCAGGACTTCTGAGAATCCAATGAGGCCAAACTTCGAGGCGCTGTACGCCGCGTACCCAATGACACCCACATATCCCGCGACTGACGAGACGTTTGCGATGGTCCCCCGCCGTTTCTCCAGTTCCGGAAGGAGAATCTGGTGGTGTTCCACGCCCCGCCGATATTCACGTCGAGTACTCGCATAAGCTCATCGTGGGTCGTGTCCGTGAAGTAGAGAACCACGGGAATGCCGTGACAGTTAACAAGGAGATCAGGACCCCCAAACCGTTCCACAAGTTCCGGGAGCTTCCGCTCTGCGGCAGACCGGTCAGAAACATCCAGAGAGAGGTGGGTGACCGAGTCCTGGCCAGCCCTGGCCGCGAGCGTCTGTTCGGCCTGCGCCAGCCGTTCCTCATTTCGTGAAATGAGTGCCACCCGCGCCCCGCCCTGTATCAGTTCGCTGGCAATTGCATACCCGATTCCGCTCGAGCCGCCGGTTATATATGCAGTGATTTCGTTTATTTTTCTCACAATCGACTACAGTACCGATCGGGCGGCTGCGGTGCAAGGGCAGGGCGGTATCTGATGGTCGTGAGTCATCTCACCGAGATTGAGCTCTCCACGCGCTGGGAGCCTGCAACTGCCGTAAGCCGGACCGTGCCGGGCCCCAGCGGCAGCATGAGAAGCAGCGGAGACTGTCCCTCTGCAAGGAACGAATCATCAAGGTAGAGCTGAACGGGATTCTCTCCGGACACAACTTCAATCCGCACGCCCTGGCTATCGGCGGCTATGGTGGGATCCATGTAGAACACGGCGCCGTCAGCCGGCCTGACAATCGTGAGGCTGCCGCCAGTTACCGCCGGCCCGGACGAACGACCCCGCCCTACGGCATAGTCCCGCTCCAGTGCCCAGCTCTGGAACTCTGGCGGATACCGGACCGGTTCCTGCAGACCCGTGTGCCAGTTGCATGGCCCCGGATCGTTCCCCACAGCAAAGAGTTCCGGAACCACTGCAGGGCAGTGTTCGGTAGCCCGCATGCCGCTGGATGCGCAAATGTCCAGCACGTGAACCCCGACAGGTTCCGGCAGCGTGCTTCCGTCGTCGGCAAAAAGCCCGAGCACCTCGATAACAGCAGCTGCGGGCAGGGAGGACCCCGGCGCTCCAATGACGGTTTCACCGCCAAAGTTTCCCATCCAGATCGCCACCGTCATAGTGCTTGTTGACCCGAGCGCCCAGATATTGTTGAACTGGCTGGAAGTCCCGGTCTTGAACATCGCCTCGAAACTGGTGTCCAGGACGCTTGTGGTCCCGAACCCGGGTACCCGAGCGAGCCTGTCGGAAAGGATACTGCGGATGATGCCGGCGGTGGACGCGGCCATCACGGTCCGGGGCGCGGCGGGATCGGGAGCGGGGAGCGACTCGTCCGCCGGGAGAGTCCACCGCAACTCTGGCAGAGAGCCGTTGCGGACAAAGACGGTAAAAGCCCGCGCGAGTTCCAGGAGTCTCACTTCCGCGTTTCCGAGCGCGAGGCCCGTGCCAACGGTGTCCATCTGGTCGGCAATCGTTTCAAACCCGAGGTTCACGAGTTGGGAGGCGAATGCCGCAACGCCGAGGCGCTCGATGGTGTAGACGGCCGGTACATTGAGGGAACTTGCAAGCGCCGTACGCAGACGCACCGGTCCGTTAAACCTCCTGTTGAAGTTCTCCGGAACGTATATCTCCCTTCCGCCAAACTCGGTCGGAACGTCGGGCAGTATGGTCGCGGCAGAGAATCCGTTCTCCAGGGCGAGCGCGTAGAGAAACGGTTTCAGGGTGCTGCCCGGTTGCCGCGCAATGCGCACTCCGTCAATCTGCCCTGAGCGCTCGCTGTCACTGAAATCAGCCGACCCTACGTAGCCGAGTATCTCCCCGTTCCGAATGTCTATTGCGATCCCGGCGCCATTACCGATTCTGAATCGATCAGCGGATGCGATGCGTGCCCGTATGGCGGCCTCGAGCGCGCGCTGCACGTCGGGATCCAGCGTCGTACGAACAGGCGACCCTCGTGAGCGGTCCTCATCGGAAAGCCGCATCGCAACGTAGCGAACGAAGTGCGGTGCAACCGAGGGCCCGGGCCGGCCGGAAGCCGCAGGAGCTTCGGATGCGGAGGGGGTCGTGGCGGCAGCCGCCAGCGCGACAGGCGCCGGCGCGGCGACCGACTCGGCGGCGGCCTGCACTGCACGGTTATCCACCGCCACACCGATTCGCTCGGCAAGCTGGAGAGCCGCCTGGGATGCCCGGTCCGGATTCTCACGCGGATCGTACCAGGCAGGCCGGCGGGGAATCACTGCAAGCAGGAGCATCTGTTCGGTGGAGAGTTCGGAAACCGGGACGGAGAAGATCCGCCGGGACGCGCTTGCTACTCCTTCAATCTGTGAGCCGAACGGAATGTTGTTCAACCACAGTTCAATTATGTCGCGCTTGGAGAGCTTCGTTTCAAGCCAGACGGCGTGAAACAGCTCGCTGACCTTGCCGGCCGTTCCGGCCGAATGAGGAGCCACCAGCCGGGCGAGCTGCATCGTGATGGTTGAACCGCCGGAGACGATCCGGCCCGCGCGGGCGTTCTGAAAAACCGCGCGCACGAGACTCACCGGGTCGATCCCGGGATGAGCATAGAATCGTTCGTCCTCGCTCGACTGGAAGATTGACACAAGCGGCGCCGGAAACATCTCCAGCTCGGCATGCTCTCGCCACAAGCCGTCGGCGAGCGGCAATGTCTGCAGCGGAACGCCGGTTCTGTCAGTAATCGTCAGGCTGTACGGCCGACGGAGAAAGCCCTCGAGAGCAGGGTCCGGCGTTGCGGCGAGCGCAAGCCAGGCGAGCACGACCAGCAAGGGTGCAGCCACGAAGTACCGGTCAAAACGGCGAAACTCGCGCCCGGGGGTGCGAGCGCGCGACCTGCGGTGTTTCAACCGCATCACTCCTCAATGACAAACAGCGTTCCGCCGGAGCGACCGAACACTTCTTCCTCGTACATGCACACGGCAACCGCGGGCGGCGTGGGGAGTAGAGCCCCGGCGTCGTTGTCCGGAACAGGAATGTGACCTCCTGGCGCCCCGGGTAGAACTCGTCAAAGAAGTACCGGACTTCGTTGTCCATGATCTGCTGCACCGGGCGATAGTAGTCCCAGTCGATTCCAAACGGCGAAATACGCGCGGTGCCTTCTGCCACGTATTCCTCGGTCTCGCCGTACACCGTCTCGCGGGTCCATGAGCGGCCGTTGGTGCCCCCGGCATCGCCGTAGCGACCGGTCGTGACAAACGATGCATCGAGAATGTCCACGCCGGACGGTACCGGCACACGCAGCGCCACCATCTGTCGGTCTCGAGACGTGCTGACAGTCACGCGATACCGGTAGGTCTTCCCGAGCTCGAGCAGCCTGCCTGAGACCGCCACGCCGTCGAGATCCTCTATTCGGGAGAATACGCTCAGGCCTTCGTCACGCGGTAGCACGACTTCCGACGGAAGGGCATACCGCATCGTTGCGCTATAGTACGCAATGCCCCGGCCAGTCTTCCGAACGAGGAGCGGCAGGAGAGCGTTCTGGTTCAGGCCGGAGAGCGGAGCCTCGTCAAACGGAAACTGCTCAACAACCGGAAGGGCCGCAATCCCGGCGAACTCCGCCTCCAGGATGGATGCCCCGTCCAGGGACACGGACACATCCATGTCAGTGGTGGCTCCGGATTCGGAGGCAATGAGCGCGCCATATGCGATAACCGCCCAGGCCGTGTCCGAGGTGTTCACCCAGCGCCCGAGTCTCTGCCGGAGCCCGAGCGCATGAGCAAGGCGCTCGTTCATCTCATTGGACGGTTCCAGGTCCAGGTAGAGCATCTGCGTCAGGGCGAGCTCGGCAACCTGACTGTCGAAGTAGTAGCGGGACTCGTACGGTTCAGTGATGTCCAGACCCCGGGTCCCGATGCGAATGAACTGCCGGATGCGAGAGAGCATCGCGGCCGCTTGCTCGCGGTTGTCGGACCGGGAATAGGCCAGGCCCAGGAAGGCGTAGCCGGAAAGGCCTATCTCGTCTCCACGATCGCGAAATGCGTCCAGGTAGGACGTGACGTTGGACCCAAGGAGCGACTGAACGTAGAGACCGTAGATCTTCACGTAGTCGGCAACACGCGGATTGGACTGGATTGAGGTCAGATATCTCGTGAGCAGAGAGATATCGATGGTCCGGTCAATATCAAAGCCGTTTGCGAGGGCAAGCGCGTAGTAGTGCGCCACCTTGACTGAGACATACGGAGAGGTGAACGAGTAGTACCGGGGATTGTAGGAGAACCCTCCATCATCGTTCTGCAGGACAACCAGATCTGCAAAGAAGCGCTCCACCTGGCCATCCTCGTAGGCAACCGCCCCGGAACTGAGTTCCTGCAACGTCTTTCCGAACACAATCTGGGGCAGCACGCGGGTGAGCCGATTGTCCAGGTAGTCAAAGGGATACTCGGCAAGATAGCGAATCGCCTCATCAACCTGGGCCAGCCGCGTTGAGTTGAGCGAAATCTCGAGGGCGCCGAAACCGGGCAGGCGCGTGGCTGGAATGATCACGCCCTCCTCGGCCCAGGCGGGCACCAGATTCACGTCCGCCGCGACGCTCTGGGCTCCGGCCGTACCGGTCCCCGGACCCGCAGCAACCGGCTGTGCCGGGAGGGCACCGGTAGTCGCCGAGCCGGGTTGAGCCCGGCATCTTCCGTGCGATCGGTCACTCCCCGTGACGGTGAACGCCTCAACAACCCTCGGCCGCACAATCTCCAACCGTGCCACGAGCTGCTCTGAAAGAGGTTCGCTCTCCACCGTGAAGACGAGTTCGGCGTTTCCTTCCTGTGTCGCAACGATGGTAAACGCAACCTCCACCGACTCGTTTGCTTCGACAGCGACGGTACGCGTGGAAGAACCGTCTATTGCAACTCCGGTTGCCTCGATGCCCACCGTGACCTCCACCGGTTCGCTCCCCACATTGGTCACGATCACCCCGCCGCGACTTGTGTCCCTGGTTCGCAGCAACCTGGGCAACGCAGTCCTGACATTTATGGGATTCTGCACGAGCAATTCGCGCTCACCAATTCCAAACCGGTTTTCTTCCACAATGACGGCTGTGGCCCTGTAGGTAGTCAGTGTATCCGGCAGGTCAAAGGAAATGACTGCCGTCCCGGACTCGTCTGTCACCGCGAATGGTTCAAACACGGCGAGCGGCGAGAAGTCTTCGCGACGTTCAAGCTTACCTCCCTCTGCGTCGCCCCCCTGGAGGTTCTTGATCTCGTACGTCACCGGGTCAATGAGCAGCGACCGGGAATCGGCACCCTGGACACCCAGCGGGAACTTGTACGGAGCGTAGAAGAACGCTATGGGGTCCGGGATATGGTAATTGATGAGATCGAGCACACCGCGATCAACGGCAAGGAAGGTGACCTCGGCGCCGGAAACGGGCTCCCCGTCCGCCGTGACCAGCACAGAAACTTCCGCCGCGTCCCCGGGGCCGTATACATCCCGTGCGGGCGTTATTTCAACGTCAAGTGTCCGGGGCGTCGGACTCACATTGAGCGCCGTAAGCCCGAAATACCCTCGCGGTTTCCCAAGGTCCGGCTCAAAGTAGCCGGTGGGCGGCGCCGTCCTCGCGGTGAACGAGGTCACGGCAACGTAGACAATGGGAATGTGTTCGTCCGTGATAGGCACTTCTATCAGGTTTGCCGACCCGTCGAGGTCAATCACGGACTCGTTGAATATGCCCTCTCGTTCGATCGTGATGAGGTATCGTCCCCTCGGAAGGGGGGATTGCACCATCAGCCGAGCCGTATCGCCGGCCTCATAGAGATCCCGATCCGGAATGAGTCGTATCTCGTCAGCGTTGTCCGTCCCCCAGCGAATCCATGTCGAGCCGGTGGCGTAAACCGACCTCGGTGACCGCTGTGCGGCCCAGGCTGTCATCTGCGGTGAGCCTGATGGTGTATCGACCGGCCGTCTCAGGAAGGAACTCCCAGGTCCGCTCGGCGCCGGACCGGCCGGCGGACAGGTCCAGTTCTTCTTCCTCAACGAGTTCATCCACCTGCTCGTACCGTGTGTTTATTCTGCCGTACACGCCGCGCTGCTGCGCGACCTTCCAGGTGTGCTTGATGAGGGCAACACGGGCATTCCGGATACCATCGTTGTCTATGGGAATACCGTCAGGACGAACAAAAAAACGTAGCGCAGTTCACCCGCCTCTCGGAGGGCAGAAAGCGCGTCCAGAAGCCGGCCGTGTCATCTGAAAGGGTGGCCCCGATTGTGAAACTCGCAGGATGCACGAGTGCGCCGCCGCGTCCGGCTATCTCCTGCCGGTCAACATCTTCCACCCTGACTTCCAACTCATAGCGGTACGGTTTTCCGAGGATCCCTTCGCTCGTTGTCTGCTGCTCGACGGATGCATCACCAAGCGGCGACAGGTTCCCGTTTCCTGAGCCCAGTGTCTGGCGGTACCCGTACTCCGACGGGCCAAAAGCGAATCCGTCCCAGTCAGCGCCGGGTGGGGTGAAGTTCACGGGAATCTTGGCCCAATAGTAGTCATACGCGGCGCGGGACAGCCCACCCCGGACAGGTAGCTTGCCTGAACCGGGAATGAGAGCTGGTCGCCAAGGTAAAACGCTCGCTCGGGGCTGGATACATTGACCTGGAACGATGCTCGCCTGAAATTGGCCACCTGGAACGTTATTGCGCGGCGCTCACCGTCCCGCTCGTACTCGATGGTGTAGAATCCCGGTGCGAGGTCCGGCGGCAGCGAGAAACTCCCGTAGAATCCGCCAGAGCGGGTTGTACTGCCACGGCGCGTGAGAAACGGATCCGAGCTGTAGCTCTGCTCACGCACCTGGAGCGTGAACGGCCCCTCGTAGACCGAATACTTACCGGCCGACCAGGTCCGGTCTATCCCGCGGAAGGTTACCGCCTCACCCGGCCGGTAGAGCCCGCGATCAGTGAATATGAAAGTCTCGAGGCGCGGCTCTTCGATGGATATTGGCCCGACGGTGTCATACACGCCAAACGCGTAGGGATTGTGTGAACCGTTTGGCTGGAAGACAGCCCGATCATCACCGTTGTAGACGGCAATTCTCATTCGGTCCCGCCACCCGTCGCGGAAGTATTCTTCGTAGGTCCCCGGCTCCATATCAATCCGCACGAACCCGTCCCCGTCAGTCGTGCCGGTCAGCAGACCGGAACCGGTGCTGACAATTCGATTGTCCCGCAACAGCTGGACCACAGCGGAGGGCACCGGTTGGCCGGTGGAGAGAGAGTGAACCCAGACAAGCACGCGGTTGTACGCATAACGGGTCGTTATCCCCAGGTCTGTAACCTGCAGCTGCAGATCCCGCTGGCCCCAGCTGCGACGCACGCCGTCTGCATTGGGCTCCGAGAAGTTCCATGACAGTCCCACCCAACCGTGGCCGGCTTCGTTCAGCCAGGGTGCGAGATCGAGGATGGTGTACTGCTTCGTGTTCTCCAAGGCGCCGGAGAAGTCATACGGCACGAGCGTTTCAGGGTCAAAACTGGTATACGGGTCTACGATGTTCTGAACTCTCCACACCCCGTCGAACACATTCTGTGACTCCCATATGATGCGAGGCGGGAACTGGCTCTCGAGCATTCTTGTCCCGATGTTCGGGAAGTAGGAGTAGCTCGCGGCGGCCGGAACTTCCACCTCCACAACGCGCGTGGCCGCGAGTGTCCGCCCGTAGACGTCAGACAGAGCACCGTCAATCCTCAGGCGATAGGTAGACTCATACTGCACGGGAAGATTGTTGATCTTGACCGTGGAGCCCCATACTTCCACGTTGTCCGAGAGATCGGCGTCCGGGAGATCCACACTGAGGTAGCGATAGACGTTCGACGGCTCCACGGGATGACTGAACTCCAGGTACACCGGGTTTGCGTCCGCTTCGTCGCTGCGCGGGAACGACCAGCTGAAGATTGAGTGGTCGACAAATCGGAACGGACGGAGCGTGTGGTAGGAACGCTCAACGGCATCCGGCCTTCCGAGGAAACCTGGTTCGCTCGCGGCGCCTTCGGTGAGTCTCACGGTCACCTGCGTATCTGCCGGTGGCAACTTGTCAAGCTCGAGGACAACCGTCCTTGCCACAAAGGCCGGGTCAAACTGAGAGGCACTGTTGTCCGGGCGCCGGACGGTGAAAGCGTGCTTGCCGGACCCGGCAGAAACCTCCAGAAACTGCGAGACATGATCCATGTTCACCGGATAGGTGAAAGAGACGGTGACAAACCGGGCAGCTTCCAGGGGGACATCGTCCGGATCGACGTACTCCGGAATCTCCGGCGCGCCCGGGTAGAATCCTGCTATGTCCAGGAACTCAGTGCGAAACGTGAAGGTGAAGTCATCGCCAAGGGTCTTTCCGCCGAGGGACGTTGCGCGGCCGTCTACTGTGACGGTGAATTGCCGCTGGGCAAGCAGATAGAAGTTTGGCTCGAAGGCCTGCAAGCGGGAACCGTACCATATGTACTGTCCTTCGTGAGCCGGATCAATGGTCTTGATGGGGGAATCCACGGATGGTTCACCAAGGCGCGCGAGCGGAACCATTGGCTGCGAGAAGACAACAGTCAACGATGGTCGCTTGATCTCAACCGGCAGTTCTCCCCTCGGACCAAAGTCCACCACGGTCAGCGGCTCGGTGGTCTCGCTCAACGCAAACGACGAAGCATCAAAGCTTTCAAGCCGGAAGTAGTTGACCGTTGAAGAGGAGTAATCCGGATCCGGGAAATTGACATGCCTGCCGACTCAGGAAGGGATTCTTCACCCCGGAGCGCAGGATCAATGAGACTCGATTTGTCACTCAGGCAGGTGGTGAGCGAGAGGGCCGCGATGGCGCACAGCAGAGAGATGACGACCTGTTTCCTGAAATCACGCATCGTTAATCAGTCTCCTTGCTCACCCGGAACTCAAGAATCTTTAAAAACTTTCAGCAAGAATTTCTGCTTCTGATCTCAAGGGAGCCCAGAATAGTTTCTCGGTTTTGGTATCTCACATTCGCCAGGTTTGTCCAGTATGAACATTAATCAAAAAAGTATATCTCGGACCTAAACCTGAAATCATGAATTGGTAATTCACTCGAAGTTGCTCCTCTTCTTCAAGTTCCAGGTAGGCACCGGTACTCAACGGCACCACTCCCACAATTGCCTATCTACGCCTTGAACGAGTTGATAGAGTGAACCATCGTACTTATCAAACTTGTAGGTGTATCTCACACCATCCTCCGATTGGACTATCTCGTAACGTACGTGGTCTGGAACGTTTGATATTTGATGTCTTCCAGTCTGAGAAAATGCCGAAAGTTGACCAATAAAATGAGAATTATTGCAAGTTTTTTCATGTCAATGCTGGGTTGTTTAGTAAATTCCTTCAAGTTCCCGAATTCAACGTAGGACCCTGAGCGGCCCTTATAAACCAAGATTTTTGTAAATTTTGGTTGGCCCACTTGAATCTGCCCACTTGAGAATAAATAGAGATATGCATTTTTGAAAGTTTTTTTCCAATATGCTACTGCGACCATCCACATTTACAATTTTGACCTTAACTTTTGAGGAATTGTTGGAATTGAAGGATACTGTGACATCATTATACACAATCCCTTCAACATCCAAGCTTGATACTTTCCGAATAATTTCTGTACTCCACGATGGGCTTGATGTTTCTGGCTCTTCTTCTTTCGAATCAACATCCAAGCTTGATTCATTGCGAACAATTTATAGTGTTATACAGCAAGGTTGATTGTTCTTTTTCTTTTCCTTTACCTTTTTCTTCTGTGAAAAAGCCGTAAAGCTCACCATTAAAGCCAGTATAAAAGCAATTTTTTTCATGTCATAGAATTTGAACCACAAAAATACTTCTGAGAGTGTTCATTTATACACGACATAGGATGTCATGAAGACGCCAATAACGGTAACAATTATGACAAAAAAACCTCCATATCTGATGGGGTCAGCCCGTGAGTTTAATTATGGTAATGACTATGACATGAATGGCAAACTGATATGAGCCAATCAATGGGCTCCTTGCCAAGATTTCTTTTTAGATATCTGGTGTGATGTACCTGTGTTGCTCTATTACCGCAACGGACACAAGTCCAGTCATCTCTTCTCAAAACAACATAGCGCTTTCTTCTCCAAGCGTCAGACTTTAAGTAAACATCGTTGTACCATTCTTGTCTTCTCCTCGAATTGTTAGGGGGATATCCGAGTTCACTTCGCCAATCAGTTGATGTACTGGTTGTTGTTGAGCCATACCACAGAACCAGAATAATAATTAAAACTATGACAATGGCGACTTCCCGCAATAGGACAAATTTAGCTACCAGTAGTGGTTGAATTGACGGCATTGAATGTCATATCTGTGTAGATACCCCAATCTTTAGGACAGGAATCTTTCAGATTTAAGGATTACTTTGTTAGTTTTCATGCTGCTGTTTTTTCCAAAAATATCTCGAGACTCGCAGGATGTCAAGGCCAAAAATATTTCTTTCGACAATTAACAGCCAAACTTCATGCGCTTATCAACAATACCTCATTCAATGAGTTGACTCGTTATTCGTGCGTTGAAGGATCAACAATTAAATAACCCAATTTAAATTGGCATCGTTGAACCGTAATGAAGATCCAATTTCACTAAATTAAAGAATAGAATATTCTATTTGAAAACTAAAACGATAGTTTGGGAAAAAGTATTTTGGAGTTTGGTCCTTTGAGTTAGCGTTTATGGCAAAAGTTTTAATAATTTGGAAGAATCTTAAAAATAATAACTAAACTTTTTAAATTATAGCTAATCATGAAATTAATTTGTACGTGGATACTCAAGGTATTCCAAGTGCTCCTTTAAATCAGCCTATTTCAGGCTCAAGTTACAGACCAGTGGTTGTAGTTTTCACCAAGCTGATGGTACGAATGAAGCTTATGGCTATTGAAGTAGTTAATGACGATACTGTGACTTGGAGAGGTGTTGCAAATAATGGTATTGATGTTGTCTATATTTCGGATATTGATTATGAAAGTGGGGCTAATCTCTTCGGAAGCACAGATTTAACACCTCCTTCATACCTAGGGCCTGTAGTAATAGGAACGGTTCAAAATGCAGACAATCCAGGATTAGTTGAAACGTATAAAATAAAATTTCAAGTCTTTGTAGGAGGTCAAGATGGTCCTAAAGGGTATTATGAAATTGACCCAAAAATAACTGTAAGTGCGGGACATAAATAATTAACCTATATGACTGTGAAAAGGCGAGCTCATTGTTTCATACTGGGTTTATCCTTCATGTTTTCAATATTCTTGTTTGCCCAGGATCCAAAGGGTGGCTGACAGTTTAAAGAGAATCTATGACCAAAACGTTCTGAAGGATTCAGCTAAATTAGAGTTGCTCAAGCAACTTTCATTTAACGAATTGAATGATTTGGAACTTTCCTTAAAGTATGCCTCAGAGCTAATTGACTTGTCAATACTTGCCGAAGACGAAAAATACTTATTTCATGGTTACTACTCTTCGGAGAATAAGTACAAATCTGCTGAAAAACTGGATTTGGCACTCTCATCATTCTTCAAAAGCGCTGAGGTAGCAAGTAGAATAGAATATACTAAAGGAGAGGGAACGGCCTTTTTGGCAATTGCGGATGTATACTCAGTAATGAAAATATCGGATAATTCCGGAAGGTATTATACAAAGGCAATTGAAATTCTGAGAAAGGAAGAAGAAGAGGTTAATCTCCTGGCTGCTGCCCTTTTGAACGCTGGTGACGATTCATTTTTCGCAGGTAATTATGAGGAAGCTCTTGCCTATTTTAACGAATCCCTAAATATTTTCGAATCGCTTGACTCAGAAATAGGCATAGCCTATAATCTTGGCAATATTGGCATGGTATATGCCGAACAGGGCCAAGATTCCTTGGCTGAAATGAATATGATTCGAGCAATTTCAAAACTCGAGGAAATAAAGGACTATTATCCCATTTCAGTTTACCTGACTTTTATGTCTGATATTTATCTTAGGAAGGATGATTATACCAAGGCACTTGATTACGCCCAACAAAGTCTGAGCCTGGCTGAAAAGTATGAGTTAAAGGAGCAAATCAGGGATGCTAATTTTAAATTACACGAGTTAAAAAAGGGTGGAGGTGAATTCGAAGAATCCCTCGCGCATTTTGCAGGATTATTACAACGTCAGAGATAGTATTTTAAACCTTGAAACAGTTGAGGAAATTGCCAATTTGCGAACAGACTATGAGATTTCCCAAAAACAAGCTGAAGTTGATCTCTTGGATGAACAGAGAAAAAATCAACAGCTCATCTCTTTATCAATTGGAATTGGACTCCTGCTTATTCTGATTCTAGCCATAGGTCTTTTCAGGCGGAATAAATTCGTTGAAAAATCTCGGTCACTCATTGAAATCGAGAAAAAATAGGTCAGATCTGCTCTTGCTGAACATTCTTCCCGAAGAAACTGCCACCGAACTGAAAGACAATGGTAAAGTGAAGGCCAAACGTTTTGAATCTGTTTCCGTGATGTTCACCGATTTTAAGGGCTTCACAGCATATTCTGATAAGCTGTCTCCTGAAGAACTGGTTGACAGCATCGACTTTTATTATTCAAGATTTGACGAGATTGTTGAGAAACATGGATTGGAGAAGATAAAGACAGTGGGAGATGCCTACATGTGTGCCGGAGGTCTTCGATCCGGATCCTAATAACGCTCAAATAATGATTGAGGCGGCCATTGAGATTGCAGAGTTTGTCAAAGAATCTAAAACGAATGATCCCGATGACATGACCAGGTTTGACATTTGAATAGGAATAAACACGGGTCCCGTTGTGGCCGGGGTTGTTGGGAAGAAGAAGTTTGCCTATGATATCTGGGGTGATACTGTGAACATTGCATCACGTATGGAGTCTAATTCTAAACCAGGAAAGATTAATGTGTCTGAAACAACTTACAAACTGATCAAGGATCAATATAATTGCATCTACAGGGGTGAGATCGAAGCTAAAAACAAAGGAAGGATGAAAATGTATTTTGTTGAAAGAGCCACTGAAAAGAGGACTCCACCGTCCTAATTTCGCTGCCTCTCCCAATACTCTTTCAGGATTTGTGAATTGTCTTTTTGGCCTTGTACTCTAAGAGAGTCCGTTGCGAATGTTCTTCTCAGTCAGGTCGAGCAGATCCCTTCCACGTGCCCCGGTCCAAACTCCAATGATGAGCCAAACGCGAGCGTTTTTCAGATAGGGCGTATCGCTGAAATCGTATGCAAAGATCTTGTCAATCTCTTCCAAATTAAGGGCCACAAAATGGGTCTCTTTCTTGCTTATCCGGAACACACTTGTAAAAGACTTTTCTTGACGAGAATCAATGAATCCATTGTTCTAAATCATTGTAAAATAGAATTTAATCATCTTTCTTATAAGGCATTAAAAACTACACATTATGGAAACCTTAGATAAGAAATTAAAAAAGCAAGCAAGTTTATCAGTTACAGAAGAATTACCAGGACCAAAACAAGTAATAATTGACGTTGGATTAGATCCTTACGGGGAATTAACACTAACAAATAATGGTGATGCCGTGGTTCGAGTAGGAGATGAGGTTATTTGGAATGTAACATCAGATCAAATCCATCAGATTGAAATTGAAATTAAAAAAAGTGATTACCAAGAGAGCATTTGTGATGTAAGTCAAGAATTATCCGATGACAAGAAACCTAATTGGATCGGAAGAACGATTGAAGATCTAAAGGGGAAGAACTTTGAGAAACAGTATTATTACCTTCACTACTGGCTAAAATCTGATCCTGATGTAATGCTCACAATCGACCCCATAATCCGTGTAAACAAATAAGTAAAAATGTTCAGCTTCAGTAAAAAAGCCCTTTGGCTTCTACTGGGCTTTTTCTATTTCTTTTATCAAACTGTCTGCGCTCAGGATCAAAAAGTTGCGGACAGTTTGTCTGTGCTTTATCATAACAACGAGATCGAAGGAGTAGAGAAGCTGGAGCTTTTGAAAAACCTGACCTTTCACGAAAATGAAAATCCAAAACTGGCACTCGAGTATGCCGAGGAATTGATACGCCTTTCACAGGTTGAGAACAATCAAGAATACTTATACAGCGGTTTTCTGCAAAAGGGATTAAGGAATCTGTATTCTGGAGAATCAGAAGAAGCAATTTCAGCATTTTTTAGTTGCGCAGAAATTGCCAACGAGCAAAAAAATCTCTCGCTTCAAGGTACCGCCTACAATTATATCGCAGGCGTATATGCTGAATTGGGCAATTATGAAAACGGTGAGCATTATTATGAGAAAGCCATTGAATTACTTAGAAAGACGAACGATTCTACCGGGCTTGCTGCTGCCTTGAACAATGCAGGAGACATGTATTTGCAGACCAACGAGTTTACGAAATCCCTTGCTTATTTTAAGGAGTCTGGAGAGATTTACGGTGATCTGGAAAATGAAACAGGTAAAGCCTTTGTCCTGGGCGGTGAAGGAATGGTTTACGCGGAGCAGGGGAAAGATTTCCTGGCTGAAAAAAACATCAACGAAGCCATTACGATCCTCGAAGCGAATAAGGATTACTATCCCGTATCAGTATTCCTGATCTCTATGTCTGACATCTATCTCAGAAAGAACAAGTATACTCAAGCCCTGGCCTATGCTCAAAAGAGTTTGGATCTGGCCCATGCCCATGGCCTAAAAGAACAAATTAGCGATGCAAACTTGCAATTATTTGAACTTCATAGGAACGAAGGAAATTTTGAGCAGTCAATCGCACATTTGCAGAACCATTACAAATATCGAGACAGTGTCTTGAACATTGAAGCCATTGAACAAATGGCGGATCTGCGAACCGACTATGAAGTGTCACAGAAGCAACTTCAAGTGGATCTTCTGAGCAACCAGAAACGTACCCAGCGCATTATCATGTATTCTCTGGGCCTGTTCCTGGTATTGGCTGTCATGTTCTACAAAAGAATCTCCAAAGAAAAAGACCGATCTGACCTGCTGCTGCTCAATATCCTGCCCCACAATACGGCTCAAGAACTGAAAGAGAAGGGAAAAGTCAAGGCTAGAAAGTTTGAGGCGGTCACGGTTATGTTTACGGATTTTCAGGCCTTCACCCGATACTCGCAACACCTGAGCCCGGAGAAATTGGTAAAAAGCGTCGACTACTTCTTTTCTGCTTTTGACAAGATCATCGGGAAATATCAATTGGAAAAAATCAAAACCATAGGGGATGCTTACATGTGTGCGGGAGGGATTGTTTCGGAGGGTCCGTTGCAGCCCATAAAGATGATCCATGCGGCTTTTGAGATCCTCGAATTTGTGCAAAGAGAAAGAGCATCTGACAACGACGAGATTGCCCATTTCAATATCCGTATCGGAATCAATACCGGGCCGGTGGTAGGAGGGGTGGTCGGCACCAAGAAATTCGCCTTTGACATCTGGGGCGATGCGGTCAATGTTGCCGCCCGCATGGAAACCAATTCAACCGCCGGACGCATCAATATCTCTGAAAACACCTATCAGCTGGTCAAAGACAGTTTTGAATGCACCTACCGCGGTGAAATTGACGTCAAGAACAAAGGCATGATGAAGATGTATTTTGTTGAAGGTCCGCTTCAGCGTTTCGACTCTGCAGAAACGAATCAAGGCGGGAAACACGTCTCAGTGGAGCCTGAGGTTGTGCAATCCAGTTAGCCTGTCTAATCGCTGGTCATTTTTCTAACCCTATAAAACTGTTTTCTGACAATTCATCCTGAAAATTCGGCAACTCGGTAGGAAAGAATTTCAAGAACTGAAGTTCCGACGGATATTTGCTCCTATAAAACCGATAAAACCAACGTCATGAAAGCAAATCTAAATACCAACGGAACCGATTTAATCAGAAACAACTACTTCTCCAACTTCAAGGATAGCAAACGAATCCAGTGGTCGAACCACAGGAACTACGGATACTAGACACGACGAGCCCTGCTGAACAAGCAGGGCTTTTTATTTAAGAGAATCCCTTTTTTCAATTTTTAGTACCTTGAAGCATCAACAACCAAGCTTATACTTGCGTTTTTCCTCATTGGATTATGCCTCGGTCGACCCATCTATTACTAAAGTCAGCTTTGATAAAAAAATGTAAGGTTTGGGATACATTTTCACTTCTTTCGTCCTTCCATAGTTGAACATGATCAAAATACTCTGTACTTTTCAAAGAATAAATCATACATACAACTAAAACCTAAAATTTATGGCAACAATTACTTTAAAGATTTCTGGACAAAACAATGGAGTTCCAACACTCCAAGATGAAAATGGAAACACGGTTAACGGTGATATAGATTGTTCAACAGGAGACACAATACAGTGGAATATTAATCCTAACTCAGGGGTTTCCGCTATATGTATAAAAAAAACAGGAGGTACTGATGTTTTTGATGGAGACCTGCAGCAGAGAGGTAATTCCAACAACTGGTATGGCGTTGTCGCCAACGATACAGGAGGTGATGAAGAAGATTACTCGATAGCCGCCTCAGCCTGTCCGGAAGCCAAGGTGTGGCATGACCCTAAAATAACCGTTAGAGCCAAAAAATAAAAGAATTTTTATGACCCTCAAACGAATAGCCTATTGTTGTTTAATGATAGGCTTATTTCATTTTTTTAATCATACTTTAAAAGCCCAAGATCAACGAATAGCTGACAGTTTAAGAAGTATTTACTCAGAGGATATGCCTCTCGATTCGGTAAAGCTGGAGCTTCTGGGTCAACTCGCTTTTAACGAATTGAACGATTTAAACTTGAAAATTCAATATGCCGAAAAGCTTATTCAATTTTCAAATGAAATAGGAAATGAATCCTATCTGTATGAGGGATATCAAGTAAAAGGAAATGCGTATAGGTCTTTAGGCGACTTGGACGAATCTCTTGATGCTTTTTTTAAGAGCGCTGAGATTGCCAATAAAATAAATCACAGAACTAAAGCAGGTGCTTCTTACATGGCAATCGGAGACGTGTATTCCGTTCTGAATGATTTCAACAATTCAGAGAGATACTATTCTAAAGCTATTTCTATTCTTAGAAGACCTCCGGTTGATACCATTCTTTTAGGATCTGCTTTGCTCAATTCAGGAGATGACTATTTTCTAAATAAAAAATATGACAAGGCGATTCTTTATTTTGAAGAATCTGCAGAGTTGTTTAAAGGGATAAATTATACGATCGGAATTGCTTATAATTTAGGAAATACCGGAATGGTTTACGCTGAGCGAGGAAATGATTCGTTGGCCGAAGCCAATATAAATGAGGCAATTTCAATATTGGAGGAAATAAAAGACTATTACCCCATCTCGGTCTACCTGGGCTACATGGCTGATATTTACAACAAGAAAAAGGACTTTGGCAGGGCTGTTGGATATGCGAAACAAAGTCTCGAGTTGGCCGAAAAGTACGAATTGAAAGAACAGATCCGTGATGCGAACCTAAAATTAGCTGAGCTCAATGATTCGATGGGGAATTTTGAAGATTCCATCACTTATCTGAAAAAATATTATGCCTATCGAGACAGTATTATGAATCTTGAAGCTGTTGAAGAAATTGCAAATCTTAGAACTGATTATGAAGTATCTCAAAAACAGGCAGAGGTCGATCTTCTTAACGAGCAGAAAAAGAATCAGCAACTGATCTCACTTGCCACCGGAATTGGTCTTTTACTCATTTTGGTGCTGGCAATTGGTCTGTATCGCCGAAACAAATTTGTCAATAAAGCCAAGCTTCTAATTGAAAAAGAAAAGGATAGATCAGATCAGCTCTTGCTGAACATTCTTCCCGAAGAAACCGCGACTGAACTGAAAGACAGGGGTAAAGTCAAGGCCAAGCGTTTTGAATCTGTTTCAGTGATGTTCACCGATTTTAAGGGTTTCACGGCTTATTCTGACAAGCTGTCTCCGGAAGAGCTGGTTGACAGTATCGACTTTTACTATTCACGATTTGATGAGATTGTTGAGAAGCATGGATTGGAGAAGATAAAAACTGTGGGAGATGCCTACATGTGTGCCGGAGGGCTTAATAATTCCGATCAGAACAACGCTCATAAAATGATTGCCGCAGCCATTGAGATTGCAGATTTTGTAAAAGAGTCAAAAAAGAATGATCCTGATGACATGACAAGATTTGACATTCGAATAGGAATCAACACAGGGCCCGTTGTGGCCGGGGTTGTCGGTAAAAAGAAGTTTGCCTATGACATCTGGGGCGATACGGTGAATATTGCCTCACGCATGGAATCCAACTCTGAACCGGGAAAAATCAATGTGTCGGAAGTGACTTACGAACTGATCAAAGATCAATTTATATGCTCTTACCGAGGTGAAATCGAAGCCAAGAACAAAGGAAAGATGAAGATGTATTTTGTTGAGAGAGCGATTGAACAGGAAATTACCTGAGTTGATTTCTGCTGCCTCTCCCAATACTCCTTTAGGATCTGAGCGTTGTCTTTTTCGGTTTTTCCGAGGAGTCTGTCGCCAGCGTTTTTCCAGGTTTTATTCACTCGCCTGTGGCATCTCTTCTTTTTTGTTTTTTACATACTTGTCCAGCCATTGATCCTGTTCCCAGAGCACGTGAAGGATGCTTTCTTTGGCCCGGTAACCATGACTCTCTTTGGGCAGTATGACCAGTCGCGCCGTAGCGCCCAAACCTTTGAGGGCGTTAAAATACCGCTCACTCTGCATTGGGTAGGTCCCGGAGTTGTTGTCGGCCTCTCCATGAACCAGGAGAATCGGCTCATTCACTTTATCCGCATGCATAAAAGGCGACATTGTGTTGTAAACATCCGGAGCTTCCCAGTAATTCCTCTCTTCACTTTGGAATCCGAAAGGGGTAAGGGTTCGGTTGTAGGCTCCGCTGCGAGCGATACCGGCTGCAAAAAGATCGGAGTGTGCCAGTAGATTGGCCACCATGAAGGCACCGTAACTGTGTCCTCCTACTGCAACTCTTTCTCTGTCGATGAAGCCCATGGCATCGACGGCATCAATGGCTGCTTTGGCATTGGCCACCAGCTGGGACCTGAACGAGTCATTGGGCTCCTCCTCGCCTTCACCTACGATGGGGAAAGAGGCATCATCCAATACGGCATAGCCTTGCGTGATCCAGTAGATCATTGAGCCGTACCACGGATAGGTAAACTCATTGGGGTTCTTGGTGTTCTGTCCGGCACTTGACTTGTCCTTGAACTCTTCCGGATAGGCCCAAATGAGTAGGGGTAGTTTTTCTTTGTTCTCCATGTCATAGCCCACGGGCAAATACAAGGTGCCCGAAAGCTCCAGCCCGTCATCTCTTTTGTATTGGATCACTTCCTTGTAACCGCCCGTAATGCTTTTAAAAGGATTTTCATTGTAGGTGAGCTGTGTGAGCTCGTTCTTTTTCATGTTCCTGAAAAAGTAGTTTGGGTACTCTGTAGGCGATTCGATGCGCACCACGAGTTGTTTCGATTTGGGGTCAAACTCCTGGAGGGTTTCAATTTTACCTTCCATTTCAGACACGTAAAGCCGCTCTTTGGCTCCAGAATCCAAATTAATTTGGTCGAGAAACGGAAACTGCCCCTTGTCGGTAAAACCATCCCCCAACAAATACGCCTTCCCTTTGCTCAGGGCCAAAACATCACTGCCCATTTTATTTCGGGTCATCACAAAATTACCCGGGTCACTGTATCGGTCCTGGTAATTTCTATCAAACAGGATCTTCGGTTTTTTTGAATTGTCGGATGGGTCAAAAACATAGGTTTTCATATTCCGGGTATTCCACCAATAATCGTAAGCAATGGCTGTGTTTTCATCGGCCCATCGGAAAGTGTAGAATCGATTAATTGTTTTCAATATGCTTTTGCCGTCTCCTTGAAAAGGAGCCTCGAGTTGGAACACTTCATCCCTGTATTCCACTTCGTTTTCGGGATCGCCTTTATCGAGGGCCACCGCGTAGATCATCGAAGCAGGTTTGTCATTTCTCCAGGAAAGTTGCCTTCTTCCTTCTCTAACTGCCATAAAGCCCTTCGGCAAATCCTCAATGAGGGGTACTTCTGAGACTATCTGAACTAGTTTTCCATCCTTGTCATAGATTCCGGTGGTTGACGGAAACCTGCTGTAGGGAACCAGGTATGAAAACGGTTTGCCCAAGCGGGTGACCATGACGTAGTTGCCATCGGGTGAGAAGGAGATGCCTTTGAACATCCCACTATCCATCCACGGGCTTTTGCTGCCATCGAGACTTACTTTGTAGATCTCAGAGAGGGCCAGCTGTTCAAAATTGTGCTCATCGTTCTTGTTTTTCAACAAGTCCTGATAGGTTCTGTTTTGGGCCTTCTTGCCGTCATTGACAGAGATCGTCGGACCCGAAGGAACGACCGACTTGGTATCGATCAATTCTTTTCTGTCGGAGGAGATCATCTTGACAAGCAACGAATTTCCGTCCTCGAACCAATTGACAACATCACCCATATTGGCATTGACATTCGCTCCTGTAAGCTTTTTTACGCTGGCGGATGCCAAATCAAGCACCCACAGCTCGACGCCTTCAGCCACGGTATTTGTCATCGCGATCTTGCTTTGATCGGGTGACCAGGTGAAGTTTGCCAGCCTGGGGTTTTCTGGGAGACCCGACACCTGAATTTGCTCACTTCCTTTATCGGATAGATTCTTTACCTGCACGTTGTTGTAATAGGTAGTTCGGCTTCCAATATTGGTCTTTGGGTCAATCCGGAGCCCGGCAAGCCTCAATTCATCCTTGGAAAGATCTTCAATCGACTTGTATTGGTTCCTGTACAGCAACACCATGAAATCTCTTTCTTCATTGAGAAGCACCCAGGGCGCCCTTTGAATATCGACCAACTCCAGTATTTCTTGTGGGGGTTTCTGATATTCCACGTTTTCCTGGCAAAAGGCAAAAGTGCTGGTGAGCAGTAGAGCAATCAGTATGAATTTTTTCATGTTTCGGGACTTAAGTTTTGTTTTGAATTCGGAAACCAAAAATACTGATAATTTACAAGTTTGAAATTTTTGTACCTTGAAGCATCAACAACTAGCCCGACTCTTCCTTTCTTGCTATTCCAGTATTCCGACTGGATGAGTAGAGAAGTGGATCGGGTGACATCCACATTGCGCCCATGAACGAGTCTCATATAAATAGAGGAAGGGTTTCGGTTGCCTTTGGTGAAGTATTTTAGGGTGGCCATCTACTGTTTATTTACTTTTACCCACTTCAGTCTCGTTTTGGGATACTTATCCCGTAACGGATAAAGGGTCAACGTGTCAGCATTAAACTCATATTTTCGTTTTGCCATGGTTCCCCACATGCGTTGGAAGTTGGCCGATTCAATGTGGTGCTCGATCGTTTTGTCGGATTCATTCACCTTGTAGCTCCCAAAGTAAACAAAGTTGTTTGCCAGATGTCTGAGGTCGTTATGGGTGAGGCTGTCCAGACTTCCTTTCCCTTCGAATTTGTAGTCCTGGTAGTGCTCGGTGACGTGATGAACTCCCATACCTTCGATGCCGTCATATAGGATAAAACCCTTGACGGTTTTTGTAATGATCTTGTCGAGGTTCCCAGGAAGAGGCGGAGTCTTTTTGACTCTCCACAATATGCAGATACCATCTGCCCGTGAATTTGTCGAAATCGGATTTCTTTGAATCCAAGTTGCATGAAGTAAAAACAATCAATAAAAATAGGAGAGGAGTTAGGTGGTATTTCATTTTAGTCATGCTTGTGACACATTGTTTCTATTCATCTTAAAATTGAGTCCTATCGTCCAGGAAAGTATCAAAACGAAAGCAGTTTTCTGAACAATAGGTGAGTATAGGGTTAAATCTTCATTGTAATAGAAAAAATTGTTTATCCCAATAATTACCATACAAAGTATTCCAATTGTCGCGAAAAAAGGCAAATGGTTTTTGTGCAGTGCTCTGATCATTCCAATTATTACCAAAGTGCCACATATGCTTAAAATCGTTGTCATAATATCATGATATATGGTGAAAATGAACGTCGCTGATAACATGGCCAAAGTGCCTGAAATTTTGATTATCATTTTCCAATTTCTATTTTTTTCAAAGTGATTTGCAAATTGGAAGAAAAATAGGATCATACTGGCGCAAAGAATAGTTATTCCTGTTATTGCAATGGGACGTGCTTTATTTTGAACACCATTTATACCATATTCGCTCATCAGGTTACACCAGTGATTACTGCGCCAATCAAACCCCATTGAATTTGTATCTGCTTGAGAACCTCCGGGATATAATTGAGAAGCATAGATGTAAATACATACAAAAAGGAATATTCCGATGGACGGTAGAAATTTTACGAATCCCTTTTTATTGATCATAATTCTCTCTTTTGCAAAAGTGGAGCGATCATGAACTAAAGATAAAAAAAAACAATTTCTTTCCCGACATGTTCCCGTCCAGACCGTAAATCAAGCTAATGAAAAACTTCAGTTTCCACGGCTGCAGAATTAGAAGCCATTTCTGCATCATTCAGAGAAAAAGGAGTCTTTTCCTCTTCTTCTGTTATTCATACGGATGAAGATCTTCAATTTGAATTTGTACAAGAAATGTCCTTGAAAACAAAAAGCTCCTGTCTCTTTGTTAAGGATTCAGGGCATGAGAGCATTTTAGCATAAGATCATTTCTGATCCTTTGGAAATTTTCTAGACTATTTTATAAAAAAGTTCGTTATAAAAACTATGCATAAAGAAACAATAGATTTATACGATAGGTACAAGGAATTCAACAATCATGTTTTTTCCACAATGAGTGTTCAGGAACTCTTCAACCTCAGGCATGAGATGCTCGACCTGTTGAACAAATTCGAGGATTTATTGAGCGAAAACCCTGAATAGGCAATTATTGGGTTCCCATTTCTGGAAGGGCAGGTTAGGGAGTTAATGAACTTTTTTGACGAACTAGAAAAAGAGCATCAAAACTTTCATTATTCCGTAGATGGCCAGGATCACGAGTATAGCGAATATCAATTTCTGCCAAATTGCCGCTCTTTCCAAACTCCAATTTTTCTTTTTGGTCATCTCCAACTTTTCTTCGACCAGGTCCCGCTTATTTTCCAAGTGCTTGTACCTCTTGGAAGGATTCTTTCTTTCCTGTTCCCAACTTTGAAATTGGTTTCCCTTCGTTGTAAGGATATACCTTTTCATTCTGCAGTCTATTCTCTCACATTTTCCGTCAAATTTCAGATAATCAAATGCGACCAATTTCTCTACAACATCAGCTATGTTCTTCTTTTTCTCAATATCAATGGCTTCTTCCCTTTTATACCTGCCCTTTTTCTTAATATCCCGCTTGACAAGAAACCAAATATCTTCATCCAAAAGACAAATCATTCCTGCTGGCCTGGCTCTTTTCAGCAACCATGAGGCAGTAACTTCATCCCAAAAAATATTGTGATCCATACTTATAAATTTACCTATGTTGCCACACTAATACCATGACATTTATAAAATCTCTCTTGAAGGAGTTAGATGTGTATAAAGCATCCCACCTATAATATCATTAGGACCAATCTCACGAACCAAATCCAACCTAAGAACAAAAAAGTATACCATTTCATACCAACCCATTTTGTATTACCTAAAATTAAACTAACATCCTCTCTGAATGAATGATACCGATCAATTGGAATATTGATTCTGGTCAACAAAAAACCCCTCCCTCACTGTAGGGTGTTAATAGGAGGGACGAATTTTCAACCTGTCTGCCGGCAGGCAGGTTTTTGAAGGGTAAACGGAGTCGCGGGTTCGAGTCCGGTCCGGACCGCAAACCGCATGCTAATCAAAAACTTCAGTTCTCGCCGAGGTTTTTTGTTTCTATCCCAAACCTCCAGCATCCGCTAAGAACAAACACGCTATAGAATTTCTTTCAGCAAACTGCTCAATCGATTCATGGACCTTTCAACAGGAGTTTTCTGGTTCATAGTCAATTAGTTGTTCAAATCGAAAATAATTTCTAATTTGTATCCTACGAGTAGAATGCATGACCATTAACCTTAATTAAAATCAGAAGAAACATGAAACGAGTAAGAATTGTATTAATTGCTCTGGTTGGAGCAGTGGCTTTGATCGCCTGTAAGAACGAGCCGGGAACACCCAAAGCACAACCCATTGAAACTACTGAGATTTCAAGTGCAATGAATCCTGTTGTGGAAGAACAAGAAAAAGGATTTCACAAAACCCTGACCTTGCAGAACATAACATTTGATATAAAATCGACTGGAGAAGGATCCATTCAACAGCTTTCAATCCAACCCAAAGGTTTGGAAATCGACAATCAAGAAATTTCACGTGAAATCGATGGTTCAGTTGTCGATGCTGAAATTGAAGATCTGAATTCAGATGGATCCCCTGAAATTGTAATTTACACCGTTTCAGCGGGTAGTGGCAGCTATGGCAATGTCATTGGCTATTCGGTGAACAATGGAAAGTCAATGAGTGAAATTTACTTCCCTGACTTATTTGACAACAAAGAAGCCAGCACAGGCTATATGGGGCACGATGAATTTACGATTATGGAGACGACGTTGGCACGAAGATTCCCAATCTACAAAGAGGGCGATACAAATAGCAATCCAACAGGGGGCACTCGACAAATAGAATACAAACTGCAAGACGGAGAGGCCTCCAGAGCATTTGTCATACATAAAATTAGTGATTATTGATTGATGCTTGTGCCTCCATGACAATGATTTCCGAAATGGAGGGGTTTTTTGTTGCTGACAAATGTCACTTTTTGAGAAGCGAGGTAGAAATAGATTTGCTAGATTTGGGTATTCAATCTTTAAAATAATTTTTATGAGAAACCTCAAACTATTAACCGTTGTATTTTCGGTATCAATTTTATTTTCTTCTTGTTACACTTACACTACTGTCGTAGGTGAAGGTCCTCAAGAGCAAAAGGAGGTGGCAACACAGTGGAATCATTATTTATTGTGGGGATTGGCCCCTGTTAATGTTTCTGACCCTGCAGTTTTGGCAGGTGATAAAAAGGACTATAAAGTCAAGAATGAGCAGACATTTGTCAATGGATTAGTCAATATTTTGACATTAGGTATCTACGCTCCAACAACGACTACAATTATAGAATAGCTTTCGACTTCATTGATTGAGTCATATCAAGTTTTCAAATACCCCTTCAGAAACGGAGGGGTTTTTTTATTGATGAGAATCAATATCTCGCTTGCTCGAAATCATTGCATCTATTTTTAACTCAAAATACCTTTGATAGTAATTGGAATTATTTTAAAAGGATGTAAAATGAAGAAATATGCAATACTCCTACTTACCTTATTAGCACTTACCATGTGCGAATCGGATGATCCGATTCAATTCAAACTTTCAACACAGGTGAATCCTCCGGAAGGTGGAACTATAAGCCCCAGCTCAGGAACCTTTGATGAGGGCGAAGAGATCACTTTCACGGCGACCGCTGCTGATGAATACGTATTTAAAAACTGGTCGGATGATGCCTCGGGGGACGAAAACCCGATGACCGTGGTTATGGCTGACGACATGTTTGTCACGGCTATTTTTGAAAAACGAACGTACCCCCTTACTATTGAAATTCAGGGAGAAGGAACTGTCAAAGAAGAAATTTTACCCGGTAAATCAACAACCGATTATCCTTCCGGAACTACGGTCCAGTTGACCGCCGTTCCTGAAGATGAATGGGAATTTGTCAAATGGGAAGGAAGCACGAGTCTCGAAGAAAACCCCATGGTTATAACCATTACGGGACCCACAACTTGGACCGCTATATTTCAAAAAGTGAGTTATGCTCTTACGGTTGAAATAGAGGGTGAGGGAACCGTGAAAGAGGAGGTGATTGCAGCAAAATCTTCAACGGATTATCCTTCCGGCACGACGGTCCAGTTAACCGCGATTCCTGAAGATGGGTGGGTTTTTATGGAATGGACAGGCGATCATCAGGGTAATGAGAACCCCTTAGAGATCAAGGTTGACAAGCCCTTCAGTTTGACGGCGATTTTTAAGTCTGTTATCGCCCAAGAAAAAGTGTATGTGCCAGATGATAACTTTGAGCAAGCTCTGATTGGTTTGGGCCTGGATGACAAATTAGATGATTATGTTTACTCAGAGTGGATTAACAATGTTGAAGAACTGCGCTTAGAGGGAAGGCAAATTCAGGACCTCACGGGTATTGAAGGTTTTGAAAAACTGAAGATTCTTGTTGTATCGAATAACCAACTTCAAAAGCTGGACATCTCGCAAAACTTCAGTCTGGAGCAACTCATCTGCGACAGAAATCAATTGACAAGTTTGGATATTTCTCAAAACATGCAACTGGTTGCCTTAGTTGCCACTGAAAATCAATTAAGTTGCATTCAGGTCAGTGCGTATCAGTTGTATTGGATAAACTGGGTAGGAGGCCCTGCTGCACCTTGGTTTGCATTCGATGAAGGAGTACTGCTATCGACTGATTGCTCTATTACAAATGAACAAAGAACCTATGTTCCTGACGATGGCCTGGAGCAAGCTCTGATTGATTTAGGTAGGGATGATGTGCTTGACGATTATGTTAAAACTATGAATATAATAAACCTTTCAGCGCTCGATGTTTCGGGCAAAAATATTTCGGATCTGACAGGTATGGAGGACTTCAGTGGACTCCTGCTGTTGAATGCCAGCAACAATGATTTGACTGCTCTTGACATCTCAGAATGGGGAGTTCTTTTCAGTCTTGACCTGACCAATAATCCTCTTACCTGTCTTCAGGTTAATGAGGATCAGCAAATGACTATAGGGGGTCTTATGCTCATTTATACGGATGAAGGTGTCGCGATCTCCCTGGACTGTGGATACTAAAACCCGCAACCCGACTGACGAATCGGTCAGGTATTTCATTCAACCCCTCCCGAAATGGAGGGGTTTTTTATTTTTCCTAAAATTTGAGCATCAACGACCAAACCTTTGCTTCCTTTCTTAGACATTTTACGTCCAAAATAGTCCTTGGAACCAAGCCCCGAATAGTAAAATTTTATAACTTAACGTGTCCTTTAGAGAAATCCTAATTGGACAGAATTTGTTGCAGAATATTTATATCCTATGAAAAAGATTGTGAAAAATGCGACCAGCAGTAATTTCCGTAATCAAATAGAATCTGGTCCTAAACTTGTTGATCCATTCTTTCCAGCAGTTCTCTTGCTTTTCTATTTCACATTCTTTGAGCTTGCTTTTGCGCAGCACTGTCATGATGAAGTCATGGAACCTGCTAATTTCAAGTTTATTACTCAGACGGCCGAATTCGAAACCGGTTGGTATGACGAATGGTTGGATCACACAAATGGGAAAAAGATATTGCCTCAACCACTGCCTGCTCTCGACAAGTGGGACCATCCTTATATGAAATCAGCGTTTGCGAGTGCCATGCACGAAGACTCGCATTCATCAGACGTAAGCAATTTAGCCGGGCCTCTGCCGATTAACCCGAAGGTCGAATATTTTCATGTTTTACAAAAAAAGGGAGGTTTCTCCGGAATGTGCCCCGCATTTGACTTCGTCAATGACTCAACCCTGGTGACGCTGTCATTCGGTCGGGAAAATACAACACTTTTGCTTTTGCATGTGAGTGACACCCTACAGGTTCTTGATCAAATAGAAGTGCCGGGGCGCGGAACGAAAGTGATGGAGCTCATCGGTAAAAAAGGGCGTGAAAAAGTATTTCACAATACCGCGGGTGGAGCCTATTCGTATTTATCGGATAAGGATCATTACTACATTCCCGGAGCCAACAACAATATTTTGAGGATTCAAATAAAAGATGGAAAGTTCGAGGATGAGATTGTTGAATCGGTGAACATACGGAATCAGATAGAGGCTGGTGACCTGGTGGATAAGCATTTGCACGAGAATGACAAAATGAACCTGCTCACCGCATTGATGCCGGATGCGGATGGGAACATTTGGTTCACTTCACGTCATGGCATTGTGGGCCTGCTCCATCGCGATGAATTGACAGAAGAGGGATGCATGAAAGTATATGCCTCATACATCGGTTTTTTTGGCACGATTGACAAGATCAACAAGCATTTTGACTCGCATTTTAAAAGCTTTGAAGACATTGAACTTTACCGTGAAATTGAAAAATACACGCCGGAGTTTAAAAATAAATTCCGCGAGGCGTTCATGACTACGGAAGATACCCGGGAAGAGATACAGAATTCGTTTTCGGCGGGTAAGGACGGAGTCTATATCGCCAGCAATTATGCCTTGTATAAACTGCGATTCAATGAAGAAAGGAAGATCATTGAACTCGATCCGAACTGGGTGGAAGCCTACAAAGAGGGAGACCTCGTCTACGCCAATGACAGAACGGTCAAGCCCGGTCAATTGAATGCCGGGACGGGCACTACTCCGACCCTGATGGATGATCGATTTGTCGCGATCTGCGACAATGACGCAAAACAGGTGAACCTTTGCATCTATTCACAGAAGACGGGCAGACTTGTTTCGAAGCATAAATTATTCTCTGAGGACGGAGGTGCGGTAGAGAATTCTGTTGTCGCATATGGCAACAGCTTCATCGTGGCCAATACCTACGGGTATGAAGATCCTTTCAAAGAGAACATAACCCCGGGCGGCATCATGCGCTTTGATTACAATGAAGACAAAGGTGTTTTTGAACCGGTGCCCAACTGGCCTCTAAGCGGCGCATACGATTGCAAGACGGCCACGCCAAAATTATCGACGCCCGTGGGAATGATGTATGTCTACAACCGTTCAGACAAAGATTATCAAGGACATTACGATTGGCAGATCACCGGCATTGACTATGTGACCGGCTTACGTGTATTTTATATTCGACCTTTTTTTGAAAAAGGTGATTTTGGGGACAATATCAACTTTCTGCTAAAGTGGGGATCTCTGGGATCCAAACACTACGAGCGCAAAGTATTCAACAATATCTGGGGAACCTTTACTTTTGGCCCTGACAACAGTTTTTACATTGGCGCTTATCGCGGTTTTATCAGAGTGTCTTCCGATTAAGAGACACCTTTTTCGACGGCCTGCATGTCTACTCCCCCCTCAGACTTTATTTTTTCCTAAATTAGGGCATCAACAAACAAACCGATGTTTCCTTTTTAGCGATAGGGCCAGGTGGCGCGGTGGCATGATTATCAATTGACCATGATTCCCTTTTTCCGTAAGATTAGATATAAGTTCTAGTCTAGAGATATGCCAGAACTTGGGGAATTTCACCTAAGGTCAACATATTTTCCAGTGGCATATTGGAAGTACCTTCCTGTACTTCCGTCGAAGAGCAGATTTTGACGAATCTTTCTGAAGAATTTTATCATGCTATTTTTCGTGTTGATTTACTTTTACCCATTTCAGTCTAGTCTTGGGATACGAATCGCGTAACGGATCAAAGTTAAATTATTCGATAGGTTCATTTCAATTTGTCGCAAATAGAAATTCCAGTGGGATGCTGAGTCTTTTGTTCCATGCATTTTCGCTGTGATTCTCACCTGGGAAATATTGAGTCATCCAATTCCTGCCGTTGTATCCATTTGCTTTCATTATTTGATCCACTTTCTTTTGAGTTTCGGGATAATACTGATCCAAGGTTTGATCCCCGCAGTCGAAGTAGATCCTATGGTCTTCGGGATCCGGTAGATTGTCACTCAAATAGGCCAGGAATGAATCAGGAGCCGGATTGTTTTCCGGGGTAAAGGTTCCCAACCAATGTGTGGACATGCAAGCGGCCCCTCCAAAGATTTCGGGGTATTCGCATATTGCATAAATTGAGATCAATCCCCCCATGCTGCTCCCGGCTATGTAGGTATTTTGCTGGTCAGTAAAGACGGAGTATTTCTCATCGATATATGGCTTCAATTCTTCTGCCAGGAATTTTAAATAGAGGTCTGACTTGGGTTCAAAACTTCCCGCCAAGGGAACATGGGCTCTTTTGAGCTGAGCCGTTATCGTATCCTGCTCGACTTGGGTTGAGGATTGAAATGGCTTTTGAGGGTAATAATCTGGGTGCCTTGTGGATCCACCATTCCAAATTCCCACGACGATAAACTCCTCAATCTTGCCGGATTCAAATAAACCAGTTGCGACGTCATCGACATTCCAGGCCTGTTTGTTCCATGTGGATCCGGCATCGAAAAGCATTTGTCCGTCGTTCATGTACAACACGGGATACTTGCGGGCCGATGAGTAGTTTTCAGGAAGCCATACATCAATATTTCTCGGGGTAATATATTTGGATTGAAAATTCTCGATGCGCTCGATCTTTCCACTCACGACATGGGGTAAAGGGTTTTGACCACAAACGACCGCAACAAAAGCAAAGAATAAGAATACCCCCAGGAGTTTTTTCATGTATCTCATCGCATTATCTATTCAGGAAGCTTTTTGAACCATCCCATGCACCTGTGGATGAGATCAGGTTTAACAAACATCATGGGGCAGCCGCCGGGAATGACTTCCATTCCCAATTTCTTGGCTGTTTCAAAAGCCTGGGGGTCATAACTGCCCGGCCCTATGCCTTGATGAATCCAGACATGGGTAATCTTGTGTTCTGCACAATCTTTCACAGCTTCGTTCGTCGCCGCTGCCGGAGTGCAAAGAACAGCCCCTTGCATTTGATCAGATATGGAACCCAGGTCCGGATAGCAGACCACATCTTTGATCTGGTCGGCTTTTGGATTGATGGCAAAAACCTTGTATCCGTTGTTTTCCAGTTTCTTATAGATCGCATTGGCAGGCTGATTCTTGTCTGTAGAATACCCCAAAACCGCGATGCTCTTCAACTGCAGAAAATCCTTGATCTTCTCTTTGTAAATGGCGTTCATACTATGATTTTTTATGGGTGTCGTTGCCTTCTTTTGTTCGATCTCTCCATTGATCCACAGTCATTTCAAATTTGATCTCACCATTTGGTAATTTTCCTGTTCTTTTCCAATGCTGAGATTCATAAAAACCTGCAGCTCTTGTAGCGGGATCCGTAGACAACCAAACCCAGGTCTTTCCCCTGTCGAAATACCAGTTCAGCATGGCATCATGCAGCTGCTTCCCTATTCCCTGCTTTTCATGATCCGGATGCACGAACAAAGCCCAGATGTTATCGTCTTCGAGGTCTGCAATTGCAAAGCCGAGAATAAGCTCTTCTGATACGGCCACCCAACCTCGGCCTCTTTGGGTGATAAAGATCCTGCAATCTTCATTTGACACCAGCTCAGGGTTCGAAAGGATGTTTTCTTTGACCGCTCTTCGTATCCATTGAATCTGATCAATGTCTTTTTCGGAAGCTTGTCTAATATAATATTCCATACCAGGATTTCTCAATGGTAAGTAATCTCAGAATAAAGATACAAACATCCCAATTCTTTGCCTACATGTTCCCGGCAAACTGCTGGACTTTTTTATTGATGAGAATCAACAGATCTAATGATTTGGATCATTTGAGCCTCCTGAAGGACCCATTAACTTTGATGGATATTTCTAGAATTTAAAATCACATAGTATGAAAAAAAGAGTATTAATAATGGGTGCAGCAGGTCGGGATTTCCATAATTTCAATACGGTTTATCGCGATAATGAAGCCTTTGAAGTAGTAGCTTTTACGGCGGCTCAGATTCCAGACATCACAGATCGCAAATATCCAGCTGCTTTGGCGGGCAAACTATATCCTGATGGAATTCCAATCTTCGATGAAAAGAACCTGGTTGAGCTCATTACTGATCTAAAGGTTGACGATGTGGTCTTCGCTTATTCTGATGTCCCTTACGAATACATCATGCATAAAAGCGCCCTGGTAAACACGGCGGGTGCAAATTTTGTTTTGCTCGGGACCAAAGACACATCGGTCAAGAGCGTCAAACCCTTAATTAGTGTTTGTGCCACAAGAACAGGCTGCGGAAAAAGTCAGACAGCCAGACAATTGGTCGAAATTCTGATGGCACGCGGACTGAAAGTGGTCGCTATACGCCACCCTATGCCCTATGGTGATTTAGCCAAGCAAAAAGTGCAGCGATTCGCTACTCTGGAAGATCTTAAAAAGCACGAGTGCACCATCGAAGAAATGGAGGAATATGAACCTCATGTAGTACGGGGCAATGTCATTTATGCAGGAGTTGATTATGAGGCCATACTTCGTGCTGCTGAAAATGACCCGGATGGTTGCGATGTTATCGTATGGGATGGCGGAAACAATGATTTTTCATTCTACGATGCCGATTTGCATATTACAGTAACCGATCCTCACAGGGCGGGCCATGGCATGCTTTACTACCCTGGAGAAGTTAATCTGAGAATGGCTGACGTCGTGATCATAAATAAGATTGACACGGCAAAACCCAAGAGCATAGCAAAAATCAGAAAAATACTAGCCGAAACAGTGCCCAAAGCGATTGTCATCGATGCCGCTTCCCCGGTACGTGTTGAAGATGAGTCGTTAATTCGCAATAAAAAGGTATTGATCGTCGAAGATGGCCCTACGTTGACCCATGGTGGAATGAAAATTGGTGCAGGAACCGTAGCAGCTCAAAAATTTGGTGCATCCGAAATAGTTGATCCTCGTCCGTTCTTAATTGGAAAATTAAAAGAGACTTTCGATATCTATCCGAATATCGGAACCGTTTTACCGGCCATGGGCTATGGTGAAAAACAACTTCGAGATTTGGAAGCGACCATAAATGCCTGCGATTGCGAAACGGTTGTGATTGGTACGCCCATTGATTTGAACAGAGTGATCAAGATCAATAAATCAAGCATACGGGTTTCTTACGATCTACAATCGATTGGCCAACCGGCGTTTAAAGATGTCATAGATGACTTTTTGACAAAAAAGGGCATCGTTAAACATAAAGAAGAACCAGTTTACTAATGATGCCTGGTTTTGTGGCATTAAAAAACTCACCCTTGAGTTGGGTGAGTTTTTTCTTTGTGATGCAAATCATGTGAAAAGGCAAAAGGATTATTCCAAAACATGAATATTTTTCTCTTCACAGATCTTTTTCAATTCATCCGGCCAAATAGAAACCGTAACTTCTCCTAAATGGGCCGTTCTTAAGAGATACATATAGGTTCGGGCCTGACCTATTCCACCTCCAATGCTCAATGGAATGTCATCATTCAGGATCGCTTTGTGATAGGGCAATTCAAGAAAGTCCAATTGTCCGGAAAGCTCCAGTTGGGTTTTCAACGTTTCTTTGGTGACTCGAATACCCATGGAGGTTAACTCATGTCTTCTTTGGGTTACTGGGTTCCAAACGAGAATATCTCCATTCAGACCGTGCATCTGCTCTCCATTTTTCACAATGGTGGGTGTCACCCAGTCGTCATAATCTGCGGCGCGCATTTCATGGGGGTAACCGTCTTTCAACACCGATCCTATTCCTATGATAAATACGGCGGGATGCTCTTTTATGAGCCTTGTTTCTCTTTGCTTTCGCGGAAGATCCGGATACATGGCCAGTATCTCTTCAGCGTGGAAGAATTCAAGCTCTTCCGGGAAATCGGGATATTTGGGGTCATTCAATTCGGGATATTTTTCCTTGATCATCATGCCTGCTCCCCGAATGACCGCCCAGATCTTTTTCACCGTATCTTTTAAATAATCGAGGTTTCTATCTTCGGGGCTGATTCGTTTTTCCCAATCCCATTGATCGACATAGGATGAGTGATCATGATCCAAAAAATAGTCTTTTCGTACCGCTCTCATGTCAGTATTGATGCCTTGCCCGACGGCACAATCAAATTGAGCCAAAGCCATTCTTTTCCATTTCGTAGCGGCTTGCACCACCTGTGCTTCTATACGTTTGGGCAGGCCTAATCCGGCAGGAAAATCAATGGGCGTTCGTGAGCCATCTCGATCCAAATAATCGTTCACGCCACTGTCTTTGCTCACAATAAGGGGTACTTGCACCATTTGGAGGTTCAATGCCTCTGCAAGCCCTTTTTCTATGTACTCTTTTATCAAATAGAGCGCTTCCATTCTTTTCAATGGTGACAAGGGAGCCTCATAATTGTCAGGAAGTATCTTACTTACTTGATCGTAGGTACTAATTCCGGGTCCAGCTAAATCAGATTTTTTATCGAACATAGTGATTGGTTTTACTTTAAAGTGTCTTAAAGTTCAACCTTAAAAATGAAATATACTATGACAAAAATCATTGAGGTTACTAAGCTGTCACGAGAATGGGCTGTGTTCATGGAAAATAACCGATTATGTATTTTTAAATTACCACTATTGTTATATTTGAACTAGTTATTTCGGGTATAATATCATGAATTATTATATTAAATAACGATCAATAAAGGATTATAGGGCACATCATATATGCCGAGGGACATTTAATTTTAGAATTACTAAGTGATTATCAGAGTCCAAATGATAAAATTAGTGAGCTACTTAAAAGCAAAGAGCTTATTTCTATTAGAAGAGGACTATATATAACGGGACCTAAAATGGACTTACCATCACCAGAACCATTTCTAATAGCGAATCACCTTAGAGGCCCGAGTTATGTGTCATTAGAGTCCGCATTGTCTTATTGGAACATGATACCAGAAAGAGCTTATGAAATAAGTTCAGTAAGCATAAAAACTTCAAAGTTATATAAAACTCCAGTTGGACGATTTAGTTACCAACAATTAAAGATTCCTTATTATTCTTATGGAATAAAAAACATAGAATATTCACCTAAGCAAACAATGTTAGTTGCCTCACCTGAAAAAGCTTTGTGTGATAAAGTTGTGCTAACACCCAAAATTAATCTTAGAAGCATCAAACAAACGCGAGAATTTTTAATGGAAGATCTTCGTATGGATAGTGAAGTATTAAGCACATTAGATACGAAAGTTATGGAATTATGGATTAAAAATGCTCCTAAAAAAAGTAGTCTAAAAATGCTTATTAAAACGCTGATAGAATTATGATAAAAGAGTGGATAGAGGAATATAAACCTCAAAATGAAGAAGAAATATTATCCGCATTACGAGAAATAATGCAAGAAATTACTTTAGCAGGTTTATCAAGAACTGATTTTTTTGAGAAAGCAGCTTTTTATGGAGGAACCGCTCTTCGGATTTTTTATGGTTTGGATAGATATTCAGAAGATTTGGATTTTTCTTTACTTAAACCTGATTCTAATTTTTCAATTGAGCCATATTTCAAAGCCGTTCTAGATGAATTTAAGTCATTGGGACTGACTGTTAGTATTAAGGAAAAGAAAAAAACAAACCAAACAGCTATTGATTCTGCTTTTCTGAAAGCTGAAACAATATGGCAAGAAATTGTACTCGAAGACATCATCAAAGAAACTGGGGTGCGTTCTAACAAGACTTTGAAGATAAAAATAGAAGTTGATCGACAGCCTCCATTAAATTTCAAAACCGAAGAAAAGTTATTACTCCGTCCATTTTCTTTTTACGTGAAATGTTTTACTAAACCAAGTTTATTTGCAGGTAAAATGCATGCCCTGCTATTTAGAAAGTGGAAAAATAGAGTCAAAGGAAGGGATTGGTATGACTTAGAATGGTATATCAAAAAAGGAATTCCTTTGGATGTAAATCATTTCTTAACTAGGGCAAAAGATACAAACGACTGGCAAGACGATAGCATTTCTAATGAACAGATTATCGAACTATTAGATACGAAAATCAAATCAGTTTCTTTTAGCAGTATTAAAGAAGTGCATGTCTGACTTTTTCACGTCATTCGTGAATTGCTGAAGCGGCGTCAAATCGTCGAGAATCCAAATGCCACGACCATAGGTGCCGACCACCAGGTCATTGAAATGTTCCGGAATGTCCATCCAATACATGGGGCTTGAAGGCAGGTTGGTCATCAGGGATTGCCAGTTGGCTCCCTTGTCCAGGGAGAAGTACAAGGCGTTTTCGGTACCCAAATACAGCAAATTGGGATTCACCGGATCTTCTTTGATCATCCGACAATAGCTGAGTGGGCCTTGTTCAATCCCGGTCGTGATCTTGGTCCAGCTCTTGCCATAATTGGTGCTCTTGTAGACATAAGGGGCAAAGTCTCCCATCTCGTGTGCATCCACTGTCAGATACACCGTGCCCTCGTCATATTTGGAGGCTTCAATATTCCTGACCGCACCATAGGTGGGCATTCCGGGGATTTTTGCCGTGACATTGGTCCAATTGGCTCCATTGTCCTGACTCAAATGCACCAGGCCGTCATTGGTGCCTGCCCAGAGCAGGCCTTGTTTCAATGGGGATTCATCCAGGGCATACACCACATTGGCGTATTCTACACCGATGTTGTCACCGGTTAATCCGCCTGAAAACTGTTGTTTGCTTGGGTCATTGAGGCTCAGATCAGGGCTGGCGATTTCCCAGCTTTGCCCGCCATTCGTGGTACGATGCACATATTGGCTGGCGACATAGACCGTGTTGTTGTCATGGGGTGAGATGAGCAACGGAAAAGTCCACTGGAATCGGTACTTGACGTCTACGGCGGGCATGCCTGCCGTCAGTTCCGGCCATACCTCCACCTGTCTGAACTGCCCGGTTTCCTCATTGTAGCGCGTGACGACTCCGCCCAAAGCACCGTATCCCGACGCACTGGACCAAACGATATTGGGGTCGGTTGGATCAGCGGTGGCAAAACCACTTTCTCCACCTCCCACATCGTGCCACATGCCCGTAGGGATAAAACTGCCAAAAAAGCTTTGCATGCGACTTCTGCTGGGGCCTTTCATCGAAGGGCCATCCTGCCGGTTGGTCAGCACATTGTAGGGGACTTCCGTATCTGTGGTCACATGGTACAGTTGGGCCACCGGTAGTTGCACCCTGTACCAGGATTTCCCCCGGTTATGGCTTATCGAAAGTCCGCCATCGCCTACGACGATCTGCCGGTTGCCATTGGTGGGGTCTATCCACATCTCATGGTGATCCCAGTTGGGGGCCGTTCCTTCTGGTGCCGCTGTAGCCGTTTTGCCTCCATCAATGCTGGTGGCATATGCTGCGGTGAAGAAGTGTATTTCATTGGGGTTGTCTGGTGAGGCTGCGCATCGTGTATAGTAGGCTCCACGGCCGGTGAGGTCTCTGTCTGAATTGATCAGGGCAAAGGAATCTCCTCTGTTTTCGGTTCGCCAAAGCTCTCCCGTATTGGTAGGTTGACCGTCGAGCGGGATGCCATCACCGGTTTCAATCAAAGCATAGAGTCTCCCTTGCTGGGCGGCTGTCATGGCCAGGGCAATCTTGCCTACCTCTCCTTCTGGCAAACCATTGCCTTCCAATTTTTTCCAGGTCTCGCCACCATCGACTGACTTGTAAATGCCACCACCGGGCCCACCACTTGTGCGTGTCCACGGACGAATTTCGAGAGACCACATCCCTGCAAAGAGAATGCGAGGATTAAAAGGATCCATGACCAGATCGGAAGCACCCGTGTTTTTGTCGACGTGCAGCACCTGCTTCCAGGTTTTGCCGCCATCGGTGGTCCTGTATATGCCGCGTTCCTGTTGAGGTTTATAGCCATGACCCAGGGCAGCTGCGTAGGCTACGTCAGGATTGGTCGGGTGAACAACGATTCTGCTGATCCTTCCCGTATTTTCGAGTCCGAGATGCGTCCAGGTGTCTCCGCCATCGGTCGAGCGCCAAACGCCATTGCCTATGGAAATGTTGGATCGGATAAAGGACTCTCCAGTTCCGGCGTAAACCACTTCCGGTTCGCTGGGTGCCAAGGCAAGTGCTCCGATGGAATGCACGCGTTGTTTATCGAAAACAGGTTTCCAGTTAATGCCGCCATCCACCGTTTTCCAAATCCCTCCCGAGGCGGCCCCCACATAGTAGGTCAAGGGATCTCCAGCAATGCCGGTGACTGAAATGATCCGGTTGCCAACAGGACCAATATGTCGGAATTTCAATTGATCCATCTGCTCCGGCGAAAGCTGCTGGGCCGAAGTATCGAAGGGTAGAAAAAGGAGGAATGCCAGTAAAAAAAAGATAGGTGTTCGCATGAGCAAAAGGGTTTGGTTGTTGATGCTTAAAGATAAGAAAATTGAGTTTTTGAGGAGTGAACTAAGGAGATTTTACTCGCTGCTTTTCACAACGACGGATTCCTCTTTGACAAACTTGAATGTTTTTGAGTCTTCACTCCATTCCCAGTATTTGCGACTCTCTTCAATTTCACCGGTAGGCGATTGCGCCACTGCGACGGTCAAAAGCACAGGGCTTTCCTTCTTTGAATCAATATAAGTGCCATTTCCGCCCCATTCCTTGTCCTCGGGCATAGGATACACAAATCCATCCCGCGTGTCAACCATGGCCCCGGTCACACAACCTGAACCACAACCCCAGGTAACGATCACGTAATGGGATGCAAAATTTGCCTCACCCGCGTTGTATTTCTCCGCGATGACAGTCCTGTGGCTCTCGGCAACAGGATGACTGTCAAATCTAATGTCGGCCTTAGCCTGGGTTTCCACTTCTTTGGCTTTTTCCTGGCAAGAAGCCAGAATCACAAAAATGACCATGCACGAAAGGATTCTATTTTTCATATGATTTTGAATTGATTTGCTGTAAAAAAAAGCATCAGATACTTCTTGATCGATACCCAATACTACGCCTGATCCATAAAGATATTAACTTTTTGTTTTACCCGTACATTTTATTGTGATGACCATGAAAGTTTCAGCGCACCGGTTCCTCCTGGTCAACTGAAATCTATGCCAATCTATTGGGATCAATAGACTATAATGAAAGTGATATTTATGATTCCAGAGACATACTCCTCACATTGAACAAAAACAATTCAATCCCGGAATGGCAACTTACGGGTGAAGAATACAGGACCAACTATGAAGAATTGATCCGGACAAAATGGGCGATTAATATATTCTCCATGTGCCTGAAACAAAGTGATTTCGTTTATAAAAATCTCGACAGTTACAGAGATATGAATGTCGAGTTGCGTCAAGAGATCAAAAAGTATTTAGACGAGAACAAATAGAGCCTGTTTTTTTCCCTGCCTGATTTGGTGAGATTTGTCATGTTTTAAGAATTAGCGTCATCCTATCTTTATGGTGAACTCTAATTCAAACACAATGAGACAAATAGTTATACCATTGTTCATGATATTCGGTATGATGTCATATTCACAACAGAACTATATATCATCTGAGCACATGGTGGTGACCCCATCGTTCGAACAGGAATCGCATATCGAAGACTGTTATTTCACGGTGAATGATTCGATCGTTCTGCAGACGAATAAAACAAGGGATTCCATCCTTCACACCTATAGAATCGGTATTCCCGAAAAGGATGGTGAAGTAGAAACCACTTTGACCATACATAAATATTCAAATAATTCATTCGATATAGAATTAAACGAATATTATGTAGAAACGAAGAAATCAAGCAGGGTGCTCTATTACATAGATAACCCGGCGTTGTCCAACTGAGAATCACACTGGCCTACCCCTTCAGAAATGGAGGGGTTTTTTGTTCGCTGGAATCATTCTTCGAATCGGGGTATAGACCTCCGACTTTTGCCATCTCCTCGGTCATTCCTACCCTCTTCTCACTCAGCTATTGACTCTTTTACATTTCTCAGTTCGAAGACATAATCTCGTTTATCGAAAAAATCAAAATCAGGTTCCTTTAAATTCTTTGGGCTTATGTAATATGTGAGATTATTCGCAGCGATTTTATAAAAGCCGTATTCAAAATCAATGACTTGGCCCAATAAGAGGTTTTCGGGATTTTCGTACCTTGAGGCATCAACAACCCAATAAATGATCCCTTTCTTCCAGGACTGAGCGTGAAGAAAATGTCTGGCAGACATTTTTAGCGATAGGGCCAGGTGGCGGGCAGGCGCGAATATCAATTGACCATGATTCCCTTTTTCCGTAAGATTAGATATAATCTAGCCAAGGATGGCCAGTTTCTCAAGTATAGCAGATATGCCATTGGAGAGATATTGCTGGTAGTTGTGGGGATACTCATCGCACTTCAGATCAACAACTGGAATGAAGAACGTAAATCCAAAATTGAAGAAATCCAGATTCTTGAAAGCATAAAACTGGACTTTATCAATGTAGTTGAGGAATGTCGGGAAAACAATGAATTCCGAAAAAATATTCTGGGGGCTACCAATGCGCTTTATTCGGTCATCAAGAGCGGTACGAATAGGTATTCAGAAACGCAACTGGACAGCATCATGGCCATTTTGTTCATCAATCCCACATATAACAACAAAACAGGTACATTGGACATATTGTTTGCTTCCGGAAAAATAAATTCGATGAGCCAGGTTGAAATCAAAGAGGCCCTGATCCTCTGGCCGGAACAACTCGATGATGTCATAGAAGATGAGATTTATGCCAGTGAGACCCTTCGTTATGAATTTTACCCTTTCATTCGCAAGTATGTTTCGATCCAAAATGTAAACAAACAGGTTCAGTATAAAGATCTTGAATTGTTCGATCGCTCCATCGATTCGAATTTTAGAAGTGATTATGAACGTATGTTCGACGATATAGAATTTGAAGGCCTGCTGGCCACCAGAGAATTGGCATTGTCTGTAAGTCTTCTCCAGACGAATGATCTTATAAAAACCGCCGAAGGCATTATCGAAATGATAGAATCTAAAATTCAAGGCTAAAATTGAAGTGAAGATCACCTTTAAAAATGAAGGATCTCAACGCAATAGATTGGCTATGAAAACGTTCTAAAATTAGATGATTAATTAATCACAAACCCCATTAGCCGCTGGAGAGCTTCAATGGGGTTTTTCTTTTTTTCTTCAGATCGTATTTTGCTAATTCGAAGGACGTATTCCATAGATCAGCAGATAGCCGATCATCCAGAATTCCCCGACAGTTGCCGGAATTGTCAAAACGTTTAACAGGGAATGCTGGAATCCCATATAGGAGATCAGCGTGCTCAGGATGTAACCGATCCCGCCCAGGATCAGCGTTCGCCCCAGCCATAGGGGCATTCTTTTTGAAGTGACTATGATGTGTCCCATCGGAATCAGCCACAGTCCGAAGAACAGGCCGCCAACATTCCACGAATGTTTGATCAATTGGCCCAGGAGGTCTATTAATAGCACCTTGTCTTCAAAAGTCTGAACCTCGGAACCTGCGATTTGTATGGCACCAGCCATTGCAATGGCACTGATCATGATGACAACTGCATTGATGCTTCCCCAGATTCCGACCGCCCAGGCCTGCCAGTCACTGATGCCCTTAAATAATTTGTAAAACCATAAGGCGGCTAGAGCCTGTGAAAGGACAATCAACAGCTCAAACAGCAGACGCACCCTTGAAAGCGATTCCTGCTCGATCAGGTTGGTAAGTGTCTTTTCAGGGTCGCTCGAAAGGTATATCTGCGAGTGAAAAACCATGAATCCAAGTATCCCAAAAATGGCCAGCAGCAAATACCAGAATCCGGCAATTCGGGCAGTTTTGATCAATTTATTCATGAATGGATTGAATTGGTGTCCAGGTAGGACGAACGATTAGGGGTGTTGTTACAGATTTGCTCAAATTCAGTAGATGCCGGGAATGAGTTGGTATCGCACCCGACCCAGGTCCGATGCGCTGACCAGAAGAACCAGGAGCTTTAGCGATCTTTTTGATCGGGCATATTTGCCCGGTGATTTTGCGAATCATATCAAAATCCAGAAGCGAATGGAAGCTCTTCTCCTGCTATTGCCCAAAAAGTCAATTACTCTGAGATTTTTAGTGAATTTGAAAGCAGTAAAACACTAAATTCATACCCTACTAAAATTACCATTGTCCCCTTCAAGAATGATTATAATGGATTTTTATTTGGTGTATACTTGCAAAGTTAAGTGCTAACCCGTGCAACTACGCATAATAAACACGTTAGACACAATGCAATTAAAAAAAGTAATGACTCAATGTGTTAAATAAACAATGTAAATGGTTGAAAAAAAAATAATAGTAGGAAGTGAAGAATGGTGCGCTTTACCCCAGATTAATATACCGGCAATAAAGGCCAGAGTTGATTCCGGAGCCAAAACATCGGCACTGCATGCCGTAAACATAACGCCGTATAAGAAAAATGGGAATCCGTGGGTAAGTTTTGAAGTACATCCATTGCAAAATGATGGTAAAACTACCATCCATTGCGAAGCACCTGTTTTTGACAAGCGCAGGGTTAAAAGTTCAAGCGGTCAGAGCGAAAAGCGTTTTGTGATAAAAATAGGGATCTCAATAGCTGAAGACACATGGGAGATTGAAGTTACCTTAACCAACCGTGACTCCATGGGATACCGCATGCTGCTTGGTCGTCAGGCCATGAGTGGCAAAATGTTGGTTGACCCTGAAGCATCATTATTATTGGGTGAGTTATCACCTGATGTGTTAGAAACCTATTACAGCACCAACATTGTTAAACCAACAGGATTAAGAATTGGTTTGTTGGCATCTAATCCCGATTTGTACAGCAATCGTCGAATTATGGAAGCAGGTCAGGAACGGGGGCACGATATGGAGTTTTTAAGCATCAAAGATTGCTATATAAAACTTGATGGTAAGAATCCGGAGATGCACTACCGCGGTGGTCGCATCTTAGAAGATTTTGATGCCATCATACCACGTATTCGCCCAAGTGCCACCTTTTATGGTACGGCGCTTACACGTCATTTCGAAGCCATGGGAGTTTACACGCTTAATTCAGCTTCAGCAATCACCCAGTCGCGAGATAAACTTTACTCATTGCAATTGCTCATTAATAGTGGATTGCCAATTCCCACGACTGGTTTTGCAAACTCTCCACTCGATACAGATGAGTTGATTAAAATGGTAGGTGGTGCACCACTAATTGTAAAATTGTTGGAAGGCACCCAGGGTAAGGGCGTTGTATTGGCCGAAACTAAAAAAGCAGCCGAGAGTTTGATAAATGCGTTCAAAAGTCTTAGAGCAAATATCTTGGTTCAGGAGTTCGTGAAGGAAGCTAATGGTAAAGACATTCGTTGTTTTGTTATCAACGGGAAGGTTGTAGAAAGCATCATGCGTACGGCTGCTCCCGGAGAGTTTAGAGCCAACATACACATGGGCGGCACAGCAAAAATCATTAAAGTCACTCCCGAAGAACGCCGTATTGCCGTTCTCGCTGCCAAAACCATGGGACTAAAAGTGGCAGGTGTGGATATTATTCGCGGTCAAAATAGTCCGCTGTTATTAGAGGTAAACTCATCGCCGGGCTTAGAAGGTATCGAAGGTGCATCAAATAAAGATATTGCCGGTAAAATGATAGAAGCCATTGAAAGGGATTTAAAATTCAAGAGAACCGAAGTTTAACGGTAGAGTAACATTAAGGATTAACAAGAAATGCCAATAATCATACACAAACCGTTGGCTAGTATTATAAAATGAAAGATGAAACTTAGCGAAATAGATAAAGTTGAATTGCTATACCTTCGAATTGAAGACTATTTAGAGATCAAGGATGTGATGCAAATTGCATACTCCTCGATGCCAGATGCTTACTGGAAGGAGGATCATATCAATAGTTTGCTGAATAAATTTCCTGAAGGTCAGGTTGTCATAAAGGTGAATGGTCAGATAGCTGGTTGCGCTTTGTCAATAATTGTTGATTATGACACGTTCGATGATAGCCATACATATCGAGAAATAACCGCTGATTATACATTTAATTCCCATAATAATGAAGGTGACGTATTATACGGGATAGATGTGTTCATTAAACCTGAATTCAGGGGATTGAGGCTCGGAAGAAGACTGTATGATTACAGGAAAGAGCTTTGTGAAAAAATGAATCTGAGAGGAATTGCTTTTGGAGGACGAATCCCCAATTATCATAAATATTCCGATAATCTAAGTCCGAAAGAATACATAGAGAAGGTCAAACGCAAGGAGATTCACGACCCAGTCTTGAATTTTCAAATGTCGAATGATTTTCATCCTGCGAGAATCCTTAAAGGGTATTTGGAAGGAGATCTTTCTTCAAAGGGATTTGCCGTATTATTGGAATGGGACAACATTTACTATCAGAAGCCTGCCCAGAAAGCAGCCATCAAGAAAAAAGTTGTGCGATTGGGCCTGATTCAATGGCAAATGAGACCCTACCAGGACATAGAGACTTTGCTTCAACAAGCAGAATACTTCATTGACGCTGTTGCGGGATATCGGTCTGACTTTGCGTTATTCCCCGAATTTTTCAACGCACCTCTCATGGCAAAAGACAATCACCTAAGCGAGTCAGAAGCGATTCGGGAATTGGCTAAACATACCCAAGAGATTGTGCAGAAGTTTTCCAATTTCTCTATTTCATACAACATAAACATTGTTGCAGGAAGTATGCCTGAAATCAGGGACGATAAACTTTATAATGTAGGTTATCTATGCAAAAGAGATGGAACAGTTGAGCGATATGAAAAATTACACGTAACACCTGATGAAGCAAAGGTATGGGGATTGCAAGGAGGGGATCAACTAAAAGTATTTGATACCGATTGTGGTAAAGTTGGAGTGCTCATTTGTTATGATTCGGAATTTCCAGAATTGAGCAGATTGCTTGCAGATCAAGGGATGGACATACTCTTTGTCCCGTTCTTGACAGATACGCAAAATGGATATTCAAGAGTGAGAAATTGTGCTCAGGCAAGAGCGATCGAGAATGAGTGTTATGTGGCGATTGCAGGAAGTGTAGGCAATTTACCGAATGTGCACAATATGGATATTCAATATGCTCAATCTATGGTTTTCACTCCTTGTGATTTTGCTTTTCCCACCAATGGCATAAAGGCAGAAGCCACACCTAATACGGAGATGATATTAATTGCTGATTTGGATATTGACCTACTCAGAGAACTTCATCAGTTTGGAAGTGTAAGAAATCTTAAGGACAGGCGAAAAGATTTATTTGAATTAAAAAAAAGGTAGCCTACAATTCATTTGTGATAATTCTCCCTAAGCGGCCGCAATAAGGATTTAAATGCCAATGAATAACTTCAGTTTCCACTGAAGTTTTTTTCTATCCCGACTTCTACATCGCTATTTGGGATTTTTCTTGCCCAAGACGTGTAGAAATGATAATTGCAGGTGCCCATATGTCCAATAGTCCGGGATCATCAGAATACATGGTAAAACGATAGTCATTCGACAATGCTGCAGTATAAGCATCAAATCCGAAGGTTTCGCCGGCATGACCCAATGATTGGTCGATCAAGTTTATACAGCCTAAACCGTAATTTATACCCATATTGGCTCCCATATCCATAAAGTATTTATTCTTTACAAGGTTCACGGTTTCTTCCTTAGAAAATAATTTTCCTTCGTACCATCCGTCAATAAAAATAATCATATCGTCTAAGGTTGAAATGATCTCACCTGCAGATCCAGCCATCGAATAAGGCATTTCTGAGTTTTTTCCTTTAAAGTGACCCTGAGCCATTCTTAAAGGAGCATTTTTTGTCCCAAAATAAGTTTTATGCATACCTAAACGGTCCAAAATATGTTCTTGAATATAATCCGTGTAGGATTGTCCGGAAGCCTCTTCAATAATTTTACCTAAAAAAATGTAGTTGATGTTACTGTATTCAAATTTGCTACCCGGTACAAATCTTTCTTTGGAGCTTTCTTTAGAAAGGGAGATCAGATCGTTAAAGCTAAAACGAAGGCTGGCGTCTCCATTCTTGGCAAGTTCTTCTTCATCGCTCCCAGCAATAAAATAATCGGGCATCCCAGAGGTATGATTCAATAAATTATACACCTTTATCGAATCAATATAGTCAACACCATTTACCAGAGCCAGGCCATCATAGTTTATATCATATGGGAGCAACGTTTTAAAGGGCGTTTCTAAATCAAATTTCCCTTGCTCGATTAACTGTAAAATGGCTGAAGCCGTAAACATTTTAGTAGTACTTCCTATTTCAAAAGGGAGCCTAAAATCAAGGATTGCCGTATCCTTTCTCCCATCATAGCCCATATAGGATGCCATTTTCCCGTCCTTTTCAACCTTGACCAGCATTCTAACTTTATGGGTCAGTGCCATATCACGTATTGTAGAATCCAAGAAAATCTTTAAAGAATCGGGTATAGGAGATAGGCTTTGATGTTCAACGCTGATTTCTTTTTGATCTGTTACCGGCCCTTTACAACTGAAAGCGATTAGAAAGAATAACAGAACAACCATAAACCCTTGTGCAGAGTTTTTACCCGTAATAAGATTTGTCATAGGAGAAAGTTTTGAGATTCTAAAATAGTTAAATTAAGCCGAATGTGACCCGAAGACCCCGGAACTAATTACGAAAGTAGAGTTTTGAGAAAAATCATATAACTTTAAAAACAATTAATTTCTAAATCTGAAATCATGAAATATTTTTTAACACGTGGATTAATTCTTTCAGCCGTATTGTTATTTTTTAGCCTCTCAACATCGGAGTGCTGGGCTCAAGACCTGCCAACGGAACGTGTGGCATTTGAAAAGGGGGCCAGCAGCGCCACTATTGAAGGTTCCATATCGGGTCGTGAAACTATGGATTATCTATTGAACGTCCGTGAGGGACAGTCCATAAATATAAGCCTGACAAGCCAAAACGGTGGCATTTACTTCAACATAATGGAACCAGGAGAGAAATACGTAGCTGTTTATAATGGCTCTATAAACGGGAATCAGTTTGAGGGTAAAACGGAGAAAAGCGGAGATTATCGCATACGAGTATATCTTATGAAAGGTGCCCAAAACACCACAGCTGACTATCGCCTCGAGATGATTGTCAATTAAGCCACCCAATTACTCATAGCCGATACCGATATCTTTAGTTACAGACGATACTTTATTCAGAACAGTTTTAAATTATGACTTATTGAAAACATTAAAAAGGACTATTTTCAAACGACAAATACTTCTTGTATGCATACTGCTTCATACGATTGGTGTACTTGGACAAGGCCATGTTGAATCTGAAGCGGGTTCAAAAAACGGCAGTCCGATAGATAATTTGCCACCCTATATAAAACTTGTAAGCGGTTTTGGAGAACGTCCCGATTGGTCTCATGATGGCCGATTCATTCTTTTTTTGGATAAACCCATGGGTGAAGTGTATGAATTGGAATTGGCAACCGGAATTATACGTCCAAAAACCCGACATTTTAATCATTACGGTTTTACAAGGGCCATGTATTTATCAAATGGCGACATTCTGCTTTCCGGTCCAAATGCGCCCTTTGATCCTACTGACAAGGAAGAAAGGGACAAAGCACGTGACCTTACCTGGTTGTACGTCATGGATAAAAGGGGTGAAACACCCCCGGTTCCTTTGAATACCCTGTGCGCTGAAGGGCCAGCGGTTTCCAGAAATCGGATGAGAATAGCCTGGACGCATCGAGACCGCCAGATCCCGGAGTTGGGAAAAAACAGGGCAAAGCTATTGATGGCCGAAATAGTTTATGAAGACGGGATACCCAAGTTAGCCAATGAAAGGGTGGTTTTTGATTCAAAGCAGTTGCCTTTTTCACTGGGTCATGCAAGTCTTGAAACACAAAATCTTGTTCCGCCGGAAGATGTAAAAGTGACGTTTGCAGTTTACACGATCAATAATGGCAATAATACCGATGTTTATATGGTAGATAGCGAAACCGGAGAATACAGAACGATCACTGACTCTCCCTGTTGCTACGATGAGCCTGAAGGAATATTCCCTGACGGTTTGCATACCCTGGTTGAACACGGACCCTCAGACAAAAGTGCCTGGCCCTTGCTTGATCTGTACAAATTGAAATTGGACGGGTCAGGCGAAATGCAAAGGTTGACTCATTTCACTGACTATAAGGGATACAAGGCCAATCAGGGAGTAATATCAGACGATGGGAAATATTTGAGTTTTCAGATCGGAAAAGACAATACAGAACCCGGGGTTGGTTTCGGTTTCCTCATTATGGATTTGGAAGAAGCTGCAGAACACCTGGAGGATTTTAAAACCTACAATGAATAACAAGAGCAATCCTATTTATATTTTCCGTAAGAGTGACCTATTTCCTTTCTATCAACCCTAATAGAATTGAAAAGGTCTTCACTTGAGGGAAATTTAATAACCAACTAAAACTACAATCATGACAACTAAAGAAAACATTCAAATTATTGACTCCTTGTACAATGCTTTTTCCACTGGAGATATGCCCACTGTTTTGGGATTGATGCATCCTAAAATTGAATGGAATGAAGCTGAAAGCAATTCGCTTGCTGATGGCAATCCATATATTGGTCCAGATGCGATTTTAGAAGGTGTGTTTGCACGTCTTGGAGCTATCCATGAGCACTTTGGATTGCAGGATGTAAAAGTCCACGGCATGAATGACAACATGGTCTTAGCTACCCTAAGATATGATGCTAAAGTAAAAGCAACAGGAAAGTCCTATAATGCACAAGCCGCACATTTATGGACACTTGATGACGAAGGAAAAATTACTGCCTTTCAACAATATGTGGATACCAAGAAGCTGGCAGACGCTGAAAATTAGTCTTAATTATATCTCCAGATTCTAACACCTCCTCTGTACCATCATCATAGATTATTTTAAATTTTCCATCGAAAATATATCCGTAGTGGGGGCAATGACAGCTATCATTATTTAACCCTTTCAATAAAGGGGTGAAATCAGTTCCTGCAGGTAATTCGTGATAATTTACATGCAACCTTCAAAAACTCAATTTTAACGCAACAGGTTTTATTTATGTTGCAGCAGCCAGTATTCTTTCTGGAGTGATTGGCATACGGTTTACCCTTGCACCACAAGCGTCAAAAACAGCATTCGCTATGGCCGCTCCTACACAGATAATAGCAGGCTCTCCTCCGCCTTGTGGTTTGGCATCCATTTTATCGATAAAAACACACTCTATTTTTGGTGTTGTTGAAAACCGGGTGATTTCATAACGATTGAAATTCGCGGTTTTCATTTTACCACCGTTGAACTCTATCTCCTCGGATAAGGCATACCCTATTCCCATGGTTATTCCGCCTTCCGTTTGCAACGTGGCACCATGCGGATTTACGACTTGTCCCATATCCTGAGCGCAAACGACCCGAAGGGGTTGCACCACACCTGTTTCCTTGTCAACAAATACTTCGGCAATCATTGCCACCAAAGTGCCGGCATCCTGTCCTAATGCTATGCCATAGCCATGTCCTGGTTCTTTTTCTTTGGCATACTGAAAGGTATTCGCAGCTAGTTCCAGTGTATCAAACATCTCTTGATTAGCCAGATTGTTCAATCGAAAATCCAACGGATCGATTCCGGCAGCATGTGCCACCACATCAATGTGGGATTCCCTTGCAAAAGTGGTCGTGTTGTTTCCCGGAGCCCTCCAGGCACCCGTTTGAAACGGATGAACACCTGATTGATTGAAAAATCTGATTCGTTTGTTGGGAATGTCATAAAACAATTCTGTACCCCGGGTTCCGGCACAGTAAATATCAAAATCCCAAACCTTTAGTTTCCCTTCACTGTCGGCACCTCCTGCAACTTTTACGACAGCTGCCGTGCGGAACCTGTCATACATAAACTCTTCTTTCCTGCTCCATACCAATTGCACCGGTTTACCGCATGATTTTGCAAGGGTTGCCGCCTCAACAGATTGTTGGCTATTTGATTTCCCCCCAAAACCTCCGCCCAGGAAAATTTGCTTTACATGTACTTTCTCTTCAGGCATCTGCAATGCTTTCGCAACCGAAGATCGAGTGCCAAACGGACTTTGTGTAGAAGCCCATAGGGTGAGTTTATCTCCTTCAAAAAAACAGGTAGCCACATGCGTTTCGATTGACGCATGTGCTTTATACCCATCCTGATAGTTGGATTCGCGGTAAGTCGTAGACGCTTCTTTGCCTGATTCCAAACTTCCTTCTTGTTCAAATACTTCTTTGTCTTGAATTGTGTCCTCTAAATATTGAAAAATGGTTTCTTCATTGACCTGGGCAACCGGGGCATCCCAAGTCACTTGAATGCTTTTAGCCGCGTTTTTCGACACTTCCGGGTCAGCATGTAATACATCTACAAGATCACCTTCTTCCACCAACTGCACTCCGGCAAAATCAGATAACTTTGAAGCATCCACTTTTACCTTTTTAGAACCAAATACTTCGGGTCTCACAATAGTTGCATGAACCATCCCCGGTAGAAGGATATCCCCCGCATATTTCGCTTTTCCTGTGACTTTGGCCTCTGCATCCAGGCTCCTGACCGGTTTGCCGATCAACTTAAAATCTTTGGCTTTTTTTATTTCGGGTTTCTCGGTCAAACTTCGAACGATCTTTTTGCCTTGGGTCAATTCTGAATACGCTATATTTTTAGAGGCATCATTTTTCAAAGAGACTACCCCATCTTTCACCTGCAGTGAAGTTTTGTTCGAACCAAAATGCTCAGCGGCAAGATCAAGTAATACTTCCCTCGCTTCAGCGGCGGCAGCTCGCAATACAGGATCCGTAAATCGAGTGGTTAGAGACCCCCAGGTACCTCTGTCGTACGGACACAATTCTGTGTCTCCCATAATCATATCTACATCATAAATCGAAACTTCTAATTCCTCTGCCACTACCTGTGCCAATGATGTAATAACTCCCTGACCCATTTCAATTTTACCGGTAAAACAGTCGACTCTTCCATCTTCTTTTACCCGTAGGTAGGCGTTAAAATCAAGTTGATCAAGTTGCTGATCCTCTTGAGCAAAAACACAACTGAGGGACGTTCCGCCTAAAGAAAAAACAACAACAACGCCTCCACCCAAATTCTTTATAAATCTTCTTCTGCTATATGCAGTTTCATTTTCAATCGCTGATTTCATAACTTCACTTTTTTAGGCATTTCGTTTCCTGCTGTTTCTATTGCATCCACAATTCGGTTGTATGCTCCACATCTGCATAAATTGGTTTCCATTGATTCAATGATTTTTTCCCGGGTGGGACTCTGATTTTGCAATAGAAGACCATAGGCATTCATAATCATTCCCGAAGTGCAAAAACCACATTGCAAGGCGTCATGTGAAATAAATGCTTTCTGTAGTGGGTGCAATTCTCCTTCAACTGGCAATCCTTCTATCGATATGATTTCTTTTCCGTCTAAATCTTCTGCCAGTAGCATACAAGAACGCACCGGTTCCTTGTCGACAAGGACGGTACACGCGCCACATTCTCCTATGCCGCAGCCAAATTTGGTGCCGGTTTGCTCTAAATAAATTCGAATCACCGTTAGTAAAGACTCTTCGCCCTGCACTTGTAAGGATACGGGCTTACCATTTAACGTGAAATTAATCTGTTCCATCATGTAAAAATTTGTGTTTGGCTCGATTGAATTTGAGTTCCAGTGTTTCTTTTTGGATTCTTTAAAGACATCAGGTTATTGCATAAATAGACATTAAATATAGTAAGGATCAGATTATTAAAACATGATATTGATCAATATGAAAACCCTTAATGCAATCAGTCCTTCAAGTCCTCCCGGTGCCTGATCCGGTAGAGGTCATCGGTAGACTGCAGGATCTTCAGCTTTAGTTGAGGGTTCAGGTCGGGATTGGCCTCCAGGAACCCGGTAAGCACTTCATAAGCCTCTTCTGAGGAATACATGCCGATCGTGTTGTCCAACCATCCTTTAGGGAAGAAAATATCCCCGGTCTGCTGAATCTCTTCGATGAGTTCCAGGCTGAGCGGAAGGTGCTCGATTGCCGTTTTTTGCCTCAAGGGATGGTGGATGTAGTAGCAGGCCGACAGCACCCAATTCTCCTTTTCCCGATTTTCCTTTTGAGCGAAAGAACGGAAAAGATCGATCCGGGTCGTGGGTTCGGCAGACAGGGCGGGCAGGAGGAAGTCGAAGCGTTCGATCTTGTTGGGGTCCTTGAGTGCGGTCCTGGCCTCCTTGAGGATCTGGCCTGTTGAAGGGTGCTCGTAAAGGGCCAGTTGCATGGCCATTTGGGTGAAGTCGTCTTCGTTCAGAACCAGGTTCGGTATCGACAGCTCCTTGTTCCAGATCCGATACAGTCTGTCCCGGGCGACTCCTGTAAAAGCGAAGGATTGAAACGACCGGAACAGGGTTTTCTTGATGCTCGGTTCCTCTGTCGATTGAAGTCGGGTGAACAAGAGCTCCTGGATCTCGTTTTGCCGCTCGAGCCGCTCTTCATCGGTAAAATAGGTCCAGAACAGGTGGCCGGCCTGCCTGGTGAGCAGGGAGAGGATCAGTTCGTTTTTTTCATTTTTCAATCCACGGGCATACACATCAAAGGTCGTGTCAACCGAAAGAACTCCGTTCAGGGCATTTTCATGGCCGTTAAGGTACATGGCCGCCCGTGCGATTTCGTTCTTGATCTCCGGCGCTGACTCAAGCTCCACGGCGGTTACAGGAAAGACGCCATAGCCCATGCCGTTGCTGTTGAAAATGACAAGCTCAGGTTTTGCCAGTCCCTCTGCCTTGGCCAGGCGCAGCTTTTGCTCTTTCAGACTGACTTTGAGGGTATGCACACTGTCGCGATAAACAAGGGCGATGTCAAAAACCTGGGGCCAGATATTCCCGGATCCGTCTTCGGCCCGCTGCTCGAGCTCGAAGGACTGGATTCGATTGAGGTCGTCGTAAAGCACTGTGCCGGTTATGATGGGTCGGCCGGGGGAGTTGACCCACACTTCGCTCCATTTTTTCAGGTCCAGTTCAGTGGTTTTGTCGAGAATCTCCACGAGGTCGTTCCAGTCGGCATTGCCATCTGCATAGGTTTTGATGTACTCCCGGATCCCCCTGCGGAAATTGTCTTCCCCGATCAGGGCTTCCAGCTGCCGCATCATTAGGGGCGCCTTGTGATAGATGATGCTTCCGTAAAGTGACCCTGCGTTGTTCAGGTTGTCGAGATCCTGGCGGATAGGGTTGGCTCCCCGGCTGCGATCCACGGTGTAGGCGGCCGGATAGTGATCGACAAAGAAGGAAAGGTCATGATTGATCTCCGGAAATTCCGGATTGACGAGCTTGTCGGCCATGAAATTCGCAAAAACCTCTTTCATCCATACGTCGCTGAACCAATCCATGGTCACAAGGTTGCCAAACCACATGTGTGCCGTCTCGTGGGCAATTAATTTGGCCCGTCTCAGTTTTTGATTCTCGGTGGCGCTGTTGTCCAGGAAGAGCAGGGACTGCCTGTATTGAATGGCCCCCGTGTGCTCCATCCCGCCATAGGGATGCGTGAAGAGGGTGGCATAGTCGAGTTTTTGAAAGGGGAAATCATAGCTCGTGTATTGTTCCATGTAGTCGACGGATTGCTGATGCTGGTCGAAGATCACCCCGGTGCTCAACTGAATCTTGGTGCTGTCTTTTTCCTGGTGGAACAATTTCATTTTTCGGCTCGTAGCGATGGATTGTTCGACGTCGAACTTGCCGGCCACAAAGGAGAAGAGGTAGGTGCTCATCCTGTCGGATTCTCTGAATCGGTGCTCCGTGAACTCGCCCTTTTCTTCGCGAGTCTCCAGGGGGGAGCCGCACAATACTTCCCAACCGGCCGGAGCAATGACCTCGAGGGCATAGGTGGCTTTGATGTCAGGTTGATCGAAACAGGGGAACAGGGTCCGGGCCCGGTCGGGCACAAGCAGGGTAAAGAGATGGTCCTCGTTTCGGTTGAGGGACATTTCTCCTGCCGTGAATTCAATTTCGATCTTGTTTCTTCCTTTCTTCAGCTGCCCGGCGGGAATGATCAAATGCTCTTTTTGATATTCAATCGGAACGCTGACTCCGTTGACGATGCCCGAATCCGGGTTTCCATGGTCAGACTTGAAATCGAGAACCAGGGGATGTTTGGCATCCTTGAGCGACAATTCCAGGATCAACCGGGAAGGTATGGAGTCCTCTCGTTTTTCAGGGATGTTGAAAGAGAGCCGGTATTTTACATCTGCGACCTGCATCTTTCGATGGGAGGCCAACTCCCGGGACACGCCCTCAGTGACCTCGAATCCGGGATCCGACTCTCTCCCGCAGGAAAAGACAAGAACAGCGACAAGGTAAAACAGGACTTTCTTCATTGGGGTTGTGTTAGTCAATCTTTTTGTTCAAATTCAAGGTCCAACATTTGAATTAACGGGTCTTTCTCGGGAGACAGGTTGAAGAAGACCTCAACATCACCCTTCTCTGTCTGGATTTTGAAAGTGCCCCGGAGTTGATTGTACGCGTCAATTTCTCCGATCGAACGAATCGGCCCGGCCTTTTCCATAAGCTCCTGCATTTCTTTGACATAGCTCTCTCTTGTCAGGTCCAAATAGAAGTTCTCCGCCAATATTTTTGCTTCCAGTGCAGGATCCCAACTTTGAATCAGCTCAACGATCTGTCCTTGACGAGTCTTTAGAATGTCCGATGCGGGTAGCTTTCGCGGTTCGAGGTTGTCGTTTTCAAAGATCAGTTTTGCCATATCATTGAAGGGCCAGGGGGAGGTGTAGGTGAGGTTGCAAAAGGCCATCAGACCTATGCCATACTCAGGAAAATAGACATAATTGCTTCCGAACCCGGGCAAGGCTCCTCCATGAGATACGCGTTTCAATCCGTTACAATATTGGGCGATGCCCAGGCCAAAGCCGTATCCTGAGATAACGGCACAGGTGTCTCCTTTAAAATCTCGTGCTTTGGCATACAAGTTTGAGAATTGCGGGGTTTGCATCTCTCGAAGTGAGCTTCGTTTGACCGGCCCGATGTCGGGGTCACTTCTCGGCGGCCAGGCCGATAGTTGAAAGCTGACGTATTTGCTGAAGTCTTCTATGGAGGTGATTAGTCCGCCCATGGCGCCATACGACCCGTCATGAAGCATGGGTTCGGATTTCCAGTTTTCGTCTTCCCAACGATAGCCTTTCACGAGGATTTCTTTGGGAACGCTGTCGTACTCCCAATAGGTGTGCTCCATGCCCAGGGGCTTCAGAATGTTGTCTTTGATATATTTTTGATAGGGCATGCCGGATACCCGGGCAATGATATTTCCAAGGAGCGCATATCCGGTGTTGGAGTACTCAAATTTGTACGAAGGCGGGTTGGAAAAAGACATGCCTCCGGCCACAAGATTCATCAGCATTTGATCGGATTCATCCAACTGTCGGTCACCCCAGGGATTATCTTCAGGAAATCCGGCTGTCATCGTCAATAGGTTTTCGATGTCGATGATCGGGCTGTCTGCGGTCAGATATTCGAGGTTTTCCATCTCCGGTATGTATTGGCTTACCGGATCTTCAAGCGACAGTTTTCCCTCATCCCGGAGCTTTAAAATGGCCATCGCCGTGAAGCTCTTTGTCATGGACGCAATTCGAAAAGCAGATTTCGTTGTGGCCGGTGACTCCGATTCAAGATCGATTACACCTGTGGCAGAAGAGACAATCAGTTCATTGTCAACCACCACGCCATAAGCCACTCCGGGCAAATGCTTCTCCTCGGCGTTCTTTACGATCAACTCATGCAATTCAGGGGCGATTTCTTTAATCTTTTCTATTCGGTTGTCATTCTCGAAAAACGGCGCCTTGTAGGAGCTGGAAACAGACCTATCGGATGCTGTTGACTCCGGGGCCGAACTCTCATTTTGCTTGCAGGAAACAAGAAGAAGTAAAGTGATGATAAAGAAGAGGCAGTTAATTGAAGATTTCATGATTCGAGAGTCTGGTTCTATAGGGTTAAGCTGAAAGATAGTAAAAGGCATTTCCTTCTCGACATTTTCACGAATTTTTTTCTCTGTTTATCCGGATCTATAGGGTCTCAGAGTGGTTTCCCTTGGCTAACTAAAAAAGTACTTAACCGTTGGGTTTACTAAAGTAGAGTATGAAAATAATCGGCTGTGTCTTTTAGTCCGTTGTTTCTAAAGATTTCAAGAACATCAAAAATATCATAGGGAGGTCTTTTTTTGTTTAGCACCAACTTTCTAAAAGCTTTTATTGACAGATCATGATTTAAATCAATTATATCAGTAAAAAAATCATCAGCACATTTCGCGGAAAGACCAAAATCGTTTAGATATTCTTGCGGGAAATCTTTTAAATTGTTGGTCACAATTAGATTTGCATTGGTTTTAATAGCAGCTGCAAGGACGTGTCGATCTTTGAGATCCGGAAGTTTTAAGGTTTCGATCAAAGATTCATAATTGTTAACTAAGGCATCAGGGAAAGCCAGATTCATTTTAAGTGTTCTTTTTACAGCCTCCTCTTTTGATACACCTTTTCGAATCATAACATCAATCCACTCTTCAAAGATCATATTACTCCATTTTGGAGTGTAAAGATCATAATACGCGAACCACAAGAGAAGGTCACGGATCCATAAGGGGTATATTACATTCGTGTCCAAAACACATGTAAAACGAACACTATGAATCATATAATCCGGTTTCTTCGTCCAGGTCCATTATTTCATTGATCAGTCTTTCCTGTTCTTTCTTCATTTTGGACTTGTAACCAATAACATCTTCATATCTAATTCGGCGATGCTTTCCAATTTTGGTGAATTTGATCTTTCCTTCTTCTAGAAGTTTTACGACATGAGGCCTTGAGCAGCCGAGAATTTCGGCTGCGGCTTGTGTGGTAACTTCTGTAGCTATCGGTACTATAGATATTGGTCTTCCCTGGCTAGTTTCTTTCAATATTTTGGCCAATAATTTCAGAGCATTTATAGGAATCCTAATTTTCTCATTGGTTTCTTCAATCTCAATTTCTGGATTTTTATCCTTTAATTCTTGAAGACTCGACATTAAAGCCTGATAGGATATTAAAGCTGATTTTTGTTCCTCTTTAGAGGGTTTTTTTATGTTTTCACTAGTATCCATTCCTTATAAAATAATTATTTGCATCAAAAATAAACGAAATAAACGAAATATACAAAATAAACGAAAATTTTTTTGTTTTTCAATACTTCCAGACCGCATAAGCTTCTGTTCGAGTTATGCCTTCTACATGATTTTTAAATGATCATACTATTCCAAACCGCTTTAAAACACTCTCCCAGGTGGGGTAGGGGTTCCATTTGAGCTCTTCGTAGGACCATCCGAAACGGATCAGCTCGCCTTTAAAATCCCCGGCGCCATTTTTTGTGCGGTCGTCGATGAGGTAGTGCCCGATGAGCAGATCTTTGCGATGGGTGATGAACATTCGCTTTTCGAAGAGGTCATCGAAATATTTCTCTACCCAGAGTCTTTTGTGCATGGCGGCTTCGGGGTTTCCCCAGGGTGAGGGTGGTCGCGATGAACAATTCGTACTTGTCATGACGTGCAAGTTCTTTGACGGCGTCGATGGCCCCATCTATGGGGTCAGGATCCTTGAAGATCCCGGGAATTTGATCAGGTCGGCCCTTGTAGGCCCTGTGAATTTCGGGATAGTTGTCGAAATGCCATTTTTTGGCTTTTCCGAAATCCACCAGGACCCCGTCCATGTCGATGTAGATGATTTCTTTGTTCATAGATCGTTGTACTTGATTTGTTTTGGTCGGTGCATCTGATTTGAATCCCACCCTTCACCTTCTCGAAATTCGCATTTCGAGGGTGTTGATCATCTCTTCGCAACGATCATCGAGTTCTCTCATTTCAGGGATCAGCTCCATGGCTCCGGGTTCGCGTCTCCAGCTTTCGGGATTGCTCCAAAACCGGCTTTGATCGCGCAGGGTTTTTGCGAGTTCTTTGTCAAACGGCATCATCGAAGTGAAGGCTTGCACCCACAATGAAGAAAGGTCTGCATTCGGAAGGTAGGCCCGCTTTGAGCTGACCAAATACGCTTCGGTGGCATTGATGGCTTTTTGAAGATCACCCACGGCCCGGATCTTCTTTTCGAGTCGGGTTCCTTTTTGCTCAGGATGCGCCCAGCGATTCTATCTGCTGCATTGATTCCGGAAAGAGGCTGCAGGTCTATCACGATCGAAATTAATTTCACTAAATGTACTCCATAATCGTAAAAATGAACTTGGTCTTCTGCAGATTCGTGCGATAAGAAAATGTCAGAAGCATAAGTTGCTTGCACATCGAAATTTTCTTTAGGAATTAAATCAGTTCCTACTGTGCAAAAACCAATATAAATACGTAACTTAGAAGGTCTTATCATTATTGATTACTTAGTGCTAGTGATGCTGTTGTTAAGAGATGAAACTAAGTAAATTCATATCGGAACTCAAACGCAGGCATGTTTTCAAATCAACCATCGCCTATTTAGCCATTTCTTGGGTTGTCATTCAAATTGCTTCGGTTTTATTGCCGGCCTTAGACGTACCGGATACTGCCCTCAGGGTCTTGATCTATATTTTGGCGGTCGGGCTCGTTTTTTGGATTGGTTTTTCCTGGTATTATGATTTGACAAGTGAAGGAATTCAAAAGACGGATGCCATTGATACGAGTCCGGAATCATTGCAATTAGCCAATCGCAGGTTGAATAAAGTGATCGCGGGTTCCCTTTCTGTGGGCGTCTTGTTGCTTTTAGTGATTAGTTTTTGGGCGGGTTCAAACTGGAACGAAGGCCCTGCCATACCAGAGATTAAAAAAGTGGCTGTTATCCCGTTTTCAACTTCAATGTCGGATGAAGAAGAAGCCTATTTTCAAAGCGGTATGACCCAGGAGCTTATCGATGAACTCGCCAAAGTAGATCGGTTAAAGGTGATCAGTCAAAAATCGACGAAGGTTTTGACTTCAGGATTTGACCTGACCAGTTCCCAATTTTTAAGTGTGATCAAGGGCATAGATTATTTTGTTGAGGGAAGCTTTGAGCGGGAAACCGATGGGATTCACGTTCATATCATCCTCAGAGCAACTATGAACGGGACACCTGTCTGGCAGAAAAGATATTCCAAAGGACTTTCTGTAATACGAAATCTATGGACGGATGTAGCCGCTGACCTCGCCAGTCAAATGGGTCTTGCAGTCAGGCCCGCAAATGTCAAATTCACGTCGGGTCGTCAACCGGTTGACCCGGAGGCCTATGCACTTTATCTGAAAGGGAAACACTATCTGAATAAATCGACACCTGCTGACACGGAGCGAGGTTTGTTGTATTTGCACGAGGCGCTGGATAGAAACCCTGCAGATGCAAATACCTGGGCCTGGATATCAGAAGGCCTATATTAATCTGGGGCACGAAGGCGCGCCTCCTGAGGTATTTCTCAAAGCGCTTGAAGCCGCAAAAAGGGCCATTGATCTGGATTCCACCGTTGCCCAGGGCTGGGCCTCTTTATCGCAATATCATACCTATTTCGGAAGAGATTGGGCCATGGCCGAATACGCTTTTAATCGGGCCAATGCCTTGGATCCGAACCTTGCAGACAATCATTATCACAGGGCCTGGTACCTGGCACTATTTGGAAAGATGAATGAAGCCATTGAAGAGCATAAAATGGCGCAGGAGCTGGATCCTTTCACTCCTTCTCAAACGGCGTGGTTGGGAGAATTGTACCTAATGGTTGGCAGGTATGAAGAAGCGTTAATAGAAGGTCGAAAAAGCCTCCTTATGGAGGATGAGGGGGATTTATGTATACTAGGAATGTTTGCTCAAGGGGCAGGATCTTAATAAATCAGGGAAAAGTGGAAGAGGGCCTGGAGCTTTTAAAACAAAATGCTGAAATGGATCCGACCTCTGTAGTATTTTATAGCTGGGCGCTGATACAAACCGGATTTATTGAGGAAGGAAAAGTCATTCTCAATGAAATGGAACAAATGCCTCCCAGTGATTTGTTGGACTTATTTATTGGCATTACTTACGCTCTATTTGGGTGATTATGACAAATCATTTGAATATTGGAATAGTGAAAACAAGTGTTATGGTTTTCCATGGTTAAGAACTTATTATGTTTCCGATGAAATACGCAAAGATCCCAGGTTCATACAGCTCATGCGAGACCTGAATTTACCAGACCCTGCTCCTTTGGAGTATGATCCGGAGTCGTAGACATATTGAATATTTTACGAGATGAAACTAAGTAAATTCATATCGGAACTCAAACGCAGGCATGTTTTTAAATCTACCATCGCCTATTTGGCCATTTCTTGGGTTGTCATTCAAATTGCTTCAGTTTTATTACCGGCCTTAGACCTACCGGATACTGCCCTGAGGGTCTTGATCTATATTTTGGCGGTCGGGCTCGTTTTTTGGATTGGTTTTTCCTGGTACTATGATTTGACAAGAGAAGGAATTCAAAAGACGGATGCCCTTGACACGAGTCCGGAATCATTGCAGTTAGCCAATCGCAGATTGAATAAAGTGATTGCGGGTTCTCTATCTGTGGGCGTCTTGTTGCTTTTAGTGATTAGTTTTTGGGCCGGTTCGAACTGGAACGAAGGCCCTGCCATACCAGAAATTAAAAAAGTGGCGGTTATCCCGTTTTCAACTTCAATGGTCGGATGAAGAAGAAGCCTATTTTCAGAGCGGTATGACCGACGAGCTTATTAATCAACTTTCGAAAGTGGATCGGTTAAAGGTCATCCACCAAAGATCTACCAAGGTTTTGACTTCAGGATTTGATCAAACCAGTTCCCTGGTTTTAAATGTGATCAAGGGCATTGATTATTTTGTTGAGGGAAGCTTTGAGCGGGAAACCGATGGGATTCACGTCCAGGTCATCCTGAGAGAAACGATAAACGGGGAGCCTGTTTGGCAGAAAAGGTATGCCAAAGGCCTTTCTGAAATAAGAGCAATGTGGGCGGATGTTGCTGCAGATTTGGCAAGTCAAATGGGAATTATTGTCAAACCTGCAAATGTCAAATTCGGGTCAGGTCGTCAACCGGTTGACCCGGAAACCTATGCACTCTACTTAAAAGGGAAACACTATCTGAATAAATCGACCCCTGCCGACTGGGAGCGAGGTTTGGTGTATTTGCAGGAGGCGCTGGATAGAAACCCTGCAGATGCAAATACCTGGGCCTGGCTGTCAGAGGCCTATATTCATACTGGGACATGGTAGTCCAAATTCTCCTCCTGATACATTTCCCAAAGCTCTTGAAGCAGCAGAAAGGGCGATTGAACTTGATTCTACTGTTGCACTGGGCTGGGCATCTTTATCGCACTATTACACCTATTTCGGAAGAGACTGGGCCATGGCCGAATACGCTTTTAATCGGGCCAATGCATCAGATCCTAATCTTGCGGACAATCATTATCACAGGGCCTGGTACCTGGCGTTATTTGGAAGAATGAATGAAGCCATTGAAGAGCATAAACTGGCTCAGGAGCTGGATCCTTTCACCCCTTATCAGACAGCGTGGTTGGGAGAATTATATCGTTGGGTTGGTATGTATGAAGAAGGGATAGAACAAACAGAAAAAGCTTCTCTAATGAGTGAGAAGGGTGATTTTGATTATTCGGTAAGCATGCTCATTCGAGGCAGGATATATATTGACCAGGGTAAAGAGGAAGAGGGCTTGGAACTTTTGAAACAATGTGCTGAACTCAATCCTTTCTGGAAATACCCGGGCTATGGCCTAGCCTTATTACAGACTGGACATATTGAGGAAGCGAAAGCCATTCTCAAGGAAATGGAACAAATGCCTCCTAATGACTTTTTTGACTTGTTTATTGGTATTTATTATGCGTATTTGGGTGATTATGACAAATCCTTTGAAGTCTGGAAGATTGAAAATATGGATCCCTGGTTTATTGGGTTAAGAGTCATGTGGGTTCCCGATGAAATACGTAAGGATTCCAGGTTCATTCAGCTCATTCGAGATATGAATTTACCCGACCCAGCCCCTCTGGAATATCATCCGGAGTCCTAGACACAGGTAACTGTTTTGCCGAATGAAATGGAGTAAATTGATATCTGAGCTTAAGCGCAGGCATGTTTTCAAATCTACCATCGCCTATTTGGCAATTTCATGGGTTGTCATTCAAATTGCTTCTATTTTATTCCCCGCTTTCAATGCTCCGGATACTGCCCTCAAATTCTTGATTTATATTCTGACCGTTGGCCTTGTTTTTTGGATCGGTTTTTCCTGGTATTATGATTTGACAAGAGATGGAATCCAAAAGACCGATGATATTGACACAAGCCCGGAATCCTCGACAACAGCGAATCGGAGACTCAATAGAGTAATAGCGGTTTCCATTGCAGCAGGAGTCTTGTTGCTTTTGGTCATTAGTTTTTGGGCGGGCTCAAATTGGAACGACGGACCCGCTTTGCCGGAAACTAAAAAAGTGGCTGTTATCCCGTTTAAAACTTCAACGGTGAATGAAGAAGAATCCTATTTTCAGACCGGTATGACCCAGGAACTGATCGATGAACTCTCCAGGGTTAATGAGTTAAAGGTCATTCGTCAAGAATCCACAAAGGTCTTTACCTCTGGATTTGACCAAACCAGCTCTCTGATTTTAAATGTGATCAAGGGCATTGATTATTTTGTTGAAGGAAGCTTTGAGCGGGATTCAAATCTGTTTACCATACAGATTACACTGAGAGAATTCATAGATGCTGAGCCCGTGTGGCAAAAAAGCTATTCCAGGGATATTTCAGAAGTAAAGATTTTATGGGCGGAGGTTGCTGCTGACCTTTCAAACCAGATGGGCATAGTTGTCAAACCAGAAGACGCCGAACTGTGGTCGGGTCTGCGTTCTATTCGACCCGAGGCGTATGAGCTTTACCTGAAGGGCAAATACTATCTGAATAAATCGACGCCGGCCAATTGGGGACAGGGTTTGTTTTATTTGCAAGAGGCCTTGAATAGAAATCCGGCTGACGCATATGTCTGGGCATGGCTTGCCGAAGCCTATGTTACCCTGGGTCACAGCCCCGATCCTCCTCCTGATGTGTTTCCAAAAGCCCTGGCGGCTGCTGAAAGAGCGATACAGCTGGATTCTACCATAGCCCTGGCCTGGGCGGCACTTTCACATTACAATACCTATTTCGGACAGGATCGGGTAATGGCCGAATACGCTTTTGAACGCGCCAATGCATTAGATCCTAATCTAGCTTATAACCATTATCACAGGGCCTGGTACCTGGCTTTGGTTGGAAGGATGAACAAAGCCATAGAAGAACATAAACTGGCACAAGAATTGGATCCCTTTACACCACTTCATACGGCCTGGTTAGCAGAACTGTATCGAATGGTGGGTTTGTATGACGAAGGCTTGAAAGAATTGGATAAGGTGGATGACATGGAAGATGATTATGCATTGGGGATGTTCATCAGAGGCAGGATAGTCATAGACCAGGGAAAAGTGGAAGAGGGACTTGAACTTTTACGACGGAGTTCTGAAATAAACCCGGGTTGGAAATTCCTGGGATATGGCCCCGCACTGATTGAGCACGGTTACATTGACGAAGGGAAAGAAATTCTCAAGGAATTGGAAGCTAAGCCGCTCAATGCTTATCGTGCGCTGTGCACGGCTATCATGTATGCACAATTGGGGGATTATGACAAATCCTTTGAATATTTGAACTATCAGCAAAAGCATGCCTGGTTTGCAGGAATCAGGATCATGTTCGTTCCCGATGAAATGAGGAAAGACCCCAGGTTTTTAAATATCATGAAGAACCTCAACCTTCCCGATCCCGGACCCCTGGTATACACGAAGTAAGCCATGATTGATATTTTGGATGTTACGGACAATAATTGAGCACAGTTCGTCCTACTCTGCTTTTTTGGATAGATACAAGTCGATAGTTTTATTTTTCAAACAGATAAAACAATATTCATCTAAACTTTTTGACCTATGCCATTTTTTCAATCCATAGGGGAACAGGATAAAGTTCCTCATGCCTTTGCCAAATTCAACACCGGAATCGAAAGACCTTTAATTGACTTGCATCAGATATTGATGAGAAGTGATGATTCTCCTTTTACAGTTGCCCAGAGAGAGTTGATGGCAGCATTTGTCTCTGGTACCAATGCCTGTCAGTATTGTACGGGAGCCCATTCTGCCACAGCCATGGAATTTGGTGTTGAAGAATCTCTGACCAAAGGGCTTCTTGAAGACATCGAAACCGCGGAGGTTGACGAAGAAATGAAACCTATATTCAAATATCTCAAGAAGTTGACGCTACATCCTACTAAAATGACCCAGTCGGATGCCGATGCTGTTTTTGAAGCGGGTTGGTCAGAAAGAGCACTTTATGATGCCATTATCATTTGCTGCACCTGGAGTTTTATGAATCGCTTTGTGGAAGGGCTCGGCTTAAGTGTTGTCCCAGAACAATTTGCCATGGAAGGGAAGATGCTGAAAGGAGGGTATGACGGAATTTTCAATATGTTTGATTTAAAATAACACTCATCGGCTGGCGCTATGCCCTAACACCAAGGCTCATGTCAGATTCTGGCGACGTTTCAAGTGCCGTCAAAATATCGTATTTTTATTAGCCTTAAATCTAACCCCCAAAAACAATAACAACATGGATGAAATTATGAACCTCCTCAGCAGTGATCAGGGAAAACAATTAGTAGACGGTGTCAGCTCCCAAATGGGAATGAAACCTCAAGACGCTTCGAGTGCCTTAGGCGCTGCTATGCCTCTTATCCTGGGTGCTATGAAAAACAATGCAAGTTCAGAAGCCGGGACTCAGAGCCTCCTGGGTGCCTTGGGCAACTCAAGACACAGCAGTGGAAGCTTGCTTGAAAACATGAGCAGCATCCTTGGCGGGGATTCGATCGACTCCGACACGATAGCTGATGGCGCGAAGATTCTGGGCCATGTATTCGGCGGACAAGAGAATAATGCCGCTGGCGCAGTCAGCAAAGCATCGGGTCTGAATATGGATTCCGCGATGAACCTCTTGAAGATTGCCGCTCCTTTTATCATGAGTTACCTGGGCCAGCGAACTTCTCAGGCCGGTATCCAGGATCAATCCGGTATTGATGATCTGTTGGGTGGCCTTTTGGGAAGTCAGGGTGCTGATATGCAGTCTATGGCCTCCCTGATTCAAGGTTTTGACAACAATGACAGCTCTGTTGAGGATATCGCCAGCGCCTTGTCCAAAGGTTTGGGAGGCTCAAGAGGAGGATTAGGCGATTTGTTAGGAGGCTTCCTGAAGTAGTCCTCTGTTTAAGAAATTGCTCAAAGCAAGGAATTGGAGGGTCTCGTTTCTTTTGCAATTACCTATAATTCGGCGGTAAATCTGGAGTCCGAAACCCTGCGTAAACATAATTGCAAATAAAAAGGATCATTCCGAGCGTAGCAATGTCGAATTAGACACTCGGTGTTTATAGAAAGATAAAAACCTCAGTGGAAACGAGTTTTTGGACTCGATTTGTGGGTCTTTTCAATAAAATAAATTAATGTTCATCACGCAATCAACTTAAAGTAAATGTTCCTCTTTATAGACATAAAACACCGTTCCAAGCACTCGGCTGGAATGACTAATCTCTACGGTTTCTGTAAATGTTCCACTGGCATTTGAAAATGTTCCGCTAAATTCCGTTCAACATATATGATTTGTGTAAATTCTTCTGTAAAACGACGGTTCCACGTCCAGGATCAATGTCAACCCGGAATGGAAATCCATTGAAGTCTGATGTCGCCATCTAACAGATCTCCATTTGCAGCTGTGAATGTGATTGTTCTCGTACCCAAATTACTGGTTTTCTCCATTAAAGCACCATTCCTCAAATACCGCTACTTAGGCCCAGATGTGATACAGTTCCTTCGCCATTAGCATTCAAGACAACAGGACCACATGATGCATCACCCGGTCCGAGGGCAAAAGTGCCTTCTACTTTTTTATTTTAAACGGACGTTCTACACCTGGTTTATTCATGTCATCGGTGCTCATTGAGTCACTGTTGCAAGCAAACAAAGTTGCCACTAATACGGATAGAATTAAAAATCGATTTCTCATAAATTGTTTGGTTTTAGTTAATTAATCTAAAACTAGGCATAATTAATTGCGCATGGGCGAACATGCGGACGAACCCTTACATTTTTTGTCCGAACACCCTTTTATCTTTATCCAAGGATCAATCGAAAGACGATCACTTTCATTTCAAAAACAGGCTTTTTGCGTCTGATTGGCCGATGCAGATTTCAATGGTTTGACGGGACTTTTACAAGGCCGTCTTCAATCAGCTTGTTCGCTAAATCACGTGTGTAATTTGCGGCGTCATCCGATGCCATATGAGACCAGTCCGGCAAGGTGTATTTGTTCATAAAAGGGTAGTCCTCGAAGTGGTAGGACGGGCAATCTACAGTTTGAATGAACTTGTCATACACTTGCTCTCTCGGTAGCAATTCCTGGAAAGGATCATTCCATTGTTTTTCCGACTTATGACGAATGAAGATCATCCGACCTCCTCTGTTTTTGAATTTTTCAATTAAAGTATCGTAGAAATCGATTTGTTCGGATACGCTTTTCTCAATGTCCTCATTGTATTTCGGAATATAAGGAAGAAAAGACGCCCATGCATCTGTAATCTTTTTGGCAAATTCAGGCTCCTCGGTCATTTTATCCAGCATGATGATATTTCTTTGTTCATCGAGATACCCGAATTTATAAAGTGACCAGTTGTTTCCCGTCCGGGCATCCGGGGTATTGTATCGGGCCAATAATGATTTAAGATCCAGGTCGTTGTAAAATTCGAGCTCTGAGGAGGTCAGCATGACAAGATTTCTTTGAAGCGGCTTGGAGAGGTAATGTCCCAACTTTTGAGCATAGGTCTGGTTGTGATAGTGATCAACCCATTGTTGGGCGCCCTGCCATCTGGAGGAAGTTTTGGAGCTAAAAAACAAACCTGGCGCAACGCCGACGACCAGGGTTCCGTTAAAATCAGTATTCGAAACAATATCCTCCAAAACCGGACCCGGGGGTTTCCCATCAATGGCCAGTTTGATCGGATCCATACCATGCACTTCTTTCCAGGTTTGAGTTACAATATTGTATCCGGTTCTTGAGGACCCAATTATGATGACATCCTCCTGACCCGCTTTTTCAACTCGGGCCCTGTGTTCCGACCAAAAATACCGGTCGTCCTCAATGCCGACGAGATACATATCGGGTTTGCTTCTCCAATACATTTCCCAGGCTCCCAACATAATCGTAGAAGCTATGAGGGCAATAATCAAAGAGGATTTCAAATGAAATGATTTCATGAAACAGAAGATCAATTAAGAAGAGGCAATTAAAACTTCCTTGTTTTTCAATTTCAATTTTAAATGCTCGGATAACTTTAATGAAAGCGCAACCAAGGTCAGGGTTGGGTTTGAAGTACCTGAAGTCGGATAGCAGCCCGACCCGGCAACGTACAAGTTGTCTAGGCCATGGACCTGGCAATGCTCATCGACAACACCTTTTTTGGGATCGTTGTTCATTTTTGTGGTTCCCATATGATGCCAGCCGGCATTCGTTCCGCTGGGCCACGAATAATCATCGGGGTCCTGCAGGTATTTTTCCAGTTTTACCCGACCGAAGTTGGCCTTGCCCATTTCTTCACCAACGATCCAGTTTATTTTTCTTATGCTGTCTTTATCCAATTCGGTGAGATCCCAGTTAAAGACAATTCTGGGTACTCCAAGAGCATCCTTTTCATTTCCAAGGGTGATCCGCGATAAAGGATTGGGCGCCTGTTCGATCCGGATTTGAAATTCGTAGGCTTTATTGATGTTCAAGGTTTGATCCGATTTCGCCTTTTCTTCAGATTCCTCCATATTTCCAAAGAACCTGTCTACAGCCTCATTATAATCGTCTACCTGAAGTAATTCCATTCTCGGAACGATGTGTTTGGCAACTGAAAGCTCAGTAAGGCTCAGCGTACCGTTCAAAATTTTATGTTCCATCTGAGCTTCTTTTGTAATCGCCAGTTCTGCCCGAGGTTCTCCCCAGCGGGTATACAACTTGTCGGAAAACGAATTGAATAGCCAGAGCTGACCCGTTGCGATCTCCAGATGCTCCATAAAGTAGCGCCCTACCAAATCGTGACCGTTTCCGAGACCGCTCTCGACCTGGGAGTTCGACGCCAGCAACATTCTTGCGTTTTGAATCGCTCCACAAGCCATTATAAATTGGTTGGCCCGTACCGTATGCTCTTTCCCTTCATGGTTTTTTATCTTCAGCTCTTTGATCAAGGCCATATTTTCTTCGGCAACGATATCTACCACATTGGCATAGGTGTACAGATGAACGGATTTGGCTTTTATAACCTCCTCCTTGTACAATTTGCCGAATCTGGCCTGGCTGAACTGCCACATTTTGGGGTAAACGATATTGTCATTCAGCGGGAAAGGAGTCAAATCGGCTTCTTCCTTCTGCCAATATTCAAGATCGTATTCATAGGGTCCAAGCTTGAGCACTTCCTGGGCTTTTGCATAGTAAGGATCCAAGTCTTCCTTAGAATAGGGCCAACCACTCTCCGGCACCCAATCTCTTTCCATAAAATCAATTTCGTCAAATGGAGAGCACATGCCGGCCCAATGCCCTGTGGTCCCCCCAAAATAATGCAATCGGGTACCGTGCAAAGGATAGTATTTCTGCCCCGTGCTTTTACCCCGATAGAGGTCCTGCATCTTTTGTTCATATTCGAAACCACCCCCCTCAAGTAAAATGACCTTGTATCCGGATTCCATCCAATCCAAAGCAATACTCACTCCGGCGGCTCCGGCCCCTATGATACATATATCGCCTTCAATCAGGCTGTTGTTTGGCAGTTTTCGGGTGTCTACATGCATTTTTAAGATTCTTGAATTAAAGAATAAAGACCGCATTGTCGGGCCTCTGTCACTGATAGTATCCATCCATCGACCAAAACCGTTTGATCATTTTTGAAATCTTCCGCGATTTGCTCGTTGATCCTTTGAATGCTTTCAGGTGCTTGCGTACCATTTTTCTTTAAAATTTGTTTTGCCAATTCTTGCTCGTCTTTGTCAATACTTGATTCTGACAGGTATTTCCTGCCTATTTTGTGAATAGTTTCATCATCCCAGATATGGGACAAGAAAAAGGGTTCGGCAATCTCAGGGTCATAGTCGATGTCACGGATTGAATAAAAATATGTGCCAGCTGCTGATAGGACTGCAACACTCGATAAGCCAACCAGGAAGTCTCTTCGTTTCATAAAAATCAATGTTTGTATCTGATGAAATGAATTCAGAAGTTCTTACAATCAAGGTAAACCTATTCAATTCACAAGTTTGTTCAAAACCATTTGGGATGAACCGCCCTCAAATTATTCCGAAAGTATCGAAAAACTGTCCGAGCTTTTCCTTGAGCTAATTTCATATCTTTGATAGAATTAAAAAATTTCAAATATGTTGCGATTGACTTTTTTATTGGCTGTCCTGGTAACGCTGAGTACAGGATTCAAAGCCAATGCACAGGAGCAGGTGCCGAAAGAACTACTTTTATCAACTCTTAATGGCGTTGCCACTCTCAAGTTTGAAAACGACCAGGTCACTCAACTCATGGATTACAATAAAGGCTTTGTGGATGAAGTTTATGCTATTTTGGACAGTGATAGAGAGGAAAAACGTAAAAAAGAGTCTTTGAGTGCCTTGAGCGTTAAAAGAGAATCGGACCTTCATGATTTCCTCAGTAAAAAGGAGACTAAGAAGTATTTGAAATTCATGGAGGAAGAGTTGCACCCCCTGGTGAAAAAGGACAAGCTGCTGAAGCAAATAGCTAAATACTGATTCAGGATTTGAATCGTATCGATCTGACTTGGATTTTTAATCCCTGATCACCCAAGAAAACAAAGCCCAGAGGTGTCTCGATGATCTTCATGTCTGCGGTTTTGAATTGGGCGGTAGGCACTTCGTAGGTTTCCCAAGTGTCAGTAAGTTTTATGGCAACTCGTGACTCCGTGCCATCTGGCGGATCAAACTTGTCTTTCATCATCAAAGCAAATTCTTCGCCTCCCTGTTCACCTTTCATCTCCAGGATGACCTTTGTGTATTTTGAAAAATCCATCTCCGTAACCCGTCCGTTCAAGGCTTCAATTGCAAAATAGGGCGATCCCCACAGCAAGGTGTTTGACGGGTAGTCCAGGATCACATAGTCATTCTCAAAATTTATTCCCGGGTATAATTCTTCGCCCGATTGTGCATAGATCATTGTGAAATTTGGCGGAACCTGACCATGGACCAATAAATTCAACTCGTCGACTTCATCGTACGAATTCAAGATGCCACTGAAATCGATCCGGGTCTGCTGATCGAATTCTCTTTGTTCATTTTCTATCATCTCAATGTACTTCTCACCCAATGCGAGCTGCAGGTTATAGATCGGGATCATTTCGTCTTCTTCAAAGCCTCTGGAAATCAGTGACTTTGTGCTTTCAGCATTGAGAACCTCCCGGAACTGGTCTTGCTTCTCTTTTGTTTCTTTATAGGCCCAGGGGTTTACGAACAGGTCCATGCCTCCGTTGCGAAATTCATTGGACCAATTTTGATAATCACTCTTCAGGTGTTGGTTGTATTCTTCCTCGACCTTGACGATGCGATCGGCGAAAGCGTAATAGGCGTGGAGCAATAACTCAATATCTGTCCCCTGGAGCTTGCTCAGGTACATGGAATTTTTCAAAGCCTCATACGAACTGGTATTGGGCTGAAAGTAGATTACGCTGTTTAAATCGACAAATGAATTGGAAATGTAAGAGTAATCTAAAAAAGAAAAGGAGCTGATGCTTTGATGGATATAGGTATTGAATATGGAATCTGAGCGTTCTCCAATGTTTTCTCTTCCGGTTCGGATCAAATTCAGATACTTGACATCCGATTGCACGGCACTCGAAATGCTTTTCATCAACTCGTCGAGCTCTTTCGACTGAATTCGTTCTTCGTTCCAGTTGTTGATGTACAAAGCAATCAGTATCCCAAAGACAACGAGAACAATCTCCCCGATGGCGTACCTGGCATACTTTAGGAATTGATTGTCCTTGGCTAGATCATAACGAATTTTTCTAAAGAGAGGCAGCATGCTATAAGTTGTTGATGCTAAAGATAGGCAAATTGAAAAAGGCCCGGGAGCGACCGCTAAAGTAATACTCCCGGACCCGGTGAAGTTGAATGCTTTAAAGACGATATATTCTTCAGATCGTTACAGTTGAGCATCCTTTACAATGAAAACTCTCCAACTAGGATCATTTACTTTCGAATCCTTTGATTTCATCGAGAATCTCTTGTCTCAGATCGACGATTCTCCTCCTGAGTTCGGCATACTGCCAATCGACCAGGATCACCAATCGATTTCTGAAGGATTTCAAATGGTATCGAAATACGGGGTCATCAGCAAGGGCGTCAACATCAAGAGGCCGCATGGAGCCATCGAATTTTGGGGGATTAATCTTGTAGTTATACGAATCTTCGAAGCGGCCCGGAAAAACCTCAGCGAGCATATTCTCCAGGTTGTCGTAATGTATCTTCTCATTATTTATAAAAAACCGGTAGCGCGAGTCGTACACTTCGATGATGTGGTCGCGCAGGGAATCATTTGAAATAAGGGTTACCCCCTTGGATTTGAGCGTCTCAAAAGCGCTGGTGGAATAGACAAACAAGGTGGGCATCACCACTTTGCTCATCAAGACCGATACCGAATCTATGTCGCGTGGTCCCGGCTCTTCGAAAATCTTCAGGATCGTATTGGCCGCCCGGATGCCATTTTGGTGAGTCTGAATATTGGCATCCATATCCGACAAGTCTTTCTCCAGGCTCCTTTCAAAAGACTTCAAAAGCTGCAATTCTAAATTTCTGTCTTTCCTTTCCTCGTTCCAATTGTTGATCTGCAGGGCAATCAAGATACCGATCACCACAAGGACGATTTCCCCGATGGCGTAACGAGAGTATTTCAGGGCCTGGTTGTCATCAGCGAGCTCTTTGCGGATGCGACGGAAGAAGGGAAGCATGGGCGGGTTGGTTTAATTTCATTTATAGTCCAGTTTTACCAGGTCATTTCCCAGGTTCGAGACATATAGCGTTTGACCGTCAGCAGAGAAGAACATGCCCGTGAGCAATCCCGGGAGCGGACTGAATAATTCTCCAGAGAGCTGATCCAGCCGTTCCATGCCCAGGCGACTTCTCCGGTTCCATTCATTGGTGACCTTTATATTTTCAGGCGTGGAACCGTCAAAAATCACATGCTGGGAGTGGTTGTCAAAATCGACCAGGATCACCTGGTTGAACAAAGGAGAGGCAACGACCAAACGGCCCTCTCCGTCAATTAAGATGTTATCGGGGGTTCCGACGTTTGCGGCCACCCCCAGATAATTTGCTTTTCCTGTTTTCGTGTCAACTTCAAGTTTATGCACCCTGTCCATCATGGTCTCGGCGACATAGAGATGCTTTTCCTCTTTGTCCATGGTGATTCCATTGGAAAAGTAAATGCTGTCCAGAACCTTTACCGGGGGGCTGTTCAAATCAGCCATCCGAAATACAGCACCAGTCGGCACTGGTAAATTGGCGGCCTGAAACATCTCCCCCAGATTGGTGCTCTCTGCCGATTGAGAAAACCAAAGCGCTCCCGTTCTATCCCGGTATATGGTGTTTACCCCAAAGGGATGGTCATAGATCATTTCGACTTTTTCTGTAGCGATGTTCGCGCGATAGATCTGTCCATCCGCGACATCAGACATCAATATATGCTCGCCATCCGGTTCCAGCACCATCCCGTTCGGGGATGCTACTATTTCCGGCGGCTGATGTATAAACCCGGCGGCTGCAAAATCACCGAACGGGCGATTTGAGCCGTCTTTTTCGATCAGTCGAAGCCCATGGGCCTGGTCGACGACGATAACCCGTCCATCCTCGAAAGCAACACCGTCTTCAGCTCGCAGAAGACTGCCGTCACCGGGAAACAAATTGTCTTTTTGAAAAGTCAAGTAGGGTATTTGCTCAGCTGGATTGTCATCGGGCGTGATTTGATTGTCCGATTTCGGGGCCTCGCAGCTTGAAACTGAAAAAGCAAAAAGCATTAAAACGTAAAGATAGGGTCGCATCATATAGATTTTTTTTGGATATAAAAATTAATTGACAACAGGCAGTTCCACATAAGAGTTATTGGTTTTTCCGGTGTGGATATGCAACGTTGTTGGTTTACAGCTTTCTAATTTGTTATCTGGGCTTATAGCCGGATTGAATTCGTAATTTTCATTGTCTGCTCCAGCTATAGAAATTCTGATTTTGTGCCCTTTTCTAAATTTCCATGCATGAGGTCTTAGAGCAAATCTCAAATTCACAATCGAGTCATTTTCGAAAGGAGCGGGGTCATAGTTTTCTTTTTTATAGGAATGCCAGGGTAATTCAGGCTTAACATCGTACAAATTATCCACATTTTCATTGTTGTCATAGAGCTTGTGCCAGCCTGCACGCAGCTTTCCTTCTGTGACATAATAAACTACCCCCGTAGAATCAACATCACTGAGATAAACATAGACATCTGCATTGACTTGATTGGAAGACAACTCCAAATTTATTATCGGATACCCCGTTAAGGTAACAGCCTCACTTAACTTATCCGTTTCAAAAACAATGCACTTTTTATCATGCTCGTTTCTTAGCATGATGGAATCCGCGAATCGATGCATCAGTTGCGGATTGATTTTCTTTTGCGTATAGCTTGAGCTGTGCGTAAAATCTACATCATAAGAGACAACGGTGTCTTGGGCGATTTCGGTCGATAAGGACTTGTCACGCCCCAGATGATACCTAACTGTCGTGGTATTTTCAGGTGGCCAGGAATCATAGAATTTCCAGCCTTCAAATGCGGTATAGATTTTTACGGGTTTCTTGTTTTCAAAACCATTGTCTACGTCTTTTAAATACGTATCGAAGAATTGTAATTGTGTTGAAAAATGATCCGAATGGGTGTTATATTTATAATCAAACAATTCCCAGTATTGAAACGTCAAACCCTCCGGAAGATGGAAACGGGGTAACATGAACAGATAAACCGGATTGGTATGCTTCAAATTGGCAAAACTTTGAACAATACCCCTTGAAAACCCATCGAAAAATCCTCCCGTGAGCAGCACAGGTATTTCGGTCTCTTTCAATTTATGGATCAAATAATTTACGCTATTGACAGACTGCGTTGTTTTTTTGCCATAGTATTCGAGGCTATCGTTGATAAACAATAGCTTGTCGCCAAGATCCCTGGGCCATATATTCTTCTCGTGTTCCAAAGTCATGGCAACATAAGGGCTATTTGTTCTTTCTTCGCCATCTGCGTATTCCATCTCGTCGGAATATGTGGCCAGGTCATTTTCTGCAAGTACGGGGATCTCATCATAAAGCTTCCCATCCTGGTCTTCATCTATCACGGGTTCTGACGGAAAAGAAGTCAGATCGTGTGAGGTATTCCACAGGTTTCTGTTCATTATTTCGAGCGTTTGTTCGGAGTATTCGTGCGTCCATTTCTGAGCATAGATCCCGCCGGGTCTCAACGCCTCAGTATATAAATCATAAAAGATCAATTCGGGGGCGATACATTTCAAATAGGGTGACTTGGTGCTGGCAGCTGCAAATTGGGACCAACCGAGATAGGATTGGCCGATCATTCCAATTTTTTTGTCTGACCAGGGCTGATTGGCTATCCAGGCTAGAATCTCTTCTGCATCTTGTATGATCAAGGGGTCGAACGTCCCGGAATGTCCTGTTGATGATCCCGTACCACGCATGTCTGCGAAAATTACGGCATATCCGTGGGTTGTGAGGGTATTGATCTTTCGCAAGGACATAGTTTCATAATCCGGACCCCATTTACCCGTATAGTATTTTGAACCCATGCGATCCGTCCAGGGCATATCGGGCACGACGATGCTTCCGGTATATGGCGTGTAATTGAGGATGGCAGGAAACTGTGTTTTGTCTTGATTGCTGGGAATCAAACTTGTAATGGCTATTTGGGTGCCATCTTTTAATTTAATGTATTCCCTGCGTTTTGTGTATTGACCGTTTTTAATGTTGGTTAGCCCGGAATATTCAAAATCCGGACCCGGCGTAAACGTAGTCTTCTCGCCTTTAGTCGTAGTGATAAAAATGAGAAGTCCAATTACAACGACTAAAAGAACGATTCCAAGGATTTTCAAATACTTCATGGGTGTTAGGATTGGTTGTTGCCGTATGAAGGTACGAAATTTCAGTTTCTGCCGGGGAATTCAGGCGCATGAAGCTACGATGGGCAAGATACTTTGGTCGTTCACGGATTTATTTTCCTGTACCGGGAAGAATTGAATTACTTTGTCTAACTATTAGTAATAATTGTTAAACTAATAACTAAAAAAGAAGAAATGATTCCCCCAAAAAATATTTTTCTGCTTTTGATGGTCTTATGGGCTGCTCCGCTATTTGCTCAAACCGATGCGATAACGGTGTCGGGTCAAATTGTCGACAAATCCAATGGAGAGCCCATTCCATTTGCCACGGTATTGATCCAGGACGCCGAAACCAATCAGAACATAACCGGAACCAGCAGTGATTTTGACGGGAATTTCACTGTTAAAGTGGCAGCCACGAACTTCTGGGTCGAGGTGAGCTTTATCGGATTTGAAAATTTTGAGATCAGAGACATTTCTGTCAATGGTGGCACAGCCGATCTCGGGAAAATAGCCCTGGAAAAGGTCAATACGGTGCTCGATGAGGTGCAGTTGCGAGCAGAAAAGTCGACAACAGAATTCAAACTCGACCGGCGGGTTTTTAACGTTGGAGAGGATTTGAGTACCACGGGGATGGGTGCCCTGGAACTGCTGAACAATGTGCCCTCGGTTAACGTGAGCATTGAAGGAGATGTCACTTTGCGAGGAAGCTCAGGGGTTCAAATTTTGATCGACGGCAAGCCTTCGATCATCGCTGATGACCCGGCTAATACTTTGAGTTCAATTACCGCTGACATGATCGAAAGGATCGAAGTGATCACCAATCCGTCTGCAAAATACGATGCCGAAGGAACCTCTGGGATTTTGAATATTGTTTTGAAAAAAGACGACAAGACCGGAATGAATGGTTCGGTTACGTTAAATACCGGTATTCCTGATCGTCACAGCATCGGCTTCAGCCTAAACCGTCGGACCGAGAAGTTCAATTTGTTTACCCAGTTGGGGGCGGGTTACAGGTCGTTGCCCAGTGACGTCGAGAACAGAAACGAGGATTATGTCAACAACACCACACTGACGAGCGTGGGGGAGGAGTTTCGAAACGAGAACTTCTACAATATCATTCTAGGAAGCGACTATTATATCAATGATCTCAATGTCATCACCTTGTCGGGAAATTATACCTATGAGATCGAAGACCAACCTTCGGAAACCGATTTTACTCTTTTTGACAGTACGAATGGTGACTTAATATCCTCTTGGAATCGCGTCGAGAGCACCGAGGCCACGAATCCGAAGTGGCAGTTTGACCTGCAGTACAAAAGAGAGTTTGAAGATTCGGACGATCATCTATTGCTATTCAGCGCACAGGGCCGGTTTTTTGGAAAGGACCAGGCCTCTGAATTTGATGTGACACCCATTGAGGGGGACCTGGAGTTCAACGACCAGGAGACCGAAACCGAGTTCCAACAAGGGGAGTTTATCTTCAAGCTGGACTATACCAAGCCCTTTTCGAATCGCCTGACCATGGAGCTGGGGTCTCAGTATTTTATAAGCGATGTGGGTAATGATTTTACCGTGAGGGAGCTCATCGACGGGGAGTGGGTTACCGACCCGGATCTCACCAACAATTTTGAGTTTGATCAAAAAGTCTTTGGGGTCTATGGAACGCTGGCCTATGATGGTGACAAATGGGGGTTCAAAGGAGGGCTCCGCATTGAAAATACAGATCTGGATACGTATCTGACCGATACCGATGAACGGAATGAACAGAATTATACCAATTTGTTTCCGAGCGGGCACATCTCGTACAAGCTGTCGGATGTCACTTCCTTTCAACTGGGATATTCGGCGAGAATTTACCGGCCCCGACTTTGGGATCTGAACCCGTTTTTCAATATCCGCAATGACTTCTTTATCCGCCAGGGAAACCCGAATTTGCAACCCGAGTACACGGATTCTTTCGAGCTCACGAGCATCCTGGTCTTTGAGAAGCTATCTCTCAACGCCGGCATGTACTACCTCTATACCCGAGACGTCATTGAACGGGTGACTACATTTAAAGACAATGTCACTATCGTGCGTCCCGAAAACGTGGGGACGAACCAGCGCATCGGATTTGAGGCCAATTTCAAATACAGTCCGATCAATTGGTTCACCTTAAGTGGGGACTTCAACTATGGTTATTTCCAGCGGGACGGAGAGTTTGAGGATCAGGTATTCGACTTTAACGGGGATCAGTCGACCTCCAGGCTGACCGGAAAGTTCAAGCTGCCTGCCCAGTTCGAACTTGAGATCATTGGGAACCACCGCTCTGCATTTCGAAATATTCAAAGCGAGATCTCCAGCGTGACCTTTGCCGATTTGGGCCTGCGCAAAAAAGTTTCCAAGGGAAAACTGGTGCTGAATTTCAGCATCCGTGACATATTCGCCTCCAGGATTCGGGAGACACAGACCTTCGGGGAAGATTTCTATGTATACAGCAACAGCTTGCGCGGACGATTTGTCACCCTCGGCCTGAGCTACGGCTTTGGCAAGGGAGAGGCCATGACCTACTCCGGAAGAAGACGGTAGAGACTTCCGATGCCTTTCTTAGAGCTACAAGGCTTCGCCGATTTTTGCGATGGCTTCCCGATTCTTGGGCTTGATGATGTACTTATTGTTATTGAGAATATCCGCAGGATTGAAAAACGGATTCTCTGCTTCAATGTCTCGATTCACATCGATCTCTTTGATTTCATAGAGCTCCTCGAGATCCCGGGAATCGCCTTGAATGTTTTTTATCCGTTCAAAGAAATCAATTGATTTACCCAGCAGGACATTGTCGAAATTCACATCCTTAAACGTGCAGGATAAAAAAGTCACATTTTCAAATTTGGAAAGCGCGAATGAACAATTGACAAACTTGCAACTTATAAAGGTCACATTGTTAAGAACGATACCCGAAAAACTTGTGTTTGATACGGTCGAGATGGTAATGGAAAACCTCTGCAGGTGGCCAAAGCGCCAGTTGCTCATCTGCCCTAAATCATGAATGTGATATTCTTTTATGCTAAAGGCACTCAGGTCAATTTCTTTGGCCTTTAGTTTTTGCATTTTCATGGCAACTACGACGGCTTTCTGTCCGACATTCTTGATTTTCGAGAATTTCAAATGATTCAATTCATCCAAGCACCTTTGAAGTTGTTCTTTCCTGTTTCTCCATTCCTCGTAAATTGATAATATGATGCCAAACACGATCAGATCGAAGAAGAGACCGTGGGACTCGACCAGAATGTCGTAGACATCATAAGTCTCAGGTGACATCAGAAAATAGTCCGTGATGCCCAGGACTATCAGTATCGCGATGGCGACTCCAATGAAAAGACTGGACTTGGGTTTAGCGGCAATAAAAGACTTGATTCGGTCAATCATATCTCAAAGATAACACAAGGCCAGCAAGAACTTTTTGATCTTGGTCAATTCTACTGCACCCTCACCCCAAAATCCATTTTTCCTATCTTTAAACAACAAAGTAATTTTTCACCTTTTTCTAGTCTCAGCCATCAATAAATTCCTTCGAATATCGTTATCTTAAGGGCATAATCCAAGCCATATATCAAATGAGCATCCAGAGAAGAATGCCTGCCAGTTCGGGCTACATTGGTTTTGGGAATAAAAGTTCGGTTTTCAATCGGAAGCCGAAAGTGGCTTTTGAGAAGATCAGATCCTATTATGACCAGGAGCTGGACAAAGTTTTCTACGCGGAGCAGGAAAAACAACAACTGTCCGACGCACAAAGAGAAGCGATCAAGGCGAGCATCCGAAGAAAGCTGGAAAAGGAAAGACGCGAAGAGATTTTCTATGCCTTTATTGCGTTGCTTTTTGGTTTAGGCCTCATTTACTTGGCTATATACTATGTGTATTGAACCAGCGGATATCTATAATTACACTTTGAGGCAGGATTCTAATGCATTCCGTCTACAAAATACATTTTCATCATTCCCTTGTTTTTGGCTTCTAACTCACCGCGGTAGGTGCATCTGTATTTATCTTTGATGAGTTGATACGTCGCCTCGGAAACATTGATCTTTCCGGGCTCAGAATTTGATTCCATGCGTGAAGCAATGTTCACGGTGTCCCCCCAAATATCATACGCAAATTTCTTTTTACCGACGACACCAGCCACAACAGGTCCGGTGTTGATCCCGATTCGTATGTCGAAACGAGTCATGTCATCCGGATCAAATTTCTTAGACTCTTGCACAAATTCAGCGATCTCTATTGCTGCTGCAACCATTTTAAGCGGGTGATCCGGGTTTGGATGAGGAAGTCCTCCTGCGCACATATAGGCGTCTCCAACGGTTTTGATCTTCTCCAGGCCGTGACTTTCAATTATTTCATCGAACCTGGAATAGTAATAATCGATGCTATCGACCAATTCTTCAGGAGAAAGTTTGTCGGAATATGCCGTGAAGCCCTTGAAATCGGTGAACATTACCGTTACGGATTCGAAACGCTTCGCTTTAACTTTTCCATTGTCTTTGAGCTCACTGGCCGTTTCTTCAGGTAGGATGTTCAGCAGGAGCAAATCGGACCTTCTTTTCTCGTTCTCGATAAGGGCCTTTGATCGCCCGATAAATTTGTTTCTTCTGAAAAGACCTATAGCGACAATAAGGATCAGCAGCAGCCCAATGCCAATGAGCAGCGAGATCAGCTGTTGGTTCTTTTTCTGCTCATCAAGCAGATCGACCTCAATCTGTTTTTGGGATACCTCAAAATCAGTTCTCAGGTCAGCCATTTCTTCAATGGTCTCCAGGTTTAAAATACTGTCGCGGTAAACGTAATATTCTTTCAAATAAAAATTGGAATCCCTGAATCTATCCTTGATTTCATTGAGCTCAGCAAGTTGGAGATTGGCGTCTCGTATCGGTTCTTTCAGGTTGTATTTTTTAGCCAGTTCCAAACTTCGTTCGGCGTAGCTATAGGCGACGTCCCATTCATTCTTGTTCAGGTAGATTTCGGACATGTATTTCAGGTAAACTGAAATGGGGTAAAAATCCTTTGCTTTTTCCAGGATTCCGATGGCACGTTCAATATTTTGTTGGGCCAGATCATCTTTACCCTGCTCCGCATAGACCATTCCGACATTGCCCAAATTGTAGGCAGTTCCAATTTCATAATCCATTTGCTCAAATATCTCTCCCGATTCTTTAAAATAGTTGAGCGCTTCATCATATTTTTTAGTGTTGAAATAGAAATCACCGGCGTTTACCAGGGCACTGGCCAGTCCGATAGAGTCATTGGACTTTCTTAACAAGTCAATAGACCTGGTATAATATTTTTCACTGTTTTCTTCATTTTGCATCAGTGAATACACATCAGCAATAGCCATGTATGCAGACCCTTCCAAGGAAATATCCCCGAGCACTTGAGCAATATCCACGCACTTTAGAAATGAAGACAGGGCCTCGTTGGAGTCACCCTTGAAATTATGTTTGAACCCTTTTTGAAGATACCCACTGTAAAGGAAACTTTGCTCATTCTGAAGCTCCGACAATCGAATGAGTTCTTCTGCGTATTCCATGGCAAGATCAGGGTCGCTCTTCTCATTAAAAGACAGGTCTCTGAGCAATTCAAGTTTTTTGATCCCAATAACTTCATCTCGGTTGTAAATGAGCGCCAGGCTATCGGCCGCTCTTTGATCCTGAGCAGATATGGGTTGATAACACAAACAAAACAAGCCTATTAAAAGATAATAGGCTTTCATGTTGAATTGGATCATTTGGATTTATTTATTTACCGTAATTCTCGGGTCAAAATCAATTCTTTGGTTTGAACCGCTTGCCGTTACGGATATGGTGTAATCCTCGTAGGTCCCTGGGGCTGCATTATCGTCAATATGACCTTTCCAGCTGTTTGTGCTGCTTGGCGGATCACTAAATATGCTGTTCGTCGAATCATCCGTAAAGTCATCAATGGAAGCCACTCCAGAATTCTTTCCTATTTCTATTTTGACATAATCCTTTTTCTTGACATTAATGTTTCCGTCGTTCGGCTTGAGATCGAGAGTGCCATCATCATTGATTCCTTTAATGGTTATTGTTTTTGTTTCTGACATAGGTTTAGGCGTTTAAGATAAATTTAATCTAAAAATCTTCTAACTAGATGGCAAAAACAATTCGTTTGGGATAAATCATCCATTTGAATGTCCGAAGGTCAATTATTATTGATCAAATAGAGTACGGTTATTTTCTTTATGAGATATTTTAACGAGATCCACGACCGGATTTCAATTAGGGAAGGACCTTTGAATCATTTTCCATATTTTAGGTGACCCATGCAAATGAGATATGCCCATGATTTGCAGCTGTCAATGCGCCTGGACCAATTGAATTGAAATCAACATAAAATGGAATACAAAAGAATTGAAGAATCCCAAATGGAAATGACCCAGCTGATGCTGCCTTCGCACTCCAATTTTAGTGGCTTTGTCCATGGGGGATACGTGCTCAGCCTCATGGATCAGGTGGCCTTCGTCTGTGCCTCCAGGCATTCGGGGCATTACTGTGTGACGGCCTCGGTTAATAAAGTGGACTTCTTGAATCCGATAGAAGTGGGCAACCTGCTGACCCTGAAAGGATCGGTCAATTACACAGGCAGAACCTCTATGGTCGTTGGCCTGAGGGTAGAGTCGGAAAACATCAAAACGGGGGAAGTGGTCCATTGCAATTCCTCCTATTTCACCATGGTGGCCAAAGATGATGACGGAAAGAGCGTTCCGGTGCCGGGGCTCATCCTCGATACCGAAGACAGCGTCAGGCGTTTTTCCAGGAGCATCAAAAGACAGAAGCAGGGAAAACAACGAAGGGAAAGCTTTCAGACTTCCGAATTCAAACTGGAAGAGCACCTGGAGCAGTTCAAAACCCAGAATGCGCTTCTTCAATTAAAGTAGAGATGGTTTCGTCTCGAGGCTCTGAATTCTCAAAGTCTTGTCTACTCGAAATCGTTATTGGTGTCTAAAAAGGATTCGCTCTTTTTGCTGAGCAGGTCAAGGAACTCAATCTCATGACCGTAATTCAATAGATCAAGATCAAAAGTGTCGTCTTCGACGTAGCGAATGAATTCTTCCACACGGTGCTCCGGAATCTCAAAGTTTTCGACGATAAAGTCTGAGCCCAGGTAGTATTTTATGTTTTCTACCGGTACTTCAGGAACCCCAACTTCTTCCTTGTTTTTCACTTCCGATCGGAAGAGCGGTATCAGCAGTTGATCGACGATGTTGACCACATCCAACCCGTGGACCATGGTCTTCCCCTGGTCGTTCCTGTCGAGATGTCTCACCTGGCTGTCACTGTCATCGGCCAAACTGTAAATATCGGTGTAGGGAACTCCAAAATAGAAGACATCAGGCTTAGGATTGAAGGGCTCTACCCGTGTGGCATCGGCCACCATGTTGCCCGACAGTTCCCTGTCGGGAACAGCTACTTCATCGAGCATGAACATTTCTTCGATCAAATAAACACTCATCTTTTTCGAATCCAAGATGGCCTGGTTCACGACAACATCAATGTTCTGATAGGCCAAAGCCCGAATTTTCAAAACGTCATTCACGGCCACCGCAATCATGAACTCACCCTGTTTATTGGTGACGGTCCCTTTGTGCGAAGAAGTGTTGTAAATGGTGATTCCTTCGAGATCACTGCCTTCGACGATAATTTTTCCGATTATATTTTCCCGGTTAATTCCCTGGGAAACAGCAAAAAAGCTGGTGAAAATTAACAAAAATGATAGTAATAGTTTCATAGCTGAAAGCTTTACTATAAAAATAAACATTCTTTAGTTCAATTTACGGATTAAAATCCGTAATCTTTTGTTAAAACGCAAGTTTTGTTGTCAGCCGAAAGGGGTCCCAGGGATGAACTTTATTGTTCTCAGACACAGAATTTCGTATAAACCTTCATGCAGAGATCACGAAAATGACCACTACCTGAATCATTTTACTTCAACTTCATTAACAAATACGAAAACATCAAAGCGGATGATTTCGCTCTTTGCTCATTGGTGGAGGATCCTGCATGCCCCCCTTCCGTATTTTCATAATAGTAGACTTTGTAGCCCATGTCTTTCATCTTGGCGAGCATTTTTCGGGCGTGACCCGGGTGCACCCTGTCGTCCCGAGTTGAGGTGCTTAAGTAAATCTCGGGATAATCCATTCCTTTTTTCACGTTTTGATAGGGAGAATACTTCTTAATGTATTCCCACTCCTCAGGCTCATCCGGATTTCCATATTCACCCATCCAACTGGCACCTGCCAAAAGTTTGTTGTACCGTTGCATGTCTAACAAGGGCACCAGGCAAGCCACGGCGTTGTACAATTCCGGTCGTTGAATAAAAGCCACACCCACGAGCAGGCCACCGTTACTTCCTCCCATGATGCCCAGATGTTCCGGTGAGGTAATTTTTTTTGTGATAAGGTCTTCCGACACCGCATAGAAATCGTCAAAAACATTTTGTCTTTTCTCTTTGATGCCTTGCTGATGCCATTTCGGTCCAAATTCTCCACCTCCACGGATGTTGGCCAAAACAAAAACACCCCCCTTGTCTAACCAGGACTTCCCAAATGTCGAGGCGTAAAAGGGGTTTAGAGAAACTTCAAATCCGCCATATGCAAAGATTAGAGTCGGGTTTGTCCCATCATTTTTCATCTCCTTGGATGCTACCATGAAATAAGGAACCAGGGTCCCATCTTTTGACGTGGCCTTGAACTGTTTTATCTCGTATTTACTGGCGTCAAAAAATGCCGGCAATGATTTGTAGGGCTTGAATGTATTGTTGCCCGCATCAGCCTGGTATAAGGTCGAAGGGGTTATGAAGTTTTGAAAATTGAAAAAATACTGGTCTGACAGGTTATCCGCATCAATAATAGAAATGGTTCCGAAATCCGGTCCGTTAACTTTTTGACCACTCCAATTTCCATTATTAAACGAATAGACGTACAATTGACTGATGACATTGGTCAGCCGATCGATGATCAATTTGTTTTTGGTTATTGAGACTTCCGAGATACTTGAAAATTCGTCGGGTTCAACGATTGTTTTTATTTGCTTAGTTCCTTTCAAAAGTTCAGAAAAATCGAGACTTATAAGCGTTCCAGTTTTAAAGGACTCGTCATTTACTTCCCAATCCGATTTTAATTGAATAACTATTTGATCACTTAAGATTCCGTACAACCGGGCATCTTCAGGTATGTCTAAGGTTGTAAGGCTGTTATTCTTATAGACCATGTATTGCCCTGTAAAAGTCGTCAGACTTCGTCGGATCATCGTATATTCCTGGTTTCCATCGCGCTCAATAAAACCATAGGACATAAACGCATCATCAGATTCCCCTTCGAAAATGAGCTGAGCGTCTTTGAGCGGAGTCCCGCGTTTCCATAGCTTCACCTGTTTGGGATACCCCGAATCCGTCATGGTGCCTTCTCCAAAATCCGTAGCGACAATCAATGTGTTTTCATCTAGGTATGTTGTGCTTCCTTTCGATTCTCCGACTGAAAATCCATTTTCAATAAATTTCTTTTCATTGACATCAAACTCTTTGATAACCAATGCGTCGCCACCACCTTTGGACAGTTGGACCAAAAAACGATTATAATCGGGGTACAACCCGTTACTGCCTTTGAAGACCCATTTTATATCATCCTTTTCGGACAGCGCATCTATATCGAGCAGGGTTTCCCAAACGGGATCACCACTTGCATAACTTTCCATTGAGCTTCTTCTCCAAATGCCCCTTACGTGATCTGTGTCCTGCCAAAAATTGTAAACGTAGTTCCCTCGAACCGTCGGGTAGGCTATTCTTTCTGTAGAATTATATATTTCCAAACTCGTATCATAAATGGACTGATAGTCTTTCTGCTTACTGAGTTCCTCAAATGTGACTTTGTTTTGAGCTTCTACGTATTCTAATGATTTTTCGCCATCAATTTCTTCCAGCCACAGATATTTGTCTTCCTGTGCCTGGGTTGTCAAGAGTATACCGAATAATGCTGCTGCCAGTAAATAGTATTTTTTCATATTCATTTTAATAGTTTTTTCTCAAGTAATTTAGCGTTCAGTTAATATTTATGTTCCCTCCAGGGTTTTGATTTTCATTTTGCCTCTATTCCTGTAGCGCAATATCTATGCGATAAATCAACTCGGATATGTCATCCAATACCCGATCATAGACCGATACAAGGTACACACTGTTGCCCCCAGCCAGGGCCACACCATTGATAAATAAAGGGTTATTCAGCAATTTCTCGTATTCCATGGCCAGGCTTTCCTCGTTTTTAGATACGACACCCCGATTAGAATAAAACCAGCTTTCCCACTGATCGTTGAATTCGTCGGGGTCCTTTGATTTGAGGAAACTCACGGTTGAGACCATCTGGTCATACAGGTATTGCTCATATTCTCTGCGCATATGGTCCCTGTCTACGGCAATTTGCTCGCTGTCTTTACTGAGTTTCAACAGGGATTTCTTAATTTTTTCATCACCAATAATGTTCAGATTGCCTGAACTTATCAATTCCTGAAAGGTATTGTCGTTCGGGATAAACTCCCACCAGATTCCAATGGCCCAGTAGAGTGAGTCCACCTGGTAAACATCATTGATGTGTCCTGAATTGGTAATTTTCAAAAGTGTTTTGGCTGCATTGGCCGTATTGACTCTATGCGCCTTGATCTCCAGTAAAGCCAACGAATCATTCTTGAGATCAGCTCTGAGATTCTCCAGGTATCTGACCTCAATTCGTCTTTCCTTTCGGTCTTCATTCCAATTGTTGATCTGGAGAGCAATTAAGATTCCGATAACCACCAGTACGATCTCCCCAAAGGCATACCGGGAGTACTTCAGGAATCTGTCCTGTTTGTCGGCATGTGGATTGTTATCCGATAGCTGTTTACGCATGCGACGAAAAAAGGAAAGCATTGTGTTGGTTGTTGAAGGCTAAATATACAATTTTTCACCCGCCTGTCAGATTGGTGGGTTTGCAATTCTTCAAATCATCTACACGTTCCGGAGATTTAGTAAAAAAGACCATGTCATCCTCCCATTCATTAATTGTGATATGGACTCTGAGTAAATCACCATGATTGCTGAAAGTCATGTAATCGAAGTCGGAAAGAATAATATCACCCCTGACTATTAAACATTCATTTGAATTTTCCTTAATGCTGCAGTCCCCTGGGATGAAAATATTTGGATTATAATTGAAGCAGTTCGACTCTTCAAGGTAATACCATTGTTCAATCAGATGGGTTTCATTGTTGTTGATTCGTATGAATACTTTCAGGGTATCGTTCCTGAGCAGCCATTCGGAACCGTCATTTTTCTCCAGGAAAGTTTGAAAATCTTCAACGGAGTCTATCGAATCGTCAGCGCATGATAGAAGATAGACGCTCAGAATCACAAGGAAGCTTATTAGTAGTCCAGAAAATAAGGATCTGAAATATGTAATTAAATTGCTTCTGCGATTCTTTTTGAACGTCTTCTCACCTAACATAACCTATCTGCCCATTGAAAGTCTAATATGGCATAAACATTTAGAACTTGCAATGACGTCAGACAAGCTGACCATTGATTCTCGTCAATTTTGGAGCACTATCACTCCTCCGAAACGCGGTAAAGAACGTTGGCTCCCCATCCGGATACATAGATATCACCCGATGGACCCACAGCTACGCCGTCAAACCACAAGGTAGGTGGAGCTCCTTCGAGCGCAGCAGGGCCGAGTTCAAGATTTTCAAATAGGGTCGTTACCTCACCGGTGGCCAGTTCAATGCGAGAAAGCCGGGTGGCACCCGTTTCAATCACCACCAGGTATCCTTCTTTTTCAAAGGCCAGTCCTTCCGGGCTAAGCAAGCCGGATGCGACTTCAACCGGTGCTTGAGCCTCGCCCCCTTCAAAATCAATCTGCCACACCTGGCCGGTGGCCCAGTCGGCTGCCCAAAGAGTTTCACCGTCTGTAGCCAGTCCGCTGGCCACTACCAGAGGTGCGATCTGAGATTTGTCGCTGGCTTTGACTATACCTCCTAATCCGAGATCAGATACTACAATCTCATTGTTGACCCGAACGGCGTCAATGGGTACAGTCATGGCATATTCCTCTAGGGCCTGATCGGATCCGGGGTTCCAGACCTGAACCAAATTGCTGAACCAGGAAGAAACAACAAGGTTTCCTCCATCAGCCTGGACTGAAAATGGCATGGTCAGTTTCTCGGGTTGAGGTACCAAATACCCTTTGTAGCTGGTTTCATTGTCTCCATTGGATCCATTGAATTTTTGCATTCTAAACACATCTCCAACATATACGGCATCCCTATTAGACTCTGATAAAACAGCAAGTCCTTGTGGGCCAATCATGCCTCCTTCTCGAACCGTTCGAGCGTCACCACTGGGCAACAATTCTACGATCCAGCCATAATCGGCATTGGAGACATAGAGATTGCCGTCGGCGTCAAAGGCCAGGTTGTCCAGTCCGGGTTGAAGCGTTGTAAATAGGGTGGTTTCTCCACTTTCAACGTTAATCTTGAATACTTCGCCGGTTTGATCCAGCAAGTAGAGCAATCCGTCAGGACCGAACTTGGCGGCAACCGGGTACGTAAATCCGTCAGCCACTACTTGCGCAGTTCCATCGTTATACGGGTCGGATGTCGGAGGATCACCTGGTTCACCAACGTCAACGCTGATCACCAAACCGAATAGAAAGGAGGGTCCGTATAGACGTCCGTCAGGACCAAAGTCGAAAGCATTAAGAAATCCAAGCGGAAAAGTATCCGGCACATAGGGTACGATGGCGCGTGGCGGATCCACAAGATTCGGGTCGAGCTCATAGAGTCCATCTCCCTGAAAATCGAGTCCTACAAACAAACGCCCGTCATCGGAAAAGGTTACAGGATTTACGCCGGGGGCGACTTCCTGGTACCCCAGAAGGGTTCCATCGAGGGTCATTCGACCTACAAATCCAGTAAGGATATCCGTATAATAAAAGGATTCTCCATCGGGATGGAAAATAAGGTCATCCGGGCCCAGTACATTTTTGTCCACTCCGTACGTGCTGAGGATTTCTCCGGTCTGCTTGTTCATCGAAACCACTTCCTGCCCGTAAAAACTTGCTATATAAAGGTCACCATCGGGCCCAAAGTTGATTCCGTTGGTACCATGGAATCGGGCTCCCATCGCAATCTCTTCCAAAACAAGTTCTTTGTCCCCTGGTTCTCCACCGCCATTGTCGTCATCGTCATCATCATCGCTGCAAGAATACGCGAATAGAGCCAGGACCATCAAGGTCAACAGCGAAAAGTTTCTTAAAATGTCGAGTTTTGGTAGCATCGAAAGGTTGATTTTTGTTGATTTCATGGGGTTTGATTTAGGAGTTAAAAGAATGATTGTGGCTATGGTTCAGTTTGCGGGAAAGGTTAAAAAGGCAAGTCTAAAATCGATAGGCCATGAATTTCATGTTTCAAGATATGCACTGTTCGATCAAAAGAAAACCATTTAGGGACGAAGGTGCCTAAAAATTGTCCGGAGCTATTTGATTTCTTATCCTGATTGATTGCGTTTGCATTTCTAGCACAGCATTCGATCCGTAATGGAGGAAAAGATTTTGACAATTTCCTGACGGCTTTTGGCATGGGAGCCATGCTCAATTGAATCCAGCTGAGGTTTTTTCGTATCTTGGAGCATCAACAACGAACGGATTGCATTATTATGAGATTGATAGGTATCCTATGCGCTTTGACGCTTTTATTAAGCTGCGCGTCCGATAAGGAAGAAAAGAGATTTGCCTACGTGCAGGGCAAAGAGATCTTCTCGGCCCGGGGGGAGCGAATTCACCTCAAGGGAGTAAATTTAGGCAATTGGCTGCTGCCGGAAGGTTATATGTTCAAATTGAAGAATTGCAACTCGCCCCGCAAGATCGATCAGGCGGTGCGCGAATTGATCGGAAATAGCGCCACCACGAAATTCTGGGATTCCTTTCTTGAGAATTACATCACAGAAGCCGATATAAAATGGTTGTCGGAATCCGGGGTGAACGTGATACGACTTCCTTTTGACTACCGCTTGTTGACCCACGATGACTTCCTGGGGAGGGATATTCACGGGTACAAATACATAGACAACACCGTTAAATGGTGCGAGAAATACGGTATTTATGTTTTGCTCGACATGCATGGGGCTCCCGGGGGTCAAACCGGAGACAACATAGACAATAGCGACGGCTATCCCTGGCTCTTGGTGGATGAAGGGATGAAGCAACAGGTCACGGAGATCTGGCGGGAGCTGGCGAGAAGGTATGCCAACGATTCCACGATCATAGGCTACAACTTGCTCAACGAGCCCATTGCTCATTATTTCGAAAAGGACAGCTTGAAACCTTATTTGGAGCCCTTGTACAAAAGGATCACCAACGCGATCCGAGAGGTCGATCAAAATCACATCGTATTCCTTGGAGGTGCGGTCTGGGAGACCGATTTTTCGGTATTTTCAGCGCCTTTTGACGACAAGCTGGCCTATACGTTTCACAAATACTGGATGCCTCCCGAGCAGAGTGAAATACAAGAATTTGTGGACTTCCGTGAAAAACACAACGTGCCGATACTGATGGGAGAAAGCGGTGAAAATGAAGATGACTGGGTCAGGCAATTCAGGGAATTGCTCGATGAGAATGACATTCACTGGACCTTTTGGCCGTATAAGAAAATGGACAATACCCGGGGCCCCATGAACTTCGAGAAACCCCCGGGATATGATAATTTTGTGAAGTACGCAGAGAGCGACCGAAGCGCATTCGCATCGATAAGGAGCCTCAAAGACAGCATTGACGGAATCAAGCCGGAAGAGGTAGTCGCATTGTTGAATCAATACGTTGAAAACAGCAAATTTGAAAACTGTTATCCCAACGAGGGCTACTGCGAGGCTCTTGGCTTTGATTTACAACACCCAGCTGATTAATTCTTCTCGAAGGTCAGATAATCGGTGCCTCCGTTTCCGCCACTGACGTCAATGAGCTCGATCTTTGCGGAGGATCGGGAAATGATGTCCCAATCATCATTGAGGTCTTCGAAATCGTTTGTCAAGTTGAAATTGATATTGAAGTCCAAATCGTCCTGACTGTCATCGTTGCTATTGCTATCGGTTATGCTCCAGGTTCCGTCGTATTGGGTGGCCCCATTATCGGCTCTTAAAACACCGGAACTTAAAAATGTGAAATCGTAGCCCGCAAAATCATTGGTTTCATCTTCGTCTGAATCAATGAATTTTGTGATTTTCCAAGTTCCTCTTTGTACATCCGATTCAATCTCATTTTGCGTATTGTTCGATGGTCCGTCATCATCCGTGCATCCCAATGCAAAAAGCAAGATAAGAATCGGTGCCACGAGTGCCGCTAAGTTCATTTTTTTCATCATCCTATTGTTTTTTAAGAGCACAAGTATTAAGTCCAAACGGAGCGTAAAGCGGGCAGAAGCTTATCAAGCTTGTAAGAACAAATATTCCTGCAAGAATCAAAAGCACCATGCCCAAAGTTCCGGATATCGTTCCTGAAAAGTAGAGAATGCCAATAATTGCAGCTACGATTACACGGATGATCCTGTCGGTTAAACCCATATTTTTTTTCATGACGTAATAAATTAAATTGTTAGACTAATGTCCTACAAATTTATTTCCATGAAAGGTTGTGTGCAGTGACTGTGGTCACCACTCGCCGATAACCCGGATCTCTCCTGAATCCTGAATCACTTTTCCCTCGGTCTCCAGCTTTTTAAGCACACGGGTAACTACCTCCCGAGCTGTGCCAAGCTCATTGGCTATTTGGCTATGACTCATTTTAATGGATCTGCTTTCCAACAAGTCGGATTTTCTTCTCAGATGCTCGAGCAATCTCGTATCCATCTTATTCAGAAGGAGGTGTCCAATGGTATCCAGAAGTTCGGAATATCTTAAATTGAATTGATTGTAGAACAATTCATTGAAATCGGGATACTCCTTTAGCCAACTCGGCAATAGCCTGACGGGAATGAGCAGGATTTCAGAATCCTGTTCGGTCTTTGCGAATACTTTGCTCGGAGTATTTTTCAGCGCCGCATAAAACGTCATCACACAACTTTGAGCAGGCTCTATGTAATAGATCAAGAGCTCTTTTTCATCAAATCTTGAATAAACCTTGACGAGACCGCTGATCACAATGGGCAACACCTTTACATATTGCTGCTCTCTTAAGATCTCTGTTCCTTTAGGGAATTTCTCCACGGCAGACTCCCGGGCTATTTGATCCACAAGTTCCGGACGGAGAAAGGATAAAATTTTTTTGTCAAAATCCATGCTTCTGCTTTTTCATGCTTCAAGGTATGAAATTTCAATTCTTCCTGAGAATAAGCCAGGAATTGCTCATATATTTTCAACAATTTTTCCACAGCACATGTACGTGGATTGGGTTCGGGTATACCAAAATTAAGATGAATTTAATACATTTACGAAACTAACAATTTGAGGATCGCTGATCCCTTTAGGGGAACATTGAATCCTGACTTATTGCCAAACCATTGATCGTAACTTCCAGCTCATCATTTGTCGATTCTAAAAAGCACCTTCTCATTTTGGATGCGCTTCGGGGTATTGCGGCCATTATGGTGCTGATCATGCATACTTTCGAGATGTTTTGCGAAGGTGACTACCACAAGCTTTTCATCAACCACGGTTACCTGGCCGTCGACTTTTTCTTTATGCTTTCGGGCTATGTCATGGCCCATGCCTATGATGACCGATGGGGCAGGATGACGGTTGTAGATTTCATCAAGCGGAGGTTGATCCGTTTGCATCCATTGATCATTTTGGGCATGGCACTGGGCGGCCTGCTTTTCTTCTTCCAGGAGGCAACCCTCTTTCCAAAAATTGGGGACACCTCGGTCTGGCAACTCATTTTGATCACCATTATCGGATTTGCCTTGATCCCGGTGCCGACCTCTATGGACGTACGGGGTTGGAACGAGATGTTTCCGCTAAATGGTCCGGCCTGGTCACTTTTTTTTGAGTACATCGCCAATATTTTACACGTATTTATCTTGAGAAAATTGTCGAATAGGGTTCTGGGTCTGTTCGTGCTCCTGGCCGCAGTTGCCCTGTATAGCGCGGGTATTTCGAGCGAATCCGGAGACTTGATCGGGGGGTGGTCACTTGAACCCGAACAGTTGAGGCTGGGTTTCACAAGGCTTTTGTTTCCCTACATGGCCGGCATGCTTCTGCGCAGGGCCGTAAAACTCAGAAGTGGGAAAAGAACTTTTTACCTTACGGGCCTCTTGCTCATCCTGGTGCTCAGCATGCCCCGAATCGGAGGGTATGATGATGTATGGAAGAATGGACTCTACGAAGCTTTCGTTGTTTCGATTGTATTTCCGGCCATTGTCTATCTGGGGGCCATAGGAGAGGTCAAAGGAGAATTTCATCAAAAGGTCTGCACGTTTTTAGGGGACATATCCTATCCGTTGTACATTACCCACTTCCCATTCATATTGATTTATTACGCCTGGGTTTCCAACAACGATGTTAGTTTGGCCCAAGGGATAACCGTGGGTATATTGACGATGCTCGGGACACTTTTCATCGCCTATGCTTCCCTGAAATTTTACGATCTTCCCATCCGAAAAAGACTGGCAGAGCGGTTTCTCTATTCGAACAAAGACTCTTCGAGAAAAAAATGAAAATCATGCAAATCCTGTCGAATTTCTCAAGTTGGCTGTAATTGGTTAAATTTCCGCATGATTCAACTTCAAAGATTAAACATGGACACTTCGTTGTTCCTGCAGATCGGGGGATTTAAAGTACTGATCGATCCCTGGCTGGAAGGCACTGAAGTTGACTTCTTTTCCTGGTTCAATACCCAATGGCATCGAACTTCTCCCATGCCTTTTGATGAGCTTCCTGATTTTGATGCAGTATTGATAACCCAAAAATACCCGGACCATTTCCACCTTCAAACCTTAAAAAAACTGTCTCCATCTCACATTATTGCACCCAAATCTCTGGAGAAGAAAATCAGAAATAATTTACCAAAAGCGTCACTTACCCTCGTTGATGCAGATAATAGTCAAACCCGAAAAGGCGATGTTATGGTGACGTATTTGCCGACCCGAAGAAAGGTAGATCCGATTTATGACGCCTTTCTGTTGGACAACGGGAAGGAAAGTGTCTTCCTGGCCACGCACGGTTATCAGTTTGATGATCAAAGCAAAAGGGCGATTGAAGAAGCTTCGCCCTGTGAACTGTTGGTAACCCCGTTCAATCGCTACGAGTTGCCCTTTTTTCTGGGTGGAACAGTGTCTCCAGGACTCGATGGGGTAAAGCATCTCTGTGAAATATTGAAGCCAAAAAGGGTGATGGCGGTTCACGACGAGGACAAGCATGCCAAGGGACTGGTTTCAAGAATGGCGAGAATTACACGACCTTCATCGTCTAGGGCACTTCATGATCTTCCCTGGCTCGGTGATCGATACTTTGAATTGAATCACTACCGTAGAATTCAAATCTCATAATCCATTGAACGTACAAATATGAATCAAAAACAAAAAGCCTTGTTTCAAGTGACCCTGATCTATTTACTGGTTGGCCTTGTCGGATGGGCGACTTTTGAATATTTCGACAACTCCGGAATCCTTTTGCGATTCATCTACGCCGACCTCGCCATGACCCTGGTGACCTATTTCTTTTCAGTCTTGAAAAAAAACAGCAGTGTTTACGATGCGTATTGGAGCGTGATCCCATTTTACTTTCTGCTGTTTTGGTATGGCTATTTCGATGGTTCCGAATGGGGAATCTACTCATGGATCTGTGTGTTGGCCATAACCTTTTGGTCGTTTCGACTGACTTTGAGCTGGGCACGGGGTTGGCCGGGCTGGGAGCATGAAGACTGGAGGTATGTCAACTTCAGAAAGCAATTCGGAAAATTCTTTGAGCCCATCAACTTTCTGGCTATTCACCTCTATCCGACCTTTATCGTGTTTTTGGGAATGTGGCCCTTGTTTTGGGTCTTCGAGTTTGGAGAACTGCAGAACCCGATCCTGTTCTATTTTGGTGCGACTCTGGCTGTTGTGGGAACCCTTTTCGAATTATTCGCAGACAATGAGCTCGATCGATTTCGAAAACGAGAAAACAAGAAGAAGGAAGACATCCTCAGAACCGGAATCTGGGCCTATTCAAGAAATCCCAATTACCTGGGTGAGATGTTGTTCTGGTTCGGCTTGCTGGGGATGGGTTTGGCTTGCGGGGCACCCTACTACACGGCGGCCGGTTCTATTGGCATGCTGCTCATGTTCCTCTTCGCCTCGATACCGATGAAAGACAGGCAAATGGAGAAGAACCGGCCCGAAGCCTTTGCCAAATATAAACGGGAAGTATCGCGAATTTTACCGTTTCCGCCCAAGAAGAGTAATTGACCGTCGAAGAGTAATTGATCCTCTTTGAGCAAGGGCTAAATATTCTTTCTGGATTCGATCTCTGCCCGGATTTCCTTGAGACTGCTTTTTTGTTTTTGTGATCCCTTGACGATCCCGGCAATGAGCACTAAGGGTATGACGGTGTATAGAAAGCCAAAGCCGTTTGCGGCAACGCCATAAATCATTATCCCAACCAGGAATCCTACCAGCACGGCAGAAAGGATCTCACTTCTTTTCAGCTTTTTTTCTTCGGCCGACAGTTCTTCAGGGGGCATTTTCGAGTAATCTTTGATGCTTGACATAATCTGGGGGTTTAATTTGTCTTCTCAATAGACCATAAAAATAATCAACTGACAGAAATTTTCAATGAAAACCCTTTAATATGCTATCTTTGGCTCTTGTTTAAACGTTGATTTCCTATGAAAAGAATTTTGTTTGTCCTTGTATTACTGGTCCTTTTTTCCTGTGCGGATGCTCCAAAAAATTACGCGACGATCTCTGGTAAAATAACCAACCAGACCAGCGATTCGCTGGTGATTCGCAAACAGTCCTATTCCAAAACGATTCCGGTGGCGGATGACGGATCCTTTAAGGATACCCTGAAGGTGGAACCCGGAGTGTATTCGCTGTACGATGGGAGGGAGGCGACTTCATTCTTTTTGAGAAATGGATTTGACATCCAGGTGACCCTGGACACAAAATTGTTCGATGAAACGGTTAAATATTCCGGAGAAGGAGCTGAAAACAGCAATTTCCTGGCGGAGAAAACCCTCCTGGAGGAAAAGCTTTTTGACCTGGATGCGCTGATTGCCATGGATTCGGTTTCAAGGGAGACAGAGTTTCAATCGATCGAAAAGCAGTTGAAGGATTTTCACGAAGCCGCCACAGATGTCGATACGATGGTGATCAACTACAGCATGAAACGTATCGATGGCACGTTGCAGGCCTACAAGAGATACCTCGATGCTGATCTTGCCTTGAAAAGAGAGCTTCCGGAAGGAGCGGAATCACCTTCCTTCGAGGACTATGAGAACTTCAACGGTGAGACCACTTCGCTCAAGGACCTCGAAGGCAAGTACGTGTACCTCGACATTTGGGCGACCTGGTGCGGACCCTGCATCGCCGAGATCCCTGCTTTGAAGAAACTGGAAAAGGACTACCACGACAAGAACATTTCCTTTGTCAGCATATCCATCGATGACGCCAAAAGGCATGGTGGATCCGCAGAGAAGGCCCATGCAAGTTGGAAGACAATGGTGGGCGAGGAAGAGCTTGGAGGCATCCAGCTTTTTGCTCCTGACGGATGGCAATCCGACTTCATCAAAGCCTACCAGATCTATGGAATCCCACGCTTTATTTTGGTCGATCCGGAAGGAAAAATAGTAAGCGCAAGCGCTCCGAGACCCTCCAGTGAGCAACTCATTAAGCTATTTGACTCAAAGGGGATTTAAGGCAATTTTATTCAGGTGTTTTCCTGCTTTATCATCTTCTTGATCAGCTTGATCTGACCCAGGTGATAGTAACAGTGCTCGCTCATAAGCATGATGTTTCGAAAGTAGTTTTGGTACTCGGGTTTGACAAAATCCCGGTTTAAGTCCTCGTTGGTCATGTGTGCCACGGCCTGTACGAACTTTTCAGCATCGTTGCAGAATTTGTCGATGAGTTGCTCCCATTCCTTTTGGGATTCTATGGGTTTGTAGTCGAAACTGAACTTGTCTCGAATTTCGAGTTCTCCGCCTTCAAATACCTGTAAGACCCCGGCCAGGTAATAGTCCATATGAAACGTCAAGTCGGTGATCGAATTCAGGGAATGTATTTTTATTGTTGCTGTCTTCCAATCCAGGTCTTTGATCTCGTCTTTGATGTTTGTACCCGTGACCCATTTGCCGTCGAGCAAAACTTCTCGCAAACTGTCTGCCAGTGTTTGTCCTATCTCCATATTATCCGTGTTTAAAGGTCTTTCTTTATTCAGTCTTGCATTTTCAGCACCACATTGCCCTTTTTACGTTCGGAGTCGACATAGCGATGCGCCTCTACGACCTCGTCGAGGGGGTAGACTTTATCAATGTTTGCCCGGATTTCTCCGTTGTCAAAGAGCTGTGCCAGGAATTCCACCTGTTCTTTTTTTTCCTTGGCGACATCCATGCCGCCAACAGTGAAGTATTTTCCGTTGGATTTGAGAATGCCCGAGGCATCTTTTTTCTTCGTTTTGCCAACGGCATCAAAGACGATGTCGAATTGGGCGTCCAGTTTTCTGAAGTCTTGTTGCGTATAGAGGACAATTTCATCGCTTCCCAGGGATTTTGCCAGGTCCACACCCCGTTCACTGCAAACCGAGGTTACGTGCGCTCCGTAGTGCTTGGCTATTTCAACGGCGGCTGTACCCACCGAACCTGTAGCTCCATAGATCAGGACCTTGGGCTGTTGAATCGAGTCTATGCCCACTTTTTTTAGAAAAAAGATGGCGGTCATTCCGCCAAACACCAGGGCCGCCGCCTCCTCGAAAGAAGCTTTTTTGGGTTTCTTGGCCACAACACCCTCCGCCTTTACTGCGGCGAACTCGGCATGTGCGCCCATTCGGGTTCCGGTACTTCCGAATATCTCATCACCGGGCTTAAAAGCCGTAACGTCTTTACCAACCTCTTCTACGAACCCGGAGAACATCAAGCCCAGGATGGGATTTCTCGGTTTTGTGAATCCGAACAGAATGCGCATGACAAGAGGCAATATGCCCGGTGCCCTCAGGCCCCGAATTCGCGCATCCCCGGAATTTACGGACGCCGACATGATCTTGACCAGGATTTCATCATCTTTTGGAACCGGTTTGTCTACTTCTTTGATAATCAGTACCTCAGGAGGTCCGTAGGCGGTGCAAATAGCGGCTTTCATTATTTCAGTTTACAAGTGACTTTCGGGTTAGCCTCTAAATTAGGAAATATTGGTGAAGCCTCATTTATTTCCCATTTCTTAAATCCACTTCATTTTCTCAAAGACGCTAAAATATTCCTCAAAAAATTACGTTTAATAAGGTGAAAAAGAATATTAAATTGCTATGAAAAAGAGAAAAATACCATTTAAAATGGGCATTTTCGCGTATCTGCTGATATTGCCCGTATTCCTGCTTGTCAATTGTCAAAATGATTTGGATGATCCGATTCTGAGTTCGGAATCCAAACTAACCCCCGATTCCAAGGTCCTTTCCTTGATGAAAGCGGCTATCATCAGCGAATCTGATTATGCCGTCGGGGAGAACAAAGAAAGTTTGTCCAAAAGCACGGATCCAGCAGCTGAGGATCAATGTACGCAATTTCAGTATCCGATGACTTTTGATGTTTATTCGGGTGACAACCCGAATCCTGTCCAGTATGAGATCAATTCGGATGAAGAGCTTCTTGCCTTTATCGATATGTTGATGGCTACATCTACAACGTATCAAAATACACCGAATCAATATTATATCTATTTTCCAATTACCTTACTCGATACCGAAGGCAATCCAACAGTTTTGTACAATCTGGCTGAGCTGGAGGGTACTCTTACCATGGCGGTCGAGGCCTGCGCCGGAATGAACGATGGTTCTGATGGTGGAACAGACGGAGGTACAGACGGTGGTTCTGACGGTGGTTCTGACGGTGGTACAGATGGTGGTTCTGACGGCGGCACAGAGTGGAACAGATGGTACTGACGGTGGCACTGATGGTGGTTCTGATGGCGGTTCTGATGGTGGTTCTGATGGCGGTTCTGATGGCGGTTCTGATGGTTCTGATGACGGTACAGATAGTGGTACAGACGGAGGCACTGATGGAGGTTCTGACGAGGATGGGAATTCAGATGGTGAGGTTCAGATGATGGTGACGATGATTCCGACGACGATGATTCGGACGGCGATGATTCAGATGATGATGATTCAGATGATGATGACGATTCAGATGATGATGATTCTGATGACGATGACTCCGATGGTGACGACTCTGATGATGATTCCGATGACACGACGATGATTCAGACGATGATGACGATTCAGACGATGATGACGACGATGACTCTGATGACGATGAGGATGAGATCAGCGACTCTAATGATAATGGTTACAAATACTGTGACAAAAACAATAAGAAAGTGATCATCTGTCACAAAGGGATCGAAATTTGTGTAAGTGTCAATGCTATATGGGGACACATAACCCAGCACGAAGAAGATTACATGGGAAGTTGTAACGACTAAAACCCAGATAACTTAATCAAAAAAAAACTGCCCTCGGGCAGTTTTTTTGTTTTAGGTCTTAACGGAGTTCTTAATCAATAGGGCCAATTAAGGAGTATTTGGAGAACCCTTATAGTAGGGATCTTTCATAGCCGTTTTAAAGGCAGCGAGCGCCTCGGGCGATGAGTTAACCCGCCAGTCGAGCTCCTTGTTTATGTTGAACCAGGTGAAAATCTTCACCCTCGGATATTCGTCCTTGATCTTTGCAAAAGCATCGGTGATCCAGGCTGCCTTGTCCAGGTTTTTGTATTGGAACTCCCCGGTGCCGAATTCGGCAATCATCATGGGTTGATCCCCCAGTTTGGCACAATCATCATAGAGCTTGCGAAAGCAATTGTCGAAATCTCGAAAAGGCCTTTCTCCTCCCCAGGGATCTTTCGGATAAAAGTTATATCCGTCCAGCCCGATCCAATCGACATAGTCGTCTCCGGGCCAATATTTTGAAACATGGTTCCACGGCTCCTCGGATCGATCTGTGGAAGGGCCATGAGGAACCCAGAGCCACTTCACATTATTGGCGCCTTTGGCCCTGAATCGGTCTACGACATACTTCCAAACGGCGACGACCTGATCCGGTCCGCCGTCAGCGCCTCCATTTTTATTGCCGCTCCAGACATACCAGTTGCCGTTGAACTCATGCATGAACCGCATCAGTACCGTTTTGTCAAATGCTTTTGCGTCCTGGGCAAACCGATCGATGTAGTCATCGTATTTGCCGGCCAACACATCGTTAAACCCCTGGTATCCGTCAGGACCCGTTTGTCTTGAATTGTTCGGGTCCTTTGAGGGCCAAAACAGCTCCCAGGTCAGGTGAGGAATGATGCCTCGCTCAGCCAGCTTGTTGCATGCCAGGGCAGGAAACTCGTCATCCCAGGTAGGGAACCAAACCACCGAACCCACTTTCTGCCCGGTAAGGGCTTCGAAGTCGTCAATTTCATGGAGATTCCCGCCGGGAATTTTTTCATTGCCGTTTTCGGGATACATGCCTACGATGCATCCTTCCCAGTTTCCTTCTTTTGAATTCGTTTGATCTGATTTGTCCATGGAGCTCGATAAACCGATTAAGATAACTGTCAATAAAAACCCGAAGAACAGGTTTCTTGTGCTATTTCCTAAATACTTCTTCGTCAAATGCTTCTTAAACATAAAAAGAGGTTTTTGATGTTTATAAATTGTTAAAAAGATAGACTCTGATAATTTATAACTTTTTAAATTTTTATTTTTTATGAAACTTTTGATTTTTTAGATTCTATTTTTAGATATTGAATCATTGTTATTATAAAAGAGTTTACAATCGTACAGACTCCTTTCTTTTTTTTTCTTTTTAGTGCCGGTTTTGCCCGTCGCAGGACCTTCAAGAGAATGATCCGAATGCAGAATACGTGCCTGGTTATTTGAGAGAGGGTGTATCGAAAGTCCACGTATACAAAATGAACAATGAGGTATTCCGTTCACAAAGTGGAACCCAGGAGTTCAAGGCCCAATTCGGTGGGAAAAAGGGCAAGAAGAAAGCTGAAGTCGCAGTCATTGAAATAGAACCGGGTCAAACGTATTACTTGCAGATGGTCATGCAGGCCAGTTTTTGGGTCAACGATGTCACCGCCCAGGAGATAACGCGAAATTCAGCGCTAAGACTCCTCGAGGACGACAAGATCAAATTGGATCCCAATTGTGGAGAGACGACTTTCGCTCTCTCCATTTTTGGAAGTTCAGGTAGGAACTGATCGCAAATGCCGAGAAGAACAAGATGACCGTAAACGCATCTACCAGGTCCGTAGGAAAATCAATTCCCGTCATTTTGAGAATGAGAAAATGTATGTAGGAGGAGCTCATATTCTCATAACCGAGCATCTCGCGGACCTGCCAGTGCCAGTCGGTGCAAAAGCAATAACCCCAGCCATACCAGATGCCAAGTACGAACCAGGAAAATGCGGTGAGCGACAAGGTGATGAAATTGGCAAGTCTCCATCGTGGAATCAACCATCCGAAAATATTAAACAGGATAAGAACCGTATGGAACCCAAAAAAGAAGAGGTTGAAAAATTTCAGCAGGGTTTCAGACATGAGCTTGTTTTCTACATAAACGAGTTTATGACCGTTATTCCACTGTTCTTGAACTGGTTCATTTCGGGCAGGATCCGAACGGATTCTTCCAATGAAATCGTTCTTTCGATCAGTTTCTCCGGTGAAAGTCTGCCGGCTTTGATCATGTCCAGCATTTCAGGGTACTTGAAGGCTTGCATGCCATGACTTCCTCGTATTTCGAGTTCGTTGGCAATAACCAGGTCCATAGGAATTTTTGGGATGCCGGTTTGAACCCGCCATGAGGCCCACCTGAACATGCTTTCCTCTTTTTCTAAGGTTGGCGATTGAATTGAAGCAGGTTTCCGGATGTCCCAAAGCGTCGATTGAGACATGTACTCCTCCTCTTGTCAACTCTTTAATTTCTCCGATGACATCGTTTGAGTTTTTCGCAAGGATTACCTCTGAGGCTCCCAGAGTTTTCGCCTTTTTCAGTGCCTCTTCATTGATGTCAATGGCAATTACACGTGCACCCAGGGCATTGGCAATCATTATCGCTGACAATCCGACTCCGCCACAACCATGGACAGCTACAATTTCTCCTCCTTTTACATCACCCTGTTCAACGACGGCGCGAAAGGAGGTGATGAATCGGCATCCGAGGATGCTGGCCGTCTCATCACTGATTTGTTCCGGGAGCCGAACCAGGTTGACATCGGCATAGTCGAGTTTTGTGTATTCGGCAAATGAGCCCCAGTGTGTAAAGCCCGGTTGAGACTGATGGTCGCATACCTGGTGGTTTCCGGTGGTGCATTGATAACAGCTCCCGCATCCTCCGACAAAAGGAACCGTGACCCGGTCTCCAAGCTTGAAATTCTTTACATCTTTTCCGGTTTCTACAATTTCGCCGGCCAACTCATGCCCAGGAACATGGGGAAGTACAATGTCAGCATCGTGACCCTGCCATCCATGCCAATCGCTCAGGCACATGCCCGTGGCCTTGATTTTGACAACCACGCCATGGCTCTCGGGGGAAGGGGCCGGCACATTTTGAAGCTGCAAGGCACCTTTGAACTTTTCGAATACGACTGCTTTCATTTTTTGCCTTTTAGGTTGTCATTCTACATAGACCGAAGAATAACAGACCTCGATCCAGCTTCCTCCAATCTTTTTCATCAGGACGAACTGCCCGCTGAACTCGCTTTTGGAATAATAGATGGCGTATTCTCCTTCTCTGAAGACAACCGGCATTGAAATTACGAACCAGAATTCGTGCCCTCGAGTTTTTTGACACGGTGTAATTTTTGGGATTTTTTATCAGTTTGTTGATGTTCATGACTTCCATTGTGGTGAACCTTTCAACGATGTAGTCCCTTTCCTCTTTGTCGAGCTTCGCGGAATCCGGGTTCACCAGAGTACTGCAGATATCGAAATCACTCAGGTAGAAAAGGTGTCGGCCAGGGGCTGGCTCATCTCTGTAATGGTGGTTCTGAATAGAACTGTTGGAATCGTGTCGTTCATGATAATATGTCTTAAAACCTCAATCTCCAATGGATCGATAGTTTTTTTCGACTGGGAACGAAGAGACTCTGTTGGTGCCAGATAAATCAACGCTATCATCAATATGGTCGTAATTATTCTCATTTACATTTTGTTTTCAAGAGCAAAGTCAAGGTTTGAATCTCTTCTTTGATCTGATTGAAGAGCATGATTTGGCGCTGATTGTAAGATATTAGCAATAGAGACTCATTCAGTAGCCTATACTTCATATCGGTTGAAAAGGTTGTGTTTTGATCGAAAGAAAGCTTCTCTCTGACATCGGGTTCGATTCCATCCGAGACCCATCCCGAATTTAGGGAGGCTTCGGCCCAGCCATTTGCAAAGTAGTCATCATGAGAGTAGAATACACGAACCGCATTTTCTCCATTGACTTCAATCACGCTTACATAGCCCTCCACTTTATTGAAGTAGGTGTTCAAGGCGCGGATGACCGAATTGTCTTTGATTATGTTGAGGTTGGCCCCTGATTTAAGATCCGAAAAGGCAGCATCATTGAATTTGAAATCCGCATAGATCGATTTAATGGCTTTGTTGATTTCGGTAGCAACTTCGACTTTTTTTGGACCATTGCCCTGTAGCAAGCGGACAGCCTGGTTTGCGGCTTTTAGTCGTTCTTTGGAGGCCTTGAGTAAATCTGCGACTTGTTGGTCGTCAAGCCTGACATCCTCGAGAAGCCGACAATAGTAGTCTTGTTCGAGAGCCCTTTCCTTGCGATGCTCATTCCAGGTGTTGATCTGCAGTGCGATCAGGATTCCGATCACTACCAAAACGATCTCCCCAATGGCATATTTAGCGTATTTCAGGAACTGGTTTTTGTCAGCCAGGTTTTTGCGGATGCGTCGGAAGAAGGGGATCATGGGTTATTGATATTTGCGCCTTCGGTTGTATCAGGTTTCAATTTACAAAAAAGAAACTTTGATATTGAATTGAGATTTTGTCCGGGTTAGTTTCGAGATTGACGTCCAATTCAGCGTCCCCGCGAAGAAAGCAGGGATTCAACAGGTCCAGAACTGGATTTGACATTGCGTCAAAAGCCTTCCAGGCATAGGTTTGTAGACAAATCTATCATCTATAAAACTAAATGATCCATGAGAACTTTTGAAATCCTTCTTCTGCTTTCCGTAACCCTTTTGCCTTTTGTAAAAAGACCTGTCTTGCGTCGCGTACAGGCCAACCATATATTAATTTTCCTGGGTGTGTTGCTATCCCTTCACCTGATTCTTGAGGGCTGGCGCTGGCAAATGATTCCGGCCTATATCCTGGTGCTGATCCTGGCTTGGCGAATCAAGGCACTCGACGCCTCTGAACCTGTCCGCCTCAATTTTCTCAGGGGAGCGGGATTCTTTGGTATTATCGCATTGGCTTTTGTGGCTTGGGTGCTTCCCATGGCGCTCCCGGTATTCACTTTGCCGGAGCCTACAGGTTCATACAATGTGGGTACCGAAATGGTCCACGTTCAAACGGACCGGGACGAGATAATCACCAAAGACCCCAATGACAAAAGGGAATTGATGCTCAAAGTTTGGTACCCGAGTGATGCCGATGTGTCTTCCCTGGACGGAGAAAATATGCCGCAGATGCCAGTCGCGCCGGTTTTGCGACCAAGTACGGCCTACCGGCGTCGGCCCTGAATTACCTCGATCGGGTGGAGACTTTCGCCTATCCGGGGATACCAGCATCCGACAAGACGTTTCCGGTCCTGATCTTTTCGCACGGATATGGATCGCGTGCTCAAGGATATTATGCACTCCTCAGCGAGATTGCCAGCCAGGGCTATGTCATCGTCAACATGAATCATAGCTATGAAAGCCTGGGGGTCACCTTACCAGATGGAAGTGAAAAGTACTTCGACTATGACTACCAGCGGGAGATTGCGGATGGTTCCATGGAAGTAGTTCAGCCCCTTATTGACGCCTTTAAAGAAGGCCAGAGCTATGAGCAAAGACACCCGGTTGTGCGAAAGGCTTCCCTGGATTATTTCGAGGGCCGGGTACAGGATCGTTGGGCTGAAGACATGCTCGTTGCACTTAACCAACTCGAATCCTGGAATGCCGAGGGCATTTTGAAAGGCAAACTCGACCTGGATAAAATCGGGGTGTTTGGTCATTCAGTCGGAGGAGGTTCAGCGGGCAACCTCGCGATGAAAGACCATCGGATCTAAGCCGCTGCCAACCTCGACGGCATCCAGTGGGGTGAAAAGATCGATACCACCTATTCAATTCCCTATCTCTACGTCTCTGCAGATTGGCCGGTCGAGCACGAAGACATCAATTCGCACGTGTACCTGAAAAAAAGCACCGATTATTTTTACGAGACCAAACTCCTTAAATCGGGTCATCCGAACTTTATGGACATCCTTTATGATACCGGTTCAGTCGCTCGCAGGTACCGGGGAGATTGACCCCTATCTGGGAACGCAAATCGTCACTGAACTCGTCACTTCTTTTTTTGACCGGCATCTCAAGGGCCTGCAAGATGCAGACCCTCGAGATGTGGCTGATCAATACGCCCTGCTTGAGATGAACATCTATGAGGGGGATTCGATCAAATGATCCGGTTCAGCAGGTGTTGAAGTTTCGATCGGAACCTTCTTCTTAAGGTTTAATTTCCATTTCAACCCGAAAAGAGGTCTGACAAAACCGATTCTTCGGATGAGGAATTCGTAGATGAGGTAGCAAAATTGTCGAGCCCCACGATGACGAAAAACTTGAGTAGCACGGGCATCTCAAGGGGTAATATGAGCGCCGCCATGGCATATAGCACCAACATGTGGATGATGTACACCGGATACGAGGCCTGGCTCAGGTAAGTCAGGATCCCGCTGGGCGGTTCAGGTACTTGTATCCGAATCCGAAAAGGGCAAAGATCCAGCAATTTGACTCGATGGCCATGAGGTAACCGGGTCCTCTCAGGTCGAAAACGGTGAATCGAATAATGTAAAGGGCAAGAGCCAGGCCCAGGTAGAGCCACCTCCACTTCAATAGGGTCTGCCAAAAGGCCTTCCCGCTGAAAACGAAGAGAAACCCAAAGAAAAAAGCCAGGAGCCCAGAAAGAAACCGTGCCAGGTCTGGAAGTAGACCTCAAAGATCTGGGGTTTGGTAAGAAGTGCCTCAAAGACAAAGAATACCGAAATGACCAGAGGGCCCAGCGGATTGCTCATAAAGGTTGACAGCACCTCCCTGAATCTGCCGTTCTCGTTCTTTTTGAGGTGAAAAAACACAGGAGACAGTAGCAGCACATACACGAAAATATTGCCTAGGAACCATAGGTGACCCATATGCGGAAAATAGCTTAGGGAGTTGCCGTAGTAAGCCTGGAAGACGTACATGTGCAGGGGCGTGATCGCAATGATCCCGAAAAGGAAAGGCAAAAGTATCCTCAAAGCACGTTCGCGAAGCAGCTGCCAACCATTTCGTTTCCGGATCGCGAAATAGACTCCCATGCCCGAGACATAGAAGAGCAGGGGAATCCGCCAGACATTGAGAAGGGTCATGGGCGTCCAAAGCCCTTCCATAGGCTCCTCGCTTCGCAAGAATCCGAGGAACATGGCCCAGGGTTGAAAAATGATGGCGATGTGATAGATCAATAGCAGGCCAATAGCGATTACGCGGAGCCAGTCAATATCGTGTCTTCTTTCGGGTTTCATGGGAGTTTTTCATTTTTGTGTGAAATTGGTGAATTACTGCAACATCATGACGATGACGGGTCGGGTTTTTTCGATCTCGGCCATGTCAAGCTGCATGCCAAAGGGCTTTAATTGTTGATGCATCATCTCATAGATGGGCTTGATCTCTTCAAAGGGTCCTGAGACAATTTGACTGGCAGTAGCACCGTAATTGTTGAGAAGCGATTTATCGACCTTGGCGTCGAGCAAGAGCTGTACGATTTCTACCCTACAGAAGAAGGCAGCCGAATGAAGAGCAGTCGAACCGTCGTTGTTTTTGAGCGACAGATCAGCACCAGCGTCGATAAGCTCTTTGGCGATTTCGGTTTTTCCAAATGTCGCTGCGGTAATCAAAGGAGTTGACCCGTTGAAGGGCTCCTTTCGTTCAGGTCGGATCCGGCGGCAACGTGCTGCTGACTGCCTCGAGGTCACCAGAGATGACAGCGGTCTGGAGGTCAATCTCCGGAACTGAAGCTGTGGCTGTCTCAATTTCTTTTTTGTTGGATTGTCCGCAGGCCGTTGACAGAATGATGACAAGGACTAGGGTGAACAGGGTCTTTAATGGATGTGATTTTAAGGTTTTCATAATCTTGTTATTTAGGAATTTGAATTTTGTTTCTACAAAGATCCGTCAGGTCATGACGCAAGACCAATCAGGGATGCGGCGATCTTCATCAAGTTTGAGGATGCCTGGAAAATTATGGCGCAGGCATATAAATTATGACGCATAAGAGGCTTCAATCCCTTGAAATTCAAGCAATATCTTATGCTGAATTCCCACAAATTTTTTCTACTTTCGGGTTGTCAAGAAAACACATGTCAAATTCATCCAATCACAAGAATCCATTTATTGAGCAGGCAGAATCCCTGGTCATCGAGAATTTGTCGGATGAAAAATTCGGGGTTTCGAGTTGGCCGGGGCTATGAGCATGAGTCGCTCCAACCTGCTGCGAGAGATCAAAAGCAAACGAGTCTCTCGGCGAGCCAGTTCATTCGGCAAATTCGCCTTGAAAATGCGTTAGACTTGTTGAAGGATTCTTCAATGACAGTCTCTGAGATTTCGTACGAGGTGGGGTTTTGGGAGCACTTCCTATTTTATCACAATGCTTCGGGAGCACTACGGATACCCGCCCGGGGAGGCAGCTAAAATCAATTCCGGGGACTCTGAAGGGGCCGAGCGCGACGAGGAGGATGAATTAAGAGAGCAAATCCGTTTCCAATCGCCAAGAAGATTCTCCTGGCGGCTGCATTCATGATCCTTGTGGTAGTGATCTCCGTGGTAATGCGCAACAGTGATACATCAAGCTCGAAACAAGACCTTGAGCGATCGATCGTTGTATTGCCCTTCAAGAACGACAGCAACGATTCCACCAATGTCTACTTCATCAATGGCCTGATGGAATCACCCCTCAACAGCCTGCAGAAGATAGAAGATTTCCAGGGTGATCAGCAGAACTTCTGCCGAAACCTACAGCAAAAGTGACCTGAGCATTCCGGAGATTGCTGAGGCGCTACATGTGAATTACGTGGTGGAGGGCAGTGGTCAACGCGTCGGGGACCAGGTTTTGCTCAACATCAAGTTGATCGAAGCTTCTTCGGATCGGCCCGTCTGGTCGGAACAATACAGGCGGGAGGTAGTAGATGTGTTTGATCTCCAAAATGAAGTGGCCCGCAAAATTGCCGATGCCGTCCAGGCAACGTCACCCCGGCCGAGCAGGAACAAATTGAAAAGAAACCGACCGATAACTGGTGGCTTACGATATCCTGCAGGCGCGGATCGTTACACGATGACCCGTGAGGGCTGGAAAGGCCATAGGTCTTTTCGAAAAGGCGATCGAAGAGGATCGAGTTTGCTGGCCTTGCCAAGGTTGCCATTCCTACTACTTGGATGTATACAAGAAACAGAAGAATTCGAAGAGTAACACCTGACAAGGCCCTGCTTTTTGACTCCAAGTCTGACGAAAGCCTGATCGCCAAAGCCCTCTTTACATGAGTCGAGGACTATCGTTTGGCTGTTCCTCACCTGGAGAAGGCCCTTGAGTACAACCCGAACTGTGCGGTCGTTCAAATGCTCGCAGATTCTAGCCCGGGTGATTCCTGACACGGGCAATACCTGGAGTTGGCTTCAAGGGTTACAACTGGACATTGCTGCGAATGACTTGTGGGCAAGAGCTATATTACCTGCACCTAGAATGCCCTGATCCAGTCGGGGTTTGTGGAGGAATCCTTGTACTATATAAACAAATCATTGGATTTCAATCCGAACAATGAATACTCGCCCCTGGTCAAAACGTATATTTTATATGCCCGCGACCGGGACGGTCAACAGATCCAAAGTCGCCTTCTCAAGGAGTGGAAAAAAGATACGACTCGACTGGACATTTTGCAGGAAGTCGCCAAGGCGCATTATTTCAAGGAAGAATATGACAGTGCTTTCTATTACTATGAAAAATCACCAGCGCTGGGAAAGGCTTGGACTGGTCATGTATGGCCAGGAAGATGCCAAAATTGCCCACACTTCAAGAAGAAAGGACTGGATGCACTCGCAGCCAGTATTTCAATGCCTACAGAGGCTACTGCGAGAGGGATCAATCGTCTACAAAAGTTTAAGTACGGCTGTCATGCACGCTATGAAGGAGATTATGACAAGGCGATCGAGCAGATGAAGATCTTTGCCACCCAGGACAACTACCAGTTTGGATCCTTGTTTCCTGGAATTGGACCCTATCCTGATCCCCTGAAAGGTCACCCGGAATTCGCCCCAACGGTCCAAAAGATCAAAGACCGTTTCTGGGAAGAGCACGAGAAACTGGAAAAGTCTCTCGAGGATAAGGGACTGTTATAACTGTTTCACTGGATCTCAACATCGATCATAGCGATCAGTTCCCGGGTCGTTTCAATCATTTTCTGATATTCTGCAACGAGAAGGTCACTGTTGTATTTCGCCAGGGTGATTCCATTCTTAAAGGCCATGTTTTGAAGCAGCGTCTGCACTTCATCTGAAGAAATTGACCCGGGGTCCGTATTTTGTTGATTTTCAAGGGACGCTTCATACACCTTAATATTTGCATCCAGATCTGCAATGTTGAAATAGTTGTCGTAGAGGTAGCTTTCAAAGTCCTGTTGCATCTCTCCTTCGATAAAGGCGACATTGCTGAAGCCAACCTGCATGTCTTGCAATCCGGTTTTAATGTCCTTGTTGGAGATCATGGCCAAGTTGCCCGAATTCAAGAGTTCCCGGTAGGTGTTGTCGTGCTGGATGAACGGAAACCAGATCATGACATTCAATGCATTGGAATTGAATTCTTGCAGGTCGAGTTCCTTATTCTCATTGTAATAATCCAAAAGGATGTCGCACGAGGCAATGCAGGAGTTCCTGGAATCAATGAAGGTATTGAGCTCGTCAATATTCATCATCAGATCTGCGCGAATGTTCTCCAGATAAGTCAGTTCCTTCTTCCTGGATTTCTGATCCTCGTTCCAATTGTTGATCTGCAGGGCAATCAAGATACCGATCACGACCAGTACGATCTCACCGATGGCATAGCGGGAATACTTCAGAAATCTGGTTTTCGTCAGCGAGATTTTTGCGAATGCGGCGAAAGAAAGGAAGCATGGGTTGGGTTGTTGGTGTTTAAAGATAGCAAAATTGAGCCATGGATGGATTCACAAATCCAGCAGGCGGACCGCAAAATCGTCGACTCTTTCCCAGTTGGTGTATTCAATTTCTGCATCCTTGTTGGTGGGTCCCTTGGTCATCCACATGATGAATTGAATCATGATCCGATCAAAAAACGGATATTTCTTATAATCGAGCATCCCTGCAAATACTTCGACCAGGGTAGGGGTCCAGTCAATCGACTTGAAGAATTTGATCACGTAGGGGTTGGTGTCGGGGGGTGCATTTTTCGGGAATTTTCGAGCCACCAGGTTGACCAGAAAAGAAAGCGGTCTTTATCGAATCAGCTCCTTTTTGTTGTCGTTTATAAAGTCAATCACTTTTTTGTCGTGAACCCCGTATCGGATGCTGGCCCCTAAAACCAGGAGGTCGTAATCGATCACATTCCCCTTAAAATCATCAATCGAGACAAGTTCAACGCTTTGTTTGTGTTGGTCATATGACTCTTTGATTTTCTGGCAAATCTTCAGCGTTTGTCCATCCACAGAAGAGTAGATTATCACAGTTTTGGGTGTCATCTTCATTAAATTAATTATTTGAATCCAATCGAATCACGGATGCTTTTATTAATGGGGCCTTTGAACTAACTTGTTGCAAACTCAATAAGTGGCCGGATGTCTCCCATCAGCCGCAAAGCACGAATATATCTCTACAATATTTGAATTCCACCATATTGGATGATGCCAGAAGGAAAGATAGATCCATAATAATATCAGCCATGAGCCGGTGCCACCGTTGAAACAATGGATGGAAACAGTTATACTCATCGAGGTCTCTTCCGGATCATTTGTATCATCCTGAATCCAAAAATTTGTATCGTCGATTAATTTTCTGAGCTCTACGCTAATTTTAGTCCATTCGACACCAAGGTTTTTATCAGATCTTCTAAATTTGCCAGCCCATTTCCAGACCTCACCAAACATCTTTTTGTGCAAGTCCAGGATAAACTTCTCAGTTAAAATTCTTTCCGGTTTGAAGTTGGTACGAATGGTCCATTCCAACGCCTTTTCTATATTAAGTTGTTCGAATTCATCGAGTTCACCCTGCGTGTTGATCGAAGATATTTTCAGTCCATCCTTTTCTTCTTCATCCAAAGGTGTTTGCCCATGGCATATTTTAAATCTAATCCCATATAGATCTTCTCACCTCCCCTTTTGAATTCAGCGGTGAGTTCCTGAATTGATTTGAGGATTTTATCATCACCGATACCCTGATCTTCAAGTTTCATATTTTGATTGGTTCTCGGACTATTTTGTGCTAGTTCTTCAGCTTTCATTTGGATTAAATCATCAATGGTTCCGTTTTTCGGAACAAATCCATAAACAAGTTTCAATTCCATTGCATGGGCTACTTCTTTTAAAGAATTCAGTGTAATGGTTCCTTTAGCCTCGCTTTCTTCGATTCGTTTCACACCTTGCCTGGTGATTCCCAGCCGTTGCCCAAGTTGGGCCATTGTCATATTCAGGGTGGTCCGGATCGCGTATACCCCTCGCTCAGGGACCGGGATATCCCTGGTGTTCAGAAACAGTTTTATTTTTGATCCAATTGTTCAATTGAGTTGCCTTTTGTTTCTCATTTTGTGTACTATTTATGTGCCTTTCGTAGGCGACATGTAAACATTTGTATTTACAAAAATAGTAAAAAGTAAACAAATGAGTTTACAAAACGCAAAAAAAGTAAATGTAAGAGTTTACTTTATGGGATTTGCTGCTTTTGGATCGTAGAGATGGGCGGTGCTGGTCGATTAATATGACATTGCCGTCCGGATCAGACAGGGTCAAACTCGCGGGTCCGGTCGTATTCTCATCGGCTTCAGATGACAATTTTACCTTATTGGATTTCAGGTGTTTTTGGATGTCCCTGACATCGTCGAAATTTTCGAGGTTTTGAGCGTTTTCATCCCAACCCGGATTGAAAGTCAGAATGTTTCCTTCAAACATGCCCTGGAAGAGACCAAAGGGCATTTCCATTTTTCATGATGAGATAATTTTCTCCAAGTGACCGGCGAAGACGGTGAATCCCAGGTTCTCGTAAAATTCTTTTGAAACCTCCAGGTCCTTGACACTGAGGCTTATTGGAAAGGCTCCTAATTTCATGGTATACAGTTTTTGATTAACTACTTTGGATGCCTCAATTTACAAAATTTCACTTGGGTTTTTTAGGCAAGAGCTTTTTGAACCCCATTACCAAAAACAGAACGAGAAGACCGATTACGAGTCCGCTCAAGAATTCGGCCAAGAGGAAGGCATAAAATGCAGTGCATCGTGGATGGTGTGTATGTTGTGAACGAAGATTCCTCCGGCGACCAGGAGCAAGAGCCAGGGTTCCGATGACTTCTAGCCCGCGGATCACCTTGGGTAGGGCATTGACCAAAAACCGGCCAACGTGGTCTGAAAAGGAGTCCTCTTCGCCGTTGAGGTTGATGAGTCGATAGCCAAAATCATCCATTCTGACGATCAGGGCTACAATGCCGTATACACCGACCGTTGCAACCAGGGCGATGACGGTCACCACACCAATTTGAATTTCAAGGGGCTGGTTAGGGACGGTGGTCAAGGCGATAATAATGATCTCCACCGATAAAATGAAATCTGTGAGAATGGCCGATTTTGTCGGATCTTTTGTTTCTCGAGATCGAGCACCTCTTTTTTGGAAAGATCTTGTCCCTTGCCTTTCACTTCTTTTTTCTCATGCCGATGATAAAATATGTGCCAGACCTTCTCGGCCCCTTCATAGGCCAGGTAGAGTCCGCCGAAGATAAGGATAATAGTTATGGCTTTTGGCAGGTAGGTACTCAACAGAAAAACCACGGGCAATATGATCAACTTGTTGAGAAGGAACTTTTCGTTATCGCCCAGAGAACGGGTATTTCCCTTGAGGATACGAATCCAGATGCTTTTCCGGCATTTACCGCCAGGTCATCCCCGAGGACACCAGCGGTTTCTTACCTGCCACCTTACTCATCAACGGAGGCTACGTCGTCCATCAAGGAAGCTTGTCATCGAGAAGAGCAAAAAATCCGGAAGCCATGAACCTACTTTTTTAGGTTCAAAGACAGGAAAATAGAAGATGAAGAAAATTTAGAGATCGATAAGAATTGTATTGATCATTCGAGAGAAAAACGAATCAATTCTACTCACTGTTTCTTATTTCTTCCAGGAAGAAATAAAATGCGATTCCGAAGCCAAGCGTCACTATGCCTGCTGCATATGGTATTAATTCAATCATTTTGTGGTTCGTATTAGTTTTAAATAAATGGCAAAGCCAAGAATGGACGGAACCCATAGTCCGACAAACACGGCGCCATCTTTTTCTCCCTGAAACCACATGATTTCTGAGAAGATTAAAGTACCGAGTGCGAGAACCAGTAGGATTCTATCTGTTTTTCCGATTTTCTTTAACATGACTCGTATAGTTCTAATTGTTTTTTAAATATCAGTGTGAATAAACTGCATTCTAACTCGGGGGATGACTGAGCTATTTTCTCAAATTGGTACAATATTCGGGACTTGAATTCAAGTCCCGGATTATTGCATCGGGGGAAATTAGGCTGCTTTCAGCTCTTGAGAGGATGACACTGCCAAACTATAAACGACCAGACCGAACCCGATCTCGTTGATGGCGTCACCAATATTGTAGACTACGTCCATGGGCAATCCTCCGAAGATTCCCTCGTACCATCCTGGAGTTCCTGCCATGTATCCCAATGGGTAAATCGCCCAGCCGACAAAGACAAACCAACAAAGCATCTTGTGCGTTTTCAGGATTTGACCTCCTGCCTGAACTGCCAGTTTCTTGGCTGAACCCAGCCAGATTTCATAAACAATACCGAAATATGCTATTCCGGAAATCGATCCCCAAAGGGCTGCACTATCGCGATAAACCGCCTCTCCGAGATAACCAGTAACAAACATAATTACAGAGTAGAAGATTAGTCGCCACATGAGTGACGTTTTGGCTCCTGCGACTTTGAGAATCAAGTAGAATTCAACACACATCAAAGGAACAGTCAGAACCCAGTCCACATACCTGAAGAATGTTGGTGATTCTGCATTCGAAATCCAGTAATCGCGCATGTACCAATAGTGCACTGCAGCAATAAATGTAATCAATCCCGAAACAAGGATTGATGTTCTCCACTTCTTATCAAATCCATTCATAGAAAGGAAAAAGAAAGCCGAAGCAGCCATCATGGCCATTGCTCCAACAAAGAAGGTAAATCCGACATAATCGTCAGAAGCCATCGCAGGAATCTGAGCTAAAAAAATTGTTGAAGGTATCATATGTTTAGATTTTGTAATTATATTTTGTTCAACAAATTTACGAATTAATTGAACAAAATAATTCGTAAAAACAAAAAAATGTTTAAATTTGTATATCTAAAAGATTAACAAAATGTTGCAGTCAGTCTCGAATATCAAACTGATTATTACCTTCTTCATGTTGTGGGCAACATCCTTTTTGAGTCCGAGATTAGAGGATTACCTGGCGTATTTCATGATTTTAACTGTTGGATTGTTACACGGTTCCAATGACATTGAATTATTGTTTAAGAATTATAAGCTAAAACGAAGCAAATTCTACTTGATTTTGATCTTTTATAATATCATTGATTCTTCTAACGGCTTTCTTTTTTTGTCCAGCTTCCATCTGTCATGCTTGCCCTATTTATTTCGTTCAGTGCGTATCATTTCGGTGAGCAGCACTTCAATAAGAAAATTGGAACATAAAAGTCCTCTGAGGGATTTCTTCTTTCTTAGCTTATGGATTCACTCTTTTTTTTATGTTGTTTGCCTTGAATAGCTGCGATACGATTCTAATTATGGATCAAATCGGGTTTTCAGGTGTGACTGAATTACACTTTTTCCTCGGCTTGTATTTGTCGCTTTCTGCAACGCTCTTTACGGGAGCCATTTTAAGATTGGAAAAAGTACTTGACACAAATATTGTGCTAGAATTGTTTCTGTTGCTTCTATTTTATTTGATCTTCAGATTAGCAACTCTAATGTGGGCTTTTGCCATCTATTTCGTCATCTGGCATGCTTATCCGTCCATTTTAGACCAAATGACCTATCTTAAAGGTCGTGTGAATGAAACTGGTTTCATTCAATACGTGAAATCCTCTTACTCTATTGGAGCGTTTCAGTTTTCGGAATATTGCTCCTGTTCATACTAACCTCCCGAAATACCGAAATATTCAATGCCCTGTTTTTCACTCTTATTGCAGCAATAAGTTTTCCTCATATCTTCGTTATGAGGAAGATGAATAATTGACAAAATAAAAAACCCCAGTCAAAACTGAGGTTTTTCATATTGTTTTCACGAAAATTATGCTTCAACCTGCGACATCATATAAAGCATCTCCGTGGCAATCTGTTTGCATCGCTCATCGTAGGTGGCCGCTTCCTTGTCTCTACCATCTGATTCTTGGGGTCCACATAAGGGATGGGCACTCGAAGATCCGCACCTTGAATCAACGGACAGGCTTCATCCGCCGGTGACCATGACATCATTGCTGCAAAATGTTCATTGGCATTGAAGGGGTCGTCGTACTTTTTCGAGAAGCACTCGAGTACTTTTCCGTTTGACGAATAGCTTACTTCGTACATGGGGATTGTTGCTGTAAAGAGAATTGTCAACACCTTGGTTAACCACCTTGAAGCCGGCTCTTTCAATAGCGGCGACGGCCCTTGGATTGAATGCCGTGGCTTCTGTTCCACCCGAGTAGGTATTTACATGTTCTTCAATTCCATAGTGGGCTGCGGCTGCCGCTGCCCTAAAGTTGACTCAGATGAGCTTCTGCGGCTGGTTATGCGTACAGATACACGTCAGGTTTGCGGTTTTATTTGAGTCCTTTTTGCTCTTGACGAAATCCCGCAATTTTTTCAGTTCCTCTTTGCGCTCAGAGGGAATGGCTTCCACTTTCGGCTTCCGCAGATTGGATATAATTCCAGAGTTCCTTGTACATGGCATTTTCTTTTTGATCGCTTGTGTTTTTTTCGGGTGTCACTGCGTCCTGTGGCGCTGTATTCTTTTCGGATTTCCCTCCTTTTGGATTCCGAGCATCCCGTTAGGAGCAATGACGACACTGCAATAGACAAAACAAATTTCTTCATCGTCGATTTATAGAATTTTACCAGTTGCAATTCAGATTAATATCTCTTTGCATTACGATAACATCTCGAACAGCAACCCGACCCCGGGTCGCAATCATTCGACTGTAACTCCGATAACTTCACCTTTTGGCTTTTCGGGGGATCCTCCCGGTTTTTCAGCATAGACTGCCACTTTACAAAATTGCTGTTTCTCCATCTTGAATTCTTCCATTTCACTCTGAAACCGGTATTTCTCCGGGATGTCATCGGGGATGACAATAAGTTTTTCCTTCTGGATGGTAATGTTTTAGAATCCACTGCTTTCAATTTGCCCTGAGGCACTCATCCTTTTGAATGGCTCCAGCCACGCATCCGGCATACTTCTTGGCATCCTCTTTTAAGCGTGTCAGGTAAATCACCTACCAATGACGATATTCCGAAATACTGAAATGTCCTCCTGGCTTAAGCCACTCGATATATTTCGTTGATTACCTTCTCTTTAATGGGTACCAGATTAAGCACGCAATTACTCACGATCACGTCGGCCACATCTCCATCCACAGGCATTTCATCAATATCCCCATTATCCCGAAATTCTACATTATTGTATCCGCAGTTTACGGGCATTTTTCCCGTGCCTTCTTTATCATCTCAGGAGTATAAAATCGACGCCGATCACTTTACCGTCCGCTCCTGCCTCATGCCTGGCTACGAAACAATCGTTCCCCTTTCGCTCCAGAACCCAAATCAATAACAGTATCCCCCAGTCTGAATTTTAGCAAACTCCGTAGGCAGTCCACAGCCCAAGCCCAGATCTGCATCACTCTCGTATCCTTCAAGATCCGAGTAGTCATCGGTCATGATGTTATAAACTTTGTTGGACACATCAGTGGCGCCGCAACAAGAGGCAGCATTTTCTACTTTGCCGTCTTCTCGGCAATTTTGGCGTATTTCTCCTGACTACATTCTTTAATTCTTGGTCTGTTCTCCATGTTATTGTGGAATTGTATTAGTATGATTAAACTGACTTGAGTTTTTTTTAGCAGCACTTCATCCTCTGAGCACGAATCGTGTTGATCAAAAAAGCCACTGAACTGATCCTTGATTTCAGACCCACGTACAGGATTGATGCAATAGTTGACCCTTGAACCTTCTATAGTTCCCTGGATGAGGCCTACACCTTTGAGCTCTCTCAGGTGCTGACTGATGGTGGCCTGCGCCAAACCCAGTTCCTGAACAAGATCGCCGTTGATGCAGGCATTTGCCTTCAAAAGGTACTGGATGATGGCTACACGAGCAGGGTGAGCAAAAGCCCTTGAGCCATGCATGCGCCTAGGTCATTCTGCACATCAGAAAAATAATTCTACTTTCGTTACTCCCATTTTTTTTAATTTGACATTGCTAATATTACGATGACAATTGTTAAAAACCAAATGTTTGACAAATTTATTTCAAAGGATGTTCATATCTTACGCACGAGGCTGATATTGTCAGCTTCGGTCACATACGTAAAATTAAAACGTTTCAATCATAGAATCGACGAATCGAATCAAAGCCCCCTGGTACTTTCTCTTCCTGCTCATTTTGGCCGGGGAGTCGATTTTTATCTTACCCTTTGTGCTGGCTCGAGTTTTCAGACCCACGGTGCTTGACGTATTTGAACTGGACAATATTCAACTGGGAATCTGTTTCTCCGTTTATGGCGTCGTGGCCCTGGTTTCCTATCTCTTTGGGGGCCCGTTGGCGGATAAATATCCCCCGAGGAAACTCATTGCGGTGGCCATGTGGATGACGGCCCTTGGTGGTTTGGTTTATGCTACATTTCCGGGTTATGCTGTGCTAAAGATCATTTATGGATACTGGGGTTTTACTACTATATTTTTATTCTGGCCCTCTTTGATCAAAGCGACCCGGGTTTGGGGCGGAATCAGTTCCCAGGGCAAGGCTTTTGGCTTTTTTTTAGACGGTGGACGTGGCCTGGTGGGAGCCCTTTTCGGCACCCTTGGGGTGATCACTTTTTCACTGTTCATCACTACGGAAATCTCTGAAGCTACAGTTTCGCAAAGCAGGGCAGCGTTCAAATACGTCATACTGATATCGGAGCAGCTGTGAATTTCTTTGGTAGGTGTGTTGGCCTGGTTCTTCCTGAAGCTGGACGAAAGGTCCGAAAGGGAGATCACCTTGCCGAAAATTGCCCTTCCCGAGATCAAGCAGGTTTTAAGACTACCTTCCGTATGGTTGCTGATGATCATCATTCTTTCGGCCTATGTAGGCTATAAAATAACCGATGTGTTCTCTTTGTATGCAAGACGTGATGCTCTACGACCAGGTCGAATCGGCTCAAGTGGGTACATTTTTGCTTTTCATTCGTCCGGTCATCGGGGTGGCGATAGGAGTTTTAGCCGACCGCACCCAAACCACGCTTTGGCTCGCCCTGAGTTTCGTTGTCACTTTCTTTGGAGCCCTGCTGTTCGCTACTGGCATTGTCTCAGATTCTACAACCGTTCTGTTTTTCTTATCCATTCTGGTCGTAGCAACCGGTGTATATGCCGCACGTTGATCGCTTTACTTTCCAGTAACAGAACGGGGCCGAATATCCTTCTGGGTTCTTACGGGAACCAGCAGTGGGTCTGATTTCAATCGTAGGTTACACTCCTGACATCTTCGCAGTGTCTTCCATGGCCCTGCCATGGGCTACCCTGTTGGATAACTCACACCGGGGTTAAGGGCCATCACCACGTGTTCTGGATGCTGGCCTTGTTTTCGTTTATGGGAAGCATCGCCTCTTGGTTCTATTACAAATTGTGCGGAGAAGAGGACGGTGTCCATTTGGGAGACTATCTTAGAACGCTGAAGGTCGCCTTGGTTCTTAAGTCGTGAAGTCGGCAGTTTTTTGAGGGTTCAACTGGCCCAGATTATATCCCCTTATGGCCGACAAGGAGTCTCCGTTTAATTTGGCCATTCCTGATCGCCCTTGCTTTCATAGTCAATGGCCAGTCCTGGGCGCTACTTCGAATTCGTACCGTCGCTTTGATCGTTTTGCCTATGACACCATCGCTATATCGAACTTGGGTGGTTCCGCTTTTGCCCCGTCGTTTTTAAATAAAATGGGCCGTTCTTCAAAGTTTGTTTCATATTTGATAAAGTAAAGCTCTGCCTTTCGCATCTTCGGCTTGGCAAACATGGCACCTCGCTTTTGTGTTATTTGATCATTGTAAATGGAAGTGCCGTATCTACCCATGGGTTGGACCAATACTGAGGGCGCTTGGGTGGGCCCGACATTTTGGGCTTGGTGGTTGGCCGTGAAGTCACTTTTTCCTCGGCGCGGAATGGGTGCGTTTGATAAGTACGTAGGTGGTAAAGTAGGGTTTTGGCCAATTAGGGTAGGGCTGGCCTGCTGTGTCCAGAACGATTTTATAGACCATCCATTTTAAGGTCGGTTCTCAATATGTGTTCGTCGGGCAAGATAGGGGAGATGAGGAGTAGGGGGTGTGGGGAGGGTAGGGGGGAGTTCGAGGGGTATTGGGGGGGGGGCGGGGTAGGGGAGGTTCATGGGTGGGGGGTGGGGAGATTGGTGGGCCCCCGAGAGTAGGGGAAATGGAGGGGGAGGGGGTTAGGCTGGGGGTTGTGTCGTGACTACGAGAACCAGAGGCATCGCAGTGAATCCAAGAGACCCAAAAGCGGGTTTTATTCCCGCAAAGGTTCCCTGTATTGTTTCTGCAGGTCGATGATTAGGGATTCGGGTTCCTTCTCATGGATTTCCCGATAGGCCTCAAATATCCTTTCTTTGGTGTCAACGCCAGTCATTGTGGTCACACTGAGTACTGCCGTTCCATCTATCCATTCGAGTGAGACGCTGTGATCTCCCACACGAAGCGTATCGATGAAATCTGCCATTTCCCCAGCGGGTTTTTCCGCCATGTCCAGAGTTTTTTATTTCGGATTACATGAGAGAACGGGCCCGCCCAAATGCGGGTTAAAACCATGGATGAATTCTTTTTTGATCTCGGGCATTCTTTGCAAGATCTTTCATTTTCTTTTCTTGCGCCTGGTATTCATCCGAGGTTAACTCCTGGGGGTTATAATGTATTGTGACATCAAAAGGGAAATATCGTCCACCACCGCACTGAAATCGGCATGGGATGGGTTCTCTTTTTGGTCTGTGGTCTTGGCGTTACAGGAACAAAGTGAGGATAAGAACAAAGTGTCAGGAAAATCAAATAAAGGATTATTTTTTTATCAAGAATGTGAATTTAATGATTCCACGAACTTTACATTCCAGACCTTTCAGTACTGAAGGTTAAATTAAAAGTGTTCAGGTCACCTTTCCTTTGACCAGCAGCCAGATCGCAAATGACATTTCCCCAATGATGCTTGGGATGGCCACCATGGCCAGAATTACCTCGCTGTAGGTGTCGTAGTTCGGCAGTAAAAAGTGAGCTCCCGTATCGATCATGTACATGATGCCTGCCAGCATCAGGAAAAGAGCGATGAATTTTGGTTTTTTGATGATTCGGGCCAGCAGGATCAAATGGATTCCGAAGAAGAAGAGGCCAATCAGCCAGATGATGTTGAATATGTCGACTTGCCTGAGAATCTCAGTCTCGGTTGTGGCCTTCAGAGCTAAGGGAAGTGCAAACAAGGCAACCCCCATGATTGCTGCGTGCATCATCCGGAAGTAGGTGCTCAGGCCTGACAGGAAATGGTCCTTGTACAATTCATAAAGCGCCCAGGCGACCACGACATCAAAAACGACAGTTAGCAGAAATGCCAGAATGCCGAATCTCACCATCATATGATTCTGGGTCACAGTTTCTATCGGTGAAGCCAGAATCGCCTCAAGCACCAAGAAATTGCCAAAGATGGCAGCAAAGAATATAACCAGGTAACTGACCCCAGCCAGGATGGATAGTTGTCGAGGTTTCATGATAAGGATTACATCATAGGGTAAAACAAAAGAACAGAAGACGATTTGACGGACTGATTTATACTATCCCGAGCAATTTGTAGATGTCTCGCTTGAATCGATCCAGATTCGTGACTCCCAGGTCCGTTTTAAGGGATTCCATTACGATCTTGTCAACATGACTAAAGGGGAAGGCGAGACCGCTAACCAATTTTCTGAGCATATCGACCTCGACTTTTTCTATTTCACGATCGGCCTCTACCATGTGCATGAGCTCATACAGTTTTTCGATCCGCTCGTCGAGTTCCAGCTGTGAAATTGTGGGTATACTGTCAGGATCTTTGACAATCTCCTTGAATTGCTCGTCGGATATGTTGTATATTTTGGCCAACAGGGCCAGCATTTCATTTTCCTCGGCTGTTATCTGCTCGTCAGATTTCGCTATTCTGACAACATTGGCAAAATGAATAATGTTTTTATTTATTTCCATAGTCATTGAACTCTGAAGGTTTGATTTCTCTCAAATATACTATTTTGCCCGAACAATCTTAGCGGCTTTGTTCTTATATTCGCTCCTGATCCCTATGCGGATATCAGATTATTTGAATACGACAACGAACTAATTTCCACCTATGAATTCAAGATTGCACGCTCTCCTTTTAGTTTCTTTTTTTATGCTTGTTTCCTTCTTAATGCCTGCCCAGGAATTTGAAGCCCTGCAATATCGCACGGTTGGTCCGGCAAGAGGAGGCAGGGTAACTACGGTCACCGGTACGCCTTTGATCCCGGGAACCTTTTATTTGGGCTCTTCGGGGGGTGGAGTTTGGAAGACCACCGACTATGGTACAACCTGGAACAACGTCTCTGACGGATACTTTGAAACCCCTTCGATCGGAGCCATCGAGGTGGCCAGCAATGACGCAAACATCGTTTATGTGGGTACCGGTTCGGACGGGTTGCGCAGCAATGTCATTGCCGGAAAGGGAATCTACAAATCGATAGATGCCGGAGAAACCTGGGAGCATATCGGTTTGAGAAATGCCGGTCAGATCGGGGCGGTAGAGATCGATCCGACGAACAGCAACGTGGTCTGGGTAGCGGCTATTGGTAACGCCTTCAGAGCTAACCCGGAGCGAGGTATATACAAAACAACAGACGGAGGGCAGAATTGGCAAAAGGTGCTCTCTGTATCGGATAAGGTGGGCTTCTCCGATCTGGAGCTGCTGCCGGGCAATCCGAATGTGGTGTATGCCGCGGCCTGGAAGGCCGAGCGCAAACCCTGGACGATCATATCCGGAGGGAGCAATGCCGAAGGCGGGATTTACAAATCGGTCAATGGAGGCAAAGACTGGGTCAAACTGGAAAAAGGTCTTCCTAAGGGTACCATTGGAAAGATTGACCTGGCGGTCTCACCCGTCGACTCGCGGATCCTTTACGCCGTTATCGAGGCTCCGGGAGAAGAAGGGGGACTATACAAATCGGTCGACCAGGGCAAGTCTTTTGAGCAGGTTTCGGATCACAAGGGTTTGGTCAATCGGCCATTTTACTACACGAATGTTGAGGTGGACCCCACCAACCCGGATATTGTCTATTCCAATGCCAACCCACTCCTGAAATCCATCGACGGCGGAAAAACCTGGAAGGGAAATGTCGGTGCCCCACGGTGACAACCACGACATCTGGATGAATCCTCAGAACCCTGATATTTTGATCCAGGCCAATGACGGGGGAGCGAACGTGAGTCTCAATGGAGGCAAAACCTGGTCGACCCAGTTCAATCAGCCCACGGCAGAGCTTTACCAGGTTGAGGTTGACGATCAGTACCCCTATTGGTTGTATGCAGGTCAGCAGGACAACTATTCAACCATCGCCGTTCCGAGTATGCCGCCCAGCGCCATTCAAAATCCCGGCACCGGTTGGATCATCAACACCGGGGGCTGCGAGACGGGCCCCGCGGTCCCAAAACCAGGAGATCACAACATCGTCTACGCCAATTGCAAGGGACGCCTGTGGTCAAGGTTCTGAAGCAGATCAAGGATGAGTTGCAAGAGGGGGAGGAAGCTGTGCGCGTGAAATCGTCATTCGCCTCAGGCGTTTACGAAGACGGATTGCCCTGGAGCGGGGTGTCAGCCCTGGTAGATACCCGGGAATTCAATTGGAAGTTCGCGGCTCACATTGCCAAAAAGAAACCCAAGAATGTGCCGGCCCTGGTCAGGGAATATCGGAAAAAGAGCAAGAACCCTCATAAAATTGAACTGGCCTGGAACGGGGGGTATATTCTCAATCCCGAACTGGTGGGCAAGCTAGGTTTGCCCGAGACCTACATCGGTTCACCCCTGGGTTTATTGATCATGGACGGCAAGGTTTTTTGTCCGCCTCTTTTCAACAAGCCGGCTTTCATCATCTACAAGAACGGCGAAGTGGACATCAGAAAAGTCAACAGCCGCTCCGGTTTTGTCGTGAAGGGCAAATCTGCGAACCTTGAATTTTCATCCGCAAATTACAACAAGCACAGTGCCTCTGAGCCTTGTTTTTACGACCTGTCTTTTGAGGAGGAAAGCATCCCCGGAGATGGGAATGTCATTGTGCGCGTAGCCGGAAACACGGTGAAACAAGTCATTCATACAAAATCCGGGGAGCAAGTTCCGTTGATTCCCGTCGGTGTAACCCTGTCCGTGCCGAAAAAGCTGTTTGTGTCCCGAATGTTTGAAGAAGACAAGTCACTTGCAATTCGAATGCTGGAGCCTGTTGAAAAGCCCTACCGCTGGAACGAGATATCCTATGCCATAGAAGCTGGGCCTATGCTCATCGACCAGGGCAAGCAGCTTCTGAATATGGAGGAGGAGGGTTGGAAAACCGCGAATTCCATCCGTACACAGGCGGCCCGTCTTGATTTTACCGACATGCGCGGACCCAAGATCGCAGTGGGAATCACCAAAGATGGAAAACTCATGGTCCTTATGGTGAATGGAAGAATCCGCGAGTCAGTGGGCGCCACCCATTTCGATATGGCCGACATTCTTTTGAAGTTCGGCATGCACAAGGCTATGGGCTTTGATCCGGGAGGCAGCAGCACCCTGGTTGTCGATGGAAAGGTCATGAACATCTCTCCTTACAACAAGAACTACGAAAAAGATATTTATTCCCTGCCTCCTGAGCCTCGTTTTGTCGCGAATGCCATCATGGGATGGATCGAGTAGGAGATTTTCTCTCGATCCACCAGGCCCAGAGAACGATCAGCCACATCAGGTTGGCAGACCAGGCAACTGCCATGGTATCGGGTGGAGGAGGTCCAAAAAGGTTCATCAAATGGACGATCAACAGAAAGGCCATCAACAACAGGTATGCCATTTTCCGTTTGAAGCAAGGGGACCTGTAATACAGGAAGGCGCCCAAACCAAAAATCAGCAACTCAATAATGATCTCAGCAGCCGGATAGTTCCATAGACCAAATCCCACTTTTATGTCTGTAAATGGGGAGAGAGGCAAATCAGGTCGATGCGTGATCAAATCCAGTATCCAATGACTGAATACCAGCGCTCCTAGTAGCAATGATCCATTCTTGTTTTTTGTGAACAGGAAATAACCCAAACCAAGTACCAGACTCCATACAATTGCCATAAGAAGACTATGAGAATAAGGATAATACTCGAAATCCAGGTGGGTCAGTTTGGTATTTCCCGGATCAATAGACATGGTTTCTATACCCAGGAGGATAAAAACGGGCCAGAGCAAATCCAGCAATTGAACAGCTATGAACATCATAGCGAGGGAAGGCTGGTCTTCATTTTTTTTGGCTAGGAGGCCAACAGCGAAATGTCCAACGAACATGATTTAATTTTTACAAATTTTACTCTTCATATCTACAAAGCTCTATTCCGCATGGTATTTCGAAACGAAGCGCCTCAGGATTTCCTTGGGTACCGGGGTTTGAACGTCCTTGAGCGCTGCGATTAGCTGGTCAGCCTGATCGGGTTGGAAATACCCGTAGTTCTTATAGACTTTGATGCGAAGAATGAATTCCTCTTCATCTCCTTCCGGATGAAATTGAACCGCATAGACGTTGTTCTTTATGCGAAACATTTGAACAGGACAAGTTTTAGAGGAGGCTAACAGCACTGCATTTTCAGGCACATCATCGCAGGCTTCTTTGTGCCCGACAAGGGCCAAAAACTCTTTGGGTAAACCTGTTAGCAACGGATCTTTTTCTGCTTCATCACCCAGGGTGATGGTAACACTTCCGATGCCTTCCCCATAGCGTCGGGAGATGTTTGTGCCGTAGTAATTCCCAAGGAGCCCGTTGCCGGAACAAATCCCCAAAAACGGAAAATCCAAAGGGATCACCTGGTCGAACAAGTCACTGAAAAAGGATTCCACATTTTTTTGAACCTCACTTTTTTTATACTCCCGGGATGAAACGTCGAACGGGCTGCCTCCGGCAATGATGGCGCTGTAATCATTTAGATCGAGATCGAACTTTTCAAGCTGCTCGACCCTAATCTGTTCGGCCTCTTTTCGGTCGATCTGACCTACTTTTAAGATCGCTTCGAACTCGCTCTCACAGGTCTCATCTTCGGGCCGCATCTGTAAAATGAGAATCTTCTTCATGTACCTGTTTTTCAAACACTACAACTTTATTCGGATAGCTCGTTTCCATATAGATCGATTTCGATCACCGGTTTGCCGAGTTTCTTGATCTCCGCCAACTGTGTGGCCTTGTCTCCCACCAAAACATAAAAGAAGTCTTCTTCTTGCAGATAATTGTCGATCAATGCTTTGTAATCCTGAAGATTCATGTCTATCAATGTTTGCTGGTCGACTTCTGGGTAGTTCAGGGGCCGGTCATATTTGGATATGTTTCTAAGAATGTTCAGTTTGGCATTCAGAGATTCGAATGCCCTCGGTATTCGACTTCAGGATCTTCGTTCGGGTCGTTTCGACATCCTCTTCAGAGAATCCAGGGCCATAGTCCCGGAGCATGTTCTGAATGATCTCCATGGACTTGAGCGTTGCATTGGCCCGAACGCTCGAATAAACAATAAATGGCGAGACTTCCTTGAATTGATTGATAAAGGAGTAGGCGCCATAGGTGTATCCTTTTTCGATTCGAAGCACCTGGAAGAGCCTGCCACTCGATCCGCCTCCCAGAATTTCATTTGCGTACTCTAGTTTCACCATGTCCGGGTCCGTTCCATTCATGACTTTCTTGCCCCCGAAGATGACCGTCTGTTTGGAATCGGGAATATCAATAAAGAAAATCTTTCCGGAATGGGAGTCCCCTGGCAGGTCATAGGACGGCATGTCTACGTCCTCTCCTTGCAGGTCGTCGAATACAGAAAGCGCTTTCATCGCGGTATCCTGACCGACATTGCCCACCATATGGACGGTCATGTTTTGAGGGGACAGTTTTTTGAAATAGGCTTTGGAATCTTCTATTGTCATGGCCTCAACAGAAGCGAGTGTTCCCAATCGGGGTTGGCCGATTATGTGTTTGTCTCCGTAAAGCTTTTGGAAATAATTCATCGAGGCGACAGACGTAGGGTTGGCCATTCTTCCCCGGATCTCGGTTTGTATCGCCTGTTGAATCCGATCGAATTCATCCTGGTCCCAACGAGGTTCGGTCAGAATTTCCTTGACAAGAGCCAGTGTAGCTTCCAAGTTTCTGGAAAGACAGGTGCCTGATATCTGAAGGTCCTCGGTATTCGCAGCAACCTCAATTCGAGCGCCAAGCAATCCAATGGCCTCTTCCAATTCTGCAGGTGTTTTCGTCGCTGTTCCTTCTTTCATCAACTCTGCCGTCAAATTCGCCAATCCAGGCTTGTCAATCGGATCGAGCCCATGTCCTCCTTCAAAAGTCAGGTCAAACGTGACCAGGGGCAGTTCCTTGTTTTCTATGGCCAGTACAGGAACTCCGTTATTCAATTTGGATTCCAGATCACTGGCGCTTTCAGAAGAGGCAATTGTCCAAAATCAGGCTCTGAGCGATCAAACTTGCTCGGTGTCTTTTCATACTGGGCTTCCTCTCCTTGGGACACCTCTTCTGCAGCCACGTCAGCTTTTACTTCTTCCAGCCAGACCTCTGCGACTTCTGCTCCCGAAACCGCCAGTTCTGGCTGCCCTTTGGGAATTACGCTGGTCATGACGTAATTTTTTCCTTTGACGTATTTGTTGTAAACCCGAATGATGTCCTCTTTGGTCACAGCTGCCGTCTTCTGCGCTCTTTGGGTGATGTATCCCGGATCCCCTTTGTATTCATTGTCAATCACAAGTTGAAAAGCCTTGTTCAATACGGTTGAGAATTCATCGTAGACCTCCATTTCCAGCTCCGCTTTGATGCGCTGTAACTCACTGTCTTCGAAACCATTCTGTTCGAACCGGTCAAACGACTCATCAATGGCGAGTTTCACCGAATCCAAGGGAACTCCGGCATTGGCCCTGACACGAATTGTAAACTCCCCGGCGAGCTCTTGACTGTAGTTGTAACTGCTGACCTCGGGCGATAGTTTTCTTTCTTCAACAATGATCTGATACAACGGGGATTTTTTGCTGCCGCTGAGGATTTGTCCCAGTACGCTCAATGCATAGACGTCGGGGTGATACTCTTCTACAGTCGGAAATACCATTCTCAGCTCAGGGAGTTTGGCAAAGTTGTCCTCGAAGTAGAGGATTTCACTTCTTAAGCGAGACCGGCATGGGTTCGAGCGGTTCTACTTCAGGGCCTTTGCGGATCTCACCGAACCAGCGTTCGACCTTGGCTTTGGTCTCCTCGATGTCAATGTCACCCGCTATGACCAGGGAAGCATTTCCGGCCCCATAGTATTGTTCGTAAAACTCTTTCACATCGTCCAATGTTGCGCTCTGCAGGTCCGGCAGGGAACCGATGACCGTCCAGCTGTAAGGATGACCCGCAGGGTAGAGGTTTTTTCTCTTGATCTCTTCTGTGAATCCGTAGGGTCGGTTGTCCACCCTTTCCCGTTTCTCGTTCTTCACCACCTGCTTTTCTCGCTCCAGGGCCTCCTCCGTGACCGTGTTGATCATATAGCCCAGGCGGTCGGAGTCAATCCACAGGATCTTGTCAAAAGCATCTGTCGGTACGACCTCGTAGTAAACAGTACCGTCTGACCAGGTGCCTCCATTTCTGCTTCCACCCCATTCGGGTATGAGCTTTCGGTTGGCTCCTCGCGGCACATTTTCGGAATCGTTGAAAGACATGTGCTCGAAAAAGTGGGCGAACCCGGTTCGTCCTGTTTTCTCGCGATTGGATCCCATTGTATACCGTTGCAACGACAGCGATGGGGTCTGAATGGTCTTCATGCGGGTGGATGACTTCCAATCCGTTGTCAAGAACAAATTTCTCGTACTTGATGTCGAATTCGGGTTTGACCGTTTTAGACTGCTTGCTGCAGGAAAAGAAAACACGAAGGTAAAAGTGAAAGAATGAAAGGTACTGTTTTCATGGCTACGTTTTTGAATTTCATCAAAGATACGGATTCATGAGGCCACATCAATGATTGACAAGGTGAATGATTTGACGTCTTGCTCAGGTTGAGGGCAGCCTGCTTTTGATGAATTTGAACTGGCCATTGTGATTGGACTCATGCTCACAAACATGGAACCATTTGCAGTAGTTATTGGTCGGGCCCCAGGGCCATTCCTCATCCACGGCCATAAGCCAGTCATCATCCCGTTTTGCCAATTCTTCCAGGGTATGAGCACGCACGGATTCAAGTTTATCCAGATAGAACTCCAGGTCATTTCCCTTGATTTCTTTGCGCGCATTGTCTCCCAGACCCATGGCAGTGCTCCATAGCTCATCGTCCTATTTGCTCCAGTCTCCCCATTTCTTTCCTTCGAAGGTGTGGATCTGGTAGAACCGCTCCGTTGCTGCCAAATGCCACAGCATGGCTCCCTATTGAATTGGCTTTGTCATCGATAACGTAATCGAGGTCCTGGACACTCATGCCCTTGACCGGATTCAAGATGACCATGCGCATCCAGTTGAGCATGGAAACCAGGGTTCCTATTTGCGGGCTGTACCCTTCTTTGGGACCGACAATGTTGATTCCATCCTGTGTAAAGAATGAAGTGCTTGAGGAATTTGAGAAAGCCAAAAGACTGCTGCTGCCCAGGGCAAGTAATGATGTTTTTTTAATGAAGTTCCTTCGATCGGAGGGATTTTGATTTTGTTTCATCGCTAAGAGATTGATTTAATTAGTTGTTTGCTCAAGGTACAAAATAAACAGACTATGCTCCTGTTCAATAAAATCATCGTTTCACACCATGTAACTTGATGTTTCATTTAGGAGTCATAGAGAGAGAGTAGAAATCTAAGATCACCAATTTTCACAACTCCTGACAAATGAGAGAATCAAAGGCCTTTCAAAACATCGAAAATGTTGAAATCATTACCTTCTCGGCTATCACAATCGCCCTCAGTTCGCTGATCTGTTTTGCCGCCTATGATTTGGATGAACCCAATTTGGCGATACTGTCGGTATTCACTCCGTCGCTCGTGGCTCTTGTTCTAACTGCTATCTCAAAAAGGACGGAAGGGTGTTTATGACCTGTTTGTAGCCCAGACGATGAAAAAGACGGCTCCGAAATGGCTCTTTCTTTCTTTTTTTGGGCTGCCTGCCTTTATCAGCCTGGCGGTTCTGACTTCTTTGAATTTTGATTTTTCCGGGTTTGGCTTGCGAAGCACACAGCTGATGCCCCAACTCCTGGTTATTTTCTTGATTGCCGTCGGAGAAGAATACGGTTGGCGCGGGTTTTTGCTGCCTCGGTTGCTCAAGAAATTCAGCGTGTTTGAATCAAGCCTGATCCTGGGTTTGATCTGGGGCCTTTGGCATTTCCCGGCGTATCTGATCGGAACCGGGGTTCCCCAGCAAATGAGCTTCCTTATCTTTTTGCTTTGGGTAATTCTCGGGACGCTTTTTATAAGCTGGATATACTATTACACCCGTAGCGTTTTGACCTCTATCCTTGCTCATATGGCAGCCAACGCTGCCTTTAACTACCTGCCCATCTTACCAGAATTTACCGGGAACATGAAAACCTTTTGGATTTTCCTGATCTATTTGACGGTTTTTTTGGCGCTGGTTTATTTCACCAGGCGAAAGGACTTGTTGATCCGTTAAGAATGAACTTTTACAATTTCAGCTGATTGACAATCTCCATGGCCCTGTCAACGCTTTCTTTGTCGTCCATCGGAACCGAAAAGATCTCAAAGTTGTGACCGGTTTTAGGTTTTTGGATGCAGTTGACCTTTGTTTTCAGGATGCACTGAAACACGAGCATGGGCCCATTCTTCTCGCCGTAGAACATGCCCACCTGGCTCAGGGGAATCTGATTGCCGTTGATATCCAGCTTTCCGGTATAGTCGGTGTAAAACACTTCTGCTTGCCGGTTCCTGTTTTGGATCAATTGGCTCAATTCGTCGACCAGCTCTTTTTTGGATTGTGAAAATACAATTGAAGAAAGCAGGGCAAATGCAACGAAGAAAGGTGTTCTTAGGTTCTTTAACATAGTGATTAAAGGTATGAAAAATTAAATTCCGTAACTTTAAGAAAATCATCAACTATCTAAATCATAAATTATGAAATCACTTGAAAACGCCCGAAATTTTTTTCGGAACTGCGAATCCGGGAAAGGTTGGGATTCGTCCTGGGCCTTCAAGGAGTTGGGTTGGATGTAAAGTAGTAGTTTCGTCCTGAAATCAAGATGATATTTAGTGTTATGAAAAGAATAATTGCCTGTTGCGTTGTATTGCTTGGAGTGAATTCATTAATAGGTCAGAAGCCAATATTGCCCGACTTTCACGCTGATCCATCCGTTCATTTCTGGGATGGTAAATATTGGATTTATCCGTCAACGGATGAACCTGGCAGCACAAGCTGGCTTCAGATGAAGAGGTGGTCTGCTTATTCCTCAGAGGATCTTATCAATTGGAAGGATGAAGGGCAAATATTCGGTCTCGAGGATATTGACTGGGCTTCAGAAGCGGCATTTGCGCCCGATGCCATCAAATGGAAGGGCAAATACTATTTCTTTTTTCCTGCTGGTTTTCAAATTGGAGTTGCTAAATCCGACAGGCCGAACGGACCCTTTGAAGATGCTCTGGGAAAGCCATTGATAAAGAAGGAGGCTATTGAAGGAGTGTTGACTTTCGACCCTTGCATATTCATCGATGATGATCAAACCCCTTATTTGTATTACGGAGGGGGGAATGGAGTGGCAATGGTCAAACTGAAGGACAATTTGATTGAGCTTGATGGTTCTATTAAGAAGCTTCCCCTGAAGAATTATGGAGAAGGTATCTGGGTGCATAAACGAGGAGGAACCTATTATTTTTCTTATCCCATACACATTGAAAGAGAAGGAAAAACAAAACAACTTCTGGCTTACTCGACGTCAGAATCACCTGACGGCCCTTTTGAATATCGAGGTATTATTTTGGATAATGACTCCCGAAATTCACATCATTCCATCATCGAGATTGAGGGGCAATGGTATCTATTTTATCACATTCAAGGGCCTAGCCCATATGAACGAAGGGTTTGTGTGGATTATTTGTATTATCACGAAGATGGAAGCATCAAAGAGGTAGAAATGACAAAGGAGGGTATCGAGCCTCTCCAAAATTGAGAAAAAGAAAGCTTAATCCAACTCTTTCAATCGGACCGTAAGGTCTTCCTCGACCATGATGAAGTGGTTCTCCGGAACCGTGGTCCAGAGTTCTTTGCTATCTGTGAGCACTTCCGAACTGATCAGGACGCCATCTTTTTCCTCTGCCTGGTCTTTCAACGTTAGATTGCCTTCTTCGCCAATGTAGCATTGGGCGTTCATCGCCAGGTGCAGCGATCGGGTTTCTACTTCGGGTCGTGTGCTGTACCGAGTCGCGATCATTGCTTTGCCGTCAGTCAGCACCAGGTTGTAGAGCGAGGGAGCGTCCGCCCCGACTTCCTTTTTGAGTTCCTCGATAATGGCAAAGGTCTCGTTCAGACAACTGTGAAGCTCATCAAAACTTAGTTTTCCCTGATCCTTCCGTCGCCTCTCGGTAAGGGTAATAAAAAGGGCGAAGATATATTGTGTGTCGGTCTGACCGTCGATCCAGTTGAAGACTTCTTCATCAAGGAGGTTTATCAGTTTGCGTTTGATCTTTTTGAACTCCAGGATACCCCCATTCTGCATCATCAGGAATTTTTTGTACTGGAAGGGATGGCTGTTTTGAATAGAAACCCCACCTTGTGTGGCTGCCCGAATATGGGCGAAAAGGCAATTGGTGTAGATCATGGGGGCATTGTAAGAAAGATTCTCATCGTTCCATGCCGGACGGATCGACCTGTACAGGGCAGGCTCATCTCTTCGGGCGTGATTGTACCAGCCCAGCCCAAAACCATCTCCGTTGACCGTTATTTCCGCCTCCAGGGCGTGATAACTTTGTTTCATCAATGAGTTCTCGGGTTTCATGATCAGCTCATCCGCAAAGATGGGCTTGCCGAGGTAGGCCACAAACCTGCACATATCACAAAATTTTTAGGGTGTGTTTTGCCTATTAAATTTACAACTTTTCAATCGGATTACGAGTGAGTTAGGCTGCTTATTTGTAGATCCCCATGGAACCGTGTATGCTGTGTTACAATCCCTTGTTTACAGGTTGGGATTGAGTAACTTTATAAGTGAAACAAACTTTCCTGAAAAATCAGGGTCTAAGCAATAAAAGAGGAACCCTTGAAAACAGAAGAAGATCTTTTAGATGACCTCAGACAGCCACAGCACAAAGAAAGGGCTTTTAAGGAGCTTGTTGAATTGTATCAGCAGCGGTTGTACTGGCATATCCGAAAGATTGTGTTGACTCATGAGAATGCAGACGACGTTCTTCAGAATACGTTCCTCAGGATTTTCAGAGGCATTGACTCGTTTGAAGGGAAAAGCAGCCTCTCAACCTGGATGTACCGCATTGCGTACAACGAATCACTCAGGTTTCTCCAGAAAAACAAGATGAGCAAGAATACGACGGCAATTGACAATTCCATTTACCTGGAAAAATTGACATCTGACAGCTATTTTGATGGAGACGAGGTCAAAAAAAAGCTGCATGCGACCCTTTTGGATTTAACCGAAAAACAACGCCGTGTTTTTCAGATGAAGTATTTTGATGATCTGAGCTTTAAAGAAATAGCCGAGATACTGGAAGTAAATGAGAATACTTTGAAATCATCCTATTACAGTTCGGTCAAAACCATTCAAAGGCGCATGTTGATGGAAATGACCCAGTAGGAGAAAAAACAGAGAGTTTAACGATGAAATTTAGATTGGCAAGATGGATAACACGAATTCCAAAAGCGGGAAAAATTTAAACCCGAAAAAAGTTAAAAAGCATCCGGAAGATCCATTTATGGAAATCAATTCCGCAAAGAAACACGGGCAGGATATCGATCAAATGCATAAGGATCATTTGGGGATGGAGATTCCGGAAGGGTATTTTGCAGCGTCGAAACAGCGAATTTTAGATTCGGTGTCCTCGAAAGAACAGGCAGGTGTCAAGCCGGAGAAGGTGGCCCAAAATATGGGCTCAGGAAGAATTTTCAGCCTCAATAGAACAATAGCGTATCCTTTGGCAGCCTCAATCTTGCTCCTGATAGCCATTGCCATTGGCGTGCAGAGGGATTCTGGCGTCCAATTGCCGATTGAAGATCAGGAAACGGTTGTTTCTATTGGAATCGACAAAGAGAGTGTCGATGATTTTTTAATCAGATCCCTGTTTGTGGATGACGCCCAGATCGATGCGTTCACCACTGAGTATTTGGTCGAACAGGTTGTAGTCGAGGCAGAATTGTCGGAACAGCAAATGGAAAACATCTTTATCAATTCGTTGTTCATTGACGACTCTCTCGTTGATGACTACCTGGAGGAGAGTCTGCTGGAACAGGTTGTATTGTGAATTGGCAATTTTAAAGGAATAAACAAACTTTTAGGAGTTTAAGGGTTCTAAATAGCAGAGAGTAAAGAAACATAAGTACCAAGAACATTCAAATTCAGAAATCATGAGAAAAAGAAATGGAATACTAGTGACAGCCATCCTGGGTTTAATGATCCTTTTTATTGCAACCCCGTTTGCTCAGGCCCAGGAAGCGGAAATCGATCCTCTGATGAACCAGCTTTCACAGGAACAACAGGAGATGCTTCAGACTCAACGTCAGCTCATGTTGAGAAACAGACAACAGTTGAGGGCCTCCCTTACAGATGAGCAGATGGCCATTTTGCAGGACCAAACCCAGTCTCGCGAACAGATTCGAAATCGCCTGAGGGAATCCTTTTCAGAGCAGCAGAGACAGATGGTGCAAAACCAGGAAGGGCAGCTCCGCCAGGTTAGAGAGCAATTCAGAAGGACATTGACCCAGGAGCAAAGACAAATGCTTCGTGACCGTGTCAGGCAGACCCGGGAAAACAGGGACCAGGGCGAAATGGGGAATCGCTACGGTTTTGGAGGAAACGGTGAACGTCCGGGTAGGGGAGGAAACGGAAACGGCCGCAACGGAAATGGAGGAAACTAGGCTTATTTCTCCCGATGAAGTATTCTGAACACACATCAAATAGAAAGTTCATCTTTAAAGGGTGGTTACTGCTTCTGACAGTGGTAACCTCCTTTAATTTGATGGCACAGGTGCCTGACAAGGGCGACGAGCTGGACATGTTGCTCGACGAGCTGTTTTTCAATGAGCAGCAGTTTGTCGATGACATCCTGGACTCCTTTGTGCCGTACAATTTTATGTACGCGAACCTCTCTTTTGAGAACAATACCTATTTCACGGGCCGTGATCCGGGGGTGGATCAGTTCAACCTGGTACCTCAACTTTCATACTACCATTCATCAGGATTCAACGCCAGCGTTTCAGGCATCTACTACGAGGAATACACCCCACACTGGGATTTCACTTCAGTCTATCTGGGCTATTTCAAAAACATAGGAAAGAATCAGTCGTTTGTCTTTGAGGGTGGATATACCCGGTATTTTTATTCTGACGGATGGGATGTGTTCACAAATGCACTCAATTTGGGTGCAGGATTGAGAAACAAGAAACGAACCCTGGGAACCAAACTGTCAGGCACTTTTTTGTTTGGCACCGATGAAGCCTTCCAGCTGATTTCCAGAACCTATGGGCGAATTCTGATCGCAAGGCGTGAGAATTTTGTGCTCAAACTAAGACCACAGCTCAATTTTATCATTGCCCAGCAGACCATTGAGTTGGAGAGATTGGATCCTGACACCAATGATCCGACGGGAGAATTCGAGTATGAAGATGTGTTTGGGCTATTGAACACGCAGATCAATCTACCCATAGCCCTGGCGACCCGATCCTGGGATTTTGAGGTAGGCTATGACATAAACTTTCCAAATCCGGTTGAAAGTGAGCCCAACCTGGACCCCACGAGTTATTTTCACATTAGCATTGGGTACCTTATCGATCTCAATTGATGTCCAGTGCCTGGATTTGGGTTTTGTAGTCTGAAGGGAGCAAGAGATCTTTGATCATCCCATCCAGACCCAGGTTTTTGGAGAATTTGTAGACAGGAACAGAAGGCCGTAGCCAGTGCACAGGATTGAATCCGAGCAGGGAACGCACCTTTGCCGGAACAACAAGCTTCTGCGCTTCGATGAGCATCCGGTATCTGAATGCGCCGAGGTGTTTGCGGTACTGTTTGAAAAGATCGAGGCTGTAGGGGCTTTTTTCAAGATCCTGTTCGAGATGCGACTGACGTACCGGCACCCATTCGACATAATCTTCAGGAAGCTCTTTGAGCTCCATACGCTCGCCCACCCGGTAGAAGACCTGATACAATTCTTCTTTTTCCTCAGGATTCATTTTTCGTTCGAGAAGCTCAAAAGCCGCTTTTGAATAGTAGATCAGCATAAAAAGGACGTCCCGATAGGCCCAATCCGGGATCTTGCCACCGCGATCCTTTTCAACGGCCTGGTGTATGCTTTTGATCTTGTCGATGGCTGAATGGGCATCCTCCTGGGTAGAGAAAACAATCTCCCGGGCGTAGCTCACCGTTGAGAATAATCGACCCAATGGATCGGAGGGTAGCTTCCCGGTGAAGTACAGCCAGTCAACCGCCTTGTTTAGGGCAAATTCTGCCGAGGCCCCGGCAAAGATGAAGAGAATGATATCGCTCCTTCCCCAGATTTTTCTTACCACCGAGCCCTTTTCGACAAAATATTCCATAAGTGAATTGCTTACCTTAAAGTTATGAAATATTCAATGCCCTTAAATGCAAAATTTGACCAGGGATCACCCGCTTTGGAGCGAACCCTGACCAAATTGGAAAAAGAAGGTTGGTTAGTTTACCACTGTCCGACTCTGACGCGAAGTCCGGAACGTACCATGCGTATACCACCGTTGTTCTCCTGGAAGGTTTTCCAGCCGGCATCCCGTGCAGCGCGGTCTTTCTCGCTAAGGCCGGCATTTGCTCCTCCCATGGCGCTTTTGAAATCTTTATAACCGACCAGGGCCCAATGGTTCTCGCCTTCGGGTGACACCCCGGAAGTGATGTCGCCCATCATGACGACCCTGCCTTCCGGTTTGAAATCCGTATTGAATTTGGTCAGGCTTTTTTCCATGGCATCAGGGTCTTCTGCATCCAGGATGTAGTATTGCTGAACCGGATAATCACCTTCGGAATCTCCATAGGTCTGTTTTACCGTTCCCATTCGTGCAGCCGACCCGTCTTTAATATGGTGATCCAAACGGGCACCCAGAAGATCCCAGGCATCGCCCCCGCTCGCGGTATACATGCCACCAAGAGCATCCAGGGTTCCTGAAAATCCGATTACGTGGGTCCATTTGTTTTTGGCATCGTGAAAGTGATTGGCATACAAGGTTACGGTCACACCTTCTGTTTTGTGTTCCGTAAAGTAATCACTGATCAGTTTAAAAACTATCGCCTCGTTCTCGGGCTCGACAATAAAGCCGTAGTTCGTCCAATACGTGGTTTGCGCACTGATCGTAAAAGTTGTGATCAGCAGCAAGCAGGTAATTAATCTTTTCATTGTTGGTTAGATTTAATGGTTAGGGAATACTTCTATTATTATGGTTTCCGATAAAGTAAGCCATTGATTTTTGAAATTGTATTGTGCTTGGACGAAAGGCAGGTTTTAATGTCCGAAGAAAGGTTTTTATTTATCGGGAATAGAGAAGCCAAAAGGATGATAGTGCCATTGATTAAAAAAAACAATGACCGTGCTAATCAATATTTCGATTGAGCTCTAAGACTTATAAAATTCGGGTCTACAGACCCAAATTTTCATATGTACTCCGTCAGAAATGAGAACAGGTTCTTTTTCATTTCGCTGATGATGTCTCTCTGGTTCTCCATGCGATTCCTGATCTCCAGGTGTTTTTTAACCATCTCACGGTTCATCGAATCCTCGTTCTTACGATAGTGATCGGCTATGTTTGACTCGTGCATCTGGATCTGGTTTCGGATGGAATTCATCACTCCCTCATGAATGCTCAATTGGTTCTGAAACTTCTCAACATTTGCGTACATGTCTTTGTCATAGTGCCCCATAACAAGCTCATTGAGCCTGTTTTGAAAGGACTCCAGTTCATCTTGCCAGAAGTCGAGTTCCCTGTTCCAGGTTTCATGCTCGAAATGCAAGTCGGTGTTAAAAATCAATTCTTCTTTCATAATGCATTGGTTTTAGTTTAATGATTCCCTGTGAAGGGATGCGTTTCTTTTCCCCATGATTTCCTCCAGGTCCTCTTTGTCGACCACTTCCTTTTTCATAAGCAGGCGCTTTAGAGCCTCGAGCTCATTGCTGTGTTCCAGCAAGAGCTCCTTTGTCCGCTCATAGGCCGAGGTGATCAGCTGGTGTACTTCCCGGTCAATTCTTTGTGCCATTTCCTCGCTGTAGGGCTTGACGAGCATCTGCTCATTCTTACCCGTGGAATCATAGTAGCTGATGGGTCCGATTTCCTCATCCAGCCCTAGAAAGGCTACCATGTTATAAGCCTGTTTGGTGACTTTTTCGAGATCGTCCAGCGCTCCCGAAGAAGCCTCGCCCAAGACAATCTCCTCAGCTGCCCGACCACCCAGCGAGGCACAGATCTGGTCGATGAACTGGCTTTTGGTTACAATTTGCCTTTCCTCCGGAAGGTACCAGGCCGAACCCAGGGATTTCCCCCTCGGGATAATCGACACCTTCATGAGCGAGTCGACGTGCTTGAGGTGCCAGCTTGCTACGGCATGGCCGGCCTCATGGTAAGCGATGATCTCCTTCTCTTTGGCGGAGGTAATCTTGTTTTTTCGTTCGATGCCACCCACGATTCGATCTCGCGCCTGCATGAAGTCGGCTTGATGCACCTTGTCACTTTTCTTTCGTGCGGCGATCAGGGCAGCTTCATTGCAGATGTTGGCGATGTCGGCACCTGAGAACCCCGGGCACAGTTTGGACAGGTTCTCCAGGTCGATGTCATCCGCAAGCTTCAGGGGTCGGATGTGGACCTTGAAAATCTCGATGCGTTCTTTTTGGGAAGGCAGCTCGAGATAGATATGGCGATCGAAACGACCTGGTCGCAGGAGGGCCTTGTCAAGGATGTCGGCCCTGTTGGTCGCCGCCAGGACAATGACTCCCGTATTGACGCCAAAGCCATCGAGTTCAGCCAGGAGTTGGTTCAAGGTGTTTTCTCGTTCGTCATTGGCCTGAAAGACGTTGGCCCGGTTTCGGGCACGTCCGACAGCGTCGATTTCATCGATGAACACGATGCTGGGCGCATGTTCCTTGGCCTGTTTGAACAGATCTCTTACCCGGGACGCTCCAACTCCGACAAACATTTCGACGAATTCAGACCCGGAGAGGAAGAAGAAAGGAACCTGCGCCTCTCCGGCAACAGCTTTGGCCAGGAGTGTCTTCCCGGTTCCGGGTGGACCGACAAGCATTACGCCTTTGGGAATCTTGGCACCAAGTCGGGTGTAGTGTTCGGGATTTTTCAGAAAATCGACGATTTCCATGATTTCGGTTTTGGCTTCCTTCAGCCCCGCGACGTCGTCGAAGGTGATGCTGCTTTTTGTCTCTTTCGTCGTGAGTTTGGCTGTGGATTTCGTAAAATTGAACATGGAGCCTGCTCTTCCAGCCGTGGTCATTCGTCCCAGGATGAAAATCCAGATCAGGAACAGAAACACCAGGGGCATGATCCAGGCGAGAAGACTGGTCCAGTCAAAGCGGTCAACATGTCGAATTTGCACTCGATTTTCGGGTGCCAGTTCCTTCTGGGCTTCGTCCAGTTTTCTCTCAAAGCTCTCAAGGGACCCCAACCGGATCGAATACTGGGGCCTGGGCGCGGATCCATAGAGTCGATCCTGCAGAGATTTGGTCTGGGAATCTGAGATTTTTTCGGGTTTGATGTAGATCAGGGCAACCGATTGATTGACAACTTCAATTTTTTCCACCTGATTCTGATTGAGCATGTCTCGCTCGAATTCGAGCCAGCTGATTTCAGGGATCTTGTTGCCTGTATTGGTCAAAAAGGAGATCAATAGGATAGAGAAAAGGAGGAGGTAGAACCAGAACAGAGGTCTTTTCTTTTTTTTGCCGGCATCTTCTTTCATGACCTGGAAATAAGCTCAATCCTCAAATTAGAGAGGGGTTGAAATATTGATCAATCTAAAAATAAGGGGTACCAGTCAAAAAAACATTAACCGTGGTCAACGCAATTATTGACCTTGGTCAATGAAAAAAGGATCCGAACACTCGTTTATTACTGAACGCGTGTTCGGATCCTTTAAGAGGAAAATAGATTTTTTTAGAAAACGGTGACTATTGTGGCAAAAAGCGCTTTGTGCCTTCGAGCCCCAGAACGAAAGCATCCCGATACCCGTCGTTTTTCATCTGCATCATATGCGCATTGGCTTCTTCAACCGTGGAAAACACCCCGGAATAAAAACGGTTGTAACCGTCGTCATATCTGTGATTGAACAACCCCGATGATTTGTCATAGGTTCCTGTCTTCACTTTTTGGACGAAGGCGCCGATTTGAACGGTGTAAACCACGTTGCTGCTTTCGAAGTCGTAAGCGGCGCCCAAAACGTCTTCACCGAGTACCTCTTCAATGCGCTCGATTTCGGCCAGGTTCTCAGCCTCGAGAAGGATTTCGAGGTCCCTGAGATTAGCCGCTTCCTCTGCCAGTCGAATCGTTTCGGCGTCCACTTCCCTGAAAGCTGCGATATAGGCTTCTTTGGAGCCGTTGGCCTCCACGTCAAGCTTGACAGGTGCAGTTGGTTCCTTGTCAATGACCTTGGATGCGAAAACGTTGAGTTCTTCGCCTTCCGATTCAACATCTGAAGCGAAATAAAGCACATTGCTGTTGTCTACCACTGGTAGAATCTCGCGTTCCGTACTATTGATCTTGTTGCCCAGGTTTTTGGGTTCGCTGTAGGTTCCGTTATCAAAAAGGTCAACCGCGAGTATGTCGGTCTTGCCCGTTGAAAGAGGCCCGTCGGAAACAAAATAGAGAACCGAATCGTCATCGTTTAATGCAGGATACCCGGTTGAATGTTTTTTTCCATTGAAATTCATCATCTCCAGGTTGACCCAGTCACCGGTTTCGGTCACATCTGCTTTGAAAAGCTGGAGCTGCACCGACTTTTTGATCTTTACATCTTCTTTTTTATCCTTCAGCTTTCTGTTGGCACTGAAGTAAACTGTTTTTTGGTCCTTGGTGTAGGCAATCATGTCTTCCTGGACGTCGAAATCAGGGTCGGCCAGCAATAAATCGTTCACCTTGAAAAAGTCGTCATCAGAAGTTTCTTCAACCGTCACATCTCCTAGATCCGCGTAGGAACTGTTAAAAATTTCATCCGCACTGGCATAGGACTCCTGTACACTTTGGGCCATCATACCGAAAGGAACGAGGGCCATCATCATAGTCATTAATTTTTTCATCGATCTATATTTTTTTAGTTCAATTATAGCAGTCTTTATAGAGGGATAAAAAACTTCCTCAACTTAACAATTTATTCAGGCAACTGAGAATCTGATACTTATTAGTTATTAAGATAGTTATTAACGAAAAAACAGGGTTGTCCCAGTATGGTCATTTGTCCCTGAGAATGGGCCCTTATTTTTAGCCTGACGTATTGAATTTGTTAATTTTTCAGTAAATTACATGCTTATGCCTCAAAGCTCTCGACACCTGGCCGCAATCATGTTCACCGATATTGTCGGATATACCGCTTTGATGGATAAGGATGAAGATGCGGCATTCGAAATGCTTGAGCGAAATCGCGCCATTCACGGGGAGGTGATCAGAAAGTACCAGGGGAAGTTTTTAAAGGAGATGGGGGACGGCATCCTGGCCAGCTTTCCAACCGTGACCGATGCCATTTACTCTGCGGGTTACATTCAGCGGGCCTGTCAGACCGAGGAGCATTTGGATCTGAGGATTGGGATCCACCAGGGGGAAATTGTAAACCAGGGGGATGATGTTTTTGGAAGCGGGGTCAATATCGCTTCTCGAATTCAGTCGATTGCACCCGTTGGAGGCATTTGGGTTTCTGATTCTGTTCAGCGCAACATTCAAAACAAAAAGGGAATAGAAGTTGAATTTGTAAAGGAGGAGTCCCTGAAGCATGTCAAGCAGCCGGTTCGGATTTACAGTGTCCATGTCAATTGCGACGAGCTCGAAAACGATAAAAAAGATCTGCGCAAAGCTCATATCTCCCAGGCTCTGAACCGAAATCAAAATTCGATAGCCGTTCTTCCGTTTGTCAACATGAGCAGTGACGCCGAGCAGGACTTTTTCTGTGAGGGCATTTCTGAGGAAATTATCAATACGATAGTTCAGTTGCCCGGTTTAAAAGTTGCCGGCAGAACCTCGTGCTTCAGCTTCAAAGGTAAAAACGAAGACCTTCGCCAGATAGGAGACAAACTTGGAGTGGGCAATATTCTGGAAGGAAGTGTCCGAAAATTCGGGAAAAGAGTTCGAATTACGGCCCAGTTGATAGAGGCTTCAACCGGTTTTCATCTCTGGTCGAAGAAGTATGACCGGGACCTGGTGGACATCTTTCAGATTCAGGATGAGATCGGTCAAGAGATTGCAAACCAACTTCAGGTCACCCTGCTGGGCAATGCTGTTGCTCCGAAGATCCGGGAGCAGACGCAAGACGTTGAAGCTTTTCAGCTCTATTGCAAAGGAAGGTCACTTTACTATAAAAGGGGAATGGCGCTGTACGAGGCACTTCGATGCTTTGAATCGGCCCTCGCCATCGATCCGACATATGCCCTCGCTTCTTCCGGCCTGGCAGACACCTATGTCATGTTGAGTTTTCACGGTTACCTGTCACCTTCGGTTTGTTGGAAAAAGGCCATACCGGCTTCACAAAATGCAATCAAATACGGACCGGACCTTGCTGAATCCAGCTGTACCAGGGCCCTGATTGCCTTGCTTCATGACAGGGATCCGGAACGCGCCGAAATTGAGTTTAAAAAAGCGTTGTCCATCAATCCGTTGAACGGACAGGCGCGCGTATGGTACGCCCTGTTCTTATTGACTTACGTTCAGGAACGATTTGAGGAAGGAATCGAACAGTCGAGAATCTCCATTGAAAACGACCCCCTGTCTTCTTATGCATATTCTTGTTTTGGACTTGTATTGGCAGCGGCAAATGAGGTCGATGAGGCGATTGAGATGGCTCAGCATGCCGTGGAGCTGGAGCCGAACGCCATGCTTCCCCGCTACACCTTGAGTTACTGTTACCTCTGTGCCGGAGAGTATCACAAGGCCCTGGATGAATGCCAGCTCGCCCTGAGTTCTTCGAACCGCCATGCATGGAACCTGAATTTAATGATGGCAATCTACATGGAACTGGGAGTAGTGGAAGAGGCAAAGAAAATCTACAGAGAACTGGAGGCCATGTACAAGGAGCACAACGCTCCTCCCTCAAATCTCGCTATTGCCGCGGCCGCTGTCGGTGACAATGATTACGCACTTGAACTTTCGCAGATTGCCCTTGACACAAATGATCCTTACCTGCCCTGCAAAGGAATCAAGGACCGGGCCTCAAAAGCCTTGCGAGAAGTCAAGGGAATTGATAGGGTTTTTCCCAGACTTCGAAAATCAGGAACTTCCTGACCGGCCTCGGCTCAATTCGAATTCAAAACGAAATGAATTACTTAAATAATGCCTTGTTTCATCAGGTGGAAAATGGCATCAGATATATGAGGCTTCTTCATCTTTTGAAGAACATTTCTTCGATGCGTATTTACAGTATGCACGCTGATAAACAATTTATCAGCAATTTCATCACTGTTTAGCCCATCTGAAATCAGTTTGAGGACCTCCATTTCGCGACATGTCAAATAATGACCCAACTCCAACAGATCCTCATCCGGAAATCTAAATAGAGAAATGTCATTTCCCACATAATAGTGATGCGTTTCCTTCTTCATTTTATACCAGTCAATATTGGTGTTGACCTGAATGTAATAGACAGACTCGCGCGGCAAAGGGCTGTAAAACATATAGCACTGAAAAAGATGGTTGGAGTACTGTTGATCGGGTCTTCGCATCCTGATATCGGTCGATAACAGAGCAGACCCCTGATGGGCTACCAGAAGGTCTTTGTCCAGGCTCATCAACTTTGCCCTACCCCGACCGAATCGTTTGATGTCATCAGGATGCACTCTATCCATCATTTCTCCTGTCGTATTGGTAGCGGAATCTACCCCTAGCATTTTTAAACTTTGTCTGCTCGTGAAAATGATTTTTGTAGCCGTAAGATCCATTGCGATCAGCATCTGATCATTCTCATCCAATAGGCGATTCAATTTCCGCATGATAGGATCCTCGTCCTTGATTTCCGTAAAGCCAGAAGGCAGATAAGATTCAATAAAGTCGTGGAATACACTATAGCTGTAAGGGCTCAATGATGAGAAGTCAAACTCGGATGTGACAGAATTCTTTGGCATTGCATTGAGATCTTCAAGAGAAAAGATCTGAAAGATAAGAAAAATACCGAAATATAAGTATTGATAACGACTTGAAATACCTGTAATTTTAAGACAGAATCGGACAGGATAGTGACCTAAATGAAACCAATGGCAGAATTAAATTCAAAATTATTCCGAGATTATTTTGGCGGCAGCTGGGTAGGTCAGGTCTATAATAACGGCGAATTTTTTCGTGAAATTGAGTTTAACTGGCCCCTTGCCTTTGAAAAGAACTTTTCATCAATCGGAACCGAAGAAGGTTTAAAAGTTCCCGCCGGTGTTGGTTTTTATGACGACACGCAAAAGGTGGCGATTGCCGGATGGCGTCAAGATCTCAGGCGTTGGTCGATGAGTTGGTTCAATGAATTTGGAGGATTTGGAGAGATGAACTGGACATCCTGTGAGCTTCAAGAGGGTAAGAACATTCTCTATGGTTACGGACACGAATGCAAACAGGAGAGTGACGAAACCACCGATCACATCCTTAAATGTGAAATGTTGGACCAAGACAATTTCAAGTACTCGTTGCGCAGTTTTAAAAAAGGGCTGATCGAAATTCACGCGAAACGCACCAGGACTGCAGAAGAACTTGAGTTGCTGATGAAGTCCGACGGAGTCAAAAGCAAGTCATTCTCCAATTGATTGAAACATTCGTATGAATGAGTTTACCCCTGAAAAAATTTCGAATAATTGAGATTTTCAATTCTAAAACCGCTGGCTTCAATCATGTTACTCTTGCAAGTGCTGCTGTTCCGATCAATGAAAAAACAATGTCACCTGACAACGTGCTCTACAACCGCCAGGATTCAAAGAATACAATTACCGATAGTTACGAGAACCTGACGATAGAGAATATCTTTTTGTTCAAATTGAGATATAATCTCAACTAAAGGGTCATTCGGCAAGCCCGGAACACCTTGGTTCAATACCGAAGAAGAGTGCAAAAAATACCTATTTATCAGTATTTCAAGAGCACCTAAGTTGTGGTAAATTTAATTACCAAATAGCCATGGCAAAAACAAAAACAACAAAACCCGCAAAAAGCTGGGGCTGGACCTTGGTGATGGGTATTATGAACCTAGCTATCGGTTATATGCTTTTTTCAAATCCAGCATTAACAGCAGAATTCCTGTCGTTTTACCTTGGCTTTTTGGTCCTGTTTCGTTCTATCACAGCTGTTGGAGCGGCTCTCGATATTAAAAAATATGGTGATCAAGGTTGGGGTACGATGATGTTTGCAGCCATTCTCGGAATCATCTTCGCAATCATTCTACTGCGTCATCCAGTATTTGCTGGCTTAACAGTAGTAACGTGGGTTGCACTTGCATTTTTCGCTATTGGCGCCTTTGCCATATTCTTTTCTCTCAGCTTGAGAAAGCTACATAAATTACCGGAAAAAGTATAAAAAGAACTAAATGCATAAGACTGATTAAATATCAGGTTAGATCAAAACTTTATAAATCATGGAACCGTATAAATTAGACACAATCATCAAGGTAGAAGAGAATCTATGTATCGGATGCGGAAGCTGTATCAGAGCCTGTCCGGGAGGGTTAATCACGAAAAAAAATGATTTCCCTGTACCCATTGAGGATTCCTGGGATCAATGTATAGATTGTGGCCATTGTGTGGCAATTTGCCCTACCGAAGCCATGCACCAACGTTCTATGGGACCAGAAGACTGTATTCCAATTGATATTCACCAAATCCCACAATGGGAAAAGGTGAAGCAATATTTAATGACTAGGCGCTCTATTCGTACCTATATCAACAAACCGATTGAAAAAGAAAAAGTAGAGATGCTCCTAGACCTTTCTCGTTTTGCGCCAAATGGAGCAAACCGCCAAGTAATCCATTGGGTGGTTATTAATGATCCTGTGCGTGTTCACCATATTGCTGAGCTCACCATTAAATGGATGAAGGACATGAAGGAAACCAATCGTGCACTTTATGATGAAGCCCGACTTCAACTTTTTATAGATCCTTGGGAAGCTGGTCAAGACCATATTTCAAGAGGAGCTCCTTGTATTATTATGGCTACTGCACCAAAAGATGAGCGAACAGCTCCACCAGCGGCCATGATTGGAATTCATCAAATGCAGGTGGCCGCACCAGCACTTGGTTTAGGAACCTCGTTCACAGGTAGTATCAATACAGCTGGTCAAGGTTCTCCTGCCATTATTGAGATGCTTAAAATACCCGAAGGCTATATCCCATTCGGCACATTTTTAATGGGTTATCCGGCAGAAAAGTATCAACGAATACCAATAAGAAGACCGCTTAGCGCAACATGGATTTAATAACTATGAATAACACACTTATGGAAAATGGAAATGTAAAAACGGATTACAAAACAATCCTGGTTGACAAGCATGATAACGGCTTGGTTGTTATAACGCTCAACCGACCTGAAATGGCTAATGCTGTCAATACAGATATGGGCCTGGAATTGCTCGACGTGTGGACAGACTTTGTACGTAACCACGACGATCTTCGTTGTGTGGTATTTACCGGTGCCGGTAATGATGCCTTCTGCGGTGGCGGTGATATGAAGCAACGAAAAGGGATGGATACATATGCCTGGCGACATCAGCACCAAATATTTGAGGAAGCCTTAAGGGCCATGATGGAATGTCCGGTGCCTGTAATAGCTGCGGTAAATGGCAAAGCCGTAGGAGGGGGGTTGGAAATGACCCTTGCCGCAGATTTTGCCTATGGGGTGGACAGCGCAGAATTATGGTTCCCTGAAACGTCCATTGGAATTCTTCCCGGAGTGGGTGGTACCACATTGCTGCCGCGTAGAGTTGGTGAGAGTCGCGCCAATGAAATCATATTTACAGCGAAGCCCATTAGTGCTGCTGAAGCACTGGAATGGGGTATTTTCAATCGTGTTTGTAGTGCTAAAGATTTGATGCCTACCGTGATGGCTGTTGCCGAGGGTATCATTGCAAATGCACCATTGGCGGTGGTTCAGGCCAAGAAAGCGATACACGAAGGAATGCAAATGGATCAACGCACCGCGCTACGTTTCGAATATGAAGCCTACAATCGCTTGACCAATACTCAAGACAGGGTAGAAGGCACTAATGCCTGGAACGAAAAACGTAAACCAGTGTTTAAGGGCTGTTAAGAAAATCTTGAGGCGGAGTAGAGATATTCAAAAACCATATTCCAACGATAAGAGAATCTAACCATTTGAGGCTGGTTAATCGAGAACGATAAATCTTTTTTTGAAGTGAATTTATTTTTCGTTTTATAAATCAATCTTCAGGAAAAGGCAATTTAGAATTTTCCATGAAAAATTTAAATCAATAAGATGTATGATCTGTTCAAACAACTAATAGCAGTATTTATACTGTCACTTTGCTTCAATTTGCATGCCAGAACAGCAGATGATGCAACAACCATAATTCGTAATGATACACTAAAGGATAAAGCGGCTAAAAAGGCACAAAGAGATGCGGAAAGGTTGGAGCTGAGAAACAGTAATGATCGGTTTAAAATAAGTTTTGACTATTTACGCGCGAAACTAGAAACTGAGTTGTCCTTTGAATTACCCACGGGAAACCTGAACTCTGTTATTAGTCTTGAAAATGATTTGGGCTTACCCTCGAACAGTTACTTTTTTACAGGATCATTTTTGTACAGAATTACCCCAAGAAGTGGTCTGTATGCACAGTATTATGGAATCAACAGGAAGGAGACTTCACAAACTCAAAATGATTTAATTTACAAGGGTGAAATAATTCCTGCGGGAACAGATGTAGAGGCACACTTCAACACACAGGTGATCAGTACGGGTTATTTATATTCTGTATTAAAAGATCCAAATGCGTATTTAGGTTTTTATTTCAATATTTACTTCATGTTTGTCGAAACGGGTATTCAATCAGCATATGGGTTTCAGGATTTAGACGTTGATCTTTTAGCTCCTCTGCCAAATTTTGGAATACTGGCTTCTTTTAAACTGAATAAATGGCTTTATTTTAATGGAAATATAGGATTCTTCTCATTAAAGTTAGACGACTTTGGGGGTTCTATACACAATTATGATTTAACCTTTATGGCTAAGCCGGTTAATTGGTTAGGAATCGATCTTAGTTATCAGATTTTTGATGTAATGGTGGAATTTCCATCGGATGGTATCAATACAGAAATTGATTACAATTTCAGGGGTCCTTCAATTGGATTATCATTCTTCTTTTAAAAATGATTGACTAAAATTATATTATTACACAATATGGATGTTTCTTTTAGAAAGGTGGAAAATGACGTGATCAATCGAATAGATCTGGACATAAAGCCCGAAAATTGGAAGAAAAAATCAGATTGGATAGACATTCGAACTGCAGACCGAAAAAGTGTCATGAGCTTCTTTGAAGAAGACTTTTTTTCCAGTGAGATTTTGGCTTGTATAGAATTTCCGGAGCAGCATCCGTTTTCAAGCACTTATGAAGATACCATCATTTTAAATATCGCAATCTCTAATACAACAGATATTTATATGACCGGATATGTGTCAATTATTCTGAGAAACAATTTGATTATTACCATTATTCCTCAAAATATCGATTTGTTTAATGATAGAAACCTTGCGGCATATTCACAAAAAACATATGCATCTTTGCGTTTTTTCATTTTTAATTTATTAGCCATTAAATTATTGTCTTATAGCAATGTAAACATGAATACGGCGCGTATCCGACTTCAAAAAATGGAACGAGCCATGGAAAATGAATCTCAGGAGATTTCATCGTTAGATTTAATGTCCTGTGAAAGAGACATCAACCAATTGTCAGATATTATCGAAGATCAATACATCGGATTTGAAATTTTGGCTTCAATGGCTACGGTCAATCTCAGTAGAGAAAACATTGAGCAATTAGCAAAATTAATAAAGGGCTTTGAACCACTTGACAAAGCCATGCAGCGGCTGGAAAAAAAAGCAGCCTCTCTGCGCGCGCAGTATATGCTTATCCAGCAGGAAAAAGCGACCAGAAAGATCAATATACTTACGATTATACAGGCTATCTTCGTCCCACTTACTTTTGTTGCCGGGGTTTACGGAATGAATTTCGTGAATATGCCTGAATTGAATTGGCATTATGGGTACTTACTTGTCTGGTTGGTTTTTATTGGATTAGCTGCCGGTTTACTTTTTTATTTTTATAGAAAAGGTTGGTTTGATTGATTCTAATCAGGTAAAATACTGATTTATAAGTATTGTCAGAGTTGTTTTTTGTCCTGTACTTTATGCTATGAGAAATATGATTTTTTCATACAGTCAAACTGAATGTCTTACTTTAAATTATCAACCATGAAAAAAATCGTTAGTATAATTTCATTTCTCCTTTTGGCACCTTTGGCATATGGGCAATCCTACCAGGAAGAAATTGACCTGTTCCAGTCTGCTTTTGGCATGGATAAAAGAGAAGTCGTTGCTGGTTTTGTAGAAACTGAACCCGACGAAGAGGAAGCCTTTTGGAAGCTTTATGATGAGTATGAGGCCAAGCGAAAGGAATTGGGTAAAGAAAGAATAGAATTACTGATGCAATATGCTGATCAATACGACAGCATGAGTGGTGCAGATGCAGACAGCATGACAAAGAAAGTCATTGCGCTAAAGACAAAAACCGATAAACTTATTGCTACGTATTACACAAAGATCAGAAAGGCTACAGACGGAATCGTTGCGACACAATTTTTCCAAATAGAATCTTACATTCTTGGAGAAATAAGGGCAGAGATACTCGAAACAATACCATTTGTGGAGTGGGACTGATAGGTTACACACCCAAGTGTCGCCAAAAAATAAAATTTACAAAAAATGGGAGATTTGGTTACTTACAGTATAACCGTTTTTATGGGATTTTTTGCTATCATGAATCCCATAGCCAATACACCTGTTTTTTTAGGACTTACAGAGAACCAGGATCGAAAAAATAAAAAACAAATTGCCAGGACAGCGTCGATTACGGCTTTTGTGATTGTTGTTGCTTTTATTTTAGCCGGCAAATACATTTTTGAATTATTTGGGATCACAATACCTGCTTTTAAAATTACGGGAGGCATACTGATATTTTTTGTTGGATTTGAGATGCTCAAGTCTCAAAAATCCAAAGTACACAGTAGTAATTCTGAAGATATGAGCAACTTGGCGATTTCCCCTTTGGCCATTCCTATTCTTGCAGGTCCTGGGACTATTGTTACCGCGATGAATTATGTAACGGATGCCACTTACACGCATGTTGCGATTGTTATTTCCATTTTTGCCTTTATGATTATTCTGACCTACCTGGCTTTTTCCTCCAGCGACTTTATTATAAGAAAAGTTGGTAATAATTTAATATCGGTACTAGGGAAATTAATGGGATTAATTCTGGCCATCATAGGTACTGGAATGGTCGTGGAAGGTATAAAACTTGCTTTTCAAGGGGTTTAACAAGGGCACTGAAACTACTGTTCATCGCTGTGGGCTTTTATGCTCCATTGTATACAATTTTGGAAACGATACAATAAGAGGTACTTACAACTTCTGAATTTCGTTTGGCTGTTGCGGTCCGATATCATTTTTTTCCGGGCAGACGATTCGAATCCGGAGTCTTGGCGAAAGTGGAATTCAGGAATGTGTATCATAAGTAGGCAGAAACATGGACCTATACGCGGCCTTTTTTTATTTCCACTTTTGTTGAACTCTTTTATCATACAGAACTTGACGTCTTTTGTAAATATTTGAATTTAATAAATCAGACTTACTCTAATTTCTTAAAATACCTTTAAATAAGTATTTCAAAAACGAAGAAGAACAAGTAGTTTTAATTGTCACAGTTATATCCGAATATATCAATTTAATCTATAACCCTTTAAAATTTAAAAAATCATGAATTCAACTTTTCGAACGCTGTTAATTGCAGCCCTAATTTCATTGTTTACACTATTTGTTCCGACAACTGCTTCAGCTCAAGATGCCAAAATAGATAAGGCTGTTGCTGATTTTTGCAATAAACTGGATGGTTTTATTATCTCATTAAATGCATTAGATCAGGCTAATGAAACGGGTACCTATAAGGAATTTGATAAGGCTTACAATAAAGCAGTCAAAGCCTGGAACAAGTTTGTAAAATCAGCTGATAGACTGGAAAATGTGGAGTATAAGGAATCTGTTAATGCCTATAACGATTTGGTGGATGCAGTCGACCTCATCCAAGGTGAAGACATTGACGACCACACAGCAAAAAAGATCAACAAACATGTTGATAATGCTTCTGATACAATGTTAAGTCTTCAAACCATGGAGTGTAAATAAATAATTAATCAACTAATTTAAAAAAATGGAAAACACAATTTGAAAAAACTGGTACATGGTGTTAATCAGTGGGATTATAATGATCTTATTGGCATTACTCATCTTTTCAAATCCTGCAGATGCCCTGCTAACATATGCCTTATATATTGGCCTGGGCATGGGTCTGGCTGGACTATTTAAAATTATTCAGGGTTTTCAAGCCAAAGGAGTAGTTGATGGTTGGGGTTGGATCGTCTTTGATGGACTTATGAGTTTGATTGTTGGTTTCGTTCTAGTGGCGCACCCCGTATTAACCGCGGCGATGCTACCCTTTATTTTTGGGTTTTGGGCAGCATTCTATGGTTTTTATCTCGTTATCGATTCTTTTTCCGCAACAGGAAGCATTGGTATGAAACTTTTAGGTGGAATACTAACTGTAATCTTTGGGTTTGGTATAATGTTTAACCCGTTGTTTATGGGAATGTCCATAGCCATATGGGTAGCTATTATTATTTTGATCGTTGGTGTTGTCACGGTGATTGGCTCGTTTAGTTTGAAAAAAGCATAGTACCATCACTTATAAATTTAAAAGCATGTTTCATAAAGGCCGCAGTGATTTGGTCTTTATGTGATGCGAAAATACTTTTTATGAATTAACTATTTAAAACAATGAAAGGTTTAGTCGTTTTTATTCTCTGTCAATTTTTTTGCCTGCAATTTTTATTCGCTCAGGAAGTCACTAATCAATTCTGGCTCGAATACCGTCCTACTTACGTTTTCTCACCCAAAATAAAAGTTGATATGAGACTCTCCTTTAGGGATGAGTTTGACGATACAAACTGGCATACCTGGGAAGCAAGGTTTATTCCGGTTTTAAAGCTTGGTAAGGGCTTTGATGTCAACCTTGGATTGTCATTCCTGGAAACCTCACAATCTTTGGTTTTATCCACGACGGAAGTCCGCCTCGCTCCCGGTGTTCGCTATCACTTACCGTGGGAAAGGGTTGATTTGGGGGCCTGGTTGAGGTTAGAGTTTCGTTGGGTACATGACAAACAGCAATCAGAATGGAATTATACAACACGGCCCAGGCTGAGGTTTTTCACCGACATACCTATCAATGCAAAAAGTATGAAAGGAGACCATTTTTTTTATGCCTCCTCCTTTGTTGAATTTTTTTACCAGGATGATTCGGACGTGCAGGAGCGATACGCACAAAAATTGTGGATGCGAGTGGGTCTTGGATATAAATTAAACCAAAATTTACGTTTTGAAGTGTTATACACCCGACAGGATTCAAAGAACACAATTCAAACGAGTTTTGAAGATTTAACCAATGAAAACATCTTTGTGCTTGCCTTGCGACATAAGCTTAAAACGAAACAAAAAAATGTACCAGTGACCAAATAGATCAAATTAACAGTGTTGCCCTATACAAGCCATAAAACTTCCCAACTCATTTGCATCGCGGCAATTTCTACACTTTTATTTAAAATTCTATTTACCTTGTGTCATCTGCAAATACACTGATACCTAATTGAATTTTCGAAGCCAGACGAATCTGATTTGATAAAATATACTCATTTATGAGTATTTCAAAAGCACCTGAGTTGTGGTAAATTTGATAGACTAAATCACTTATTTGAAGAAGAATATCTCTTTTTAAGAAGAATATCTCCTCCTCTCATATACCTCTATAAATTTAATTACGAAATAGCCATGGCAAAAACAAAAACAACAAAACCGGCAAAAGACAAGAACCTCGAATCGGAACTTGGTGACATAGCCAAATTAGTTCTTGGTAAACTAGATCAACACGGCCTGACCCTTGAGCAGGCGGTATCAGCGATGCAGGCTGCAGGTACAGAAACAGTAAAGGAGCCGCCTCCAAAAAAAGCTCCTGCTAAGAAAACCGCTGCAAAGAAAAAAGAGCCTAAAAGCACAGCAGTGGTCAACATAGTTGATGGCCAAAAATTAAGTACCGCAAAACTTGACTGGAAGCAGGTTTGGTTTACCAACTGCCCTATGGTGTCGGCTAACAATATCGATCAGGAACTTGGCTGGTGCCGTCAGGAATTTAAGAATATAGGTATCGAGTACGATTATTTGAGGCACACGCGCGATAACGACTTTTATCCACACTACAGACATAATCTTAAAAATCTCATCCGTTTTGGTGGTCTCTACCCACCGATAGCCGTTCATGCAGATCTTAACAAACTGGTACTTTTAGGTGCAACCTGGGTATACGAAGGAGGTTGCATGGCGGTTCGTATCGATGATCCTATATCGCAAATGTCAGACTTAAAAGGCAAAAAAATCGGCCTTTCAAAAAGTTTGAATACGCTTAAAAACGATTGGTGGCGCATACAAGAGCACATGGGTATATTAAACATGTTGGAGTTGAACAACATGACAAAAGACGATGTGGAGATAGTTGAATTTCCTTATCCGGATAGTTGGTACAACGACCCAAAAATGTTGGCCCCAATGAACAACCCAACAGACCTTTGGGCAGCAAGGGATCATAAACACGATCTGGCATTTCGTCCATTAGAAACTGCCTTACTGGAAGGAAAAGTTGATGCGATTTACACACAGAGCAAGGTTTTCCAGCACCTACAGGAAGATACCGGTAAAATCAAAATGATTGAGGATTTGTCAAGATATCCCGACTGGACCAAACAAGTTGCAAACACACCGGCGATTATTACTTGTACCGAAGAAATGGCAGATAAGCATCCAGAACTTGTTGTTACTTATATGAAAGCCATGGTGAAAGTAGGTCATTGGGCCAATCAGCACAAGCCGGCCGCAGCTGTATTACTTGACCATCAGACCTTCTACCGTGATGCGGAAGATACATACATAGGTATCAAAGAGGTGGATATGGTGCCAAGTTTGAGTGCACAGAATATGAAAGCCATTAAAATCGGTAAGGACTTTATGCTGAAACACGGCTATATCAAGAATGACTTTGATGTGGATAAATGGGCAAGACCTGAATTCCTTCAACAAGGTGTTCATGCGTGGATGGAAGAAGAGTATGCTGCAAAAAGCTGGGGTAGGCTGAAAGATGGTGCAACATTAAAAACAAAGTAATAAGTGTAAAATAAATGCTGTTGTAGAATTGTATAATTGAGATTTGCGCCAAGCTTCAGCATTTTAGGGTTTGGCGCTTATTTCTTATAAAATAATAAAGTATAAAAATGAACAATACTTATAAATTAGACACGACATTCAATAAGGCAATTATTTTGCTGACATTGACATTGATTTCCGGGCAGTTGATTACACCTGATATTCATGCGCAGAATGCAAGACCCGAACTGCCGGAGAGAAAACAAACGTCCCTGGGTCTATACGTGACCTCTGCTGAAGCGTTTCAAATGTGGAGTGCAGATCAGAAAAATGTAGTTATCCTGGATATTCGCACACCTGAAGAATATCTATTCGTCGGTCATGCAGCGATGGCATGGAATGTACCTGCGTTTGACCAAAGTTATGAATGGGATCCGAAGCAACAGCATTTCCCGATGGTTCCAAATCCTGATTTTATAAAAACGATCAAGGAGTTGTTTCAACCGGATGACACCTTATTGATCACTTGTCGTTCAGGCGACCGCAGCGCAATAGCTGTGAATGAGCTGGCAAAGATTGGCTATACCCGGGCCTATACCATAACCGATGGTTTTGAAGGCGGAATTGTTAGTGATCCTGAAAGTGTGTTCTCCGGACAAAGAATGGTCAATGGCTGGAAGAATTCCGGCTTGCCCTATACGTATGATATAGACCCAAAATTGATGCCTTTGATCGACAAAGAAGAATAAAAATCCCTTGGGCCAGATCATAAACCTGAATTGAATGCCAATCCCTAAATTAAATACCAGATGAAAAATCTAAAAAAATCCAGCAAAGCGATTTTGATCGGATTAGTATTATTGATGAGTGCGAATCTCAATGCGCAACAAAGCGGCACTTCGGATGAGACGAAAGGTAAATGGAAATTTCTTGTGGAACCCTACCTGATGTTTCCCAATATGAATGGATCTGTGGGATTGCGCAATCTGCCGGATGCCCCTGTCGATGCCAGTACAAATGACATTTTCAACAATTTGAAAATGGGGTTTATGCTGAATGTCGAAGCGTCAAACGATAAATGGGCCATTGGTTCGGACGTGCTTTACATGAACCTGGGCGAAGATGTTAAATCCGGAATCTTGATCAACAGCGGTGAAATTAAGGCAAAACAGCTGGGTTGGGAAATCTCGGGTTTGTACCGGGTAACCCCGTGGCTTGAGCTCGGTCTTGGAGGTTTGATCAATTCAATTCAAGGGGAAGTGGATCTCAAACTAAATCAAATTGGTGGTGGAACGAGAAACGAAAGCGCATCGAAGACAGAAACCTGGTTTGATCCTATGATCATCGCCAGGATCAAAAAGAGTGAAGTGCATAAGTTTGTTTACCAGTTTCGCGGTGAAATAGGAGGATTTGGCATTGGCTCTGATCTGGCATGGCAAATTCAGGCCTATGCGGGCTATAGGTTTTCCGCTCTCTTCGAGATGACAGCTGGGTATCGGGTCATCAGTTTGGACTATGAATCCGGCTCCGGTCAGAACAGGTTCAAGTATGACGTCGATACCTCCGGACCGGTAATACGGTTTGGGTTTAATTTTTAAAGCACCGGATCTAATTACAAATAATAATACGGGTATTTAATACTGTTTAGATTCCATTTATTTATTAGCTCGAATAAACAATTTTTTAATATTAATTTTTATCATTATGATCAACAAATTCAAACACTGGTGGATGACTCTTATCAAAGGAATTGTCCTTATTTTACTGGCTTTTTATGTTTTTAATCATCCGGTGGGCATGCTTGTCGGTATAGTTTTGTATTTCAGTATAGCCTTATTGATAACGGGTGCTCTTACGATCATCGCATCAATTTCATCAAGCAAAACGGATGAAGACTGGGGATGGAAACTAACGGGTGGTATTATTGACGTCATTTTTGCCCTAATTTTATTGTCAAATCCTGGAATAACCGCAGCCATCTTACCATTTATTCTTGGTTTCTGGATCATCGTATACGGTGTGATGCTATTTGGCGGTTCCTTTAAAGCTAAAAAAGAAGGTAATGAGAATTGGTGGTTAAGCTTATTAGGTGGGATGTTAACCGTAGTAATAGGTTATTTTATTATGAGTGATCTATTCGCAGGAGCCGTAGCGATAACAATGTGGTTAGGTTTAGGATTATTAATAATTGGTATTGTAAATGTAGTAGCCGGTCTAAAAATGAGAAAGGTTAAAGTTAAGGTAGAAGATGTTGTTTCATAGTTTTTAGCTTCTTAACCTTATTAAAAATAATTTATAAAGTTTTAAAAATAAATAAATATGATTGTAAATGATGAAAACACGATCAAAGACCTTTTAGCAGAGGCTAAAGTGGATTTGAAGTATGTCCAATCCAACTTATCAGAATCCAAAGAAGATTTGGAAGAAGCTTTACACGATGCCAGTAAAAAACTAAAAAAGAATCTTGAAAAGCTTGGCAAAATGGCAAAAAAAGAAGTTAAATCTGAGCTGCTTAATTATTATCACGACAACAAGCAAGTAGTCAATTCCGATTTAAAGGATCTTAATTCTTATGTAAAAGATATTACAAAAGGGGTTAAAGAGGAATTAAGCGAAGCCATAGAGGAATCTTCTGATAAAGATGAAAGGAAGGCTTTAAAGGAGATAAGAAGTAAAGTTAAAAAATTCTCCAGGAAATATAACCGCAAATATGCTATGCTAAAAGTAAAACTTGCTGTTGGTAATGCTGAGGTTGATATTAAGAACTTCTTTAGTTAATTATATAGAAGCTATAGGTTGAAATAATTATGCAGGCCTATAGCTTCTATCTGTAAAGCAGACAAAGAAAATTTTAAAATAATAAACAAAAATAAATGAAAAAATTAATTTACCTTTTAAGTGCAAGTTTAATACTTGCCTTAGGTTCATGCGGTCAAACACCCGCCGAAAATGCCCAAAAACAAGCAGATAAAGCTGCTAAGGAAGCCGAGAAGCATGCGGAAAAGGCCGTAGATGAGGCAACCGATGCAAAGATAGATGCTGCTGATGCAATTGTTAATACTATTGTTGCCAATGCAGATGAGCTGATGGCTCAGGTTCCTATGCCGGAATTATCGAGTTCTGACGCCAAAAAGTATGCGAATAAAATTGGTAATCACATTGTTGATTATATCAATGCCAAGGATGATTCTAAGGCTGATTCCTATGCCCAAAAAGTCTCTGATGATTTGACAAAAGTGGATGAGTTAACAACTAAAGGTAAAATTTCACCTGCCGATGCCTTATCAATAAAGGAATACGGAGCAGAATTATTACTTGCTGTGGGATTAAGTCTTCCATAAATATACTATAGCACTTAAGAGATGCAATAGTAAGCAGTCTAATTTATTATAACCTGTGAAGTTAGCTTCACAGGTTATTTTTTGTTTAGCAGTTTAATAAAAGGATTTGCCGTAATTCCATGTAATACGACGCTTAATAGGATGGTGTATACTACTGTTGTCGTTATGGTTTCGCCATGTGGTAATGATATATCCAGTACAATGATGGCAAAAACAATAGTGGCCAGTCCTCGTGGTCCGAACCAGCCTACAAATAATTTTTCTCTTAATAATAGACCCGTTTTTGCCAGTGACATCAATACAGGTATGATTCGAATGATGGTTAAACTAAGCACAGCATATAAGGCAGCATGGGGATCGAAGGAATGTATAAATCTAGGAATGATGAATGCACCAAAAATAAGCCAGGTGAGTAAACTCATAGAGTCACCAAATCCTTCAGCTGATTCTATAAGATTACTGTCAAATTTGTATTTATCACTGAGCGTTCCATAGAAAAACCCTCCTGCAAAACAAGCAATAAACCCACTGCCTCCCGCTAGTTGAGCCGCAGTAAAGCAGCTAATAGTTAAGGCAATGATGATGATGGGTTTCCATGATTGGGTTATCCATTTATGCATATTTGAATAATGGGCGATTACCATCACAATAGACGTTATAAGCAGACCAGCCAGAAGACCAATACCAATTTCCTCAACAAAAAAATGAAATCCAGGAAGGGAACCTAACTCAGTGCCAGACTCGCTTGTGAAAAAGGCCATAAATAAAAATAGAATGGGTACACTAATACCATCATTTAGGCCACTTTCAACATTAAGCGCCTCCCTAATTTTCTCGGGTACAGCCGTATTTGTGACTACTGCCTTTCCTAAGGCAGCATCGGTAGGAGCGAGCATGGTTGCCAAAATAGCTATTTCCACCCATGAAAAATCATTAAATATCATGAAGCCAATTCCCGTCCCGAATAAAATAGTTAAGGGTAGGCCTATGAGTAATAAACGAATAGGCAAGGTCCGGTTTCGTTTTAAAACCATTAAGTTCGTATTTGACGCATCTGAAAACAAAATCAAGGCCAAAGCGAGTTCTGCCATTAGTTTATATTCCTCATTTTCCAGTGTAACCTCTGCTATATTGAGAAATAGAGGGCCAAAAATGGTTCCGGCAATAAGTGCGAATACTGGACCACTGATGATTGATTTATCCGTCCGACCGGAAAATATAGCGTAGAACAGAATAAAAAGGGAGGCGATAAGCAGGTTTTGGTAAATCATGATGTTACGAAAATAATAGACTACAATCTAAATCGATAGAATTCAATTTCACTATGTAATTATTTCAAATCCATTAAACGAAGCTCAAGATTGTGTATAAGCGCGTCAACTTCTTCTTTTGGTTGTAAAAAAGGAAAATACCCGATAGCCAGTTCAACGGCCAGTAAATCGTTAAAAAATGTATAAAGCGCGACGCGTGATGCAATATTGGCGGCTAATTTTTGATTCTGAGCGTCCAATAAATCCAATAAGGATGATTCTCCTACCATATACGAATCATTCACAAGTTCATAATTCATGTCCGCGGCAGCAGCCTGTTCTTTTGCGTAACCTATATTTAAAAAATCTCCAATGACCACAGCAACGCTGGCCCGTATAGATTGTTCAAGCGACGTTGTAAGGTCATTTTTATGAAGCTCCAGGGCTGACATTTGCAATTTCGACTGCTTTACCTTGTTGATATTGGCTCCTCCATCCAAAAGAGGCAGATACATAGTCAGTCCCACTTTCCAAAACCCCACATCATTACCTGTAGTTTCTGCTTCTTCAGGATTCAGATCAAATTTTGCATCAGCTGATGCAGAGGCGTTAAAATTTGGGATGGCCCATCTTTTATTTGCCTGAACCTGCCTGTTTTGCGCCAGCAATTGTTGATCTATTCCCGCTAAAACGGGTGAATTGGCATGACCCAACTCAACAAAAAAATCCCTGATGATCATGGCTTTGTTTTCATCGCTTGCTGAAGCAGCAACCAAATTGCTCGAAAAGAGAAAACCATTATTTTCTAAGGTTAGTTTTTCAAGTTGGTTTTTTGTTTCTATCGGACTGTTTAACAATTGATTCAGACCTCCCTGACGAATGATTAACAGGGCTTTTTGCGACTCAATTGATTGACGATCAGCGTATAATTGAGTCTGCCAGCGAAGTACTTCCTGCTTATTGGTTGATCCTACTTCGAAACGGTCCTTAGCAGCTTTTAAATTATGCTCTGTAATTTTAATATTTTCCTGTTGTACAGAAAGCAGATCGTTCGCAAAAAGTAAGGCAACATAAGACATTCCGGTACCTGAGATGATATTATAGCGCAGGTTCCTGAATTGCTCCTCTTGACTCGCATATAGGTATTTCTGTATTTGGATATTGGCTACTTTCTTCTCGTTGTAAATCATTTGAGAAAGCGAAGCACCTGCAAGCGCCGCAGATGATGGAATAACTCCTGCGGTTTGACTGAATGTAGCAGTTTTACTCTGAGAAATTGATCCTAAAACATTTAGTCCGGGAAGGTAATTGGCTCTTGCAATAGCTATATCCGCTTCAGCCGCTTCTAAATTGACCTTTGCTGATGCCAAATTTGGATTTTGTTCCAAAACATTATTAATAGTCCCTATCCAGGTCAGGTATCTTTCCTCCTGGGCATTAACAATGAATCCCGTCAGTATGAAGAATACAACGGTGAATGCCTTCATACAAAGAAATCTCAGAGAATTGTTATTTTTCATTTCTAATTACCTTATGTTCATGCTTTCATCATTTTGTAAATCAAACAACCAAAATGCACCGTCTATTCTGAGGTACCGGTTTTTACCAAAACAGAACAGGTGGCACCAACGCGTAATTGGATGTCTTCAGGTACTTCCTCCAAATATATTCTTACCGGAATTCGTTGTGCCAGTCTAATCCATTCAAAGGTGGGGTTTACATTCGGAAGTAATTGATATCCAGTGCTTCCATCTTGCTGAGAGATTCCCCAGCCAATGCTTTCCACAACTCCTTTTAAAGGCTTATTTGAATAACTCATCAGGGTTACCACGGCTTCGTCACCTGCGGAAATCTTTCCGACAGAAGTTTCTTTAAAGAATCCATCAATCCAATAACTATTAACATCCACTAATGCTAAGGCAGGCTGATTAGCCACTGTGTTGCTTCCCAGGCGAAGGTTAAGGTTTGTAACATATCCATCAACGGGAGCTTTGACTTTGGTAAACTCAAGGTTTAGTTGGGCTTGTTTATAAGCTGCTATTGCAGTTCTGAGCTGGGCATTATTTTCACCCACTTCTCCAAGGCTGGCCCTGGACTTGGCTAGTGTCGCTTCTGCCTGACGAACGGTCGCTTGAGCCTGTGCCATTGATGCTAACGCTCCTTGTTTTTGCTGAACGGATATTTCATAGGCAGTTTTGGTTTTATCCACTTCTTTTTGTGAAGTAGATCCTTTGGGGAGCAGCTGTTGTTGACGTTCATATTCCCTCTTGTTCGTATATACTTGTGATTCGATTTGATTCATCGAACTTTTGACCTGCTCAATCGTTGCCTGCGCGGCTTCGAGTGAGGCCTTTGCAGATTCAACCTGTTTCTCCATTGATTCAATGTTATATCCTGTGGCATCTAGATTCGCTTTGGCCTGGATAAGACTTAACTCAAAGGTCTGAGGATCTATTTGATATAACAAGTCACCGGCTTTTACAAATTGGTTGGTCTTAATAGGTAAGTTTACAATAGGCCCTGAAACACGTGGTGTAATTTGTATCACACTAGCCATAACCTGACCATTTCTAGTCCATGGATTGGCTAAATGGTCCCAGTATTTGATCAATACAAATAATAAAGCAACGAAAACAACGATGCCGGTGGTTAGGTATTTTGATTTATTTTTCATTGTGGTCAATTAGAAATCTTAATAGTTGAAATTTTGATTTAGAAGGGGAAAACGATCCATCCAAAAAGTATGGTATAAATGGCCATAAGCGCTACAAACACAATGGGTGGATAGAAAAAGTATTTTGAGAGATGGTATTTATTCAGCAGTTTTGCCGTAAGACTTGCCGCAATTACACCAAGAATCCCTGCCGCCAACATAGGAGGAAAAAAATTTCCCCAATTTGTAACTCATGTTGAATAAACATTTTTTTAATTTTTAAATTCTATTCCCTATTGAAACCTCTCTTCCTGCCAATCTTTCCACGCTAGCTTGTCAGCCACATTGATAAAGTAGAGCGTAGCTTCTGTAACGCCTCGATATCCTCCAATCAGGTGATAAAACTGAAGGGCCTCCTCCTCACTAATTGTTTTTTCATTTTTAACTAGAACAGTTTTTACCTTATTTTCTAATACAGTGAGTCCGTTTTGAACGAATTCACTTGTATTGGTTTTAATCTTTTCTTCCGGTAGGTTATCCCAACAATCAAATATATTTACGAGCTGCTTTCTCCAATCCCCAAGGAGTTCAGAAAACACACTATCATCTTCATCAGAGTTGTTTTTCGCCTCCAATAAGATCTCCATACGAACATTAAATACATCTAGAGAATTGCCAAGATCATTGATTTCATCAAAATCGGTATTTGGAAACAAATCTTTATCGACAGCCTTGCCCCAAGCCTTGATCTTCGCCGGTAAGGTTTGTAATTCATATAGATGAAAAGCCCTTCTATATCGACTTGAATAAGATGATGAGCCTCCAGGTTTTTCAGGTTGAAACGCTATAAGATATTGGGAACTATTAAAATATCGACTGACAAGTTTAAGCAATGCCTTTTCAGGTCTTGGTGCGTTTGTAATATAGGATACCCCATACAAGTAAACAAAAAACAAGGGTATAAAGACGAAACTATTTAGTAGTGCCGAAGCATCAAAAGTTTGCGGATTATTAATAACGACAAGCTGAAGAATTATTATTGTGAATACGAGAGAAGCAGCTCCTTGCAAATAGTATTGAATCGCAAACATACAAAGAAAGAGTAGGGCTCCCAGTTCATAAAAGGAAGTGAGTTTTGGCAATACAAAGGTATAAATCAGTGAAGCCAAAATCATGGCGATAAGGAATGGAATGATTAATTTTAAAGTCTTTAACTGGGGAACTCCAGAAAAAATAAGTGCGAAGACACCTCCCATGATATACCAAGAGGAATGACCGGGTGGATTGATATAAAACCAAATAATAAAACCAAATACGGTTGCCAAACCTATGTAAATGGCTCCTTTTAAGTATTCAATATCCAATACTTTAACAGGATTACTGAATTCTTTCTTTAAATTCTGATCTTCAATTATTTGTCCCGCATTCTCAAAACCAGCAATTTCTCTTGCTAGTTTAACCATATCATGACTTGTGGCCTCAATTTTATTTAGTTCCAATATGATAATGGTCAGTGCGGCATTATCGAAATGCGACAGTTTACTCCGATCAAATGAGTCAAGATTAACCTGGGATATTTTTAGTTTCAGGGATGGAGGCTTCCCTGAAAGCAAATTTGACATTTCAGTAAACCGGGCATTGAGCTCATTGAAATAGCTAGCTATGTCTGGTTTACAATAGAGACTGTCAAGTTTTGATAAATCTTCTATTCCCCCGAGTAAACGATCAATTGATTTCGGTAATCTTTTGTTCAGGTTATCAAATTGTTTCCATAAGGGCATTAATTCTCGAACCTTATAATTTTCTACGCCTTCATCAGCAAGTGACTTACTAAATTCCCCCATTTGTTTTACTTGCAACTGTCGGAGCTTCTGAATAGGCTCTATACTGCCTTTTCCTAAAAGGATCTTATCAACTTGTAGAAACAGTGATTTTTGTGTGCTAATCAGCTCTGTCAAGGTCCTTCTAATAGATCCTAAATTAGAAAGGGGCCATATAAAAACCGCAACAAGAGTGTAAATAACGATTCCCAAGATGGTTTCAATTGTTCTAAATACGGCAATATAAAAACCGCCCACCGATGAGGGACCCGCTGCACTGATAACCAAAGTTACATATCCGGCTACAAACCAAAAATAACTTAGCTTCTTTTCCGAAAGCATTTTGTATCCGCAAAATGAAACCCAGGTCGCAGTCAATATCATAAACAACCAACGTTCCTGGGCAGCTTGGGATATAATTATAATGCCAATTAAACAGGCCAAAAGAGTCCCCCAAATTCTCAATAAGCCTTTTTGTAGCGATTGACCACCTGGTAAAGCCGCTATGGCAATCACTGACCATCCGGCCCAGCTGGGACTTATCCAGTTTATTTTTAAGGCAATACCATATACCAAGGCAAATGCCAAAGAAATTTTTATAGCTTCCTTGAATTTTGTTTTATTGATCGTAGGATCTCTCAAATTTTTCTGTTCAACCTGAAGCTGCCATTGGATTTAATTTCAATATGTAGATGCTCTTAATATAGCTATTTACGATAGCCCTGATCTTTTAGAATCGTTATGTTAAAATTAGTTAAGAAAGGTGGGAAAGGCAATACATAAAAATAAGTATATTCATAATCTACTTCCATCTAAAATACTAATCCCCGAGTATTGTTCCACTAATTCATATTTGACAGTCGGTTTTAGAAATTTACATGTTCTGTATTTGGAATTAATAGTCCAAAAAAATACTTACAAGTAAGTATTTCGCGAACAAATAGCGTTTCGTAAATTTGATTAACATGTGTAAGGGAAGGACCGAATTGCATAAACAGCAAATAATATTTTTCCTTATGCGAATCAATATCTAAATTTTATGAAAGTTATTATCATTGGCGGAGTGGCAGGTGGTGCATCCTGTGCTGCCCGGCTCAGAAGACTGGACGAAAAAGCAGAAATACTCATGGTAGAGCGCGGACCCTATATGAGCTATGCCAATTGCGGATTGCCGTATCATGTTGGGGGTGTTATTGAAAAAGAATCGAGCTTGTTGGTCGGCAGCGAACAGATGTTCAAAGCCATGTTTAACATAGATGCCCGCACGAATTGCGAAGCCATTGGCATTTCTGCTCAAAATAAAACGGTAGTTCTCCGTGATACCCAAACGGGAGAGGAGACCACCGAAGACTATGATCAGCTCTTGCTGTCTCCAGGGGCAGTATCGGTTCGTCCTCCCTTGCCCGGCATCGATCTTCCGGGGATTTTTCACGTTCGGACGGTTCCAGATGTGAGGACCATAAACGAGTGGATCAAACAAGGAAACCCCTTTTTAACCGGGATGTATTCCTATTCCGGTTTTCAGACGCTTCGACCCAAAACACGGGCCGTCGTTGTGGGAGGGGGTTTTATAGGCATTGAAACGGCAGAGAATCTCATACATCGCGGGTTTGAAGTTACGCTTCTGCAGAGAGGAGAACAGATCTTGGGACCCCTCGACGTAGAAAATGCGCGCGTGCTCGAAGCTCATCTCAAAAAGCACGGTGTTAATGTGGTATTCAGCGGAGCAACAGGATTTAAGAAAACCGAGGATGGAGACCTGGCAGTGGAAACCGATTCTGGAAAGGACTATCAAGCGGATATAGTGATTCTTGCCATCGGTGTGAAACCGGATACAGCTTTGGCCCATATGGCAGGGATTGAAATTGGTGAGCGAGGTGGGATTCGGGTGGATGAACACATGCGCACCAGCGATCCCAATATCTTTGCAGTTGGAGATGCTGTTGAGGTGAGGGATTTCGTGACTGGCGAGTGGAACCTGGTCGCCCTCGCGGGACCCGCAAATCGACAGGGACGCATCGCGGCGGACGTCATGACCGGTCGTGATTCCAGATTCCGGGGAACCCAGGGTACAGCCATCATAGGAGCCTTCGACGCCACAGTGGCCTGGACCGGGATCAATGAAAAGACCCTAAAAAGAATTGGCGACGACGATTATGAAAAGATCTATATCTATCCCAATTCTCACGCGGGCTATTATCCGGGGGCCAAGCCCATAGCGATGAAAGTCATCTTCAGAAAATCAGACGGCACGCTCCTTGGGGCTCAGGCACTCGGGCTCGACGGTGTTGACAAGCGGATCAGCGTCATGGCCGGAATGATGCAGATGGGTGCCACGATTTACGACCTGGAAGAAGCCGAACTCTGCTATGCGCCCCAGTTCGGGAGCGCAAAAGACCCAGTCAACTTCGCCGGTATGGTTGCTGCTGACGTTCTGCGAAACGATATGCCGATCAGTCACTGGAAAGAGGCAAAAGGATCGTTTATTCTCGATGTCCGTCAACCATTTGAACTGGCGGTGGAAAGTATCCCTGGCGCATTGAATATCCCAATTGCCCAGCTACGGTCGCGAATGGATGAATTGCCTAAAGACCGGGAGATCCATGTCATTTGCCGTTCGGGTCAGAGAGCCTATTATGCGACGCGCATTCTGATTCAAAATGGATTCAAGGTCAAAAATGTTTCCGGTGGAATGATCTCTTACGCCCACAATTATTTGTTTGAAGCAAACACAAAGGGGAGAGGCGTGTGACAAGTCAATATACAACAGGGCCATGAGCATTGAAGTCCTTTTTAAAATTGTCGTCATGATCTTCACGGTTACCAATCTCGCTGCCATGGGACTGGAGATCAATAAAGACGAGGCAGTTAAAGCCCTTAAGAATCCGAGGTTCATCCTCCTTATACTCGTTTGGGGTTGGATTGTCGGACCGGCTATAGCATACGGGCTGACCATCCTCATACCCTTGTCGGAAGCCCATGCCGCAGGTCTGCTGCTAATTAGTTTGGCACCTACCGCGCCTTTCTTTCCGCTAATGGTAACCCGGGCCCGGGGAGATATGTCTTCTGCCGGTGCCTTTATTCTGGTCGCCACAATAGGAACGGTCATATTCTTGCCTATCCTGGTTCCCTTCCTCATCAAAGGATTGGTGGTAAGCGTGTGGGGTCTTGCGAAACCACTCCTTCTGATGGTTCTGTTGCCTCTGCTGGTGGGTTTGTCGATCAAGGTTTATAAGGAGCCTTTGGCCCTTAAAATAGGTCCTGCCATCAAAAAGATTGGAACCTTGTTTTTACTCATCACTGCTGTGATGACCTTTTGGCTCTATTGGGAAGAGATGCTCAGTGCCATTGGAAGTTTTGCCATTGGGGCCCAGTTGCTTTTTTTCGCTTTGATCACCTTTCTGTCGTATAAGGTACCCTTTGGATTAAAAAAGACCCAGAGAAGTGGAATGGCCCTGGGTATGTGCACGCGAAATATCGCTGCCGTATTCGTGGCCTATTTCGGCATCACCAACCCGGATCCCGGAGTATTCGTGATGATCGTGCTCGTAGTTCCGCTTGCGCTTATCGTTGCCTTAATAGCAGCTCGATTTTTTGCCAGGGATGTAGCCAGATCAGAGGCGATAAGTTTGAACCGATAAATAAGTAGGTGAATGACTAAATCAAAATCCAGATGAAAGAACAATTTTCCAATACCTCAATCTATGACTTCACAATACGCTTGCTTGTCGTGTTGCTGATCGTTGTTTGGTGCCTTATGATCCTGTCTCCGTTTACAAACATTCTGCTTTGGAGCTTTATCCTTGCGTTGGCCATGCATCCTATGCACAAGAAATTGTCAGATAAACTTGGAGGAAAGCCAAAGCTGACATCATTTCTAATTGTTTTTGTCGGCCTGTGCCTAGTCTTTATACCTTCCTGGTTTATAATTGATTCTCTTGTCTCTGAATTCCGGGACATCAAAGCAGGTATTGACGCTAACGGCCTTTCTGTCCCTCCACCGGCCGAAAAGATAAAAGAATGGCCGATCATCGGCGAAAATATATACGATATTTGGAGCAGCGCATCCGTGAACCTGGAACAAACCGTAGAAAAATATAGAGATCAACTGGTTGATGTGGGGAGGAAACTGGCCTCGGGAATAATGGGTTCGGTTGGTGCTCTTGCCCAGATCACCTTGTCGTTTATCATTGCAGCAGTTCTGCTGGTTATTGGCGGAGTCGGAGAATCGATCCGCAAATTTTTCAGAAAACTGGCCGGTACCCGAGGAGATGAACTGGCAGACGTGACCATGAGAACGGTGAGCAGTGTTTTGAAAGGGGTCATTGGAGTAGCCCTTATTCTGGCTGTTTTACACGGTATATTATTTGCCCTTGCCGGGATTCCCTATTCTGGCATTTGGACCTTGCTGGTTTTTGTTTTAGGAATTCTTCAGTTACCCGCGGTTTTTGTGAGCGTACCCGTCATCATTTATTTATTTGCCGTGAAGTCGACTACAGCGGCCGTTATTTGGACCGTTTTGTTGGTTGTTGCCGGCCTGTCAGACAATATTCTTAAGCCGCTTTTGCTTGGGAAGGGGTCTCCTGTTCCGACCCTGGTCATTTTTCTTGGGGTGATCGGCGGATTCATTTTCTCCGGATTCATAGGACTGTTCACGGGAGCAATTGTCATGTCTCTGGGGTACAAGTTGTTCATAGGATGGATGAACTCGAATGAAAAAAGCATTCAACCTTAGGATCATGGAGAAAGCAAAATTTAAGGAGCGCACAACGAAGGTCTTGAAATCATACCTCCCAATTTTGCAATGGGGTCCTCAATACAACAAGAAGACCTTTTTCAACGACCTCATGGTCGCTGTGATCGTTACCATGATGTTGATTCCTCAATCGTTGGCCTATGCCCTTTTGGCGGGATTGCCTCCCGAGGTTGGGTTGTACGCCTCCATGGCTCCCTTGATTTTATACGCAATATTCGGCACCTCCCGATCTTTGGCGGTCGGACCCGTTGCCGTTGCGAGTTTGATGACAGCTGCGGCTGCCGGGCAACTGGCTTCTCAGGGGACGGAGGAATACTACGGCGCAGCTATAGCCCTGGCTTTGATTTCGGGTCTGTTGCTTGCTGCAATGGGTTTTCTCAAACTCGGATTCCTGGCGAATTTTCTTAGTCATCCCGTAATCGCAGGCTTTATAACAGCCTCAGGGTTGCAAATAGCTGCCGGGCAGTTGGGCCCCGTTCTGGGAATCCATGCCGAAGGGGAGAGTTTTTTGGAGATTGTCATCTCATTGGTCAAAAGCATCAGTTCTGTGCATTGGATCACGGCCGCAATTGGAATAGGGTCCCTGGTGTTTTTGTTTGCCGTGAGAAGCGGATTGAAGCCATTGCTTCTGCGCCTTAAGATCGGACCCAAGGTTGCTGACATCATGGTCAAGATAGGTCCGGTTGCGGCCATTGTGGTAACCATACTCCTTGTCTGGGGTTTGGGGCTGAATGATAAAGGAGTCAGAATCGTAGGTAAGGTACCTGAGGGTTTGCCGAAGATAACCATGCCACCACTGGATTTTGAGCTCTGGTTAAAGATCCTCGTACCGGCTCTTTTGATCTCAATAGTGGGATATGTCGAGTCTATTTCGGTGGCCCTGACCCTTGCCGCCAAAAAACGGCAGCGCGTCGATCCCGACCAGGAGCTGATCGCCTTGGGAGCCGCGAATATCGGGTCAGCAGTTTCGGGAGGTTTTCCGGTGACTGGAGGTTTTTCAAGGTCCGTGGTCAATTTTGACGCGGGCGCGGAAACTCCGGCGGCAGGGGTCTTCACTGCTGTTGGCATCGGTCTTACGACCTTGTTCTTGACTCCTCTGCTCTTCTTTCTGCCAAATGCGGTCCTTGCCGCGACCATCATTGTAGCCGTGCTTTCTTTGGTCGATTTCCATGCGCTGAAGGTCACGTGGTCGTATTCCAAAGCTGATTTTGCCGCTATGCTGGCAACCATTGTGATCACGTTGATCGAAGGGATAGAACCCGGCCTGATCGCTGGAGTCACACTTTCCATCTTCCTCCACCTCTATAAGACCTCACGTCCACACGTGGCGACGGTCGGCCAGATACCGGGCACCGAGACATTTCGCAATGTGAAACGCCACAAAGTGGTCACGGATCCCCACATTCTCTCGTTGCGCGTTGATGAAAGCCTGTATTTTCCCAATGCGAGGTTCCTGGAAGACCTGATCAATGACAAGGTCTCGGGCAATCCTGACATTCAGCACGTCATCCTTGAATGCCCAGCAGTGAATGACATCGATTATTCAGCCCTCGAAAGCCTGGAAGCCATTAACAGCAGACTTAAGGATGGAGGAATTGATCTGCATTTGACCGAAGTAAAGGGTCCGATAATGGACCGTTTGGAGAAATCACATTTCCTGAAAGAGCTGACAGGCAAAGTGCACCTGCGACATTACGATGCCATTGCGAGCATTAACCCCGACTTGGCGATTGCAACCAGCAAAAGGAAATAGTCACTTGACAATACTTTATCTGAATAGTTGGTTTTAATCCCTTAAGATATCCACACCGATGGTGGAGCTGGATTGTCCGCCTTCATTGTCTCGAACGGTGAGCTTGATGGCACCGGGTCCGGGAACTCCTCCTGCGAAAAAGCCACCTTTGATTTGGAAGTTTTTGGACCCGTCAGGAATCTGGGTCTGATCGGCGATGATGGTTCCGGCGACTCCTTCCAGGGAATGACTAGCATACCCGCCTTCTGCGACAACCGTGAATTCAAAAGGCAGCAACTCACCTGTTTTGACCTCCCAGAGCATGCCGTTGTCCGGGAAGGTTATGACCGGAGGTTCAGATTTTTCGTCATCCGAGCAGGAAGAGATAGCCCAGCCAGCACACAGGATCAAAAAAAGAGCGAAATGTGTTAAATTCAAAGAGCTTCTAAAAAGTTTCATATTCCGTTGCAGAGTTTAAGGTGTTTATAAATGCAATTTTCTTATACATGGACGTCTGTTTTCAAGTACTATCACAATTAAGCCTAAAAGTAGTAAAGAAAGAATTAAAAAGGGACGAATGCCTTCAATGCCTTTCCGAAGCCCCCGAATTTTTTTTGGGATCGAGTGTAAAGAAATAGGAGATTGTAAAAAAGAAAAACCGAATTAGTTGATAATTCGGTTAGTGGGCGGTTCAACAATGGACCTAAAACTTCGGGGGATGGGGGAACGGATTGCGTTGAACCTATATATCGATTAATTCTGAAACAAAATTGACAAATTAGTATTGCTCTGCGATTAAGTCCATGTTAAGTTATGATTAAACGTTACCCATTAGTATCCCACCGGGGACTTTCAGAAATTCAAAAAAATCAGTAACTTTAAGAGAATTTATTATTAACAATCATCCCTTAATTATGAAAAATCTAGGTCTTATAATCATTGCAATTCTCTTAACGGGGTCGATTTACGGACAGATAAGTTACTTGCAATACCGTCATGTGCCTGCGGATCACGAGGCAAAATTTTTGGAAAGAGAAACCGAGCATTGGTCAAAAGTTGCTCAATCAGCGATCAAAAAAGGACAGATGATGTCCTGGTCCCTTTGGAGAGTGGTGGGAACATTTGGCAGTGACGAGTCAATTCCGAATTATGTCTTTGTCAACACGTATGAAAATATTGATCAGATGGATCCTGCTAAAGTATGGAATGACAATATGGACGCCATTGGAGATGTCAAACCCGAAGACATTGAGACCAATTCTTTTACCACGACCACCTATGAATACTATGTCCAGTCGGAAGATCAAATTCCCGGAGATTACACCTATGCCCTCGTAAACTATGCCAAGCCTACCGACCTGGCGGCCTTCATCCAGGAAAACAGGGAACTTTGGAAACCCCTTCACCAGGCAAGCATAGACAACATTTTAAACAATATGACCTATTGGGGCATGTCATCCGCGATCTACCCGGCGGGCCACAAAGCCAGATTCTCGGTTTTTACCGTGGACGGATTCAAATCGCTCAACGATGCCCTTGATTATCTGCGGTTCACTGAAACTGCGTCCAACTCCATGAATGCGGCCGGCTGGAACGATGTGATTGACAAGACGAAAATGGATGAGCTCACGCCCAACGGTTTCGAGCGGCGCATCATTTACGAAAGAGTCATGTCGATTACCGAATAAGCGGACACGACCCATCTGTTTCGACGATTTAATGTCTGATGTATCTTCTCATAGGAAGACGAGGATACACAGGAGAATTGTGCTATTTTTGTCTGCCACGACATGGAAGACATTTATAACATTGACCTGACCGATTTCGGCACTTTGCTGATTCTCTACGGAGGGATACTGGCGATTCTCCTGATACGTTATTTCTTTATGTCGGGGCTGTACTACGGTGTGTTTCTGGTTCTTTTCAGGGAGAAGTACAGCAATAAGGTTTTGACGCGAAAGATGCCTACACGGGGTCAGATCAAAAGGGAGCTGAAGCTTTCCATCTACAGCACGTTGGTTTTTGGCGCAGTGACCATCGGTTTGATCTGGATTTGGCAACAGGGGTACACCCGGATTTATACTGATCCCTTTCAATACCCCTTGTGGTACATGCCGATCAGCATAGCGATCTTTCTCTTGTTGCACGACACGTATTACTACTGGTTGCACAAATGGATGCACCACTCACGATGGTTGATAAAGGTGCACAATGCGCATCATCAGAGTGTCAACACCACCGTGTGGACCTCATTCTCGTTTCATCCGGTGGAATCCTTTTTGCAAGCGATCATTGTGCCGATTCTTTTGGTGCTTGTCCCGATGCATCCGATAGCGATTCTGATCGTGCTTTTGATCATGACGGTCTCGGCCATCATCAATCATGCGGGGGTAGAAGTGTATCCGGGGAAGCCCAGCTTCGACAAGTTCAGAAAATACGTGATCGGGGCCACGCACCACGACATCCACCACCGCAGGGCCAACAAGAACTTCGGGCTCTATTTCACCTTCTGGGACCGCTGGATGAAAACCGAATATGAAGGGTAGTTGCGAAGGGTGGCTTTCTGATTATTTGCCAAAACGCTTGAAGAATTTTTTGGTGTCTTTGATCTTCTCAAGGCCAAGTATCCAGCACACCTCTGAAGTATCCGAAAAGTCCAGACCACCTGCGGAAACAGCCTCGTTGTCGTATCGGCCTTCTTTGCCGTTGAACTCGTTTCCCAATTCAACCGCGAGCTCCCAGATCTGTTTCAGGTGAGGATCCTTGATTCGCTTTTGCCATTTCTTATAATTCGGCGACCGGAACCCCGGAGTGCCGTTCCCGACGACATTTCCATCCGGGATCTTGTAATAGGCTGTGTTTTGTTTGACGAATTCCAGGCTTTCGGGCGATGTGACTTCCTCGTTCCAATCACTGTGCTGTACGATGTGAATACGTTCCCGTGTATTCAAACCAGGAAGCAATACCTGAATTTTTTTGACCATCTCTGCCGAGAAATCGGACTGCCCGGCTTCGGCAATCCAGACATTTCCTCCCAGCTCCAGGGTTCTTTTGGCGATCAGGCTGACCTCATCTGAGGCATTTGAAAAGTCAGCATGAGCATCCGACCAGTTATCCCCAAAAGCGAGCTCAAAAAGAGTTTCGGGAGGCACATAAAGGCCTTCCTGGGTTCCATAGGTTCCCGCAACGGCGTGGTAAGACAAAGATGCGTACTCTCTATTGGAACTCAGCGTGATGAATGCCGCAGCCGAATGCAGATCGTCAACGTCGGTTTTACAATCGTAAAACAGCAGTAGAAGATCATGGTCTTTGTCAAACCTCTCCTCGGGTGAGATCAGACTCTCCGGTGCCTGACTCAACATAGCCTGACTGTGCAAGGAAACATGCATTAAACTTATAAGCAAGAAGAGAATTACAGGTTGCATGGTTTATCAATTTGACATCGTACTTCAAATGTACAACATTCAGGGATCGTTTCTTTCCATTGTCCCTTCCTGTTTTTCACTATCTTTCAGTTCAAATTCAGGAGACTTTCAATTCACATTCAAGATATTTTATAATCCAATTCCATACAGATTATGATTTTAAGAAATTCCTTTCCAAAAAGCTGGACCCTTTTCGTCATTCTTTTTCTGGGTGTTCAAGTTGCGTCTTTTGCCCAGAATGAAGATTCGATGTTTACGATTTACCTGGTGCGCCATGCCGAGAAGGAGCTGTCTTCTGACAACCCCAAGGATCCGCCGTTGACCCCTTGCGGGGAGCAAAGAGCGGCTAGCCTGGAGGTCTTCCTGTCGCAGGTTCAGCTGGACGCGATTTACAGCTCGGATTATTCTCGTACCCGCAATACTGCGCAGCCCGTGGCACAAAACCGCAATATGGAAACCCGTCTATATGACCCGAAAAAGCTCGAGGAGTTTGCGAAAGTGTTGATCGAAAGAGGTGAAAACGCACTGGTGGTGGGGCACAGCAATTCAACCCCGGTTCTGGCCGGATTGCTCGTTGGAGAAAAGCTGGAACCCATCGACGAGAGCATTTACAACCGTATTTACCAGGTTGTGATCAACAAAGAAACGGGAAGACTGCACGTCTTACATTCTGTATTTGACTGTCAAGAATAGGAGACTGATGCATTGCCTTAAAGGGAAAAATCTGTACCTTGTAATAGCAATTGACCGGTTTCCATGAATAAAACAGCTAAACGCATTCTGATCGGAGTTGGAATTTTGTTCCTACTGTTCAAAGGGATGGAATGGTGGGTCGAATTCAGGTTCCAGAAGATCATCAATCGCAATCCGGATCGCGCCTATGACTTTCGCTACGAGGATTTTGACCTTCACAGCTTCTTCAAAGGAGTTACCCTGGAGGAAGTGGGCATCGTTCCGGTCTCCATTGACAGCGGGGCAACGGTAATACGCGGAACAGTGAGCTACGCCCGGCTTGACGGTCTGAAATGGTATGAGCTGGCCTTTGCCAAGAATTTGAATATTAACGGTATCCTGTTTGACCGACCCATGTTCAAGGTTACGCTCAGTAGTCATCCAAAAAAGAAGACCTCAGGAAAAGGTTTTCAGGTTCTCTTTGGGGATATCATTTCACGGGCCAATTTGAAGCGATTTGAAATAGACAAGGGATCTGTTATACTGATGTCTCCCGATGAACAAACGATTCGCGGACGACTGACAAATCTCAATGTAAAGGCCAATGAAATTAAAACGGATTCGGTGATCTGGAACAACATAATCCCTTTTGAATTGGGAAGCCTTGAATCTTCAATCGACAGTCTTTCCTTTCAAATGAATGACTATACGCACTTGAGTACGGGTCGGATCTCATTCCAAACGACAAACAATAAACTGACCCTGTCTGATTTGAATATGCATTACACGGAAGACATGATCACAGTCAGTCAAAGGGTAGGTAAACAGACGGACCTCATTGAGGTCATGATTGGGGAACTGACATTCGAGAATTTGAACGCAGTAAGCAATCTTTATACGGATCTGGACATCGAAACAAAGAAAATACTTCTTCGGGACCTCGTTTTCAAAGATTATCGAGACAAGAACATGGAGCGTCCACCCGATGCTATAAAGCCCATGTTCAAGGGCATGGTGGATGCCATTCCGATCACTTTGAGTGTTGATACCATACAGCTGGACAATGTTGAGGTTCAGTATTCTGAACTGGGTGTGGGAAAGGAAGCGCCCGCGACCCTTCGATTTGAAAGCATTAATGGTTTCATTACCCACTTGACGACAATTCCTCAAAAACAGGAGGCCTATAAGAGCTTTCAAGCCAACCTGGAAGCCAATCTCAATGGAGCAGCTCCTTTTACTTTTATCCTCGAGGTTCCATATGATCGGGATGCTTTTACAGCCGTTGCTTCATTTGGGTCATTTGATTTGACCGGGCTCAGTGAAACGACTAAGAGCATGGCGGGAGTTGAAATAGTCTCCGGTGACGTGAAGAAAATTCATTTCGAAATGAGAGCCACCAAGTCTTCCTCTCACAATAAAATGCAATTCGATTATGAGAATCTCAAGGTCCATGTAGTTAAGGAGAACAAGCAGCACGAGGTGAAGAATCACCCGCTTGTTTCGTCTCTTGCGAATTCAGCGCTGCGGAATCACAACGTTCCGACCCATGGAAAATATATCAAGGCGGACTATCATTCCCAGCGCAATGTCTACCGGAGTCCTTTCAATCTCATGTCGCACAGCCTGGCAGACGGAATGATGCATATCGTGCCTGGAAGCTTTGTACAGTCAATTTTAGGCGTAAACAAGGATTCCAAGAAGGCCAAGAAGGAGAAGAGGCAGGCCAAGAAGGAGGCCAAGAAGCATCGCAAAAACTGAGAGTCATTCCCGAGGCTTCTCTTGATCAGGATCAATGTTTTCCTGTTTGATTCTACATAAATTTACAATTTACAGGACGATCCAAATTTCAGGACATGGTAACAGCGATCTGGATGCGATCCCTTGCCTGGTGCAGAGAGCATGAGGAAAAAAGCTCTTTCAAGAACCCCGAAGCGATCCGAGTCGCGGAGGCTTTCGAAGAAGTGACTGACGGCAGGATTCTCTGCTCTGAACTCTCAGGACAGAAATTCAAATCCTATTATGACCACTCTGATTTTATTCGCCAGGGAGGATGCAACAAATTGATCCGCACATTGACGTGTTTCGATAAATAGAAATATTCCTTCGGTAAAGATTTCGGGGGATTCATCCTTTTGTAGGATTTTGATGGTTTGTAATTCGATATCTTCGATAGATTCAGAATTTAAGACCACTAAAATGAAAAACCTGTTTTTATTCCTTTCCGTGATTTCCATCTTGAATATCCAGGGCCAGCAAAAGGAGATCGTCATAGATGATGACCTGTCTGCAAAGGCCGAAAAGTTGAAGGTCAAGATGGGTGCACAATGGGCCGGTAAGATATTCAAAATCAAATTCGGCGATTATGAAGTCACCGACAGCAAGAACGGATGGACGACCTCAACGGGCGGAACCAATTTTTTGGGCACCAAAGCCCGGAGTGAGACCAGCAATGAGTTCTCCTTTGAATTGACTGACAAATCGCTTTCAGAAAAAGCTGTCGTAAATGCCGCATCCTCGATGACCTCAGAAGAGATTCGTTCCTTTCAGCTATTTTCAACCCTTGCCATTGGATCCGATGAGTTGATTAAAAGTGCCAATAACTTTTCGGCATTCATTACGACCGCCCAGGATGAAGAGGATACCTGGGTGCTGATCAAGTCTCTTGAAGACGGATCACAGGCCAACTATGAGTTCCGCGCTTTTCTCACGAACCATGATCGAACCATCTCGATTGAGAGGACAACTTCGAACAAAGAAGGTCAGGATTCCCGCAGCATTCCAGCCAAGGGATACGAATTCATTGAGAATGGAAAATCTCTTTGTGCCGTTCAATACTACGGTGGCGGGATGATGGGCATGAACAAAAGCATCATTTGGATTCGATCTGAACTCAGCCCTAAGGAGAAACTTATCCTTGCGAGCGCCATGACCGCCCTTTTGCAAGTCGATTACACAACAACTTTCAGTCTTGATTGAAGTCGCTGAGAATCTTGATCATTTGAGGCTTTGAAAGGTGGTAGTACTTGGCAGTGAATTCGATCGCCTCATTTTTTGAACATCGTTCCAGAGACATATAGTCCCTGAAAGTCTCATAGACCTTAACAGATCTATCGCTCTGACTTCGGGTCAGACCTAATGGGGCCAGGATCTGCTTGATCCAGTTTGTTTTAAGGGTAGGGCCGTATTTTGACTTCTTTACTATCATAACAGCATACATCTATAACGCTACAGTGTGCAAAGATATTACGGCTCTACATGAATTTATACGACATGCAATGCCTTAGAGCCTACTTCAGACGCCTGAATATCAATGTGTCATTGGGAGGTGCGTTGTCATCGACTTTTCCTTCTTAGGGTTTGGTTTTTTTTTGTTTCATCCTTATGATACGAAAGCGAGATCACATATCTTGGTCTGATGCGTTTTTCAATTTTTCGGATCCTGACTCCTGTTGTCTTTGCCCTGGCGTTTTTCTCTTGTGAAAATCCGGACGACAAAGTCTTTGCGGCTTTTGATGTTTATTGTGAAATGGTGATCAACGGGGCGAAGCCAATGGCATTGCACTATCCGATGGAGCCCAAAGAGGTCGATAAGCTTTGGGGAAAATTTCAAGAGGAGGCTGAGAAGCATAACGTACAAGTTTTTAGAGAGGAGAACTTTCCGGCGACCTTGCTTTTTCCATCTGAAGCGACAATGGGCAAAAGCGTTGTAATCATTTACAAAGGGGATCGCCTGATTCAATATGAGCAGTTCAAATCGGATCTTGCGGCTTACAAGGGCAAGGATGAAAAGCAGCTTGAGGCCTTTGCGCGGCGTTTTGGTCGTTTACTCGGATACAATACCCAGGGAATCAATGATCTGTTGCAAAAGAATACTCCATATCGAAACCTGGTTTCTTTTGGGGTCAAGCGGCAGGTAACTCATCTTTACTATGAAAATGTGAAGGAAGCAGTTTCGTTTTACAAGAATACCCTGGGACTGGTCCGGATCGATTCGTCGCAGTTTGCGATTAGCTCGAATGCTTCCATTGAGCTTCATGGATTTGTTGAAAAACATGACAGGGATCAGTCAAAATCTACGGCCATTGCCTTGTTGACCGATCAGTTGTCAGAATGGTATAATCATGTGCAGGCAAAGGGGGTGCCTGTCAAGTATCCTCACAAGAAAAGGGATGGAGGCCCTCATGATGGTTTCGTGATCGTCGATCCCGGTGGGTATTTGCTGGAATTTGAACAGTTCAAGCAGCATCCGGAGAATGAATTGTTCATGGCGGCGCTGGCCCAATGCGATCCTGTTGAAACAAATGTAGCCTCTTTGAATTTCTATGCTTCCATTACCTGGACCTACCATAAAGATTTGTTGCAGATGCAAAAATTCTATGAGGAGGTTCTTGGGTTTCAGCGGGTGGCCGACCAGGGATGGACCAAAATATATCAGACGTCCTCCGACGGATTCATAGGTCTTGTTGACGAAAGAAGAGGCATGCAAAACTATGCGGATGACAAGGCCGTGGAGATCGAATGGCAACTGTCAGACTGGGGTGCTTTTGATCAATATGCCAAAAAGTTCTGGCAGGAATACGAATATCAAAATGCATCCTTTAAAGGTCCGGAAAATTATCTATATGATATTCAGGCTCTTGCAGAATAATTTGAATTCATTTGGATTTTTTTCACTCTAGTTCGGAAACTAGTGGTAGGTTTGCACTCGCAAATGACTTCTCATTTGCATGAAACCCCCATCCCATATAATGCAGTTTGAAGACCTAGGATTGATTCCGCCCATACTCAGGGCGTTGAAAGACCAAAACTATAAATCACCCACAACCATTCAGCAAAAGTCGATACCGTTGATTTTGAACGGAGAAGACATTTTGGGCAATGCTCAGACGGGTACAGGAAAAACAGCAGCCTTCGCTGTGCCTATCATACAGCATTTGGTAGGAGAAGGGCATAATCCGCAAGGAAAGAGAACGATTTCATCCCTCGTGGTTACACCGACTCGTGAGCTGGCCATTCAAATCGGGGAGAGCTTCACGGCGTATGCGAGACACACGCACGTCAAGAACACGGTAATTTTCGGAGGAGTATCCCAGGGATCACAGACCAATGCACTCAAAAGGGGAGTGGACGTTTTGGTCGCTACGCCCGGACGTCTATTGGATTTGATGGATCAAGGGTACATTTCGTTGCGCGATATTGAATATTTTGTATTGGATGAGGCGGATCGCATGCTTGACATGGGTTTTATAAACGATATAAAGAAGATCATTGCCGAGTTGCCCAGAAAAAGGCAATCCCTGTTTTTCTCGGCTACTATGCCCAAGAACATACTCGATCTGTCGCATCAGATTTTGAGAAACCCGAAAAAGGTGGCCGTGAATCCCGTGGCTTCGACTGCTGAGAAAATAAAGCAGTATGTGTACCCCACGAACAAATCCAGCAAAAAGGAATTGCTTTTTTTTATTCTCAAAAAATTGGAGCCGGAACAGATATTGGTGTTTTCACGTAGCAAGCACGGCGCAGATCGCATCGTACGGGACCTTCGAAAAAAGCGCATTGACTGTGCTGCCATTCACGGGGACAAAAGCCAGAACCAGCGTCAAAAGGCCCTGAAGCAATTCAAATCCGGGGAGATACGGGTTCTCGTGGCTACAGACATTGCCGCGCGCGGCATCGACATTGACAAGCTCGGGTATGTCGTCAATTACGATGTGCCGAATGAACCTGAGACCTACGTGCATCGAATTGGCCGCTGCGGACGCGCAGGGGAAGCGGGTATAGCCCTGTCAATCTGTGAACCGGAGGAAAACGCATACCTCAGGGACATCGAAAAACTGATCAACAAGAAGATCCAGGTTGCCGATGACAATCCTTTTCCGCAGACCGACAAACCCATGAATGCTGCCGAGAAGAAAGAATTCCAAAAGGAAAAGAATCGAAGACGACAGGAATCCTTTTCGAATCGTAAAAAACACCAGGGCTCCCAAAACTCCAATTTTCGCAGAAAAAGGAGGTAATCATCTCTTAAGACTCCAGTGCCTTTTTCAGACCTTCAATGAGCTGGTCAATGTCTTCTTTGCTCGTATAATGGATAAAAGACATGCGGATCACCCCGGGGTCCGTTGGGATTTCCATGTCCATAAGCGGGCGAACTGCATAAAAGTCACCTATGCCGAGCATGAGCTTGTGCTCGATCAGCTTGGAATACACCTTTTCAATGTTCTTGGCTTTAGGTCGTATAGAAACGATAGGTGCCCGGTCGTCCGGATGATCTGAGCCCAGAATTTCAATGTCATCGCGGGATCTCAAAAAATCGAGAAAATAAGTCAACAGTTCTTTTTCATGCTCGCGAAATAGCTGGTTGAGTGCCCTGTTTCGTTCTGCAGGCTCAGCCTGGTCTTCAAAATGATGGTCGTACATGGCGTCGAAATAATCGAGTATGCCATTGACGGCTCCGATCTGGGCGTGATCCGGTCCGGCCGGTGTGATCATGCTGCGGGTAATCCCCTCTTTGAAAAAGTGGGACTGATTCTGCATTTTTTTGATCAGGTCATTTTTGACGTGCATCAGTCCGAGGTGAGGTCCAAAAGTCTTGTACAGGGAGAACATGTAAATGTCAGTGTCGAGCTCCTTCAGGTCGGGGAAACCGTGCGGGGCCCACCCGACACCGTCGACAACTGAGATTGCATTGTGCTCATGAGCCATTCTTGTAATTTCTTTAACCGGATTGATCTGTCCGATCACATTGGAACAATGGGGGTAGGCAACCATTCTTGTTCTTTCCGTAAAGAGCGAACTTAAATCTTCCAGGCTCAATAGCCCCGATTCTTTGTCTACGTGCCATTCAATCACTTCGATTCCCCGGTCGGCCAGGCGTCTCCATGCCCCTGCATTGGCCTCGTGGTCCTGGCAGGAGACGATGATTTGATCCCCATCCGACCACATCGGGCGAAGCGCATTGGCCAGCACATATACGTTCTGGGTCGTTGACGGGCCAAAATGAACCTCCGAAGGATCGACATTGAGATAGGCAGCCATGCGCTCATAGGCTGAATCCATGAGTTTTCCACCTTGCATCGAAGCGGGGTATGGGTAGTAGGGCTGAACTTTATTTTTCATGTAAAAATCAGTCAGTCGATTGATGACCTGATGACATGGATAGGATCCTCCTGCATTTTCAAAAAAGGCCCAGCCGTCGAGAGAGGGCTCGGAAAAGGCCGGGAAGTTGGAGCGAACAAAAGAAAGATCTAGTTTCATAGGCAGTATGTCTTGAATTAATTGAACGGTTCAGGAGTAAATATACCAAAAACAAGTGCTCTAAATTTAATACATTAGCAAGGCGATTTAAAAAGGAGTCCTTATAAATACGGATTCCATCAAATGATCCAGAATGATTGAAAGGCCCGATTTCCAAGCAAAAAAGTGGACGATTCTAATCTTTTTAGTTCTAGCTGCATTTTCTGGCACGGCCCAGGAAGAAGAGGATGAAGCAGAAAGGCCAGCCGGTGACAGCTCAACCTTGAAAACCAATGTTTTCGCTTCAACTACTTTTTCGGTCAAGCAAACTGAGAGCGAGAATGTAACCCGAATTTTCCAACAAGTGGATGATTCCTATCGCCTGGATTGGGCAGTTACGGTGGGTTCGGGATATTTTATAAAAGACAACTTTGCCGTAGGAGGCTATTTTAGATATGCTGACAAACTCAACAGGATTGAGTACACCAACGATGCCGGGCCCGTTTTGGATGAATCGGTGGAACGTTCCTACAGCATAGCGCCGTTCATTCGAAATTATCTTCGCCTGGGCAAGGGTACTTTTTATCTTTTCAATGAGACCAACCTCGAATTCACCTATGGAAGCGGGGTGCAACAGGTAAATACGCTTGAAGACATCGAAAGAAACACCTCAGATTTCTATGCGCTCAAACTCGGGATTCAACCGGGTATTACCGCGTTTATAACGGATGTGGTCGCTGTTGAGGTGGGAACTTCCGTTTTGGGACTCAGTTCCGAATATACCCGGACCACAACCAATGGGATTGAAGAGGATGAAGGCTATACCTGGTCGAACGAGGTGAGTTTTGAGATTGATTTGCTCAGTCTCTTTTTGGGTATAACTTTTTATTTTCCAACAAAATGAGAGCAATTTTTAAATCCCTGCTGTTCGTTGTTCTCCTTGCGGGCTGTGTCACCGAAGATTACTTCGGCGAGTCCGACCGATCGGAGATCAAAACCTTTGTCATACCCGGACAAAGTGGAGTCTCAGATATCAATGATGAAGAATTGACCATAGACGTGACCGTGCCCGAGAATGTGATCGACCTCACCCTGACCCCTTCTGAAATAACCCTTTCGAATTTCGCGCAGGTTTCGCCTGGAGCCGGGGAAGAGCAGGACTTCAACAACCCCGTTGAATATTTCGTAACGGCAGAAGACGGCTCACAAAGTGTGTATACGGTGCGGGTGGAACGAGGAGGTTCGCAGGCTCAGCTGGATAATTCGTCTTTTGAGGATTGGTACACGGAAAGTGTTGGATTCTCAACGGTGGAACAGCCGGGCAAGGACAAGAATTCAACGATTTGGGGAACGGCGAACAGGGGTCTTGCCCTGGGTGGTGCGCCGGGCAATACTTCAAAACAAGACCTCAACGGAACCAATTATGCCCGAATGGAATCCGTGGCGGCACCCGCCCTGGTTCGTATTGCTGCGGCAACGATTTTCACAGGAAAATTTACAGATGGGTTCCCGAGCATAACAGATCCCCGATCAAACATCATCCTTGGGACGCCCTTTACTTCAAGACCTTTATCCGTTACGTTCAATTATACCTACCAACCCGGAGAGAGCAACGAGGATGATAACGGTCAGCCTTTGCCATACGGGGACCAATGCGACATCTATTTCCTCCTTGAGAACCGAACTGACGGTCAGGTCAAACGAGTAGGAACGGCCTGGTTCAGGAGCGGCGAAACAGTAACGGATTGGACATCGCAAATCATCCCCATCAAATATGGCCCTTTAGAAGCTTCAGACCCCTGGTTCGAATACGCCCAACCCCGGGATGATGAAATCTGGGGCGACGGCTCAGAACCCATCACCCATGTAACTTTCCTCGCCACCTCAAGTTTTGAAGGCGACTTTTTCAAAGGTGCCATCGGCAGCACCCTGGAGCTCGACGAGATCGAGTTGGGTTATTGATCAAAGGATAGTTGTGGCAAAAATTGTATCTTCACCGCCCTAAAATATTTTAAAATAGTTATGAAAAAAATTAACACGATTCTGGCAGCGGTTCTTTTGGTTTTAATAGTGACGCTTGGTTGCAAAAACAATTCAGGAGAGTTGTCTGAGGAAAAAGAAATCGTCTCAGGTATTAAGCTGGAGAACATGGATACTTTGGTTAAACCGGGGGACGATTTTATGGCCTATGTCAACGGCGCCTGGCTGAAGAATACAGAGATTCCTTCCGATAAATCTTCCTATGGAATTGCTTACATGCTCTACGAGGAGTCCCAGGAGAATGTGAAAAAGATCATTGAAGAATCCGCTGCAGGTGACTTTGCAAAAGGTTCGGATGAGCAAAAAGTGGGAGATCTCTATGCATCCTACATGAACATGGAGAAGAGGAATGAGATTGGCATAGAGCCCCTGAAAAAAGGATTCGACAAGATTGATGCCATTGCGAACTACGATGATCTTGCCGTTTACTTTGCTTATGCCAATAAATTCGGAATTGAAGCTCCCATTGCGTTGTCTGTTTCTCTTGATTTCAAAAATCCCACAATTTACACCGTGTATACCCAACAGTCCGGATTGGGATTGCCAGACAGGGAATACTACCTGAAACAAGACGATCGATCGAAAGAACTTCGTGCCAAGTACGTGGAGCATATCAAAAAGATGCATGGCCTCACAGGTCTCGAAGAAGGGGAGAACAAAAGTAGAGCAATCATGGCTCTTGAAACAAGGTTGGCCGAGCAGCATCTTGAAAAGGAAAAAGTCAGGGACCTGGTATCGTTGTACAACATGTTCCCGGCCGACACTTTGCAATACATCATGCCTAATTTCAACTGGGAAGGATATCTTAAGGAAGCAGGTGTTGACAAGCAGGAAAAAATAGGTGTTTTGATGCTCGACTACCATAAAGCGCTTGACGGCATTATAACCTCCACAGATCTGGATACCTGGAAAACTTATTTGAAATGGAGTCTGATCAGAAGAAATGGGGCTCGTTTGAACGAAGAAGTGGATAACCAGAATTTTGAATTCTACCGCAAAGAGCTTTATGGCATTCCTGAGCAGCGTCCGCAATGGCGAAGGGCGGTTTCAACGGTAAATTCGAATCTGGGTGAGGTTGTTGGTAAGGTCTATGTCAAACGGCATTTTCCACCCGAGGCAAAACAAAAAATGGATACGCTTGTCGGAAACCTTTTGAAGGCTTACGAGGTGAGTATCAAAGAGCTGGATTGGATGACGGAAGACACTCGTAAAGAGGCACTGGATAAACTCAGTAAATTCAGGGCCAAGATCGGATATCCGTCGAAATGGAAAGAATACAATGTAGATATCCAAGCAGATGATCTATTTGGCAATTTGCAAAGGTCTGCCCTAATGGAGTACAACCGGGCTCTTGAAAAATTAGGCAAACCGGTAGACAAGGAGGAGTGGGCAATGAATCCGCAAACCCTGAACGCCTACTATCGATCGACCATGAACGAGATTGTTTTTCCAGCCGCCATCCTGCAGCCTCCATTCTTTGACATGGATGCCGATGATGCAGTCAATTACGGCGCGATAGGAGCGATTATCGGTCATGAGATTGGACATGGTTTTGATGACAAGGGAAGCACTTTTGACGGTGACGGGGCCATGCGAAATTGGTGGACCGATCAGGATCGTATGGAATTCGACAACAGGACCAGCGAACTGGTCGAACAATTCAATCAGTATCAGGTATTCCCTGACCTAAGTGTTAATGGTGAGTTTACCCTGGGAGAGAACATTGGAGACCTCGGAGGACTGGGCATCGCTTTAAAAGCTTATAAAATGTCTCTCGATGGAAAAGAACCGGCTGTAATGGATGGTTTCACTGGAGAACAACGCGTATTTATCGGTTACGCACAGGCATTTATGAGCAAGGCAAGAGAGGATGCGTTGCGCGTTCAGATAAATACGGACCCCCATTCACCCAACAAGTTCAGGGTAAACGGAGTGGTTCGCAACATTCCCGAATTTTACACGGCATTCAATGTGGAGCCAAGTGATTCGCTCTACCTGGCACCAGAGAATCGGGTCAGAATTTGGTAAGAGCGCTTCGCGAAAATCTCATTCTTCCTGTTCTTAGAACTGGAACAGGAAACCAACGTTGAAGTTGCCCCAGGTCGCTGCATCCGAGATGCTCTCATAAGACATGTTCATTTCGAGTATGTTCAGAACGTCAACGGCAATAATGTCGTAGTCACTATCAATAAAGAAATTCCTGGGCATTCGCATTGGATACTCCGAACCAGGCAATTGCGAGAAGAACAATTAGTTTTTTCATAAGATGAGATTTGGGGGTTTGAGACTTAGAGATAACAAAATCATAACCAAATTTCATGCATTTCAAGTCTTTGAATTTTTATTTTCGGTCCGATAAAGCTGTTGCACCCTTTAAAAATCGTAGACTCTTGAGAACGCTTAAAGCCATAAAAAATCTTGCAACGAAGAAAATTCCAAATGTTTTCGTAATCGTACTGCTTTTTACTCTTACCGCGTGTGACAATGACGAGCCTAATGATGACAGCGCCTTGGTAAAGTCTGGTATTTTGGGGAGGTGGGAGTTGCAGAGCAGATCTTTTGATGGGATAACTCCATTGATCAGGGAAGTCGGTTATTATCTCACTTTGCTGGAAGACAAGGACCGGAGCGACCTGACTGGAGATTTTTTTTCGGTTTCTCCGGGAAGCGAAACTGCCGGTTTGTTTGAACTCAATCCAACCAGCGGAACGATCCGTTTTGAGTTTGGAGATCGAACTCTAACCTATGAATACGAAGTACAAGACGACGTTTTGATCTTCGATTACCGTGAGGATGACACTGACATCGAGGAGATCTGGGTAAAGTCCGAATTGATTCCCTGAATGAAAGTGTCGCAGGGGTTCTTTACAATTGATAAGTAAATTTTTTCCGAAAAATCCTTAAATTGGAGAAATCAATTTTCCAACTTTAAAATATTCTTTGAGCGATGAAATGGAAAGGCAAACGACAAAGTTCAAATGTTGAGGATCGAAGAGGGCAATCAGGTCCTTCAAGAGGTTTTGGAGGGCTGAATCCGATGTTGCTCGGGCCCCTGTTTCGACTTCTTTTTTCCAAGACGGGCCTGGTTCTGGTGGGAATCTTTCTTGTTTTTTCTTTTCTGACCGGGAATAATCCGCTCAGCCTTTTGGGCAATTTCTTCACAGGTGGCGGCGGAAGTCCAACAGAGACCTCCGTGCCTTATGAGGGTACTGCAAAAGAAAATGAGTTGGCCGCATTCAGTTCAACCATTCTGGCCAATACCGAGGATGTGTGGGGCGGACTTATCGACAACTACCGAGAACCTACCCTGGTCCTGTTTACCGGTTCGGTAGCCTCAGCTTGTGGCTCTGCATCAAGCGCTACGGGTCCTTTTTACTGCCCCGGAGATGAAAAGCTATATCTCGATCTCAGTTTTTTTGATGACATGGCCCGAAAGATGAATGCACCGGGCGACTTTGCCCAGGCCTATGTCATCGCCCATGAAGTCGGGCACCATATTCAAAACCTCATGGGGATCACCGATCAGATGCAAAAGCTGCGGGGCCAGATGAGCAAGACGGAATACAATCAATACTCCGTACGACTTGAGCTACAGGCCGATTTTCTGGCCGGCGTTTGGGCGCATCATTCCCAGCAGATGACCCGGATGATGGAAGCGGGCGACCTGCAGGAAGCACTCAATGCGGCCTATGCCATTGGGGACGACCGTTTGCAAAAGCAATCCACGGGGCGCGTGGTGCCGGATTCCTTTACACACGGAACCTCTGAGCAGCGGATGCGTTGGTTCAAAAAGGGATTTGAGACCGGAGACATCCGACAAGGTGATACGTTCAATGCAAATCCTCTTTAAAAGTAAATAATGACTATATCACTATTTCGGAAAATTGCTTCTGCAGGAGCCTTGGTTTTATTGATGTTCGTCTTGTCCTCTCATGAATTGTTTTTGAAGTCGGACTCCTATTTTCTGCAAAAGGGAGAACCAGCTGAGGTATTTCTTTTCAACGGGACCTTTGACAACAGTGAGAATGCCATAACGACAGACAGGATCGTTGGCGCTCAGATCCACGGAACGAATTACGATTTTATGCCGAAGGATTCAGACTATGCGATCAGGGAAAAGGTAGCCTATCTGAAATTCACCCCGGGTGAGCCGGGAACGTACACAGCCGGGATTTCGACTTTGCCGCGAATGATAGAGCTCGAGCCAGAGGATTTCAAAGAGTACCTCGAGCACGAAGGATTGGAGGACATGATTGCTGAGCGCAAAGAAAAAGGACTTCAAAACCAGGCGGTACGTGAGAAGTATTCCAAACACGTAAAAGCCATACTTCAGGTAGGAGGTGCCCGAACGGATCACTTTTCGAAAGAATTTGGGTATCCGATTGAATTCGTTCCTGTCAAAAACCCCTACACGTTGAAGGTGGGTGACCGTGCAACATTCAAGCTTCTGTTCAATGGGAAACCTTTGGCAGGGCAGGGCGTCCACATCAGTTCGCGAAACGATGGCGTGAATCCTTTCGCCAAAGAAATTCCGTCCAGGACAGACGAACAGGGTCAAGTTTCTTTTGAGATCACAGAAACCGGACACTGGTACGTGGCCACGATTCACATGGTTGAAAGTCCGGAAAAAGATGTGGAATACGAATCGAACTGGACCACAATTACCTTTTGAGGTGGCAGACCGATTGCCAAAAGTATCATCAGGGTTTTAAGAACCCATTCCGGAGCCTGAAATACGGGAAGAGTGTGTCAGTACCTGATTGAGCTTGAGTAAAAGCTTAATTTTTTAGCTATTTCACAGGATTTTGTGGTGAATCGCTACAGGGGAAAGCTATTTTCCGTATTTCGCATGACAGGTTGGGCATTCCAGGCTGTTTTCACCCTTTTTCAGGTGAATTCCGTCGATGTGATTGACCACAAAATCCTGAATAAAGGCATAATGCGCGGAATGATTGTTAACGTCGATCTGTTTGTCGTCGTATAATTCCCTGATTGTATTGTCATATTCCTGGGTTCCCCAGCAGTTTGGACAGAAACCTTCTGGAGCCTTGTCTTTTGTCTCTTCTTTGGGTTTGGAGAAGAATTCCATCAATTTTTCGATCATGAGAGATTTTTTAGCGAAAATAAGAACTATTACCCTATTGGACGCAAAAGTCATCCCATCCTTAATTCAGGTTTTGATAAATATGGGAATTTAAAATTTTTCTCTTGGCAAAAACAAACAGAATTTTCATAAACATTTTCATTCCCTCAAAAGTTTACTTATTTTTGTCGGCTCAATGCGCGAGTGCTGAAATTGGTAGACAGGCTAGACTCAGGATCTAGTGCCATTCGTGGCGTGGGGGTTCGAATCCCCCTTCGCGCACTTTTTTCTCTACACATTCCTTTATTCAGAAAGCCCCTTCCTTATTTAGAAAGTCCCTTTCGGATTTGAGATTTTTCCTATCGGACGTTTGGTCTGAGTTCCTTGATTTTCTCTCGGATTGACGTATCTTTAAGGTTCGTTACGCCTGAATTTGCTCCGGACGTATTATTACCAAATCAAATCATCCGAAATCATGAGAATGCTTGAATTCAAGAACCAAGACAAAATGCCAGCCTTTGGCCTGGGTACCTGGAAATCAGAACCGGGAGAAGTTTACAATGCGGTAAAAACAGCTGTAAAAGTAGGATACCGCCACATTGATTGTGCCCCCATCTATGGAAACGAAAAAGAAATTGGCCAGGCCCTGACCGAGTGCTTTCATGAAGGTCTCGTCAAACGCGAGGAGCTCTGGATCACCTCCAAGCTTTGGAACACCGAGCATCTCAAGGATGATGTGATTCCTGCCCTTGAGAAAACCCTTGAAGATTTGCAACTCGACTACCTGGACCTCTACCTGATCCACTGGCCGGTAGCCCTCAAACAAGGCGTTGGCTTTCCTCAAAGCGCTGGAGATTTTCTGTCTCCCCAGGAGGCACCCATTTCAGAGACCTGGAAGGCGATGGAAGAGGCCGTTGACAAAGGCCTGACCCGACACATCGGGGTTTCCAATTTTGGGATCAAAAGATTAAAAGCGCTATTGGACACTGCTGTGCATCCTCCTGAAATGAACCAGGTGGAGTCGCACCCGTATTTGCAGCAACCGGAGCTTGTCGATTTCTGCAAATCCAATGACATTCACGTAACCGCCTATTCACCCCTGGGGTCCCCGGATCGTCCTGAGGCACTAAAGGCGGCCAACGAGCCGAGCTTACTTGAAAATCCGGTCATTTTGGAGCTGGCGAAAGAAAAGAAATGCTCTGCCGGACAAATCCTGATCAGCTGGGCCCTGCACCGCGGGATTTCGGTCATCCCGAAATCTGTGAATCCGAAAAGGATCGCTGAAAACTTTGAAGCCGTAACCATAAGATTGAGCAGCGCAGATTTAGGCAGGATCAATGCACTCGAAAAAGGGTTCCGATATGTCACGGGTGAATTCTGGACCTTGGAAGGAGGGCCCTACACCATGGACAATATCTGGGACTGATCGAAACGAACACCTATCTCTTATTGAACACCTTATTTTATTCAAATGACGAATTACCGACTCACATACCCTTTGATATTCCTGTTGCTGCTGGGTTTCATGCCGTTGGCATTTGCTCAGCAGAAAGCTGATTCGAGATTACTGACCCTTGAGCGGATCCACTCCGATGAATTCACGAAAGAATACGCTCCTGAAATACAATGGATCGATGATGGCGAAGCTTATGTGATGATTGAGAAGTCAAGTTCTCTGGAAGGGGCCGATGAGCTCATCCGCTACGAAAGCGGCTCTGAGGAGCGAAGTCTGTTTATTTCTGCGGAGGCACTGCAGGTTCCCGGAGGATCACTGGTTGTGGAGAGCTTCAGCCTGTCACCGGATGCCAGCAGGGTCCTGATCTTTACCAATTCCAGCCGGGTCTGGCGAAGCAATACCAAAGGAGACTATTGGGTATATAACCTAAATAACAATGAGCTTCAAAGAATCGGGAGGTCTTTCGAACCGTCGTCCCTGATGTTTGCCAAGTTCTCTTCAGACAATAAGTATGTCTTTTACGTCCATGATTTCAATATTTACAGGGAAAATTTTGAAACCGGGGAGACGACTGCCCTGACCACGGATGGGAATGGTGATATTATCAACGGGACTTTTGACTGGGTCTACGAGGAGGAGTTGGGCAAGCGAGATGGATTCATGTTGAGTCCGAATGACGAGTTTGTCGCCTTTTGGAGACTCGATGCCTCGGATACCGGAACCTTTTATATGATCAACAACACTGATTCGATTTACTCGCGACCCATTCCGATTCAGTATCCGAAGGTAGGGGAGAAGCCTTCGAGTGTGAGTGTAGGCCTGATCGATCTGAAAACAGAACAGAAGACCTGGATCCCTTTTGATGGCGATCCGCGGTCCTATTACATCCCGGGCGTTCAATGGGTCAATGATGACCTTTTGCTGATTCAGCAGCTCAATCGGCATCAGAACGAGTTGACGGTCTGGTCGTATGTGCCTTCGGAGATGAAGTTGAAGAAGGTCTATGTGGAAAAGGAAGAGACCTTTGTTGACCTGATGTATCCTGACATGTCTACAGACTTTTGGGCTGGAAATGACCTCATCCTGGCAGATGATGGAGCCGCCTTCCTGCGGATGACAGAAACCGACGCCTGGAGACATATTTACAAGGTTGATATCGATGATGGTGAAAAGCTCCTGGTTACGCCATTTGACTACGACGTGGCATCCATGCGCGTACCGACCAAAAGCAATGTCTACTATGTCGCTTCACCGGAGAACAGCACCCAGCGCTACCTGTATCAGACGGATCTCAAAGGCAAGGGCAAGGCAAAACGCCTGACACCCGATCAGTTTGAGGGTGTCAATAATTACCAGGTGTCACCCAATGGAGAATATGCATTGCACACCCATCAAAGTGTTGCCGAACCCACTACGGTTCGCATCATTAGCCTGCCGGATCATAAAACCATTCGAACCCTGGTGGACAACAAGGCTTACAAAGAGAAACTGAGTGCCCTGGAGCTACCACAGGTGAGATTCATGAAGATCACCACAGAGGACAACATCGAAGTGGATGCCCGATTGATACTTCCCGCCAATTTTGACCCAGGAACGAAGTACCCTGTATTGTTTCATGTCTATGGCGAGCCCTGGGCTCAGGTCGCAACCGATACGGAAATTGGTCTTTGGAACATGATGATGGCCCAGAAAGGCTATGTGATCATTGACATGGACAACCGCGGAACGCCTTGTCTGAAAGGCAGCGCCTGGAGAAAGAGCATCTACCGGCAGGTGGGCCGGATCAACACACGCGACCAGGGATTGGCAGCAAAGGAAATCCTGAAGCTCCCGTTTCTCGATGAGACCCGAACCGCGGTTTGGGGTTGGAGCGGAGGAGGGTCCATGACCCTGAACCTGATGTTTCAATTTCCGGAGATTTACACCACCGGGGTTGCCATTGCAGCGGTCTCAGACCAAAGGGTCTATGACAATATCTACCAGGAGCGCTACATGGGTCTTCCCCAGGAGAACCCCGAGGATTTCATCGCTGGATCACCCATTACCCATGCCAAGAACCTCGAAGGCAACCTGCTTTTGATTCACGGAACGGCCGATGACAATGTGCACTATCAGAGCGCCGAACTGCTCATCAACGAGCTGATCGCTCAAGACAAACAGTTCCAAATGATGTCTTACCCGAACCGTTCGCACAGCATCAGCGAAGGGGAGAATACGCGAAAGCATCTTTTCACCTTGATCACTGACTACATCCTGGAGCATGTGCCGGTTGAAAGCACGGAATAAATAGCATCAATTTATGCAGGAGATCTTTCATTTGTCGACGTTTCCGGATACAGTGTCTTGCAATCTCAAATTATGTCATCAGCGCATGGCGCATCTTTTTTAGATTTTATAATTACGAATAAGAAAAAGTAGATCTAATAGATTAACTCATGAAAAAAGTACTTAAAGCCCTAGGTATTATACTGGTGGTTCTTATTCTTGGAGGGGCAGTGGCGTGGTTCGGTTTTCTCAGACCGGAGCCCCCGCCGATTTCTGCTGAAGACAGAAGCGCTATTGAACTGATGCCTTTGCCGTCTTCCCTGGACTTGAAGGGCGGAAAGCTCTATCTGAGCTCGATTCCGAAGCCTTCTTACAAAGGTGTTTCAACCGAAAGGCTCGATCGCGCTTTTGACCGATTTGCGGTTCGACTGGCCAACAAGACGGCCGTTTCGCCAACAGCTTCGTCAACACCCGACGAAGTAGAAACCGACGCTTTTGAAATCCGTATTCGCTGTGATAGCGTGTCTTCGCGTTTTCCGAATTTGGAAGAAGATGAATCGTATCGTTTGAAGATCGACGGGTACGGCATCGAATTGTCGGCCCCTGAGGAAAGAGGAATCTTTCACGGCCTGGAGAGCTTGTTTCAGCTCCTGGAAAAAGATGATGCGGGCTGGTACCTGCCTGAGCTTGAAATGGAGGATGCGCCGCGCTATCCCTGGAGGGTCTCATGATCGACGTGAGCCGTCACTGGATCCCAAAAGAGGTAATACTCCGCAACCTGGACGGAATGGCCGCCGTGAAAATGAATGTGCTGCATTTGCATCTGACCGATCACCAGGGGTTCAGGATCGAATCGAAAGTTTTTCCCAAACTCCATGAAATGGGTTCGGAAGGAAATTATTACACCCAACAAGAAATCCGGGAAATGCTGGAATACGCCTCTGACCGAGGCATACGAATCGTCCCGGAGTTTGACGTTCCGGGCCATACGGCCTCCTGGTTCACGGGTTATCCGGAACTTGCCAGTGATGAAGGCCCCCATGTTATTTACAAGGGGATTATTGGGGATGCGATCATGAATCCGGCAAACGAATACACCTTTGACTTTTTGAATGAATTGTTCGGTGAGATGGCAACGCTTTTTCCCGACACCTACTTTCACGTCGGAGCGGATGAGCCCCGAGATGAAGATTGGAACACTAATCCGGCGATTCAGGAATTCATGAAGAGCCAGGGTTTCTCAGACAATCATGCGCTCTATGCCTATTTCAATCAACGCCTTTTCGAGATTGTTGAGGGCCACGGAAAACGACTTCTGGGTTGGGACGAGATTCAGGATGCCGGACTTCCTGCAGATAAGATCGGGGTGCAGTCCTGGAGAAACCACAAGTCACTCTGGAAATCGGCTCGTGAGGGAAGCCACGCCATTCTTTCGGCGGGGTATTACCTGGATCACAAGCAATCTGCCGCTTTTCATTACGATGTCGATCCTGAGGTGATCAAGGGAGCCATTGACATTGAGATCGATTCTGCGCGTTGGCAGAGCTGGAAGATGGAGCTGAACTTCAATGACACAAAGCTGGACGGAGAGCTATACATGTTTGGTGCCGATGAAAAACGTCGCGGCGTCATGGGCATCATGGGCAATCTCTACGGTTTTGACCAGGTGAAGGAACAAGACGGAAGGATCGAATACGATGTGGAGGGCCCTATGGGAACGGCGACGATTGAGTTGCAACAGCATGGTGATTCACTGGTCGGAGAAAGTAGCATTTCAGTCTTTACGCTTAAAATAAATGGCGCCCGTTCGGGAGGCTCTGACATGCCAGATGGCATCGCCTTGCCCAAGTTCGAAAAGATAGAGCCCCTGACCGAGGATCAGCGCAAAAACCTGCTGGGTGGAGAGGCCTGCATGTGGACAGAGGCTGCAGATTCAGTCACCCTGGAATCCCGAATCTGGCCCCGGTCAGGAGCCATTGCTGAGAAGTTGTGGTCGCCCTCCGAATTGACCGATGACAGCAGTGACATGTACCGACGTCTGCTCGGATTGAACGAGTTGCTCCAGTTCATTGGGCTGCAACACATGTCGTACCGGGAGGATTTGGTCGTCAACCGGGTGGAGGAACCCTATCGAGCACCCCTGAATACTTTGATCGATGTACTTCAAGAAGACCTTCTTTTCAATCGCATGGCAATCTATGATCCGCCGTTTGATGTGGAAACCCCTTTGAATCGGGTGGTGGACGCGGCCGCCCCGGAGAGCTATACGGCGATTCGTTTTGAAAGAAAAGTCGATGCGTGGCTTGAGACGAAAGAAGAGGGTTTGAAAGAACAGATCAGGGAGCAACTGAAAATCTGGGCGTCTATCCAACAAAAGCTCGAGCCTGCCATTGAGCTACATCCCTTCCTAGAGGAAGTGGAACCTCATGCGGATCACCTGTCCCGTCTTGCAGGGCTGGCATTGGGGAGACTCGATAACTCGGGAGATTCATCTGTGTCTGTTGCAAAGTTGGATCCCCTGCTTGTCGATGCGCGAAAGGCCTATGGAGGCACATTGCTCGCAGCGTTATCCGGTTTGGAGAGAATCATAAAAGAAACGGGTCGCGAAGCCGGGGGATAGCAGAATGCTTCGGTGACGTTGTTCAATTTTTTGTTGATATGTCTGTCAGTTCCTTTCAAGATCAGCGGGATTTATAAGTTAAATTTGAGAAAAGTCGAATTTCAAAACCCAAACTAAACCTCCCGTATGTCAAAAGTCATCTGTTTTGTTCTTCTTTTCATTTTAGTTCCATCCGTCAACGCACAGGAGTACCTGTTCGAGGGAAAGTCGGCGACCATAGTCTACGAGGTACCTGACAAGACCAAGTCGGACCTCTACCAGGGTGCCCTGGACTGGTTCGAGAAGGAAGAATCGACTTCTGAGTATACCATTGAGTCGAGTGATCCGAATGCCGGGATCATCCGCGTAAGCGAGGTTAACCAGGTGTACTACAAGAACATTGGCAAACTCATGTATCCGAAGCGCAGCGGAATGGCAGAAATGCTCTCAGGAGACTTCAGCTATGACATCGAGTTGGTTTTTGAGGATGGTACCTACATGGTAAAATACCAGCTCACCGGCATGGAAAAAGAGATGTACGGCAGGGATGATCTTTTCTATGCCTGCATAGATTTTGAAGAGATCGATGAAGATGCCCTGGCCGAGTACAACGAATCCATGAACAAACTGCTCACTATGAATGCGGTCTTTAAGAAGAGGCGCAACATTTTCAAGGATAATTCCAGGTCCCAGTTTGAGGACGCCAGCCAAAACGTACTCAATTCGATGACGTCAAACATGGGCTCTCTCTACTCGTATTTGAAACTGGGGGAGTGAGACACAGATGTCATCGGGATCAAATCCTTTGGTAACTGAATTGGCACATTCGATAAACAAAATGGGTCATTCGTCCTGCACTCTTTTCTCAAGAAGAAGCCAGGGTGTATATTTCATAAAAAACAAACAACTTAACTCATGAAAAACTCTTCTTTTGCCAAATTGTGTTTTGGTCTTTCTCTACTTGTTTATGTTTTCACGGTTTCTTGTGCCAAATCGCCCGCCTCACCCGACGGTGATGGTGAAATCTCAGGAACAAATGACAACACCGATCAATTTTCGCATTATGATGACAAAGCGATCGCTGATGAGTCGAATACCTCAGAATGGCTGGCTTACGGGCGAACGCACAGTGAAACTCGATTTAGCCCTTTGAAGGACGTCAACCTGGAAAATGTCGATCAGCTCAAGGTGGATTGGTTCGTCGATCTTCCTATGGATGTGGGCCTGGTTTCAACTCCTCTTGTTGTGGATGGTGTGATGTACTTCACGGGCACGATGAACATAGTTCGGGCTGTCAATGCTGTCACCGGAGAGCTCCTCTGGACCTATGACCCCAAAGTTGGAGAAGCGATAAAAGGCAAAAGGCAGGTAGGCTGGGTGCACAACAGGGGCATTAGCTTTTACAAAGGCAAGATTTACGCTGCGACCTGGGACGGCCGACTCTTTGCCCTGGATCACAAGACAGGAGAGAAGATTTGGGAGGTGGTGACGTTTGACCCGAACCGTTCCTTGTATATCACCGGAGCGCCCAAGGCTTTCGCAGGCAAGGTCCTGATTGGCAATGGAGGAACCGAAGAAGGCCCGACACGAGGATGGGTAACCGCCTATGACGCAGAAACGGGAGAAGAAGCCTGGAAGTTTTATATCGTTCCCGGCAATCCAGCCGACGGATTTGAGAATGAGACGATGGAAATGGCCGCCAAGACCTGGACCGGAGAATGGTGGAAGCACGGCGGGGGAGGAAATGCGTGGCACGGGTTTACCTATGACGCTGAACTTGATGTGCTCTACATAGGCACCGGTAACGGCTCTCCCTGGAATCGCAAAATAAGAAGCCCTGAGGGTGGTGACAACTTGTTTCTGTGTTCTATTGTAGCCCTCAACCCCAACACGGGGGAATACCTGTGGCACTATCAGACAACCCCGGGTGAAACCTGGGACTATAATTCCAACATGGACATTGTGCTGACCGACCTCGAAATAGAAGGAAAGACCGTGAAGGCTCTGCTTCATGCTCCCAAGAATGGCTTTTTCTATGTCATCAACCGGGAAACGGGCAAGCTGATCTCAGCCGAGCCTTTTGTCGAAACGACCTGGGCGAGCAAGATCGATTTGGAGACGGGCAAGCCCGTTGAAGTTCCGGGAGCGCGCTATGAAACGGATCGCGCCGTGATCACACCGAATCCGTGGGGTGCGCACAGCTGGCACGCCATGTCGTACAACCCGCAGACCGGCCTAACTTACATTCCGACCCTGCATTCCGCTGTTGGGTTCTCCGACGAGGGCATCGACCTGGAGACCTGGCAGGCCAAAGAATTCGAAGGAGGAGTCGGCGTGAATATGGATTTTGATCCGCGAGACAATCCACGAAAATATCCCGCCTCGCTGACCGCCTGGGATCCGGTAAAACAGGAACTGGCCTGGTCGATTCCACAGGAGACCTTTTGGAACGCAGGAACCCTGACTACGGCGAGCAACTTGCTTTTCCAGGGACGCTCAGATGGCAAGCTGCTGGCCTATGATGCGAAGACCGGGGAGGTCCTTTGGACAAAGAACCTGGGTCTGGGGATTTCTTCTCCACCTATAACCTACAAGATCAACGGGAAGCAATACGTGTCGGTACTGGTTGGATTTGGAGGCGGCTATGCGGCCATTGGAGGACAGGAGGCCTATGAATTGGGTTGGTCATACAAGACACACGTGAGAAGACTGGTTACCTTTTCTCTGGAGGGCAGTGGACAGATGCCCGATTTACCGCCGCCACATTTCCCCAAACCTCTTGTAGATCCGGATTGGAAGATCGATAAGGATCTGGCCAGTCGGGGCGCTCAGGAAATTGGAAAATGCACCGGGTGTCATGGCTGGGGTATATATTCTGCCGGGATGGCGCCGGATTTGAGAGCTTCGAGCATTCCTCTGGAGTTTAGCTCTTTCAAGGATATCGTCAAGGACGGCAGTCGCAATGCCCTTGGGATGCCTGCGTTTCCTGACATGTCGGATGAGCAGCTTGAGGCCCTGCAGCATTACATCCGCTACCGCGCCAAGGAAACCCTTCCGGATTATGAAGAACTCATGAAGAAGAAGGATCTGGCATCAAATTAAACCGGGTTCAGAAAAGTCTTTTATATTCGTTCAAGGATTTACTCAAATTTTGAATGATATGAAACAGCTTGGAACCGCGCGAACAGTTGTCAATATATTTCTCGCGTTTGTTTTCATTTTATTCGCCATTGTGCAGCTCAATGATCCGGATCCCGCGATTTGGTTTTCTATTTACCTTCTGACTGCAGTTTTGTGTGCCGTAAGCATCTTTCGAAGGATACCGCTCGCCTTGCTCTATGGGTTTGGTCTCGTTTTGCTATTTTATGCCGCCATGCACCTCGAGTTCGCCGTGGAATGGATCCTTTCTGAAAACAAGAGCGAGCTCTTCGGAGAGATGCAGGAAGACAAATACTATCTGGAAGGTGCGCGAGAGTTTTTGGGATTGCTCATAGTAATTTTAGCTGTGGTGTACCTACTCGTTCAAAATAAAAAAGAATAGCAAAGTAAAATCCCGAAATTCTTACCTTTTGAAGAATTCCGGGATTCCATGAATCACCGATTTGGATGTTTTATAATGAGTTAGTTCTGATATACCTGTAAATTCCCATCTTCATCTAACCACATGTCTTTTCTCCAAATGATTCGCTTCCAAAAACCGGCTTGCTCAGTCGTTTTGTTAATCTCTTCCATAGCTCCTTCCGGCCATTCAATACTATCATCATCCCAGGCATTGTAGATGTCACTCATGCTCTTGAAAGCATCCGCCGTATAGCAGTTCCATTTATAGGCATAGCCGACCGGATTCATTACTCCGGCAGTTATCCACCCTACTTGTTTGGTGTTTCCTGCATTTATATGCTCCTCGAAGAACGGTTTGAAGTATTTATCCTGGGCATCCAGAAAACCAGCTACATTATTAGCTCTTGCATAGTTGTGAACGAGGTAGTCCCAATCTGCATTTTCGCGCATGATAGTGCTTCGTCTGTTCAGCATGGCGGTTCCGACTTCAAACTTCTCTTGTTTGAGACGTTCTTTCATTTTGCTCTGGGCACCAGCGTCTAGGGAAGACATGACTTCTTCTATGGCTTTGCCGTAATTTGCATTCATGTTATCGAGGTTCTCAAAGGAACCCACGCCTACAAAGAAATAGATGTTTGGGTCACTGGCTAAACCTCCGACGCGTGAAAGCATCGCCCAGCCGGTGATCTTTTTCTGTCTCAAAAGATTGCCGTGAACTTTAGACCAGAAATCGGCTTCGTTGCTTTTGAAGAGTTCCATTTCATCCGCAGGAACATGTCTGTAAGAATAGAAAAACAGGTCTTCCTGCGAGAAACCCGCTGTGGTGACCAAAATGGCAATTAGTAAAAGTACTCGTTTCATTGGGTTTGATTTTAGGGTTTGATTAATTACAACCTGTCAAGATTAATGAATCATTATCTTCAAAACCAATGAATTGGGACGACCGGGGCTGTATTCTTTTCGAAAGCACTGAATTACTTATCGAAGAAGAATTGAAAAACCCATCCTCGACAAGAGAATGGGTTCTGATTTTAGGGAGAATTGAATGTTATTCTATAGGGCCTCTTCGCCTTCACCGACAGGCTCTTTTCCTGTACGTATAAATCCGAGGTTTGTTTTCGGGCTGTAACTGAAATAAATCGGTTTTTCATTTCTCAGGATGTCGAGAATATTCGCATACATCGAAATCGGATATCGCAAGTATACCAATCCGAATTTTTCATCGTGATAATTCACAGGGAGCGTTCTCTTCTCAGAATAGAAGTTCAGTTGAACCAGGAAATCGTCATCGTGATAGCATTTGATAATCGCACGGGGGTAGATCTTGTTTCTTTCTGTTTTACCCGACTGGAAGTGCACCCAATATTGGTTTATTTCTCTATTAATTTGACTCATAGTTAATCGAATGTTGATTTGGTTAATACTTAACTCTTGCTAAAGTTATAGAAATTTTGTGATATTTCCAGTGCGAAGACAAAATTGGTAAACTTGCCATAGAATCATTCCAGGTTGGCGTAATCGTATTGTATGGGCACCAGGTTGACGTCGATGACCATTGTCTTCAGTGTATTGTCAACGATGTAACGCACTTGAACAACATGATAATCCATTTTGTCTTTCATCTGGTTGCTCAGACCCAAGGCTTTCCATTTTTTCATGGTTTTTACCTTTACAATCTCAACCTGTTTATTCTCCATCTTCTCAATGGCTGCCTCGATTTTTCTTTCACCAAAATTCTCACCGTCTTTGGTGCGTACATGTTGTGCGTTGATCTGTAGATGGGAGAATAAAAAAGTGCCGACAAGCACCAGTAGCAATTTTTTCATAATGAGGGGGACTATGACTATGTCTTGTAAAGGTAAGAAAAATAAATTTTATCGACCGTAAATTGATCTTCGTCATTATTGATCTTCATCATTGAATAGCAAATGTCCTTCATTTACTTTTGAATCGACAAAACCGTAGCATTATGAAACGAACAACTATCAACTTGAATGTACTGAAAAATTTAGCCCTGGGTGTGGGAATACTTTTCCTGATGACCGGATGCGCCCAGACTATTTCAGTGGAGCAATGTGTTAAGAATGATCTTTACGGATTCTGGGGTGGACTTTGGCATGGCATCATCGCTCCGATATCCTTTATTCTGAGTCTCTTTATGGATGATGTGGCCATGTATGCGGTTAACAATACAGGCAGTTGGTATGACTTCGGATTCGTTCTGGGAGCCGGTATTCTATTTGGAGGCAGCGGAAAGGCCAGCTAAACTTTTTTCCAGCTTAGGCTTCTTTCGGTCGTTCACATAGTACATATTCATGCTGCCGTGATTCTTGACGTCGATCTTTCCACGGAAGGTGCAATTGTACTGGTCCTTGACAAGCGCATAGGTGTTTTCTGAGATGTTGATTTTTCCGGGTTTGGAGTTGGATTCCATGCGAGCTGCAACGTTCACGGTGTCACCCCAGATGTCATAGGCGAACTTCTTGGTGCCAACCACTCCGGCAACTACAGGCCCTGTATTGATGCCAATGCGAATATCAAAATGAGCAATGTCAGGATCCTTTTTTTTATCCACCGATTCCATAAACTTTAGGATTTCCCGGGCTGCGGCTATGACTTTCTGGGGATGATCCTCTGAAGGGAAAGGCAATCCACCGGCACACATGTAGGAGTCTCCTATTGTCTTGATTTTTTCCAGCCCGAATTTACCGATGATCCTGTCAAACTCGGAGAAATAAAAGTCTACGCTGGTTACAAGTTTTTCAGGAGTAAAGTCCTGGGATGTGAGTGTGAATCCCTGGAAATCCGTGAAAAGGACTGTTACGGATTCGAATCTTTTGGCCTTTACCTTGCCATTTTCCTTGAGCTCCTGAGCAGTTTCGGAAGGCAAGATGTTCAGCAGCAACATCTCCGAACGGTTTTTTTCGACTTCGATGATCCTGTTTGTCTTGTTAATATAGCGGGACCTTCGCAGCACGCCTATAACAACAATTGTCAGGAGAAATAGAGCAATGCCCGTTGCCCAGGTAATGATATTCTGGGTTCGTCTCTGCTGATTGAGCAGATCTACCTCCAGCTGCTTCTGAGACACCTCAAAATCAGTCCGAATATCTGCCATTTTCTGAACCGAAGTGATGTTGGTCAGGCTGTCTTTGTAGGCAACGTGCTCCTTGAAGTATTTATAGGAAGAAATGGTGTCTCCCATGGCTTCATAGATCTGAGAAATTTTGAGGTTTGAATCACTAATTTGTTCTTTCAGGCCCAAATCATGCGCCAGTTCCAAACCCTGAAGTGAATACGATAAGGCTAACGCGTATTGACCTTGCTCCAGAAGGATGCTTGACATAGAGTTCAAGTAATCCGAAATACCATAGGTATCCCCCAAGTCAGTAAGCATGGCTATCGCCTCGCTTATGTAATTCTTGGCAATTGCGTCTTTGCCTTGCAGTGCAAAGGCGACACCCATGTTCCCTTTGGTATAAGCTACATAGATATCTCGATCACGGCCGCTCAGGTTTCTATTCGCTTCTTCAAGATAAATCAGGGCAGAGTCTGGTTTCTCCACTTTGTTATATGTGTCTGAAAGGTTGAGCAAAGTACCCAGTATATTCAAGGTGTCATTCTCTTCTCTCAGGATATCCAGGCCTGATTTGTAGTATCGTATTGAATTGTCATAATTCTCCATGACATGGTAGACAGAGGCTACGGCGATTTCGACCAATCCCACTTTCCTCTTATCTCCCATTTCGGAAGCAATTTCTCCGGCCCTGAAAAAATTTTCGACGGATAAAGTGAGTTCTCCCTTGAGTCTTAGAGCATTTCCTACGTGAACGTATCCCCAGTATAGAGCTGAAATGGAATCAATTTCGATCGCCCGATGAATCATTTCATTGCCATACATGAGCTGTTTCTCAGGATCCGGATGCTCACGTATAAGGTCGTCCAAAATCCGCAGATGGTCCTTTTCTTCAAATAATCCTTCACGATGAATTTGCTCAAGGCTATCCGCAACACTTTGATTTTGACCAGTCATCAGGAACCCGAACAGCAAAAAAAAGCCTAAAAAAAGAAAGGCTTTTAAGTTTGAAAAGTCCGATTTGACGGATGTAGGCATTTATTTGTTTCTTACTTTGATAATAGGATCTATCTTGTATTGTTTGTTGCTTCCTTCTAATCGAAATTTCAATTTATACTTGTATGGTTTTCCGTCTGTCTTTTTATTGGGTCTCGCAATTATTTCGCCATCACCTTCCGGATCCTGATCAAAAACATTCGTACCACCATAGTGCTTGACTTTGCGAATTAATATAGTGTCTTCTCCACTCCATAGGATCTCTTCTCCTACTTCAGCCTCTATAGTGAAAAGCTCGGGGTTGATATCCGGATTTTCAACAAAGTAACAAACTTCAGCGGGTTTGCTGCCATTTTGGAGAGCTTCAATATCACATGCCAAAGTTGCGGTTTGTTGCGAGAAGACTGAGGTAGCAAAAAGAACGATGGATGCAAAAATTATAAGTCGAGATGTTTTCATAATAGAGGATTTAAGTTTAATTAGTTTCAATTTAGTCTGATTGCAATTCTTTGAAAAATGATTTGGGACGAACGACCCTGATTTTTGTCCAAAATACGGGTAAAAATTTCCCAATAAGACTTGAACAAAACAATTATCAATGAACTAAATATAGCTAATTTGGCCAACAGTGGCGATTTTTTAAAGATGGATTCATTTGATTTTCAATAAAAAAGCCCTCGCGATGGAGGACTTTCAGTAAATGTTTTTGAGTGTAAATCTCAATTCACGGGAACCTGGAGCTCAATGGTTCCTACATTCTTGACCTGTCCCGCTGCAATGCTCACAGGATTCGGCGAAACATAGGGTATGTATTCGAGCGTTTCGATCTGAATCCGGTATTTTCCCGGTGAGAGTCCCTGGATCATGAATTTTCCCTCTGCGTCGGTCAGGGTTTCTGTGACATATTCGTCTTCTGCATTATAGATCCCGACCACGACGGCTTCCTGTGGAAAAAGCTCCGTGCTCTCATCGCCAATCAGATCTGCGACAACCATCCCGGAAACCGAACCCGAATTGACCTCAGCATTGGCCCTAATCACGGGTTTGAGAATGTACTGCCCCGAATTGCCGGCCTCAACCACGGATCGTTGAACGTCCCAATCCAGTATGAAAGTATATGAAAACCCAGGGTCGAGCTCCTGGTTCAGCTTGATTTTGAGCCCTGATTGTTGAGCGCTTGGGGTTTTAAGCGGAATCAGATCCTCCTGGCCTTCAAGCTTGAGCGTGTTGTTCTCACTCAGCACCAGTCGAATCTGTTGCATCCATCCTGAGGGTATGACCTCATCAGATAAAAGAAGCTCATTTCCAGCGATGAGCTCTGTCAGATCTGTTTGTATGGGGTACCCTTCTTCCGGGCTAAAGCTTTGCCAGCCTGTGTCTTCCTCGGAGCTGTTGTACTGAATGTCGACGATTTCCACGTTGACCTCATCGTAATCGCCTTCGGCGTCAACGAGTTTGAGAATCACCCGGGAGCTGTTTTCCGGATCTGTTGTCTTGTCATCGCTGCAGCTTACCGAGGAAAGTGCAATAATCAGCACTGCGAATAATAGGTTTGCGAATTTTTTCATAGCAAGGATTTTGAAGTTAATTTCTCTTTTTCACTCGCTAAAGTAGAATAGATTTCTGAAGATATTCTTAAGTTGTATCTGAGAAAATTTTTGTCGCTCCCCTCTAGTTTAAATCTATTCAAATTATTAGCTATATTTACGCATAGCACTTTTGCTGACTAAGAACAATCAACCATGAACCGACACCACGCTTCCTTTTTTATAAAGGGCCTGATATTATTTGCTTCATTTCTTTTTGTTTCATGTTTTAAAAAAGAGGCGCCACCTTTTCCTTATGGGAAGAAATATTCTGTTCAACCCATTCAGAAATCGATAGAATTGTCGGAGCCGGATACGTTGAAATGGAATAAAATTTCCACTCGCGCTTACTCGGATTTACCCGCCAAAAAGTTCAGTTGGGACAAGCTTGAAAGTCAGAGACTAGATTTGGGATTTCCATACAAGGCGAGTTTGCCTTTGCCTGAAGTCGAATTGAATTTTGACAGTTTACCTGTTCAGGACTTTGATATTGATCAATTCACAAAGTACAAGTTAACAGTTAGAAAGGTTCTGCTCGGGGAACCCGAACGAAGAGAATCCTCAGATTTGGTTGTTTCAACTATTGCTACTCGGGGTGTGCAAACACTTGATGAGAATTTTGGACTTCCAGGTGATCCACAGTCAAGCAAAATGCTCAGTGATGGATCTATGCTTATTGGAACAACGGGCGGACATCTTGTAAAATACAAAGGAGGCACCCTTGAGATTTATGGACCAGATCAGGGAATAGACATAGGCAACGTTCTGGGAACAATAGAAGACTCTAAAGGTCGTACCTGGATAGGTTCAAATCGAGGCTCGATTCTGGTAATCGATTGGAATTCAAGTTTGATATATGAATTGAGCAGCAATGAGCTCTTTCATCAAATATTTGAGTTTTTTGAAATGAAGGATGGAACGATGTGGTTTAGAAACAACAAACCGGGATATAGCTTTATAAATTTTGAAGATAAAACTCTTACGGTTTTGGGTGGAGAGAATGGCCCTTTTCCAGGGTTTCCTATTGCGTGCATGGAGGACAGAAATGGGTTGGTTTGGATGACCACAATGAACGGAGCGCGAATTTTGGATAGAGAAGGCAAGAAGCTTTACAGTTTGAATCAGGACCAGGGTTTGCTCAGTCGCCAGGTTTACAATGTTTTTGAGGATTCTTTGGGTCGTGTTTGGATTTCGAATGCTGAGGGGCTGAATATTGTAAGCGCCGATCGTTCGAAGATGCTGTCCATGTCAGATGAACAGGGACTTGGAGGTATGAATGAAATCTATGAAGTTTTTGAAGAAGAATCCGGTATATATTGGTTCGGAACAGGAAATGGCATGTTGTTTTATTACAATGAAAACTCAGGGGAATTGGAGAAGTACAAAGTTAGCGAAGAGGATCCGAACATAGTTTTTGAGATTTACAGCGACAATCAGGGCCAAATTTGGGGAACTTCTGTTCAGGGCGGAATGCATGTGATTGACAGGAGCACAGGGCGTCCAGCAAGCATAGATGAGTCGGATGGTTTTATGGAAAATGAAGTTTGGAGCACTGTGACGGATAAAGACGGTAACATATGGATAGGAACATATGAAGGAATAAATCGGTACAACCCCAGAACACAGGTATTGAAGAAATTTAAAGAGAAAGAGGGTCTTATAAGTGATTTGGTCTACAACATCCTACTGGATTCCAAAGGTAGAATTTGGGCCTGTGGAAACCGGTCAGGGGTTTCAGTTATAGATCCGGAGAAGGAGACGATTAAGTATCTGGAAGGAGAAAAGGATCTCGCTGGTTTCCGAATTCGATATTTGCTCGAAGATGATAAAGGGAATATTTGGATGGGAGGAAATGGCGGCGGTATTCTTAAGTACAATCCGGAATCCACAGAATTATCTTTTATCGCCGATAGTACCGATGCAGCTCCGAATGTGACTATGCTTCAAGATGAAAAAGGAAATATTTGGGCAGGTTCAACTGGGTCGGGAATTCAAAGAATCAATACCGAAAAGAATATCAGACACCGAATAACCGTTGAAAACGGCTTGGTTTCAAATCAAATTTTCTCCATTGAAGAAGATGACATGGGGATAATCTGGACTGCCGGAGACAGGGGGGTGGAAAAGCTGGACCTGGATCAGATGGAAGCGGGTCTTTTCACCAAAACCCAGGGGATAGGCGCCAATGACGTTTATGATATCGTATTTCACAAAGGAAAGCTCTACTCTGGTACCTCACGAGGTATTTCAGTTTTGGAACCTACTTCATTAGACGAAGACAGATGGGATATTTTCAATATCGGAAAGGACCAGGGAATGATTGAATTCGACATCTCACAAAACAGTATTTCATTTGATCAGGAAGATAGACTTTGGGCAGGTGCAAACGGAATCATGTTGACAGTAATTGATCCGTTTGAGCGTGATTCTGTGGCTTTTCCGGCTTCGATTGTTGGACTTAATATTCTGGATGACCAGCAAAGCTTCTTTGACCTGGAGTACAAGGCTTCCATTTTGGAGAATGTCGACAGCTTATGGATAGCTGAACGGAGTGGAAATCGTCTATTGTCAAAACCGGAGTTGGATTCATTGAAGAATAGTCTGTCTGTTGCTTCTTGGAGCGGGATACAGGAGAACAAGCTTCCTGTTGATCTGACGCTCAGTCATAATCAGAATTTCCTCAGCTTCAATTTCGAAGGAGGTCAATTCAAGAATAATGAAGCTATGGTTTACTCCTATATTCTAGAAGGAATAGATAAAAATTGGAGTCCGATTACTTCTGAGACACGAAGTGAGAACTATAGGGATCTTCCTCCTGGTAAGTACACTTTCAAGGTAGCATCCAAGGGCTACAACAATATCTGGAGCGAGCCGACTTCGCTGAGCTTTACCATTTTGCCTCCATGGTGGAAAACCCGTTGGGCATATGCTCTATACCTACTTCTTATTGGAGGAGCCATTTATGCTTTTGTCCAATATCGTTCGCGTTGGCTGAAACGCGAAAACAGACTCCTCGAGGAACGTGTAAATCAACGTACGGCCCAGCTTAAAAAGACCATTGATGAGTTGGAGACTACTCAGGGACAATTGATCCAATCTGAAAAAATGGCGAGCTTGGGTGAGTTGACAGCAGGGATTGCCCATGAGATTCAAAACCCGATGAACTTCATCAACAACTTCTCTGAGGTGAGCCATGAGCTCCTGGACGAGATGATGGAGGAAATTGACAAGGGAGACATGGAAGAAGCCAAAGAGATTTCCAACGACATCAAACAGAATCTCGAGAAGATCAGTCATCACGGTCACCGGGCCAGCAGCATTGTCAGGGGTATGCTCGAGCATTCCCGCAACAGCTCGGGTCAGAAGGAGGACATCGACATCAATGTGCTGGCGGATGAATACCTGCGATTGGCCTATCACGGCTTGCGGGCCAAGGACAAGTCCTTCAACGCCAAATTCGAGACTGACTTTGACGATTCGATTGGCAAGATCGAGATTATCCCACAAGACATCGGTCGGGTGATGCTCAACTTGATCAACAATGCGTTCTATGCGGTTTCGGATCGGAATGAGAAGGAATCGGATGAATCCTATCAGCCCACGGTCAAAGTGACGACCAGGAAACTAAAGGACCAGGTGAAAATCACTGTCGAGGACAATGGCTCGGGCATCCCACAGGAGATCAAAGACAAGATTTTTCAACCCTTTTTCACCACCAAGCCCAGTGGAAAGGGAACAGGTCTCGGACTGAGCCTGACCTATGACATCATTACGCAGGGTCATAGCGGGGCCCTTGAACTGGATTCTGAAGTTGGCAAGGGAACGGTATTTACCATTTTCCTCCCGGTCAAACAATAAGTTTTGATCAAATGATAAATGGTACGTTCGGGAAAGTTACCGAATGGGATGTGAATAAAAGTTATTAAACGAAAGAGATATTTGAACTATGAGAATACTGGTAGTAGATGACGAGAAGGACGTGGAGCTTCTCTTCAAGCAGAAATTCAGAAGAGAGGTCAAAAGCGAAAAACTGGAATTGGTTTTTGCCTTTTCGGGGCAAGAGGCTTTGGATTTTCTTGGGGCGAACGATCCGCCCAAGGTGGTCTATATTTTTTCAGACATCAACATGCCCGGAATGACCGGATTGGAGCTTTTGGATATCGTGAAGGAGAAATACCCGAATATCAAAGTGAGCATGATATCCGCTTACGGGGATCAACAGAATTATGAGAAGGCCATAGAGTCGGGAGCCAAGGAGTTTTTTACCAAGCCCATCGACTTTGTATCCTTGAAAAAAGAAATCAATTCTCTAATCAACTGAGAACACATGACGAAGATATTGGTAGTAGATGACGAGGAGGATTTGAAAATCCTTATCAAGCAGCGATTCCGGCAGAAGATCCGACAAAAAGAGTACGACTTCATTTTTGCCGAAAACGGAAAGCACGCTTTGCAGCAGCTGATTGAACACCAGGATGTCGACCTGGTGCTCAGTGACATCAACATGCCCGAGATGGACGGCCTGACTTTGCTGTCCAAATTGAAGGAGCAAAATTCGATTTTGAAATCGGTGATCGTTTCGGCCTATGGCGATATGGAGAACATCCGAACCGCCATGAACCGCGGGGCTTTTGACTTCATTACCAAACCGATAGACTTCAAGGACCTGGAGATTACCATAGAGAAAACCATCGAACACGTCGAAGCCGTACGGCAAACGCTGCAGGCGGTGAAGGAAAACAACATCCTTCGCATGTACGTGGATGAAACGGTGATCAATTTTATGGGCGGCAAGGAGATCAAGTCGTCAATGTTCGATAGTGAAACGGTGGAAGGCACGGTGGTTTTCGTCGATATCTGCGGATTTACCTCGATCACGGAAAACGAATCGGCGGATGAGGTGGTGAACATGCTCAACAGCTATTTTGACATCATGGCCAAAGAGGTCATCAAGCAGAAAGGTGCCGTGGATAAATTTCTCGGGGATTCGGTCATGGCGACCTTCCGTGGCGAGTATCACCTGGACAGGGCCGTTGATGCCTGCCTGGCCATTCGCAATGCCATCCAGGAATCGGACCTCGGCATCGGAAACCCCCAGGTATCGATAGGAATCAACAGTGGAGAAATGGTCTGGGGCAACATAGGTTCCTCGACCCTGAAAAGACTCGATTACACGGTGATCGGTGACGCGGTGAATGTGGCTTCCCGTTTGCAGTCAGCGGCAGACAAAGGGCAGATTTTGATCACGGAGGCCTGCTACGAAAAAATCAAAGAGTCATTTGCGTGCAACAAGGTGGGCGAGAAGATTCTTAAGAATAAAAAGGAACCGGTTATGGTGTACGAGGTGCTGAGCTGACCTCGAGCTTCTTGACGAAATACATCTTCATCATGCCTTTGTTCTTCACGTCGATCTCACCTCGATATTCACATTCGAATCGATCTTTCACGTATGTGTATGTGTTCTCTGAGATATTGATCTTACCGGCCTGAGAATTGGTTTCCATTCGAGCAGCGACATTGACCGTATCACCCCAGATGTCATAAGCGAATTTCTTGGTGCCCACTACTCCTGCTACCACCGGCCCCGTATTGATGCCGATACGTATGTCGAAATGGGCGATCTCATCTTTATCCGATTCCATTTCTTTCTGGACAAAATCGAGTATTTCAAAAGCGGCTTGAATCACCTTTATCGGTTGCATAGGCCCCTTGGAAATGAGCCCTCCGGTACACATATAAGAATCACCAATAGTCTTGATTTTTTCCAGTCCATGCTTTTCTATGATCTTATCAAAGGCTGAAAAGTAATGATCAACACTTTTTACGAGTTTCTCCGGACTCAGATTCTGTGAGTATCGTGTAAAGGCCTCGAAATCGGTGAACATGACCGTAACAGATTCAAATTTCCGAGCTTCAACTTTGCCCTTCTCTTTGAGTTCTTTTGCTGTGCTGGTGGGAAGAATATTAAGTAACAATAAGTCGGATCTGCTCTTTTCCTTGACGATTCTCCGATAGTAGATGGCAGTCAGCAAAAGTACGAAGCCGAGTGCATACATGATGATGCGCTGGGTTCGTTTCTCTGTATTGAGCAGATCCACTTCAAGCTGTTTTTGGGAGACTTCGAAATCAGTTCTTATATCGGCCAATTGCTGCACAGAGGATATATTGACGAGACTGTCTTTTAACTGGACATAGCTTTGATAATGATCAAAGGCTTCGTCCGGTTGACCTTGAGCTTTATAAATTTTCGAAAGTGCTAAATTGGCATCGCGAATTTCAGGTTTAAGCTGATGCTCAGTAGCTAATTCTAAGCTTCTTAAGGCATATTGTTTGGCAAATTCCAAATTTTCTTGATTCAGGTATATGTCTGAAATTCCCAGTAAAAATTGACAGATCGGATAGTAGTCTCCCAAATCTGAAAGTTTGGAAATCGATTGTTCCATGTATTGAAGAGCCTTGCTGTCCTGGCCCTTCAAAGCATATGCCATGCCTTTGTTTCCAAGGTTATAGGCGCTGTATAGAGGAACGTTGCGAGCCTCGAAGATAGGATCGGATTGATCTAAATAAAATAGGGCAGAGTCAGGTTTGAGGAGAGTGAGATATTGATCTCCAATATTGAATAAGGTAACAGCATAAGTTAGAGAATCTCTTTTTAAAAACAATGGCGCACTTTTCTTATAATACTGAATTGCGGTTTCAATATTATTCATCCTTGAGAATAACCCCGCCATTGCGGAATAAACTACGGGTAGGTTTTTATCTCGATTGAACTCACTGGCAATTTTGGTTGCAACATTGTAATCATCCAATGCCTTGTTATATTCACCAATCTGTGACAAAGCGTGACCACGTGATAGGTGTCCATTGAATTCCAATTGAAGAGAATCCTTTTCATGACCTCTTTTAATCAGCTCCTCACTGAAAATTATTCTCTGATTGAAACTTTCATGAAATTGAGAGAGCAACATTAATAGGGGTGAAATTTGCTCATCTTCGACATCTCCCCGAGCGTAGGCTAACTCCAGACTATCCAGTTTGTTCAAGTCTTGACAAAAAGTCTGTAGCGAAGACATAAGAATTAGCCAGGTTACAATGCCAAGTATAACCCGAGTCATGCGCAGACACTCTCGTTTTTGATGCATATATTAGTCGTGGAATTGCTTCTGGAAAAAGCATTTCAAAAATTTAGTCAGTCTCTATCGACTGCCATGTATGTTTATGATCGGATCAATTTCATATTCAGGATCCTGACCGTCAATTCGAAAGAATAGGTTGTATTTTTCCCAGTTATTTTTTCTGTATTTCTTGTTGGACTTAATCTTGCATTTCTTTTTAGGACCATTTGAATTCAATGTATTTTTTAAATCCAAAAGATGCTTACCTGACTGGCGGGTTATGTTCGTTATTTCAATTTGATAATTTCCATTCTCCGCCTGGCCAGTCCATTCTATTTCATCTCCAAGCTTGACATTAGTTATAAAAAGTTCGAGATTTGAGTTTGGAGGTTGGCCGTTAAATGTACAGTAATTATTCAGGTCAGTTGATCCTTTAGTATATCCGTCATTGAGAAGTTCCTGTGCTTTAACGTTTAATTGAATTGTGTGATTGGCCATAACTTGGATGTTTGTTAATTATTAGTCAACTAGTTACTACTATTCTTTTTAATTTACAAAAGTTTTAATGCGAATGACTGTTATATCTGTCCGAATTATATCAAATTCTTTTCAAGGGAGGATTAGTAAAAAAGAGGCTTGCTACGAATAGATCAAAAAGTCATTTGCGTGCAACAAGGTGGGCGAGAAGATTCTGAAGAATAAAAAGGAACCGGTTATGGTGTACGAGGTGCTGAGCTGATTTCTTCCATTTCGGCGGCTTCTGTTTCTTTATTGTTCAATATCTTTTGTGGACGAAGTACAAAATACATTTTCATCATGCCTTTGTTCTTTACGTCAATTTCGCCGCGATACTCACATTCGAAGCGATCCTTGACCAATTGATAGGTGTTCTCTGAGATATTGATCATTCCGGCCTGTGAATTGGTTTCCATACGTGCAGCGACATTGACCGTGTCGCCCCAGATGTCATAGGCGAATTTCTTGGTCCCTACCACCCCGGCAACCACCGGGCCCGTATTGATTCCGATGCGTACATCGAAATGGGCAATGTCATCATTGTCCGATTCGCTCTCTTTCTTCATGAAATCGAGTATTTCAAAGGCAGCATGGATCACCTTGATCGGTTGCATCGGCCCCTTGGAAATGAGCCCTCCGGTACACATGTAGGCATCTCCAATGGTCTTGATTTTTTCAAGTCCGTACTTTTCGATGATCTTGTCAAAAGCAGAAAAGAAGTGATCCACACTCTTCACAAGCTTCTCCGGGCTCAGGTTCTGAGAGTGTCGGGTGAAGGCCTGGAAATCGGTGAACATGACCGTAACGGCCTTGAATTTTCGAGCCTCGACCTTGCCTTTTTCTTTCAGTTCTTTGGCTGTCCGTGAAGGCAGGATATTCAGTAAAAGCAAGTCGGACCGACTCTTTTCTTTGGAGAGCCGCCGGTAGTAGATGAACGACAACAGGAGAAAGAACCCCAACGAATACATGATGATACGCTGCGTTCTTTTCTGGTTGTTCAGCAGGTCTACTTCTAGCTGCTTTTGGGAGACTTCGAAGTCGGTTCTCATATCCGCCATTTTCTCAACGGAGGTGACATCCATAACACTATCCCGGTATGTGATGTACTCCTTGAAGTGCCTGTAAGAAGCCGCAGAATCTCCGGTCATCTCATAGATTTTTGATAAATTTAGATTAGCACTGCTGATCACATCTTTAAAATCGTGATCTTTTGCAATACCCAAACTTCCCAGAGCATAAACTCCTGCCTGCTCGTAATCTTCAAGATCCATGTAAATCTGCGACATGTCTTTAAGCACCTCGCTGATCCCATAATAATCATCCAATTCCTCCAACATTAGTAATGCTTCATCCAGGTAACTTATAGCTTTTTCAGCCTCTCCTTTTTCATCGAATGCCAATCCTTTGTTCGCGAGATTATAGGCAATTCCATAAGTGTCCTTTAGAGCTTCAAAAAACGCACCTGATCTTTCCAAATACATGAGAGCGAAGTCGGGTTGCTGAATTTTGACATAGGCATATCCTAAATTCTCAATGGACTGGGCAAGTCGCAGAGAATCCTTATATTCAAAAGATTCAATCTCCTCTACAATGGATATGGATTTCTTGTAAAGCAGGATTGCCTTTCTGAAGTCCTTTCTACTCGCATATACATTCCCTATGGATTGATAGTTGAGGGCTAAATCCCTGTGACTCTCTTTTTGATCTGAATATTCAGCTGCAAGCACATAATTTTCGATAGCCAAAGTCAATTCACCTTTGTTCAAATAGGCATTGCCAAGTTCCTGGTATCCGCTGAAAAGGTAATGCAGGGAATCATTTGCCTTCGCCAAATCGATGAGCTCTTGACTATACTTCAACTTTTTTTCAGAATCCATTTGCTCAATACAGAGCAGTTTCAATAGACCCAACTCGGTTTCAGGGTTTGGAGTGCCCAAAAAAATCTGCTCAAGGCTATCTGCCTTGGATTGATTTTGTGCCACCAACGAAACTTGTAAGGCAAGTGCTAACAGAAGGAAGCTATATTTTCTTAGAACATTAACAACCACTGAAATAATTTAATTAGCTATTTTTTATTGGGAACCTTTTAAAATTGGGTCGATTGTGTAAATGTCATATTTACCTTCATTATCGGTGATCGCAAATGAAATTAAGTAGTGTTCAAGGATTTCTTCTTTTTCACTTTTTAATACAAAGCTTCTTGTTCTTCCCATAATGTGTTTCCCTCCGTTTTTTGAATTATACCACGGGGCCAATAAAACTTGATCGCCTCCATTTACTGGATCCCTGAACACTGTGATTAGAATTACTTCAAGTTCCTTTTTCCCTGTATTTATGATTTTAGCAGTCCACTTAAGGGGTAATTGGGGACCGACTTTAGAGATAAAAACACGTCCTTTTATGCCACCTCCAGGATGATCAGCATCTGAAAAGGTAATGGCATCATATCTATTCGATTGCCATTTTTCAAAGTCAACAGTCATTTCAATATTGAAGGGACTTTTTGCTGGCGACTCTGTCAATGTTCTGGTCTGACAACTACCAAGCTGGAATGAAAAAAGCACGACTATCAGAGTTAATACATTGGTTAAGGAATATTTCTTCATGACTTAAGGTTTTGGTTAATGAATGATCTTTTTTTTAAAGAAATGATTAACACAGTAAGAGATACTGAAAATGGCGGAAATATAAAAGCCAGTTTGGACCAACACAAGGTTTTCTTTTGCGAAGGATCAAACTCTTTTACCGAATGGAGCTTTTTAATTTCAATTCTCTCCCGGTTTGCTTTCCACATTTTCCCATTCGCCCTCACCAACTCGCTCGCTTCCGGTGTAGATTCGGCCGTATTTTCCGAATTCGTTTTGCCAGTAGCCAAGAAATACCGGCCCCTCGTTTCGAAGGACGTCGAGTACATAGGGGAATTTGGTCAGCGGATACTGAAGGTGAACCACATCGTCACTCCTCTTGTCGGGGATCTCGAGTCCTTCATCGAGAAATTGGAGGACCCCGATGATCTCTTCTTTCTTGTTAAAAAGGTTGATGAAAGTGAAACAACGGTTTTTCTGTGTACCGGAATCCAGGAACACCCGGTAACTTACAATCTCTGAATACATGTCGATTAGTTTTTTTATGAAGGCATAACATAGTGAATCAAAAGGAGATAAAAAATGATTTTGGTCAATTCGGCCATTGACGGTGATCACTGCTCAAATCTCGTTTTTGAGTGCTATTTATTGCCATTCTATGCTGGGAATTTGGTAAATTTACGGTTCTGCCGACCTTTTATGGCTCAGGTGGCAGTGATCGAAATTATCCAACTTAACATTAAACTATTCTGAGATGCAAGTAGTAAACAAAAAATGGTCGCTGATCCTGTTTTTGGGAGTTACAGCGATGGTATTGCAGGGCTTCCAAAACCTGATTCCCCAACCTGATGAGAAAATGTATGGCTTACAGCTGTATTCGGTTCGGGGACACATGACCAAGGATCCAAAAGGGACCGTGGCCAAAGTAGGGGCCATGGGGTATAATTTTGTAGAGACAGCCGGTTACAATGACGGCAAGTTCTACGGGATGGAACCCCTGGAGTTCAAAAAGCTATGTGAAGACAACGGTCTTAAATTCCTGGGCTCACATACGGGCCAGAACCTTCCTGACAAAGAGAATTGGGACAAAACCATGGCCTGGTGGGACAAAGCGATAGATGCTCATGCAGAAGCGGGCGTAAAGTGGATCGTGCAGCCCTGGATGGGAGAGGTGGGCTACAAAAGCCTTGACGGATTGAAGCGTTATATCGAGTATTTCAATGCGGTCGGAGCCAAGTGCAAGGCCAAGGGCATTTATTTCGGATACCACAACCACGACAAGGAATTCACCACAGAATTTGAAGGCAAGCCCGTTCAGGACTGGATGCTGGAACTCACCGATCCCGAAAAGGTCATGTTCCAGTTGGATCTGTATTGGATCAACCAGGGCGGTAAAAGCGCATTGGACTATTTTGACAGGTACCCGGGCAGATTCATGCTTTGGCACATCAAAGACGACAAGGAGCTTGGAGCATCCGGAAAGATGGATTTCGCTCCGATCTTCGCAGCCAAGGAGAAGGCAGGTCTCAAATACGGCATCGTCGAAGTAGAGGAGTACGACTACGATCCTTTGGTGAGCGTCGAAAAGAGTCTTGAGTACCTGAAGACGACTAATTTCTAGCTAACGGGTCCTTATTTCATTTTTTGAGAAGACGTTCTATACGGATTTTGGGGATAAGTCGTGCATAGAATGCCAGGGAAGATTTGTGCCTATGACATTAATCCTGCTACCTTTACAGGAATGTTTTCAACATAGCTGGCACCAAATTCATGAAGATCAATCTTTTCAAATTGGGAGGACACCCATTTAATCTCTTGTTTCGATTCCTTTTGGAGCTGGCCGTTCTGGGGATTGTCGCCATCTGGTCCTGGAAGAGTTTTGAGGGCTGGCAAGGAACGGTTTTGGCCATTGTGATTCCTTTTGTCATGGCGGTTATCTGGGGGACTTTTGCTGTTCCTGATGACCCGAGCCGTTCCGGCAAGGCGCCTGTTCCGATTCCCGGGGGATTGCGATTGCTTCTCGAATTGATCTTTTTCTTCTTTGCCGTTTGGTGTCTTTATGACCTCGGATTTTCCGGGCTTGGGAGAGTTTTTGGCCTTCTGGTAGGGATGCATTATCTCATTTCTGCTGATCGGGTCAAATGGCTAATAAAAAAATCCCCCGCCGGTTGAGGCGAGGGACTACTAACAAATCTTAGTTTCAAAATAGAGGGGGATATGCCTTTTAATGAAGGGGAAACAAAAAGGTAAACATGAAAATTAAAATTTTAACATTTTTTGGGTTCATGCTGCTGTCAACGGTTTCGGCCCAGGACCGATTGGACCTGTTTACCCTTGCGGGAAGCTATGGTTTTCCAACTGCATACGATTCAATTTACCAGGGCAAGGGCACCGAGACGGGAATGATGGCCTCCCTGGTTGTACCTGCCGTTCTATCTGAGAAAAGCGTATGGTATTCGAGCCTCAACTACTTTTACTGGGGTGTCGACAATGATGAGGATATGGCAGAGGATATCATGAATCCGATCCGGGTTCATGGCCTCATTCTCAGAACAGGATTGATCAGGGAATTTGAAAAGGACAGGACGCTTCAACTGATTTTTGCACCCCGGTTCATGTCGGATTTCAAAAATGTGAATTCAGATCACTTTCAACTGGGGGGCATCGTGACCTACGGAAAACGCTACAGTGATAAGCTCAGAATAGCCTTTGGAGCACTGTTCAACCAGGAATTCTTCGGACCCAACCTGGTTCCGCTGATCGATCTGGACTGGAAGCTGGGTGAGAAGTGGTCATTGATCGGAATGTTTCCTGTTTACGGAAAACTGAAGTACAAGTTCAGCGAACGTTTGGATGGCGGATGGAGCCACTTCGGGTTGGTAACGACCTATAGACTTGGCGATGCGAATTACGAGGGAGACTACATAGATCGAAGAAGCATAGATGAGACTCTGTACGCCCGGTACCGGCTTTTCGGAGACTTTTTCCTTGAAGGCAGATTCGGGTATGCGTTGGGTAGAAGCTATGAACAGTATGAGGCAGATCAGAAGGTGGACTTCACCCTTCCGCTGATCAGCATCGGAGATGATCGCATCGCCAAGACCGCTTCCATCCACGACGGTTGGATCGGCAGCCTCCGCCTGGTCTACAGCATCTCTTTAAAAGATCGTTAGGAAATTAGTTGATCAGATTGCCATAATTCTTAATCCAACCTGTAATTGGACACTTCTGTTTTCTTCAGAATAATTAACTTTAGTGGCTGACTCAAGAAATCTCCGTTAAAACATAATTTCATGAAAATTTATTTGACACTCCTGTTGATGATCACTCTTGCTTTTTCAAGCTGCGAGAAAAGTGCAAAACAGGAAAAGGAATTGCCTCGTATTGCCATCGCCGGAATCGCGATTGAATCGAGCACATTCTCGCCGGCACGCACGCATGAGGATGCCTTTCACGCTGATGTGGGCGAGGAGGTTTTTGGGAAGTACCCATTTTTGGCTGCCGATTCCTTGAATCGCGGCAGAGCGGAGTGGTTTCCAACGCTTCAGGGGCATGCCCTCCCCGGTGGAATGGTAACGAGCGAGGCCTATGCGTCCCTGGTCAAAAAAACGACTGACCTTTTAAAGGAGAATTTGCCTTATGATGGCTTGTTTTTGGACATTCACGGTGCCATGAGCGTTGAAGGACTGGATGATCCTGAGGGAGACTTTATCGCGAAGGTTCGCGAAGTGGTAGGTCCTGAGACCCTGATCTCGACTTCCATGGACCTTCACGGCAATGTTTCGGAGCGCCTGGCCCATCAGAGTGATCTGATCACTTGTTACCGGATGGCTCCCCACGAGGATGCTATTGAATCGAAAAAGCGGGCGGTGGATAATTTGCTCGACCGGCTGGAAAATGGGCAGAGCAGACCGGCCTATAAAGCATGGATTCCGGTACCCATTCTTTTGCCCGGTGAAAAGACCAGCACGCGGATCGATCCCGGAAAGAGCCTCTATGCCAAGGTGGATCCGGTCACAAAAGAAGAAGGCGTAACCGATGCCGCGATCTGGATTGGCTATGCCTGGGCCGATGAACCGAGAAATCACGCTGTGGTCATGGTTACCGGCGACGACAAGGAGAAAGTCAAATCAGGAGCAGAAGCACTAGCCAAAAGTTTTTGGGAGGTGCGCAATGAATTTGAATTCGTCGCCCCGACGGCAACCTTCGATGAGAGCCTTGCTCTGGCTCTGAAAAGCGACAAAAAACCGTTTGTGATCAGCGACATGGGAGACAATCCGACGGCGGGTGGGGCAGGTGATGTCACCTGGACGATCCGGCAGCTACTTGCACGTCCTGAATTCGCTGATGAGAACGGGCCTTCACTCATTTATGCCTCCATCCCGGGGCCGGAACTGGTTGCTGAGGCAGAAAAAATTGGCATAGGAGGAAAGATTGAAGCCATTGCAGGAGCCGCAATCGACGATCGATTTGCGCCACCGGTGCTCCTCAAAGGCACCATCAGGGCCATTGAACACGGTGACAAGCATGCCGAAACCGAAGTGGTGGTCCAGGTCGGAAGCATTCACGTCATAGTGACCAAAAAGAGAAAACCTTATCACAAAGAGTCCGATTTTACCCGTTTGGGCCTGAATCCCCGGGAGACTGACATCGTCGTTGTGAAAATCGGATACCTGGTGCCCGAGCTGTACGACATGAGGGGAGACTGGATCATGGCCCTTACCCCCGGAGGTGTTGATCAGGACCTCGAAAGACTGGACTATCAAAGAATCAAAAGACCCATGTTTCCGCTGGATAAAGACATGGAAGATCCTGATCTTTCAGCGCGTTTTATTCCCCTTTCAAATGAATCTATGTAAAATTTTGGCCCGATACTTGAATAGAGGGTACTGTAATCTGTTTCAGAGGTGGATCTTATCCTAAAAGCGGATCTCAATTCACAGTTTGGGTCAACCCATTGAAACAACTAAATTAAAATTATGAGAAAATACCTTACACTTTTTATCGGAATTGCCGGATCGTTGGTTCTCGGCTTTGGTTTGACTTCCTGCGAAGGACCCGCTGGTCCTCCGGGCCCTCCGGGATTTGATGGGGCTGATGGCGCCGATGGTTTGATCGGTTCGATTTTCGAGGCTCAGATCGATTTTGACAAAGCAGACGACTACGAGGCTATTGTAGATTTTCCTGCCAGCATTGATGTCTTCGACAGTGACGTGGTAGTGGCATATGTTCTGACCGCAGTTGATAACGGCACAGATATTTGGGAGCCGCTTCCTCAAACCCTTTTCTTTGATACAGACATTTTACTTTACGGATATGATCATACGGCCTTTGATATCCGCTTCTTTCTCGATGGAACGATTGATCTGGGAACACTGGATCCGGTGTTTACCGATGGAGTAATATTCCGTGTAGCCATCATTCCTGCGGATTTCGCTGCGGCTTTGGATGTCAATAAGTTCGAAGACGTCATGAGCGCCTTGAAGGTGGAAAATGTAAAGAGAATAAACTAGGAATGCTCCTCGGACTGCTCTTCAGAAGCCGGAAGTCGATTGGGTTCCGGCATCTGTATATTGAATTTGCACAATAGTCTTTCCAGTTCGACAAGAAAAACCTTCAGTTCTAATGAATGGATCAAAATATCCTTGAAATTTGTCTTTTTCATAAATAGCAATATTCTTGTTGGATGCTCTTTAGTGAGCCAGGATTCATAGCAGTCCTGTCTTATATGAACGAAATTATACCCGGAATAGTATAAAAAAACCGGCGCGAAATGCGCCGGTTAAAATGATTTTACGAGGTAATTTGCAGTAAATCAGCTTCTGAAGCCTTTTCCTACAAGTGTAATTTCAAACCCTCTTTTATTGAATCTTTTTTCCGTTGAGGCCTCTTCATTGATCAGGATCACAGAATAGCCTTTCTCGGCAGCCTCTTTTTTCAGATCCTCCATGCAGTTCTTTCTGAATTTTGCTCTAGTTCCAAAATTCAAACTTGTGTTGATGGTAGAGCTTAGTGTCTCTCCCTGCTGCATATCGGCAACTTCGCCCGCCTCATAAACAACCTTTACATTTTCCCAGGAAGTTTGGGATTCAACATTTGGGATGTTCTGTGCCATCAAAAAGGAAACACTCAATACCAGAACTAAACTTGCGATCAATTTTTTCATAGGTTTCAATTTAAAATCCATAATTTCAACTCAACTACGAAAATAACAAAAATATCCCTATATATCCCTATATCTTCAATATTTTAACAGGAATATAAGAATACGGTAAATACATTAAGGTTTGGACTATATTTCATGTTGTGTTCATATGCTAGCCCGAGACGGTGATCAATATTTAACCCTGATTTAAATGGGAATTGAGTAACTTTCATCTCCTTTTGAATTAATACCATTTGAATCAATGCAGCTAAATAAGATCCTTTTTCTCTCTTTTTCATTCATTGTTTTTACAGCGGGGGCACAAGATTTAGGGGCTCTTTGCGTCCTCGATGGTTCCATTGAGGAGAGTTCAGGCTTGATTTTTCTGGATGGCAGGACCGTCACCCATAATGACTCAGGGGGAGGGGCAATTTTATTTGAGGTTGATCAGCAGACCTGTGATGTGACCCGCCAGGTGACCATTGCAAATGCCACAAATCGAGATTGGGAAGATATCGAGCAGGACGGCACATACATTTACATAGGAGATTTTGGCAACAACAATGGAAACCGAAAAGATCTGAAAATATACAGGATAAGCATATCGGACTACCTGGATGGGAATGATTCGGCAACTGCTGAGGTGATTGAATTCAGTTACGAAGATCAAACGGATTTCACATCGGCAAACATGGATACAAATTTCGATGCCGAAGCTTTGATTGCCTACGAAGGCTTTCTGTATATCTTTACAAAGAACTGGATTGACGGACGCACTCACATTTATCGTTTGCCAAAAGAACCGGGTACTCATTCGGCTGTGCGAATTGATGAATTTAATTCTGAGGGTCTGGTCACTGGAGCAACCTATAATTCAACTTCGGATCGTGTCATTCTCGTGGGCTATTCCGGTATTTCTCCTTTTTTGACACAACTTTCAGGCTTCTCGAACGGCATATTCTCCAACGGTAGCATTATCCGAACCGATCTGGACGTCCCTGCCGGAATTTCAGTGCAGATCGAAGCTGTCGCTTTTGAAAACGGAACACGCCATCTATTGACCTCGGAGTCGAATTTCCTTGGGGATGCCGGTTTGATGGACATCTCTCTGAGCACCCTATCAGTCGAAGATGTTTCAAACTTGGAAACTTTGATCTATCCCAATCCGGCCCGGGAAAAGCTTTGGATAGCGGTCGATCCGCCGTTGAAGCGCGTTGAGATATACGATTACAACGGCCGTTTGGTTCTTGAGAAAAAAGTGAATTCAGATTCCGTCTCTTTGGATGAATTGCCTAAAGGGAATTACCTGATTCGACTCTACAATGAATCAGGTGAGACAGTCAGGAAACTGATTCGAGAATAATATAAATAAAAATTCGTAGCTTTAATCAGTGTAAGAGACTGATTGTCATAGTTTTTGTGGCAATAAAATTCTTTAATTAATAACTTTTAAAATTCTCGATAAGTAGTCATCACCCTTTGCTTTCGAGTTCTTTGCTATGAAAAACATGATTCCCCTCGTCATGATGCTCTTTCTCTTTGAGATTGTTGCAGGACAGCATATCAGTGAGTTTGAAGGTCTTTCCCCAGGCGTGCAAAACACGGATTTTCAACTGCCTGCTTCTCACACATTCCAGTTTATCATAGAAGAGGGCGATGCTCTTCAAGATGGAGGAGTCTTACCGGGTCAATGTGACTTTGCAGGATATGTTCCCCGTCAGAATAGCAGCAAGTACGGAGTACTTTCTGTAAATTCAGAAACGGTCCCTGGAGCTGTAACTCTTTTGGATATCGAGTTTGACGACGTGTTGGGCAAATGGGTCATCAAAGATTCAAACGCGGTTGATTTTGATTTTAATATAACAGCTGAAGCTCTAAGGCCTGACTTGGTCGGATCAACACTCGCCAATTGTTCTGGAACGATCACCCCATGGAATACTATTATTTCATGTGAAGAATATACTCTTGATGAAGTTTTGACAAGATATCCTTGGGCCCCTCCCTTGTTTTTCAAGGTAGATGGCAATGCGAATGGTTATGATGTTTACGGCTGGGCCATAGAAATTGACCCCTTGACAAAAGAGGTAATCGATCAGGATGGGGGAAGAAACGCCCAGGACAAGCTATGGGCCATGGGGAATTTCAAACACGAGAATGCTGTTGTGCACGAAAACCGTCGTACTGTTTATCAGGGGGCGGATGCTACAAATGGAGAAGGCTATTTATTCAAATTTGTTGCTGACCAGGCAGAAAATCTTAGCTCCGGGGATCTTTACGTTTACAAGGGTGACAAGAAAACAAATCATTCCTGGATTCAAATTGCCAATAAGACAATTTCAGAGCAAAATTCAACGCGTGAACAATGTGCCGCTGTTGGCGCCACCAATTTCGGGGGAATTGAAGACGTTGAGATTAACCCATTAGACGGAATGATCTATTTTGCGGTAAAAAGTGAAACTACAAGTGAATTTTCAGATTTAGGCGTGGTCTATCGGTTCAAAGACACAAATGCACTGGATGGAAGCGGCCTGGAAGATTTTGAAATCTTTGCCGGAAATCAGAGTTATGAAGTTCTTCCAGGCGTTTTTGAACCCTGGGGACCGGGCAATGACAACTTGGTTTTTGACAGTTTAGGCAATTTATGGGTAGCGCAGGATGGGGGAAATGATTATATCTGGGTCGTTAATAATGGGCATACACAAGAAAACCCCAAGGTCAAGATCTTCGCAAAAACACCGGCAGGAAGTGAACCAACAGGACTTACCTTCTCACCAGACGAAAAATATATTTTCATGTCGATTCAGCATCCCAGCGCATCGAATAATGCCACCTCTCAGAAAGATGCCTTGGGCAAAGATGTTTTCTTTGATAACGATGTAGTTATCGTGTTGGCGCGTGAGGAGCATTTGGGTAGGGATCTGACTCAGCAAGGGAAACAGATAATGATATCTCAGTATTTCGATGATCCGGAAACGAACAGTAAATGGCTCGAGTTGATAAATATTTCGAACCAAATCATAGAAGAAGGCTCACTTTTCCTGAATCTATATGAGAACGGTTCACCTGAGGAGATTCTAAACACTGCACCCAAGGCCATACAACAGATTCCCACGATGGATCCCGGGGAGGTCCTCTTGCTGAAGAATTCGGAAAATCCTGCTTTGCCATTGGCACAAAACCTTGGAGATGCTATTCAGATCGTAAGTTCCGTAGCAGAATTTGATGACAATGACGTCCTGCTTATAACTTCAAGCCCGGGCGATTACGGATATCATAACCGACGAGATATCATGGGAAATATTCAGGCACAACCATGGGGAGCCGGTCAGTCCATGCTGCGTGGCGCGAATTCATCTGAAGAGCCGGGAAGAGAATTTGATATCTCAAATTGGATAGTTCTAGATTCACTCGAAGAGGTGAGTTCGGCGAGCAAGATGACGAACCTGGCACTGGGAACTCAGAAAAAAGGAAAGACGGTTTGGAACGGAACCAATTGGACGCTATTGGAACCGGACAGATCTCGAGCTGTAGAGATTCAGGCCGATTTGACGGTGGGCCAGAGAGATTTTCACGCTTACGATCTGATGGTTGCCTCAGATGCCATAATGACTTTCGAGGACCCGTCCGAAGGGAGCAATCAAAATCTTATAATTTATGGAGATTTGAATATTGAGGGAGAGTTAATAGTGGGTGACACCGAGTCTCTGATAATGAAATCCGCGAATGCAACCGCCACAGGAAATATGGTTAAAAAGGAGCAACCGATGCCCCACACTGATTTTATGACTCACTTACTGGTCACCTCCTGTTAGATGCAAACATCGAGATGTCTACGTAATGTGATCCCAACCGTTTTTTTATTTCGATCAAAGCAGGGATATTACAGGTGATCCGCAGTCAGACACCTATTGGGATGCCTGGGTAAATGCCTCAGGTGCCATGACACCAGGCCGTGGGTACGCTTCACAGGGCCGGGACGGGCAACTTGGCGCTCATCAGATTGAATTTAGAGGAAAACCGAATTTTGGCTCGATTGTCTATTCTGAATTGGTGTTTCACGATGATGGAGGATTAAATGAAAATGTAAACAATGATTATAATCTTGTTGGCAATCCTTATCCGTCAGCTATAGATATGGTAGAATTCATTAATTCCAATCCAGCGATTGATGGCACAGTTTATTTTTGGACTCATGCCACTCCTTTAAACAATGGTTCTTATAGTGAAAGTGATTATGTGGTGTACAACAATCTCGGAGGTGTTTCAGTCGCGGATGAGGTTGAAGTGTCTCCCAACATAGGTTCAGGACAAGGTTTTTTTGTTCGAGCTATTGAAGAGGGTGATTTGTCATTTGATCAATCCATGATTTTACCGGGTGCGAATGACCAATTCTTCAAAACTCCAAAATCCAAGGCCAAGTCAACAGCTAACAGAATATGGTTGAATCTGGAGGATGATCAGGGTTCCTTTGAGCAGATATTAATAGGTTTTTCTGAAACATCCTCCATTGAAATGGATAGGGGGTATGATGCTCTTTACCTGGAAGGAGGTAACAACATAAGCTTTTACTCATTTCTGGATGACAAGAAATTAGTGATTCAGGGACTGCCTGTATTTTCAGGAAAAGAACAAGTTCAGCTCGGTATTTCAGTCAATGGGGAAGTCGAAAGTCTTACACTTGCCATTGACAGGATTGAGGGTGAATTGAAAGATGCACCAGTTGTTTTGGAAGATACGCACACCGGAATACTTCATGACCTGAAGAAGGAAGATTATAAGTTTTCGGCTTCAGATGAAACAAGTCTGGATTCAAGATTTATAATTCGTTTTCAGGAATCTGCCTTATCCATTGAAGAAGTTTCAAATGAACCCCAACTAAGAATTTTTCAGAGAGAATCGAACCTCGTGATTGAATCTGATAAAGATGTCATCAATATCGATATCTTCGACATTTTGGGAAGACCTGTCAAATATGAGTTCAATTCAGGTCAAAGGAATACTTTTGACCTGTCAGGTATTCCACGTGGATCCATATTCCTTGTCCGGGTTCAATTGGAAAGCGGTCAGGAGATTACACGAAGAATGCATATGCGTTAGCCCATCCTATTATTCCAGGATATCATTCATCAAGAGGGATCAACAGAACCGGTATTTTAGTTTTTCTAACGACGCCGGCAGCTACGCTTCCGAAGAAGAGCTTGTAGAGCAGGCTGTGGTCCTGGTGTCCCGTGATGATCAGGTCGATATTGAGCTTATCCGCCTCTTTCATGATCATGTCTGTGGTCATACCCTTGATTAGAAGTCCGTCGGCCTCCACACCTTCACTTTTGATCTGGTTGGCATATTCAAAAAGCATTTTGTGCTCTTTTTTCAGTTCCTCCGCCATGGAGTCCCGGATATACTGAGGTCCAACACCGAACCCTACAAATTCGGGCTCTGGAGAGGCCACGTGCAGCATCCATATTTTGGCTCCAAATGCTTTGGCCCATTCAAGTGCTTTGTCGATCAGGATTCTTTCCCCATCGTTGAAGTCGATTGCTAACAGTATGTTTTTCATAATTGGGGTATTTAGAGATTCAAAGTGGAATATAATCTTTCGATTTTGTTCCTGCATTGATGGGGGTCAATGCTTTTCTTGATTCGGATCAATTCGGTGGAAGCGAATTCTATTGGTTTTTTCTTAAATTTAATGAATCAACTTATCGAATAATTGACTTATTCATGGAAGCGCCGCCGCGATACAGAAAGAATATTGAACACGTTATTTATTTGAAGGAGCTTCATCAAAGGGTCCAGGAAAGACTCAATCAGTTGCCGCCTTCACGGATGAATATGGTGAAGTTCAATTTGTTCTTCCTCCCTGCGATCTATTTAAGTTTATACATCCTGGCGGTGACATTCTCGGCCAATTATTTTTTGTTTCTGGTGCTGTATGCTCTTATGGGTCTTATGACCGTGGTGATTTTCTGCGAGCTAATTCATGAGCTCTGTCACAACAATGTATTCCGGAGTAAAAAGCTCAACACAGCCGCATTCATGCTCTTTGACCTCCTGGGAGCGAACAGCTATATCTGGCGTTTGCGACACCTGAGGTCGCATCACAGGTATCCCAATGTCCAGGATTGGGATACAGATATCGAGCAGAAGGGCCCGATTGCGGTGTATCATGATGAGGATTTGAACGAATTCATCAAATACCAGAACATCTATGTGTTTTTTCTCTATCCCCTGTTCATGATCAACTGGCTCCTGGTAAGGGATTTTCGTGACTATTTTGCCAAAGACAGGATCGCCAACAAGAGATTTGAAATCCCCAGGATTGAATATTTCAAACTGTTCTTTTTCAAAATCCTCTACTTATCTCTTTTGGTGGGGGTTCCCTGGATTTATGGAGAAGTAACTCTTCTCGAGTCCTTTTTCGGATTGGTGGTTTTAACCATCTCAGGAAGCATGCTGGCTATGATTGTCCTCCTAACTCCACATGTGAATGAAGGCAATGAGTTTCCGGTACCCAATGAAGCGGGTGAATTCGAGAACTCCTGGTTTATGCATCAACTCAGCACGACCAATGACCTGACCTCTTCGAACTGGTTTACTCGAAATTTCATGGGCAATTTCAACTATCATCTCAGCCACCATTTCTTTCCGAATATCAGCGCTGTCTATGCTCCCGAGGTGACCGAAGTGATCAAAGAGTTTCTGCGTGAACACGATCTGCCCTACAAGGCTTATTCGATTCGGGTCTCTTTATGGAAGCATTTTCAACTCATTCGCCGCAATGCGATGGCCATGAGAAAATGAAAGACCCGGAATTCAAATATTCGGACCTTCACTGTCATCCTAATCTCAAGAGCTATGGACATTCATTCGACACGGGTAGATCTTCGCCCCGATCGGATGCCTGGTTTGGGAGACCCCCGACATTCTTTGCTAAACTTTTAAATGTTCTTCTTGGACTGACTCGATTCAATCAGTCCGACCTAAATACAATGAGCCGCGGGGGTGCAAATCTTGTTTTTGTTTCCCTGTACCCGTTTGAAAAAGGATTCTTTATAAACGCTGCTGGGGGAGGCGGTTTCTCAGCCTATTTGAGCAATTTGATCACGGGTATCGGATTCAAAAGGATCAGAGACATTCAGACGCATGGTGATTATTTCGCCGATCTTGAAAAGGAATATTCTCATTTTTTGGAAAACAAAAGACAGATCCATTTTGGCGAAGCCCAAAACGGATGGAGACCTGTTGAGTCTGAAAATGACCTCAAGAAGGGAATTGAAAAGGCAAAGGAGATTCTCGTATGTTTCAGCATTGAAGGGGCACATGTATTCAATACGGGGCTGAGTCCGTTTGGAAGGGCGACGAAGGAAACCGAGGTAATTGAGAATGTCCGCAAAGTCAAGAATTGGAGATACCCCCCGGTATACATCACCTTTGCTCACAATTTTTTCAACGATTTATGCGGTCATGCTCGGAGCCTTGAGCCCATAGAAAAATTTGTGGATCAGTCTCAAGGACTGGACACGGGATTCACCCCTTTGGGATACCGTGTTTTGGACGAATTGCTTTCGAACAAGAATGGACGCCCGATTCTGGTTGATTTGAAGCACATGAGCCTGAGATCCCGAAAGGAATATTTTGATTATGTAACAAGGGAAGACAAAGAAAACCTGCCTCCAACCCTTGTGAGTCATGGTGCTGTCAATGGGATGACCTGGGGGGAGGGAAAAAGCAAGAATCCGGAGAGTTCGGAAGACTTCTACCGGTCTGACATCAATTTCTATGATGAGGAGATCGAATTGATAGGGACTTCCGGCGGGCTTTTTGCTGTACAGTTTGATGCGCGAAGAATTGCGCGGTTCGACCTGGTCAAAAAGAATTGGAGAGACCTTTTCGGTGAAGATGACATGCAAAGAGCAGTGAATGCCATTTGGCTTCAGCTTAGACACATAGCCATCGTTTTGGATCAGAATGGACTTTTCAGTTGGGGGACCACCTGCATAGGAAGTGATTATGACGGAACAATAGATCCCTTGCCCGGGGTATGGACGGCCGCACAGTTCCCGAGGTTGTCGAAAGGCGTTCAAACCAAGGCTGAAGAATTTCTGAGGGGTCCGAATCCATTGAGGCAAGAAAAGAACAAGTCGATCTCCTCAAAAGAGGTCGCTGATCGCTTCTTTTTTCAAAACACGGTGGAGTTTTTGCAGAGATACTATCAACTTTAAACCAAACTTCTCTAATCTAAACTTCGATGGATCGTCGTGGCGTCGCTTTGCGCGGATGGGAAGATGGTCATGTCGGCAATTTGCACGTGATCCGGAGCGTTCACGCAGAAAAAGATGCATTCCGCTATGTCTTCGGCAACCAGAGGTTGATAACCTTCATAAACCTTTTTGGCTCTATCATCGTCTCCTTTGAACCTGACATTTGAGAACTCGGTCTCCACGGCACCCGGGGCTATGTTGCTGATCTTGATTCCTTCCGGCACGAGTTCGAGGCGCATTCCTTTGCTGATCGCTTCCACGCCTGATTTTGCAGCGCAATAAACCGTTCCTTTGGCATAAGTCTGTTTTCCTGCGATGGAGCCCACATTGACGATGTGACCCTTGTGTTTTTTGATCATATGAGGTATGAGCATTTTGGAGACATACAGAAGTCCGCTCACATTCGAGTCGATCATTTTTTGCCAGTCGTCTATGGAGCCATCTTTGAGCAGGTCGAGTCCATGGGCACCTCCGGCATTGTTCACCAGGATGTCCACTTCTTTCCAGTTCTCTTCCAAACCTGAAATGCTTTTCCTGACCGATTCAAAGTCCCCCACATCAAAAGCCAATGTCTTCACACGGACGAGCTGACTCAGTTCAGCCTTTAGGGATTCGAGCCGTTTTTCTCTTCGTCCGCACAGGACCAGATCTATGCTGTTCCTGGCGAAAATGCGGGCTGTTGCTTCCCCGATTCCGGAGGTTGCACCTGTGATCAAAGCTTTTCTGTTCATGGGATCTCGGTTTTGTTACAGACAAAAATAGGGAATATAAAAATGGGTCAGCAAGGGGAAGGCTGACCCATTTCGACATGCTCCAATGTTGAGGGGATTGACATGTATCAGATGATGTTCTCGCTATGAGCGGGTTCCAGCTCGAGTTCGAAAACAGGCTCTTGCCCCGAACGGATATAACCGACTTTGGTATGCTCATTGTAATTGAAGTAAACCGGCATCTCGTTTCTAAGCAAATCAATGAAATGATCATACTCACTGATCGGATAGCGCAGGTGCACGCGATCGACATGTCTGGAGTTCGGGGGAATAAAATACCCTTCGTGATAAAAGTAGGCAGTCATCACGGGGGTTGTCTGTGTGTCGTTGTAGCAATTGATTATGGCATGGCACTGAAGATTGCTCTCTGAGCCCCCTGCATAGAGGCTTGCAGCATATTTTGTTATGAGACCCATTTTTTTGAATTTTTCAATTATGGGATTAATTTAAACAGGACTGGATTAAAAAACGTTGACCATCGTCAATTCACCGGATGATCCTCGTCAAAAAAAAAACCGGCTGCCCGAAAGCAGCCGGTCAATAACCAACTTAAAACCTAATCATTAATTATGAAAAAAACCTATTCTTTATGCGTATCTTATTCTTTATGCGTAAGCGGGTAGCACGTCTTCGAGCTTTTCCTGGTTCCTGAAAATCACTTTTCTGAACTCATTTTGACTGATGATTCCTTTTCGGAGGCTGCTAATCGCGTTTTCTACGTCCCTTTTGATCTTATTGGCTTCAATCCTGCACAGAAACTCTTCGGGGATATCGATGAACTTGAGAATTCCTATGGCCATTACGGCGTCTAAAACTGAATTTTTCATTTTCTTGACTTTTAAATACAATCCAAAAGTACACCCTGTTATTCGTGATTCTTACGACATCCAATGTCAGATTTCAATGATTTTAGTTAAATTCTTGTTAATATGCCAAAGCCTCATCTTTTTGGTACGAATATTCCATCGTTACCGACGCATGCTTATTGAATTATCATCCATAAATTTGTTTTATTGTCATATCCTTTAGAAAATTACATTCCATGAAAAAAGCAACTTACTTAGCACTTCTTTTTTGTTTCATCTCATTAGCCACATATGCTCAGGAAGCTTCTGGTCGGATCGAAGTAACCGGCCACTCGGCAGCAGAAGAACTCCCAAAAGAGCTGGCCATAAACATCCCATTGGTTGTAATTGACTCCACTTATCTGTCCTGTAGCAATGAACTGAACACTTTGCTCTCCAATCTTAAGAAGGACCTGGAGTCAAAAGGAATTGAGAGAAAGGATTTAAGCACCGGTAGCTACGCCATCTCAGAGAATTTCGAGTACAGGCAGGGTGAGCGCAAAAGAATGGGTTTCAAGGGGCAGGTGACTCTCACCCTGAGAAAGCAATATGAGCCAGAGATCGTAGATGACTTTCTACAGGTGGCGAAAAAATTCAGCCTTCAATACACCATACGGTTTATGTTGACAGAGGAGCAAAAGGAAAAGTTGAGCAGAGCAGCCATGGTACAGGCCGTTGACGATGCAAAGCGCAAAGCCGGGATTCTTGCCGAGGCCTCAGGGGTAGGGCTCGGGTCGATTTCTAAAATCACCTATGGAGAATCTCAGGGGCGCCCAGGGCCTTTAATGGAAGTTGTCCGCATGTCAGCTGATGGATCTTCCACAGATTCCAACGGATTGAAACTATATCCCAGTGAAATATCCGTGCATCAATCCGTGAATATGATCTGGAACATATCCAATTAGTCATTCTCGTAGTTCGTTCTTCTCGAATTTGAGAATTTCAATCTAAGAGAATGCCGGACCGATTCAGGCAGTTACATGGTGGCTTGTTCGAGAGTGTTGTCAAGTCGGTTGGAACGAGGAGCCGGCTTTTGATTGGCTCTTTCAACTCTGTCTTCGATGACATTGAGGAGCTGCTTGACCATTTCAGCGGTTGTTTTGTGTTTTCTGATCATAGGTTTTTCAGGTTTCGGGGGTAATTTTTTCAACGTTGTGAAAGTAGTCTATAAATCTGAAGAAAACTTAAAGAAAAGGTTAGTTTTCAGCTCTTAACAAAGATTTAATGTTAAATTCTGCTCTGATAGGTGTACAGATCGAAATATCGTCCTTTCAGGGCGAGTAATTCTTCGTGTTTGCCTTGTTCTGCAATGCGGCCGTTTTCAATGACCAGAATCTGATCAGCCTTCTGAATCGTGCTCAGGCGGTGGGCAATGACAAAAGTGGTCCGATCCTTCATGAGCGTCTGAAGACTCTTCTGGATAAAGGTCTCGCTTTCCGTATCCAGATTGGACGTGGCCTCGTCGAGAATAATGATCTTTGGATTCGCAAGAAGTGCACGCGCAATCGAAATCCGTTGGCGTTGTCCTCCGGATAGCTTGACACCCCGTTCCCCGATGATCGTTTCCAATCCGTCTTCGAAACGATCCGTGAACTCATGGACATAAGCGCCTTCAACAGCTGCCAGAAGCTCTTCTTCAGTGGCATCCGGCCTCGGAAACAGAATATTCTCCTTGATGCTGCCCTCATAGAGGAAATCATCCTGGAGCACAACCCCGAGTTGGGAGCGATAGCTGCTCAGGTTTACCTTCGAGAGGTCTGTCTGATCGAGCAGCACCTTCCCGGAATCCGGATTTAGAAAAGTCGCTGCAAGACCCGCGATTGTTGATTTACCGGACCCCGAGGAGCCAACAAGAGCCGTAACGCTCCCTGCAGGAGCCGTAAAGTTGATGTCGTGCAATACTTCCTTGCCTTCTTCATAGCTGAAGGAGACGTTGTCAAAGACGATGTCTCCATGGATCTTTTCAATTTTTTGGACGCGTACCTCGGGATCGTCTTCTTCATCCATCTCCATGAGCTCCTGCGTCCTGTCAAGGCCCGCCAAGGCCTCGGTGAGCTGACTGCCAATATTGCTCATCTGGACAATGGGAGCGATCATGAAGCCCAGGAAGAGCGTGAAGGAGACGAATTCCCCATAAGTCATTTTTCCATCCATAATGAAGTAGCCTCCAATTCCCATGATGCCTGTGGATGCCAAGCCCAACAGAAACGTCGATGAGCTGGTCATCAGTGCCGTGGCCGTCAGACTCTTTTTGACATTGAGAAACAGGCGCTCAACACCGGCTTCAAAAATTCGGTTTTCCTGCTCTTCGGCATTGAAGCCTTTAATCACGCGAATTCCGTTGAGCGTTTCGGTAAGACGCCCCGTGACTTCGGCATTGATCTTTCCACGAGCCCTGAATATAGGTCGGATGTAGCCAAATGCCTTCAGTGCTATAACGGCGAAAATAGCAACGGGAACCAATACGAAGAAGGTCATGGTCGCGTTGATCTGGATCAGAATGACAAGAGCGATAACCGATGTAAGTGACCCTCCGATGAGTTGAACCAGACCGGTTCCCACTATGTTACGAACGCCTTCAACATCGGTCATCACCCGCGAGACCAGTGCCCCGGATTTGTTGTTGTCGAAGAAGCGAATGGGTAAGGTTAGGATTTTCTTTTGAACCTTGGCCCGAAGCAATGAGATCAGATGTTGGGCCTCCACGCTGAGAAGTCGTGTCAGCGAGAAAGAGCTGACGGCCTGAATGGTGATGGCAGTCAACACGGCAGCCAGCAGGAACCAAAGGGCTTGCATGTCTTGTGACGGAATGATCTCATCTATGAGGCTTTTGGTCGCATAAGGCAACACGAGTCCGGCAAGACTGCGCAGCACAATGAGGATCAAACCAATGAATACTATTTTTTTTCGGGGCCATATAAACTCTTTGGCAGCCCAGGCGAAGGATACATTTTTTTTACTCATGCGTAAATTTAGTCGAATATCGGGCCAAAGTAGATTCAGTGACAATTCGTCAGACAATTGTAATTCTTCTTCCGAACTGCAATTATTTGGATTTTGAAACGTTATGACAGGTAGAAAACAAATTGACTATGAAAATATTACCTCACACAGTTGAGGCTTCCTTCCGGACTTTGAAGGTGCTCAGCTTTACTTTATTGATGATATTTGCCGTCGTATCCTGTAATGATGATGAAGATGATGATGTAGTTTCCTTTTTGGATAAGCACGGCGACACTCAGTGGAAATTCCAGGATCCCAATTCGGATACCGTCCTGTATCTAAAAATAAACGATTCACAGGCCAATCCCTTCGAGCTCTGGTTGACCTTTTTGGCCAATAGCTGCTACGTCTATCAGTCTGTTGAAGACGACGGTACGCCTGAAATACTCGAAAACACAGAGAACAAACTCGTAATCCGGGTAGACGAGAGCAATGACGAATACACCATAGTAACGCTTACTATTTCTCAGAACGTCCTCACGGTAACCAACGAGGATTACGAGAATGGGGAGTTGGATGAAGAAAATATCGTGATCCTTTTTGCCAACCAGGATGACATTGACAATATTGAGATTTGTGCCTTTTAAACCCTAAGTTTAAAAAGACTCATTCTCTGCAAGCTCTATAGGATGCCAGGCTGAAAAGCCTGGCATTTTTTTTGTAACTTAACGTCATGGAAATAGTCCTTATTCTTGTAAAATAGTTAATAAAAACTTTTGAGGGCCGAATCATTTGAGATGGAAGTTTTATAATTTTGCCGGGAGTTGTGAAGCGATGAACGTATGAAGAAACATTACACTGTATTTCTTTTTTTCTTTTTGTTTGGCTTGTCTGCCGTTTGCTCTGCCCAGACTGACTTGCAGAAGTCCGCACCTGCGCAGGAAGAAATGACCAGTTTCAAACTCAACCAGGCTGTGAAGATGTTTCCGAACCCGGTTCAGCATTACGTCAATCTGCAGTCCTCCATTCCGATCACGCATGTTGAGGTTTTCAGTCTCTTGGGACAAAAGCTCAAGGATATTCCCAAGAATCCTTCAAGGATATACCTCGGCGACCTGGACTCTGGGATTTATATGATCAAGATCTATTCGAAGGAGCACCACATCACCAAAAAGCTGGTGAAGCGATAGGGTTCTTCTCACTTAAAATCAACAATCAACATGAAATTCAAATCTGCCCTTGCCCTGATCTTTCTTGCCGTGCTCACAATGACGGCGCAGAAGGAAAAAGAGCCCAAAACGGAATTCACGAAGATGTACCTTCCCGTATGGATCGAGGCCCGGGATCATTGCATGGATGTGGCACGAGCCATGCCGGAAGAAAAGTATGCCTACAAGCCCACGGAGGTGAGCAAGACCTTCGGTGAGCAAATGGTGCATATAGCACATACGATTCCTTTGCTGACCCAGAGATACGTTCAGGGCATGGAGGTCAAGCCAAACACTCCGGACGCCTCTAAAATGAGCAAGCAGGAAATTCTCACATTGCTTGAAGAAGCTTTTGATTATACCACCGATGTGATCTACACCATCGAACAGGAACAACTTGACGAGACTTGTGTCATGTATCACAGCGGCAACACGGTCAGCAGGGCTTTTGCGTTTTTCTATGTTCAGGATCACATGGCCAATCACCGGGCCAAATCCAATCTCTATTTGAGAATGAACAATATTGATCCGCCGGAATACACCTGGTAGAGAAAGATGGAGGAAAAGAGAAAAAAAGGATTCCTGTTACCCCCGGCTGTCGGATATTCGCTGCCCATCATGGGTTTCCTCCTCATTCGAAACAGGGTGTCTTTGAGATACATTCCACGCCTTTTGATCACCCTGATCATCAACCTGGTCAATCTGCCTTTCCGCCTCTATGAGCGAATTGTGGTCAATCCACGAATGGAGAAAAGTGAATTGGACCATCCTCCGATATTTATCCTGGGTCACTGGAGAAGCGGGACCACCCATCTGCACAATCTTCTTTGCAAGGACCCGAGGATGGCTTATGCAAGCACTTTCCAGAGTGTTTTCCCCGACACCCTCTTCTCCTGGTTGGGTCGGTTCCTTTTTGAGGGATTTGCTCGATTGTTGATTCCCGGAACCCGTAAGGGAGACAATGTGACTCTGGGCACCCGCCTGCCTCAGGAGGAAGAGTTTGCCCTGGGAGACAAGACCCCGGTTTGCTACTACTATTTCTGGATGTTCCCGCGACGAATGCGAGAATACTACGATCGCTGCATAAGGATGTTGGGCATTTCAGATGAACGCAGGGAATCCTGGCGCTCCGATTATAAGCTACTTATCGCTAAGGCCATTCGTGATAATGGCGGCGACCGCTTCCTGTCAAAGAATCCACCGAACACGGGAAGAATCCGGTTCTTGTTGGAAACCTACCCGGAGGCCAAATTCATACATATCCACAGAAATCCTCTCGAGGTCTACCTGTCAACGCAGAACTTCTTTCAGAAGATGATGCCGCACCTGCAGTTGCAGACCATTGACCAGGAGCAGCTCAACGAAGATATTTTTGAAGTCTACAAAATGCTGATGAAGGACTACCTGAAGCAGCGCTCGCTTATTCCCGCCGGTCAGTTGGTGGAGGTCTCGTTTGAGGATCTGGAGAGGAATCCCATGGCGGTGACACGGGAGATTTACAATGCCCTTGAGCTCGAAGGTTACGAGCAAGCAGAATCTTACTTCCAGCAATATGTCGATCGCATGAAAAGTTACCAGAAGAATCGGCATGAAGTAGCCCCGGAACTGCAAGAGAGGATTCGAAAGGAGTGGGGTTTTGCCTTTGCCGAATGGGGATACGAAAACAAGGACAGGTCATGAATACCACGAATAGATTGCTGCTTCCAAACCGGTTTGTTGTCTTTATAATCGTCCTGCTAAGCATGAGCTTTGGGGTACACTCTCAGCAACAAGATCTAAATGATCGGCAAGAATGGAAGCAGATTCGACAGAAGGAAGGGATCACGGTCTTCACCCGAAGCAATCCGGGCATGGATTTCAAGGAATTCAAATCCAGCATGATCATCAAAGGCACCCTGGATCAGTTTCTCACTGTTCTTTACGACATAGAAGGTTTGTCTTCCTGGGGCTACAATGTAAAAAGTGCCTCGCTTATCAGTCGCGAGGGCGATTCGGTACAGATATACTACACAGAGGCCAAGGCTCCTTTTCCCTATAAGAATCGGGACGGTGTTTATCTCAATCACTTTAGATGGAGCGCCAAAGAGAGAATGCTGATTGTTGACATCAAAATGCCTGAGGACCTTATTCCCGAGAAGGACAACCTGGTCCGGATGGAGGGCTATGGTTCATGGGTTGTTCGAGATTTGGACGACGGAAAACTGGAGATCACATTTCAAATGCAAATGGATCCGGGAGGAAACATTCCTGCCTGGATGGCGAACATGTTCGCCGGGGACACCCCGTATCACACCCTCCAGGGGCTTCGAGAGGCCATGGGAGAGAAGAAGTACCAGGGAAAGTCCTATGACTTCATTCGATAAATGGATAGGATTCATTGCTGAATTCGATCATTTGATGAATTCGATCATTCGGAACTCTTCCCGGCTTCCAGGTTCTCCACGGTGAAAATATCGTCTGAGATTCCCTGGTCGAATTTCATGTCACTTAAAAAGATGCTTGTCGAATGCTCTTTTTTAATGTCGGTCATGACAACTTCCTGCGCATACCAGTACTTTCCTTGCTTTACGTATTTGTAGGTGGCGTATTTGAAATATTCCTTGTTGTCGTCAAAGTATTCCATTTTTTCGGGATACCTGTGTTTGCGGTTCAGGTAGACGATGATCTTTGAATACCTTGATTTCATCGACATGGGCATCAATTCCAGCTGAACGATGTCGGGATTCGGATTTTCCACGATACCCGGGGTGAACCTCTCGCTGTAGGAGGTTCCCGTCATGTCTTCGTAGGAGAAGTCCGTTCCGGTGAAGGCCTGACTTTTGCTCAATAAGGAGATTTTGATCGGTTTTCCGAAGGCAGGCATATACATCCACATCTTGTCGTCCGGGAGAGAAAGGGTGGCAATCCCGGCCTGCTTTTCGGGCTGGGTATACCTGTATAGCTTCTTGTATCGTCCCTTCTGAATCAAAACGGCTTCACGGACCTTTTCCTTTCCGGACTTATCTGTCAAAACCATTTTGACCTTGGCCTCTTTGTCTTGCGGGGCAGACATGAGTTCATCCATGGAGATGAGCAGTTCACTGGCGCTCTGGGCTTCCATCGATGGGTTCAGGATGACAAAGAAGAGCAGAAAACAGAGAGCTGATTTAAAATTTTTCGCAAGGGATAGCATGGGATTCATCATGTCAGGATTTTTCTTTGATTTTCTTTTTTTCAGGATCGGATTTCTTTTTCGAGAGGATCAAAATGGCCGGGAGCATTGTCAGGGCACCGAATGACGAGCTGAACATGCTGATCGCAATCAATATGCCAAAGTATTGCAGGGGTACCATTTCCGAAAAGACCAGGACCAGAAATCCGGCCGAGACCGAAATCACATTGATGACAATCGCCCTTCCGCTCACGATCACGGCTTCGTCAATGGCGTGATCCAGGTCTTCGGTGTACGCATAGGCCTGGTTGAAATGGGAGATGACGTGTATCGAATAATCAATGCCAATACCCAGAGCAACGCTGGCAACGAGCACGGTTGCCATATTCAGTGAGATGCCGGTGAGCCCCATCAGCCCGAAAAGAATGAGAATCGCCGCAATGATCGGCAATGCGGCATAAACACCACTTTTAAGGGATCGAAGAATCAGTCCCACGATCAGGATAACAAAGACGATGGCGATGCTGATGCTTCCGATCTGGCTGTTGATCAGGCTCTGATCCATGGTGATGTCGACAAAGGGCATTCCTGTGATCTGAATCTCACATTCTTCTTTGGAATTCGACTCGATAAATTTTTGCATGTAGGAGGCAAACTCCTTTTTTGACTTGTTGTCAGGCGATTTGAACTTGGAGATGATTATCCCTTCGGTCAGATCCTCGTTTACGAAGCGCTGCATGACCTCATTGCCGTCAAGCAGGAACCACAATTGCTGTATCATATCCTCTTCTGCAGGAACCTCGCGATTTCCGGTTATGGCCAGGTTGATCTCCGCAATCAGCTTGGCTACCGACATGGAGGTGTAAATGTCAGGACTCTCCTCCATGTAGGCGCTGGCTCTCATCATGGTATTCAGGACCCATGGATCCTGCATGTTTCCCTTGAAGTGGACAAAAACGGGTTTGGTTCCACCAAATTTCTCGACCATGATGCGCTCGGCCTGTCGGGTTGGATTTCCTTTTTTGAAATAATCCTGGATGTCCACGCTTCTCTGGATAAAGAAAATTCCAAACAAACTGAACAGGATGACAAGGCACCAGGTCACAAGAATCCGTTTGGGGTGCTTCATCAGGAAAGATTTCAGCGGTCTTAAAAACCTGTCGGACCAGGCTTTGTTTGTTGAGATTTCACCCTGGGGGCCGGCAGCAGATCCATCGATCTTGTACTTTCGACCGGAAACCTCCAGAATTGCCGGGACAAAAAAGATGGAAATCAGACAGGCGACGAAAGTTCCGATGGCTGTGAAAATCCCGAATTCCTTGATCATTTCCAGGTAGGACCCGAAGATGAAGGAGACAAATCCGATAGCTGTTGTAACTGCCGCGAGAATGACCGGGATCATGACGTAGTTCAGAGCTGCCTTCACAGGGAAGGAATTCCCCTGGTTTCGAAGCAACTGTATACGGTTGACCACGTGAATCGCGTAAGCACTTCCCACAGCCAGCAAAATCATCGGGATGTTATTTGAGATCATTGACATGCTGAAGCCCAGCAGGGCCATGAGCCCCAGGGTCCAGACGATCGACATGATGGCTGTTATCAGTGGCAGGATCACCCCGTTCCATGTCCTGAAGCTCAGAAAAAGAATCAAGGCGATGAGAATCAATGCCACAGGGAGAAGGGCGGTCAGATCCCTCTTCATCAATTGTGCAATGTAGGTGATGAGCATCGGGGATCCGATGTAGTAGAGTTTTTCGGGCAATTCAAGTGCAGTCGTTTTATCGATCACCTGCTGGGCCACAACATTCACATTGGCGTCATCTCGAAGTGTGAAGACAATCAGGCAGGAAGTCTCATCCTCAGAGACGATAGAGCCCTTGTACATGGCATTCGCCTGGATGTTGTCCCGCAGCAGGTCGAAGTCCTCTTCCGATTCGGGAAGTTCATATTCATCCACCAGCTGACCGATTTCAATACCCGAATCACCCCCTTTGATATTGATGATATTGCTGAGACTTGAAACAGAAGAAATGCCGTCTATCCTTTCAATGGTATCGGTTAGGATACGAATGTGCTCAATAACTTCCGTTTTGTAAATATTGTCGGTTTCAAGGATGACAATGCCCATTCGATTGCCCCCGAAATTCTGACCGATCTGACGCATGAGAAGGGCGTCGGGGTCTGAGTCCGGAAGAGAGCTCAAGACGTCTGCATCAATTCGCAAGTTTCTGATTTGTAGACCCAGAACAAGGGTTAGCACCGACACCAGTATGATGATGGGCCATTTGAAAGCAATGATTTTTTCGGAAATTGAATTGACCTTCACGGGCTTACTCGATAATCGCTAAGCTAAGGTATGATTTTATATTGAATCAATTGTCGATCTCTTTGATGATGCGCGCCGGGTTGCCTCCCACGAAAACATTGTCAGGAACCGACTTGGTCACCACGGCACCGGCTCCAATAACGACCCCGTTGCCAATGGTCACTCCCGGGCAGATGATCGCCCCGCCACCGACCCAGACATCATTGCCAATGGTAATGGGTTTGGCAAATTCCAGCCAGGTTTTGCGTGCTTCGGCTTCCATCGGGTGGGTGGCCGTGTAGATCTGCACATTCGGTCCGAACAGGACATCACTGCCTATGGTTACAGGCATGACGTCGAGTACGCAACAATTGAAGTTGAAGAATACATTCTTACCGGTTTGTATGTTGTAGCCGTAATCGCAGTAGAAAGGAGGCTCGATCCAAAGACCTTTACCCGCTTTGGGCATAAGTTTGCGTAGAAGTTGCTTCCGCTCTTTTTTCGCATCCTCGTTCAGAGAATTTATCTCCTGTGTCAACAATCTGGCTTTATGTCTTTCTTTGACCAATACCGGATCTGCTGCGTTGTAGAGTTCACCGGACAGCATTTTTTCTTTTTCTGTCATATCTCGCGGGGTTGTCTATTTATTATCACGGACGAGCCAGGCATCCCTGCGGGCCCTGGTCTTTTTGTCTATGTCGGTCATCAACTGGGTTTTGAAACTCGGGTCCGAACCCAGCGCAACCTGTTTTTTGCCGGTCTTTCCAAACCTTGAATAGTCCACGCCAAGGGTCTCACCGGGTTTGAAATTTTTCAAAAAGTCTTCAACCCCGATTTCTTTCGTTAAGGGCTGTCCATTGATGGAAAGGATCAGGTCTCCCTTGCTGAAGCCTGCTTTATAGAGCCCCGAACCTTGAATCGGGTTGGTCGCGATCTGCCAACCTTGTTCTTTCGCGACAATTCTGGCTCCAAGTGTTGGGTGTTCCGGGTTGGCTACTGAAATTTCTATTCCAAAGGTGGCCAACAATGAATTGAAGTCCGGAAGTTTGCTCCCGTAGATGTAGTTCGAGAAATAGGACTCGGCGAATTCCATGGTGCTGTACTCGCCGAGAATCGACTGGAGATCTTCCAAGGTATAGGGAATCTCATTCTTGCCATGTCGAACCCAAACCAACTGCATGAAATCGTCGAGGTTCTTGTTCGAATCCAATTCTCTTAGCAGCAGGTCCAGGGCGAGACCCAAAACATTGCCGTAGGAGTAATAGGAGATGAAGGTATTCTCCCGGTTCACTTCATCCACGGAGGTTGCTGCATCCACAAAGGGTGCCTGGTAACTCATGCCCACGGGTCCATAGAAATAGCTGCCTACCTGGGGAGTTGACAACATAGCTCAGCACAGGGGCCAAGTCTTTCGGCGTAGTCTTCCGGGGTGATTATCCCTGCCCTGCGAAGGGTCAAATTGGTGTAATAGCTCGTGAACCCTTCAGCAAACCAAAGCTCACCCGAGATATTTGCATCCTCAAAGTCAAAAGGCTCCAGGGAGGCCGGTCGTATCCGCTCTACGTTCCAGGCGTGAAAGAATTCATGGGCCACGGTACCAATATTTCGTTCCTGTCCCCCCTCCGACAAGGACCTCACGCTGGTTAGAACCGTTGAGTTTCTGTGTTCCATTCCATCACCGTCGACATGTGGGGCGTAGCAGGCCAGAAAAGTATAGGTCCCGAAGTCAAAATCCGGCAACTCTCCAAAGACACGCATCTGCTCCTTTACTATTTTCTCTGTCTTGAGCGCAAACTCCTCAAAGCCAACATAACCGTTTTCCTGGTGCAGAACAAAGTTAATCGTTGCAGTTCCCGTTGGCGAGTCGACTTCAAAACTTTGTACTTGGTGATTACTTGCCTCGATAGGACTATCCATGAAATACTGGAGATCCGGTGCATAAAATCGATTCTCCCCAAGTGGTTTGAGTTGCGTGGCGACTTTCCAGTTCAGATCCTGTCTTGCCTCGATTTCAATTTCAATGGGCTGATCCGCGTAATCCGGGGCATAGACAAAGGAGGCGGGAATATTTAGATGGGCATGACTCTCGTCGACTTGTGCATAGGTGCCGTCGCTGTGATTCGCAAACAAGGTATAGCGCACTTTGACTATCCCGTCATGATCCGATACGACCCATTCGTGCGGGTTAGGCCTTTCAAATTCCAGGGGCTCGTCACTTCCGTTGACGACTTGAAGATCATAGACATTTTTGGCAAACTCGTGAACAGCGTAGCGCCCTGGCGAGCTTCGGCTCATCCGAAGTCGAAGTTCACGGGGTTCTAATCCCCGGTAGACGATTTCAATGTCAGCTTCATGATGAACGGCCCTCTCAAAACTGATGCGATAATTGACCGTCTGCTGCGAAAAAAGAGCAATTGTCGAGAAAAGAAGGGCCAGGGATAAATACTGCAATCTCATAGGCTTATCAATACGGAAATTCGATATCAGCGCGTTACCAATGGATTCATCCATTTGAATTCGTACTCGGTGTCGGGAATCACGATGCGGTCTGCTATTCTTTCCATCCTTTCCGGGAGTTTCATCAGGTAGGCCCTGGCCTTTTCAGCTTCGGAGCTGAGTCCTGAGATGGTGTCGATTTTCCAGGCTTCATTCAATTTTCTAAGGATGTCAACGTAATCAAAACTGGTGTAAACGCCGATGCGCTGAGCCACTTCAGAGAATTTTTCAAACAATCCACCTTGTGTTTCAAAGGATTCCCTCAGGTGCATGGCCGGCATGGTAATCTTCAACTTCATCATGTCGAAATAGGCAATCATCATTTCGCTCGGGTCCACCTCGAAGATTTGTCTGACAAACTCTGTGTAAGCCTTGTGATGTCGCATTTCGTCTCCTGCAATGATCTTGCACATTTTCGACAGGTTCTTCAAACCTGCTTTCCGGGCAATTTTAGCGACATTGTTGTGAGAGACATAAGTCGCCAGCTCCTGAAAACTTGTATAGACGAAGTTTTTATAAGGGTCCCGTGAAGTTCCGATGTCAAATCCATCTGCGATCAGATGCTGGGTGCTGATTTCCACCTCTCGCATATTTACCCGCCCTGAGAGGTACAGATACTTGTTGAGTACATCTCCGTGACGGTTTTCTTCGGCCGTCCACATGCGGACCCATTTGGCCCAGCCATTGTCTCCTTCTTCAGTGTGTTGATTTACACCGACGACGTCCATCAACCAGGATTCATAGGTCGGAAGCGCTTCCTCCGTAACCATGTCTCCAACCAGGGTAACCCAAAAGTCATTGCCAAGATCTTTCGCGATCTCCCGAATTTCCTCAACTTCATCCATAAAAGAATCGGATTGAGGGTTCGGTAGAAAGTCGGAGGGTTGCCAAATTTTTTCAGGTGGGATGAGGTAGTCTTCCAGGAATTGGCTGACATTTCGCTCCAAGGTGAGCATGACTTCAGCTCGAAGATTTTTGATAGACATGAATTTGATTTTTTTTAGCGTTCGATGTATTGCGAAGGTAAGGATTTAATTCTTGTATCCCGGATATGAGGGTATGCCTTATTTGACTGACTTTTTAGGAATTTAAGGTCAAAAACGCTAAATTTATCCGTTAACTAATCAATGCCTCATGCTAATCAATGTCTTGCTAGGCCTGTTCATCATAGGTCTCACGGTTGTCATCCAGGCTCAAGGCACCAATTATTGGCTTCAAAAATTCATTACCGTTCAAAAACGTCTCTCACGGGAGCGATTCAAGAAGCGAACGGTGCGCATTCTAATTGCCACATCCTCTTTCCTGATAACATTGCACCTGATTCAGGCCAGCCTCTGGGCCTTGCTTTACCTATTTCTACCCGGCATAACAGAGTTTCAAAGTTTCGAGAAAGCTATCTATTTTTCATTGGTGACCTTTACTACCTTAGGGTACGGTGAGATTACCATTGACTCTGCCAATCGCATCCTGGCCGGATTGGAAGCCATCAATGGGATCATGTTGATTGGGTGGTCAACGGCCTTTATGTTTTTTGTGTATCAGGAAATATTGAAAATAGACGTTGGGCCTGAAGTGAGGAATTGATTGACAATCTTTGCGTATAGATATGGAAAAGAATAAAGATTCAACATTGGAAGACCTGCAAAATCAAGAAGAACAGCAAAATCAGGAAGTACAGGACAATTCCCAGGAGCAGAAGACTGAAAAAGGTGGATCGATCAAGAAGGTGACCTATATCGTTTTGCTGATCTCGGCTCTGTTTTTCATCTGGTATGTTGCCGCGGATCGATACACTCCCTACACGGATCAGGGAAGGATACAGGGCCTGATTACTCCCGTAAGCCCCCGGGTCTCCGGTTTTATTACTGACATACGCATTCAACTTCACACCCGTGTTAAGGCAGGTGACACCCTCTTTCAATTGGACCGGCGACCTTTTGAAATTGCTGTTTCCAAAGCAGAGGCAGGAATAGACAATGCAATTCAATCCATCGCAGTGAGCTCGGCTTCGGTGAAATCATCGGCAGGAAGGTTGGGCGTGGCCAAGGCTCAATTGGAACGTGCCGAACGGAACTGGAACCGTGTGCAGAAGGTCATGGAAGAAAATGAAGGAGCGCTTTCAGCTGCAGACAAGGATCAGTCCGAAACAGCTTATTTACAGGCTGTCGAACAGGTGGCTTCTGCAGAGGCCGGTCTTGAAAGGGCCCAGCAAAACCTGGGTGTCGACGGGCCCGACAATCCGAAGATACGAACGGCTATACAGACGCTGGAGCAAGCTCAGTTGGACCTTGAATTCTCGACGATAGTGGCCCCCACTGACGGTTTTATTGAGAGTTTTGACATCGATCTTGGCTACTATGCCTCAGCCGGGCAACCACTCACCACCTTGATCTCATCGAGTGACGTATGGATTCAGGCCAACCTGAAGGAGAACAACCTTTCGAAGATGAACATTGGAAACGAAGTTGAGTTCATACTTGACATTGCCCCTGGGCATGTATTCAAAGGAAAAGTAAGAAGCGTGGGATTCGGGGTTTCGACGAACGAAACCAATAAGGGAGGTCTCCCCACCATTTCCCAGAAGAAGGGATGGCTTCAGGATCCGCAACGATTTCCTGTGATCATCTCAAGCGACGACAAGAATATCATAGATCTCTACCGCCTGGGCGGCCAGGTTGATGTGGTCGTCTATACGAGTGATAATTTCATATTGAATTCTATAGCTGCATTCAAGATCCGACTCATGTCGTATCTGTCTTTTGTCAGATAATTGCTATGTCAGAAAAAGCATTGGACATACTAAGATTCAAGATTAACTGGAGTGACTCGATTCCAGTATTCAGATATGTATTGGGGAGTACCTTTATCGTAGCGGTCACGGCATTGCTTAATTATGACTTGGCCTACTTGACCGCGGTTCTTGGTTTGGGTTATATAGCTCCAGGGGCCAAGCCTTTGACATTCAAACAGGGAATCGGTTTTCTTTTGATTCTCGCGGCACTGACGTTTCTGGCCGTTGTGTTTGCCAGTGCCTTTCAACCCTACGCACTGGTATTCATCCCTTTGTTATTGTTAACGCTCCTGTGGCTCTACTATACTGATAAATTTCCAATGATGGTCAAGCTTTTTGCCCTGATCAGCATGGTTTTGATTCCGTTTCTGTCGATTGATTCAACAGCCATAGGAGCCTTCATTGCCGTGATTTTGGTATTTAATGCCTTCATGGCCATCGCACTTACACAGTTGATTTTCATGATTTTTCCGCTATGTCAGGCGGATGAGAAATTCATAAAGGAAAAGGCCGAAGCGCCAAAGCAAACCAGCCATCAACGCTATGCTTATGCGATAAAGATCATCTGCATTATCTCACCGGTCATAATACTTTTTTATCTTTTTAAGTGGTCCTCCTCGGTCTTGATATTGACCTTTGTAACCATCCTGACAGTAAGCCCGGCCTTTGCCAATCCCAAGGTGGGTCTCGTGATGATCGTTGCCAATGTGCTTGGGGGTGTATTCGGAATTTTCGCCTACCAACTCTTGGTGTTTGCCCCGAGTTTTACCTTTATGGTGCTCCTTACTCTTCTTGTTGGCTTTGTCTTCGCCCAAAGGCTCTTTTCTGAAAGTAAGTATGCCGGGATTTTCGGCAGCGCCTTCTCTACCTTTCTTTTGATCCTGGGCTCCGTGACTGCATCAGACGATGAGGCCGGCAGCAAGGTTTGGGATCGGGTCATCCAGATTGCGATGGCTGTTATCTATGTGGTTGCTGCCTTCGGACTCCTGGATCGCATTTCTGGAGCAAAATCAAAAACTGCGTCATGAAGATTAGATTTTTCATAGGGTGCATCTTCATCGGGCTTGTTTTTCTGATATCCGTTCAGGGTTGTAAAGTAGGAAAAGATTACGAGCGCCAGGAAATGCCCTCACTGGAAACTTTCAGGCAGGATTTTCCGAAAGACAGCGCGATATCCAATATTCCCTGGTGGGAGCTTTTCCAGGATTCTGTTCTTGTGGGCCTCATAGACAGTGCTCTGATAAACAACCAGGACGTGCAGATCGCTATCTCAAGGATGCAGGAGGCAGCTTTGCAGATTGATGTGGCGCGTGCCGATTACTATCCGTTGATCGGATATAACGCCTATGGCTCGAGCTTGGCAAACAGTGAGGTTTCAGGCCTGAACAACCAGGCAGGAGCAGGACTCAATGTATCCTATACGGTTGATCTTTGGCAACGCATAAAGACCCAGAACAAGATCGCCCTGCAGAATTACCTGGCATCCGAAGAGGCTTTCAAATCACTCAACATCGTTATCGTTGCCGCTGTTGCGGATGCTTATGTTACCCTCAGAGATGCCGATAACCGAAGGGTAATCGCAGAAAAGACCGCTGAGAATTTCCAGGCTAACCTGGAGGTCATGCAGGCTCGCTACAATGCGGGGTTCATCAGTGAGGTAGATCTCTCACAAGCAAAAATCCAGGTGAGCCAGGCCAAAACCGCCATAGAGACATTTGATCGCGCCCGGGGGCAGATTGAGAATGCGATCAGCACCCTGACCGGGACCCCACCCAGATCGATTCCCAGGGGGCTTACCCTATTTGATCAGATCAGTCTGCCCGAAGTTCCGGTGGGAATGCCTTCTGAGTTGCTTGACAGGCGACCGGATGTCTTACAGGCGGAACGTAACCTGCAAGCCCAGACCCTGAGAATTGGTGTGGCTGAGGCATTGAAATATCCATCCCTCACATTATCCCTGGACATGGGAGCGCAATTTGTCGATCCGTCCTTCCTCTTTGCTGATTTGGGGGCTCAGTTGCTCGGTCCTCTTTTCAATGCGGGCAAACTGCAGAGAAATGTCGAGATTGAAGAGGCCAGAACACAACAGTTGCTTCTGAATTACGAAGCTACGTATCTTAACGCTTTACAGGAAGTTGAGGACGCTATGATCGCAGTTGAAACTTACAAGAACGAATACGAATTGAGATATGAGCAAATGGAATTGGCTACTAAAGCCTCTGAGCTCGCCTGGGTCAGATACGATGGTGGACTCACCAGTTACCTGGAGGTGCTGAATTTGCAGAGCTCGCAGTTTAATTCAGAACTCAAGGCCTCAGAAGCTTTTAAAAACCAGCTCACATCCATAATTGCCCTGTACCAGGCCCTCGGGGGAGGGTGGGTCGTCGAGCCCGAAAACGAATCAGAACTGAACTAATTTAAATATATCCAAGATGAAAACTACAAACACGCACAATCCGATCAACACCTACATCAACATTGTGCTCCTTACCCTGCTTCTGGCATGGAGCTTCCTGATCGTGAAACCATTTATCACATTGATCGTGTGGTCCATTATTGTAGCAGTTTCACTGTATCCGATCTACAAGAAAATACTGGCCCTGACCAAAGGGAAGAAAAAAGGATTGGTCACCTCATTATTCATTCTCGTTCTGTTGGCCCTGATCATAACGCCAACCATCAACCTTACTTCTTCCCTGATTGATTCCGGAAAGGAATTTTATGCCAAATTAGAAGAAGGAAATCTTAAGATTCCACCACCGAAGGAAGATGTTGCGGATTGGCCGGTTATTGGAGATGGGCTTTACAATGCCTGGAGTCAGGCCTCTACGGATCTTGAGAGATTCATTTCTTCGTACAAGGATGAGATCGAGAGATCCCTCAGTTGGTTTTTTGGAAGCTTTGCGGGTTTGCTCGGCTCGGTAGCCATCGGTCTTTTTGCCTTGATCATCGCGGGAGTCTTCATGGCAAGTGCCGACTCAGGTTACAAGGCCGGGGTGCAATTTGCAAACAGGCTCCGACCCGGTAAAGGAGAAGAGTTTATGGATATGTGCACCAGTACCATTCGGAGCGTTGTAAAAGGCATACTGCTTGTCGCGATCATTCAGGCGGTTCTCGCGTACATAGGATTCATTGTCATCCAGTTGCCCGCCGCAAGTGTTTTTGCCGTGTTGGTCCTTATATTCGCCATCATTCAGTTGCCTCCTCTGATCGCCATGATCCCGGCAATTGCCATCGTTTTCTCATATGCTGAGACGACCCCAGCCATTATATTTACTATATATGCCATTATTGTCTCGATGTCGGACAGTTTCCTGAAGCCCATTTTGTTGGGCAAGGGTCTTGAAACCCCGATGCTGGTCATTTTAATAGGTGCCCTGGGAGGCATGATGTTACAGGGGATTTTGGGGCTGTTCATCGGTCCAGTGGTCTTGGCAATAGCCTACAATTTGTATTTGTCCTGGGTCAAAGAAGAAGTAGGAACTGCGGCTGAATTGAAAAGTGAGAAAGACAAGTCTGACTAATTTTACTCGGTCTCCCCGGGGGTATCGAGATCGTTGAGTTCCCCGAGTTGCTTGAGCAAATCAAAAGTCTTGACGGCCTCCTCCTCGTCGACCAGGCTGATCGCCGCTCCGACGTGAACCATGACATAGTCACCGACCTTGGCCTCCGGGACCAGGGTCAGGCTGACTTCTTTCACAATGCCGTCAAAAGACACCCGACCAAGTCGAAACGTTTCATCGAGCTCTGATGTGACTTCTATGAGTTTGCCGGGAATCGAAAGGCACATATTTCATGTGTTTTGGGTGAGACAATTTTTTATGCGTTCTGAACGGCTTTTCTGGCATTTTTCAGCCAGTCATACCATAATTGCATTCCTTCACCTGTAGTGGCAGAGATCTCGAAGAATTGCAAATTGGGATTCACCTGCAATGCGTATTCTTTGAGTTTATCCAGGTCAAAGTTCAGGTGTGGAAGCAAATCTATTTTGTTGATCAGGCAGATGTCAGAAGAATGAAACATATCCGGGTATTTCAGGGGCTTGTCTTCTCCTTCGGTAATGCTGAGGATGACAACTCGGTGCTTTTCACCCAGGTCAAACATGGACGGACAGACCAGGTTGCCCACATTCTCAATCATCAGGATGGACTTGTCTTTTGGAGCCAGCTCCTTTACAGCATCAAAGACCATGTCGCTTTCCAGGTGGCAGCCTTTGCCGGTGTTGATCTGAATCACGGGAATCTGAAGCGCATCAATTCGGTTGGCATCCTGGAGGGTCTGCTGGTCCCCTTCAATCACCGTGAAAGATATCTCTTCTTTCAAGTCCTGAAGGGTTCGCTCGAGGATCGAAGTTTTTCCTGACCCCGGTGAGCTGACCAGGTTGAGCGCCAATATTTGTTTGGCTTCAAAATACCCACGGTTTCGTGCTGCCTGCATGTCATTCTGAAGCAGTATGTTCTTTTCCACCTCGAGAACCGTGCTCCTGTGATCGTGATCATGGTGATGGTGGCTGTGTCCATGGCTATGTCCATGCGCATGTTCGTGATCGTGAGAATGCTCATGGGAGTGGGAGTGACCATCCTCATGATGATGGTGATGATGATCGTGTCCGTGACTGTGATCGTGTCCATGATGGTGATCGTGTCCGTGATGGTGGTCACTTGAATGGGAGTGATTTTGAGATGGCTTACGAAGAACGGCTTTGCCGTCGGGTGAGCCGCAACCGCAGGTTCCGCACATAATTCTTACATTTTAAACTTGGACGTTCACTCAAAGATACACAAAAAGATGAGCAATGAGGTAACGTTTGGCACGTTCCAGGTTACTTTCGGCCTCAGAGCTCAGTCCTGTTTCGAGCCCCCAGTCTTTTCCTTCTATACCCAGTATCAGACACTCCGGAGTCTTGCCATAAACGGCAGAGCACAGGGAATACACCGTCTCCGGATGCAGACTGTGACTGTTCATTTCTGTCATCCCAACCCTGGAGCAGGGTCTTAAATAGAAGCCATCCGTTGTGGGCTCTTTTGTGGCATCTACAAAAATTACACGGTCGTAATTTGAGATCAGTTCAGCGTCCTCTATCTGAAGCTGATACCGATAATCCAGGTCCAGATCTTCTATTTTCTGCTCCTTTAAAAAGTCGATGAATTTCCAGCCCAAACCGTCGTCTTTTCTACCACAGTTTCCAATCCCCAGAACCAGGGTCCTAATCGTTTTTTCTTTTGACATCGATAGTGTTTCCATTAGAATCCAGAAGAGAAACCTCCAGGGGCATTTTCCCGAGAGCGTGTGTCGCACAGCTCAGGCAGGGATCGTATGCGCGGATCGCCACCTCAACTTTGTTCAGGAGACTCTCACTTATTTTGGCTTTTCCGCTAATTTCATTTTCGGCCACCCATTTGACCGCACGATTCATGGCTTCGTTGTTGTGGGTGGTTGAAACGATGAGGTTGCATCTTGTGATCCTGTCTTTCTCATCCACCTGGTAGTGATGGATCAGGGTGCCTCTTGGGGCTTCGATGATTCCTACGCCCTCATTTCTGCGCTCTCCTCTTCGGACGAGGTCATTGCTCAATAGATCGTCATCTTCCAGAAGATCTTTCATCATTTCCGCACAATGCAACAATTCGATCAAACGTGCCCAATGCGAGAACATGGTTCGGTTGCAGGTTTTTCCCTGGTTGGCTTCCAGGAATTCGAGCCTTTCATAGGCCGCCAAAGGCGTGGATATTCCCTCGCAGACGTTCAGGCGAGCGAGAGGCCCAACCCGGTTCCATCCCTCTGAGCGCCCCAGGTGCTTGAGGTATGGGAACTTGAGATAGGACCATTTTTCGACGCCTTCATAGAAGTAATGCTGGTACTCGTCGTCTTCAATATCGTCCAAAGTCTTGTGCCCCATGGAATCGATGGCTCTCAAGCGTCCGTCGTAAAGCTCCAGGTAACCGTTTTCGGCGTTGACCAGCCCCAGGTGCCCGGATGGGTACGTCGCAAACTCATTCAACCAGTGTGCATTTTGACTGTGGTAGGATTTCATGAAGTCGATGATCTCCTGTGACCATGAGATCATCGTGTCAATGCACGGTATGTCTTTCCCGTTGAGGAAGTAGTCCCGCTCACGGACGGTGATCTTTTTATGGACACCTCCGGGAGTCGTTGAGATCCCGTGAATTCTCTTGCCGGCAACCATCTTGATGATCTCCTGACCGAATTTTCTCATCAGAATCCCCTTTTTCGCCAGTTCGGGATATTCCATGGCGACGCCCACTACATTTCGCATTTCAGGACCCGACTTGAATCCAAAGAGCAAATCCGGAGATGCCAGGTAGAAGAAGTGTAGCGCATGTGACTGAAAGATCTGTCCGTAGTGCAAAAGCTTTCTGATCTTTTGTGCGGTGACAGACAGTTCATGCGGCTCAAGGCCCACGATGCGATCAATGGCCTTGGCAGCGGCCAAATGATGGCTCACCGGGCAGATGCCACAGAGGCGCTGAACCATGACCGGGGCTTCCCAATACGGATGGCCCTGGACAAATTTTTCAAAGCCCCGGAATTCGACAATGTGAAAAAAGGAATCCGTGACCTTGTTTTGCTCATCCAGATGGATGGTTACCTTGCCGTGACCTTCAACACGGGTTACGGGGTCTATGACGATTTTGTTTTGCATCTTCTTTGACTTTAATCGTATTTGAATTCTTCATGTGTTATGGTCATTTCCTTGCCAAGAAGAATACTCTTGACGGCCTTCCAGATATGTTCGGCACTCGGAGGGCATCCGGGTATGAAATGGTCAATTTTCACGATTTCGTTGCAGGGGTACACATTGTTCAGAAGTTTGGGGATGTCTTCGTGGTTGGGTATGACATTGGCCCCAATTTCGCTGGTGATCCCATGGATATAAGACTCTTCGAGACATTCTTTGAGCGGAACGAAATTTCGCATGGCAGGAATGCCCCCCATGATTGCGCACTCGCCAAAGACGATGAGGATGTCGCATTTCTTTCTGAATTCCCGGAGGACCTCCACATTCTCTGAGTTGCAGCAGCCCCCTTCGATCAGACCCACATGACAGCGTTTGCTGAAGCTCTTGATGTCGGTGAGCGGCGACTTGTTGAATTCGACAATCTCGAGCATGTCGATCAGCTCAAGGTCTATGTCCAACAGAGACATATGGCAGCCAAAACAGCCCGCCAGGGAAGTGGTTGCAACAATGAATTTCTCATCATTCCCTCTGAAGGAAGAGCTGGTCGGTTTTGGGGTCGACTTGCTCTTTCCAAAGATGTCGTATTTCCTTTCGCCAAAGGGCTCCTTATTAATCATCCCCTTGACGAGAATTGCTCCCACGGGACACAGGTTCATGGCGCGAAGGGCATCTGCTTCAGAGAGCTTTTCCTCCTGTTCGTAATCGATTCGGACCCGGGTATTCACTCCTCTATTCACGAAAGAAAAGACGTCCATTCCTCCGGTGGTGTGAATTTCTTTCACGCAGCGACTGCAAAGAATGCAGCGGTTGGAGTCCATGATCATGCGGGAGGCGTTAAAATCTTTGAACTTGTTGCTGAATACATGAGGGAAGCGTAACACGGTGATGCCCATATCGTAAGCCAGGTTCTGCAGGTCACAGTTTCCGCTTTTCTCGCAGGAGGGACAAAAGTGATTTCCTTCGGCAAAGAGCATCTCTATAATGGCTTTGCGAGTATCGATAAGCTCTGGGGTGTTTACTTCCACCTCCATGCCTTCTTCGACCTTTTGCGTGCAGCTCGTGGTGAGTTTTCCATTGATTTTTACCGTGCATATGCGGCAGGTTCCCAAGGAATTCTCGATCTCACGGAAATGACAGAGTGTAGGGATGTAAATTCCTTTCTCCTTGGCCGCATCGACCATTTTCTTTCCTTTTGCCACTTTGTATTCTTGTCCGTCGATGACGATTTTGACTAGCTCATTCATCTGTATGCTGTATTTCGTGAATAATAGTGTCGTAGTCCTGAACTAATTCGGAAACGATGAAACTCTCATTGTAGTCGCTCTCGGCAAGCAGGCGTTTTCTGAATTCCTGCGGGAACTTGAGTATTGCAGTAAGCAGACAGTTCGTAGAGGTCTTGCCCAGGCCGCATCGGCTCGACTGTTTGATTATGGTGCTCCATTTCTGAATTTCTTCGAGGTCCTTGTTGCCCGCATGGCACAATTCAATCTTTCGCAGCTTTTTGTTCAACAGGAAATTCCCGGTTCTGCATGGAGCGCAGATTCCACAGGATTCCGAGACGAAAAAGTCAGCGATGTTCTTTAAGATGCCTATGAAGTCCCGGTCCCGTTTGAAAACCATAAAGGAGCCACCACTTCTCAGACCAATGGCGCTCATTTTTTGTGAATACACGATGGGGTCGTCGAATTCGAACTGGATGTGCTCTCCCAGCAGATTCTCTCCTGATATTTCGCGCTCAAAATCCGCTTCGGAAAGGCACTCGCCCGCGTAGCCATTGAACAGAATCAGGTAGGGATCCTGCGCCTTCGTCAGGTTCAGCAGATCCCGAAGCTTCATGCCCCACTCAATCTCGTAAATGCCGGGCTTTTCGCAGTCTCCCGAAACACTGATCAATTTGGTTCCGGGGGTGGCAGGTGTTCCTATTTGCAGGTATTTGTCCACTCCCATTTCCAGTATTCTTGGAACAGCACACAGGGTCTCTACATTATTGACCACCGTTGGTTTGTCGAGGAATCCACGTTCGACAGGGAAAAACTCTTTGGTGCTGGATTCTCCTCTTTTTCCTTCCATGGAGGCTATGAGGGCGGTTTCTTCCCCACATACGTAGGCGCCTGCCCCGAGATATACAGAGATTTCAAAATTGAAGCCCTCTTTCTGCAGGATCGACCGCCCCAAAAGGTTCTTTTCTTTGAACTCCTCGATCGCGTCTTCGATCTTCTTTTTGAGATAGTAGTACTCGGCACGTAAATAGATGAATCCTTTGGACGCTCCAATGGCATACCCGGCAATGGCCATCCCCTCCAAAAGGAGTCCTGGGTGCTGATTCATCAGGACCCTGTCTTTGAAGGTTCCGGGCTCTCCCTCATCTGCGTTGCAAATCAGGTATTTCTGATCGGCGTCTTGACTTCGGCAGATCCCCCATTTGAGTCCGGTAGGGAAAAATGCGCCTCCTCTTCCCGAGAGCTTGGATTCTGATATTAGATCAATTACCTGACCCGGTGCGCTTTGGATCGTCTTTTTAAGACCCAAACCCGGTTTGTAGTCTTTGAAGAAAACAACTTTTTCCGCCTCGGGCAAATACCTGATGTTGTCTTTGGGAATGTCCGCCAGTCTCGCTGGGCTTTCTCCTGCTTTGAGCTTCTCAATGACGGTGTTCACTTTTTCAGGAGTCAGGTTCGTGAAAGGGTAAAAATTGATCAGGGCAGAGGTCTCCTGGTCGCTCAAGCCTATGCAGGAAGTCTCGAAGAGACCGAACATGCGATCTTGCGTGACCTCTCCCACGCTGATCCCCAACGCTCGTTCAAAAGCCCTTTTGACTCCCTCGAAATTCTTGTGCTTCGAAACGATCGCATTGTTCAGGTAAATGGTGTAAAGACCTGCATGACGGGTATGAAAGAAATGATAAAAGGAAATTACACCTTCGAGCTCGATCCTCGACATGTGAAATTCCTTGGCGATTTTTGTGATGTCATCCTCAGAGATATATCTTCTCTTTTTCTGAATGTCCCATAGCACTGGGAGCAAGGATGATTTTCTTACCTTATAGTTGGAATCAATCATGGTTGAAATTTGTTGTAGGCAAGCAATAAAGCAATAAACGAAAGACAGTTCAATGACCAGGATCATCGCATAAATTGATCTGGATCATTGTTCTTTTAAAAAACCTGCAGGGCCTTGACTCTAAGCTCCTTTCCCTGAAGAATCTGTTTCAGGAAACTATTGCAATTCGGACATGAATCAAAGTGCTGCTCCAGCTCAAATTCCTGATCGCAGTCAAGGCATACTCCTCTTCCGCCTATGCGATGTATTTTCCGCTTTGCCTTCTCCAGAGCCGTTCCTTTCACGGCGGCTTCCCACACGTATTCCAGGGAATCAAGCTCGATTCCCGCCAGGTCGCCAATTTCAAGCTCAATCATTTCAATCCCCTGAGCAGATGACTTCGACAGCTCTTCCTCGGCGATTCGTACGATGCCCATGGCAACGGATAGTTCGTGCATAATGATAAAAAGGCTAAGATGAAATTAACCTATAAAGTTAGCGAAATAAAAATCAAAAAGTATGATAATCGTCATGTTATCAATGATTTATTCCATTTAAATTGAGCTGTTGAATTTACCCGTCATCCAAGAATGCGAGATGGCGGAAGAGGGACTCCAAAATACCAAATCATTACATTATGGACACAAAACAAGGAATACGGGAAACCTATTACGAAAGCGCCAGGCGAAAAGGTTATTCCAGAAGGGATTTCATGAAGTTTGCTGCATTTATAACCGCCTATATGGGACTCGACCACACCCTGATCGGACAGGTTGCCAAATCCATGGAGAGCAATTTCCGACTTCCCATCATCTGGGAGCATTACCAGGAGTGCACGTGCTGCAGTGAGTCGTTTATCAGATCCAGTCACCCGATTGTTGCAGACATCATCCTCGATACGGTTTCGCTGGATTACACCGAAACACTTATGGCTGCATCCGGTCACCAGGCTGAAGCGGCCAAGCACGATACGATGGAGAAGTACAAGGGTGAGTACATCCTGTGTGTTGAAGGATCCGTGCCGATGGGTGAGAATGGTGTTTTCTGCACCATTGCCGGTAAAACGGCGCTTGACCACCTGAAAGAAGCAGCCGAGGGGGCCAAGGCGATCATCGCCTGGGGAAGCTGTGCTACCAATGGATGTGTGCAGGGAGCCAAGCCCAATCCTACGGGTGCCACACCTATTAATAAGATCATCACCAACAAACCGGTGATCAATATGCCGGGTTGTCCTCCTATTGGCGAAGCAATGGCAGCCCTGATCGTGCATTATGTGACCTTTGACAGGCTTCCCGAACTCGACCGGGCAGGCCGACCCAAAGCTTTTTATGGAAAGCGCGTGCATGATACCTGCTACCGGAGACCTTACTTCGACGCCGGGTTATTTGCCGAGACCTTTGATGACCAGAATGCCAAAGAGGGCTATTGCCTCTACAAGCTGGGTTGCAAGGGGCCAACGACCTACAACGCCTGCGGCAGCATGAAATGGAATGGAGGCGTGAGCTTCCCCATCGAATCAGGTCATGGCTGCATCGGATGCAGTGAGGCGAACTTCTGGGACAACGGTCCTTTCTACAAGCGACTTGGCAGCACCCCAGGATTCGGTATTGAAAGCACGGCTGACACAGTGGGCAAGGTGGCGACAGGAGCTGTGGTTGCCGGATTGACCGCTCATGCCGTTGTGGCAAATGTATCGAAATACAAGGAACTCAAGAACCGATATACGCGAGGTCGTATCAATGAGGAGAAACTCGACAAGAACGAATAAAATCAAAACTCATGGCACAAAGAATAGTTGTTGATCCGGTAACAAGGATCGAAGGACACTTAAGAATAGAAGCTGAAATCAAAGATGGAAAAATCGTCGATGCCTACAGTTCAAGTACTATGGTGCGTGGGCTGGAGAACATCGTAAAAGGACGAGATCCCAGGGATGTCTGGGCTTTCGTGCAAAGAACCTGCGGGGTATGCACGACGGTGCATGCCATTGCCTCGGTGCGAGCTGTTGAAGATGCCTTGGGCATAGCGATTCCTCCCAACGCGGAGATGGTCAGAAATATCATGGAGGGAGCTCTCTACATGCACGACCACGCCGTTCATTTCTATCATCTTCATGCCCTTGACTGGGTAGATGTGGTGAGCGCCCTGAGCGCTGATCCGGCAGGGACCTCTCAAATTGCACAGAGCATTTCGAAATGGCCGAAAAGCTCCCCGGGCTATTTCAGCGACGTTCAAAACCGAATCAAGAAGTTCGTGGAAAGCGGTCAGCTTGGCATTTTCGCCAACGGATACTGGGGGCACAGCCAAATGAAGCTTCCTGCTGAGGTAAATCTCCTGGCAGTTGCGCATTACCTTGAGGCCCTTGAATGGCAAAAGGAAATCGTAAAGGTACACACGATCCTCGGTGGAAAGAATCCGCACCCGAATTACCTGGTGGGCGGTATGGCCTGTGCCATCAATGAGGAAAGTACAGGCGGACTCAACGCCGAAAGACTTGCACATGTGGGCAAGCTTCTGAAAGATGGGTATGATTTCATCGACCAGGTCTACATTCCTGACCTCTTGGCCATTGCCTCCTTCTACAAAGACTGGGGTGCCATTGGAAAAGGAATCGGAAACTATATGTCTTACGGAGACTTCCCAACCAATGGATACGGCGATCCGTCTAACTTCAAGTTCCAGCAAGGCGTCATACTGAATCGGGACCTTTCTACCGTGCATGATGTCGACCATCGCAACGGTGACATCGAGGAATTCGTCAACAATTCCTGGTACTCGGATTATGCGGAAGGCTCAGAGACCGGAAGACACCCATGGGACGGGGAAACCAACATCGAGTATTCGGGTCCAAAACCTCCTTTCGACCACCTCGATGTCGAAGGCAAATACAGTTTTGTGAAAACGCCGAGGTGGCAAGGCAAGCCTATGGAGGTAGGTCCATTGTCAAGACTTCTTGTGGGATATGCCCGAGGCAACGAAGAGATCCAGGAAACCGTCAACGGCGCATTGGCGCACCTTGATGTTCCGGTGGACGCCCTCTTCTCAACCCTGGGAAGAACCGCTGCCCGCGGCATCGAGAGCAAACTGGTTGCAGGCTGGACGCTTGAATTCTACAACCAGCTGCTGACCAATATCAAAAATGGTGACAAGCGAATGGCGACTATGGACCTTTGGGAACCTTCCAAGTGGCCCGCAGAATGCAAGGGCGTTGGATTCACCGAAGCACCAAGGGGTGGTTTGGCACACTGGATAAGAATCAAGGACGGCAAGACGGAGAACTATCAGCAGGTGGTTCCTACAACGTGGAATGCTTCTCCAAGAGATCCGAATGGTCAGTTGTCCGCTTATGAGTCCTCGCTTCTGGACACGCCTGTTGCCGATCCTGAGCTGCCACTCGAGATTATAAGAACCGTGCATTCTTTCGATCCCTGCCTGGCTTGTGCCGTTCACCTGTACGATGAACACGGCAATCACATCTCCAAAGTAAGCAATGTAGGGAGCTGCGAAGTTTAGCCAGAAGATTTCAAGTCTAATCAAAATCTGAGAAATTGTGGATACCGTACATAAGACATATGAATTTAAGAGGGTGCTGGTCTGGGAATTGCCCGTAAGGATATTTCATTGGGTCAACGTATTATGCATTACCGTTCTGGCTGTTACGGGGTTTATCATTGCCGATCCTCCTGGGATAATGTCCAGTGCCGAGGCAGTGGACTCGTATTGGTTTGGAACCGTTCGAATGATACACTTCACTACAGGGTATATTTTCCTGATCAATGCCGTAGCCCGCATCTATTGGGCCTTTATGGGAAACTATTACTCGAATTGGAGGGCCTTTATCCCCCTTTCGAAAAAGGAGTGGGACAATATCAAACACGTACTCAAAGTTGACATTCTCCTGCAGAACGAGGAAAAAGAAGTACTGAAGAACCACAGTGTGGGGCACAATTACGTGGCTTCTCTTTCTTACGTGGTACTCTTTCTGCTGGCTCTTGTTCAGATCTTCACAGGATTTGGACTCTACGCTCCGACTTCAGGTTGGTGGCTACCCAAACTTTTCTCCTGGGTACCCTATGTTATTGGGGATGAAATGACAACCCGCTATGTGCATCACATTGCGACCTGGTTGTTTATCATTTTCACCCTGGTACATGTCTACCTCGTGTTTTACCATGACTGGTTGGAAGGACGGGGGGAATCCTCCTCGATGATCAGCGGATACAAGTTTGTGCGCAAAGAGCGCTTAGATAAAGGAGACACCATTTAGTATTTGAGGACCGCCCGATGCTATGAACTGTTTTAATGAACTGTTGAAAAGCATTTCCAGGCTCCTAAGGGCGGTCCTTTTTTAAATTTTAAAGCATGAGTGAACTTATGAATAATCCTTTAGCCGTCAGCAGTGACGCCTTTTTCTTTGAGAAAGACAAGAGCCAGAGCATACTCGTGCTGGGTCTTGGAAACTATCTCATGGGAGATGAGGGAATTGGTGTGCAGGTCATCCAGGAAATGTCGAAAATGGAGCTCCCGGACTACCTCGATATTTTGGACGGTGGAACCGGAGGCTTCCTGCTTTTGAGTTGTTTCGAATCCTATAAAAAAATAATTTTCATCGATGCCACCATGGATGGAAGGGAGACTGGGCACGTCAGACTGATCCGACCCAGGTTTGCCTCGGATTTTCCATCCGCTTTAAGCGTTCATGACGTTGGCTTAAAGGATATGATCGAAGCCGTATACCTGATGGAGCACCCTCCGGAAATGAGCCTGTTCACAGTTTCCATCGATCATATTTCACCGATGAGCCTGGAACTTTCTGAGCCAGTTCGCGCCTCGATTCCAGAAGTGATTGAACGGGTTTTCAACCTCGCTGCTGAGATGCACGCCGAAAATAATTAACTTCGTTTCCGGACCATTCAGCAAAGACCTATGCTCGTTTCCCAAAAGATTCGAATCGCCGGCCAGGTTCAGGGTGTCGGCTTTCGTCCATTTGTTTACAATCTCGCTAGTCGCTTTGACATAAAGGGTTATGTCTCCAACGATGAAAGGGGAGTGATCATTCACCTGGAGGGAAGCAGTGAAACAATAGATGAATTTTACCGGGAACTGATCGAAAACCCGCCGCCGCTGGCGCGAATCCGCTCACATTTTTTGGAGTCGTCCGATCCTGAGGGTTGTTCGGATTTTAGAATACGAACTTCTCACAAAGGAGGCCCGCTCAACCTGCAGCTCACCCCTGATTTTGGAATTTGCGATACCTGCAAAAAAGAAATTGCCGATCCGGAAAACCGGAGGTACGATTACCCTTTTACGACCTGTGTCAATTGCGGACCAAGATGGGCGGTGACCCGGGATTTTCCCTTTGAAAGAGAGCACACCTCACTCGAGGAATTCACCATGTGCCCGGAATGCGCCGAGGAGTACGAAAATCCTTCCAATCGAAGGTTTCACTCCCAGACGAATTCCTGCTCCGTTTGTGGAATAGCATTGGGGCTTTTCGATGCTGACGGAAACCAATTGGAAGTTTCGAATTCGGAGCTTTTCAGAAAAATAGCAGGCCTGATTTCTTCCGGGAAAATTGTGGCCATCAAGAATACGGGAGGTTATCTCCTCTGTTGTGATGCGGATAATCCGAAAGCCGTGACGCGCTTGCGGGAGCGAAAACGCCGCCCCGCAAAACCCTTTGCGCTTATGTATCCGACCCTGGAGGTGTTGGAGACGGAGCTTAGGGTCAATGAGACGCAAAGAAATATGTTACTCTCGGTCCCTCGTCCGATTTTGATCCTTCCTCATCAGGGTTATTCGGGAAAACTGGCCCTTGAGTCGATTGCTCCAGGCTTGAAGCAACTGGGAGTCATGCTCCCGTATTCCGGACTGCTTGAGCTCCTGGCCCGTGAGCTCTCCCGACCCATAGTGGCCACGAGCGGCAACCTTCATGGCTCGCCCATCCTGAGTGAGGAGAAGGAAGCCGGATCCATCCTGAAAGGAGTTGCAGACTTCTTTGTTCATCACAACCTTCAGATTGAAAACCCCCAGGATGATTCGGTCATCAAGATCAGCCGGAAAAGCCAGGAGCAGATCATGTTCAGAAGGTCCCGGGGATACGCGCCGAATTTTTTCGATTTTCAGGCCCCCGAAGGAAAATCCGTGATGGCAATGGGCAGCCAGTTGAAAAGCACCCTGGCCTTCCTGCCGAACACCTATCTCTATCAAAGTCAATACCTGGGAAACCTCGACAATTATGACGTTTACGAACGTTTTCAACAGACCGCAAGGAAGTTTATCCGCATCTTTGAAAGGGATCCCGAATGCATACTCGTCGATTCACATCCCAAATATCTGAGCACCCAAAGTGGAAAGGAACTCTCCCTCGAGTTTGGAGCCTCCTGTTATGAGATTCAGCATCATAAGGCTCACTTTGCATCGGTCCTGGGAGAACACGAACTTTTTGCGTCCGGGGATCCGGTTCTCGGCGTCATATGGGATGGCACAGGCTATGGGGAGGATGAGCAGATATGGGGAGGTGAGTTTTTCATGTACCGCGATCGGATCATGGAACGCTGGAACCACCTGGAATACTTTGACTGGATAGCGGGGGACAAAATGGCCCTGGAGCCACGTTTGTCTCTTCTGTCTTTGAGCGATTCTTCCATGCTTCCCGAGATTGCGTCAAAATTCAGCAAAGAAGAGCTGCGCATCTATCTGTCGCTGCTGAAATCAAATACCCTGAAAACCTCTTCGGTGGGCCGATTGTTTGACGCCACAGCATCGCTTCTTGGTCTCTGTGACCGGAACAGCTATGAAGGTGAGGCCGCCATTTTGCTCGAGAATCATGCGGCGAGCTATGAGTTGAAAAATTGCAAATCCTTCATTGAGGTTGGGAGCGAAGGAATTTTTTCTCCAAAAAATCTCATTAGCCGAATCCATGAGGAGAAGACTCGGGGGGAATCTACCGAGGTGCTCGCTGTCAATTTTCTATTCAGCCTGGCCTGGGTTGTAAAAAGCTTGGCACGTCGAGCAGGGGTCAGGAAAGTAGCAATGAGCGGAGGCGTCTTCCAAAATTCGATTCTGGTTGACATGATCAGGGAATCGATGAGCGATGAGTTTGACACGTATTTTAATGTTAACTTAGCTCCTAATGATGAGAATATAGCACACGGTCAGATTATGTACCATCTGAACCAGGTGCGATAAGAAAATTATGAAGTATCTCAAGGAATATCGAAACAGGGAAGCCACCGAAAGGGTGCTGCGTGAAATTGAAAACACGTGCCGCGGAACCTGGAACATCATGGAAGTATGTGGGGGGCAAACCCATGGTCTGGTAAAAAACGGGATCCTGGACATGTTGCCCGAAAACATCCGAATGATTCATGGGCCCGGTTGCCCGGTTTGTGTGACTCCTGTCAGCCTTATCGACAAAGCCGTTGAGCTTTTGAGCCAGGGAGCGATCGTTTGTTCCTTCGGTGACATGATTCGCGTACCCGGAAGCGAAATGAGCTTGTTGGAAGCCAAGGCCCGTGGAGGTGACCTTCGGGTTCTCTATTCTCCCTTGGAAGCCGTGAATGTGGCCAAAAAGAATCCTGACAAAGAAGTAGTTTTCTTCGCCGTTGGTTTTGAGACCACTGCACCGGCCAATGCCCTTTCCTTGTTGCACGCCGAGAAAGAGGGGTTGAACAATTACTCCCTCCTCGTCTCACATGTGCTCGTGCCACCCGCCATTGAGGCCATTCTTGACGATGAATTCAACTCCATCAACGCCTTTCTGGGTGCAGGTCACGTTTGTGCGATCATGGGCTATAGAGAATACTATCCTTTGGTGAAGAAATATCAGATTCCTATTGTGATCACCGGGTTTGAACCCCTGGATCTGGTTCAGGGCATCTGGATGGCCGTCAAACAACTCGAAGAGGGCAGATGCGAGGTGGAGAATCAATACACCCGAGTGGTCAAGGAAGAAGGAAATCTCAAGGCCATCGAAGTGATCCGGGAAGTTTTTGAGGTAGGAGACCGGGAATGGCGCGGAATTGGGATGATTCCCAACAGTGGATACAAAATCAAGGACAAGTATAGGGATTTCGATGCCGAGACCAAGTTCGGAATCGACCACATACAGGTTTCCGAAAGTCCGGATTGCATAGCCGGTCAAATACTGAGGGGTTTGAAAAAGCCCAAAGATTGCTCTCAATTCGGAAAAGGCTGCACCCCCATGAATCCACTGGGGGCCCCGATGGTCTCTTCAGAAGGAGCCTGCAGCGCTTATTACAATTACAGTCGATCTGAGGTGTGATACAGTCAGTCTGAGCTGTGATTTACCAGAGACTGTGAAAAGAGATCAACTGAAAAATCAATCATGAACAATTGTATATGAAAAAAACAGATTCAGGTTTTGAAGCCATCAACCTCGGACACGGGAGCGGGGGAGTCATGACCCGCGACCTGCTGGACCAGGTGATTTTCCGGATTCTCGGGAATGAGCTTTTGGACAAGAAACACGATGGTTCTGTAGTTCAGTTCGAAGGGCCCATGGCAGTGTCCACAGACAGTTTTGTGGTGTCTCCCATATTTTTCAAAGGCGGCAACATCGGTGAGCTTGCAGTTCATGGCACGGTCAACGATGTGGCCATGTGCGGAGCTGTCCCGAAGTACCTTTCTCTGGCCTTTATCGTGGAGGAAGGGCTCGACATGAAAGAATTCGTGGAAATTGTGGAGTCGGTCAAACGAGCTGCAGACAAAAGCGGTGTCCAGATCATAACGGGTGACACCAAGGTTGTTGAACGAGGAAAAGGCGATAAGATATTCATCAATACAACGGGCTTTGGAGAAGTGCATCCAAGGGCGAACATTGCCGTGAAAAACATTCGGGAAGGAGACAAAATTCTGGTAAACGGACCCATAGCGCAGCACGGCATGGCCATTATGTCTGAGCGCGAGGGCCTCGAATTTGAATCGGCGATCGTGAGTGACAGCACAAATCTCAATGATCTCGTCCTGAAGCTCCTCGACGAATTTGGAGAAAAAATCCACTTTTTAAGGGATCCTACACGTGGCGGTTTGGCCAGCGTGCTCTCGGAGATTGCCGTCGATGCAAAAGTGGGGATTGAAATCTTCGAGGAACAGCTTCCGCTGGAAAAGCAGGTGGCTGCGGCTTGCGAAATGCTCGGGCTCGATCCGTTGTACGTTGCGAATGAGGGACTGTTCGCGGTATTTGTAGATCCCGAAATTGAGCAAGAGGTTTTGGAGTTGATGCGACATGATGCATCCGGTCAATCGGCTACTCAGGTGGGCGAAGTGACCTCGACGCATCGGGGCAAGGTTGTGCTTCACAGTGAAATCGGAGGAAAGCGAATCGTCACCCCTCTAATTGGAGAGCAGCTGCCTCGGATTTGCTGAAACTAAAGCATCCAGTAGATCCCGATCAGGATTGCCAGCAATCCGCCAATGAATCGAATTCCAAGAAACAGGTTTTTGTTGTGCCCGTTCTGGGCAAAGGAAGAGACGGTTCCCATCAACAGGGCGAAAAGAGTCATTGCCAGCACGGTGCCAAAAACAAATCCAATGATATAGAGAATCGCATCCGAGGAATCTCCAAATGAGGCTACAGGCAGGAACAAGATGAAATGGGCAACGCCTGCAAGGCCGTGCAAGACACCTACGGAGAACGCCGTAAGAAAACCCTGACCTTTCGTCTTTGAATGCGTGTGGTCATGTGTGGGTCTTTCTGCATGAGAATGGGGGTGTTTGTGAATCATGGGTTGATCCGCGTGCACGTGAAGGTGGCTGTGACCTCCATTCTCCTTGTAAATCTTATAAAAGGCCCAGATGCCGATCATTATGAGAACCAGGCCGACCAGTTGTTCGCTGTAATTCGAAATCTTTTCGATGGGAATCACTTCTCTGAATCCCAAAAAGAGACTTCCAATGAGAAGCATTCCGAAGACATGACCCAAACCCCAGAAAAGGCCAATTTTCCAAGCTCTTCTTTTTGATTCAATAGCGAAGGGAGCCACGGCGGCCAGGTGATCCGGGCCCATCAGCACGTGAAGAACCGCAGCTATGCAGCCAGCGGCCAATGGAAATGTCATCTGCTCTGCGATCTCGAGAATCATCCGTCAAAGATTAACCCCGCATGGGGATGTCAGGATCAAACTTACGACAAAAAATAACCTTAAAAACTGATCGATGACAGGTTTGAGCGACAAGTCATGACTAGATTCGCACCAATTGAAATTTCTTGTTCTTTTCGACGAGTTTAAGAACGCTGACTTTTTCGTCCTGGCCTTTGCGGGCCCAATTTCTGATCTCTGTCACCTTGAGATAAGTGGGTTTAGTCGATTTGTTTCCGAAATAGACCAGATTGATCAACCATCCGTTTTGGTCAAGATCGTCAATTATATATTCGCTCGACGAATACCCCCTTTTCTTTTCGTCATTGATAAGTACATCGTTGTACTCGTAGGTATGAATATAAGAGTAAGCCTGTCCCATCGGATTCACAAACTCAAGCTCGAACTCAGCTTCTGAGTTGTCCCACTCAAAGATGAGTCGGACATCTTTCGGAACGTCTTTGAGAGGAGTCCTGGAAACGAAAGCTTCCTTGGGGCGGAAGCCTTTTGGCATGCGGTAATGGATTTCCTCCATTTCGTGGTAGATGGTCTCTCCGATGGAGCTGCCGCCTAGGGATTTAACCTTGTTGAGGTAATACATATAATAGTTCCAGCTGTTCTCAATCATGCCTATCGATCGGTAGGTGCTCGCCAGGTCCCGATAGGATTGGGCGTATTCGGGACGTAGAGACAGTACTCTCAGATAGACGCGCAAAGCCTCCAGGTCCATGTTTTTTTCCTGGTAGAAATAGGCCAGCGATTTTAGGCCAACCGGGTCATAGAACAAATTCTCCCGTCCCTGACTCAGAACCTCCATCGAGGCTTCCATGTTATTCTCCTTTTCCAAAAGCTCACGAGCAAAATCCAGGTAGAATGAGGCGTCATCCTTATAAACCGGAAGAAACTTCTCAAACCTCTCTAGGGTTTCTTCGCTGCCACTGAGATCTTCGAGCGAATTCCAGTAATTGGGTTTCACATAGGACTGTGTCTTAAAGGAGACTGCATCCTTTTTGTAGAAATTTTTATTGATGCCCGTCGAGGGGTCTATCCGCTTCGGAGTTGTTTTCATGAGGGCCTTGTCCAAGGTTCGAACGATGATGACGCCACCTGTTCCCAAGGTGCCATAACGTACTATAGAACCCGGAGATTTGATCACGTTGATACTTTCTATGGTTGACAAATTGATATAAGGGGGCTCCCCCTCATACAGGACACCATCTATTTCCCACAGCGCAGCTCCACCGCCATTTCTCAGCTGGACCCTCTTTTCGTTGTTTGCCGTATATACCTGATAACCCGGTATTTTTCCACGCAAGGCATCGACCAGGTCGACACCTCCGAGATTCAGGTTCTCACCAGCCAGGTAGTTCGAGGAAAAACCCAGTCTCTTTCGGTCAACCTTTCCATAGTAGGAGTCGAACTCATCAGGAACATCAACGCTGTTCGCGGAAGCATTCAATTTCACTTCATCCAACATCCTCGAGTCTTTCACCAGGGAAACATCCAGCTCACGCGTGATATCCTCGACGACGATCTCCATGCTCTTCAGACCCAAATGCGAGAACACCAGAACCTCTCCCTGGGCTGCCCTTATCGAGTAAAAACCCTTGTCGTCTGTAAGTGTTTCCCTGGATGAATCCTTTACAGCTACGCGAACGTTAGAGAGCATGGTTCCCTGACCTCTGACATGCCCCGTGATTTCCCGAAAGGAGCTCGGATCCGGTTTGTAGGTGCTATTTATGCTGGTATTGTATGAGGTTGTTTTTGCCGGAGCAGGCAGGACAAAAAATAAAATGAGAACAGGCAGGAGTGCAATTCGCATGTTCGTGCGACCCAGAAGAGGGATAGATTTGGGTGTCAACATGATCGTAAGTTTAAAATGTGATGAACAAACTCGTACTTTTTACATCAAAAAATATACCAGAATCAGCAATCATAAGCTCGAAGGCCAGTTCGACGCGACGAGATAGATATAAAACCCGAAAAAAAACAAACTCAGCACAAGCTTCAGCCCGGTGGATGTGAGAAAGCCCAGAAAGGACCCGATGGCCGAGCGCCAGGCTCTTTTCAGATCATCTTTCTTATGAATGATCTCACCGATGAAGGCTCCGACGAAGGCTCCAATGACGAATCCGAGAGGTATCGGAAGAAAAAGTCCGACTACCAGTCCAATCGTCGCGCCCGTGGCTCCTTTTTTGCTGCCTCCGAATTTTTTCGCCCCAATGGAGGGGATGAGATAATCCAGGATGAAAATTCCCAAAGACAGTACGAAAGTAATGATGAGAACATAGTAATTCATTTCCACCCAGGAGCTAAGATAGAGGCTCAACAACCCGAACCATCCCATAAGCGGACCGGGAAGAACCGGAAGCACGGATCCGGCGATGCCGACCAAAATCAGGACAAATCCCAAAATCACGAGAAACAGATCCATATTCGCTAATTTCAGACAAGATAATCAATCGGGCCGAAACAGGGAACAAACCCAAGCCATGCAAGTATTAACAATTCCCCCAAGTTTTGTACAAAACCCCCTGAATGTCAAAAATATTCGTACTTTCACCTTGTATACCGGTTCACAATGTTTTCAAGGCTTGTCGCGCTCATAATCTTCCTATTATTGACGATTTCGTGTGATTTCAGAACACGGAGACAAACTACCCTTCTCAAAGAAATGGCAGCGGATACGATTGTCAATTACAGCGCTGTGGACGTTTACCCTCTTTTCCTGGACTGCAACAACTGCGACACTTCCGAAAAACAGAATCTGTGTTTCGAAATGGAACTGGCCCGTCGTCTGCAGCGAGCTTTTGAAGAGCAGAGCATCGGTTCGGTCGAGATCCAGGCAGACACGATCAAAGTCGACATCCTGGTCAACACAGAGGGGAAAATCTCTATTTCCGAAATACACCGACCTGAGAGCATAGCGTCTGAACTTATCGAGCTCGACAGTTTGCTTTACCGGAGCGTGGCTGCCCTTCCCAGTGTGATACAACCCGCCCTGAAACGAGGCATACCGGTCAGTTCGATGTATCAATTGCCCGTGATTGTCTCCACTGTGGAGTAAATCGTTATTTTCGAAAGTTGCGCCCCTTCCAGGTATAGCTTCCGCCAAGCGATAGAAGGACTATCCAAACGACGAAAAAAGGGTAGAGGATGCTCGACATGACAAAAGACTTCATCACCTGCTCTTGATCCCAAAGAGATGCCGTGTTGTAGATCAGAAGAAAGTCCACATTGATCTTCATGACAAAAAGGACACCGAAATACGGCCAGGGCATTGATCCGGTCAAGCCCAGAACGAGACCGAGAATCAGTGAGAAGTTCGCCAACAGCACGAGAATACCCACCGTTTTGGCGAAAACACCTTTGTAGGAGGTGGATTTGGCCGCCCACCTTTTGCGTTGTTCGAAAAGCCCTTTCCAGGACGCTTCGGGCAGGGTCTGAACCAGGGCCGATCGCGATTTTATGAAGTGCACCTCGTTTTCATGACTCTCAAGCATCTTTTCCAGCAAAAACACGTCGTCACCACTGGCAATTTCTCTGTTGCCCTCGTATCCTCCCAGCTCGAGAAAGGCCTTTTTGTCATAGCAGATATTGGCTCCATTGCACATGAAAGGAACGAGGAAGGGAATGAAGTCTTTTCCCCCGAATCCACCCATGGTCGACCCTTGAAGACTCAGAAAGTCCAGGGCTTGAAAACGATGCAAAAAGGAATCCCGGGCCTTGTAGATCACGGGTCCGGCCACCATTTTTGCCGGATGTGAATTGAGGAACTGATCATATGCCTTCAAAAAGTCGGCTCCAAAGACACAGTCTGCGTCGGTTGTGATGATCCAATCAAAAGCAGCTTCCTTGACACCCATTTCGAGGGCATCCTTTTTGGGAGAGGAAGTTGGCTCTTTGAGTTCATACAGTCTCATTTTTAGTTTGGGAAGTTCCCTTTGGAAGGATTTCACAAGGTCCTTCGATCCGTCTCGGGAGCCATCATCGATGAGTATCACTTCGAATTTGTCTTTTGGGTAATCGAGTTGTTCCAGACGCTTTACCAATTTGGGCAAATTGTCCTTTTCGTCCCTGAAGACTACTAAAATGGAAAAAGAATGCAAAAAATTCCGTGTTAGCGGTTCGAATGAAGGAAGGCGGCGCATTCCCACGGTAAAGGCAGCAATGAGCACGATGTAGAGAACCATTATGGATGCCAGCACCCCGATCATCCTTGCACCACGGATTTCTTTTGTTCTCCAAGAGCAGTTTCGCTATTCGCAGAATAAGGTTTGAAAGCCATGACATACAGGGTTCCGACAAGTGAAGGCAATCCGAAATTGAGAAGCCACATGACACTGGTGATGCTGAGGACCAGGATTTCGTCAACTCCGAATCGTCCGAAAACGGCGACAGCAACAGATCCTTTGACCAGCCAATCGAAAATCACAAATCCCGGGATCAGTGATGAGATGAGGTAACTGAGACTGAGAAGACTCATGCATTCCAGGTAGCCCAGGTCAACGCCGAACAAAACCAGGAGAAAATAGAATTGATGCGAAAAAACAAGATACTTCAGCAAGGACAGGGCAAATACATTGATGAGTGTCCTGGCACGAACCGATTTCAGATCCTTGATAAGCTTCGAATAGAAACCCCTCCACATTTTACCCACAATGACAAAGCCGATTGCGACAGTCAGGACGAAGAGCCCTGTTTTCATTATGTTTATCTCCTTGAGATTCAGCCCGGGCAAGCTCTCATAAACCCACCAGAATCCCAGCGAGCCAAAGAGAATTGTTGTGCTCATTTGGCTGAAATTACTTATGAAGTTGAAGAGAATCACGCGTGATCTGTGCTTCCGTCTGAAATACAATGCTTTGGCGCCGTATTCTCCAATTCGATTCGGTGTGATCAATGAAACGGTGAGTGAGGAAAGACTTTGTTTCAGTGCCTGTCCGAATGAAGTAGGTTGAACCAGAACGGCCAGACGCTGCCATTTTAAAATTTCTAAAAGCCAGTTTAGTCCCGTCATCGCCAGCAAGAAGATGATGACCCAGGGTGCCCAGGCTTTTAGACCGTACAACTGATCCAAAAAGAAGACATACGAGCCTTCTTCAAAAATTCTCTGACTGACAAGGCGGTAGGCAAAAACCAAAATGATCAGTTTGGCAAAAAACAGGAACCGCGGATAGTATTTTTGAATGTTATTGTACATTTACACAAAGAAACAAATTCTTACGCGTAAGCGGTTCATCGAAAATCAGAAAATAATTGTCCACTGAAAAAATCATTTTAGGAATAGATCCCGGAACTACCATTATGGGCTTCGGACTCATTCGCGTGGTTGGAAAACAGATGGAGTTCATGCAAATCGATGAGCTGATGCTAAAAAAGTACACCGATCCCTACACCAAACTCAAACTGATTTTTGAGCGGACAATTCACCTGATAGACACCTACCACCCGGATGAAATTGCCATTGAGGCCCCATTTTTTGGGAAGAATGTGCAATCGATGCTCAAGCTTGGAAGGGCGCAGGGAGTGGCCATGGCTGCCGGTCTTTCGAGACAGGTCACTATTACGGAATACTCTCCGAAGAAGATCAAGATGGCCATCACCGGAAACGGCAATGCCTCCAAGGAGCAAGTGGCCAAAATGCTCCAGAGCCTGCTTAAAATGAAGCAATTGCCAAAAAACCTGGATGCAACCGATGGATTGGCCGCCGCAGTTTGTCATTTCTACAATGCGGGAAAACCCCAGGCGGAGAAGAGCTATTCGGGCTGGGCTTCTTTTGTGCGCAACAATGAGAAGAGGCTGGGCTGACTTTTTTTTTTATATTTGAGCATGTTGAAGATCCCCTCTGCAATAGCAAAGCCCTCATCTAAACGGGTTGCCTATGAACGCGTCCTTCGTTATCTCAAAGTAGGAGCATTTCTTCACGCGGTGTCATTATTGAGCCTTGTGATCCTGGCAATAAGCGCCCGCATCGCTTTTGAATTCTTTCACGAGGAGCTTTTTGTCGACTCTTTAAGTTGGAGTGCTTTGGCTCTTTGGGCTCTTACGATACCGTTTTTTTCGCAGTTTGATGCCTACGGCAGATATCAGAATTACAAGCAGATCAAGGATGCCCTTTTTGAAATGGGATATGATGCGAGGTTGATCAAGCCTTTTATGCGTTCCAAGTGCCAGAGGGATGCGGTAGTGATTGCCGGTAATGATTTGGGCTATGAAACTGAGATTCGAGATTACTTCTACAGTCAGGGTTACAGGTGGTATCATATTCTGCCTGATGCATTTGTCAAGAACCCACTGGTCCTTTTTCACAGTCTGTTTTGGAAACGAATTTTGTTTACCAAACACTACGAGCTCAAAAACTTTTACTGGTAATGCAGATTTTGAAGGTCGAAGAGCTTTCCCTGTATTATGGTGGGCAACGGGTCCTGAACAATGTTTCCTTTTCATTTGAGAAAGGCAGGATCACAGGTCTGCTGGGTCCCAACGGAGCCGGCAAAAGCTCCATATTCAAGGTTTTGGCAGGACTGGTTCGTCCCGACTCGGGAGTGGTCACCAAAAATGGCGAAACCCTGGACGATATTTCAGATCTGAGAAATTCCTGCTCTTACATGATCGATTCACCTGCATTCTACCCCTATCTCTCGGGGAGACAGAATCTTCAATTGATTTGCAAGGTACTTGGAAGGGAGAAGGATCTCGAGAAATTAATGCGTCTCGTGGGGCTGGACCCTTTTTCAAAGAAACGTGTCAAAAACTATTCTACCGGGATGAAGCAGCGCCTTGCCATAGCCCAAACCATGATTCATGACGTGGATCTGCTGCTGCTCGACGAGCCTTTCAACGGCCTGGATCCCAATGGATTTCAGGACCTGATTGCCTTGCTTCGGCATTTGAATGAAGAGGGTATGACCGTTGTGGTTTCATCTCACCTGCTCAATGAGCTCGAACAGTTTGCAGACGCCTTCATACTTCTTCACAACGGAAGCATCGCGTTGGACATATCAAAAAAAGATTTGCTCAAGTTGAAGAAGAAGGTGTCGTTTGTGTTTGATTCAAAACCCCCGGATGAGGCACTGAAACTAATTTCCAAATTCGGGTCTTTCGAAAAGGGGATTCTGACGGCGATCCTGGATCTTGAACCCCATGAGATTGCCACGACAGTTGAACGCCTGGTGGGCCTGGGGGCTGTCCCCGTTAATGTCGAAACACAGAACCTATTGGAATCCAAGTATTTGGAAATAACGGCTGACCTGTTTGATTGATTTGAGAAACCTGATCTACATAGAATTGTACAAACTTTTCAGTTCGACCCGAACCTATGTCACTTTTTTCATTGCGATGGCCCTCATGCTAATCATCAACCTGGGGATGTTGATGGAAGGAGAGAAGATCTTTGAATTCCTTCTGGAATCAATAAGTGAATACTTCATAGTTGAAGGGGAGATCCTGAACGGATATCTTGTCACCTATCTCGCCATGAATACACTGTGGGTCCATATACCGGTGCTGATTGTGATCATCGCCGCTTCTATTTTTGCAGTTGAATTCGAAACCGGTACGATTCGCCTGCTGCTCACCCAACCCATATCGAGGGGACGGCTGCTGCAGGCAAAGGTGGTGGCTATGGTTGTCTACAATTTTGTCTTTATGCTGTTGACCGTCCTCGCTGCGCTGATCCCGGCCTATCTTTTCTTTGGCACTGGAGATTTGGTGGTTTTTCTCGATGGCGTTCAGTTCATCCAGGAGGCAACATTCTTAAAGAGACTCGCCTTGTCCCTTACGTTTGCCACAATATCCATGATTGCTTTTTCATCTTTGGGAATGATCTTCAGCCTGTTTTTCAAGAACACCCTGACCTCGATCTTGTTGTCGATGGGGGTATTGATCCTGTCAACGCTTCTTCAGAAATTTGTGTTCGGTCTTTTCAGCGCCTGGCAGCCCTTCCTGTTTTCCTATCATTTTTCCAAATGGCAGCTCTTCTTTATGGATGAGATACCTTATCATAGCATCCTGGAATCGGTGGGTTTCATGTTGGGAATGATTTTAATCTTGTACCTGATCTCTTATTTTAAGTTTAAAAGGATGAATATTACCCAATGAAAACTCAACTGGCCATATTATTCTTTTTGATGACCGGCGCAATCCTGGGTCAGATGGCGAATGATGAGGACATTCTGCGATTGAAGTCCAAATACGACGTTGACATCGATCTCAAATGTGAAATTCGGGTGCGCATCAATGTTGAAGGGATGGTGATTCCCGACAAAGAGTTATACGTCGAATTCTCTAAGGATGGAAAAACACGAGTTCAGGGAAAGGGTCTGAGCCTTCTGCCTAAAAGAGGCACCGTGGAACAATTCAAAACGCTCCTCACAACGCCCATGCAGGCGATTTATCTGTCCAAAAGAGGTGAGTATAAAGTTTACAAGCTGGTTTCCCTGGATGCCTCGGCTGACTGGATAACGGCTGACATCATTTTCGATCCGGAGGCTTTGCTCATCTATGAATCAGTTGTGAATACACGCAAGCACGGAACCTTTACCACGGTCAATCAATATGATTCGGGGGATTATCCTTCTCGCACCGAAGTTAACTTTGAGGTCAAGAAATTCAACTTGCCATTGAAGTTCATTGGCAGTGAGCAAAGCGAGGAATCCTCAAAAGACACGGGTGACGAGGTGAATGGAACCGTCATCCTGGAATACAAGTATCTTTGAATCAGAATCTCTCTCTGAAACGGTATCTTTGAACCGGATTTTATTCTTGAACCTATGTCCGGAATTTACCTGCACATTCCATTTTGCAAACAAGCCTGCCACTATTGTGATTTTCACTTTTCCACTTCAATGCGTCGAAAAGAGGAAATGCTGACTGCGATGGAAAGAGAAATTCGGATGCGAAAAGACGATTTCGCGATCGCTGACCGGCCACAGACAGCGGTTCAAACGATTTACTTCGGGGGTGGAACGCCTTCCCTTCTTGATCCGGTAGAGATAGAGCGAATGATTTCGTGTATTGAAGACAATTTTGAAGTTGATTCCAATGCAGAGATCACCCTGGAGGTCAACCCGGACGACCTGGAGGCAGACCGGATCGTTGAGCTTTCGAAGACGCCCGTAAACAGGTTGAGCCTGGGAATACAGTCCTTTCGGGATCAAGACCTGGAATTCATGAACCGCGCCCATGATCGGAACCAGGCCCTGGCATCCCTGGAAACAGCGTGCAGCTATTTTGACAATGTCAGCATTGACCTGATTTACGGAATCCCGGGATTGGATGTGAATGCCTGGAAAACGAATTTGGAGCAGGCCTTTGAGTTCCCAATTCAGCACATTTCGAGTTACGCACTGACCGTGGAACCCAAAACGGCCCTGGATCATTTCATCCGAAAAGGAAAATGCGAGGCACCTGACGAGGAGCAGGCACGAATCCATTTTGAGATATTGATGGAAGAATCAGCAAAGCGGGATTTTATCCACTATGAGGTATCCAATTTTGCGAAAACAGGTTTCTTCTCCAGGCACAACACGTCCTATTGGCAGGGGAAACCCTATCTCGGAATTGGCCCTTCTGCGCATTCCTATGCAGGAAACACACGATCCTGGAATGTCGCCAATAACGCCAAATACCTGAAAGGAATTGAGCGGGGTATTCCGGATCGCGAATTTGAGACTTTGAGTGAAACCGACCGAATGAACGAGATGATCATGACCGGACTGAGAACCCGTTGGGGGCTTTCCCTGGAATCTTTTGAGGGACAGTTTGGAGTTGGCCATTTAAAAAAGCTGAAGGTGAGGTCAGATCGTTTCCTCGGCCAGGGACTTTTGGAAGTGGAATCGGGACGGCTACGAGCGACAAAGGCCGGTTTTTTTCTCATCGATGGGATAGCCTCGGATCTTTTTCTGGAATGACCGACATTCTCTATGGACTTCCTGTCTCTGAATGACCCCGATTTTTAGTACTTTTAACACAAGATATCAAAAATGGAAGCACTTTTAGGACTTTTTCTGGGCGCTATTGTCACGTATTGGGTGATGCGCTATGTGAAGCTTCAGAAAACCAAAGATCTAACTCAGGCCCAATCGACCATCCTGATGAAAAAAATAAGGAAGGTGTGGAAATTGATCACCGTTGAAGGCGAGTTTGCTGAGATCTATCACTACGAGAATACCAAGGAACGGTTCATGAGCATGGTTTCAAGCAAAAAGAAGGCTGTGTTGCTGATCAATGCCAAGGCATATGTGGGGTTTGATCTCTCAAGGATCAAGATGGAGGCGATTACAGAAAAGAAGACCATCAAGCTGACAGACTTCCCGGATCCCGAGGTCCTGAGCCTCGAAACAGATCTCAGATATTACGACAAAAAGGAAGGGTTGTTCAATAAATTTGATTCGTCTGATCTCACTGAAGTGAATACCAAGGCGAAGGATCATGTATTGGAAAAGATTCCCGAAAGCGGTTTGCTTGACACCGCCCGCAGCGAAGCCCTGGAGGCTGTGCTGCTGGTTCAGAATATCGTGGAAACCATTGGCTGGTCGCTCGACTATCAGGACCTGCTGCTCGCCAAGAGCAACAAAGGGGAGCTTCCTGGAGAAACCAAAAAACTAACTTCTTAAAAAATTACACGGCACTTGGACCAGGATCAGGCACTCGCCATTTTGAAATCGGGTAGAAACACCTTTCTTACAGGGTCAGCGGGTACGGGCAAGACCTACGTGTTGAATCAATACATAAAATATCTCAAAGCAAGAAGGATACCGGTTTCGATTACGGCATCTACAGGCATAGCAGCGACACACCTAGAAGGCACGACGATTCACGCCTGGTCGGGCATAGGAATCAAGGATGCGCTCAGTCCGCGACAGCTCAGGGACCTCAAGACCAAGAAGTATCTCAAGAAGCATATGGAAAAGACCAAAGTGCTTATCATAGATGAGATATCCATGCTCCATGCCCGTCAGCTCGACCTTGTGAACCAGGTGATCCGATCCTTTCGGGAGAATGAGGAGCCTTTCGGCGGGCTACAATTGGTGCTTTGCGGGGATTTCTTTCAGCTGCCCCCCATCGGCGATTCGACGGAGAGCAGCCGGGACAAGTTCAGCTTTATGAGCGCATCATGGCTGGAGGCCAAGCTGACCATATGCTATCTCACGGACCAGTTCAGGCAATCTGACAATCAATTCAGTGACATTTTGAACGAGATACGGTCCGGAAGTGTGTCACCTGAAGCCATAGATCAATTGAACGAGAGAAGGAATAACATGACCGGCGGTCCTTCTCAGGAGGAGCTTTTAGAGGGATCCACTCGGCTGTACACGCATAACATTGACGTGGATCGCGTCAATCAGGACCAGCTGAAAAAACTCGAGGGACGCACCAAGACTTTCGATTCCAAGATGAAGGGGAACCTGAAATTGGGGGAAACGATCAGCAAATCCATCATGGCGCCACCGGTGCTGCAATTGAAAAAAGGTGCCAAAGTCATGTTTGTCAAGAACAATTACGAGAAGGGCTATCTGAACGGCTCCATGGGTGAGGTGGTTCGATTTGACAAGGAAGGCATTCCACTCGTTCGGTTGACCAACGGCCTGGACCTGAAGGCGGAGCCTGAAGAATGGCGGGTTGAAGACGAAACCGGGAAGCTTTTAGTCAGTTATACCCAAGTGCCTTTGCGCCTGGCCTGGGCCATAACCGTGCACAAGAGCCAGGGCATGACCCTGGATTCAGCCGTTATGGACCTGGGGAAGACTTTCGAACGGGGCCAGGGATACGTGGCCCTTTCGCGTGTCAAAAGCCTGGAGGGGCTGAAATTGCTGGGGCTCAATGATACGGCCCTCCAGGTGGACGCACTTGCTTTACGGGCGGATATTCGCTTCCAGGAGCTTTCAGAGGAAGCCGAGCGTGAGTTCGGGGAGGAGCAGCTTCGATCCGAAGCTGAGAATTTCGTCAAGAAGTGTGGAGGTACTGTCGATGCCGATGAGATCAGAGCAAACCGTCGAAGCCTTGAAAAGGGAGTCAAGGTCAGAAAAAAATCGACCTACCTGGTCACCAAGCAACTTATCGACCAGGGTCATTCCCTGGAGGAGATTGCGATCGAGCGGGATCTTACCATCGGAACCCTTTGCACCCATTTGATCAAAATAGCATCCCTCTATCCCCAAACGGATTTGAGTCGTTTCAAACCCGACCGGAGCACAATGGCGAAAGTCAGGAACGCGCGCAAAAAGGTTTTAAAAGAGGGGAAGCATGGTGAAACGGTTAGCCTAAAGCCCATATTTGAAATCTTGAAAGGCCAGTTGAGCTACGATCAGATCAAAGTCGCATTGTTATATGTTTAAAAGATTAATATTGAAGACAAAAGATGAATGTAGAAGAATTCCGAGTTTACTGTCTCAGCAAGCCACTTGTGACCGAAGAGTTTCCTTTCGATGAAACCACCCTGGTCTTCAAAGTGGCCGGAAAGATGTTCGCCCTTACCGGATTGGATGATCCCGAATTCAAAGTGAACCTGAAGTGCGATCCCGATCGTTCTGTTGTGCTCAGGGAAGAGTATGAGAGCATCCGCCCCGGGTGGCACATGAATAAAAAGCATTGGAACACGGTGCACGTCGATGGGTCTTTCCCCGAAGAGCTCTTTGTTGAATTGATTGATCATTCTTATGCCCTGGTGGTAAAGAGCCTTCCAAAAAAGATACGTGAACAATTCGGGTAAGCCAAAAGGGGTCCTTGAAAACAAATAGGGCACTTTGGTCCTAATACGTTTCGATGAACCGGAAAAAGGGGATATTTTTTATCCGTATTAACCTAAAACAACCCCTTTTTTATGAAAACAATTAGAATTTTGCTCTCGGTTGCCCTTGTTTTGGTCTTCAGTGGCTTTCTTAATGCCCAGGAGAATGATGAGGCACCAAAGTACATCACCCGAACCACAATGCACTGGAACATGGAAAAAGATGATTTCAAGATGTCTGACTGGAAGGCCATTGAGAAAGAATATCTGGACAAGGTGGTGATGAAGAATGAACACATCATGGGAGCGTCATTTTTTATGCACCAGTTCACGGATGACAATACCACCCTGGAGTACACACAGACTTTTGGGTCATGGGAGGCCATTGAGAAAGCTGCTCAAAGGAGCTCTGAACTGGCCAAAGAGGCCTGGCCGGATGACGATGCCAGAGCTGAATTTTTTGAAAAGCGAAATGACTTTTATTCCAACGAGCACTCCGACGAGATCTACTCTATTATCGACGGAGCCAAACCTTTGGCAGAGATGCCGACCAAGGACCTGACTCTTTACCTTCGCATCAGCCATTTTGCGTTTCCAGAAGACGGAACCATGAAAGAGTGGAAAGAGCTCCGTGACGAGCGATTGGAAAAGGTAGTTCACAAGAATGAATTCGTTTTGGGATACTACCCGAGTACGCATTATTACGGTGCCGACCGAACCGAGTTTATTGAAGCGTTCTATGTAGAAGATCTGACATCACTTGAAAAAATGCTCGATCGCAGTCCGGAGTTGGCCAAAGAGGCCTGGTCGGATGAGGAACGCAAAGAAAGATGGGAAAAAGGCAGCAAGTACTACACGGGGGTCCATGAGGACTACATTTATACCTATATATCGGGCTTGTCCAAGTAGTATTTTTAATGTTAAGTGGAATTAAGGCTGTCCTTTCGGGCGGCCTTTTTCTTTCCTGCCTGCCTGAACTCGGAAGGAGTGAGCTTTTTCAGTTGCTTGAATTTCCTGTTGAAATTGGTCAGGTTGTTGAAGCCGCACTGGAAGGCTATTTCTGAGATTTGAAGATCTTTTCTCTGTTTCAACAATCGGCAAGCTTGCCCAATGCGGATCTCAAGGACAAAGTTGATATAGGTTTTGTTGGTGCGCTGTTTGAAATAACGACAAAATGCATTTGGCGTCATACTCGCAATTTCCGCCACCCGGGAAACCGAAAGCTTCCTGTCGTAATGGGCAAATGTGAATTCCATGATCTTTCGCATCCGATTTCCCTCTTCCTCACCGAAGCGTTTCTTGATGACAAAAGAGGAAATTGGGAGCAATCGACTCCTGCTGAAGATCTGCAAGAGCTCAATAAAGGAAAGAAAACGATCCAGTGCCGATTGATTTCTCATGTCGCACATGATTTGTTTTGCCTCAGACGAGTTTGAACCGAGTTGGCATCCCAGCTTTACAATTTCAAACAAATTCTGAAACTCGCTGAACTCAGGGTGATCGAAAAAGCCCGAACCATATGCATCCGGAGTAAAAAAAAGTGAGATCATATGCACCCCCTGACCGGAGTCCTGATTGGTGAATACGTGAGGCAGATGCTGTCCAATTGCAAAAATGTCTCCTTTTTTGAATTGTCCGAAGCTATCTCCTATATAATAGGTGCCTTCCCCCTTGAGTATGCAACTGATCTGTATTTCCTCGTGTTGATGTAGCTGGGCGAAAAAATTATCCCCCCGGTCCTCCTGGAACAAAAGGGTCGTGTTTTCCGGTTTGGGTATGCTGAATGGGAGCACTTTCACGAGCTAAAAATAGCTAAATACTATTTAAAAAATCTAAATAAATCTTTAAAAAGGGTATAATAGTACTAGTTATGGCTAATTTAAACATATTGGCAGAAGCGCTGAGTCGTTAACTTTGTGCTAACAAAAACAATTTATCATGACAGTAAAATGGAAGGGCGTGATGCCAGCCGTCACGACCAAGTTCAACGACTCGGATCAGTTGGATCTCAAAGCTTTTGAAGTGAATATCAGGGCTCAATTGGACGCGGGTGTTCACGGCATAATTTTAGGGGGCACCCTGGGTGAGGCTAGTACTTTGACCCTGGAAGAAAAGAGAATTCTGGTACGAAAAACCGTCAGCATTGTGGACGGAAAAGTTCCGGTGATCATTAACATCGCGGAGCAGTCTACGCGTTCTGCTGTCGAAATGGCGAAAATAGCGGAGGAGGATGGCGCCTCGGGTCTGATGATGCTCCCTCCCATGAGATACAAGGCGGATGATCGTGAAACCGTTACCTATTTCAGGAAGGTAGCGAAGAGCACGGTACTTCCGATCATGATTTACAACAACCCTGTTGATTATGGGATAGAGGTGACCCTCGACATGTTTGAAGAGCTGTTGGAATCCTGTGACAACATCCAGGCGGTGAAGGAATCCACCCGCGATATTTCCAACATCAGTCGAATTCGTAATCGGTTTGGCGACAGACTGGCGATTCTATGTGGTGTTGATACCCTGGCCCTGGAGAGTCTTTTGATCGGAGCCGACGGATGGGTGGCTGGTCTGGTATGCGCGTTTCCCGCCGAGACTGTAGCTATTTACGAACTGGCAAAGGCGGGGAGAGTTGAAGAGGCCATCGAGATCTATCGCTGGTTCCTGCCCTTGCTGGAACTCGATATAAACACCAAGCTGGTGCAGAATATAAAACTTGCGGAAGTCGCCACTGGAATTGGCACCGAAAACGTTCGGGAGCCCCGATTGCCTTTGACGGGTGAGGAGAGAAAACAGGTGCTTGACATCATTGAGAGGGCCTTGAAAACCCGGCCCAGTCTTCCGAACTACAAAGAAATCCGATCCATTGAACAAATTTGAAAATATGATTACCGGAAAGAATTACATAGGAGAGCAACTCGAAGGTTCAGGTGAGGTTACCTTCCGCACGTTTAACCCGACCTCGAATACAGAGAATGAAACTCTATTTATAGAGGCGTCTCCTGCCGAGATTGACCAGGCCGTGGAGTTGGCATGGAGTGCCTTTGAGCAGTATAGAAACGTTTCGGGACTGCGGAAAGCGGCTTTTTTGAATGCCATTGCCGATGAGATCATGAACCTCGGAGACGAACTGATTGAGACCTATTGCATGGAATCGGGCCTGCCCCCGGGCAGAGCGGCAGGCGAACGCGGGAGAACCGTCTTTCAGCTGAGATCTTTTGCCGATTTGGTGAAAGAAGGATCCTGGGTCGAGGCATCCATAGATACGGCCTTGCCGGATCGGGAGCCCGTGCCTAAACCCGATCTCAGAAAAATGCTCATTCCGTTGGGGCCGGTTGTCGTTTTTGGGGCAAGCAATTTTCCTCTTGCTTACTCTACGGCCGGAGGTGACACGGCTGCAGCACTGGCCGCGGGTTGCCCTGTCGTGGTAAAATCCCATCCCATGCATGCGGGGACCGGAGAGCTGGTTGCCTCAGCGATTGTAAAAGCCGCCCGACAAACCGGAATGCCCAATGGCGTATTCTCAAACCTGAACAGCAGCGGTATTGAAGTCGGGGTACAGCTGGTAAGTCACCCCAAAGTGAAAGCGGTTGGATTTACCGGAAGCATTCGGGGTGGACGCGCCTTGCTCGATCTGGCGGCCCGAAGAGAAGAACCCATACCCGTATTTGCCGAGATGGGCAGTGTCAACCCGGTTGTTCTGCTTCCGGGAGCCTTGAAGGAAAGAGGGAAAAGCCTCGCCGACCAGTATGCTGGTTCAGTGACCCTCGGGACAGGTCAATTTTGCACGAATCCCGGTTTGTTGCTTGGAATAAAAGGAGACGAGCTTGATCGATTCGTTCAGGATCTTGCAGGAGCTATGGTCGAAATCGAACCCTCCATCATGTTGCACCCGAATATTGTCGGTGCTTATGAGAGAAACAAGCAGAAGGCCATGTCACAGGAAGGACTTTCAGTTGTAGCCGAACTGACCCGGGACGTACCCGCAAATTTTGCCCGACAGGCCGTCACGACAGTGGAAGGAACCACATTTTTAAACAATACTGCGCTGCACCAGGAAGTCTTTGGTCCGTTTACTATGGTGGTTCAATGTGACAACGCGTCTCAGCTTGAGGAAGTTGTATCTCAACTCGAAGGTCAGTTGACAGGTACTGTTATTGCTGGTCAGGATGAGTTGTCTGGATATGCAGGCCTTGTCGAGGCCCTCCAAAACCGGGTGGGGAGGATCATCTACAACGGTGTGCCCACCGGTGTTGAAGTTTGTCCCTCTATGGTGCACGGAGGTCCTTATCCTGCCTCGACAGATAGTCGTTTTACCGCGGTCGGAACCTATTCGATACGCAGATGGGCCCGACCTTTCAGCTACCAGGACTGGCCGGATGAGCTACTGCCTGAAGAGTTGAAGAACGACAACCCCCTGGGCATCGAGAGGAAGATAAACAACGTAAACACGAGAGAAGGGATCTGATGCAAGGTTTTTTCGAATGCATAGATGGCCATACCTGCGGAAATCCCGTGCGTGTAGTGGCTTCCGGCGGACCCGAATTGAAAGGTGCCGACATGAGCGAGAAGCGGTTGCACTTCATGCGGGAGTACGATTGGATACGCAGGGGCCTCATGTTCGAGCCCCGTGGGCATGACATGATGAGCGGGAGCATCCTGTATCCCCCCCATGACCCTGCGAATGACTTTGGCATTTTGTTTATCGAGACCTCCGGATGCCTTCCGATGTGCGGACACGGCACCATTGGCACGATCACCATTGGGATCGAAAAAGGGCTGATCAGGCCCAGGATACCAGGTGAGGTTCGAATGGAAACCCCGGCCGGGCTGGTACGTATAAAATACCACCAGGAAGGAAACAAAGTCAAATGGGTGCAATTGACCAATGTAAAAAGCTATTTGGCGGCCTCTGAATTGAAGGTTGATTGCCCCGGCATTGGAGAGCTTGTTTTCGATGTTGGATACGGAGGCAATTTTTACGTCATCGTGGATCCGCAAAAGAACTTCTCGGGAGTACAGGACTTCACCGCCTCTGAAATCATCAGGATGTCGCAGCAGGTGCGCAAAAGAATCAATGAAAAATATCCCGATCATTTTGTTCACCCTGAGAACGCCGCGATCCATGGGGCAACTCACATGCTTTGGACCGGGGATCCGCTCGACGCCACTTCATCGGGAAGAAACGCGGTTTTCTACGGAGACAAGGCCATAGACCGTTCCCCCTGCGGCACGGGAACTTCGGCCAGAATGGCCCAATTGTTTGAAAAGGGCAAGCTCGCGGTGGGAGAGGAATTCATCCATGAAAGTTATATAGGCTCCCGTTTTGTTGGAAGAATCGAGGAGGTCAGCGAAGTAGGAGGTCAACGGGCCATAGTACCAAGTATTCGGGGTTGGGCCAAAGTGTTCGGGCATAATACGATAAGCATCGATCCGGACGACGATCCTTATGCCCTCGGGTTCCAGGTGATTTGATCATGGATGTCAATGAAAAAAGTGAGTCAAGCCTGGAGAAGAAATGAGTAAATTGCAAGGGTCGAACCTGTAATAAGAAAGACCTTAATTTGAGGCTGTTATGAAAGAAATCATAGTTATAGGAGGTGGAATCATCGGATTGTGTTCAGCCTACTACTTGCGAAAAGAAGGACATCGGGTCACCGTGATCGACCAGTCCAACCTCGATGACGGGGCGTCATATGTCAATGCCGGGTATATCTCACCCAGCCATATCATTCCCCTGTCTGCTCCCGGTGTGGTCAGAAAGGGACTTCAGTGGATGTTCGACCCGTCGAGTCCATTCTATGTGAAACCACGAATGGACCTGGAATTCCTGAAATGGGCCTGGGCCTTCAACAAGTCCTGTAATGAGAGGCACGTCGAGAAATCGATTCGAGTCATACGCGACATCTCCCTTTTGAGTGAAGATTTGTACAAGGATCTCAGCAAAGACCCTCGTTTTGATTTTCACTTTGAGAAGAAGGGCATACTGATGATCTGCCAGACGGAAAAAATGCTTGAAGAGGAAGTCAGGGTAGCTAAAATGGCAAGCAACATTGGGCTGGAAGTGAATGAGCTCAATAAGGAGGAGCTCAAAGCCCTTGAAAACAAAACATCCCTGGATGCCATAGGAGCAACGCATTATCTCTGTGACTCCCATACTACCCCGCATGAGTTCATGCAAAATATGAAGAGGACCCTCGAAGAAGAGGGCGTTCTGATCCTGAAAAATGAGCAGATCACCGACCTGAAATTGGAAAATGGCAGGATTCACAAGATACTTGCTGGTGAAAAGGAGTACAAGGCGGATGAATTCGTTCTTGCCGCCGGGAGTTGGACCCCGTTGGTCTGCAAGAAGATCGGGATCAACATGCTTCTCCAGGCGGGCAAGGGCTACCGCATCAACTGTTTCCGCCCGACCGGAATACAGTATCCGGCCATTCTCACCGAGGCAAAGGCTGCCGTAACCCCAATGAACGGGTTTACAAGATTCGCGGGCACCATGGAGATAGCCGGTATCAGCAAGAATGTGAATCCCGTGCGCGTGAATGCCATTGCAGCTGCGGCGACAAGATATTATCCGGATGTGGAGCTGACCGAAGAAGAAAAGCGGGATGCCTCCAGCGGGTTGCGACCTGTGACGCCCGATGGCCTTCCCTATATCGGTCGTTCCTCAAAATGTGACAATTTGACTATTGCCACAGGGCACGCCATGATGGGGTGGAGCATGGCGACCGGTACCGGTAAACTGGTCAGTGAGATCATATCCGGGCAGCAACTTTCCATGGACATCGAGCCCTTTCAGCCCGAGCGCTCCTTTTAAAGGAACTTCAATCCATGGAATTCCATGCTACGTCTCGTCGGTGTTGAGGCGCATGGTGATCAGATGTCTTTTGAAGCCCGCCTTCTCATAGGCTTTCAGGGCCGGTTCGTTGGTCTGGTAGACGTCCAGTCGAATTTCATTGAGTCCCCTGTTTTTGCACCATTCGATCAATCTGTCCATGATCAATTTGTTGAGACCCTGGCCCCGGTGCTCTTCAGGGACGAACATAAACCCCAGATATCCCATGCGCTCGTGTTTCAGATAATGCCTGTCGGGTTTGATCCTTGCGTAACCGGATGCCAAAATCTCGCCGTCACGCTCGACGATATAAACATCCGAGTCTTCCGAGCGAATGAATTCCCCAATGTCGTAATAGGAGATCTTTCCGTCCTTAATGGTCGGGTCCATGGGTCTTTCTGCCCGAATCAAACCCTGCTCGAATTCGAGCAGCACCGGCAGATCGTCTAAAGTGGCTTTTCTGACGGTAAACATTTCAACAGGAGGTGTCGGCTATGATTTTCCATTCTCCGTCGATCTTTTTGAACAGGATCATGAAGATTCCATTCGCATTTCCAACGGAGCGTTCCAGGTAGAATTCACCCATGACGTAATACGATTTCTTTTCAATCCGGGAGATTTCATTGATCACGAATTTGAGATGGCCCGTGTGCTCCTTCGTGGGATACGCCTTTTTATACCTTTCAAGGGTGCTGTTCCATCCGCTGGTGACTCCGCTTTTTCCATAGAACCTGAGCTCCTCGGACTTCCAGTAGCCCTTCATGAATCCCTCCAGGTCAAAATTGTTCCAATCCTGTCTTTGTTTTTCAATGACTTCGAGAATCTCCTGTTCTTCTTTGGTCCATTCTTTTTCCTGTCCGAAACAAAACAGGGGTGTGAGAATCAGTAGTAGCAGTAATTTTTTCATCGTGATGTTTTTTTAGGGAATTCAAGTTGCATAAAATCTTCCTTGAGAACGATCTCAAGGGTAGCGATCAGCTCGCGTCCCTGGTCCTGGGTAAAGATCATGGGAGGCTTTATTTTTAAGACATTGTGATCGGGTCCATCGGTGCTCATCAGGATTCCGAACTCCTTCATCCGGTTCACAAGATAAGTGGCCTGTTCGGCCAGAGGATCCAGGTTTTCATCGACCAGCTCGACACCGAGAAACAGCCCCTGACCTCGGATATCTCCCAATATGGGAAAGCGTTTGCCCAATAGGTTCAATTCCTTTTTGATAAACTCGCCGGTTGAAAGGGCGTTCTCCTGGAGTTTTTCTTCTCGAACCGTTCGAAGGACCTGGGTTGCGATGGCGCAGGAAACAGGGTTTCCGCCGAAGGTATTGAAGAATTCCATGCCATTGGCAAACTTCCTGGCAATCTCTTCGGTACAGACCACTGCCGCTATCGGATGACCGTTTCCAAGTGGCTTGCCCAGGGTCAAGATGTCGGGTATTGTTCCGTGGAGCTCAAACCCCCAGAAGGCCTTGCCCATTCGGCCGCATCCGACCTGCACCTCATCGGAGATGCAATACCCTCCTGCCTGTCGAACTGCCTCAAAGGCACCTTTCATGAAGCCCTCGGGTAGCTCAACCTGCCCGCCGCAGCTGATGATGGGCTCAATGATCAAACCTGCGATATTTCGACCCAGCTTCCTGACCTTGGTGATTTGCCTCTGTACCTCGCTGATGTAAAGTTCCCCGGTCTCCGGCCCCCTGTACTTGCCTCGAAAGGAATCCGGCAGCGGGAAGATATGGGTATGCTCCGGGGAGCCCTCGCCTCCCTTGCCGTCAAACTTGTAGGAACTGACTGAGATGCAGGCATTCGTGTTTCCGTGGTAGCCGACTTCTGAGGCCAGAACATCCTTTTGACCCGTCGCTGTTTTGATCATGCGTAGGGCGAGTTCATTGGCTTCGCTCCCCGAATTGACAAAATGAACAACGCTCAATTGTTTGGGCAAGGTGCGCAAGAGCTCCTCTGCCAGCTCGTTGATGTTTTTGTGCAGATATCGGGTATTTGTATTCAGTACCGCCATCTGGGCCTGCCCGGCCCGGACCACATTCACGTGCTCATGGCCGACATGAGCGACATTATTCACCGTGTCCAGGAATTTTTTTCCTGTTGAATCGATGAGATAGGCCCCGGATCCCCGAACGATATGAAGTGGGTGCTTGTATGACAGGCTCATCCCTCTTCCCAGGTGCTCTTTGCGAAATCGGAGGAGCTCCTGTTCATCGATTTGCTTTCGCGGACCCAGGGCCTCCAAATTGAAGAGATGGTTGGGGTCCGGGCAGAGCTCTTCGAAAACGTCCAGCTGGTTGAAATACCCGACACCTGGAAAATCAATCTCGTAATTCAGCATGGAAAGCATGACCTGAAAATGCAAATGAGGGGGCCAGTTGCCATTTTCCGGGTAGTCTCCCAATACGGCGATCTGTTCCCCGCGCGGGATCCGGTCTCCCGGTTTCCACTGGGTGGCACTGGCCACTGTCAAATGTCCGTAAAGCGTGAAAAAAGCAAATTTCTCCAACTGGTGCTTTATAATGACAAGCCCGCCGTATTCTTTGTCTCCCGCATCGTTCACGGCGGTTACGACTTCTCCGTCCAACAGGGCGTGCACCGGGGTGCCTGCAGGAAGCCAGAAATCCACTCCCAAATGAACGGTTCTGCTCTCCTTTCCGGAATTGCCCAGCTTGTCGTAGGAATCCGTTGCATAAACCCCGCGGGCCTCGAGGTAGCCACCGGCAATGACCTTTTTGGGATTTGCTTTTTGGAGCTCACCGATTTTAAAATCAAAAAATCCAAAATCCGCAAAATCCTCCTTAAGTCCCAGCCACGTGCTTCCAACACTGAGATCAATATCGACAGCATCGTCTCCCGGACCGGTTGGAAATAGCTCTTTAAGCGTGAATGTTGAATTTTGGGACCAGGAAAGAAATGATTCGTAGTTGGGATGAGATTTGTACCCGCAAGCTGCCCGAAAGCTGTAATATGCCAGTTCGGGGGATATCGCCTTCCATTTCTCCAGGAGATCCCATGCCTGACCATCGCTGATCTGAAGGTATTTGTTGTCAGGTTCCTCAAGCCGGTTGAGGGCTGATTTGGTGACCGATATGATAAGGCGCATAGCAATGCAGTCATACAGGTACCTAAGTTCCTTTTCCTGCAGGGGAAAATTTTCGTGATAGCCCCGGATGACCGGCAAGATTCCCTGTAACGGATCATTCAGGTTCATCGCGGCATAGGCGCAGGCTACGGCAAGGTCATTGACAATCTGTGTGTATATGGTATCCCCAAAGTCAATGGTGGTGACCACCGATGGATCGGCCAGGTTTTCAGAAACAAGAATGTTGTTGTCATTCGCATCATTGTGCACCATGGATTTTCGAAGCAGGGCATAAGACTGTCTGTGAGACTCAAATCGATCAAGAAAATAGCGTATGGTCCTGCTTCTTGCAGACGCGAAAAGCTCGAGATGCCTGACTGTCCATTCTCCCTGGGCGATATCCCAATCCAACCTTCTGTGACCTTCCTTATGCTCGAAGTCCTGCAGAGCTGAAGTGATCCTTCCACATGCTCTGCCCAGGCTGAGACGGAGCGCGTCGGTCTGGGGATTGACCTGGCTATACATCCTTCCCGGAACCCAACTGAGCAAGCGGACGTGCCGAACTCCCGAGTTGATCTCATAGGATGATACCAGAAGGCCATCCCGATCAGCTATGGCCCTTGGATGTTCCAGTTCCGTGTCACAGGTTTCCAAATGCTGGAGCAGCTCCTGCTGAAATTGGAGGTATTCAACCGTTGTTTCGGGCCTTGAGACTTTCAGAACATAGGCATTTCCATCAGGGACCCCGATTTTGAAGTTCATGTCGATCTCTCCGGGCAGACTTTGAGCTGTACCCTTGATGCCGAAAAGTTCCCAGGCGATTCGTTCGGCTTCTTTCTCACTCAGGGACAGTTCGATGAATTCTCTTTTCATATGCCGGATTCCTTGCTGAGTATGACTTTCATCTCGATGGACCATTGATAGGATTCCCCGGGATCAAGGGCTTCGAGCCCGATTCCGTTGTTGAGCGCATCTGTAATGCAGGTCATGGGTTCAAGGGCAATGCTCTGCCTGTGATCCGGCGTATAGATTTGAAGGTAGGGCTCTGATCCGGTGTCAAAGGCCATCTTGAGCGAATATTCAGGAGTGTCCAGGCTACAGATCGGTTCCACCAGTGAAAACCCGTCATCAAAACCCTTTTCACCAATGACAAATTGCTCCTCAAGCTGCGCCTCTTCTTTTTCTTCGGGGATCATGCGCTCCGGGCAGATGAATTGATCCTTGAATTTGGCTGAAACCCGACTCTCACTGAGGTCACGACTCAGAAAGTAGGGATGCCATCCGATCCCGAAAGGGAAAGTTTGATAGCCTGAATTGAACACCTCAAATTTCAAGGCGAAGGCTCCTGACCGATCAAAAGTGTAGATCAGGTTCAAGTCATACGCAAAGGGAAAGCCTGCATGACTCCCATCCGCTCTATGCGTCAGTTTCAAGATGATCTTGTCGGAATCGTTTTCGACGATTTCATAAGAGAAATTCTGATCGTGAACGAGTCCGTGTATGGCGTTGTTGAAATGCAAGTCGTTGATCGAAAGCTCATAGGTGTGCTCGCCGTAGTCATACTTGCCGTCTTTCACCCGGTTGGGAAAAGGGAAGAGAACAGAGGATTTGAAGGTATTTCTATACTCCTCAAGACCCGATTCATCAGGGCTGATTCCATCAATGACGTCAACTCCTTTGAAAGTCAATTGTTGCAAGCTGCCTCCCAGGTTGGGGTATATCCTGGCCGTCAGCTGCCCGTTGGACAAATGCAAGTTGTCGAGGAGGCTGTTCCTGTTTTTTGTTTCTTTAAGGTTCCACATCTTATCTGAGAATAAATCCGGTTGAAAGTGGATCGTTCGGGTCCAAAACAAAGGTATGGAATCCCGTGATAAATGCTGAGCCCGCCACTTCGGGGATCACAGCCTGATAAGGTCCGTAAGATACGTCTTCGACCACCGAGCCCGTGAATACGGATCCTGTGATGCTCTCAATACGCATCGTTTCCCCGGGGTTGATCTCTTTTCTCGCCCTGCGAATCGCCAAACGCCCTGACACGCCCGAGCCGGTGGGGGAGCGGTCCACCTCCCCGTCGGCAAATACGCAAACGTTTCGCGAATCGATTCCAGTGTTTTTTGAGGGTCCGATGAAGATGGTTCCGTAAAGAAAACTGAGATCAGGCTCAAAAGGATGCACTGGGGGGCCCTGGTTCGCAACTGCTTCCTTGATTCTCATTCCCAGGTCTATGAGATCCCGATATCCGGAAGGGTCCAGTTCAAGTTCAAAATTATTTCTATCCAGATCGACATAAGCGTAAAAAGCACCCCCATAGGCCAGGTCATAGCTCACGCTGCCCAATTCGGGTATGTCAACGTTTTTGTCGAGGTCGATTGTAAAGCTGGGCACGCCGCGAAATCTCGCCCCGAGTACGCGACCGCCTTGCGTGTCGATATGGGCCTCAATCCTTCCACAGGGAGCGTCAATTTTCAAAGGGCCCTTTCTGCCATTTTCCACCCAACCCATTTCGTACGCAAGAGTGGCCAGCGCTATGATCGCATGGCCACACATTGTCGAATAGCCCTCATTGTGCATGAATACGACTCCAAAATCTCCGCTCGTGTCATTGGGAGGTGTAAGAAGGCAACCGTACATGTCTGCATGACCCCGGGGCTCGAACATGAGTAGCTTACGGAATGGGTCACAGGATTTACGATAAAAATGCCGGTATTCCAGCACTGAGTTGCCTTTGGGCTCTGGGAAGCCATTCATGATTACGCGCAGGGGTTCTCCACCCGTGTGCAGGTCTATGGTTTTGAAAGCGAGTTTGTCCCCATATTTGTGGGGCGTGCCGCGTTCAAGGGTCCGGCTGTATTCAAGTATTCTTTCGTAAACGCTCATAGATTTCAAAGTAATAGCGGGCGGCAATCAAATCTTCGGAGGCATGACCCACCGATTTGAACAAGGTAATCTCATCCGTGCCGGATCGACCCGGGCGAGTTCCCGAACACAACTCAAAGAGATCTGCTCGCACGTCTGCAGGAGACAGGATTCCCGATTCCAGTGGGATCACAATATCTCCAGACTCTTTGAGTCCTCCCTGGTAGGTGTCCAAAAAAATGCGGGATCGCTCGATGCACCGGTCGTCTGCCTCTCGCATGTTTTTCTTATAGGATCCGACCAGGTCGAGGTGCTGGCCTGGTCTTAAATGATCTCCCATCAGCAAAGGACTTTCAGACAAGGTCGCCGTTGAAATGATGTCTGCCTTTGAAACAACTGCTTCAAAATCGGGTACGGCCTCAATCGCAAAGGATTGAAGTTCCAAATCGGCACCCAAATTCTGATCCAGGCTTTGGATGAGGCTCCGAACCAGTTTATTGGCCTTTTCAAAGTCTCGTCCCCATATGTAAACCTGTTTGAGTCTGCTGAATTCGGCATGGGCCAGAACCAGGTTTCTCGCCAGTGCACCGGTACCCAAAACGAGCAGCGTGTCTGAATCCCGACGTGCCAGGAAAGTCGCAGCAAGTGCGGAAACAGCGGCAGTGCGTTTGGCTGTCAGCGCTTTGGCATCGAATATGGCCCTGACCGAGCCTTTGTGAGCATCCAGGTAGAGATAGTTTCCCTGAATGGAGGGCAAATTGTATTTTCCGTTATCGGGACTGACTGTGACAATTTTTACTCCCAGGTCCTTACCGGCGCGCCATGCGGGCATAAGAAGCAATGTAGAATCCTTTCCTGCTCCCGGGTTGGGAAAATCGTGATGATGCCGAAGCGGCGTGGTGACCTCAGGGTTGTTGAACTCACGATTGAGCAAGTCTCCAAGGTCCTTGAATGAAGTCTGTGCTTCGATGAAATCATCATCGATAAATGGGATCATCAGCTCTCGGTTTTCCCATAAAAATAGAGAAAAAACGCGTCAAGTTCCGAGGACCTCCCCTTGTTTTTTGTAAAATACGTCCGATTGCAACTTGAGCAGATCCTTGGCTTTCTGCTTCTTGTATTCGTAGATCTCTTCGTCTTCTGCAACGTCGTAGTAGACTTTCTCGTTGAGGGTCGTGTCGGTTTGCAAGACTGCAGCACGTTGATTCTTTTGTTGCTCGACCCAGACTCTCAAGGCATCCTCCTGCTCTTCGAATTTCATGTCGTATGCACCTTTGGGCGCCATGACTTTGGCAAAAACCGGAGCCGTTTCAATGGCCATGAACAAAAGCAAGATAAAAAAGGACGGAAACCAGGCGAGTTCTCCAAGTGCATTGATCCGCGCCATTAACCCGTCAAAGCCGTCTATAATGGGTTGACTGCTGGCAACCTGTGCTTTTTGTTTGTCTCTGAGATCAGCGAGTTCTGTTCGCTTTTCTGCGATTTCGGCTCTTCCTGCTTCTTTCAGATCCTGGAGCTCCTGGAGTTGGGCGTCGTGCTTTTCGCGTTTTTCCTTATACACGGGCCCCTTGCCGAGTTTCATGGTCCCTTTGGTTCCTTCGGCTTCGGATATGTAGGTTTCGTACAATTCGTTTACCTCCTTCTCTTTGCCATCGATGCGTTCCTGAATTTGTTCAATCTCTCCTTCAACCCGAGTGATTTCTGTAGCGTATTGCAAACCTACTTGTTCCTGGTTTTGAAGGGTCATCTGATTTTTTTGCTCCAGCAAAACCTGGTCGATCTCTTTTTCGAAGATCTTGAGCTCAAGGGGCTTTGAGATCACTATGGCGATGATCACGGCCAGGACGATCCGGGGTGAGGCCTGGAGCAGCTCCTTCCAGAAATTATCCCGTTTCTTGATCGTAGAGACGATGAAACGATCGAGATTGAAGATCAATAGTCCCCAGACGAATCCAAAGAAAACGGCGGCATACACATTGTCGAATACGGTATAGAGCGCATAGCCCCCCGAAATGAAGGCCATCACTGCGGTAAAGAAAACGGTACCGCCAATTCCCGCATATTTGATCTGTTCTGACTTTGGGCTTTCCTGGAGAAGGTCGGTGTCAGCACCCGAGCACATCCAAAAGAATTCTTTTATCATAATGAGGAGGGTTTAGTTAAAAACAACGGTAGAACCTCTCCATATGTTGCTCGGATATTGCCTTTGTTATTATAAAGTTTTGTTAAAGTTTGCTTTTAATGATAACCGAAAGATTCTATATCTCTCTTCCAAAGCTCTGAAACAAGGGCCCGTGATTCATCTGTGTAATAGGAGTTGTAGTCTTTGATACCCGCCTTCTTTCTGTGTGTAAGCTCCTTGTTTTCAATTCCCAGCTTGTCGGTGATCCGGTTCCAGTCATCGTGGAGATTCTCAAATTTCCCGATGAAGTCCATGAGAAGATTTCCGTTTTTGTCGGCCAGCATATTGATTTGGTGGGCATCGAAGCGTTTGCTTTGATAGACGATGTACTTCTCAAAGCCCATTTTCATCACTTTTGAGTGCCTTCCGTGATTGGGTCTGCGCCGGATGAACTCATATTCAGATACCAGGCGGTCCCAGGGGTTTCGCACAAAGGCAAATTTGAAATAGGATTCGAAAAGCTCAGGGGGCATGACCCTTTTGGCTGAATTGATGTCATCGTGCTGCCGAAATGCGTATTTCTTGTAATCCTTCTCTGTTTTGAGGAACCTGCTTTTGATCTTGGACCAGGTATCCGTTGGTTTTACGATACTCAGTGGCTCCAGGGTATCCCGGATACTGCTTCCCGCCGCCTTTCTGATGTGGACAAAGATGAATTGATGTGAATCGGAAATCAGCATGTAAACCTTCTACTTTTAATGTGTTATCCTTTGATCATTTCTGTATAATACTTGTAAAACAGCGGAATGGTTTCGATCCCCTTCAGATAGTTGAAGATTCCAAAATGCTCATTTGGGGAATGAATGGCGTCGCTGTCGAGCCCGAATCCCATCAGGATGGTTTTTGATTTCAGCTCTTTTTCAAAAAGCGCAACAATCGGAATGCTACCTCCTGACCTTTGTGGAATGGCGGGAACCCCAAAGGTTTCTGTGTAGGCCTTATTCGCCGCCCTGTAACCAATATTGTCAATTGGAGTGACATAGGGCTGACCTCCATGGTGGGGACTCACTTTTACGCGTGCTTCTTTCGGGGCGATGCTTTCGAAATGGTTTTTAAACAGTTCCGTGATCTCATCCGGGTCCTGATCCGGAACCAAACGCATGGAGATTTTTGCATAGGCCTTGCTGGGGATCACTGTTTTGGCCCCTTCGCCTGTGTAGCCACCCCAAATGCCGTTGACGTCCAGTGAGGGTCGAATCGAGTTACGTTCATTGGTCGAATACCCTTTTTCACCGAATACGTCTTCGATATCAATTGACTTTTTGTAGGCCTCCAGGGAAAATGGTGCCTTCGCCATTTCATCCCGCTCCTCCTGGCTGAGTTCAATTACTTTGTCATAGAATCCGGGAACGGTGATGTGGTTGTTCTCATCATGAAGAGAAGCGATCATCGAGGCCAGAATGTTGATAGGATTGGCTACAGCACCACCGTAAAGCCCAGAGTGGAGATCACGGTTGGGTCCCGTCACTTCGACTTCTACATAGCTCAAGCCACGAAGCCCCGTGGTGATGGAGGGCTGGTTGTTGCTGATCATTCCTGTGTCTGAGATCAGTATCACGTCATTGCTTAACTTCTCCTGGTTTCTCTCGACGAACCACTCCAGGCTACAAGAGCCGACTTCTTCTTCGCCTTCAATCATGAATTTGACATTGCAGGGCAAGGTGTCTTGTTTCATCATGATTTCAAAGGCTTTCACATGCATATACATCTGACCTTTGTCATCGCAGGCACCCCTTGCGAAAATTGCTCCTTCAGGGTGAACCTCCGTTTTTTCAATAACGGGCTCAAAAGGCGGGGATGTCCACAATTCTATCGGATCAGCCGGCTGGACGTCATAGTGTCCATAGACGAGTACCGTTGGAAGATCTTCACCCAGAATATGCTCTCCATACACTATAGGGTTACCCGGTGTTTCACAGATCTCCACTTTTTCGCACCCAGCATCTGAGAGAGCCTTGGCAACTGCTTCGGCTGTCTTGAGGATGTCTTCTTTGAAGTTTTGATCTGCACTGACCGAAGGGATTTTCAGGAGTTCGATAAGTTCGCTGATAAAACGGTCTTTATTTTGGGAGATATATGTCTTGATGTCGGTCATTGAGCCAATTTTTTTCAAAGAACAAATATAGTTAAAAGAAACCTGCTTTTTTTATATTTGAACATAGCTCCCGCACCTTAAACCAATGACCTCAATCCATTAGAAACATGAATTCACGAAGATCCTTTCTCTACAAATCTGCGGTGGCCGGTTCGGGCCTTATTCTCTCACCACAAATTGCCCTCTCGAGAAGCTCCGGCGAAGATGTATTGCGGGTCGGCCTCATTGGCATCGGGCTTCGCGGAACGAATCATCTCAAGAATCTTCTCTTGCGCGACGACGTCAGTATCGCAGCGATTTGTGACATTGATCCGGTGAGAGTCGATTTGAATCTCGAGCTGATCCAAAAAGCAAGCCAGAAGAAACCTCGTGTATTTGGGAAGAATGATTACGATTACAGGAACCTGCTGGAGTTGAAGGATCTCGACGCCGTGATCATCTCGACGCCCTGGGAGTGGCATGTGAAGATGGCAGTTGATGCCATGAAGGCCGGCAAATACGCCGGTTTGGAAGTCTCAGCGGCAACCACCATGGAGGGATGCTGGGACCTGGTCAGGACCCATGAAGCCACCGGAACGCATTTGATGATCCTGGAGAATGTCAATTACAGGCGCGATGTCATGGCGGTTCTCAACATGGTGCGCCAGGGCGTCTTCGGGGAACTGATGCACTTCCGTTGCGGGTATCAGCACGATTTGAGATTTGTCAAATTCAACGATGGTAAAACAGCCTATGGCAAGGGTGCGGAATTCGGGGAGAAGGGCATTTCCGAATCCAAATGGAGGACCCAGTATTCCCTGGACAGGAACGCCGATGTATATCCTACACACGGGCTCGGCCCGGTCGCAGTCATGTGCGACATCAACAGGGGCAATCAATTTGTGTCCCTGACTTCTCATGCCACAAAGAGCCGGGGACTTCACAACTATATTGTTGAAACGGGAGGGGAGGATCATCCAAACGCCGACTTGAAATTCAAGCTGGGGGATGTCATTACAACAACCATTGATACGGCAAACGGAGAGACGATCCTGATTACCCATGACACGAACCTGCCCCGTCCGTACTCCCTGGGATTTCGGGTACAGGGTACCAAAGGGCTTTGGGAAGTCGATGGAAACCGCATGTATATTGAAGGAGAGACCGAGGGGCACCAATGGGAGCCAGCCGATTTTTGGTTGGACAAGCACGATCATCCGCTTTGGGGAAAATTCGGTGAATATGCCGAAGGGTCGGGCCATGGCGGCATGGATTTTTTCGTGTTGAATGCTTTTGTGGAATCAGCCAAACGAAAGATCGCCCCACCTATGGATGCCTATGATGCAGCAGCCTGGAGCGCAGTTACCCCGCTCTCTGAGATGTCGATAGCACAGGGAGGAGCCCCTCAGAAATTCCCGGATTTCACAGGGGGTAAATGGAAGACGCGAAAGCCTTATCACTGGATCAAGGATACGTATTGAGCCGATTTCTAAAACGTTATTTGACAGGTTTAATAGGATATTTCTTCATGAGTTTACCAACTCTTTTTGGAATTGTCTTTTCTCTTTTTGAGGGGTTCTCCTGAACCGTGCTTTGTGAAGTTCCTTGCCAGATTAATTTCTGATCAGAGGCATCATAGATGTCTACAACCAGGGTCCCTTCTTGATAGTCATTTTCGCTGAAGGTAGTTGTCGAGCTTCCCATGCCAACGCCACCAACACCCATTCCCCAGCCTCGGCGAGTACCATACCCCATACCACCCGTATAATTCGTGTACGCTGTGGTGCTGGTTTCGCGGTTGATAACGAGATAGAGGACCACGACTGCATCAGCATTTTCTGTAACGATTTTCATGTTTCGAGCAGCGAATTCTTCCTGGAAGGCTTTGCGCATCCTATCTTTATCAATATCATTCAGGATCTTTCCACTGTCATCTTGCCATCCTCCAAAGCTGTAGGTTTTGTAGTTGTTAAAATCAACAGATTTGTCAAAATCCGCTGTAACCTGTGCGAAACCAAAATTTAAGACAAAAGTAAACAGGCTTAGGATCAGAATTTTTTTTGATATTTTTTTCATTTCGGGAGTATTTTAAAGGTAAGAATTGAACCCTAATTATTACGTGTAATAGTCAATACCTTCTAAGTTACGAAATATGGAAATTATTAGGATGAAATATTCTTAAAAAAGATTCATCTTTAATTTGTTAAAGATTCAAATTGATTATATTTGCACTCCTAAAAATAAGCGGGCGTGGTGAAATTGGTAGACACGCTAGATTTAGGATCTAGTGCCGCGAGGTGTGTGGGTTCGAGTCCCTCCGCCCGCACAAAAAAAGCCCTCCATCTTGGAGGGCTTTTTTTATGGGTCATTTCCAGTTTTCCAAATGGCGATTTCGTTTTGCTATTTATATTTTTTTACCCGGGCATCGTCAATGACACCTTTCCAGTTCAAGCCAAATGCAAAATCATAGGTATTCCCATCTGCGTCTTTGTACGGCGTCATGTCGCGCGGCACGTCTTCAAATTGCTTCTCTACCGTAGTCATGTCGGCCGGCATTTGGAAGGGCAGGAGGGCAGAAGGTTCCGATTTGCCGGAAATGATATCCAACAATACTTCGTCCTGTACACCCATATGGATCAGGATCGATGACGAGCTGGGTTCTATTTCTGAGAACACCATGGGATTTGACACCCTGATCACTACGATGACCGGTTTTTCTCCCATTTCCTCTCTTGTGTCCAGAACCATTTTCAGGTCGGAATTGTTGGAGGTTGATACCGTTTTACCCTTGTAGCTGCGGTTGGTGAAATCTTCCATGGGGCTACCGCCGGCAAGACTGACCTCACGCGCCTCAAGGGCTTTGTAATCTCCATACTGCAAATTGATGGGCACGTAGCCGTTCCCTCCTTTTTCGAGGTCACCCCGGTCATATCCGACTCCACCGTCAGGGCTTTCAATGCCAACGATCGCAAAATCTGCTTCGGCTGCTGTGTCAACAACATCGAAGTATCTTTTCGCAACCTCCAGGTTGATCGGAAATTCTGTCCTTTCCGGAATCTCCCTGCCGAACCAGTTTCTCCCTGCAGGGATATAGCGCTCAGGGATGTAGACTTTCTGTTTTTGTTGAATAGGCAAGGCCTTTTGAGAATTTTTCAACATGACGACAGACTTAAGCTGGGCCTCGTATCCGGCTTTTCGAAATTCATCATTGCCAACTAATTCTTCTGTTTCCGTGACATTCAGGTAGGGATTTTCGAACAGTCCCGTCCTGAAAATGTTCATCAATAGCCTCACCGCTGAGGCTTCAAATCGTTTGCGCATATATTCTTCCCCATGCTCTTCAACTCCCATTTGATAGGCCTCGAGCACCGGACCTTTTTCGTTGTTTCCTCCGAACTGATCAACTCCCGCCTCAAGGGCTTTGTAGTGCCGCTCGGCGACAGATAGATTTTCAACGCCCCAGCTTTTGCCCTGGAACTCTACGATCGAATTCGCATCCGCGGTAACGAGCCAATCGGTGCAAATGACCCCTTGATATCCGTAGGTTTCCCGGAGCAAATCTGTGATCAGGTATTTGTTATACGCATTTGCAACATTCTCCCCATTCACGGTGTCCTGATCAACAGATATGGTATAGTAGGGCATGATCGCCGACGCCATTTCGGTTCCGCCTTCCAGTTTCAGTGCGCCCTCGACAAAGGGTTTGACATGTTCTTTCAAATTGTTTCCCGGGTACACGGCGTAGGCACCATAGCCGAAGTGGGCATCTCGCCCGCCTTCTCCCGAACCTCCACCCGGCCAGTGCTTGACCATGGTGTTCACACTCTGATTGCCCCAGCCATTAGCCCTGGAATCTGCGGTAGTCTGAAAGCCATCCACATAGGCTCTGGCCATGTCGGTAGACAGATCAGGATCCTCACCCATGGTACCCGGAAATCTGTACCATCGTGGTTCTGTGCCCAGATCAATCTGTGGGGAAAGGGCAGTTGAGATTCCAAGTGCGCGGTATTCTTTCGAGGCAATGTCCCCGAAAAGCTTCATCACCTCCGGGTCGAAGGTTGCAGCAAGACCCAATGTTTCTGGCCAGATGGAGATATCTGCTCCGGTCACATTGAATTCCGCATAGGAACTGAGTCCGTGTCTGGGGTCAGAGCTCGTGTTGATCGGTATTCCCATTCCGAGACCCTCGACCATCGCCTGGGCCTTATTGTTCCATTGGGCAGCAATTCCAGGAGACTCGACTGAGGTGATCAATACGTGTCTCAGGTTGTCCTCATCCAGGAATTTCTTTTGACTATCGGACAAGTCGCTCGGAAGTGCTCCGCTTTCAGCAAAGGGTTTACCCCCGTACAGGACGGGTCCTCTCCATCCACCTGTGCTGGGTATGGACTGATGTCCGCTGTAAAGCATGAGGCCAGCTATCTGATCCACCGACATCCTGGAGGCCAGATCAGCGGCTCGTTCTTGAGGCGACAGGCGCCAGTCTTCATAGCGGTCCAACTTTCCATTTCTGTTGAGGTCCTTGAAGGCAAAACGATTTGCAGTGATTATCTTGATCCCTGAATCAGGATGGTAACCCAGGTTTTCACCCCCTATATTTTTTACCAGGATAAAATCACCCTGGTTCTCTTCTTCAAATTTCGGCCCGCATCCCACCAGAAGAATGCCGGCAATGACAAGGCTTAGTATGTTATTGGCTTTTTTCATGTTTTGATTTTTCGTCAGTTTGTTAGATTTACTCTGAAATATTGACGGATTCAACTCTCGAATATTATTCAAAACCCAGTTTTACAAGGCTCTTGTGACTTATTTTGATCGCTTCCAGGGGAGGGGTCTTAAAGTTCCTGTCTTGCTCAACCAAATAGAACTGCATGCCAGACATTTCTTTCTCTTTCAAGATCCTCTTGAAATCAATCGTTCCGGTTCCGACCGGCGCAAAATTGCCTTCCTCGTCCATGTCTTTTACGTGCCACGCCTTGAAACTCCCGGGGTATTTGTTGAAGTAAGCCAACGGGTCGGAGCCGGCTTTGGTAACCCAGTAAAGGTCCATCTGGAAATTGACGTATTCGGGATTCGTATTTTCAATCATATACTCGATGGGCACGACGCCCTGCGCGTTCTTTTCGTATTCGAAGTCGTGGTTGTGATACAACAAGGAAAGTCCCTGATCTTTGCATTTTTTACCGATGGTGTTCAGCATGTCGACCAATGGTTCCAGATCACCGTCCATGTGTCTCTTTTGCGTTTCGGGGTCGCGGGTGTAGTGTCCTTCAGGAGGTACCGGGATCACGAAATACCGGAACCCGGCTGCTTTTGCATCTGAAATGAGTTGATCCGCATTCTCAAGGGTAATCGTCGACTGGTGGGTACTCATGGGGGTCAGCCCCAATTTCATAAGGCTTTTCTTGAATTCATCCGGCTCCATGCCGTAGTATTTGCCTTCTTTGTATCCCGCAGCCTCCACATAAGCATATCCGGTTCCTGCCACTTTTTCAAGGGTCTCCACGGGGTCTTTCGACATATCTTCCCTGACTGTGTAAAGGGCAAGCCCTCCCAATTTTTGTTGGGCCATAAGCTCATTGGATCCCAGAGTCAAAGAAGTGACAGCAAAGAGGAAAAAAAGGTTGAGCAGTTGTTTTATTTGTTTTGTCATTGTCCAGAATTTTTGATTTTTTCAAATTTCTAGAAAAAAAAGTAAAATTCAATTGACATATGTCAAATATCTCATTCTATAGGCTTGCTCGAATGCGACTCAGGGTTTCCTGGGTAATTCCCAAAAATGAAGCGATGTGCTGCAAAGGCACTTTTTGAAGAATGTTGGGTTGCCGGTCCATCAAATTTTGATATCTCTTTGCAGCGGTTTCAAACTGCATGGACTCCATTCTGATCTGAGACAGGACCAGGGATCGAGAATAAAAAGCGATGATCAAATTTGAGATTTCCAGATTGGTTTTTCGGAGCCTGTCCTGGCCTTCTTTTGAGAGTTGAATGATCTCGCAGTCTTCAATCGCCTCAATGATCAATTTACTGGGCTGCTCACTAAAGTAGCTGCCTATTGAGAAAAAGAATTGCTTTTCATCTGCAAACCATTCCGTAATGTCTTTTCCATTCTTGTAGTAGAATATCCGAATCAGACCTTTATTGACGAAATAGATGTGCCTGCAAACCTCATTGTTTTTCAGTACCAGATCTCCCTTGGGCACTTGCTTCACTGAGATGCAAGCCTTAAGGGATTCTTTGCTTTCGGGGCTCAACGGACTATATGAATCCAGTATATTTAAATACTCTTCATGCATTGCCAGCTAGAAATTTGATGATCCATAAAATAAAAATTCTGTTACAGATTCAATATGTCTCATTTGCTTAAAAGGGAATTTTTCGCCCGTGTACACCATTCAATACTCGCCTTATACGACATTAGCCCGTGCTCGAAGGCGATCATCCCCGTTTGAGGCATGTTGTTTTTCTCTTTGCGATAGAACTGTTCCAGTTCTCTCAGATAGCTTTCCAGTTCAAATTTAAGGGTTTCCAGAAATTCAATCTTTTGCCCCGAACCCGACATTGGATCCATAAACGCAAACTTGAGAACCAACAGTTCCATGTTTTTCCTTACCTCCATCGCAGTGGGAGGCATCTCCAGCCAGGATCTTAATTGTCTCAATCCTTCGGAAGTTATGGAAAAATTTGTTTTTGAACTTTCCTCGATATGCTGTTTCGAAATGAACTTATTTGTTTCGAGTCTTTTTAGTGCCGGATATATCGTTCCCGGACTGCCTCCGAAATTCCCCAGGGCCGTCTCCTCAAAAGTTTTTCTTATTCTGTATCCCGTGAGCGGCTCCTGTTGAAGAAGCCCCAAAATAATGTAGTCTAGGGTTGTGATTTTTTTCATACAATCAGATGCGTTTTTATTTCATTCTCAACTTTTTTAACTCCTATTTTCTGACCGATCAGAAGGGTCAGGAAGAATCCGAAAAGACAGTTTGAAACGCCTACTTCAAAGGCATGACCAAAGCGTATGTAATCCGGCATATGGTCGTTCTCGGGCACGATCAGAGGAGCTAATCCACCTATGACAGCAAAGAATGCTCCGATGATCAGTGCACGTTGAAGCAAAGGAAGCCTGGTTGTTCGGCTGATAAGAACAGCAACCCCAATCAATACCAGGGCCCGAAAAAACTGTGTGCTGATCATAAGAGAAAAGGGAGGTATTTTCTCTTCATAAAAATCCATGAGTTGAGGATAAACCGCGTACAAAATGAAGCCTGCCAAAAGATAGAAAAATACGTAAAGAAGATCTCCCAGTACAATTCTCCAGGTCCATGACGCCTTCGTTCGGGATGGAAAGACCAATTTTTCTTCATCCCCGCTCCACTTCCCAAAAATAAGCACCAATAGGGGAGATGAAAGCAAAGTGATCAGAAGTCCCTGGATTGTGATCACAGCCGTATCCTGAGCATTGGTGACCTCAAAAAGGTACGCCTCGATCAAAAGATTGAAATGCCCGATCAGAAAGTAAATTGAAAAAATTAGAAGACTGAGCTTTATGCCGTTCAGGGAACTGTTCCTGATGATCAATCCGAGAATAGATACTACAAGGGCATTGGAAAATATGAACCAGCCCAGATACCGGCCGGAGAATTGTCCTCCAAATGCCATTTCAACACCGAGAGAAATCAGAGTTAAGAGGATGGTACCAGTAACCAGAGAAGTAAAAAAATTAGATTTCATGACAAAAGTATTACGATTCGTACTACTAAAATAATACGAATCGTACTAAAATCCAAATAAAATTCATTTAATCTTCCGTCATGTTGGGCTCCTGGTCATCAATTTGATCGAGAAAGCTGCGAATGGCTTCAATATTCTGCTCCCGATTGTCATGCATGGTTCCATGTCCTGCACCTTCGATCACAACGAATTCAGAACCCCTGACCTGGTTGTGAAATCTTCTTACGGTGGAGGGTCGGGCCTCGTCGAATTCTCCGGTTAGAAAGAGCGTAGGAACTTTTATGTCTTTCAGGTTTTCAAATCGGTCGTAGGATTTCAAGCTGCCCGTAGCGGTGAATTCAGTGGGTCCCCACATATAGTTATAGATAAAATCATTTCGTTTCGCTTTGACCGTATCCCATGGATTGGAGGGCCTCTCTTTTCTTACCCCATAGTTCTTCATAAAAACGCGATTTGCCTGTTGATAACCTTTTGAAGTGAAAATTCCCTCTCGTTCACCGGTCTCTATGGCCTTCTGTATTGAATCGGGAAGATAGGTGATCAAGGTATCGGCATCAGCCTCCCAGATTGCAGTGCTGAAGTATGGGCTATTGAAGACAATGGCTTTGACACCCTCCGGATGAGCCAGGTAAGTCTCCAGGGCCAGTGCCGTTCCCCAGGAATGACCATGCAAATAGACTTCTTTCAGCTCAAGTGCCTGCCTCAAGGCCTGGACCTGGGCGACGAACTTATCGACTTTTAAAAGTGTTGTGTCTTTGTGGAATCCTGATTTTCCACTCCCCAATTGATCAAAAAGGATAAGCGGTCTGTCTTGCGCAAGGGGTTCCAGCTGGTAGAAGGAACGATGTGTTCCACCCGGGCCTCCATGCATCATAAGCAAGGGTGTCTTTTTCCCATTTCCAAGTATGCGATACCAGATCTTTCCGCCCTCCACGGTCACGTACCCTTCTTTATGCTTTGCGAGCGGTTCGTTTCTGCAAGAATAAAATACGAGTGTCAATAGTGCCAGGCAGAATAGATATTTAAGTTTCATTTGCGAACTTTTGAGTTATGAGTTGATGAATGAATATTTGTTTTATGGATGATCAAATCAGCTGGAAGTAGAGTCTGACTTGAGAAATGTCCCAGAGGAAGGTCGGACGAGAATGGGGTCAAGCTCAATGCCGAATTCTTGTTTATATTCCGCACTGACCTGGTCTATGTAAGATTTAAGATGATCCTGGTGAACAAGATTGATCGTGCATCCCCCAAAGCCACCACCCATCATTCTAGAGCCCAAAACGTGTGGTGTCTTGCGCGAGAAATCGACAAGAAAATCCAGCTCTTTGCAACTCACCTCATACTCATGCTGAAGGCCTTCATGCGATTGGTACAAGAGCTCGCCGAAATATTCCAATTTTTTGTTTTTAAGGGCTTTGGCTGCAAGGAGCACCCGCTGATTTTCTCTTACTACATAAAGACAGCGTCGGAAAATCACAGGAGGCAGGATATTTTGATGAGCAACAAGATCCTCTTGAGAAACATCTCTCAGGGACTCCACATTCATTCCCGATTTGCTCAGTATTTCAACGCCTTGCTCACACTCTGATCTGCGCGTGTTGTATTCGCTGCTCGCCAGACTGTGCGAAACATTGGTGTTTAGCAAAAGAAGGGACCAGGGCTGAAGATTCAAGGGAATCATTTCATGGGAGATGTTCCTGCAGTCCAATAGAATGGCCTGATTGGGCTGCCCCATGACCGAGGCATACTGGTCCATGATCCCGCATTGGGTACCCACGAAATTGTGCTCGGCACGTTGGGAGAGCAAGATGATCTCCATTTTGGAAAGACCCAGATTGAAAAGCGAATTCAAGGCAAAAGCGAGACCACATTCCATAGCCGCTGAAGAACTCACTCCGGCGCCAATGGGCAAATTGCTGCTTAATTGACAATCAAATCCATGAAGCGTGCGACCGAGTTTTTGAATTTCATGAACGACACCCAAAATATAATTCTCCCACTCCTCCTGACCCGGCCTTACTTCGCTCAGCTTGAATGAAAGCAATTTGTCAAATTCCACACTGTAAACACGGCAATCTTGCTCACTTCCATTCCTTCGGATTCTGAATTCGATTCTCCTGTCAATGGCAGCAGGAAACACAAATCCCATGTTGTAATCCGTGTGCTCGCCGATTAGATTGATTCTGCCCGGGGAGGCTACCGTTAGCTCGGGATTAAAACGGTCGGATGTAACGTCTTTTTTCATAGTAACCGGGATGTCCTATTCACTTGATTTCTCAAGTGCCGTGAAAAAATCTTGTAATATCGCTTCTTTGTCAAAATTTTCCCAGAGGAGAACTTCTCTTTGACTCGCCTTGTCGATGACCCACTTTTCTTTTTCCATGTGAATCCCTCTCAAGGTTTTCGCTTCTGCCCAGGTCGGATTTTTGACAATGGCAACAGCTGCCATGTCGTAAAGGGATCTAGAAGGAGGTTCACCGTAATAATCAATGTGCTGATAGAGGTTCCAGGCATAATCACCGAATCGATTGAACTGCCCTCCATGCCTTCCGGTAATCGTACGCTTGGATATGGGCCCTTTACCGGCAATATGCATCTCGGCATCTCTCTTGGTTACAGAAACAGCCGATGTGCCTGTGGGATCACCGTATCTTACGGTGACGATTTCAAAGGGCATCCCGGTCTCCAATAGATAGTTCATTGCCTGGATGTCATTCTCCAAATTGTATTCGCCTGGCTTGGGATAATTGGATCCCAACCAAACAAGACGCACTCTGTTCTCAATCTCCGGGTTTTTCGCATGAGCGAGAGCAATATTGGTAAGTTTTCCAACGGCGAGCAGAACCAGGGGTTGATCTCGGGGTTCCAGCGCCTTTTCAAGGATGAGGTCGACCGCTTCGTAGCCGTCAAAATGATGCTCTTCCAAGGTGGGACGAATCGCATCAAAATCCGAATTTGCCCCTTTGAGCAAGGGAATGCTCGCGTCCAAATCGAACAGGTCAACAATCCTTTTGGCCTCCCGGTATTGATTGTCAATGTCTCCGCCATTATAGGTGGCATTGACCGTGACTCCCAGAACATCAAAGACTTCCTGGTTGAGAAACAGATAGGCCATGGCGTGTTGATCGTCGATCTCATTGTTGGCGTCCGTGTCCAAAATAACCGGAATTTTCGAGCCTGGCAGGCTCTTTTGCCCGGATGCAGCGGTCATGCTCAGGATGAGCAACGACAAAGTGATGGAAAAGTGCCTTGATCTATTCATAAGGCTTGTTTTAAGGATTACCAGTTGTGATGCAAACTCAGCTGCATCTGGGTTTTGGCCCAGTTATCGGTGATCTGGCGCATAAGACCCAGTTGAACTTTGAGGTTCTTCTTAATCGCATATCCCAGGGCTCCATAGGTTCGGTTGCGGTCAAAGAGCTCCACGGACCGGCCGTCTCCAATGTCGCGCTGGCCATTGATGAACAATTCGTTGTAGAAGGCAAAATAAAGGGTCCTTTTGTCGATGACCTTGCTGTTCAGGGGAACATCAATAAACAAATTGTACCGGTAGCGCGTTCTGAAATCCTGATTCTCCACCCACCTTTGCTCGTATCGGAAACGATGTCTCAGGTAGAAGATGCCTCCTATTTTTTGAGGAAAGAGGGCTTCCTGGTAAACTCTGTTTTCAGTATTGACAATATCTGAAGAATCATAGGCTCCAGTTGTTATGTGCGCATAACCCAAAGTGAATAGGATCATAGCGTTTTGGGGTTTGTACGTCACACCTCCCCGGAGCAGCAATTGTTCCAGGTCGCCCATAAGGTTCCAGTTCCTGTACTGGAGGTCTCCCTGGAACCCCCAGGATCCTTCTTTGATCTGGGCACTCCAAAAATACATGTACCAGGCTCCAGTCTGATCTTCATCGATCTGGGCCCGGGCATTCTGACTTCCAATACCCAGGATCAGGGCAAGCAAAACCACGATCTGTACATAGATTTTTCGCATTGAATAATGGAATAGAATCAGAATTTGAGTTTCACTTTGGCGTCCTCTTCAGTGGGGATGTCGTCCTTTGGCAAATCCAGTTTGTAGCTCTTTGGAATGTCATCCCAGCTCTCGTACAATTTACCGTCTACGTAGTATTGTTTGGGTTCGTTTTTCTGCCTGTAGGACTCATCCATCATGAGTCCGTAAATGTTCTGGGGTGCAGAGGTTCCGGCCAAATCTCCACCCAGGACCAATTCGACAACTCCATCCCCGTCAATATCTGCCTGGATCCAGTTGAGCTCAAGGATCTTGTTGAATGTTCCGTCAGCAATCATTTCTGCGATTTCCTCATCAAACTCCCTCAGAATGAATTCGGCATTCTCAACATTTTTTCTCAATCCCAAATGCAGAGATTTGGTCATCAAGGGCCTTTGCCCAATGGCGAGATAGGCCGTCACGTCATTCAGCTGGTATTTTAGCATGTATTGAATGATAAGCGCATCAACGAGCATATAGTCGATATCACCGGACAATAGCTTTTCCAGATTATTTTGATTTCCTTTCCCGTCGATAAGCTCTACTTTGTCCCTGCCTTCAAAATCCCCATAGGCATAGTCCTGCACGATTCCAATCTTTTTTCCCTCCAGGTCATTGAAAGAAGTTGCACCGACATCGCTGCCCTTTCTGCCGACAAGAACCAATTGACTGTACAGGTAAGGTTTTGAGAAAAAGTATTTTTTCATTCGCTCGGGTGACTCCCAAAGGGCCGGGCTTCCGTCCAATTCACCTCCATCAATTTTATTCATAACCTCCTTCCACTTGTCAAATTCAATGTCTGAATTGATATTTCTGCGATACAGGGCTTCCTGAACCAGAACCGTCAATATGGATGTGTTCTCACTTACGTCGGTGAAGGGAGGCCATATGTCGGCCCCCAGTTTAACCTCCGTATTTTGGCCCAGGGCCTGGTTCAAGGTTAAAATGCACAAAAAGAGCAGCAATTTTTTCATAAAGTATTTTTGACTAATGTAAGAAAATACAAGACACCTTTATTCCTCAAGCTCCACAATCACTTCGATCTCGACGGCAATATTTGAGGGCAATGAAACCATTCCGACGGCAGCTCGGGCATGCTTTCCTTTTTCACCAAAAACCTGGACCATCAAATCGGAGAAACCGTTGATCACTTTGGGTTGATCGTAAAAGTCGGGTGTTGAGTTCACCATGCCTTTCACTTTTACAAACTGCTTGATCCTGCTTAGCTCACCGCAGGCCGCTTTCAGGGTGGAAAGAATGTCTACTCCTGTCATTCGGGCTGCCTGGTAGCCCTCTTCAACAGTGAGATCCTTGCCAAGTTTTCCCTTCATGTCGGATCCGTCACCGGCGAGATAGAGCAGGTTCCCCACCTGTCTCCATTTTACATAATTGGCAGAGGGCTCGCTGAATGCGGGAAGTTCGATTCCAAGTTTTTCAAGTTGTTCCTCCGGGGTTTGTGCCCAAAGCAAATTCAAAGTCAACAAACAAAAAGTCAATAAAAATAGTCTCATGGTTTTCATAGGGTTTGATTTATGATTTTTTCGATTCTCGGATGGCGTGGTCACAGGCACGGGCCGTGAGGGCCATATAGGTCAGGGATGGGTTCTGCGTCGCTGTGGAAGTCATGCAGGCTCCATCAGTCACATACACATTTTTGCAAGCGTGCATCTGGTTCCATTCGTTCAGCAGCGAGGTCTTCGGATCTCTCCCCATTCGCACGCCTCCCATCTCGTGGATGTCCAGTCCGGGGGCTTGTTTGCTGTCATTCATCCTGATATTGGTGAACCCCGCTTTTTCATACATTTCTGTGAACTGCTCTTCGAAGTCCTTTATCATCCGTTCGTCATTGTCGTCGTATTCGACATGTGCCGAAAGCAGTGGGATGCCCCATTGGTCTTTTTTGACAGGGTCCAGCGACACCCGGTTGTTTTCCTTGGGGATCGTTTCACCCATCATTTGAGCCCGAATCAGCCAGTTGCCATATTTTGGATTCAACAGGTTGTTTTTGAGCTCGGGGCCAAAGCCTTTTGAATTCATGTCGACCATTCTGCCGGCTGACACCTCTGTGGCATACCCCCTGAGAAAATCGGTTTCTTGCTCATACAGGTTCCTGAATCGAGGCATGTACGAGCTGATGGGTTGCCTGAAACTCATGGCCTGATCTTTCATTCCTTCATATTCTGCGGAAATCACGCCGCGGTAGTTGTGAAATGCAACGTATTTTCCGAGGAGCCCGTTGTCATTGCCCAGCCCTTCAGGAAATCGCGAGGACTTTGAATTTAACAGGATGAGGTTGGTATTCATCGTGCTTGCATTGACGAAGATCACTTTCGCAAAGTATTCTGTGCTTTCTTTGGTATTTGCATCGATCACCCTGACCCCTGTTGCTCTTTGCTTCTCCTCGTCATAGATCACAGACTCCACGACGGCATGGTGCTTCATCGTCAGGTTCCCAGTTTTTTCCGCCCAGGGGAGCGTACTGGAATTGCTGCTGAAGTAGCCTCCAAACGGACAGCCTCGTTGACATAGATTCCTGGATTGGCAAGTTGCTCTGCCTTGTTTGGCAAAGATTTCTCGGGCCTCGGTGATATGAGCGCTTCGGCCGCTGATCACGTGGCGACCGGGAAAGTTTTGCTCGACGGCCTCCTTGAAATGCTCTTCCATGCAGTTGAGCACAATGGGAGGGAGGAAGTCTCCATCCGGAAGTTGAGGAAGCCCGTCTTTGTTGCCTGAGATTCCGACGAAACGCTCCACATAGCCATACCATTTGTCCAGATCCGGGTAGCGTATGGGCCAGTCAACCGCGAAACCATCGCGGGCGGGTCCTTCAAAATCAAGGTTGCTCCAACGCTGGGTTCTACGGGCCCAAAGAAGCGACTTGCCGCCGGTCTGATAGCCACGGATCCAGTCGAAGGGCTTTTCCTGAACATAGGGATGCTCCTTGTCCTTCACGACAAAATGCGTCGCATCTTCACGAAAAACATAGCAACGGCTGGCAATGGGGTTCTCCTGCTTCATCTTTTCGGTGAGGGCTCCCCGATGCTCGAACTCCCAGGGATTCATATTGGTAGTCGGATAATTGACATTGTGTTTCACCTCTCGTCCGCGTTCCAATACCAGGGTCTTCAGTCCCTTGTCGCAGAATTCCTTGGCTGCCCAACCCCCGCTCATTCCAGAGCCGATCACGATCGCATCAAAGGTTCGGTCCTTCTGGCTGTCAATGTTGAAATTAGGCATAGATATTAATTTTTTCATTCGGATCTATTGTTCTGCATACCGGTGGCTTACCGGGAACCAGGGAATACGGCATGACCTCGGTCATGATGTATTCTGATCTCATAAAGCCCAAAACAGCGTATGATTTTGATATTTCGATGAAGCGAATGACTTCTTCAGGTATTTCATTGACTGGGTTTTCAACCATCATTTGGCTCAGCACCGTGGTTCTTTGCTCCTGATTCGATTTTTGAAAAGATTCACCACCTAGCTCCTTGAAGGTAGGTTCAAATAGAGACAGTCCCTTCATAAAGGCGTCCTGCTGATCTTTGGGCAGACAGTCATCCACCATGACCCATATGAACTCGTCCAGGTTCATGCTCAGGCCCCCGGGGTATTCCGTCTCAGGGATATAGGTTTCCACCAGGCTCTTCAAAAGTGATTCCTGGGTTTCGGTCACCTGCAGATTGTTCATGACCTTGCTCACATTTTCTTTCGAAAAGTCACAGGAAGGAAACAGGATTACGCTGCCTGATAGCAGCCCCAGGTTCTTTAAAGCTTTTCTTCTGTCCATGAGAATATTGAGATTATGCGAACCGGTTGGAAGTTCGCGTAAATATAAGAAAAGGATGTCAGACGATAAGGACCTGACCTATTCGAAACCCGGCGGAGGAACCAGAACCTTTACGTCGCGAGCATAGGCCTCCCATTCTTCCAGGAGCTCTGCATAGATATCAGGCTCTTTTTCCTTGAGATCGTTTTGTTCCCCGAGGTCTTTAGAGAGGTTGAAAAGTTTAAAATTGTTCTTGTCAAGAGGTCTTTCGGTATTGGTGATCTTCCAATTTCCTTTTCTCAACATGGCTGCATTATAATGCTCCAGCGCAAATACGTAGTTCTCGTCATGGACGCGTCCTGTGGATCCCTCTAAAAATGGAACCAGGGATTTTCCCTTCAGGGGATATGTTTTCCGCCCGAGGAATCGATCCGGGTATCTCGTCCCGGCAATCTCATAGAAAGTAGGTGCCAGGTCCACAAGGGTCAGAAAGCCCTGGTGAATCTCATTGGAGCGTCGCACTCCGGGCCCGGTCATGATCATCGGCGCGACCATTCCTCCTTCTGTGGCATAGCCTTTGAAGTAAGAAAAAGGCGCCGACCCCGCTTCTGCCCATTGCGGGCCATACGAAATGAAAGAATCGGCCTCACCCATGCGCTCGTAATCTTCGTTGAAATGAGCCCGTATAAAGGGTCCGTAATGTGAATCGTGATAGAAATCCTCAGCGGCTGCGCCGTTGTCTGACATGAAAACGATCAGGGTATTTTCGTATTCTCCAATGTCCTTGAGATAATCGATCAGGCGCCCGATGTTGTAATCCAGGTTGTCGACCATGCCGGCATAGAGCTCCATTTTTCGCGATTCTCTTTTTTGCTCCTCCGAGCTGAGGGAATCCCAGGGCTTGACTCTGGGATGCCAGGGCGGCATTACCGCATTCTCTGGAATCATGCCTGCCTTTTTGAGACTTTTCATTCGTTTCTTTCGAAGCTCCTCGTACCCATTGTCATATTTGCCTTCATACTTTTTCCAAAAACTCTTGTCTACCTGGAGCGGCCAGTGAGGAGAGGTGAACGCAGCAAAGGCGAAGAAGGGACGATCTTCTTGACGATCTTCTTCGATGTACTGAATGAGTTTCGATGTGTAAAAATCTGTCGAATAGCTGCCTTTGGGCCATTTCGCGGGGTTTCCGTTTTCAGCGTAAAGAGATATGGGAGTTCCCTTGAAGAGCCCCTGGTCATCATAATGATTTCCTGCACCCCGGAGCAAAACAAAGGAACGATCGAACCCCTTCCTGTGGGGATTGTTCTCAGGTTCCATTCCGAGGTGCCATTTGCCCGCCATATAAGTTTGGTAACCCGCACCCCTCAAGACCTGTGGAATCGTTACAATGCGATCCGACAAATGTCCCTCGTAGCCGAATGCTTCGAAAGGCCCTCCCTGGACTCCCATGCCTGCGATGTGGTTGTCATTTCCTGAAAGCAGCATGGCACGCGTGGGAGCGCAGAGCGGCGAGGTGTGGAACCGACTGAACCTGACTCCTTGCCTGGCCAGGCGATCGAGATTCGGCGTTTCGATGTCTCCTCCATAGCATCCCAGGTCGGCATAGCCCAGGTCATCCGCTACAAGGAGAAGAATATTGGGCAGTTTGTCTGAGTCCTGGCTTTGGGGTTTCATTTCCCCCGCGAACAGAAGAAGGCCCGCAATAAGAAGTACTTTGCTCAACCCCGAATTCATAATTTCACGCCTGTTCTTGGGTTGGAATCCTCTCAGAGGCTAACTTTCTTTTCGGAGCCCGTTTCAGGGTGTTTTCGTATTGAACCCTGGCCTCATCCTCTCTTCCCTGCGTCATGAGCCAGTCTGCATAGAGCTCATGGGTGGGTTTTTGGATCACAGGTGGGCCATAGCTATAGCTGAGCCCTTCCTCCAACTCGATTGATCTTTTGAGGTGGAGCTCTGCATTTTCAGGGTTGTCCTGCAACCAGGCTTTTAGAGCTTTGAGCTGTTCCATGGTTATCTCGGTTTCCGTCAGCATGGAAGGCGTGGTGTCATCGCGATTGGCCCCTGAGCAGAAAGTGGCGCTGTCATAGGTGACCAGATAGGACTCTTTCTGGTGATCCTTCTCCAGGTCGGCGATCTGTTGATCCAGGGCCTGAATATCTCCTTTGGCATAGGCTTTCATTCCTTCAATGAACCTGTATTGTGATCGTGTGGAAACATTGAGATCATCGATCTCCACAGGGATATCGGCGATCTCTCCCGTCCAGTCTTCGGTTTCCACCAGGTAGGTCCCCTTGAGATAAACAAGATGGGTTCGGGCCCTGACGGACGGAGTTTCCTTCGTATAGACAACCATGTCTTTGACCAGTTTTTGAGCATCCTCCACACGTCCCTGCTGCAGGTAACCGTATTCGAGCCAGTGATAGGCGTGATACCCCCGGGCATCATTTCCAAGGCCTTTTCTTTCCATCCGGTTCAGGCTGGCCTGATAGCTGTTCTCGTTGCTGCTCACCACTTCATCCCACATCCCAAGGGCCACATAGATGTGGGAAGGCATGTGCAGGGCATGGCTTGCATCCGGTGCCACAACGGCATAGGAATCCGCGGCGCTGAGTGCATATTGAGCATGGCCGGGATCGTCATAGGAATGGATCAGGTAGTGCAGCGCCCCCGGGTGATTCGGATTTTCTTCCAGGATTCCCTTGGCGATTACGGCCCCCTGCCCATAGATTTGCTCGTCTCTGCCTTCCTCTACAGAGCCCAACAAAGACAAGGCATAAAACGCCGAGACTTCATGATTGTCGGGGTATTTCGTGCTTAGCCGCTGCATTTCGAGGGCATAATTCTTGTCACGATTGCTCTTAATGGTATCCGATTCATACAATATCCGCACGGCTCCTATGAAATCCTTTTCGAGCTCGGTGACTTTTTCCAAATCTTTATCCTGGATGCTTTTTAGAGCTTCAATACCGTGTTCGTAGTCCTGCTCATGCCACAAGCTGTGATTATGGGTCATGGCCACGCCCCAATGCGCCATGGGCATGTCAGGATCTATCTCACTTGCTTTTTTAAAGGCTTCGCGGGAGTCTGCATATTCAAAGCTGTGAAGGAGCAACAATCCTTTTTCAAAATGAGGCAGGGCCTCCTGTTCACCGGTCACGTCAATGTTGACTACGCCAAGATAGGCGGGATCAGGTTTCTGTTCCTTGCACCCGACCCATAAGGTGAGACCGATCAGGACAAATAGCAATTTGGAAGGTTTGGACATGGCTAATATTTTGATTTAGAAGTTAATTGGCTCAAAAAGATACGATATTTTCTTATTCCCTGGGTTCCCTGTACTTTTCGAACCAGGCCAGAATACTGGCAATTTTGGCTACGAGGTTACTCGGCCGGTTCGCTATGCCGTGGGATGCACCAGGAATTCGGACCAAAGCCGTCTCTACATTTTCCAGTTTTAGTGCCGCATAGAATTGCTCGGATTCCGCGATCGGAGTTCGGTAGTCTTCTTCACCCGTCAACAGCATGGTCGGCGTGTTCACGTTGCCCACATAAGACAAAGGAGAGCGCTTCAGGTAGTTCTCAGGGTCTTCCCAGGGCTTGTTTGGGAACCAGTATTTCGAAAAGAAGGAGGGGTTGTCAGCGTAAAGCACAAAACTGTACCAGTTGATCACAGGTTTTGCGACCACCGCGGCTTTGAAACGATCCGTCTTGCCTACAATCCATGCGGTGAGAACACCACCGCCACTTCCCCCGGTAACGAAGAGGTTGTCTTCATCAACGAATCCCTTTTGAATGACGGCATCCACCCCTGACATCAGGTCGTCATAATCGTGATTCGGATAGTCGTGATGGATGAGGTTTCCAAATTCCTCCCCATAGCTCGTGCTTCCTCTTGGATTGGCGTAAAGAACGACATAGCCTGCCGCCGCGTAGGCCTGTAACTCCGCAGCGAACACGGAGCCATAGCTGAGAAAGGGTCCACCGTGAATTTCCAAAATCAGGGGGTATTTTTTTGACGGGTCAAAATCTGGAGGCGTGATCAGCCACCCCTGGATCTTACGCTGATCAAATGAGGACTCCCACCAGATCTCCTCGACTTTTCCGAGCTTTCTAAAGGAGAACAAGTCGTCGTTCAGAGAGGTCAGGCGTTTTGTGGTCTTTCCGTCACTGACACCAAGATCGGCCGGATGCTGGGTGCTCCCCAGCGTATAGGCCATTCGGTCATTGTCGGAAACCGTGAATTGAGCTCCGTTATAGGGTCTTCCCAGGGAAAGGCCGCCCAAATGCTCCACTTTTTCGGTGACTTTACCTGAAGTAGAAATATATCCGATTTTCGTGTCGCCCTGATCATTGTATTGGAAATAGAGTCCTTTTCCATTATTGGCCCAGTGAATGTTACCGACGCTGCGATCCAAATCTCCGGAGATGAGCTTTGAATTGCTTCCATCTGCATTCATGATGTAGAGTTGTGTTAGCTGATAGCCCTGGTGCCGGTCGTCAAATCCTGTGTAGGCTATTTTTGACCCGTCAGGAGATGGCACCGGATCCTGATCGGGTCCGTAGCGTGACGTAAGGGCTTTGATCTCTCCATCGGAAATCCTGATCTGGTGGATCTCACTGTCCTGTGGTTCCAGATCCTCATCCTTGTGAAAGTTGGCCGAGAAATAGAGCAAGTCCCCTTTTAAAGACCAGATGGGGGCCCCGTGATTGAATTCTGAGAAAGTGAGCTGTCGTGGGGTTCCTCCCTGTGTGGAAAGAACAAAAATCTGTTGGTTGCCCTGTCTGAGATAGCCTGCACCATCGCCCCTGTAGTTGAGCCGGTCGATATATGTCGGAGGGACGTTCCAATCTGCGCCCTCTGGCATGGCAGGCATTTGAACCAGGCTCTCACGTGGGCTGGGCACAAACATGGTAAAAGCCAGGTGCCTGTCGTCGTGTGACCAGGCAATGCCCTGAGGGGTTTCTGCCGTGTTGGTCAGAGGCACGATTTCACGCGTGTCCATCCACATCATATACAATTTCATCTTGTCATCTTCCTTGTTGGATTTGAAAATGATCCGATCTCCCTTGTGTGACCACCTGGGATAGGAATCATTTTGATTCCCCGTGGTAAGAGGCCGGTTGTTGCTGCCGTCAAAGTTGACGATCCAAAGGTTTGACAGGTTTTTATCTGTCATGATATCCTTGAAGTTGCGCACGTAGATCACGCGGGTTCCGTCAGGAGAGATCTGAGGATCTGAAACGTATTCCAGGCTGAAGATGTCTGTGAGTTCCAATTCCGTTTTTCCCTGTGCAAAAGCGAATGAGGAAACCAGCACGAGCAAATTGAACAATAGAAGTTTTCGGATAAGGATTAAATCCTTGAATGGTCTGATCATGGTAAGATATGTTTTCGGGTTTAATTCGTCCGAAGATATCAAAATATTAGCAGATTCCTTTGCTCATCTAGAGGCAACCAAAACGCCATCAGAATTGGAAATAGATGAACTGTTCCCCGGTTCCCTGGGCGATTAGAATCAAAAAGATCATCACGGCCCAGCCAACACCCAAAAGTGCAGGAGACATTTTGGAGGCAACTTCTTTGACATTCGTGTTTCGCATGCCCCAATGAGTTAAGAAAAGCAGGGTAATTAGAGTCAACACCTGGATCATCTGAAAGGTCGGCAATATCTTTGCGCCATCAGGATTGAGGAAAAACATCGATTTTATCATGCTCCAGGCGGTCTCAAACTCCCTGGCCCTGAAAAACACCCAGGTGATATTGACGCAGGTGAAGGTCGTAAAGGCCAGGAAAATCCCGTTCCATTTCGTGATTTTGAACGGGAGATATTGTTTCTGGAGCCGTTCCAGGATCAGATAGATGCCATGCAGGCCACCCCAGACAATAAAGGTCCAGGCCGCACCGTGCCACAGGCCACCCAGCAGCATTGTAATCATAAGCGCAGCATACATGCGTGTAATCCCGTGGCGGTTGCCGCCCAGCGGGATGTAGAGATAATCCTTGAGCCAGGAAGACAGTGAGATGTGCCACCGTTTCCAAAGATCTGAAAAACCGAGCGAGGCATAGGGGTACATGAAGTTGTCCGGCAGGATGATACCGAGCATCAGGGCTATTCCTATGGCACAGGTCGAGTATCCGGCAAAGTCAAAGAAAATCTGTCCTGAGAAGGCTAAAGTCCCGGTCCAGGCATCCAGGAAACTGAGGGTTTGACCCGGCGCAAATACAGAGTCAGAGGTGCCTGCGAGCAGAACATCGGCTAACACTACTTTTTGAAACAACCCAAGCGTCAACAAAAACAGACCCCATATGAACTGCTTCTGTGATGCTTTTTTTGGCTCATAAAATTGAGTGATCAGGTCCTTTGCACGAACTATGGGGCCCGCAACAAGCTGCGGGAAGAAAGTTACATACAGGGCAAAGTCCAGGAAGGTTCGTGCGGGCTTGATCTTCTTGTTGTAGAGGTCAATGGTATAGGACATCGTCTGAAACGTGTAAAAAGAGATTCCCATCGGCAGAATGATGTCCATCTTGTAGGGCTGGTATTCGAATCCTGCCGCATTGGCAAGCGCTATGAAGTTTTCGAGCAGAAAATCACCGTATTTGAAGAAAGCCAGGAAGCCCAGGTTGACAAACATGCTGAGGAGGAGCCACATTTTACGCACTGCGGGTCGTTCTTCCTGGTTCAATTGATTGCCTGCTGTCCAATCGACCATTGTGGATATCCACAAAAGAATGATAAGCGGGGGGTTCCACATCCCGTAAAAAACATAACTGGAAAGCAGAAGCATTCTCTTTTTATTGTTCCAGTTCAAAAGAGGTGCGTAATAGAGAATCAGGACTATCGTCAGAAAAAGAACGAAACTCAGTGAATTGAAAAGCATAGAAGAGGGTTTAGTTGTTGATTACCTGATCCTTGATCAGAATTCTGGCGAGCTCGGTTGAAAAGGTACTTGCGTCCTGGGCCGACAAGTGAGACCATTCCGGACAGTAAAACTGGTTGAGTTGTTCGTAATCTTCGAAATGATAGGCAGGTACATCCGCTGCTTCGACAATCTCTTCCCAAAAATTCTCGCGTGAAAAGACTTCATTCTCAAATTGAAGCAATCCGCCGCTCGAAGGAAATCGAATGAGAATAACCTTTCCACCTCTGGCTTTGAACTTTTCCAAATCTTTGAGGAAATATGCTGTGGTTCCAGCTTTGTCTGGAGGAGGCATGGGTTCCGGGCCTTCAAAAGTCCAGGCTTTGATGATCGAATTCGCAAAAGCTGTGTCTTTCACGACCTTGTCAAACATCTTTACGTTTCGGTCTATGGCAATGTCCTGAAACCTATAGAAAGGCGGATAACCGAATATGGCCCTGTCTCCGATGCGAACATTGCTCAGCAGAGTTTTGAGGTCGAGATCGTCGGTCCAATCTTCGTCATCCGCTCGCATGAATGTAAAGGTTTTTTGAAGCGGTATATCGAGAATATGATTCAGCCTTTGGGCATAAGTACGGCTGTAAAAGTGATCGATTCTGGATTTGATTCTATTCCAGAGGAAATCGGTTTCATTTGTAGAGAAGAAAAATATTATTGGATGCACCGAGATGACTGCTGTACCGGAAAATTCTGTATTCTCCACCAAATCATGGAAGGCCGGCAAGGGGGTGGTGCCTGCTGAAGAAAGCTGTATCGGTCTTACACCTGTTTCTTTTTCCCATGGATCGAGTTGAATGTCAAACAGGATTCGGGAGTCTCCCAAAAGGACAATGTCTTTTTCAGTTGCATTGTCTACCCGGGATCGTTGAACTGCCCAGAGTTCTTTTGTATCCTCCAATCCTGGCTCGTAGCCTTTGGATCGCCAGTATAGTTCCCATGAGGTGATTGCCGCAATGCCTAGTGCAAGGGCAATGAGCAGGGATTTTTTGAGATTCATAAATTAGGTTCGGTTAGTAGATTTTTTATAATTAGTCGAGGTCAATATACCTCGATTTTTACAAAAAGGCAAAACACGTATAATGAACATATTCCCCTTTTAACTCTATTCATACACGTGATTTTGCCCAAATGCAAAGTATATTTAATCTCAGCCAGCCTCTTCTTCTCCTTCTGCAGCGGCCTCAGCAGCAGCCTGAAGGGCCTGCATCTCATCGACGAACTCAGACATGTTCCAGAAACCGTATTCCCTTACTATTTTGCCATCTGCAAATTCAGCCGAGATATGCACAGGAATTTTTATCTCCTTACCATTCGCTTTGAGGGTGCCTTTCCAATGTCCCCAGAAGTTTACCCAGGTCTTTCCATCATCATCAACAACCTGTTCGAGAACCATCTCATCTTTGTCAAATCCATAGCTGGACAGGTTGGATAAGGTGTTGACATGGCCTTCCTGAACTTCTGCGGGGGAGGCAGATGTATCCCAATTGTTGTGATAGATCTTGGCCGTGTCTGCAAACATTGCTGTCCAGGTGGCCCAATCGGCTTTTTCATAGGCATCGATTCCTTTTTTATACGAAGATATTTCGGCCGATGAGGTAGTGAAACGGATGGGTTGCTTTTCCTGGCAGGCAATTACAAAAAGGCCAGCCAGGGCTAATAGAATTAATTTTTTCATGGTTGAGTATTTAAAGATTAGGTTAAGGTTTGGTTCGTTGATTGATTCATTTCGCAGGCTCATAGGCGAGATCAGGTCTCATCCAGCCTCGTTTTTCCTCCATTTTGCTGGTATGTTTGCTCAATTCGCTGAGCAGAGGTTCAAAGTCATCTTTCATCACTTCCCAGTTTTCGTCACCACGCTGGGCTCCCTGGGCTTCTCCTTCAGCTGCGACCGCTATCATATAGAAAGTACCCATGACTCCAAATCCTGACTTGTAAACCCGGAAATACATTTTGGAATTGTGCTTTTCAAAGGAGGCTTTGATTTTTTTCATGGTGTCTGCAAAAGCTTTGTCGTTTTCCGGAGTGACATAATTATAGTACATCACGCGATAGTTCTCTCCCTCGATGGTCTGCGAGATTCCACCCGGCTGGTAGGAGAGATTCTTATTCAGGTAGATGATATAATCGCCATGCTGGGTATAAGTTTCGTTGTATCGGTCGAAAAGAGCAGTCATTTTGTCGGCGCCCATCTTTTCTGACAAAGAGGCAAAGCCGTTTTTATCCAGGTCAGCCATGGAATTGATCGGTGAGACAAAGAGATAACTGTTGTCATTCATCCTGAGGGAAATCCATCCCGTCTCCTGAACGTTGTGTTCCTTGCACGCCGCAACGAGATCTTTAGTGACTTGTTCATAGGTGTCACGCATTCCCGGTTTGACCCGGTCTTCATGGACCCAGAAGGCCTGGGAGCTTTTTTCTTCCTGAGCCAGGCCAAAAAAAGGCGCAACGATCAATAAAATCAGGGGTAATAAAGTTTTTGATAGTTTCATTTTAAAAGGTTTTTAATTAATTGATAGTTATTGGTTTTCGTTTACTTTTATTCCAGAACCGGTGGACTCAGGGTATGTCCCAATTGCTGCATGAGCGACAGCTCATTGTAATAAACCTGTTCAACTGCTATTTTCCCTTCATCATCAAAATCCATTCGTGTAATTCCACTGATCTTAATTCTTTTTCCGGTAGGAGGAAGTTCGCCAAAGACACCTGTATTTGAGCCTGTAATGGTCCAACTCATGTATATTTCGCTACTATCAGCAATCATATGGTCCAGCTCCAGCTTAAGGTCTGGAAACCCAGTAAAATACAACTGCATGTTCGCCTTCAACTCATTTCTTTTGGAGGCGAGTTTGACTCCATTGACCTGGCGAACCAGGTTTTCAGTGAAGTAGGTGTCTATGGCATCGAGATCTTTTTCATTCCATACTTCGTCCAAAAAGGCAGTCAAGACTGCTTGGTTCGTTTTTTCCTGGCTTTCAGGTTCAATTTCTTTTTGAGGATCGTTGCACGAGACCACAAGGAGGAAGACAAAAAAGGAGGCAGCTATGATTTTCAGCATACGAAAATTATTGGTTCACTGGGCGATTTGACAATGCTAAACTAGTGAAGAAGATTGCTGTTCAAGAAGGATTTAGGACAAAGGGTCGGGATTCTTGTCCGAAGGCGCCCATTTATTTATCGGAAGGTATTGATCAAATATTTGTAACTTTCTGCGGCTGAGTGAATAAAACCGGCTTGTACATGATCAACTTTCCAGCCCTCAATCTCGCCCTTGTCCTGATGTTGACAATGCCTTTCACAGCACTGTTTTCTCAGCAGTCCAATGCCGACAGATCGACGCGGTTGGTAGATACAAACAGAGACCCGATTTACAAGAGGGTTTTTGTCGATACGGACAATTTCGGCCCATCCTACCTCGATACCCTGGAAGCGGCTTACCCAAGGGTTCTTGTTGACTCCGTCAAATTCTCGATAATCAATGACCTGGCCTATTATTGGCATACCCGGAACCTGAAAAGGTCATTGGAACTGACGCGAAAGGGCTTGAAATTGACCCGAAGCGCAGGAAATAAATTGTGGGAAGGCAGGTTCATGATCACGGAAGGAGCGGTGTTGCTTCGGATGGAAGAGTTGGATTCGGCTAATGTGGTGCTCGAGCAGGCCAAATCAAAAGTATGGTTATCCGATCTTCCCATGTTGCTTACCCAGCAGGGATATGTATATGAGAGAAAAGGTAATCTCAACAGGGCAACAGAGCTGGCCTATGAGGCCCTGAAACTGTCTGAAGACCTGGATGACAAGAAAGGGATTGCTGTTTCCTACAGCGATTTGAGCAATCTGTTTTGGAAGCATGAAAGATTCGAGGAAGGACTGGAGTTTGGGCTCAAGTCGATTGATTTGTTCGAGTCACGGGGGCTCAATGACATGGATTATTGTTTTACACTGTATGTTGTCGGCAATAATTATTGGGGCCTGGGACAAAATGAGGAGGCCTCCAATTTCTTCAATCACAGCATTGCCATGGGCGATCGCTATGGCTTTTACAACAACCTCAGTGACGTGTACATTTCACTTATCAACATGCATGCGGAATCGGGTGCATTTGAAGAGGCCAATTTGGCAGCGGATAAAGCTATAGAATTTGCTGAGTTAATCGACAATGATTTTTTGCTTATGAGATCCTACCTCTCCCTGGGACGTATGCAGAACCTGCAGGGAAAGTTTGAATCGGCTGTCAAAAGCTTCAGAAAAAGTCTTGATATAGCGACTCCTGAATTCGGAGACAAGTTCTTTTTGAGTCAGGTCTATGAGAGCCTTACCCGGGCATACGCCGGAACGCATAACTATAAGGAAGCCTTTGAAGCTTTTTCGCAATATGATCGTTTAAAGGATGAGATGTTCACGGAAGAAGCGGAAAAGAAGATATCCTCTGTTCGAACCCAGTTTGAAGTGGCCAAAAGGGACAATACCATACTCGATCAGGAGCAAAGACTTAAAAAACAGAAGTCAAGTCAGACAATGATCTCTGTGGTCACGGGCCTGCTTACACTGCTGCTCGTTCTGCTTTACATCACCTACAGCAACAACAGGAAGAAGAACGCGCAACTCGAGGAGCAGAACCTGGAAAAAGAGTTTCTGCTGAAGGAGATCCACCACCGGGTAAAAAACAACCTCGGGATCGTATCGAGCCTCCTCGACCTTCAATCTGCAGAGATGCATGATCCAAAGGTGGTTGAGGCAATTCACGAGAGTCAGAACCGGGTTTATTCGATGAGCATGATCCATCAGAAGCTCTACCAGGGCAAGAACCTTTCGGCTATTGAGATGAAGGATTATTTTCTCGAGTTGAGTGATCACATACTGGATTCTTTCGGCCTCAAGAACCGGATCGAGTTCAGCTTCGATATGGAAGAGATCGAATTGGACGTCGATACGGCTATTCCCCTGGGACTTATTGTAAATGAGCTGATCACCAATGCTTTGAAGCACGCTTTTCCTAAAGACAGCAAGGGGCGGATTAATCTTTTTTTCCGAAAGACAAGCGATAATACGATTCGACTTGAAGTAGCTGACAACGGTGTTGGAATTCATGAGATTGTACAGACAAAGGAAAAGCGAGGTGGCTTTGGGACCAAGCTCATCGGCCTACTGATTCAACAGCTCGACGCTAAAATGAATCGAATCACTAACAACGGGACTTCCGTCCGAATTGAATTCAAGATAGCCTGATCAGGCTTATTGTTAGAAAGTTTGCAATCGGTTGAGCAGTTCGTTTCTCAGGTTCTTGCTCATGGGTATGGCTTTTTTGCCGATCACGACATGGCTGCCCGCAACCTCATCAACATGCTTCAGGTTAATGATATAGGATCTATGAATTCTGAGAAAGTGCTCTTTCGGGAGTTTCTCATCGATCTCCTTCAGTGTCATTACCAGAAGACACTCTCTGTTTTTCGCATGTACCTTGCAATAGTTTCTGTCTGCCTCAAAATAAAAGATGTCGTCGATCAAAATTTTGATCATTCTTTCATTCTTTCTGACAAAGATGCTTTCGCTCTGCACATAAGGTGAGTCGCAAAGATTATCCGGGCTTTTTTTGTCACCATTCCTGCCCATGCGGTCAATTGTGAGCTCAATGGCGTGTTGCAAATCCAGTTTTTTGAAGGGTTTTGAGATGAAGGCACTGGGATTGGTGGCTTTTGCCCGTTTAAAATGCTCATCATCGGTATTTGCCGTCAAGTAAATAACAGGCAATGGGTATTCCTTTTGAATGTAAAGGGCGGTGTCAACTCCATCCATCTGTCCTTTGAGCTGGATGTCCATGATGATGATGTCGGGTCGGTTTTGTCTGACATGATTCAAGGCATCCTCACCCTTCGAAATGATTCCGGTCACCTCATACCCCAGTTTGGACAATTGCAATGAAATGTTCGCTCCAATGATCATTTCATCTTCAACAATCAATATTTTGTAGGGGGATTCCATATATGTTCAGGCTATTGGGGGTTCAATATCATGTGGATCGAGCATTGACTTTTTTCATGGAAAGAGCGATCACGGCACCGCAGACTCCATAGAGGAAAATATACCAGATTCCATCAACGAGAAGGGCCGTCATATCATACAGATTGGAGGTTCCATACATGATCATCGTCATTCCAAATCCGGCAAACAAACCGGCCAGGGCTCCGAAACGAGCCCCGCTGGACAGGTTGTGATTTCCATTGGCCCATTTAACGTAGAGAAATGTCAGCGCAATGGCCTGCACAACTGTTCCGAGAAAAATGAAGATCATGTCAACTTCCTCTTTTTGCACCCCGGTTGCTGACCCGGCATGGTTTTCAAAAAATTCGGCTGCAACTACTCCATAAAACAAGTAGTTGAGAAAAAAGAGAATCAAAAAGCTCGCCACGATAGCGACTAGGTTAGGCAGTGATTTCATGGCTTGGTTATAATTAGTTCGAAATGAATCGAATATAGTGAAAATTTCACAGATGGACAAGAGGTTGATTCTTCTGAATGAATTGAAGCCTGAGCAGATGAGTTTCATCTTAGGTTTAACCCTGATTGATTCAGGTAAAAATCGTATTTTTGTTTTGGACTGAAAAGGTGTAAAAAATGAATTTGGAAACAGCCAAAAAGGAACTTGATGATGTTGGATTTCTAAAGGTGGAAACCCCTGAAGGCATCGACTATGCCGCTGAGATTGTCAAGCTGAAGAAAGAGAAGAATGCGGTTATTTTGGCGCATTACTACCAGGAGCCGGCTATACAGGATATCGCTGACTTTGTCGGTGACAGCTTGCAGTTGTCTTACAAAGCGAAAGAGGTGGATGCAGACTTGATTGTGTTCGCTGGAGTGCATTTTATGGCCGAGACAGCCAAGATTCTCAATCCAACTAAAAAAGTGGTTCTGCCGGATCTCAATGCCGGTTGCTCGCTCGCAGAGGCTTGCGAAGCTGAGGATCTCAAGGCGTTCAAGGAAAAACACCCGGACCATCTCGTTGTGACTTATGTAAATACCTCTGCTGAGGTCAAGGCCATCAGCGATATTTGCTGCACTTCTTCAAATGCAACCAAGATCATCGATTCAATCCCTGAAGATCAGCCCATCATTTTTGCGCCTGACAAAAACCTGGGGGCCTATATCAACAAGCAGACCGGAAGAAACATGCTGCTTTGGGAGGGCGCCTGTATCGTTCATGAGGCCTTCTCCATCGACAAGCTGATCAATACACACAAGGAGCATCCCAAAGCACGCATCATAGCGCACCCGGAATCCGAGGAGCATATTTTGAAGACCGCAGAGTACATCGGTTCGACTTCGGGTTTGATCAACTATGTCAAAACCAACCCGGCCCAGGAATTCATTGTGGCCACCGAAGCAGGTATCCTGCATGAGATGCAGAAAGAAGTCCCTGACAAGTCATTGTATCCTGCCCCGGCCCATGAAGACAACACTTGCGCGTGCAGTGAGTGCCCTTACATGAAAATGAATACCATGAAAAAGCTCTATCTCTGCATGAAGTATGAGCTCCCTGAGATTCATGTTCCCGAAGACATTCAAAAAAAGGCATTGATCCCGATAGAGCGCATGCTCGAAATTTCCTCGAGGTAGATGGCCGTGTTCCGATCTGACATACTTGTCCTGGGGTCAGGAGTGGCCGGACTCACTGTGGCAATTAAAACAGCTCGTGCTTTGCCCGGGAAAAAGGTCATTGTTGCCACGAAGGCGGAAGAGAGTGAATCCAATACAAAATACGCCCAGGGCGGAATTGCTGCGGTTTGGGATCAGCTGGATTCTTTTGAGGACCATATTGAAGATACCATGGTTGCCGGAGATCATCTCAGTGACAGGGAGGTGGTTCGTATGGTGGTCGAAAAGGCCCCGGATTGCATGAGGCAGCTCATGAGCTGGGGAGCCGATTTTGACCAGACCCTGGAAGGAAACATCGATCTCGGAAAAGAAGGGGGGGCATTCGGCACATCGAATCCTGCACTATAAAGACATTACGGGGTTTGAAGTCGAAAAAACGCTGTTGGAACAGGTAGCGATGCTTTCCAATATAGAAGTCTTGCCTTACCATTTTGCCATTGACCTGATCACCGACCATCATCTCCCTGAAGAAGAACAACAAAAATCAACTTCCTGCTATGGCGCTTATATTCTCAACCAGAAAACAGAGAAGATAGACACCTATTTGGCAACTTCTGTGGTCCTGGCCACAGGAGGCATAGGCCAGGTATATGCGGCCACGACGAATCCTATGGTGGCCACTGGAGATGGAATCGCAATGGCCTACCGTGCTAAGGCTACAATCAAGGATATGGAGTTTGTTCAGTTCCATCCGACTTCGCTTTACCAGCCGGGCAAGACTCCTTCATTTCTGATCTCTGAAGCTGTTCGCGGCTTCGGAGCCTATCTGAGGAACAAAGAAGGTGAGCGCTTCATGTTAAAGGTTGACGATCGGGCCGAACTGGCGCCCAGGGACATCGTTGCGAGGGCCATCAACACCGAGCTCATTCGATCGGGGGACAGTCATGTGTTTCTCGATTGCACGCATCTCGACCCCGAAGCCTTTGGAAAGCACTTTCCAAATATCCGCGATAAATGTCTCAGCCTGGGTATCGATCCTTTAACCCAGTTCATACCTGTGGTTCCGGCGATGCACTACCTCATGGGAGGGATTGAAGTGGATTCGAAGGGCTATTCCTCGATCCGGAATCTTTTTGCTTGTGGAGAGTGCTCCCGAACCGGATTGCACGGTGCAAATCGTTTGGCCTCAAACTCTTTGCTGGAGGCCCTTGTATTTGGCAACAGAATAGCCGATGAGATCATTGAGAGTCGAATTTCCATTGAATTTCCGGATCACCTGGACATCCCGGAGTGGGACGAGGAAGGTACGATGGTGCCCAAGGAGAAAGTGCTGATCTCACACAATCGCAGGACCATACAGTACATCATGAGTGATCTGGTGGCCATTGTTCGATCGGATGAACGCCTGGAAAAAGCCCTGGATCATCTGAATTACCTGTACCAGGATACGGAAAAAGCTTACGAGAAATCCAAGCTTTCGCCCCAGATCTGTGAACTTCGCAATCTCAATGCTGTAGCTTATCTGGTCGTCAAGCAATCCATGGCAAGGAAGAGCAACAAGGGCGCGTTCTACAGCCTGGACAACCTCTGAGGAACTACGATCTGTTCAACGGGATATTCTCGAAATCCTCTGTTCTTTCAATGTCCTTGAGGGCTTCCAAAACTATTTTCGGGGGCTTTGTCAATTTCCGGGTTTTCAGGTCGAGCCAGGCCCCGTAGATTTCAACCTCGGCCGCAAGACTCCCGTCTGTTTTGTAGATTTTATGCGAGAACTTGAATCGCTCCCCGTTTTCAGAGATGCCTTTTAGAAAGACCTCTACGCTGATGTCTTCACTGAGCCGGATTTCCCGTCTGAAAATCGTTTCTTCACGAAAAAGAATAGGACCAATGTTGAGTTTGTTGAATTCAATTAGATTTAACCCGTATTCATTGAACATGCGGACCCTGGCCTCGGCCGCATAATCCGTGTATGCGCTGTGACGCATGTGATTATTGGGGTCAAAATCTGCCCATCGGCTCGTAAATCCAACACTGAAGCTCATAGATTATGCCCTTGAGAATAATTTTGGAAAAGGATAGTTAGGAAAGCAGCTCAGCAATTCTTCTGATCGCTTCTTTCAGTTCCTCCTGTGACGCCGCATAGCTGATTCGAATGCAGTTCGGCGCTCCGAAAGCATCACCGGTCACTGTCGCAACATTTGCCTTTTCAAGCAGCAGCATGGCAAAATCCGATGCGTTTTCCACGGTCTGCCCGTCAATGGTCTTTCCGAAATAGAAAGAAACATCAGGGAACACATAGAAGGCACCCTGGGGGACATTGGTCTTGATTCCTTCGATATGGCCAAGCATTTCAAGGACAAGGTCTCTTCGCTTGTGGAACTCGTCTACCATGTACTGGATCTTCTCCACAGGAGCATCCAGCGCTGTGATGGTAGCTCGTTGCGCAATGCAGTTGGCTCCGGAAGTGATCTGACCCTGCATTTTGTTGCAGGCTTTTGCAATCCATTCGGGAGCTCCAATGTATCCGATTCTCCAACCGGTCATGGCGAAGGCTTTGGCTACCCCGTTGACAGTAATGGTTCTGTCGTACATGCTTTCAATCGCGGCAAAGCTGAAATTGGGTTCGCCGTAGTTGATATGCTCGTAGATCTCATCCGAAAGGACATAGATGCCGGGATGATTTTCAAGAACCTCAGCAAGGGCCCTGTACTCGGCTTCGGTATACACGGTTCCGCTTGGGTTGTTCGGAGAATTGAAAAAGATCATCTTGGTCCTTGGCGTTATGGCAGCTTCCAATTGCTCAGGAGTGATCTTGAAGTCGGTTTCAATGCTCGTTGGTATTTCAACATAAGTCGCTTCAGCCAGGGTGGTTATTGCTGAATAACTGACCCAGTAGGGTGCGGGAAGGATCACCTCATCTCCCGGATTGAGCAGAACCATGGCCACATTGGCAATCGATTGTTTGGCACCCGTGGAAACCACGATCTGATTGATGTTGTAATCGAGGTTGTTGTCGCGTTTGAACTTTCGACAAATGGCTTCGCGCAGCTCTCCGTAACCGTTTACCGGGGTATACGAGTTGTAGTTGTCATTAATGGCCTGAATGGCAGCATCCTTGATGAAGTCGGGCGTGTTGAAATCGGGTTCGCCCAGACTGAGGCTGATGATGTCTTTTCCTTGCTCCCTGAGTTCCCTGGCCTTGGCCGCCATGGCCAGTGTTTGTGATATAGGGAGATTGTTGATTCTGTCAGATAGTGGTTGTGACATTACTTGTGCCATTGTACGTTGAATTTATTTATGGTTAGACTAGGCTATTTCAGGATGTTTACCCAGGGTGTCGAGCTGTCTGAAATGATCGGCAAGCGCCCCGAACATGGTTTTGTATTCGTTGTAAGGCAAATTGAACTCCTTCGCCGTGTTTCTCACAATTTCCGAAATCTTCTTGTAGTGGATATGAGAAATGTGCGGGAAGATATGATGCTCGACCTGGTGATTCAAACCACCGGTCCAGAAGTTGACGAACTTGTTGTTGATGGCAAAGTTCGAAGTGGTATAAAGCTGGTGGATCGCCCAGGTATGCTGCATGACCCCATTTTCGTCCGGTTGTGGCATCTCTGTGTTCGGCATGACATGAGCCAGCTGAAAAACAACGCTGAGAATCATTCCTGCCGTGTAGTGCATGATGAAAAAACCGAGGAGCACCTGCCACCAGGGAATATCCATGATCATAATCGGAAGAACAACCCAAAGCGAGTAATAGATCACCTTGGTAACGATCAATACCGACCATTCCTTTGCAGGATTTGGGAACTTGCCGTAGGAGAGCTTCCGCTTCAAATAACTGTGCATCTGTTTGAAGTCGGTGGTGATGGCCCAGTTGATCGTCAAAAGCCCGTAAAGGAAAATCGAATAAAACTTTTGAAATTTATGGATCTGCATCCATTTCGCATGTTTGGAAAATCGGATGATCCGTCCTGCGTCAATATCTTCATCCAAACCCTGGATATTGGTGTAGGTATGGTGAAGAACATTGTGTTGAACCTTCCAGTTATATACGTTTCCGGCAAGTATGTATATGCTGCTTCCCATGAGAGAATTCACCCATTTCTTGCTTGAGAAAGACTCATGGTTCGCGTCATGCATGACGTTCATCCCCACACCGGCCATTCCGATTCCAATGGTGATTACCAACAGAATCATGGCCCACGAAGGCAATGGTACCGTAAGCAGAACAATTAGCGGAGCAATGAACAGGCTGAACATGAAAACAGCTTTGAGATAGAGTTTCCAATTGCCCGTTTTTTGAATGTGATTCTCTTTGAAGTAGTTATTTACTCGTTTGTTTAAGGTTCTGAGGAAGTTGGTTTTGTCTCTTGTTACGAACTTAATCCCTTGCATCATCTGGTATTGTTTGTTTTCTAATTTGCATCTCTGCAAAGCTAAGAGTTTTTGTCCGATTCGAATCAAACTTTTCTACCCAATTGGCTATTAGTTGTATTTTTGTCCAAAAAGTTCGATGGAACGCATTCTGAATTATTTTCCGCATCTTTCCAGCACCCAGAAGGAGCAATTCTCAGAATTGGGACCCTTGTATGCAGAATGGAACGAAAGAATCAACGTGATTTCCCGGAAAGACATAGAGGCTCTGTATCTCCGTCATGTCCTGCATTCCCTGGGAATTGCAAAAGTACAGGATTTCCTTCCCGGCTCGCGTGTTTTGGACATTGGCACGGGAGGTGGTTTTCCCGGAATACCTTTGGCCATCATGTTCCCCGAAACTAAATTCGTACTTGTCGACTCCATTGGCAAAAAGATCAAAGTTGTCGGAGAAATTGCCCGTGAGCTCAGACTCGAGAATGTCGAGGCAGTTCACGGCAGGGCCGAAAAGCAAAAGGGTCAATTCGACTTTATCGTCAGCAGGGCAGTGACCAACATGTCTGATTTTGTCAAATGGACTCGTAACAAGTTTTTAAAAGAAAACAGGCACCCTCTGCCCAACGGGATTCTTTACCTCAAGGGAGGCGATCTTAGCGAAGAGCTCAAACCTTTCCAGAAGGCCAGAATCTACTCTTTGTCCGATTACTTTGAAGAGGACTTCTTTGAGACGAAAAAGGTCGTCTACCTTCCCGGAATCTGATTTTTGTCCCATCCGGCGAGACCGGCCGACACAATGAATTTCATCATTTCCCCGGAATTCACATCTAACGTGCGAATATGTGTTTTGGGCACGATGAACAGCTCACCCGAAAAGTTGTACGAATGGGGAAAATACACAGCTACTTTGTCCGTTTCACCGATCAGATCCAGGTTTTCTTCGGTCACAAAACCCAGTTTTTCGAGGTCCGAATGGAGGTTGACCCTGACGATCACGGGATGATTGAATTTCTTTTCCTTACCGGCGAAGGCCGAAAAAAGATCATTGAAGGCCGAATAGATGAAATTCAGCAGCGGAATCCGGTCGATAATGCCGTTGAAGATTCGTTTCAGGGGCCGGGCAATAATGGTTCGTCCGAGAAAGCCCACAAATATCAGGAACACGAGTAGTGAAAGAAAGCCCAATCCCGGGATTTGGACGTCGAAGAATCGGGTGAGAAGCTTTTGAGAAAGCCCGTCAATCAGAGTAAAGGAGGCATAGACCAGATAGGCGGTTATTCCCAGGGGCGCGATATAAACCAGACCCTGTACAAGATAGTTGAAGATTTTTTTCATGACACTGTATTGAGTTTGTTGAACAGAACGAGGTTGAATTTACGAAAGAACGCAGATCAAATTACAAAAGATTTGTTTGCTTCTTGTTTTCAGAGCGGGCCGAAAACCCTTAAATTAGCAAGAGTCTTGAAAATATTTCACAAACTGAAAATCAAACGACAGTATGGACAAAGAGCTTTCTTCAGTACACTACGACAAATATTTGCAGTTGAACAAGATTCTCAGCGCCCAAAAGCTGAGAAGCGGAGAGTTTGATCAACCGGCACATGATGAAATGTTGTTTATCATCGTACACCAGGTATACGAGTTGTGGTTCAAAGAGATTTTGCACGACCTGGATTCGGTCATGAAACTCTTCAGTGAGGGCGCAGTATTGGAGCGAGACTTGGGAACGGCCATTGCCCGTCTTGACAGGGTAGTCAAGATTCAAAAGATCCTGGTCGATCAGATTGACATCCTGGAGACCATGACGCCCCTGGACTTTCTCGATTTTCGACATTACCTCTTGCCGGCTTCGGGGTTTCAAAGCTTCCAATTCAGGCAGCTGGAGGTGATGCTGGGCCTGAAGCGGGAGAATCGAATTTCATACACGCAATGTGCCTATTCGGGTGTTTTTTCCGAAGGGGAGCAAAGGGTCTTGGACGGTTTGGAAAAGGGAGATTCCATGCTGAGCCTGGTTGAGCAATGGCTGGAGCGGATCCCTTTTTTGAGGATCGAAGGTTTTAACTTCATCGAAGAGTATCAAAAATCGGTTCAAAACATGATCCGCAAGGAGAGCGAGGCCATCGACAAAGCTGATTATATTTCTGACCAGGAAAAGGCACTGAGAAAAAGGATGCTCAATGAGACCAATGCCTATTTCAGTTCAATTTTCAGAGAAGAGGAGCATAAGGAAAAGCTCGAAAAGGGCCAACTCAAATTCTCGCATCGCGCGACAATAAGCGCCCTGTTGATCAACCTGTACCGGGATGAGCCTCTTTTGAGACAACCTTTTACATTTTTGCAAAAGCTGATCGACATGGATGAGCTGTTTACGACCTGGCGAAATCGCCATGCCCAGATGGTGCTCCGAACCCTGGGTCGAAAGATCGGAACTGGGGGCTCCTCCGGATATGACTATCTCAAATCGACCGCAGATCATCACAGAATCTTCTACGACTTGCACCATATATCCACTTTGCTGATCCCGAGATCTGAGCTTCCGGAGCTTCCGCCGGAACTGAGAAAGAAGCTGGAGTTCAATTTTTCAATCGATCCGGAGACCTGAAAAGAATATCAACCCTGAAAGTATGTCAATCCTGAAAAAATGTCAATCCTGAAAAGACGAATCGCCAAATGAAATATTCGAATACCTTGGAATTTGCCCTGGAAATGGACCGAAAGGATCCGCTAAGGGAAATGAAAGCAAAATTTTTGAATCCAAAAACGCCTCAGGGAAAGGATTGCATCTATTTCTGTGGGAATTCACTGGGCCTTCAGCCTCGCTCGGCCAGATCCTGGGTGGAGCGCATCATGAAGGATTGGGAGACCCGTGCGGTGGAAGGCCATTTTGAAGGAGATGAACCCTGGGTTCCTTACCACGAGCGACTTGCACCGGCGATGTCCAGGATAGTAGGGGCGAAGGAGGAGGAAGTGATCCTGATGAACAGCCTGACGGTAAATCTCCACTTGATGATGGTTAGCTTTTACCGACCCGTTCCCGGTCGAAGCAAGATTCTTATCGAGAAGAACGCGTTTCCATCGGATCAGTACGCGGTAAAATCCCAGATCGAGTTTCATGGCTTCGACGTGGAAGACAACCTGCTCGAACTGGAACCTCGTGCGGGGGAGACCTTGCTAAGAACCGAAGACATCACGAAAAGAATAGAAAAGGAAGGGGAGGAGATTGCTCTTATCATGATGGGAGGTTTGAATTATTACACGGGGCAGGTCTATGACATGAAACAAATCACAAAAGCGGGTCATGCCCGAGGTTGCACCGTTGGCTTCGACCTGGCGCATGCCGTGGGTAACGCCCCTTTGAGTCTGCATGACTGGGGTGTCGATTTTGCCGTTTGGTGCACGTATAAGTATTTGAATTCGGGACCTGGCGGGATAGCTGGAGCTTATGTTCACGAGCGTCATCACCAAGATAAGAGCCTGCCCCGATTCGCCGGTTGGTGGGGACACGACAAGGAGAAGCGTTTCCTGATGGATGAGAACTTTGTGCCGATCCCGACCGCAGAGGGCTGGCAGCTCAGTTGTGGCCCAATCCTTTTAGAGGCGTCTTTTCGGGCCTCCCTGGAGATGTTTGATGAGGTTGGGATGAAGGCATTGCGCAAAAAATCAGAACTCTTAACCGGATATCTGGAATTTCTGATTGGGAAGATACAGACCGATAAAATTGAGATAATTACGCCCTCTGACCCTGCTCAACGGGGATGCCAATTATCGGTTCGGGTGATAGGCAGCGACAAGAGCCTTTTTCACGCACTTCACGATAAGGGCGTCATCACAGACTGGCGCGAGCCGGACGTGATTCGCGTTGCACCGACGCCCATGTACAACAGCTTTGAAGAGGTGTTCCGATTTGTGGCCATCCTGAAGGATTGTCTCTCAATTTTTGAAAAAAACAAGGGGCTCGATTGAGCCCCTCTTTTTCTATTTAGAATATGTTAGCGGAATAAATCATTTCCCCAGGAAAGGATATCGATAATCTTTAGGTGGGACAAATGTTTCCTTGATGGTTCGGTTGGATACCCATCTGAGCAGGTTCCAAACCGATCCGGCCTTGTCGTTTGTTCCAGAGCCCCGTGCTCCTCCAAAAGGCTGCTGTCCGACTACGGCCCCAGTAGGCTTGTCGTTGATGTAGAAGTTACCTGCTGCATTTTCGAGTTTGTCAGTCGCCGTAGCAATCACATAGCGATCCCGGCTGAAAATGGCTCCGGTCAAGGCGTATTCCCCAGTTTGATCCACCAGGTCAAGCACATCTTCCCATTGTTCGTCTTCATAAACATAAATAGTTATGATCGGACCAAATAGTTCGGTGCACATGGTTTCGTATTTCGGATTCGTAGTCACGATCACGGTAGGCTCAATAAAATATCCCACGGAGTCGTCGTAACCGCCACCGACTATGATCTCGGCGTCCGAATCTTTTTTGGCCTGATCGATGTAACCCGACAGTTTTTTAAAGGCCCTATCGTCGATTACGGCGTTGATGAAATTGCTGCTGTCACCCGGGCTTCCCATTTTAAAGGATTTGACGTCCTTGATCACGGAATCCCGAATGTCGGACCATAAACTTTTGGGGAGATAGGCTCTGGAAGCTGCTGAGCATTTCTGCCCCTGGTATTCAAAGGCCCCTCTTGAGATGGCCGTGGCAACCTCCTGGGCATCCGCTGAGGGATGCGCCCAGATAAAGTCTTTTCCTCCTGTTTCACCCACGATGCGCGGGTAAGAGCGATAGTGGTTCACGTTTTTCCCGATCGTCTCCCAGAAACTGTCAAACACAGGAGTCGATCCGGTAAAGTGAACCCCGGCGAAATCTTTGTGGTTGAGCAATACGTCGGTTATTGTCGAAGAGCTACCTGTAACCATGTTGATCACTCCATCCGGCAGTCCGGCTGCTTTGAAAAGCTCCATGATCACGTGAGCCGAATATACCTGGGAGCGCGCGGGCTTCCAAATCACAACGTTGCCCATCATGGCTGGTGAGGCAGGAAGATTTCCTGCTATGGCCGTGAAGTTAAATGGGGTGATCGCATAGACGAATCCTTCAAGAGGTCTGTATTGCATACGGTTCCACATGCCGGCAGAAGATTCCGGCTGATTGGTATAGATATCGGTCATGAATTCCACATTGAATCGCAAAAAATCGATCAGCTCACAAGCCGAATCGATTTCAGCCTGCATCACGTTTTTGGATTGAGCGATCATCGTGGCTGCGTTCATTCGATATCTGAAAGGTCCGGCCAAAAGATCGGCTGCTTTCAAGAATATGGCCGCTCTGTCTTCCCAACTGGTCTTTGCCCATTTCACACGCGCTTCAGCTGCTTTCTCAACGGCGAGCTCGATGTGCTCTTTCTCCGCTTTGTGGTATTTACCCACAGTGTGTTTGTGGTCATGTGGCGGGTGGATGTCAGTGGTATTCCCGGTCCGGATCTCCTCCGAGCCGATGTAGATGGGCACGTCTACTTTTTCATTGAACATTTTATTGTAAGTGGCGATCAGGTCCTTGTGTTCCTGTGTTCCCGGAGCGTAAGCTCTGACCGGTTCGTTGACGGCTTTGGGCACCTTGAAAAATCCGTTTGACATCGATTGAAATTTAATAGTTTTACTTCGGTTTTAGAGACCACAAATGTACGAATATTGTAAGATTGTTTGTGTAACTGGCGGGCTAAATGTTTAGTTTGTAACTTAGGCTCGTCGAAATTTCATTTTTGTCAATTTTCCTATGTGCACCGTTACCTTTGTTCCTCTCGGAGATAAGAATTTCGTATTGACTTCCAACCGGGATGTATCCTGGAAAAGAGCCCCTGCTTCACCGCCTCAAATTCACATGGAACACGGGGTTGATTTGCTCTATCCCCGAGATGAGGAAGCCGGTGGAACCTGGATCGGAAGCAGTTATGGCAATCGATTGCTTTGCCTCCTTAACGGGGGATTCGAAAACCATGAGCGAAAGCTTCCGTATAGAAAGAGCAGGGGGCTAATTGTAACCGAGTTGCTCGCTGCCCCGGAGCTCTCAGCGGCCCTGGAAGTCATAGGCCTCGAGGATATCGAACCCTTCACCCTTGTGACTGTAGAATGGAAGGATGAATTGACATTGAGCGAATTTGTTTGGGACGGAGCGAAGAAGCATCGTAAACTTTTGTCAATAGGAGCGCAGATATGGTCTTCTTCTACCTTGTTCGACCCTGATATGCGGGATACAAGGAAGAATTGGTTTGAAGACTGGAAACGGCAAGGCGAGTTCAGCCCGGAGAGCATCCTGGAATTTCACAGAGCGGCAGGCAAGGGCAATGATAACGTTGGAGTCGTTCTAAAACGTCAAAAAGTGGGGACTGTCAGCATAACACAATTTGTCCGTCAGGACTCCTCGAGCTTTCACTATCAGCCGGTATCTGAAACTGTTTAGATCAGGAAAGCGAGGAATGACACGATCACGGCTCCTATTCCCGCCAGGATCATAAAGGATAAATTCAGCATGATGAATTTGACGATGGTCTTGAATCGGCCCTGCTCGTAAAACGTTCTCATAGCCTTATAGAGATAGAAAAGGAAAATCGTTAGGAAGATCCCGGTGATCCATTCACTGTCAGAGAACCGTCCAATGATCATAAATATCATCAGAAACAGAAAGAAGACGGTTTGCACATGAAAGACGAAGACCAGGTTTTCGGTGTAATTGTATTTGTGGCGAAAATAAAGAAGGGAAACAATCATTGTAAAGACAGGTAGAAGAAAGAATAGCGCCACCGAAACCCTGGAGAGCACCCGATCGACCCATTCCTTCCAGTATTCCGAACTACTCATGGCCTCATTAAAGTCTCGCGCCTTGTTGTAATAGAAAACGTTCCAGTAGGATTGCTCGATCCCCAGCTCATCAAGGGCCTGCAAAACGTTTGCATCGGGATTGGCTTTGTCGTGATCCATGAACATACGAACCTTTTTAAAGGTTTGCCCGAACTCATTTTCCGGCACATCCACTCCATCTCTGCTAATGTATCGCCCGGGAATTTTGTAATCTGAACCTGCTTCACTCAAAATCTCTTCAATCCGACTGGCAGCTTCCCTGTTCAACTGGTTCTTTTTCGTGTATTTTTCCCAGTTCTGGGTCACTTGGTCCCAATCGGATATGACCAACTCTTCTCCAGGAATGAATAACTCTGAAGTCTTTTTGTCTACTTTTCCCATGATGAATTCAGCTACTGAGTCCTTCTCTGCAGCGGTACTGTTCTCATTTGTGAAAACAGTCAGCAGGGTAGCATCCCTAAAAATAGAGTCGACAAATTGAGTCACCTGGAGTTTCCTGTCTTCCTTGATCTGCTCTCTATCCTGGGCTTTCGGAACCTCACGGGCAACCTGCTCGATTCCAACATTGATCTTAGCAAGCGTTACCGAATCGAGCCCATGTTCCGGTTTTTGAATCTCATCCAGCGTTTCTTTTTTGATGGAATCGATCAGTTTCTCCGTATTCTCATTATTCAACTCATTCAAAACAGAGGGTCCTCCCTGTTCCCCGGGCTTAAAACTGTCGATGCTTTTGAAAAGGCCCACAAGCAAAAAGAACAAAATAGTAATGTGCAAATAGAGTTGAAACGGATTGGCATAATAAATCCGCCTTCCATTGACGTAGTTCTTACTGACCAAACCGGGTTTGATCAGAAGCGGCACCACTGTGCGCAGGAACCTGTTGTCAAATTCAAAGAAGCCTGAAAGGTATTCCGAGAAATACTGTTTGATGCTCAGTCGGTTGGTGTCATTCACCTGGCCGCATGTTCGGCAAAAATTATCCTCCAGAGAAAGTTCTCTTCCGCAATTCAGACATTTGTTCCCGTGCAGATTTTTGGTAAATCTGGTAATTGATTTCATCCCTAGTTAAGTGTGGCAGGAATCATGAGCTGGAAAGTCGGGATATTCACCTCGAACTTTTCAGACGTCGAAAAATTGATCATTTGGTAAAACCCGTTCATCGAACCGATCGGGGAAAGAAGAAAGCAGTAAGACGAATAGGTATAGGTATCCTTGGGCTTGAGGATGGGTTTTTTGCCTACAACACCCTCTCCTTCAACAACTTCTGTATTATTCAGAGAGTCGTGAATGTTCCAGTGCCGGTTCAGTAGCTGAACGGTGTCGCTGCTCTGGTTTTCAATAGTTATGCTGTAGCTGAAGACATAATACACCTTCGAATTCTGATAGCGATCGCCCTCATAATTCGTCGTGATCGAAATTTTTATGCCTTTTGTAACTTGCTGAATCATAGCTGGAAATACCAGTTTTTTACGGTACAAAGATACGATTTATTTTAGAAAATACCTTAGTTTCACTGATGAGGGCGTACTCCGATTTCTTTAGCGCATTTGGCCCGCCGTTATCGGATATTGTGCGTCCAGCCATTTGAAGAAGCCTTCATCAATCACCGCCGTATTTTCAAAACCTTTCTTTCTGAGCATGTTGATGATCTTGTCAGAAGCGGCGTGAGGACAGGCACAGTAGGCAATGATCCAGGTGCCGTCATTGGGCAGGTCCTTGTCTACTTCCTCCTCCGAAATGTAATAGGGGATGGGTATGGCCCCCGGAATGTGGGCATTGTGCCACTCTGAAGTGGTTCGCGTGTCGAGAATGACCAGCCTTTTCTTTTCGTTGATCGCTTCCAGAACCTGGGCCATAGGCACATACCTGCCCTCCCTGAGCTGGAATTCGGGATGAGATCCGTTGGGATTGAGCGTGTAATCCTCCGGACTCGGGTAGGGGGCGAGCTCTGTGGGTTCGGGGCTCCAACCTGATGCGAGACTTCGAATGTAATGGGTAAGGTCATTTCTCTGTTCTTCTGATAGCTGTTTGTTGTACCCTTTCATTTGAGTGTCTTCCCTGCCGTTTGTGATGGCATAATGGATATAGGCATCCGTAGCAAAGGCAAGGAATGCCGGATTGGCCAAGGCGGGACCTTCCACACCTTCTCCTTTCTTCCCATGGCATTGAGCGCATTTCTGACGGAAGAGGCGCTGACCGTTTTCAAGATCGCCAGCGATAGGATCCAGTGACAATTCGATCTGCTCATGTCCGGCTATTTGCTTGAGCCAAACAGACAAGGTGAAAATTTCTCTCATGCTCAAAGGCCCGCCCATTTCGTCGAGGTAGGCTGCCATGGGGGTTCCGGGTCTTCCGAATCCGATGGAGCTGGCGAGAAAGTTCAAGGGCATGGTTGACATCAGACTTTTCGACTTGAGAGATGGCGCATAGTCTGCAGCATCACCTTCTCGCTCCTCTCCGTGACAGAGAGCACAGTACTGCTTGTAGTTGGCCGCGGCCTGTTCGGCATCGATGCGAGTCAAAGGTGGAATGCGATTCTGTGACCATCCGAAAACGGAGAGAAAAAGGCTGCAAATGGCTAGTGCGAAGAGACGGTTCATCTTTGAAAATCGCTGGGATTTTAAGTGCATATTTCTGCAAATTAGCAAAAAGAAGTCAATGGAGCTAATGACGATTTTAATATCTTTGGGGCTCAAAAACGAACATACATATGGACAACCAGATTTCAACCAATACCAGGGAGCAAATTGGTATCAAGAGTTACCAGGCTCTTTATATGACAAAGGTGTACAACTGGATGGCGCTAGCCCTTTTTGTAACGGGCATAGTCGCCTATATAACCGCAACTACACCCCAGATGATCAACTATATTGTCAGTTCAAAGCTGTTGTTCTACGGATTGATACTCGGGGAGCTCGGACTGGTGATTTACCTGACGGCCGCCATTCGCAAAATGAGTCAGACAACGGCAATTGCCTCTTTTCTCATTTACTCTGTTCTGAATGGCCTGACCTTGTCGGTGATATTTTTGGTCTACACCACGTCGTCCATTTCAACAACTTTTTTTGTCACGGCGGGTACCTTTGCAGCCATGAGCTTTTACGGTTATACCACGAAAAAGGACCTGACCAGCATTGGCAACATGGCCTTTATGGCACTTATCGGCATCATTATCGCGTCGATTGTCAACTTTTTTCTGAAGAGCGAGATGATGTACTGGATCATCACTTATCTGGGTGTGGCGATCTTTGTCGGATTGACCGCGTATGACACTCAAAAACTCAAAGAGATTGGAAGCAGGGGATTCTCGGATCAGGAGAACATGGAAAAGATGTCGGTGCTGGGTGCCCTGACCCTCTACCTCGATTTCATCAACTTGTTCCTCTTTCTGTTGCGTATCCTGGGAGATCGGAAATAGTCTCAAATGAAAGCCTATAAGCCAAAGCGTCGATTAACTGCTGAACAATACATCGATGGGATCCTGAAGGGAGACCGGGTGCTTTTGTCCAGGGCCATCACTCTTGTGGAGAGTAACCTCGAAAGTGACAAAGCGCTGGCCAAGGAAGTCGTTCAGGCGATACTCCCGCATTCCGGCAGGTCCTTTCGCATAGGGGTTACCGGGGTTCCCGGGGTGGGAAAAAGCACTTTCATCGAAACCTTCGGCAAGCATTTAATTGAAAAGGGCCATAAAGTAGCGGTGCTCTCAATTGATCCGAGCAGTCAGCGAAGCAAGGGCAGTATTTTGGGCGACAAGACGCGCATGGAAATGCTCACGACCATGGAGGAGGCCTACATTCGTCCATCGGCTTCAGGAGAAACCCTGGGAGGAGTCGCAAACAAAACAGGGGAGACCATGTTGCTTTGCGAAGCCGCGGGTTATGACGTAGTACTCATTGAAACGGTAGGAGTAGGACAGTCAGAGACAGCCGTTCACGGGATGACCGATTTCTTCCTGCTTCTCATGCTCTCGGGGGCAGGAGATGAATTACAGGGAATCAAGAAGGGGATAATGGAAATGGCGGACATGCTGGTCATTCACAAAGCAGACGGTGACAACGTTGAGAAAAGCGAGTTGGCCAAGCTTCAATACGAAAATGCGCTGCATCTTTTTCCAGCCTCCGAATCGGGTTGGACCCCGGCTGTGACAACAGCTTCTTCCTACGACAATACGGGTATCGACCAAATTTGGTCAAAAATGATGGAATTCAAAAAACTCGTCGAAATTAACGGGTATTTTGAAGACAATAGAAAACGGCAGCAGATCCAATGGATGTACAACAATATTCATGAGGAGTTGCGTCGCCTGTTTTACTCGAGTTCTGCCGTTAAGGACAGCCTCCAGGACCTGGAAAAAGAAATTCTTGAATCCAGGATATCTCCGGTCAAAGCCGCAGAGAAAATTATCGCTGAATTCAAGAATAACCTCTAGTATCTGGTTTGCCTGAAGCCTAGCTCGCCAGGTACATTTTCATGATTTTTATGGCCGATTCCGCTATGACGCTACCCGGACCAAATACGGCGGCTACCTTTCTCTCGTACAAGTAGTCGTAGTCCTGGGCCGGAATGACCCCACCTGCAAAGACCATGATGTCTGATCTTCCGAGCTTCTCAAGCTCCTCGATAAGCTGAGGAATCAGGGTTTTGTGGCCTGCTGCCAGGCTTGATGCCCCGATGAAATGCACATCATTCTCAATGGCTTGCTTGGCGACTTCTTCCGGGGTTTGGAAGAGAGGCCCCATATCGACGTCAAACCCAAGATCGGCGAAACTGGAAGCTACAACTTTTGCTCCCCGGTCGTGCCCGTCCTGTCCCATTTTGGCGATCATAACTCTTGGCCTGCGACCTTCGGTCTCTGCGAATTTGTCAGCAAGCTCCTGGGCTGCGGCAAAGGTCTGGTCCTGTTTGACCTCCTTGCTGTATACGCCACTGATCAATCGCGTATCTGCCTTGTGACGACCGAAGTGTTTTTCCATGGCGTCCGAGATCTCCCCGAGGGTGGCAAAATTCTCAGCGGCATCCACGGCCAGTTCCAGCAAGTTGCCTTCACCGGTTCGTGCGCACTCTTCAATCGTCTTGAGCTTTTCGTCTACCAGTTTTTGGTCACGCTCCGCTTTGAGCTTATTGATTCGAGCAATCTGAGACTCTCGAACCGAGGTGTTGTCCACTTCGAGGATTTCGATGTCAGAAGGCTCGTCGGTCTGAAACTTGTTCACGCCCACCAGGATGTCCTGTCCGGAATCGAGTCGGGCCTGTTTTTTCGCTGAAGCCTCTTCGATGCGCATCTTGGGCACACCTGTTTCAATGGCCTTGGCCATTCCGCCCAGCTCCTCGACTTCTTCGATCAGCTTCCAGGCTTTCTTGGCAATCTCCTGGGTCAGGTATTCCACGTAATAGGAACCGGCCCATGGATCCACGGATCGCGTGATTTGGGTCTCCTCCTGGATGTAGATCTGCGTGTTTCTGGCAATCCGCGCTGAAAAGTCGGTCGGCAATGCAATCGCCTCGTCCAAAGCATTCGTATGAAGGGATTGGGTTCCTCCGAGTCCGGCAGCCATCGCTTCGATGCAGGTGCGGGCCACGTTGTTGAACGGATCCTGTTCACTCAGACTCCAGCCCGACGTCTGGCTGTGCGTACGCAGGGCCATGGACTTCGGATTCTTCGGATTGAATTGCTTGATGATTTTCGCCCATAGCATTCGGGCCGCCCTCATTTTTGCGATCTCCATGAAGTGATTCATTCCAACTGCCCAGAAAAAGGAAAGTCGGGGAGCGAACTCATCAATTTTCAGACCGGAATTGAGTCCTGTTCGGATGTATTCCAAGCCGTCGGCCAGGGTATAGGCCAACTCGATGTCAGCGGTTGCGCCTGCTTCCTGCATGTGATATCCACTGATCGAAATCGAGTTGAATTTCGGCATGCTCTTCGTCGTGTACTCAAAGATGTCTCCGATGATCTTCATCGAGGGGAGGGGCGGATAGATATAGGTATTTCGTACCATGAATTCCTTGAGGATGTCATTCTGTATCGTTCCGCTTAGTTTTTCGGTGCTCACACCCTGTTTTTTGGCCGCTGCGATGTAGAAGGCCATGATGGGGATAACTGCCCCGTTCATGGTCATAGACACTGACATCTTGTCCAGGGGAATCTGGTCGAAGAGAATTTCCATGTCCAGCACCGAATCAATCGCCACACCTGCTTTCCCAACGTCTCCGGTCACCCGGGGATGATCAGAATCGTAGCCCCGGTGGGTGGCCAGGTCAAAGGCCACAGAAAGCCCTTTCTGACCCGCGGCCAGGTTTCTGCGGTAGAAGGCATTGGACTCCTCAGCAGTTGAGAACCCCGCGTATTGGCGAATGGTCCAGGGGCGAGTTACGTACATCGTGCTGTAGGGACCCCGGGTAAATGGGGGCAATCCGGCAGTAAATTCGAGGTGCTCTGCCTCCTTTAAATCCTCTTTTGAGAATTTTTGCTTCACAGGAATTCCCTCAGGGGTCATCCAGTCGTCCTGCTTCTTTTGGGATTCTATTTTTTGGACCCCATTTGTTTGAAGTGTCAAATCAGAAAAATCAGGTCTCATTTCTTCAAAGTTTTTGATGTTTTGCTAATCTTATTGTGAATGAATTCCAGCGTATCCAGGATGTCTGATCGCATGTGGATGCAGGTGTCCAGTCCTGCACCTTTTAACTTTTCCATAAGGCCATCCGGACAACCAGCCAGGATCAGGACCTTTTTCGAATCAACGGCCCGGAAAGTCTTTACAAACTCCAGGGCAGAGTCGAGATAATCCTCGTCAGAGCTGCACATCACAACAATGTCACTGGATGAGTTGGCACTGGCTTTGGCAGCGTCTTGTGCAGAGGAATAGGATTTTTCTTCTTCCATTGCATAGCCTCCCACCCCAAGGAAATCAAAGGCGAATCCGGCCCTTGCCTTTCTCATGGTCAGGTTTCCGAAGCTCGCGAATTCAACGACTGGGCGATGGCCTCTCTCAGCAACGAGTGTTTCTGTTTTCGATCGGATCATCTCCAATTCAAGAGATGCGCGACGCGGTTTGAGCAATTTTGAATTCGATTCGGAAGGATCCTTGCAAAGAACGTCCGGATTGATTTGCTCCATCAGATTCGGGTATTTGTTCACTCCGACCAAGGCTTTTCTTCGCCTGCTCAATAGTTTGATGCGCGTCGTTCTCACCAGGGCAATTTTGTTTTGGATGAACTGAGTCTCCACACTTCTGAAAAAGCCTCCTTTGTTTTCCACTTCTTTGAAAAGCAAAAGACCATTCTCGGCAAGCTGCTCGGTCACTTTTTCGATGTAATAGGAGCCGTCCACAGGATTGCGAACTTTTCCAAAATAAGACTCCTCTCTCAGGATAGTTGCTATATTTCCGGAGATTCTTCTTGAAAAATCTTTGGAATTCCCTATCTCACTGTCATAAGGATCGATCTCGATCGCCTGAGAATTACCTAGAAGGGCCGACATGGTTTCTGTCGTTGCCCTCAGCATATTGGTATGGGCATCCATCACAGATTTGGTCCAGATAGAAGAACGCGTCATCATGACATATCCTGGTTTTTCAACCCCGTATTTTTCTGCAACGAGATGCATCAGGCTATTGAAAGCCCGGAATTTTGCTATTTCCAGGAAGTACTCGGATCCAATTCCGAGAATCACGTGGAAGTTTTGATAGATAGTTGCCTCGTCGAGGCCTCTTTTCTTCATCTCTTCTACGACATGAACCACCGAGTTGAGGGTGAAAGCGATTTCCTGGACCTGGTTGGCCCCTGAATCGAGATACTCCCTGCCGCTCACTGCGAGTGTTTTCAGGTTGGGATACTCAGAAAAGGTTTTTGTGCAGGATGCGAGGGCATCCAGGGTGGACTCTTTGAGGACACCTTCGGTAAGATACCTTCCGATGGATGGAAGTTCGATATATCCACTGATGGCTTCGGCATCACCCACAGAAGATCCGTAATAGTCTGAAAGGCTCTTGCAGAAAGACAGATCCGGTTCTCCCAGGGAGAAGGAAATGACTTGTTTTTCGGGATCCAATCCTTGTATCAGGTCTTCTACGGTGTCTTCAGAATCTACTTCGAACAGGATTCCCGTCATTCCCTCGGCCAGGGCCTTATGGGCGAGTTGGTTCTTGTTTTTCTGATGACGAAGGATCCTGCGGTAATTGATCACTTCCGATTCATTCCATCCGCTGTCGGGCAAGGTGGACTTTCTTTCCTCCAGGGTGTAAAAGGGTTGTACTTCAACATCGTTCAAATTCTTCCAAACCAGTCTTTTGTTGAAGTCTGCGCCTTTTAAATCAGCTTTGGCTTTTTCGATCCAGTCGGCTTTACTCGGTGGAGCAAACTCCGAGAATAATCGTTTTCCTTTGACTTTATCGCTCATAACTTTCTAATTATACAAGTATTCATTTACCGGGGCATTTCTCTTGTCCGGTACATATCTATTGGCAGGCCCCTATTTTACCGGAACCAGGCTGCTTCCAAATCTTTCGTGTATCGCCTTGTCAATTTCTTCGCGGTGATCCGGATGAGAAATATCTCTCAGGGAGTGGGCCCGCTGCTTGAGGTTCTTTCCAAACAGTTCAGCCACTCCGTATTCTGTGGCCACGTAACGCGCGTGTGCGCGGGTGGTGACGACCCCGGCTCCTCTTTTCAGCGAGGGAACAATTTTACTCATGCCTTTTGCTGTCGTCGAGGTAATGGCAATGATTGGCTTTCCACCTTTCGAAAGGGCGGCTCCTCTCATGAAATCCATCTGGCCTCCCACTCCCGAGAACATTCTCAGGCCTATGGAGTCGGCACAAACCTGTCCGGTCATGTCGATCTCGATCGCTGAATTGATCGCTGTCACTTTTGGATTCTGACGGATAATGGCCGTGTCATTGACATAGGCGATGTCTCTCATTTCGATCTCGGCATTGTCATCCATGAAATCGTAGAGACGTCGCGTACCCATGGCAAATCCGGAAACGATCTTGTAGGGGTTCACGATTTTCTGGGATCCGTTCACGATGCCTTTTTCAACCAGGTCAACGATTCCTTCAGAGAACATCTCGGTGTGTACCCCCAGGTTTTTGTGGTTGTTGAGGTAGCGCAATACAGCATTCGGGATTCCTCCGATTCCCATTTGGAGGGTGGAGCCATCTTCGATGATTTCAGCAATGTTCTTACCGATTTCGATCTCGGCATCAGTCGGTTTGACCAGTTTCATTTCCTGAAGATCCTCATCCACCAGGACACAGGCACTGAAATTATTGAAATGAACGATCCCGTCTCCCAGAGTCCTGGGCATTTTGTTGTTGATCTGTGCGATGACCTTCTTGCCTTTTTCGATGGCAGCCACAACGATGTCAACAGACACTCCCAGAGAGCAGAAACCATGTCGGTCGGGAGGTGAGACATTGACCAAAACCACATCGAGGTCCATGAATCCCTGGCGGAACAGACTGGGGATGTCACTCAAAAAAATTGGGATGTAGTCAACGGTGACTCCAACCATCTTACGGACGTTCCCACCAATAAAGAAGGCGTTGGTATGGAAGCTCTCTCTCAATTCTTCGGCGATGTACCCGCATTCACCTTCTGTGTGCAAATGCACGATTTCAACTCCCCTTAATTCGGGGGCCCTTGCCACCATGGCTTTCACCAAAGTTTGGGGAGTGGCTGAGGCTCCCTGAATCAAAACGCGGTCGCCTGAATTGATCAATTTGACGGCCTCTTCTGCGGACATTATATTCGGTATTTTCATCTTAATTTATTTTTCTTGATTGAGATTTTGTTTTTTTAGTTTGTTATTCGTTTTTCCGAGAAACCTCAGTTATCCGAGAAAGCTCAGTATGATACCTGCTGCAATGGCCGAGCCGATGACTCCCGAAACATTCGGTGCCATGGCGTGCATGAGCAGATAATTGTGAGGATCCGATTTCAGGGCCTCTGCGTTAACCACCCTCGCGCTGTCGGGAACCGCTGAAACCCCCGCTGCCCCGATAAGTGGGTTCAGTTTGTTGTCTTCTTTGAGAAAAAGGTTCATGAATTTGGCGAACAGAAGGCCTCCCATGGTCGCGATGACGAAAGAGATGGCTCCGAGGCCAAAGATCAAAAGCGAGTCTTTCGTGATGAAGATGTCGGCCTGTGTCGAGGCTCCAACTGTCACACCCAGCAAAATCGTCACAATGTCGATCAGTTTGGTCCGTGCCGTATCGGCAAGCCTTTCGGTACGACCGGATTCTTTCAACAAATTTCCAAAGAACAACATTCCGAGAAGCGGCAGGGCGCTCGGTGCAATAAAGGTAGTCAATAATAAAGCAACGACCGGGAAGATCCTTTTCTCCTTTTGGCTCACCGCTCTTGGTGGTTTCATGCGGATCAGGCGCTCTCTTTTGCTGGTCAGCAATCGCATCAGGGGAGGTTGGATCACCGGTACAAGAGCCATGTAGGAATACGCGGCAATCGCGATGGGTCCGATGAGGTTTTTGACCGTCGTTCCGTCTGCAAGTATGTTGATCCCATTGGCCAGTTTGGACGAAAGGAAAATCGCCGTAGGTCCGTCGGCTCCTCCAATGATGCCAATGGCTCCGGCCTCAGGCAACTGGAAACCCAGATAAAGTGCTCCGAGGAAGGTGGCAAAGACCCCGATTTGAGCAGCAGCCCCAAGCAGCATGAGCTTGGGATTGGCAATCAGGGATGAGAAGTCGGTCATGGCACCGATGCCCAGGAAGATCAGCGGGGGATAGATCCCTTTGACCACACCGAAGTAGAGGTAGTTCAATACGGATCCGCTTTCGTAGATCCCGGTTTGGTTGCCTGCTACAAAAGGAATGTTTCCCAGGATGACACCGGCCCCGATCGGGATGAGCAATAACGGCTCATAGTCAAATTTAATGGCCAGGTAAATGAAGATGATTCCAATGATGATCATCACAATGTGACCCAGGGTAGCATTGGAGAATCCGGTATAGGCGTAGAATTGCCGAAGCCCGTCAAACGCGTCGTCAAAAGTTTCTCCGTATTCAGAAACAAGGCTGGTCCCTGATTCACTGGCCAGGGCCAGTTGATCCGATTCAAAAGGATTTCCCAGTCCGAGCAGGGGCTGCAACAGCAGCAGCAGGATGAGGGTTCCGAAAACAACAAATAGTTTTTTCATGAGTTCTGTGATTTATTCCAGTTCGATCATGAGTTCGTTTTCGAGGACCTTCTGATCCTTGCTGATGTGAACGGCGCTCACGGTTCCTTCTTTTTCGGCAACGATGTTGTTTTCCATTTTCATCGCTTCGAGAAGAAGCAGCCGATCCCCTTTTTTGACGGTATCGCCGACTTTGACATCCACTTCAAGGACGACGCCCGGAATAGGGGCAAGAACTTTCATCTTCTTGGCCTTGGGACTTACCTTGAGAGGTTCTACAGGACGTTTGGAGGCTGAGCGAACAAGAGTAGGAGTCTTCGACTTCTTGACCTCTTGCTCGAGGTGGACCTCATACTTGGTTCCGTTGACTTCAAGGTCGATCACATTGTCCTGGTGGGAGATGAGATGAACCCTGTAGTTGTTGTTGTGTATTTTGAATTTAAACGATTTCATGTGGTTCTTTTTTCACTATTTCACGCGATTGTGTGTGCCGTAAATCTTAGAGCTCCAGGGCGAATACGACTTTTTCGCCTGTTTGATCGTAAGTATCGGGTTCTCGATGTCGTGCTGCTCATTGAGGTAAATTTGAAGCGCTGCAGCAATGGCGGCAGCTTCTTCACCGGTGAACTTGCGGTCCGAATCGATTTGAATGTCGCTGATCTTCTTGTCGGGACCTTTGATGAGGATCCTGTAGATGTACAACAGGAATGGCAGGCCGTATTTGAAGAACACCGACAGCAGCAAAAGGGCACTGAAGACGATCACCAGACCTGAAAACAGAATGAGGTACCCTTCGTTGATCCGGCTGATGTTAAAAATGATTGCGATCATCACAACGGGATATTTGAGTGTTTTTTCGGAGGATTCACTTCCTTTTTATTGGCGAGAAGCTCCAGGGCCCGGATGATCCGGAAACGCGTGTTTCTCGGCTCGATCACATCGTCGATGAACCCGTATTTCGCCGCCTGGTAAGGGTTGGCAAACCTGTGGGTGTACTCGTCTTCTTTCTCCTTGATGTATTCGCTTTTCTCCTCGGCGTCATCGATCTTGCGGATGTTTCTCCCCTCCAGAACCTCAACGGCTCCCTTGGCTCCCATGACCGCGATTTCGGCGGTTGGCCAGGCGTAATTGAGGTCTCCCCGCAGCTGTTTGCAACTCATCACATCATGGGCCCCACCATAGGATTTTCTCAAGGTAATGGTCACCTTCGGCACTGTGGCCTCTCCATAGGCAAACAGAAGTTTCGCTCCGTGAAGAATGATGCCACCGTATTCCTGCCCTGTACCGGGAAGGAACCCGGGCACGTCGACAAGTGTAACGATCGGGATGTTGAAGGCATCGCAGAACCTGACGAAACGGGCTGCTTTTCGCGAGGCTTCGATGTCGAGGACCCCGGCGTAGTATTTGGGTTGATTGGCCACAATTCCCACGGGTCTTCCGTTGAATCGTGCAAAACCGACAACAATATTTCTCGCGTAGTTGCGATGCACCTCCATGAACTCACCGTGGTCGGTGATGGTGGAAATCACGTCGACCATGTCATAGGGCATGTTGGGATTTTCAGGGATGAACTCGTTCAAAACGTCTTCGAGACGATCGATCGGATCCTCACAATGAATGATTGGTGGATCTTCCAGGTTGTTCGAAGGCAAATAACTGAGTAGTTTTCTGACGAGAAGGATATTCTCTTCGTCATTCTCAGACAAAAAGTGTGACACCCCGGATTTGGTCGAATGGATGTGAGCCCCTCCCAGTTCTTCGGTGCTGACGACCTCCCCTGTAACTGTTTCAACCACCTTTGGTCCGGTCACGAACATGTAGCTCGTCTTGTCGGTCATGATGGTGAAATCGGTCAATGCCGGAGAGTATACTGCACCCCCGGCGCAAGGGCCTAGAATAGAAGATATCTGAGGAATCACTCCGGAAGCCATGATGTTTCTCTGGAAGATCTCGGCGTATCCTGCCAGGGATCGCACGCCTTCCTGAATCCGGGCACCCCCGCTATCGTTTAGACCGATCACGGGTGCTCCGACCTTCATCGCCATGTCCATGATCTTACAGATCTTCAGGGCATAGGTCTCAGAAAGCGAACCTCCGAATACCGTGAAATCCTGTGAGAACACGTAGACGATCCTGCCGTCAATGGTTCCGTGTCCGGTGACAACCCCATCGGAGAGTATCTTTTGTTTATCGAGTCCGAAGGACTTGGTTCTGTGGGTTACGAACATGTCAAACTCCTCGAAACTGTCGTCGTCAAGAAGCAGCTCTATGCGCTCCCTTGCCGTTAGTTTCCCTTTGGCATGCTGAGATTCAATTCTCTTCTCCCCACCACCCATGCGGGCCTGAGCTCTTTTTTCAATAAGCTCGTTTATTTTCTGCTGATTCACCATGGTGCTCATACAAATAGATTTATGATCAGTGATCGATTATTCTTTGGAGCAAAGTTCCGTGAGCACTCCATGGGTAGATTTGGGATGCAAAAACCCGATCTTCAATCCCTCTGCGCCATTTCTCGATACCTTATCAATGAGCTGCACGCCTTTTGAGCCGACATCCTGAAGGGCTTCGTTCGTATTGTTCACGGCAAAAGCCAAATGGTGCATTCCTTCTCCTTTCTTTTCGATGAATTTCCCAATGGGCCCGTCAGGAGAGGTGCTCTCCAAAAGCTCTATTTTTGTGTCTCCGACTTGAAAGAAAGCGGTCTTGACCTTTTGCTCTGCGACTTCCTCAACTGAATAGCATTTCAGACCCAAAACTTCCTCGTAGTACTTTTTGGATTCTTCAATGCTTTTGACGGCGATTCCGATGTGCTCAATGTGACTGATATTCATGATGGTCTTTTTAAAGAGTTAATCTCAGTTTGACTGAGCAAAATTACGCTGAAGATTAACCTGAAAAGATGACATATATCAGTGGATTTTAGTTTTCAATGTCAGATCAATAGTTTTCAATGCAGAATTAACATTTTCGTAATATAATGGATCGATTCTCCATTTTCGATGAAGAATATTTTAGTTATAAAGAATACTGTTGAAAAAAATGCAACCAGGAAAAGCCCCGAAAATCAGTTGAGCAAACGCTCGGAATTCGCGGTTCCAAGGCCGATCACCTGGTCGTAGCGATCCCCGAATTTTCGGTAGTAAACGATCACTGTGTAGTCATTTTCGGTTTGGTAGAAAGAACCCTCCACTTTATGGGTGTTTATCAACCCGTCCTTGCCAACAGAGACATAGGTATAGTTGTAAAAACCCTGTTTGAAGAGCAGCTGGGCCTCGTAGTAGCCGGTTTCCGGATTGAATTTCATGCGGTTGTCCTCGTTGATCTGCCAATCGTTGAAGCTCCCGTAGATGTAGATGTCATCTTCTTCCTCCTTGTTTGGGTAGTCGAGAGAGAAGTGAACCCGGGAATAATCGGCTTCAAGTGCCACATCCTGGGCATCCAAAGTGCGCAATACGAAGTTCCCGTTGATGTCGGGAAAGAAGGTGTAGGGACGGTTGCCTCGTGCCTCGGTTGCATAGAGATAGGTGTTGAAGATATCCTCCATACGGGTCTTGTAGATGTTGTTGGTGGCATTGCGAATCTCCTTGGTGTCAAAATAAAGGAACTCATTTCCTGCCCAATAGGAAATCTCATTGACGTAATTGTACAACAGTTGGGTCCCTCTTATGTATTTGGGCTTGATGCCCTTGATGGTGGAGTTCCAATCGTTGTTCTGATAAATGTCCACTTTGATCTCCCTGTTGGGATCATTCAGCATGAGGTTCGGATGATTGATCACAAACTGGATGCTGTGTCTCTCATTGATGGTCGCGGCGTCCGTGCTGCGATGCGCCGAAACCGCCACATTGACCCGTGGCTGATAGTAAATGAACCTTCGGGTGAACAGGAGGTTGCCGTAGTCGTCGTACACACTTATCAGGTAATTGCCCGTGAGTTTGATCCGGTTGTTCTCATTGGGGATCTCCAGCTCATAGTGGGTGTAGAACTGCAGGGTATTGAATGAATTCTGGAACTCGCGGAACCTGTCTGAAGCGTATCCGGTCATATATTCCGTGGACGCGAGGTTCGAGATTTTCCAATCGTAATCGCAGTGTTCGATTTTGTAGGAAAAAATGCGCCTCTCCGAACTGATGTCATCAAAGCTCAGGATCAATTTCTCCCCGAGTTTGACAATAGGGGTGTAGGCTTCAGGATCAGCGGGTTTAAGAATGACCGTTTTGATGTAGGGGGGTGGTGCGACCAGGTTGGGATTTTGGGCCAATCCTGAAATTCCGGGAGCGATGAGAAAACAAATGACCAGCAGCTTCCAAATAAGAAGCCCTTTATGAGGCCCGAAGTGTTTGTCGGCATGCTTTGAAGACCCCCGAAAACAGTGGCTGTTGATCATCCAAAATCAATTTAATTGATCTAAATAAAAGTTATTGAAATGCTAATCTATAAATAATTAATTATTAAATTTGCACTCGATTAAGAAACATTGATTATTTCCGATTTCAGAACCGTTATCACAGCTGAGGAAATAGAAAATTAATTCGCTACACATGTCAACAGACATCAGAATCAAAAAGGGCCTTAGCATTAAACTCAAAGGCGCTGCTGCTCTTCAATTGAGCGCCTCAGTCCGCTCAAAGATCTTCGCCCTGGATCCTCCCGATTTTCACGGAACCACACCCAAGATGCAAGTCAAAGTGGGAGAAAAAGTCAAAGTGGGTGACGTCGTTTTTTATGACAAGGCCAAAGAGCAGATCAAATTTGTCTCTCCGGTCAGTGGAGAGATAAAGGAAATCCAGCGCGGGGCCAAAAGAAGGATATTGTCTGTCAGGATTGCGGCTGACGCCAAAGACGACTTCAAGGATTTTGGTGCAAAAACACCGGGCAATCTCGCGGGTCCACAAGTGAAAGAAGCCTTGTTGGAAAGCGGATGCTGGCCGATGATCAAGCAGCGTCCTTATGACGTCATAGCCAACCCGGCCGATCAGCCCAAGGCCATATTTGTCTCGGCGGTATCAACGGCTCCACTTGCGGCTTCGCATGAGTTTGCGCTGCAGGGAAGAGAGAAGGAATTTCAGGCAGGTATCGATGCTCTTTCAAAATTGACGGAAGGCAAAGTTCATCTTTCGGTTCAGGGCATTGCGGGTTCATTTCTCAATGATGTACAAGGCGTGGTCCTTCACAAGGTTTCAGGAAAGCACCCGGCGGGAAATGTCGGAGTCCAAATTGCCAATGTAGATCCGATCAATGCCGGTGAGAAAGTTTGGACCGTTCATCCACAGGATGTGGCATCCATAGGAAGCTTGTTTTTGACGGGCCATTACGATCCAAGTCGTGTGATTGCGTTGGCAGGGAGCCAGGTGGAGAACCCGGAATACTATTCAGTGATTCGCGGGGCGATGATCGAAGACCTTGTCGTTGGCAAGCTAAAAGAAGGAAAAAATCGCCTGATCAGTGGAGATCCGCTAACGGGCACATCGGTAAAGAGAAAGGATGCACTTGGATTTTACCACGATTCGATAACCGTTTTGCCGGAAGGTGACTATTACACATTCTTCGGGTGGGTTCCTTTTACGGGAAACAACAAATTCAGCGTGAGCCGAACCTTCCTGTCCTGGCTGGCGCCCAACAAGGAATACGAGTTGGACACAAATATGAACGGTGAGGAAAGAGCTTTTGTGATCACCGGGGAAATGGAAAAGGTTTTTCCGATGGACATTTACCCCATGCAGTTGCTCAAGGCGACCATGATCGGGGATATTGAAAAAATGGAAAACCTCGGAATCTACGAGGTGGCACCTGAAGATTTTGCCCTGATCGACTTCATCAGCAGTTCCAAAATAGAAGCTCAGGACATCATTCGCAAAGGATTAGATTTAATGATTAAAGAAGTAGGTTAGATGAACTTTTTAAGAAATCAATTAGACAAGATTAAGCCTAACTTTGAAAAGGGAGGCAAGTATGAGAAGTACGGACCTGCATTTAGCGGCTTTGAAACCTTCTTGTTCGTACCGAATCACACGACTAGAACCGGAGCTCACATACGTGACGGTGTAGACCTGAAAAGGGTCATGATCACCGTGGTTTTAGCCATGGTTCCGGCCATGATTTTTGGCATCTGGAACGTGGGTTACCAGAACATGGGTGACGGTCACGGTTTTATGGAGTACTTCACCTTCGGAGCCGTCAGGTTCCTGCCGATGGTGATTGTATCGTATGGCGTAGGACTCGGAATCGAGTTTGCTTATGCGGTTTTCCGGGGTCATGAGGTAAACGAGGGATATTTGGTTACGGGTCTTTTGATCCCGTTGATCATGCCCATCGATTTTCCGCTCTGGATGTTGGCCGTTTCCGTATTTTTTGCCGTAATCATCGGTAAGGAAGCTTTTGGAGGTACCGGAATGAATATTTTGAATCCGGCCCTGGTTGCCCGGGCATTCGCCTTGTTTGCCTATGCTCCTTTTATGTCGGGTAATGAAGTCTGGGTAGCTGACTCGGTCGCAGATGGCGTTTCAGGAGAAACCATCCTGGGAGCCCTTTATGGTGGAACTGTCCCACAGACGAGCGTATTCGACATGTTCATGGGTTTCATACCGGGCTCTGTTGGTGAGACTTCAGTTCTGATGATCCTGATTGGAGCAGCCTTTTTGCTGTTTACCGGCATAGCGAGTTGGAGAATCATGCTCTCCTGTCTGTTGGGAGCCTCGCTCATGGGACTGATATTCAATACCATTGGCAGCACAACCAATGAACTTTTGAACTTCCCCTGGTGGCAGCACCTGCTGGTAGGAGGCTTTATGTTCGGGTTGGTTTTTATGGCAACAGATCCTGTGACTGCAGCTCAAACGACAAAGGGGAAATGGATCTACGGATTCCTGATCGGTGTTTTCGCCATCTTGATACGGGTCGTTAACCCCACACTTCCTGAAGGAATGATGATGGCCATTCTGCTGATGAATGTCTTCGCTCCTACGATTGATCATTACGTGGTCGAAGGAAATGTGAAAAGAAGAAAGAAGAGATTACTAAAAGTAAACGCCTAAATCATGGATAGAAACAGTAACCTGTACACCTTTATATTCGCCATTGTCATGGTGATTGTCGTTGCCTCTGCACTGGCATTTACAGCGACTACGCTGAAACCGCTCCAGGCAGAGAACGTCAGAAAGGAGAAAATGCAGAATATATTGTCAACCATCGGAGTGAATGTCGAGCGGAACGAGGCCGGAAATATCTTCACTGACTATGTGAAACAGGAGGTTGCCCTTAACGCAGATGGAACTGTAAACAACGATGTAGACGCTTTCAGCATTGACCTGATGAAAGAGACGAAAAAACCAGCTGAAGAACAAGCCTTTCCACTGTACATTGCTGAAAAAGAAGGCAAGACCTACTACGTGGTTCCGCTTTGGGGCGCCGGGCTTTGGAAAGAGATATGGGGTTATGTGGCATTGGAAGAAGATCAAAACACCATAATCGGGGCTTCATTCGATCACGCAGGAGAGACTCCGGGTCTTGGAGCCGAGATCAACCAGGGCTGGTATGAGGATCAATACATCGGGAAAACGATTCTCGATGAGAATGGAAACTTTGTTTCGGTAAACGCCGTGAAAGGCGGAGCCGATCCCAATGACATGCACGCGGTTGATGGGATTTCAGGCGGAACCATTACCTCAGAAGGAGTCAACAAGATGCTCGATGAGCGACTGAAGAACTATTTACCCTACTTTAAAAACAACTAATTATGGCAGGAGATAAAGAGGCATTATTCTCTCAAAAGAACAGGAAACTTCTAACGGATCCTTTGAATGACGACAACCCGATCACGGTACAGGTATTGGGCATCTGTTCTGCGCTGGCAATCACGGTTCAGCTCAAGACAGCCATCGTGATGTCATTGGCGGTTATGTTTGTTTTGGTTTTCGGAAACCTGATTGTTTCGCTGTTGAGAAACCTGATTCCAAACCGTATCCGAATCATCGTTCAGCTGTTGATTGTCGCATTTTTGGTAATTCTCGTGGATCAGGTATTGAAGGCCTATGCCTATGACGTGAGCAAGCAATTGTCGGTCTTTGTAGGGTTGATCATCACAAACTGCATCATTATGGGTCGATTTGAGGCCTTTGCCTTGGGTAACGGCCCTTGGAAATCGATACTTGACGGAATCGGAAACACGATCGGCTATGCCATTATCCTGATTATCGTGGCATTTTTCAGAGAATTGCTCGGATCCGGGAAGCTTATGGGATACGAGGTTTTGGGTCACAAAGGAAAGACCATCGCAGAATCCACGGGTCTCTACCATTTCGGATACGAAAACAACGGCTTTATGCTGTTGTCGCCCATGGCGCTTATAACGGTTGGGGTCCTTATTTGGTTGCAACGTGCGAGAAACAGAAAACTCATTGAAGAATAAAAAAAGACTCCGATGAGATTCGGAGACAACAACAAAATATAGAATATGGAAGCATTAGGAAGTTTGTTTGTTCGAAGCATTTTTATCGAAAATATGGTATTCGCCTATTTTTTCGGAATGTGCTCATACCTCGCCGTGTCCAAAACGGTCAAGACCGCAGTCGGGCTTGGAGCTGCTGTGATTTTCGTTTTGACGATCACGGTTCCGGTCAACTATTTGCTGGACACCTATATCCTTCGGGATGGAGCCCTTGCCTGGATGGGACCTGAGTACGCAAACATAGACCTCAGTTTTTTGAGTTTTATCATGTTCATCGCGGTGATTGCCTCCATGGTGCAGCTGGTTGAAATGATCGTAGAAAGCTTCGCCCCGGCACTTTATGGCGCATTGGGAATCTTTTTGCCGCTGATCGCAGTAAACTGCGCGATTCTTGGAGGATCGCTTTTCATGCAACAAAAGAACTTCACTACGGTTACAGAGTCGGCGGTGTACGGCCTGGGCTCCGGGGTAGGATGGTTCCTGGCGATTTTGGCGATTGCTTCGATCCGAGAGAAGATCGCTTATTCAAATGTTCCCGGACCCTTGAAAGGACTTGGAATCACCTTTATCATAACAGGTTTGATGGCCATTGCCTTCATGAGTTTTTCCGGAATCAAATTATAAGTTACGCACCTAAGAAGACATAGATAATGAATCCAATTGTTGCAAGTATATTATTTTCGTTGGTCCTGATCCTTATCCTCGTGGCAGTATTGTTGGTTGCCAAAGCCAAACTACTCCCATCCGGCAAGGTCAAGTTATTGATCAATGGTCAAAAAGAAATTGAAGTCGAGACGGGATCTACCTTGTTGTCCACATTGAGTAATCAGAAGATATTTCTGCCTTCTGCCTGCGGTGGAGGAGGTACCTGCCTTCAATGTGAGTGTCATGTCCTTAAGGGCGGGGGTGAGCCCCTTCCGACTGAAGTTCCGAACTTTACCCGAAAGGAGCTTGCTGCCGGGGCCCGTTTGGGTTGCCAGGTGAAAGTCAAGGAGGACATGGAAATCACCATTCCGGAGGAGATCTTTGGAATCAAGAAATTTGAGGCTACCGTGGTTTCAAATTACAACGTAGCTTCCTTCATCAAGGAATTTGTAGTTGAGTTGCCTGAAGACATGGACTACAAGGCTGGAGGATACATCCAGATTGAGATTCCACCTACAGAAGTGGAGTACAAGAACATCGACATTACAGCGCACCCCGAGGAACACCCGGGTGAGCCTGAAAAATTCAAGCTGGAATGGGACAAGTTCGACCTGTGGCCGCTCAAAATGAAGAACTCGGAGAATGTGGAGCGAGCTTATTCGATGGCTTCTTACCCTGCGGAGGGAAGAAACATCATGCTGAACGTCCGTATTGCTACCCCACCATGGGACAGAGCCAAAAACGGCTGGATGAACGTGAACCCGGGAATCGCATCTTCTTACATTTTTGATAGAAAACCGGGAGACAAGGTAATCGTCTCCGGGCCCTATGGAGAATTCTTCATCAATGAATCGGATTCTGAAATGCTTTATGTGGGTGGTGGAGCCGGTATGGCACCCATGCGTTCGCACCTGTATCACCTTTTCAAAACGCTGAAAACAGGAAGAAAAGTGACTTACTGGTACGGAGGTCGATCTCGCAGGGAGTTGTTCTATATGGAACACTTTGAGAGCCTTGAGAAGGAATTCCCGAATTTTAAATACTACGTTGTTTTGTCGGAGCCTTTGGAAGAAGACAACTGGAAAGTCAAAAAGGATATCGATGATGAGCAAGGAGACGGATTCCTGGGCTTTGTGCACCAGGCCGTGATCGATGAATACTTGTCAAAACACGAGACTCCTGAGGACATTGAACTTTATTTCTGTGGTCCGCCGATGATGAACAAGGCGGTGCAGACCATGGGAGAGGATTTCGGTATACCGGATGAAAACATCAGGTTCGACGACTTCGGCGGTTAACCTCTATCCGAGTTCTATAAAATTGAAAAAAAGCGCCCTGATCGGGGCGCTTTTTTTATGCCTGCACGTCAGTCTATTTCACCGAATAAAACCAATTATAACCCGTTGAGAGGATCCTCTAAAGATTACCTGGACATCATTATTGGGAGATGACAAGTTGTTTTGTTTTGCAGGCTTGTAGCTTCATGGCTGTGAAGATTGTGCTAGGGTCTTTTCTTTGAATGGAGTCCATAAAAAAAGGCTGCCAAGGGCAGCCTTTAAAATTTATAAGGAATCGAGACTATTCTGGTTTCTGTTCCAAAATTTCGAAGAATTCTTCGAGCTTCGGAAGAATAACGATTCTTGTTCTTCTGTTCGTTGATCTGCCTTCGGCTGTGTCATTGGTCTCCAGAGGAACGTATTCGCTGCGTCCTGCCGCGATCAAACGGCCCGGATCCACTGCGAAATCACCTTGAAGTATACGAACCACAGATGTGGCACGAGCCACACTCAGGTCCCAGTTATCCTTCATGCAATTGGTGCTGATCGGCACATTATCGGTATACCCTTCCACCTGAACTTCCATTTCTGGTCGGCCATTGACGACAGTTGCCACTTTCCCGAGAACCTCTTTAGCCCTGTCAGATACTGTAGCGCTTCCACTTTTGAAAAGCAGTTTGTCAGCGATAGAGATGTAAACTACGGTTTTCTCAACATCAATTTGGATGTCCTCATCCTGTATTCCAGAGGCCAGGTCTTTCTTCAACTGAAACGCCAGGGCCAGGTTGATGGAATCTTTCTTGGTCATGGCATCCCGAATACCATTGATGTATTTGTCCTTTTCGCTCAATTGAGCTATGACTTCCTTGATGTTGTCTGAAGATGACTGGGTAAGTACAGTCAGGTTTTCCACCTGTTGAAGCGATCTCGCCTTGTCTTCTTTCAAAGAGGCATTGAGCTCTTCGAGATATGACTTGTCAACCAAACACTTTTGCAAGTCAGCTTTGGCATCCACCAGTTCCTGCTTGGTTTGACTGTGCTGGGCCTCCAAATCCGCATACTTCTTGTTCGACACACATGACGTCAAAAGAAGCGTAAGCATAAGGGTTCCGAAAATTAATTTTTTCATAATCTGAACAGAATTTAAATGAGAAACAAAACTATTAAATATTTTACTTTATTCCGCATGGAATTGCAAAAATTCCTCAGCTCTAATCTAAGATAAAGTTTATATTTGGCTGTTAAAAAAAATTAATCTTCATGACTCGAATAAGTATTCTAATCATCTTTGCCCTGAGCCTTGTTCAATGTGGCCAAAAAACAGGCTCTTCTTATGAGCGCATTACAGGAGAAGCCTTTGGAACCACCTATAATATAACCATGCGATCCGACAGCTCTGATGTAGAGCAGAGACAGATCGACAGTTTGATCATTACACTTAATAAGTCCCTTTCAACCTATGATTCGAATTCTTTGATCTCCAGGATCAACCGGGGGGAAGACGATGTTGTCATTGACAGGTATTTCTATGAGATATTTCAAAAATCCGGAAGGATTCATTCGGACTCTGAAGGCGCCTTTGATCCGACCATCGGAATCTTGGTCAATGCCTGGGGTTTTGGACCCGAAGAAGCAATTCCCGATATGGATCAGCGCAAGGTTGACAGTCTGATGATGACTGTGGGATACAGCCGTTTGAAGTTGCAGGGAAGGCAATTGATCAAGCCCCACCCGAATACCTATCTCGATTTTAATGCCAATGCCAAAGGTTATGGTGTGGATGTCATATGTCGATTTCTCGATTCTAAGAATATAAAGGATTATCTCGTGGAAATCGGAGGTGAGATTCGGGCCCGCGGAATGAACGACAAGGGACTCCCCTGGAAAGTGGCCATTGAGGAACCGAATTTTGACGGGACGAGATCTATCGAGACCGTGATCCAACTGGAAAACGAAGTGATCGCGACTTCAGGAAATTACAGAAAATTCAAGGTGGATTCAGTTACCGGCGAGAAATATGCCCACACCATCGATACCCGTACGGGATATCCCAGCAAAACAGACCTTTTAAGTGTATCGGTGATCGGAAAGATGGATTGTGCCGATGCCGACGGTTATGCGACTGCATTTATGGCGATGGGGCGTCTGCACACGGAGGTGTTTCTTCAGAACCATAAGCGAATGAAGGCCTTCCTCATCTACATCGATAAACAGGGGGAGATAAAAACCTACAAGACAGACAACCTGGAGTTGATGAGCGGCAAATGATGAGGTTGGTGAGCAACTGATTCGAGGGCTCTAGTCGAAAGCTACAGTCTTTAAGATGGACTCCAGCTCAAAGACAAAATCCCTTTTCTTGGCCGATGGGGTGTAACTGAAACCCTCAATGACCAGGAGCCTGCCGGTATCCTCATCTTTAAAGGTGTAACTGACAAAGGGACCGCCCATATAGTCGTTTTCCACATACCAAAGGCCTCTTGACTCCAGGGCTTCCCTGCCGCCGACATTGACCTTCTTCACAATGGGCCGGACCTGTTTTTCAGTGACGAGATACGTACTGTCGAACTGACCAGGAACATAGGTTTTTCCGATTGAATCCCTATAGCGGATCAGATCATCCTCACTCACAGAATCCAGATTCTCAACCGGGATCTCGTAAGCGATCAAATTCAGCAAACCCCGAGTGATAGTGCTCCGGTACCACATAAAATCACCTGTGTCTTCCACCACCCGGTAAGCCTGGGGTATTTTGAATTCCAGCCCGAGGTTGTTGAAAGTGTTGATCTCATTGGTCTCATAGGCGTCCCGGGTCACTTTGTACTGGTACAGTCTCATGTCATTTTCCTTGAAAGTGCTGATCAGCTCGTCCCCATGGGACATCATGTTGTCAATGAGCTCGTCTTTGTCTCTCCCCAATACAGTAAGGGTCAGCTGGGGGCTCGCATAGAGATTGGTATTGGAATAAAAATGCTCCAAGGTATCGACCCCGATGAATAAGATGTTTCTGTTCCTTTTGAAAAGACTGTTGAACGTGATCGGATCCACCTGGTTCACCGTAAACGGATATTCCTCCTGGGGAAGTCCCGGCAGCGGTTGGCCAATGATCTGTCTCAAACTGTCTCCGACCCTGCCATCCCAGTCTTCATTGTTCATGACGATTAGCACGTGGTTTATACGGCCAGTGGAATCAACCAGGGTGATCTTGTCACTCTTGGCACAGGAGCTGATCATCAAAATGACGACAATCAGGGGGAGAAAATTTCTCATATCAGGTGAATTAAACTTCCGGGAAGTTCAGATCTCAATAGATCTTGAGCTTGGTACCGGGCTTGAGGCTTTTGCTACTCCAAATATTGTTCCATTCTTTCAATTGTGCAACTGAAACCTTCGGATATTTTTGGGAGATCAGCCAGAGGGAGTCCCCTTTTTTAACGGTATAGGTCGTGTATTTGCCTTTTTCTGTGCTGGCCGTCTCTTTCGAGCTGCTAGATGGAGTTGGCGTTGCAGTGGCCACGGCCCTCCTTGGATAGATGGTGAGTCGCTGCCCAACTCGCAGATTGTCGCTTCTCAAGCCGTTCCACCTTTTGATGCTGCCTACAGAAACCCCGTATCGATTCGCGATCTTACCCAGAAAATCTCCATTGCGAACACGATATTGAATTCGGTCATTAGCCTCAAAGTATTTGGGAAGTGGCTTTTCTCGTTTTGCATCTTCCGCCTCTGCATAGGCGTAGAGCTGATCTTCATTGGATACAAAAGTTCCCGTCAGGTATTTCGGGAGCGTCAGGGTATAATTCCTGTCCTTGACCACCGGAATGATCTTGAGCTTGTACTGCGGATTCAAAAAAGTGAGCAATTCGTCATCCGTCCCGAAGATCTTGTTGATCTGGTCGAAAGTGAGCTGTTGCTTCACAACCACGGTGTCCGTCTCGAAAGAGTTCAGCAGCTCGTTCCTCGGGTAGAGCTGATGTTCGTCAGCGTATTCGAAAAGATAATAGGTGGCGTAAAAGGCTGGAAGATACCCTGCAGTTTCTCTCGGCAAAAAGTGCCGTATATTCCAGTAATTCTTCTGTCCACCCGCACGTCGGATGGCCTTGTTCACATTTCCGGGCCCTGAGTTGTAGGCCGCCAGTGCAAGGTCCCAGTCATTGAAAATCGAATGGAGATTTTTGAGATAGCGACAGGCCGCATCCGTTGCTTTGATCGGATCCGAGCGCTCATCCACATAGGAACTGACCTTGAGACCGTACATGCTTCCGGTGCCATACATGAATTGCCACAATCCCTTGGCGCCAACCCTGCTCAAGGCATTGGGCTTCAGGGCCGATTCGACGATCGCCAGGTACTTGATCTCCATGGGGATGTCGTATTTGGCAAGGTGCTCCTCGAACATTGGAAAATAGTACTTGGCCCTTCCCATCAGATTGGCCATGGTCTGAGGCCGATTCTTCAGGTAGTGCTTGATTATTTTCTCGAGTGAAGGATTGTATTCAAAATTGAAAGGCGTCTGGCTGTTAAGGTGTGCTATGCGCTCCTTCAGCAATTCGGTGGGCAAATCCTCGATAACCAGTTTTTCAATTGTGTCTTGCGGACTGATAACCAGGCTGCTGTCAATCACATTCGCCTTGAGGGTCTCCAGCCATTTCTGGTCAAATTCACTCACCTCGATATGATCGATGATGCTGATCTTTCCTTCCGCAACCAAAGCGGTATCCACTTCGATGGAGTCGATAACCACCGTTTTGTTCTCTAAAGTAATGGCTTCCGACACCATAGTGTCCGACACCTCAGCAGCGGTCAGCTCAACATTTTGGGCAAACGCGGTAAAGCTCAACACGGATAATGTCAAGCTCAATACGATCTCTTTCATGTTCATTGGGGTTCCCTTTTTTTCTCGCATTTCGTATAAAAACGGTAAAAATAGAATAAAATTTCGTTCAATCCTTATTTTCATCCGTAGTCCTTTCATTTTTGATCAAGTTGTCAATCCAACTTAGAATATGATTCATAACTTCCTGTCTTTTAAGGTCGTGATGCAACTCGTGATATCCATCTTCGACTTCAAAGTACTCCACATGATCTGCTGCTTTCCGGGCCAGTTCTTCTGAGGCTCTGTGATCTGTGAGTTGATCTGAAGTTCCGTGCAACAGGAGTACGGGGATGCTGATTTCCCGGGCTCGTTCGATCACCTGCTCTCCTTTTTCCATAAAAGCGATGGAATAAGCCGGGCTTACACGATCGTGTATCAACGGGTCATTGAGGTATGCCTCAACTTCTTCGGGGATCTGCGATATGGCACCGGGATCGATCTCATTGGCGAGCGTTATGGAGGGAAGTATTTTTCCCAGGACCCTTCCCAGGGCGAGCTTCCAGGCCGGTGGCTCAAAAGAAAGCCTCAGAAAGGGGCTGCTGATCACAGCTCCAGTTATTTTTTCGCGTTGCTCCAGAATATAGTTTAGGGCCACATTCCCGCCCATGCTGTGCCCATAAAGGACAACAGGCAGATCTCCGAACGTTTGTTTTGATATATCCAGGCATTTGTCGATGCTTTCGAGCAGATATTCGTATCCCGGATGATGACCTTTCTTCCCTGGTTTTGAGCCATGACCGAACTGGTCATAGGTGATTGCACAGAGCCTGTTCTCTAAAAGACGGGGAATCACGAATCTCTCATACCGGCTCCCGTATTCTCCCATGCCGTGCACTATGAGCACCATGGCCTTCGGGTCCGGCAAGGGATACAAATGGCCCGGCAGGGATCGTCCGGCAACGGTTATTTCAAACGGTGTTTTCTTCATTCCTCCTCAACATGGCTAAGATCAAAAATAACACAGGAACCCGCTGAAATGGCAAAAATGTTGAAAAGTGTTTAAAACTAGCAGAATTCAAGGTCTAAAAAGCTGTATTTCCCGCTAGATTTCAAGGTGTTTTTCAGGTTATTTTGTAACTTTATGAGAGTAACAAAAGGACTAGTTATGATGACATCTAATTCAGAATACGCAGGTAAAAGCCCCGACAAGAAAACCTTGTCGACGGTTCAGTTGTTGCATCCCTATGTGAAGCAACGCATTCGAGTTGCTGAAAACCTGGGGATATTTCCCCGTAACATGTATAAATCCAATGAAATCATTGATGAAGTTGTCCTCGAGGTCTATGAGAAGGGTCTTCATAAATCATTGAATCAGGACGATCTCAGAATTGCCATGTTCAAGCTCACCTTTGACCGGATGAACGAGTTGCTTGAATCCGAAGAATGGCACAAGGACTCGATCAGCACGAAACTCATTCTCGAGGATGAGCTCAAACAATTGGAAGAGAATTTCACCATGGATGCCGACAATGATCTGATCATGAACGAAGACCTGGATGATATTTCCTATCACTTGAATGACAAGGAAGGTGTCTCACTGCCCTATGATGAAGAGGAAGAAGGGGTGAAAGTGCTCTTTGGACTCGATACATCCGAAACCGATGGCTTCTGGCAGGATCGCAAAGAAATCAGAAAGCTCTATTACAAGTTGCCGCTGACCACCTCCAACATCGTCGATCTGTACATTCTTGGAAAGCTCAGTTTCGCAGAAATAGCCTCGATATTAAAGACAGAAATGGCAGAAGTGAAAGAAATTGTGAATTTTGTAAAGGAAACTTTCCGAAAACAAATGGAATAGTGACGATTGTCTAAAGAATGGAAACATCTATTGGAAAAAAATCATTTTTTCTTTTGCCTTATCGGATAATGTCGTAATATTGCTGCTGAAAATGAAATCCTGATTATAAAATCGGATACAAACTTTCACCCATGCAATTCGGACAATTCACAGATACGATTTCTTCAGCTAAGGCATTCAGCCCGGCCCGATCCGTGAATGTTACTCCTCGCCGCCGTCGCCCGTAAGGGTGTTTCCAGATTTTGGAGTTAGGTGCGTCCATCTCCGCCATTTACAGTTTTTTTCTATTATTCATTAATTCTACGCGATGGAGATCGTAATTGCAAACATAAATCATTTAAGCTACGCTAAGATCATAAGCGACACGATTGCCGACTCGGCCAAGCAGAGAGGCACCGGGATCGCCAAGCGTACACCGGAGTACATCGAGGGTAAGATGAAGAGCGGGAATGCCGTGATCGCCCTGGATGGTAAGAACTTCGCCGGTTTCTGCTATATTGAGACCTTTGGCCAAAAGAATTTCGTGGTTCATTCGGGACTCATTGTTCATCCTTCCTACAGAAAGCTGGGCCTTGCGAAAAAAATCAAGACCCAGGTCTTCAATCATTCCCGAAAGAAATACCCCGATGCCAAAGTATTTGGTATCACGACCGGACTAGCCGTGATGAAGATCAACTATGAGTTGGGTTACAAGCCCGTTACTTTTTCAGAACTCACGGACGACCCTGAATTCTGGAAAGGATGTCAGACCTGCCAGAACTACGACGTGTTGCAGAGAACGAACCAAAAGATGTGCCTCTGCACCGGAATGCTCTACGATGGTACAAAGGAAAAGGTACAGAAACACCCCTTTGACTCAGGGGTTTTGAGCCGTTTGAAACGAATCAAACAGACCTTATTCTTAAAGAAATCAAACAACAAGATCAAAAAGAAATGAAAAAATTAGTCCTGGCGTACAGCGGAGGTTTGGACACTTCCTATTGCGCAAAGTATTTATCGGAAATAGAAGGGTATGAAGTTCATGCCGTAAGCGTCAATACAGGCGGTTTCGAGCCAGAGGAAATTGAGGAGATCGGAACCAAAGCCAAAGAATTGGGGGCGAGCAGCTATGTCTCAATCGATGCGGTGCAGACCTTTTACGACAAAGTGGTGCGCTACTTGATTTTTGGAAATGTCTTGAAGAACAATACTTATCCTTTGTCGGTTAGCGCCGAAAGGATCATTCAGGCCATCGAGATCGTCAATTACGCCAAGAGGATCGGTGCCGGATATATCGCCCATGGAAGCACAGGAGCCGGAAATGACCAGGTCAGGTTTGACATGATTTTCCAGACCCTGGCCCCGGATATCGAGATCATCACGCCGATTCGTGACAAAAAGCTGTCACGACAGGAAGAAATCTCCTTTTTGCAGGATCACGGGGTGGACATGCAGTGGGCTAAGGCGAAATACTCGATCAACAAAGGACTTTGGGGCACCAGCGTCGGAGGGGAAGAGACCCTTACTTCGTCGAAGCCCCTGCCCGACGAAGCTTATCCAAGTCAACTGACGGAGCAAGACGAGAAAAAACTAAAGCTCACTTTTGAAAAAGGTGAACTGGTCGCGATCAATGATGAGAAAGGTAGTCCGGTAGAGAATATCGAGAAACTCAGCTCGATTGCATCGGCCTACGCAATCGGCAGGGACATTCATGTAGGTGACACCATCATTGGGATAAAAGGGCGGGTTGGATTCGAGGCAGCGGCACCACTGATCATCATCAAGGCCCATCACTTGCTCGAAAAGCACACCCTCACCAAGTGGCAGCAGCATCACAAAGACGGACTGGGCAACTGGTACGGCATGCTATTGCACGAAGGCCAGTATCTCGATGAGGTGATGAGAAACATAGAGGCTTTTCTTGAGGATTCCCAGCGCAATGTGAGCGGAGAGGTATTTGTGACCCTGCATCCGTACCGGTTTATCCTGGATGGAATTGCTTCCGAACACGATCTCATGAATGCATCTTTTGCGAGCTACGGAGAGACCAATGAAGGATGGACGGCCGCTGACGCCAAGGGCTTTATCAAAATCTCATCCAACCAGGGCAAGATCTTCAACCACGTAAACCAGGAATCATGATTCGGGCAGGCATTGTCGGTGGCGCGGGCTACACGGCAGGAGAACTTATACGACTGATCATTCATCATCCGGCACTCGAACTGGATTTCGTATACTCAACGTCCAATGCAGGCAACGAAATAGCCCAGGTGCATGCTGATCTCGAAGGAGAGGAATTGCCTCGATTCACTTCGGAATTAAACTCCGATGTTGACGTTTTGTTTCTCTGCCTGGGTCACGGAAATTCAAAAATATTCCTGGGGAACCACTCGTTTTCTGAGGCGACGCATATCATCGACCTGAGCAATGATTTTCGATTGAAAGAAGACCGGGTGCTGGGCGACATGGAATTTGTATACGGTCTCCCGGAGTTGAATGCATCTGAGATCAGCATGGCCAAATACCTGGCCAATCCGGGATGTTTTGCCACGGCCATAGAACTGGCGCTGCTGCCCCTGGCTTCTCAAGGCTTGCTTCGGGATGATGTTCATGTGAACGCGGTTACCGGGGCTACAGGGGCCGGGGTATCCTTGTCCAAAACCACCCATTTTACCTGGCGGGACAATAATTTCTCTCATTATAAGGCTTTCACTCATCAGCACCTGGGAGAGATCTCGGAGTCGGTATCCCAGTTGCAACCGGGTTGGAACCGGGAGATCTATTTCCTCCCCAACCGGGGGAATTTCAGCCGGGGAATATTTGCGACAGCCTACACAGAATTCACCGAAGACCTGGAGGCCGCCTTTGAGCTGTATGAGGGCTTTTACAAACACGCGCCGTTCACTTTTGTTTCCCGTCGCGAGGTTTTTCTCAAACAGGTGGTCAATACCAACAAATGCCTGATCCATTTGCACAAGCATAAAAATAAGTTATTGATAACCAGTGTAATTGATAATTTGTTGAAGGGTGCCTCCGGACAGGCCATAGAAAACATGAATTTGATGTTTGGTTTGGAAAGAAAACTCGGACTGGAACTTAAAGCGAACTTTTTTTAAAAAAGAATCATATGAAAATAGCAATCATTGGAGTCGGGAACCTGGGATATTCAATTGCCCTCGGGATCTTAAGTCAGAAAAAGGAGATCAAATGCAAATCCCTTTATTTGACCAAGAGGCATTTGTCGTCCCTCAGCCACTTGGAGAAGGTTTCAGCGGTTAAGCTCACCACAGACAACCGACGTGCCGTGAAGTACTCAGACATCATCATTCTTGCGGTTCAACCCGCCCAATTGCACGAGGTTCTCGCGGAGATCAAGCCGGAATTGAATCCTAAAAAGCACACTTTGATTTCGGTGGCCACCGGACGAAAGATCCACGAGATCGAAGAAGTTGTCGGGAACGATGTGCCGGTGATCCGGTGCATGCCCAATACTGCCATTTCAGTGGGCCACTCGATGACCTGCATCAGCGCCAATGGGAATGCCAAAGACAAAGTGGAATGCGCGCAGAAGATCTTTAATGCCTTGGGCGAGACGATGCTCATCGAAGAGGAGCTGATGCAGGCCGCCACGGTCATCTGCGCCAGCGGAATCGCCTTTTGGATGCGTTTGATAAGAGCTACGACCCAGGGCGCCATTCAGTTGGGCTTCCACAGCGAGGAAGCGCAAAAACTGTCCATGCATACCTGTCTGGGGGCCGCGAGTCTTTTGATCGATTCTCAAAGTCATCCCGAACAGGAAATTGACAAAGTGACCACACCGAGCGGATGCACGATAGAAGGGCTCAACGAGATGGAGCACCAGGGTCTGAGTTCCTCGATTATAAAGGGCCTTGTGACCTCGTTTGAAAAGATAAACCAGATTTGAAAAAATGGAACTGTTTAATGTTTACCCACTTTATGATGTGACCCTGGTTAAGGGTAAAGGGTGCAACGTGTATGACGATAACGATGCCGAGTACCTGGACCTTTACGGTGGGCATGGAGTGATCTCTATCGGGCATTGCCATCCTCACTATGTCGAGGCGGTTAAAAAGCAGGTGGAGACCTTAGGGTTTTATTCGAATTCTGTGCGGAATCCAATACAGGAGGCCCTGTCTGAGAAGCTCGGTAAACTATCCGGTTGTGAAGAATACAGTTTGTTTTTGTGCAATTCGGGAGCCGAAGCCAATGAGAACGCATTGAAACTGGCCTCCTTTCACACGGGTCGCAGCAAAGTAGTTGCATTTTCCAACAGTTTCCACGGACGCACCTCGGCCGCCGTCGCCGCCACCGACAATGAGCGAATCAATGCGCCGCTGAATCGTCAGCACGAGGTAGAGCTTCTGCCCCTGAATGATTTGGATGCCCTGGAGAAGGTGCTGGCTCAAAAAGACGTAGCGGCTGTCATTATCGAAGGAATACAGGGAGTCGGCGGCCTGGATGAAGGGACAACAGAATTTTTCAAAGGGCTCGAAGCTCTGTGTCGGGAACACGGGACTGTGCTTATTTTGGACGAGATTCAATCCGGATACGGACGAAGCGGCAAATTTTTCGCTTTTCAGCATCACGGAATTCAACCGGACCTGATTACGGTTGCCAAAGGCATGGGCAACGGATTTCCGATTGGCGGCGTGATGATAGCCCCCTCTTTTGAGGCGAGTTTTGGCCTGTTGGGAACCACTTTTGGTGGAAATCACCTGGCCTGTGCAGCAGCTCTTTCGGTTCTGGATGTCATCAAAAACGAGCAATTGATTGAAGGCATAGAAGAACGCAGTGCGTATTTGAAAGAACGATTGAAATCCCTGCCCGGGGTTCAAAGAATCAAAGGTCGCGGGCTCATGTTGGGCCTGGAATTTGATTTTGAAGTGGCGGGATTGCGAAAGAGAATGATCCATGAGAAAAGGATCTTTACCGGAGGTTCCTCGAATCCGAGGTTATTGAGAATACTGCCTCCCCTGAATGTCACAAAAGAGGAGCTCTCTCATTTTGCGGATGCACTGGAAGCTCTATTGAAAGTAGAATCCGCCTGACGGTTTCAAAAGACGGATCGAGAGTACATGATTCAAGAAAATAAAATGAATACATTAGAATTTAAAGGTTCAATGAAAGCCACGCTATCCATAGAAAAAAGAAACGAGGTACTGAAAACCATGGCGCGTCTCCTCGAGGAGAAGAGTCAGTTGATTCTCTCTGCGAACGAGATTGACATGGACAGCTATGATCCAAATGACCGGGCCATGTACGATCGCCTCAAGGTGGATGAGGTCAAAATCCAGGGTATGATAGCGTCGCTCCTGCAATTGGCAGGCCAGGAAGATCCCCTGGGCAAGGAACGTTTTTCCTTTGTTCATGAGAATGGTTTGAAGATACAGAATCGAACAGCTCCGTTTGGAATCGTTTTGATCATCTACGAATCACGGCCCGATGTCACGGTTGAGGCGGCGGGCATCGCTTTCAAGTCTGGCAATAAAATTTTGCTGAAAGGCGGAAAGGAGTCGCTGAACTCCAATCGAGCCATCGTTGATCTCTGGCATGAGGCCCTGCTACAGAATGGGGTTGACCCCGAATGGGTCACGTACCTGAAGCTGGATCGACAGGAGACCCAGGAATTTTTGAAAAGCCCTTCAGAGAAGGTGGATCTCATCATCCCCAGGGGAGGAGAGAAGCTGATCCGGTTCGTCAAGCAGAATGCCAGCTGCCCGGTGATTGTAAGTGGCCGTGGGAACAATTTTGCCTATGTGCATCACAACGCTGATCCGGGAATGGCCATTCGCGTCATAGTGAACGCCAAAACCGATAAGATCTCGGCCTGCAATGCCCTGGACAAGGTGTTGATTGACAGGAATCTTCCCAATTTTGCGGAATTCGTGGCTGATCTTCAGGAAGCTCTTAAAGAGAAGGGAGTTGAAATGCTTGTGGGCCGTGGATTGAGCTCCGGGACTGAGTCAGCTGTGGGAAAGGAAGACCCGATTTGGCACGAGGAATTCCTGGATTATAAAATACTTATTGACAGCGTTGAATCAGAGCAAGAGGCGATTGAACGAATCAATATCTACGGAGGTGGTCATTCCGCTACAGTGATAACCCGAGACGAAAGTTTTGCCATCCAATTCATGGATCAGGTGGATGCTGCCGCGGTATATCACAACGCTTCAACACGGTTCACCGACGGATTCCAGTTTGGACTGGGGGGTGAGCTGGCGATCAGCACCGATAAGTTGCATCAAAGGGGTCCCATCGGACTGGAGCACCTCGTCACGAATAAATGGTATGTATATGGAGAAGGGCAGATCCGATAAGAAAAGAGTATTGCTGAAAATAGGCACCAATACCCTTACACGTGAGACCAATCAGATCTCTCGCGGGAAGATCGAAGACATTGGCCGGCAAATAGCCGAGTTGAAGGAGGAATACGAATTTGTCATCGTCAGTTCCGGTGCGATTGCCGTGGCCCGGCAGTTTGTCAACCTGGAATCGGATGGCCGGGAAATCAATGTAAAACAGGCCCTGGCAGCCATCGGTCAACCTCATTTGATGCGCATTTTCCAGGAGAATTTCAGGGAACTGGGACTATTGACCTCGCAGTGCCTCTTGTCCTATGATGATTTCAATCGTGAGGTTTCGCGTAAGAACATCCTCAATACGATCAATGTTTTGCTGGAGAACGGTTACATCCCGATCATCAATGAAAATGACACGGTAGCCACCGAGGAAATCCAGTTTGGTGACAACGACAAGTTGGCGGCCCTGACCGGAAGTTTGCTGGGGGCGGACCTGGTCATCATAGCCACCAACACTCATGGAATTTATACTAAGGACAGCTTTGATCAGGTCGAGAAATGCACCATTGAGAATGTAAAAGATCTGGAAAAACTGAAAGAGGAGATCGCACATGGGAAAGTCCTCTCAGGGAACCGGAGGGATGGAATCGAAGATTCAGGCCGCTGAGATTTTGCAGGAGGCAGGTATTGAGACCTGGATCGTAAACGGGCTTCTCGACAATTTCATCCTGAAGGCGATACATGAGGAAGTAGCTTTTACACGAATCGATGGAGTTTAGATGGACTCGTTTTAAAGAAAATTATAGAAATGGACTTTTTAGGATTTGACGATATTGACAAGGTTCAGGATTGGGTGGCTGCGGCTCGAGAGCTCAAGAAATCACCTCTCCGTTATCAGGAACTCGGCGCGGGTAAAACCATAGGCCTTTTGTTTTTCAACCCCAGTCTTCGAACCCGGCTGAGTACGCAGAAAGCTGCTCAAAATTTGGGTTTGAATTGTATCGTGATGAATTTTGACAAGGAGGGCTGGGCCCTGGAATACCTCGATGGTGCCGTTATGGACCAGGGCAAATCGGAGCATATTCGTGAGGCCGCCCAAGTAATCTCCCAGTATTGTGACATTATTGCCATACGCGCCTTTGCTTCCCTGGAAGATCGCGAAAGGGATGAGGCTGAAGTCGTCCTGAAAGGCTTTCAAGAGCACGCGAGTGTGCCCATAGTCAACATGGAGAGTTCAACGGCTCACCCGTTGCAGGCCCTTGCAGATGCCATTACCCTGGATGAAAACGGATTGAATGAGAAAACCTCGAAAAAAGGTCGTGCTGACCTGGGCTCCACATCCCAAAGCGCTTCCGCATGCTGTTGCGAATTCCTTTGTGAAAATGATGAAGAAGCAGGATGCAGACTTCGTCATCACACATCCGGAAGGTTATGAATTAAACCCCGAGATCACTGCCGGAGTGAAGATTGAATGCGATCAGAACAAGGCTTTTGAGAATGCCGACTTTGTCTATGCCAAGAACTGGAGTTCATATAGCGAGTACGGCAAGGTCATCAGCCGGGACCCAACCTGGATGGTGGATCAGGAAAAGCTGTCTCTCACGAACAAGGGCCGGTTCATGCATTGTCTTCCCGTTAGGAGAAACGTAGTCGTTAGTGACGAGGTGCTCGACTCAGATTCTTCGCTGGTCATTGAACAGGCCCATAACCGGACCTATTCGGCCCAACTGGTCTTAAAGAAGATTCTCGAGTCAATGGCTGATCACAAGCCAGGGGTCGATCAAAAGCCAGAGACCGATCAAAGATAAAAGCATGAAAGACAAGCTGAGCATCATCAAGATTGGTGGAAATGTAGTGAACAGCCCGACTGAACTTGACGGGTTTCTCAAAGACTTCGCAGCTCTTGAAGGATACAAAATACTTGTGCATGGGGGTGGTAAAATCGCTTCCGAGGTGTCTGCTTCCATGGGCCTTGAAACGAAGATGTCAGGTGGTCGAAGAATTACAGATGAGCAAACATTGGACGTGGTTACTATGGTGTACGCCGGTTTGCTGAACAAGAAGATAGTTTCCAAGCTTCAAGCCTTCGATTGCAATGCCATGGGGCTTTCCGGGGCTGATGGCAACAGCATCCGGGCCCATAAACGAGTGGTGAAAGACCTGGACTACGGTTTCGCGGGCGATGTGGATGCGGTAAGTTCAGGTATGATCGAATCCTTGCTGCGATCTGGACTCAGCCCTGTATTCTGCGCTATCACGCATGATAAAAAGGGTCAGCTTTTGAATACCAATGCCGACACCATCGCCAGTGAGCTGGCAAAAGGTCTGAGTGATGAATTCGATGTGGAATTGCTCTATTGCTTTGAAAAAGATGGAGTGCTTGAGGATGTCGAAAATGAGGATTCTGTCGTAGAGCATATTGATGCCAGGAAGTATGAGCAAATGAAGGAGAGCGGTCAAATTGCCGAAGGCATGTTGCCCAAAATGAAGAATTGTTTCGAGGCCCTTGAAAAAGGTGTATCCCGGGTGGTCATTGGCAGCGCCAAATTGCTCAAGGATCCGCAAAGAAAACACACAACCCTGACCTTATGAACAACATCCTATGAAAGATACCTTGAAAGATAAAGCATTACAACTGCTGATTGAGCTGATTGAAACGCCGTCCTTTTCGAAAGAGGAAGACAAGACTGCTGATCTCCTGGAGGCTTTTTTGCAGTCAGAAGGCGTCGAAACGATACGGGAAAACAACAATGTCTGGGCCTTCAACGAAGATTTTGAGAAGACCAAGCCCTTTATCCTGCTCAATTCTCATCATGATACGGTCAAGCCCAACAAGGGATACACTAGAGATCCGCACAAGGCAGAGATCATTGACGACAAGCTATACGGGTTGGGATCGAATGATGCGGGTGGAGCCCTGGTCGGCTTGATCTCTGCCTTTTTGCACTTCTACCGAAGGAAAGACATGCAATACAACCTTATTCTCCTGGCCTCGGCTGAAGAAGAGAATTCAGGTGAGTTGGGGATTCGTTCGGTGGTTCCGAAACTGCCCGAGATCGACTTTGCCATCGTTGGCGAGCCCACACAAATGAACCTGGCGATCGCTGAGAAGGGACTCTTGGTCCTGGATTGCTATGCCCGAGGAACAGCGGGCCATGCGGCACACGTTCGGGAAGACTATGCGATTTACAAGGCGATGAGGGCTATAAAATGGTTCGAGACCTTTACATTTGACAAGATTTCTGAAACCCTGAACGACACGAAAATGACCGTGACCCAGATCGAAGCCGGCAATCAGCACAACGTGGTGCCGTCCGTTTGTCACTTCGTGGTAGACATTCGAGTCAATGACCACTATTCGAACCAGGAGGTGTTAGAGATTGTGCAAAAGAGTGTCGATGTCGAGGTCGTGCCTCGTTCTGTGCGCCTCAATTCTTCGTCTATCCCTCAGGAACATCCCATTGTTCAGGCCGGAGAACGATTGGGTAGAACCCTGTACGGATCACCCACGCTTTCCGATCAGTCGAATCTGAGTTGTCCTTCTTTGAAACTGGGCCCGGGCGACTCGCTTCGTTCGCATACGGCGGATGAATATCTGCGCGTTTCAGAGTTAAATGAAGGAATCGATTTATACGTCAAATTGTTGGAAGAGATCTTGTAGGGAAATTAAGCAAACTAAAAACTGAGATATGAAACTTTGGGACAAAGGATTTAGTACGGACGAGAAGATTGATTTTTTTACCGTGGGCAATGACCGGGAGCTTGACCTGGTGTTGGCCAAATATGACGTGATCGGCTCACGAGGGCATGCAGCCATGCTCCATAAGATCGGCCTACTCTCTGAAGCAGAATGGAAATCGGTCGAGAAGGAGCTGGATTCCCTTTTGGATGCCATAGCCCGGGGTGAATTTGAAATAGAAAGTCAGTTTGAAGATGTCCATTCCAAGGTAGAGTATTTGCTCACCCAAAAACTCGGAGATACCGGTAAGAAGATCCATACAGCCCGTTCTCGAAACGACCAGGTGCTGGTGGATGTACACTTGTATCTCAAAGAGGAACTCAAGGAAATCCGCAAGGAAATAGAGAAGCTCTTCGATCAGCTCATTAAATTGGCCGAGAGGCACAAATCAGTTCTCATGCCGGGCTATACTCACTTTCAGGTGGCGATGCCCTCATCGTTCGGCCTTTGGTTCTCGGCGTATGCCGAATCCCTGATTGATGACGTGTACATGCTGCAGGCCGCCATGAAGGTAACTGACCAGAATCCGTTGGGTTCTGCGGCAGGCTACGGAAGCTCGTTTCCGATTGACCGCGAGCACACGACGAAAACACTGGGTTTTGCTGATCTCAAATACAACTCGGTAGCGGCCCAGATGAGCCGTGGGAAAACGGAAAAGACGGTGGCTTTTGCCCTGAGTTCTGTGGCAGGCACCCTGTCAAAATTCGCCATGGACATCTGTCTTTATATGAGCCAGAATTTCGGATTTGTTTCCTTTCCGGATGAGCTCACCACCGGTTCGAGCATCATGCCGCACAAAAAGAACCCGGATGTCTTTGAGCTGATCCGCGGGAAATGCAACAAGATCCAGGCCCTGCCTTATGAACTTAGCCTGATCACATCCAATTTACCCAGTGGCTATCACCGGGAATTCCAGTTGCTCAAAGAAGGGCTCATACCGGCTATTCAAAACCTGAAGTCCTGTCTGGAGATTTTTACATTTTCACTTCAAGAGCGTTCAGGTGAAAGACGATATCCTGCAGGATTCCAAATACGATTATCTCTTTACGGTGGAAGAGGTCAATGAACTCGTTCAGCAGGGAATTCCATTTCGGGATGCCTATAAAATAGTCGGTGAAAAAATTGAAAAAGGAGAGTTTGAACCTCAAAAAGAAGTGAGTCACAAACACGTCGGAAGCATCGGAAACCTGGCACTGGATAAGATTCAGGCGAAGATGAATGCTGCATTGGAATAGATTCGACGGGTTTAATTTTTAATCGAAAAGGATCGGTTTAATAGCGGTGTCTGAAAATCTCTATTTTTCGAAATCAATGTAATTATTTGGGATCATTCTGTTTTGTACCCCTGAAATTGATTATTTCAATACTATTATTCCGACTGTTTATTCTATAGATGATGTAATTATTTCTGTCAATTAACCCTTTCCGTACATCTTTTAAATGCGAGGTTGCCGGACAGATTTCTGGATATTTGCTTATCCGATTCAAGAGGTAGATCAAATTTTTCTCGAGAGAAATGATTTCCGAGGTTGACCAATATTTTTCCAAATAATCCAATACTTTTTCCAGCCCCTGAATCGCCTGATTCGTCCAGACAATTTTCAACGCCATTGATCGAACCGTTTCATTACCGAGTCAAGATCTGTATACTCCTTATTATTCGCCTGATCTAGTCCCAGCTGAATTTCGCTTTTTTCATCCTGACTCAGCTCATCCCACCAATCAGTGTATTCGTCCTCCAAAACTTTTTTGATTCGCAAAAGGGCTTTTTCGTCACTAATCTTTAGCAAGAGATTCATAATCTCCAGCTTAGTCCTGTCTTGGTTCATCACTTCTGTTTTCATCAAAATTACAGATTTTTTGTCATCAGTTTATGTTATCGTTAAAGCCTTGTCAACATCGCTCACATATTTGTGTCTAACCCACTGATTTTATATGATCCTTCAAAGTTGACCTGGTTCAGGTGGTTGGGGATGAACATCGGAGAAGTGAGCCGGAAAATTCTTGGTTTCGGCTCATAATCATGTAATAATTGAGCCGAATAAAGGAGTTAATCGGCTCATCATATACAATTAGGCGTTTTCAAAGCCTACGGAAGCGGAAGAAGCACCTCATATACCATTCAATTTCCAGATTGAAAGGACAGTGGTAGTCCCCTTTTTTATTCAAAAGTATAAACCCTTTTATCCACTTCGGTCAGCCTGAAATAACCGTAGGCGTAGTTGTCCGGATTTGTGACATTGGTGCAGTTTCCTCGGAGGTCTGCTGGAATCGTGCTGAACAGGTTGCCGGAATTGCCTGATTGCTCGATCAAGAGTCGAATAAAGTCGTAATAAGGGGAGGAAATTCCGTTGAGGTCAATTTCAACGACGTCTCCCGGCTCGAATTCATATTCGCCCGTGTCTTCATTCTCAATGCGCTCATAAATGATTTTCAACTGATTTCCGTCGGTGAATTCGTCCTTGATGTCGAAAAGAGTAGGCAAGAGGTCACCTCTTCGAAAGAATTTGGCCAGGTAGAAATTCGGAACATTGGCCGGGTCGGTGAACAGCACGTTCACTTCCAGAGCATTCTGGTCGAAACCATTTTCGGTCGATTGGAAAACCGAGTCGATCTTCACAACCGGAGTCATTGTTTCGCGGGCGATGTAAGTTTCCCCATCGTGATCCACCTGCAGGGTATAGGATTGACCGATTACGGGTATAAATGAGGCTGTTGAGTAGGTGCCATTGTTTTGATTCTGAAAAAGGAATTCGGTTCCGTTGGAGTCGTTTGTGATTTTAACCTGTGCATCGGTTACCGGACTCTCCTGGAGATTCTCAAAGAATGGGGTAGACGAACTGAGTTTGACTTGCTGAAAGTTTCCTGAGGTTCCTTTTCGCCAATCAATGGAGGCTTCAATAACCAAACGAGGTGGTGCCGTCGGAACTTCTACCTCGATGACATCCGTACAGGAGCTGGATCCCAGAGCGATGAGCAAAACAAATAGCCATATGAATCTGTTCATGAGGTTAGAATTTAAAGTTATAAGTGACTGACGGCACGATTCCAAAAATGGCAATTCGCGTGGCTTCATTCAGCCCGGTTTCCCGATTCTGTGAAAAAGAGATCGCGGCCGCGTTCCTTCGGTTGTAAATATTGTAGATGCCGAATACCCATTCACCCCGCCACCTTCGGCCCGGTTTGCCTGGAGTGTAGATGGCTGACAGATCAATCCGGTGATAGGCTGGCAATCGATCCGAGTTTCGGTCGGAATAACTTGCTATGGACAAGCCCTCATAGACATATTGCCCATTGGGATAGGTCACAGGTCGCCCGGTTTGATAGATAACGTTGGTGCTCAGGTTCCACTTTTTATTCAGACGAAATACGCCTGTGAAAGACAGATCATGGGTTCGATCAAAAGGCGTCAGGTAGACATTTCCTTTGTTGATTCCGGGACCTCCTGCAATACCACCAGGCGTTTGTTGCTCGGAGCGGGAAAGCGTATAGGCCAGCCAACCTGTAAAGCGACCAGCCGATTTTCGAGCCAGAAACTCGATACCGTAGGCCCGGGCATCCCCGGTGAGGATCTCGGTTTCAATGGTGTTGTTTCCGATGAGGTCGGAACCGTCGATATAATCGATTCGATTGTAGATGTTTTTATAATAACCCTCCACTTCCAATGAGTATTCATTGTTGAACTTTTTGAAAAAGCCAACCGCGAACTGGTCGGAGAGCTGGGGTTCCACATAGGGGCCGCTTGGGGTCCAGACGTCCAGCGGGGTTACCGAGGTCGTATTCGACAACAGGTGAATGTACTGTGCCACGCGTGAATAACCCGCCTTGATCGAGGTAAAATCATTGATGCGATAGGAAAGAGCCAATCGGGGTTCGAGGGTTCCGAAATCATCGATCACCTCACTGCGCTCGTATTCCGTTTGGCCGATCGGGGTTCCTCGCTGATAGATTTCCAGCAATTCATTGTATACCACGGGCTGATCATTCAGGTATTCGGTGATGGGTTGTCCACCAAGCCTGGCAAAATGGGTATAGCGCAATCCGTATTGCAAGGAGAGTTTCTCACTGATCTTATGATCGGCACCGATGTAGATTCCTCCTTCCACAGCTCTTTTTTCATCCAGTTGCAAAAAGTTGATCCCGGAAGTTGGAGTTGTGGGGCTGATCTCCCCCGGATTGAAGACATAGTTGATGCCATTGATCCCAAAGTCCAGGGTAATCTGGTTGTTCAGGAAATAGCTCAGGTCGTACTTCAGGTTGTAATTGTCGATCTCCGAGATCCAGTCAAATTCAAAGGCGTTGATCTCCAGTTGATAGTCGTATTTGCTGTAATTGAGCGAAAGATTGGAAAAGATGCGGTCGTTGAACACGTGGTTCCATCGTAAATTTCCCAATGCATTTCCGTAGGAGCTGCTGAAATTCTCTGCCAGGGTAAACACATCGCGTCCAAAGTAAGCCGAAAGAAACAGTTGATCCTTTTCGCTGATGGCAAAATTTGTTTTCAAGTTCAGGTCGTAGAAATAGGCACTGTTGTCTCGGAGTTCCTCGTCAAGCTTGAGAAAAAGGTGGGCGTAAGATCCACGGCCCGCAAGAAGATACGAGCTCTTGTCTTTGACCAACGGCCCTTCGAGAGCCAATCGGCTGGAAACCGAGCCAATGCCACCGGTCATGGCAAAACGCTTGTTGTTTCCGTCTTTTTGACGAACATCGAGAACCGAGGAGGCCCTTCCTCCGTATTTGGCCGGGATATTGCCTTTGTAAAGCTTGATGTCTTTGATCGCGTCGGCGTTGAAAATCGAGAAGAACCCGAGCAGGTGAGAGGTGTTGTAGATTATGGCCTCGTCGAGCAATACCAGGTTTTGATCCACCGAGCCTCCGCGCACATTGAAGCCGCTGGAACCCTCGCCGTTATTGGTAACCCCCGGCAAAAGCTGTATGGATTTGATCACGTCAACCTCACCCAAAACCGCAGGGATTTGCTTGATCGTTGCCACCTTGAGTTGATTCACACCCATTTCCGGCTTTGCGATATTGATGTCCTCTATATTCTCCGATTCCAGGATGACCTCGTTCAGTTGATTTGAGGCTTCTTGCAGTTCAAAGTCGAGATTGAGGTTGTCGTTCACCTCAATTTCTTCTCGGATATCGTCAAAACCCAGGTAGGAAATCACAAGGGTATAGCTTCCTTCTTCTACCGAAATGGAATAAAAGCCGTAGTCATTGGTCGTGGTTCCGATACTGGTTCCTTCCAGGTAAACTGAGGCACCGAAGAGAGATTCTCCCGTGGCATCTTCGCGAATGTTTCCACTGATACGAAACTGTTCCTGTCCAAAACCCAGTTGGGCCGTGGCAAAAAGAATCAAGGTCAGCATCCTTAAAAAAACGGACCTCGTTGACATTTTTTGGAAGGGGGGATTCCAAAAGTTCATGTGTTTTCTGAGAATTAGGCGTGTAAGGCTCTGTCATCCACCGCGAGGCAGGCTTCTTTGATGGCTTCGGTAAAGGTCGGATGGGCATGACTCATGCGCGACACGTCCTCACTGGAGGCCCTGAATTCCATGGCTACAACCGCTTCTGCAATCATATCCGCCGCACGGGCACCAATCATGTGCACGCCCAGGATCTCATCCGTCTTGGAATCTGCAAGTACCTTGATCAGACCGTCGATGTCCATACTCGCCCGGGAACGACCCAGCGCTCGCATCGGGAAGCTTCCCATTTTATAGTCAACACCTGCTTCTTTGAGTTCTTCTTCCGTCTTCCCCACAGAAGCAACCTCCGGCCAGGTATAGACGACACCGGGTATGAGATTGTAATCGATGTGGGGCTTCTGACCCGCGATGATCTCAGCGGCCATCGTTCCTTCTTCTTCGGCTTTGTGCGCCAGCATGGCTCCTCGGACCACGTCACCAATAGCATAGATGTTCGAGACGTTCGTCTGCAGGTGATCATTGACTTCGATTTGTCCTCGATCATTCGCTTTAACACCGGCTGCTTCGAGGTTCAGGCCCTCAGTGTAGGCTTTTCGTCCTACTGAGACCAGGCAGTAGTCGCCTTCGATTTCAACAGGTTCTCCTTTCTTGTTCTTGGCCTTCACGTGGATGGTGTCTCCTTTTCGCTCGACGGCCTCAACCTGGTGGGAGGTAAGAATCTTGAATTTTTGCTTTTTAAGGACCTTAGCCAGTTCTTTGGAGAGAGAAGCGTCCATGGTTGGGATGATGCGATCCATGTATTCCACAACGGTAACCTCCGCTCCAAGTCTTTTGTAGACCTGACCGAGTTCCAGGCCGATCACGCCACCACCGATCACAATCATGTGCTTCGGGATTTCCTTGAGCTTCAAGGCCTCCGTGGACGTGATGATTCGTTCCTTGTCAAGGGTGATAAAAGGCAGAGAGGCGGGTTTGCTACCCGTCGCTATGATGACGTTCTTGGATTCAATCTCCTCGCTGTCGCCCTCCTTTTCAATTTTGATCCGGTTGGCGTCCACAAAGCTTCCCAGCCCATTGAAAACCTCGATTTTATTTTTCTTCATCAAAAAATCAATGCCTCCCGTCGTTTGGTCGACTACCGCCTGCTTGCGGGCAATCATCTGTTCCAGGTTGACCTTCACCTCTCCGGGCACCTCAATACCATGCTCGGCGAAGTGCTTTACAGCGGATTCGTAATGATGGGAAGAGTCCAGCAGCGCCTTGCTTGGGATGCAACCCACGTTCAGGCAGGTTCCGCCCAGGGTGTTGTATTTCTCTATCAGGGCCGTCTTCATGCCCAACTGTGCGCATCGGATGGCCGCCACATAGCCTCCGGGGCCGGATCCGATTACGGTTACGTCATATGATTTCATAGGATGATTTTCTGCAATTGATGAATGCAAAAATAAGTCTTTTAAAGAGAAAGATAAAGCTTTGGATGTCTATCTTTTTTCTATTGGGATCTCAGTTGACCATCACCTCAGTTGACCGCCTCAGTAAGCAAACCGGCACGCCTCAGCAAAGCATTCGCATCGGGTTCCCGTCCGCGGAATTTCACATAGAGCTCCATGGGCTTTTCGGTTCCGCCGCGGCTCAAGACGAAGGATTTGAATTTTTCACCGGTCTCTTTGTCGAAAATCCCATTTTCCTTGAAGGCTTCAAAGGCATCAGCGTCCAGTACCTCGGCCCATTTGTAGCTGTAGTAACCCGACGAATACCCCCCTTGAAAAATGTGAGAGAACGCGGTGCTCATGCAGGATTCAGGAACATCCGGATACAGCTGGGTCTCGGCAAAGACCTGTTTTTCAAATTCCTTGACATCTTTGATTTCCGCAGGATCATGACCGTGATAGGCCATGTCGAGCATACCGAAGCTCAATTGCCTCAGGGTTGCCATGCCCTCCAGGAAATTGGAGGAGTCTTTGATCTTTTTGACCAGGTCCATAGGAATTTGCTCTCCAGTTTTATAGTGCTTGGCGAAAAGGGACAGGGCCTCTTCCTCATAGCACCAATTCTCCATGATCTGGCTCGGAAGCTCCACAAAATCCCAGTAGACGCTGGTTCCCGAGAGGTTGGGGTAGGTGGTGTCTGCCAGCATCCCGTGAAGGGCATGCCCGAATTCGTGGAACAGGGTCGTCACTTCATTAAACGTCAGGAGCGAAGGCCTGGACTCGGTCGGTCTCGTGAAGTTACACACGATGGCGATATGGGGTCTCGAATCAGTGCCCTCTTTTTTCCATTGACTCTTGAAGGAAGTCATCCAGGCGCCATTGCGCTTTCCCTTTCTCGGGAAGAAGTCGGCATAAAACACCGCTATGAATCGATCATTCTCATCCTGAACTTCGTAAGTTCTAACTTCCTCGTGGTAGGTGTCGATGTTGTCAACGGGTTTAAAATGGATCCCGTAAAGGCGGCTAGCCACCTCAAAGGCACCATGCAACACATTCTCCAGCTGAAAATAGGGTTTGAGCTTCTCATCGTCGAGATCAAACAGCTCCTGCTTCAACTTTTCAGAATAAAAGGAACTGTCCCATTTTTGAAGTTCAGTGATGCCCTCTTTTTGAGCCAGGTCCTTAAGTTTATGGAAGTCTTTCAAAGCAGCCGGTTTTGCTTTGGTCAAAAGATCTTGAAGGAAGGCTTCCACTTTTTCCGGTTTTTCCGCCATGCGTTCCTCCAGGACGAAATCCGCATGGGAATCATAGCCCAGGAGCTGGGCCCTTTGATGCCTCAAATGGGCAATGCGAAGCACGATCTCCCGGTTGTTGTTCTCGTTGTCCTGGTTGGCCCTCGCTCCGAAGGCCCTTGCCATTTTCTCTCGCAGGTCCCTTCGTTTGGAATAGGTCACAAAAGGGATGTAACTGGGATAGTCCAGGCTGAATGCCCACCCCTCGACTCCTTTCTCCCTGGCGAGCAGTTTGGCCGCTTCCCGGACACCTTCCGGAAGCCCGTCCAAATCGGATTCCTCGGTCAGGATCATTTCGAAGGCATTGGTTTCCGCCAGCACGTGCTCCCCAAACTTCAGGCTCAGGGTGGAAAGCTCCTTGTCAATCTCTCTCAATTTCTTCTTGTCCTCGGCATTGAGTTTCGCCCCATTGCGGACAAACGCCTTGTAGTTCTTATCGAGAAGCATGGACTGTTCCGGATTGAGCCCCAACTTGTCCTTGTTCGCATGCACGACTTCAATTCTCCTGTAGAGTTCCTCATCAAGACGAACATCGTTAGAGAATTCGGAGAGCATCGGCGATACCACCTGGGCGATGCCCTGGATTTCTTCATTGGTCTCGGCCGCATTCAAATTGAAAAAGAGGCTCGTGATTCGACCCAGGCGCTCCCCGCTGAATTCCAGCGCTTCGAGGGTGTTCTCAAAGGTTGGCTCCTCGGAATTCGCCGTGATTTGGTCAATTTCTTCTTTGGCTTCCTTTATCGCAGCTTCTATGGCGGGTTGAAAATGCTCATTTTCGACCTGAGAGAAAGGTACGGTGTCAAAAGGGGTATTGAAATCGCTCAACAAGGGATTCTTCATGATGGGAAGATGAATTTGTTTGGGTGCTCAGCTTTTCATTTTTTTCGAAGCAGCCATCACTTTGTCTTTGAGGCCTTCTTTGAAATCGATGATTTTTTGCAATAAAACAGGGTCGCTCGAGGCGATGATCTGGGCCGCCAGGATCCCGGCATTTTTTGCGCCATCCAGCGCGACGGTGGCAACGGGAACGCCCCCGGGCATCTGCAGAATGGACAGGACAGAATCCCATCCGTCTATGGAATTTCTCGACTTGACCGGTACGCCGATCACAGGAAGAGGGCTCATCGAAGCCACCATGCCCGGCAAATGAGCGGCGCCTCCGGCTCCTGCAATGATCACCCGGATGCCTCTTTTGTGGGCTCCGCTAGCATAGGTGAAGAGCTTTTCAGGCGTCCGGTGCGCCGACACGATATCCACTTCGGTTTCCACGCCAAATTCCTTCAGCATGTCAATCGCATCCTGCATAACCGGCAGATCCGAATCGCTGCCCATGATAACTCCAACCTTTGCCATCTGTTTTGTCTTAAAATCGTATTGATTACGATGAATAATTATTGTAATTTTAGACGCTAAAGGTAACACAAAAAAGTGTTTTTGTCCAATGCCCATCTCATTATTTCATACGGTCGTTTCCTGGATTTTGAAGAAGAGAAAGTACCAGATCGACTTGTTTCTCAAGCATCCCATCGAGGTGCAGGAAGAGGTCCTTTACGACCTTCTCTCCGAGGCTAGAAACACTTATGTGGGCAAGAAATATGGCTTCAAAAACATAAAGAGCTATAAGGCTTTTGCCAAGCGTGTGCCTATTCGAAAGTACGAGTCGATCGAACCCATGATCGAACGGAACCGCCAGGGCGAGCAGAATGTCTTGTGGCCGAGCAAGATCCAGTGGTTTGCCAAATCCTCGGGAACTACCAATGCAAAAAGCAAGTTTATTCCTGTCAGTGACGAAGCCCTGGACGATTGCCATTTCAAGGCCGGGAAGGACATGCTCTGCCTCTACATCAACAACAACGAAGACACCGAGATTTTCAAGGGCAAAGGACTCCGGCTGGGAGGAAGTTCTGCGGTTTACGAGGACAACGAAACCTATTTTGGAGACCTTTCTGCCATCATCATTGAAAACATGCCCTTTTGGGCCGACATCTCCAGCGCTCCGCGACAGAAAACGGCGCTCATGAGCGAATGGGAGACAAAACTGGACGCCATCGTTCATGAGACGATCAAGGAAGACATCACGAGCCTGGCCGGGGTTCCATCCTGGATGCTCGTTCTGCTCAATCGTGTTCTCGAGGTCACAGGCAAAGACAATTTACTCCAAGTTTGGCCCAACCTGGAGGTCTATTTTCACGGTGGGGTGAATTTCAAACCGTACCGCGAGCAATACGAAAAGCTGATTCCCAAAAAGAATTTCAGATACTATGAGACCTACAATGCCTCTGAGGGTTTCTTCGCCATACAGGATCAGAACGATTCGGATGAGTTGTTGCTCATGCTCGACTATGGAATTTTCTATGAGTTCATCCCCATGGATGCATATAATGGCGAGGATTCAATAGCCATACCGCTTGAGGAGGTGGAACTGGACAAGAATTACGCCCTGCTGATCAGCACGAATTCGGGTCTATGGAGGTATATGATCGGGGACACCATCAAGTTCACCAATTTGAAACCCTACCGGATCAAGATCACCGGAAGGACCAAGCATTACCTGAATGTTTTCGGGGAGGAGCTGATGGTCGAAAATGCCGACAACGCGATAGACAAGGCGTGCAAGCTTACAGATTCACAGATCATAGATTACACGGTGGCCCCTGTTTTTATGAACGGGCAGGACAGCGGCGGGCACGAGTGGCTGATCGAGTTCCGAAAAAGCCCGGACGACATGCAAGAGTTCACCCGGGTGCTCGACGAGAGCCTCAAACAAGTTAACTCAGACTACGAAGCCAAAAGGTATCTCGACATGACCCTGAGGCTTCCTCTTGTGCATCAGGCACGCGAAGGGCTTTTCTACGACTGGTTGAAATCCAAGAACAAGCTCGGCGGTCAGCACAAGGTGCCGAGACTCAGCAATGACAGGAATCACCTGGAAGAGTTGATGGCACTCTAGCCCTGACTTTTGAAGGGTAATTGATTACAAATTCGGTTCTGGAGTTGTGCTGAGGTCCTTGGATATCCATGCTTCGCAAAGAATTTTGAAGTCTGATTCCGGATCGTTGGCTTCCTCAAAAGCCTTGTAGTCGATCCAGACAAAACCCTGATCCCCCCATTCCGGCCCCCATGAGTTCACTACTTTAAACGCATTCATGGCGTCATTGTATCCCACGACCAGCATCGCATGCGCTCCGTCAACTTTTTTGAATTTCCGATAGACGGAAACTCCGTTTTCTTTGGCTCCAAAATAGTTCCTGTCAATCGAAATGGCGATGACCACCGGTTGATCGTTGAGCAGGAAGGCCTTGGTTTGCTCCAAAAGGATTTCTCCGTTGAGGTAGAAGTAGGAATCGATGCGATTGGGTTCCGCCAGGGAGCGCTGCAGATCCGTGGGTTGTGTCTCGCAGTCGTTTTCATTGTAAGGCATGATCGTCCATTCCGGGGTTCCCGAAACTTGCAATAGTTCCAATGCATCGGCAATCTGGGAGCCACTGCACGGGGAGATCTTGATCTGGTTGAAAATAAATGACGGGCTGAGAATGACCGTCGAAGCCGCAAGGTCGTCCTGGAAATTCTGGTAGTTTTCCTGGAAGCTCTTCAGATAGTAGCCCGTGGCCCAGGCCACGCAGGATCCCTGGTTTCCCTGGGTGTCTACGGGTGGCAAGAAACGGGAAATATCGTAGGATTCGGGGTAGTCGATCTCAATGTCAATTTTGGCGATCTCTTCATCTGGCGTTGAGAATCCGTAGCAATACGAGTTGTCCAGCCCAAATTCTCTCGTTCCGTCGTCAACGGGGTTCTCAATGACAGGATCTCCCTCATCATCGATGCTGTCTCTCTCACCTGCCAATTCATCAAAGTCGAAACTGCTCTCGCAGGAGGAAAGGGCCACAAACAGGATCAAAAAGTAAGATAGTCTTCTCAAGTGCTTTGCCATAAGCCGTTGAGGTACAAAAGCTGTGCCATTTATTTTTCCCGGTCGATCACATAGTTGACCATGGTCAGGAGAGAGTCCTTGTAAGGCGAATCCGGGTAGACATTGAGGATTTCGGTGGCTTTGGCCTGGTACTCTTTCATTTTTTCGATCGTATACTCGATCCCTCCGCTTTCCTTGACGAACTCGATGACTTCTTTTACGCGTTTTTTGTTCTTGTTGTGATTCTTCACCGAGTTGATCAGCCAGCGGCGCTCCTTCTTGGAGCTATGGTTGATCGAATAGATCAGGGGCAGGGTCATTTTCTGCTCCTTAATGTCGATTCCGGTTGGTTTTCCGATTTTCTCTTCCGTGTAATCGAACAGGTCATCTTTGATCTGAAAAGCAATTCCGATCAGTTCACCGAATTTTCGCATCCGCTCAATCTCCGCTTTCTCAACGTCCATGGAGGCGGCTCCAATAGCGGTGCAGGCAGCGATAAGAGCTGCTGTTTTCTTTCGGATGATGTCGAAATAGACATCTTCGGTGATATTGAGCTCCCTGGCTTTCTCGATCTGAAGCAATTCCCCTTCGCTCATTTCCCGGACGGCGATCGAGATATGCTTCAAAAGGTCAAAATCGTCATTGTCAATAGAGAGCAGGAGGCCCTTGGCGAAGAGAAAGTCACCGACCAGAACGGCAATCTTGTTTTTCCATAGGGCGTTCAACGAAAAGAAACCCCTTCTTCTGTTGCTGTCGTCAACAACGTCGTCATGGACCAGGGAAGCGGTGTGTATGAGCTCAATAATGGAGGCACCGCGATAGGTTCTTTCCTTGAATTGACCATTCGAGACCATCTTGGCCACGAGAAAGACGAACATGGGGCGCATTTGCTTGCCCTTTCGTCTGACAATGTAGTGGGTGATCCGATTGAGCAGGGCCACGTTGGAAATCATGGAGGCTTTGAACTTGGTCTCAAAGAACTCCATTTCCTTCAGGATGGGCAGCTTTATTTGCTCAACGGTTTTCAAATTGCGAGCAATTTACGACAATTCTATCATTTCTTTTGCTCCATCCTGGCCCAGGAATCACGCAAGGCAACGGTCCTGTTGAACACCAATGATCCGGGCCTGGAGTCGTCGTCAACATTGAAATAGCCGAGTCGCTGGAACTGGAAATGATCTCCCGGGTTGACGTTTTCGAGGCTCGGTTCCAGATAGGCCGCCGGGATCACCTGCAGGGATTCCGGGTTGATGTAGTCCTTGAAGTCCTTGTCCTTGTCGGAATCGGGGGCCTCATGGGTGAAGAGCCTGTCGTAAAGCCTGACTTCAGCCTGGAGGGCGTGCTCGATCGACACCCAGTGAATGGTTCCTTTGACCTTTCGCATGCTGGCTTCGGTTCCGCTACCGCTTTTTGAGTCTTCGTCGTACGTGCAATGAATCTCCAATATCTTGCCGGAATCGTCTTTGACGACATCATTAGCCTTGATGATGTAAGCGTTCTTCAGTCGCACCTCATGACCGAGCTTGAGCCGGAAAAACTTCTTGTTGGCCAATTCCCTGAAATCGTTGCGCTCGATATAGATTTCTCTCGAGAAAGGAATGCTTCTGCTTCCCGCTCCGGGATCCTCGGGATTGTTCTCGGCCTGCAGCTGTTCTTCCTTGCCTTCGGGATAATTCGTGATGACCACCTTGACCGGGTCCAGGACCGCCATAACACGCGGAGCCGTCTTGTTGAGTTCATTTCTTATATGGAATTCCAACAGGGCCAGGTCGGTCACATTGTCGCGTTTGGCAATTCCTGCGGCCTCACTGAAGTTTCGGATGGAAGCCGGGGTGTATCCCCGCCTTCTCAAACCGGAGATCGTGGGCATCCGGGGATCGTCCCAACCCGCCACGAGTCCCTCCTCGACCAGTTGGAGCAGCTTGCGCTTGCTCATGACCGTGTAGCTGAGGTTTCTTCGGGCAAATTCCCGCTGCTTGGGTCGGAGGTCCTCTCCGGAATACACCTGATCGAGGAACCAGTCGTAAAGTTCCCTGTGGTGCTTGAATTCAAGGGTGCATAGGGAGTGAGATATTTGCTCAATATAGTCTGACTCGCCATGAGTCCAGTCGTACATCGGATAGATCTTCCAGGTCTGACCTGTACGGTGGTGTGATTTTTTGAGGATCCTGTACATCAAAGGATCGCGCATGAGCATGTTGGGCGAAGCCATGTCTATTTTTGCGCGCAAAACATGGGTGCCTTCATCAAACTCCCCGTTCTTCATCCTCTCGAAAAGTTCGAGGTTCTCTTCAACGCTTCTGTCTCGATAGGGGCTGCTCTCTCCGGGACGGGTGGGGGTTCCTTTTTGACGCGCCATCTCTTCCGAGGACTGGTCATCCACATAGGCTTTTCCTTTTCGGATCAAAAGTACAGCCCAGTCGTAGAGCTGCTGAAAATAGTCCGAGGAATAGAGCTCCTTGTCCCACTGAAAGCCCAGCCATTTGATGTCTTCTTTAATGGCATCTACATATTCCTGCTCCTCCTTGACGGGATTGGTGTCGTCAAAACGCAGGTTTACGGGTGCCTCATAGGTCAGGCCCAGCCCGAAGTTCAGGCAAATCGAGGCTGCGTGCCCGATGTGCAGGTAGCCATTGGGTTCCGGTGGAAAACGGAACCTCAGTTTGTCAGGAGAGAGGCCGTTTGCGAGGTCTTCTTCAATAATCTGTTCCAGAAAGTTGAGCGCTCTTTTCTTTTCGGTCATAGGATTTTCAAATAGATGGCAAAATTAAATAAAAATGCCCAGTAAATGACTCGATCCGCAAAGAAACCGAATCAGAATCCGAGAATGAGTTTGGCTACAAAAAAGAAGATGAAAATCCCAAATATATCGTTGCTGGTCGTAATGAATGGCCCCGTCGCAACCGCAGGATCTATGCCATTCTTGTCGAGGATCAGGGGCACGAAAGTTCCGATCAGAGAGGCGATGATGATAACAATGATCAGCGAGATGGAGATGGTCATGCTGATGTCACTGTGATATTGAAAGATAGATCCCAAAAGAAAGATCAAGATAGCCAGTACGACTCCGTTGACCACGCTGAGAGCAATTTCCTTCACCATTCGACTCCACATGCTTCCCTTGATATTGTTGGTGGCAAGACCCTGTACAACGATCGCCGATGACTGCACTCCCACATTGCCAGCCATCGCAGCGATGAGCGGGGTGAAGTAAAACAGTTCGGGATATTGTGTCAGGGCGTCCTCGAATCCGCCCATGATGGAAGCAGCGGCAAAGCCACCCATCAGGCCAAGCACCAGCCAGGGTAGCCTGGCTTTTGTCTTGTCGAGTATGCTGTCATCGGCGTCGATATCCTCGGTGATACCTGCTGCCATCTGGTAGTCTTTTTCGGCTTCCTCCCGGATCAGATCGACGATGTCGTCAATGGTGATTCTACCGAGCAATATGTGATCATCATCGACGACCGGTATGGCCTCCAGGTCGTATTTCTGCATCAGCAAGGCGACATCTTCGTCTTTGTCGTGGACGTTTACGTAATCGACTTTTGGGATGTAGATATCAGAGATTCTTGCTTCAGCAGGAGCGACCAGCAGGTCTTTGAGTGACAACCTGCCAATGAGATGGTCGTCTTTGTCGACCACATAAATGGAGTGAACCCGGGTCACCTCTTGTGCCTGGGATCTTATTTTTCTGACCGTGGTGGGAACCAACCAGGTTTCCTTGACCTTGACGAGTTCTTTTGCCATGAGGGCTCCCGCTGTGCCTTCTTCATAGCGAAGCAGATCGACGATGTCTTTGGCATGGTCGTCATCTTGTATCTCTGAAATAACCTCGCTCGCGCGCACTTCTGACAGCTCCGACAGGATATCAGCGGCGTCATCCGTGTCCATTTCACCGATCTCTTCAGCGATTTCCTGGGCCGACAGGTTTTTCAGGATTTTCTCACGATCGTCTTCATCGATTTCCAAAAGGGCATCTGAGGTTCGATCACTGTCCAGCAATTTGAAAAGATAGGTGGCCTCCTCCAGATCGAGTTCCGAAATGATCTCGGCGATGTCTGCTGGATGCTCTTCCGACAAAAGGGTCAGAAGGGTGCTGTCCTGCTTTTGTTTGATCAGGCCTTCAATATTTTCGATGAAAGTGCTATCCATTTTCACTGCTGTCTTGCGCCAACTTCTTGGTTAATTCAATGAATTCATCCACTGACAATTGTTCGGGGCGCCGGGCAAATATAGCATCTTCACGTAATTTATCCGACAATCCAAAAGACTTTAGGCTGTTTCTCAAGGTTTTTCTCCTCTGATTGAACGCGGTCTTGACGACGCGGAAGAAGAATTTTGCGTCCACCGGAAGCTCAAAGCTTTCCTTTCTCACCAGGCGGATGACGCCCGAGTCCACCTTGGGAGGTGGGTTGAACACCCCAGGCGGAACCGTAAACAGGTACTCCGCATGATAAAAGGCCTGGGAAATTACCGAAAGAATACCGTAGGCCTTGCTTCCCGGGCCCTGGGTAATGCGCTGAGCGACTTCTTTTTGAAACATCCCGGCGAACTCCGGGACCACGTGCCTGAATTCAATGGCTTTGAACAAGATTTGAGAGGAGATGTTGTAGGGAAAGTTCCCAATGATGGCAAGTTGTTTGCCCCCGAATACCTCTTCCAGGTTGAGCTTGAGAAAGTCACCCTGCAAAATGTTGCCCTTGAGTTCAGGAAAATTCTCCAATAGATAGGCTACGGATTCCCGATCGAGCTCAATGACGCTGAGGTGTTTGTTTTTTGCGATCAGGTATTTGGTCAGGACTCCCATTCCCGGGCCTATTTCCAAAACCTCCTCATAGTCCTTCAAGCTGAGTGAATCTGCAATTTTCTGAGCAATGGTCTCATCTTTTAGAAAATGTTGTCCCAGATGTTTTTTGGCCCGAACCGACATGTCTGACAGGTTTTAGTTAGAGGTGGCAAATTTTATTTAGAGGTGGCAAATTCACGGACTACCTTCAATTCTGTTCGGAAGGCGCCGAATTTGTTCCCAAACAGCTCAAATCCCTCACGTCTCATCTCTTCTGCATCATTTTGATAGTATGCCTCCAAAATCGCACGTGATTCACAGGTGAATTGCACCGAATAGGTGATTCCCCCGAGGTCTTCCTCTACCAGGACCTGGCTCATCAGGGCCTTTGTGAATTTTCCGGTGTTGAGCATTTCGGGTATGTGTTTTTCGGTCATCCATTGCATCCACCGGTCGTGAATGGATTCGTCCACGTTTATCGTTACGTTGTAAATGATCATGCCTGGATTATTGAAATATATTGGATTCTTGTGATGTGTTGGATTATTGAGATGCAAAGGTAGTGCTAAAACCTCAATATGCGGGGAGAAGGTCAGAGGTCGTCTCCTCTGAGTCTGCGGAAAGCCTTCCTCGCTTCCACAAGGTAGATGCTGGAAGGGTATTCAAAAATGATCCGCTCGTACATTTCTTTTGCCTTGTCTATCTCGCCCAGTTGGTTCTCATATAATTGTCCCAAAGAAAAAAGGCATTCGTCGATCAGCAAACTCTCCGGGTAGGTTGTAAGGAGATTGAGCAAGCTGTTCTCTGCACCCCTGTAATTGCCCAACCGCGTCAACAAGGCGCCCTGTTTCAGGAGGGCATCGTCCTCAATGGCCCGTCCCTTGTGCTCATCGAGTACCAGGCTCAAGGTGTCCAGGGCAGTCTCATATTTTCTTTGAAATTCAAGGAGCTCGGTCTTGGCGAAGAGTCTCAAGCCTTCGTTCAGGCTGTCTTTGTCAAAATTGTTGCTGATCTTCAAACTGAGCTTCATGGCGTCATTGGCGATCAGCTGTGAGGTGGATGACTTCAGAACTTTCAATTGATTCTGGGCCCATGTGAAATCACCTTTGAAATAAGAAGTTCTCGCCACTTTGAAACGCGCCTCTTGCGCCAGTGGGCTGTTTTTGAAATCGTATTGTATCTTGGAGTACATCACAAGAGCCTGATTGAATTCCCCCGAGAAGACCTGGATGTCTGCGATGGTTATTTCAAGCATGCCCCTTTCTGGCTTGGGCGGGTTGAGCTCCAGGGCACTGCGCAATATTTCAATGGCCTGATCCGGGGCGCCATAAGAATAAGTGAGGAATTCCGCATAGGCCACCTGGAGCACCAGGCTTTGCAAATTCCGACCGTATTGCGCCAGTAATTCCAGGTATTTTGCATTGAGTCGTTCCCGGTCTTCATCACTCTCGATATATTCATTTTCGATCTTCAACAGGTAGATGTCGGCACGCAGGCGCGTATCCGGGTCCAACCCGTTTTCCTGTTCCAAACTCCGTATGAATTCAAAGGCCTGTTTTGAGGTTTCCAGGTCGTCAAAATCGTAGGCCAATCGCCCAATCTCCTCAATGCGCTCAGCGTTTCCGGGGTTTCTTCGGTAAAGAGATTTCTCCTGGACAAGGGCTTTGTCAAAGTCTCCCTGTTGCATGAACAACCAGCTGAGCAGGATGTTCCAGGAGTTTTTGGGCTCCGCTTGGGCTCTTTTGAGGAGTTGCCTTCTCAGCATGATGTTATTCGGGTCAGTCTTGTCATTCGACACGAAGGAGCCCATGAATCTCTGGGCCGTGCTGTAGTAGTTTTCATTTTTGTCAACCAGATCGAGGTAGAGCGTAAACATTTTGTCGATGTCACCTCTTTCCCCGTAGATCTGGGCTTCACTGATTTCCGTATTGAGATTGGGATTCAGCTCTTTGCCTCTTTGATAGGTGCGCAGGGCGTAGTCCAGGAGGTGATTCTGTCGGAAGGTCCTGCCGATGACGAAGGCATAGCTTGGATTCTGCTCAATGAATTGCATGGATCTCTCGTAATAGGCCTCCGCTTCTTCCGGTTTGCCCTGCAGCTGCCTGTTGTATCCCAATTCCACATAGAGATAGATCTGGTTCGGAAAATTCTCCAGCTGCTGATTCAAAAGCCGGTCGGCTTCCTCGTATTTCTCGAGTTGTTGATAGCAGGTGAGCAGCGACTTGAAATAATCCTGGCGAATGGGGTTGCTCTCAAGCAATGGCTCGTAAAGCATAATGGCTTTTTCGTATTCTCCTTTCCTGAAAAAGGAATTGGCCAGCTCGGCGTTTTGTGCGAACAGGGGGCCGCTCAGCAGGATCAGGAATAAAATTCGAAACAAGGACATTATCGGATTCTCAGATTAAGCGCATTCCATTGTCAATTTCCCAACGGACAGATTCATTTCGTATCGATTTCAGAAAATTGTTAAACTTTTAATAAAATATTTTTTCAAATGTAACGTTTTACTGAGACGAAAGTCTTAAAAGAAAGACGATTCGCATCAAAAAAAGATCAACAATAACAAAAATCTTAAGTCATGAACGAAGTTAAAAAATTCTACGAAAGAGCTAAGCACAGCGCGAAGAATCACATGAAGAATGGTCAGATCAATGCTTATTTGAACGATTTGATGATCATGAATCACTACAAAAAGATATTGGAAGCATCCTGATCACGGTATGACCGTGATGGGTTGCTCCATCACTTAGGGGTTGCCCCCTCAATTTATAATATCAAATCCTGTATAAGGTCGAAGAACCTCAGGTATCACAATCCCATTTTCAGTTTGACAATTCTCAAGGAGTCCGGCCAGGACCCTTGGCAAGGCCAATGAGCTTCCGTTCAAGGTGTGTGCCAACTGACTTTTACCCGAATTATTCTTAAATCTCAATTTCAGCCTGTTCGCCTGGAAGGTTTCAAAATTTGAAACGGAACTGATTTCCAGCCATCTCGATTGTGCGGTGGAATACACTTCAAAATCATAGGTCAGGGCAGAGGTGAACCCCAAGTCGCCTCCACAAAGCCTGAGTATCCGATAAGGCAAACCCAGCTCATTCAAAATTCCCTTGACGTGCTCGACCATAGAATCCAGGGCGGCATATGATCTGTCGGGGTGCTCGATCCTGACGATTTCCACCTTGTCAAACTGGTGCAAACGGTTCAATCCTCTCACATGGGAGCCATAGGACCCTGCTTCTCTTCTAAAGCAAGGGGTATACGCCGTATTGCAAATCGGAAAATCATCTTCTTTCAGAAGCGTGTCCCGATAGAAATTCGTTACAGGGACCTCAGCCGTCGGGATCAGGTACAAGTCGTCTGCTCCAATATGATACATTTGACCTTCCTTGTCCGGCAATTGTCCGGTTCCGTAGCCTGAGGCCTCATTGATGACCAATGGCGGTTGCACTTCGGTGTAGCCCGCCTCAGTATTCTTGTCCAGAAAATAAGCGATCAGAGCTCGTTGCAGCTTCGCACCCTTTCCTTTGTAAACCGGGAAGCCTGCTCCTGTGATTTTATTCCCAAGGTCAAAATCGATGATGTCATATTTATTGCCCAGTTCCCAATGAGGCATCGCATTCTCCTCGAGGGTTGGAATTTCACCGTGTTCGAACACCACTTCATTGTCCTCTTCAGAACTTCCCGCAGGCACCAGTGAATTCGGGATGTTCGGAATTTGGTAAAGCAGCTCATTCAATTCAGATTCCATCTGTGTCTTAAGCTCCGCCAATTCCCTGGACTTCTCTTTCAGCTGACCGGTCTTTTCTTTTATGAGGTTCGCTTTCTGCACCTCACCTGACTTGAAAAGGATTCCAATTTCCTTGGAGAGTTTGTTGCTCTCCGCAAGAACCTGGTCCAAAGCTGTCTGAGCCGCTCTTTTGCGCTCATCCGTTTCGATCACAGAATCTATGGTCTTTTCAGCATCCTTGAAATTGCGTTTGGCAAGGCCCTTCAGGACCTGTTCCTTATTGTCTCTGATGTAGGTGGTAGATAGCATTTTTTCGTATTTGGACGGCAAAGATAATCATTGCCGGATTAAGTCAGATTCAGGATTTCAACTTTGACAGGACCGCACGGGTTTGGAGCTCATCTTGACTCAGTTGGGCCTTGAGCGCCTCGATCGACTCAAATTTCTCTTCATCCCTCAGTCGAGCCAGAACATCGACTCGAAGCCTTTGGCCGTAAAGGTCACCTTGAAAATCGAGAAGGTGGATCTCAATGGTCCTTCCGTCGCCTCCCACGGTTGGACGGTACCCGATATTCATCATTCCGAGGATCTCCTTGTCTTTCACCCGCGTCTTTACCGCATAAACTCCCTTCATCGGAACGAGTTTGTAGTCTTCCTCAACGCGCAAATTAACCGTGGGAAAATTGAGTTTTCGTCCGAGTCCCTGCCCTTTGACAATCTCTCCTGTAAGTCGATACGGATAGCCCAGGTAGGAGTTGGCAGCGTCCATATCGCCTGCCTCTATGGCTTTTCTGATCTTGGTCGAGCTCACCGAGACACTTTCTATGGTTTGGGCCGGAATCTCAATCACTTCAAAGCCATAAAGCTCTCCAAATTCAGTGAGCTGCTCAAAGTTGCCTTCCCTGTTTCTTCCGAAGTGGTGATCGTAGCCGATGACCAGCTTTTTGAGACTGAGCCGATTGACCAGGATGTCCCGGACAAATTCCAGCGCAGTAAGTCTCGAAAATTCCTGGGTGAAGGGCTCTACGATCAGGTGGTCCAGGCCGAAATTCTCCAGGAGCTCGACCTTCTCCTCCATAGTCGTCAACATTTTTATGTCGTTGCTCTGGTCGAGGACTCGTCTCGGATGCGGAAAAAAAGTGAGTATCATCGATACCTCGCTTTTATCTGCTTTCAAGGCATTGAGCTGCTCAATGATCTTCTGGTGACCAATGTGCACGCCATCAAAGGTTCCAATGGTGATCACCGCCTTGCACTCGGAGCTCCGATAGTTTTCTATGGATTTAAATACCTTCACTGTCGCGGATAATAGGTTATTCTCTCGTCTATTTCTTTTATGGTCTGAGGCACTTTTTTGACGCTGAAAGCTCCTCTGACGAGCAAATCCCCGTCATTCTGATAAACGAAGAGGTTTCCATTGCGCACAGGAAAATATCCTGTTTCGCCTTTACAGAAGCAAACCCTGCCGTAAATCATCTTGACCTTTTGAAGATCGGCATCCTTGAGAGAAATCTCAACCCTTCCCGGATTTATCTCGAAATAAAGATATTCGGAGTGACTGCTGTCCATGACATCAGGCTCGGGGTCTTTTTTGAAGTGATAGCGAATGACCACGTTCTCGCCCGGCTCAATTTCAAGATAGGATGCACCTGTCTGGTCGGTCTTAAGCGCCAGGGTAGATTTTTGTAGCACCTCAAAAGTGCAGTCTCCTCCTTCCGGGCAATTGACCCTCGGAGGAGGAATCTGATTTTTGCCTGCCTGCTCTTTCGAAGAGGAGCAGCCCACAATAAGAAGAAGGAACAAAATGAATCGCAGCAGCACTGATGGAACTTTTTGACAAAGTTAAAGGTTAAACTCAATTTAAATTTAAAAAATTCTTAGTTTTATGCGTTCCAAGAACAAGACCCCGAAATGATAAAAAAATACCCGATTCTTCTTTCTTTTTTGTTCGTAATTCTATCCCTGTCAGTGAGTGGTCAGGAGTCGAATCCATGGTCGAGAGTTGATGTTTCCGGAGTATCGAGATCGAGAATCCAGACCAAGGTCAGGGTGGAACGATACAGCGGATTTGCCCTTGATCGCGTTTTGATCAAGCGTGACCTTGTGGACGTGCCGTCGAGACGGCGATCGTCGACACGGACAGGAAAACTGATGAAGTTTCCAGACAAAGAAGGACGGTTGATTGCTTTCAGAGTCCAGGAAGCACCTGTGATGAGCCCGGAATTGGCCCGTAAATTTCCCAATGACAAAAGCTACGTCGGATATGCAACCGATGGCTCTCAAAGAAAAATACGTTTCAGTTTGAATGAAGTCGGTCTGAACGCTGTGATCACGGGTCCCGGTTATGGGGTTCAGTTTATCGAACCACTTACCCGCGATAAAGAGTTATACAGGGTTTATGACCGGTCAGAACTCGGTAGTGCCGATCCGTTTACCTGTCTGGTCGACGAGATGTCTGAAATGAGCAAAGATGGGTTCCAGGAGAAGCTTTTCGATGATTTGCAGCTCAGGACCTATCGTCTGGCTGTGGCCACCACAGGAGAATACTCTTCCTTTCACATTGGCCTCGAAGGAGCGGGTTTGGCACCTGAGGAAGAGCAAAGAGCGGTCGTCATGTCGGCTGTCACCACGGCAATTACGCGTGTCAATGCGGTTCTTGAGAATGATCTGGCCATATCCATGGAATTGATCGCCAACAATGATGATATCGTTTATTTGAATCCGGCAACCGATCCTTATTCCAATAACAGTGGATCGGCCATGCTGGGGGAGAACCAAAACAATCTTGATGATGTAATCGGTTCGGCCAATTACGACATCGGACATGTTTTCAGTACCGGTGGGGGAGGAGTAGCCACACTGGGCAGCGCTTGTGTCGCCAGTCAAAAGGCTCGTGGTGTCACCGGCTCAAGCAACCCCATAGGCGAAAGCTTCTATTTCGATCTTGTGGCGCATGAGTTTGGCCATCAGCTGGGAGCGAATCACACCTTCAACGGAGACGAAGGGGGCTGTGCGGGAAGCAACAGGAATGATCTCACCGCGGTGGAGCCTGGAAGTGGCTCTACCCTTATGGCTTATGCCGGACTTTGCGCCCCGCAGAATATACAGTCGCAAAGCGATCTCTATTTTCATGTCATAAGCATCGAGGAGATTCGAAACAACTTGTCTCAAAGCAGAGACTGTGCAGCCATGACAGATTTGGTCACAAACCGCAATGTGCCCATTGCCGATGCCGGTCCGGATTTTATCATCCCAATTGGTACGCCCTTTGTTTTGAAGGGTTCAGGCAGTGATGCTGACAACGATCCCATCAGCTACTGTTGGGAACAGGTAGACAATGAAATTACGGCAGTTCCACCCTCCGGAAACTCAAGTGCAGGAGCTCTTTATCGTTCCTTCTCTCCGGTCAAGGACGCGAATCGCTATCTGCCAAAATTGAGTACTTTGGCTTCGGGCTCTTTGTCATCGACCTGGGAGGTGACACCGCTCGTGGCAAGAGAGATTAATTTTACCCTGACCGTTAGAGACAACAATGCCGAGGCCGGACAGTCGGATTCTGATGATCTTCTGGTCACGGTCACGGATGCGGCCGGTCCTTTTGTTGTGACCTCGCAGGACACGGAAGGGCTGGTATTGACCCCAAACAGCCAGGAGATGGTTCAATGGGATGTCGCCGGCACAACTGGAAATGGAATCAATGCAAGCTCGGTGAACATCCGATTGTCCACAGACGGGGGAAAGACCTTTCCTGTATTTCTCGCAACCAATGTACCTAATGACGGAATGCAGATGATAAACGTTCCAGACTCGAGGGCGCCGAACTGTTTTATTATGGTAGAGGCCGTTGGGAATTTCTTTTTCGCGCTCAACCCGAAGAGTTTTTCGATTGGAGAGTTCAATGAAGTTTGTTCTGAGACCCCGGCGGTGGATCTTCCGCAGGACATTCCCGACGAGGATTTGGGGGGCATCGTTTCGGAAATTGAGATCACAGAGGACCTTTTGGTAGAGAGACTGCGTGTGCACATCAATGATTTGGAGCATACCTATTTAAGTGATCTCGACATTTCTTTGGAAAGTCCATCCGGTACGGTCGTTGAATTGCTGTCAGGAGCATGCAATGGTTCTGAGAACATAGTCAATGCAATCTTTGACGATTCTGGAGTGGAGATAGAATGTCAGTTTAATCCGGCTATAACCGGCGTTGTGAGGCCCTTCCAACCACTCTCGGAATTTTCGGGCGAAAGCACCCGCGGCATTTGGAAATTGAGAGTTGTCGACAGTTGGGAAGATGATTTTGGAACCCTCAATGACTGGAGCCTGGAGATATGCAATTCGGAGCCGGTGCTCGCCGTCAACAACTTTGTCTTCGATCAGTTCAAGATTTTTCCGAATCCGTCAAACGGAAGATTCAGAATACAGTTCACCTCTCAAATCACAGGTGATGTTGATGCGATTCTTTATGATCTGCTGGGGAGAAAAGTTGCCGAACGCAGTTTTTCAAGCAACGATAACGCTTTCGACGAAGAGGTCAATTTTGCTAACATCAGTTCCGGATTGTACATTCTCAGGGTCAGGAGAGGAAACAAGATTTCCTCCCAAAAAATTACCCTGGAATAATACTGATTTGGGAAATTACTCCACTTGAAATTCAATAATTTCTATTTTTAAGCCTTTTTCTTATGGGAATTGCAAAAAAATTGTATTTTGCCCCATCCTAAAACTTACACGAATTTAATTTGAATTTATGAACAAGATTGTACTCTTGCTTGCACTTTTGTGTGGAGCTTTTATGTTTGGTCAGACGACAGTCTCAGGTTTGGTTACCGATTCCGGTACTGGGGAACCGCTTCCGGGCGTGAACATCAGGGTGGTAGGTAAGTCAACTGGTACCTCTACCGATTTTGACGGAAAGTTTACTTTGAGTGTAAATGAAGACGTTCCGTTGTCTATCGAGGTCACATTTGTTGGATACCAGGCGCAAACATTGGAAGTCACTGCTGATGAGCAGAACCTTGAAATTGCAATAGTTGAAAATGCAACTTCATTGGATGAAGTCGTTGTTTCGGCTTCCCGAACCCCGGAAAGCATCCGGGAATCACCGGTAACGATTGAGAGAATAGGGATCAGAGAACTCAAAGGCAGTGCGACGGCGAGTTTTTACGAAGGTCTCGAAGATCTCAAGGGAGTTGACGTCAACAAGGGAAGTTTAACCTTTAACTCTGTCAATACCCGTGGTTTTGCCACCTTTGCCAACGAGCGATTCGTTCAGCTGGTCGACGGGATGGACAATGCTTCCCCAGCGTTGAACTTTGTGATCGGTAACCTCATCGGGGTAACCGAGCTCGATCTTCAAAGTGTTGAAATCATACCGGGTGCTTCTTCGGCACTTTACGGGGCCAATGCCTTTAACGGTATTCTCTTTATGCAAACGCGAAGTCCATTCGAGGATCAGGGTATCAGTGCATACTACAAAACCGGACTCACCTCGCAGGAGGCTGCCGGCGACAATAACTTTTACGATTTTGGAATTCGAATCGCCCATGCTTTCAGTGAGAAGTTTGCGGCAAAAGCTACCTTTTCTTATTTGAGGGGTACAGACTGGTTCGCGACAGATCGCAATGAATACAATAATTCACGAACGGCAGTGGGTGAACCCGATGAAGTGCTGGCATTCAGATCCAGCCCCGCGCATGACGGAATCAATATCTATGGTGACGAGGTGACCCTGGCTGCAAACAACACCGATTTGAAAGGTGTCGCGGAGAATTTGGAAGCGTTGGGCATTCTGCCTGCAGGGGCAAGCAACCTTGTGCCGGCGGTGAATGTTGGACGTACCGGATACATGGAGCAGGACCTCACCGACTACAAGGCGGAAAGTGTGAAATTTGACGCCTCGATCAATATCAGACCCTGGGAAAACGACTTTGAGATCATTCTGAACACACGAGCCGGATTCGGTTCGACGATCTACCAGGGAGCAAACCGCTATCAGCTGAGAGATTTCAGCATCAATCAGCACAAACTGGAGATCCGCAACAATAATTTCTTTCTTCGCGGATACATGACCACTGAGGATGCCGGGGATTCGTATGACATGCGATTCACTGGAATCAACATGGCCAAGTACAGGGCCACGGAATGGTTTGGTGCCTATGCGGGAGGTTACGTACAGGCCGTCTTGGGTGGCGCAAATGATGAAGAGGCTCATAAAGAAGCAAGGAGATTTGCAGATTCAGATCCCAATACGACTCCCAAGCCGGGTTCAGCTTTGTTCGAAGACCTCTTCAATGAGATTACTTCGGATCCGGATCTCAACACAGGTTCCAAATTTATCGACAAAACATCGAGCTATGTCGCGGAAGGAAATTACAATTTTGGAAGCCTGCTGAACGAGACCTGGGACCTTCAACTGGGAGGTTCAGCCCGAAGATACTCCCTGAACTCGGAAGGAACGATCTTCACCGATTACGACGGACCCATCGATTACAATGAATACGGTGCCTACGTGCAAGCGATCAAGAAACTTATGGATGACCGCCTTAAGCTCCAGGCTTCGATTCGATATGACAAGAATGAGTTCTTTGATGGCTTTTTCTCTCCGAGAGCTTCGGTTACTTATGCTGCCGGAGACAAAAGAAATCACAACTTCCGCGGATCATTTCAAACCGGTTTCCGGAATCCTACGACCCAGGACCTTTTCATTGGTTTGGATGCGGGTAGGGCGATTCTCGTAGGTTCTTCACCTGACAACCTTGACCGCCGACTGCCGAACACAACATTGACCGGTCAAAAAGTTTATTTTGATTCCTATACGCTGCAGTCTGTCAATGCTTTTGCAGCAACAGGAGATCCGACCGTATTGGAATCCGTGGAGACTGATCTCGTTTCTCCTGAGAGAATTCAATCCTATGATTTCGGATACCGTGGAATTTTCGGAAAGATCTACGTGGACCTATCGGCCTACTACAGCAAATACAAGGATTTCATCAGCAACACTACGGTTGTTACGCCAATTGATGGAACAACTTCGGATGCATCGGGAGTAATTGACATCGCTACAGGCAATTTTGATGTTTTCCAAACCTACACCAATTCAAGAGCGGACATCGATTCGTACGGAGGTACCATTGGAGTCAATGCACGGTTTTTGAAAAAATTAAACTTCGGTGTGAACTACACCCTGGCCAAGTTTAACTTCGACCAGGAGTCGGATCCCGATTTTGCTGCCGGTTTCAATACGCCTGAACACAAGTGGAAATTTTCACTGGGAGGTCAGAATCTTTTCGATCGATTCGGGTTTGGCATCAATGTGAGATGGAGCGACGAGTACTTATGGCAGAGTTCTATTGCCAATGCGGTTATCCCTTCGCGAACCGTGGTGGATACCCAGGTGAATTTTACGATTCCTGAGATCAAGTCTATGTTTAAATTCGGTGCCTCGAACATCGGTGGCGGTGAATATCAGAGTGCAGTTGGATCTCCATTTATCGGTTCACAGTATTTCTTCTCATGGGTGATCAATCAATAATGGGTGAGCAATGTTAAAGAATAGTATAAAATCAAGAATGACAAAAATGACAAACATTAAATATTTTTGGCTGGTTGCGCTGTTTCTCGCATTCGCAGCCTGTGAGGATGGAAAATACGACAGGGAGATCGAGCCTCCGGTTGAGGTGGTCTCCGGGGATGCGGATTTCAGCTATATGGTGAGTATGGGAGCTTCATTTGTCTCCGGGTTATCCGACGGAACACTTTTTATCAAGTCACAGGAGAACTCCTTTCCAAATATCATGGCTAAGCAAATGGCGCTGGCAGGTGGTGGTGAATTCGTTCAGCCGCTTGTCGATGACAACGTGGGAGGTCTTTTGTTTGCAGGCAATGTGATTGCCGGACCTCGTCTTTATTTTGATGGTTCCGGTCCGACTCCTGTAGATGGGACACCGACAACGGAGGTTACCAATATAATAGCGGGTCCGTTCAACAACATGGGGGTTCCCGGTGCAAAGAGCTTTCATCTGGTGGCGGAAGGCTATGGAAATGCCGCGGGCGTTCCTCTTGGACGTGCAAACCCTTATTTTGCCCGAATGGCTTCGAGCCCGAATGCTACTGTTTTGGCGGATGCCGCCTCTCAGAATCCGACCTTTTTCGTCCTCTCTGAGATTGCCGGAAATGACGTATTGGGTTATGCCATATCCGGTGGTACTGGGGTCGATCAGACCGGAAATTTAGATCCGACTACCTACGGGCCGAACGACATCACGGATCCCAACGTATTTGGCCAAGTGCTGTCATCTATCGTTGGAACCATGACAGCAAACGGAGCAAAGGGAGTTATGGGGAACATTCCTGCTGTGACCGACCTGCCTTATTTTACAACGGTTCCACACGATCCCCTGGATCCGACCAACCCGGCCTTCGGACCTTTGATCCCAACATTGAATGCCCTGTATGCGCAGCTGAATGCAGCCTATGCCTTTCTGGGTGTTCCGGAGCGTTCCGTGGTGTTCTCTGAGACCGCAGCAAGCGCGGTTGTGATTATCGATGAATCTTTGCCCGACATCAGCGCTCAACTCACACAGGTTCTGGCCACTCAACTCGATCCTCTTACGGCCGCACTGCTCGGAAGGCAGTTTGGGCAGTCGCGTCAAGCCACTGAGGATGATCTTTTGGTGCTGACTTCTTCCAATGTCATCGCTACATTGAACGAAGAGTACTTTGCATTTCTGACGTCAAATGGCGTTCCTGTCGAACAGGCAGGTCAATTGGCCGTCAATGGAATAACTTACCCACTAGAGGACAAATGGGTTCTTGAAGGGGCAGAGCAGGCAGCCATTATGAGGGCTACGGATGCCTATAATGCAACGATAAGCGCCGTGGCCACACAGGCTGGTCTCGGTTTGGTAGATGCAAAAGGCCTATTGCAAGAGCTCAATATTAATGGAATTGCCAGCGATGGTTTCGTGCTAACGGGTGATTTTGTTACAGGAGGCGCCTTTTCTATGGATGGAATCCATTTGAGCGCAAGAGGCTATGCCGTTCTGGCCAATGAGTTTCTCAAAGAGATTGATGAAACTTTCGGTTCCAATTTCGAGGATGCCGGTGCCCTTGTGGATATAGGCGAATATCCTGCCTTCTATCCGGCCACTTTGCGATAAAGCGGCGTATTTCTGCAATTGTGTAGAATGTTAAATCATAAATAAAAAATCCGCTCTATGGCGGATTTTTTATTCATATCATACCTGTTCGGATTTATTGGGAAAATTTATCTCAAACCTGGCGCCTTAAGTTCCTTCTTTGGCTGTCGTCGGGTGTATCTTGAAGATTGAAAAATAATTGAAAAAATCCTTATAATTTTTTGGTTTAAAAACATATCTTTGCACCGCAAATCGAGAATGTGCTGTATACACTTGAAACAGAACAGGATCGACAAAGAATTGAATAAAAATTAAACAGAATAATGGCAAAGATTACAGGTAAAGTCTCTCAAATTCTAGGAGCAGTAGTTGATGTTGAGTTCGCATCAGAGAATGAGCTTCCCAAGATTTACGATTCATTGGAAATCACAAGAAAAGATGGTTCGGTTCTGACTCTTGAAGTCGAGCAGCACATCGGTGAGGACACAGTGCGTTGCATCGCGATGGACTCGACAGACGGATTGAGCAGGGGCATTGATGCGATTTCAACCGGAAACCCAATTAAAATGCCAGTAGGAGAAGAGATCTACGGACGTTTGTTCAATGTGAACGGGGATCCTATTGATGGATTGAAGGCCCTTCCAAAAGATGGAGACAACGGCTTGCCCATTCACCGTTCAGCGCCATTGTTCGAAGATCTGTCTACCTCGACCGAGGTACTTTATACAGGTATCAAGGTGATCGACCTGATCGAGCCTTATGCAAAGGGTGGTAAAATTGGTCTTTTCGGTGGAGCCGGAGTAGGTAAGACAGTACTGATCCAGGAATTGATCAACAACATTGCGAAGAGCCACGGTGGACTTTCCGTGTTTGCCGGAGTGGGTGAGAGAACCCGTGAAGGAAATGACCTGCTCAGAGAGATGCTCGAATCGGGCATTATCAAATACGGAGAGGAGTTCGATAAATCCATGGAAGAAGGCGGTTGGGACCTGAGCAAGGTTGACATGCCAGGCCTCAAGGAATCAAAACTTACTTTCGTTTTTGGTCAGATGAACGAACCTCCTGGAGCGCGTGCGCGAGTAGCCCTTTCTGGACTTACTATCGCTGAGTACTTCAGGGATGGAGCCGGTGACGGACAGGGAAAAGACATCCTGTTCTTTATCGATAATATCTTTAGGTTCACCCAGGCCGGTTCTGAGGTATCTGCCCTCCTTGGGCGTATGCCTTCGGCGGTGGGATACCAGCCAACACTCGCTACAGAGATGGGTGCCATGCAGGAGCGAATCACCTCGACCAAGAACGGATCGATTACTTCTGTACAGGCGGTTTACGTACCTGCGGATGACCTTACGGATCCTGCGCCGGCAACAACGTTTGCCCACCTGGATGCTACGACAGTACTGTCGCGTAAGATTGCGGAATTGGGTATTTACCCTGCGGTGGATCCACTGGATTCTACATCGCGTATCCTCAGCAGAGAGATTCTCGGTGACGAGCACTATGACACAGCACAGCGCGTGAAAGAAACACTGCAGAAATACAAGGAGCTCCAGGACATCATCGCGATTCTGGGTATGGAGGAATTGAGTGAGGACGACAAGCTCGTCGTATACCGCGCAAGAAGGGTTCAAAGGTTCCTTTCCCAGCCGTTCCACGTAGCTGAGCAGTTTACCGGAATTCCCGGATCACTTGTGGATATTCGCGACACCATCAAAGGATTCAACATGATCCTTGACGGAGAGCTCGACAAATATCCAGAAGCGGCTTTCAACCTGAAAGGAACGATTGAAGAGGCGATTGAGGCTGGTGAGAAAATGCTGGCGGAAGTTTAAAAAATAGGTATATGTTTTTAGAAATAGTCACACCTGAGGCGAGCATCTTCCGGGGCGAAGTGGAATCAGTCACTGTACCCGGCGTAGACGGTCAGTTTCAGATGCTCAACAATCACGCTCCCATCGTTTCTCTTTTGCAGGAGGGGAACGTGAAGATCCAGGGTCAGTTGAGTTTTGATGAAGCCTATGGGGATCGATTCAAAAGTGTGGATAAGACCACCAGCATACTGCCCATACAGAGTGGAACGATTGAGTTGAATGACAACAAGATCATCATCCTGGTTGACTAGAGCCCTGCGGAAAACGCAAACAAAATAAAAACTCCATCTGCGAAAGATGGAGTTTTTTTATGCCTTAAATTTTGGGCTGACTTTAAATATCGTCCTCGATTCAAATATCGATCTAAATTACAGCTGACCCGTAAGCCATTTGTAGATGTCATTTCCATTCGCGAGAAGCAGCAGGGATACCAGAATAACAAATCCTGCGATTTGGGCGTATTCCAGGAATTTGTCACTGGGTTTGTGACCCGTGATCATTTCATAGAGCGTAAAGACCACATGCCCTCCGTCAAGTGCCGGGATGGGCAGCAGGTTCATGAATGCCAGCATGATCGACAGCAGGGCCGTAATGCTCCAGAAGGATTCCCAGTTCCACGTGGAGGGAAAGATACTTCCTATGGTGATGAATCCGCCCAGGCTCGAGGCTCCTTTCTTGGTAAACACGTATTTGAACTGACCCATGTAATCCTTCAGCGTCCAGTAGGCTCTTGAAAAACCAGGGCTGATGCTCTCTGCAAAGGTAAAATCCTTGTGATTGATCGTCAGGACCTCATCGATGTCAGGAAGCACATATACTCCCAGATTATTTTCTTCATTGGGCGCAATCGTATAGGTCATTTCCCGACCATCTCGCTCAATGCCGATCTCCATAGGTTTTTTATCTGTATTCTTCTTGACGCGTTCGGTCAGTTCCACCCAAAAGGCAACGGGCTCGCCGTTTACACTGATGACCCTGTCTCCGTGTTGCAATCCGGCTTCACCCGCGGGAGAATTAGGTTTAATGCTGTCCAGTACGGCTGGTACTCTTGGCGTGAAAGGGTCTAAATTTCCATTCTGCCACATCTGATACCCGATGTCTTCCGGGATTTGCACGGACTCGGTCGCACCGTCCGGATGCTCCACTTTAATCTCGCTCACATCGCGCAGGAAAAGAAATTTGTTGACGTCCATGACGTCTTCGGGCTCTTCCCCGTCAATGGCCAGGATTTTGTCTCCATTCTGAAAGCCCAGCTCCTGGAAATCTTCAGTCACGCTGAAACCATAGGTAACATCATTCACTCCGACGTATTCATCCCCCCAGACATTGAACATCATGATATAGATGAAGATACCCAGGATAAAATTCACCGTCACACCACCAAGCATGATGATCAATCGTTGCCAGGCCGGTTTTGATCGGAATTCCCAGGGCTGCGGAGGTTGCATCATTTGTTCCTTGTCCATGCTCTCGTCGATCATTCCGGAGATCTTGACATAACCCCCGAGAGGGATCCATCCGATACCGTAAACCGTGTCCCCAATTTTCTTTTTAAAGAGTGAGAACTTATAGTCAAAGAAAAGGTAAAACTTCTCAACCCGGGTTTTAAACAATTTCGCGGGCAGGAAGTGTCCCATTTCGTGAAGAACGATCAGCAATGACAGGCTCAACAGAAATTGGGTGATTTTTATATATGATTCCATTCAGTGAATTCTCTTTTTTTGAATCGACAAATGTACGCTTTATCGTTTATTTTAAGAAATACAGGGGGCTAAATAGATGTTAAATAGCTCAATTTTTGAGGATGGTCTTGTGCAGGGTTCCCCGGTCGGTGTCGATCACGACGAGATGGAGTCCAAACTTCAGATCACGCGTCTGAACCTGGTTTCCCGGATCGAGCTGTTGAAGCACTTTTTTTCCCTGGATGTCGTAGATCGTAATTCTCCTTAGTTCACTCATCCCTTCATTTCTTATTGTCAAAAGATCCTTGACCGGGTTGGGATACACAGCAATACTCTTGTCGAGGGTCTGTTCATCCAGGCCCAGGGTCACCTCGTTTAGTCCGCTGATCAGGTGGCTATCAGGATCAATCTCTACAGAGCTGACCGTGAAACCCGGATTCACGCTGAAATTCTGACCGTTTTCTGAGATTTCCATGCGAAGGTTTTCCACTTCTCCTCCCGAGCCGTATACCGCAACAGGCAAGGGCATCTCAAAAAAGGAGACCGAGCTGTGGGATTGGGTCTGATTGACCTGGAAGCTCAATATTCCTTCCTCGGATTGACTCCAGATCACCTCATAGGTGGGGTAGCCCTGGCCGTAGATCCAATCCTTGAAAAATTCGTCCAGGTCCTCGCCGCTGGCTTGCTCAAGATGCCTGATCAGGTCAGGTGTGGCAGCGTAATTGTAAGCAAGTTCAGGATCCTGCAAATAGCTTCGAAGCCCGTTGAAAAAATCCTCATCTCCCAGTTTGTACCTCAACATGTGCAGCACCATCGCTCCCTTTCGATAGCTCAGGCGGCTATTGAAAATTCGCGATACGGATGTTGTGTCAGAAACAAAGACAGAACCTGAAGGTATCGAGGTGATCTCCCGGTTCAGATATTTGCGCCAGTCTGCAAAGCTTTCATCCCCGTCAAATTTCTCGGTAACAAGGCCATCGAGGTAGGTCGCAAATCCTTCGTTCAGCCAAATGTCCTGCCAGCTCGCACAGGTGATCTTGTTGCCGAACCACTGATGAGCCAGTTCATGGGCGATGAGGCTCCGGCTCCAGCTGCCCATAAACGACATGGTGCTGTGCTCCATGCCGCCTCCCCAACCGAATTGGGCGTGACCGTATTTTTCCTTCGAATAAGGGTATTCCCCAAACTTCTCCCGAAAGAAGTTCATGACAGATGGGGTGACAGCCAGGCTCCGTACAGTTTGTTCATAGGTTTCCGGATAGACATAATTAACGATCTCAAAAGGCGCCTGACTTACAGATTGTATGTTTACTCGGTAGTTGGTTACGGCTATTGCGATCAGGTAGGCGGGGATCGGGTATCGATGCTTCCAATGGGTTGTGCGCGTATCTCCGGATTCTTTCTCTGCCATTAGAGTCCCGTTGGATGCAGCCTTGTAGGCAGCAGGATGGGTGATAAAGATGTCAACGGAATCCACCTTGTCGATCAGGTCCTGTTTGCAGGGCCACCATCCCTTGGCTCCATAGGGCTCCGACAGGGTCCACAGCACAGGGGTTCTGGAGCTGCCATGGGTGGAGACCTCAAAGGATCCAAACCCCGAGCTCACCGGGTCGCCCTGATAAGTGATCGTAAGGGAATCGAGTCTCCCTGACTCTAACGTCTCATTCAGTTTGATATAAAGTCGATCGTCTTTTTCATGAGAGAAATCCAGGTTTGTCTCTCTTTGCCGGACACTTGTCACATTCATGTTGCCTGCCAGGTCAAAGACGATCTCATGCATATCGGACAAGGCTTTAAAATGACTGGTGACCGTGCCCTGGATCGTTGGTTCGCGAGGATCCACTTCCCAATCCAATCGGTGGTACACAAGATCGTAGTTGGCAGTAGCGGCAGCTGACTTGAAGTCTATCTTTTGCGCTGCTTTTCGGGCTTCAGAAGCCGCGAGCTCTTCAAAATTCATCACCTTTGATTCCCCTTGAGGGTCTGCGCCTTTCCCATCAGGGGAAATAATAGCACGAACAGCATCAGAAAATACTTCATAAGGCTTAAATTTGTGGCTTGAGTCAGCAATATCAGGGAAACTCAAAGATAAGAAGAATGTATTTAATTGACTTTTTCAAGAAATCCAGGTCGACGCTCATCTTCCTGTTCTTTTTCTCTATAATTTTCATTCCGGTGCTTTATTTTCTCGTCAAGCCCAAAGACAAGCTTCCGGTCTACAACCCGGTGGATGTGAACCCTCGCCTGGTTGACGATTCCGTCAAGCATATCAGCAGAAATCACAGGATTTCTGATTTCAATTTGATCAATCAAAACGGTGAGACAATCACCAAAGAGGATTTTGAAGGTAAAATCTATGTCGCAGATTTTTTCTTTACGCGTTGTCAGACGATCTGTCCGATCATGGCCGTCAACATGAAGGATTTGCAGGAGGAGTTCAAAAACGATCCGGATTTGAAGTTTTTGAGTCATTCGGTGACCCCGGTGATGGACAGTGTTCCGGTACTTCGGGCCTATGCTGACAAGAATGAGGCCATTGACGGCAAATGGGAGATCACTACTGGCGACAAGAGGCATATTTACGAGTTGGCACGAAAGTCCTATTTCGCAGTTCTTGACGAGGGGGACGGTGGCGACCAGGACTTCATCCATACGGAACAGTTTATCCTGGTGGATCAAGAAGGCCAAATCCGCGGTTTTTACGACGGGACTGAGAAAGAGGAGATGCAGCGGATCATTGACGACATTTCCATTCTTAAAAGAGAAAACGAGTGAGTTGTATGAGCCCTGAACTTGTTTCCCAAACCTGACAATTATCAAGTTCGGAAAGAAAAAAAAACCGTAATTTCGCAAAGTATTTATAATTAATCCAAATAAAAATTGGATCAGAGCATCGCAAATCTTAAGATAGGGGAGAAAGGCATCATCAGTGAGATCTCATTTGACAGCATTCCGTTGGCTCTTCTCGAAATGGGTTGTATGCCCGGGGAATCGGTGGAACTGATTCAGAGAGCCCCGCTGAAAGATCCCTTGTACATCCGTGTAAACGGGAGTTTTCTGGCTATCCGTGAGGAAACTGCGAGTCGAATTCTAGTCACCAAGGGCTGACCGATGTCGAAGAGCAGGGACATAAAAGTGGCTTTGGTGGGAAACCCGAATACGGGCAAGACGTCCCTATTCAATCAGCTTACGGGTCTCAAGCAAAAAGTGGGCAATTATCCCGGAATCACGGTCGACAAAAAAATCGGCACAGCATCCCTGAAGGGAGGATTGAAAGCCCATATCATTGATCTTCCCGGAACCTACAGCATCAATCCGACGAGCATCGATGAGAATATCGTGCTCAACACCCTGATCGACGAAGGCTGTGAAGACTACCCGGATGTCATTGTCGTCGTTGCGGATATAGAAAACCTCAAACGCAACTTGCTGCTTTATTCCCAGATCAAGGATCTTCAAATCCCAACCGTATTGGCCATAAACATGGCGGACCAGAGTGAGAAAAAAGGAATCGAGATCGATGTTGAGGGGCTCAAGAAAGATCTCGGTGGCGAGGTGGTCCTGGTCAGTGCCAGGCACAAGCGGGGTATGGAGGAACTCAAAGCAGCGATCGAAAGTTATGAGGATCTCAATACCTCCGTATTGGCTAAGATCTCACACCGAATCGACAAGGAGTATTTCGACCAGCTCGACAAGGATTTTCCAAGATGGGATCGCTACAAAACCTGGCTGTGCCTGACTCAAATGCTCGATATCCCGGAGATGAACGAGCAGGAAGCAGATTTGATGCGGAGCTACAGGTCAGACACAGACAAATTGAAGAGGTATCAGCATAAAGAGACCATTTTTCGCTATCAGCAGATCTCGGATATCCTCAAAAAGAATTATTCTGTCGACAAATCAAAGGCGCGAGACCTGCGATCCCGCCTGGATCGCATTCTGACCCACAAGGTATTTGGCTATGTGATTTTTGCATTGATTCTCATGCTCATCTTCCAATCGATTTTTGACTGGGCGAGCGTACCCATGGACTTCATCGATGCGCTTTTTGCCGATTTGAGCCAAAGAGTCAAAGAGATTTTACCTCCCGGTCGGCTTACCGACCTGCTGGCTGAAGGTGTGGTTCCCGGGATTGGAGGCATTGTGATATTTATTCCTCAGATCGCAATCTTGTTTCTGTTCGTTTCTATTTTGGAGGAAACCGGATACATGAGCCGTGTCGTATTCCTGATGGACAAGATCATGAGGCATTTCGGCATGAGTGGAAAGAGTGTTGTTCCATTGATCTCAGGAACGGCCTGTGCGATCCCGGCGGTAATGGCCACGAGAAACATAAGCGGATGGAAAGAGCGACTCATTACCATTCTCGTAGTGCCATTCACCACTTGTTCGGCCCGATTGCCCGTATATGCCATACTCATTGCCCTGATCATTCCCGAAGAGCGCGTGCTGGGGGTATTCTCTCTGCAGGGACTGACCCTGCTCGCCTTGTATCTTCTCGGATTCAGCGCTGCTGTGCTCTCAGGGTATTTCCTGCATAAAGTACTGAAAATAAGCAGCAAAACCTTTTTTCTGATGGAGATGCCCGATTATAAGGTGCCATCCATCAAAAATGTGTTTTACACGGTAGTGGAAAAAACGAAGGCCTTTGTCTTCGGCGCTGGGAAGATCATCCTCGCGATATCTGTGGTTCTCTGGTTTCTCGCATCGACCGGACCGGACGCGTTTGACAATGCTGAAGCCGTTTTCGAAACAGAAAAAGTCGGGACGAATTCAGACAATTACGAGGCCGAGCTCGCCTCCTACAAGTTGGAGAATTCTTATATCGGTGTCATGGGAAAAGCCATGGAACCGGCTATCAAGCCCCTGGGATATGACTGGAAGATCGGTATTGCATTGATCTCTTCATTTGCAGCGCGGGAGGTGTTCGTAGGAACCCTGGCTACCATTTATAGCGTGGGTGACGATGACGAGGACAACTCCACGATCAAGCAGAGGATGGCAGCAGAAATCAATGAAGATACGGGCCAGCCGCTTTTTAACTTCCCGGTTGGAATGTCACTGTTGGTCTTTTACGCTTTTGCCATGCAGTGCGTGAGTACCCTTGCCGTTGTCAAAAGGGAGACCAAAACCTGGAAATGGCCCATGCTGCAATTGATAGGTATGGGAGCCTTTGCCTATATCGCTTCCTTTCTTACCTATTCAGCCCTCGTAACAATTTAAGCATGCAGGAAGTCCTTGTCTATATCGCCCTGGCCGCAGCACTTCTCTACCTGGGAAGAAAATTCTTGTTCAGGAAAAAGAAAAGCAAGAAGGGCTGTGACACCGATTGCAATTGTTGATTTGTTGAAGACTATAGGCATTTGTCATCGATTTTTTTAAACAGATCCAATCCAAACAGATCGGATGTATTTTTAATTTTGATATATTTACTTCAAGTTCCGGAGATTTTGTTCCGGGGAAAAGTTCAAAACTAATCATAAATACATACTACAATGGAACAGAAAAAGATGGTCAGAGGGGTGTTTTTCGCCCTCCTTATCCTGGCCCAGATCACCTATGCCCAAGTTACAGTTGGAGGCAAAGTCGGTTATAGTCTCGGTCGAATTGCCGATAACAGCGATAACATATACACGGAAGACTTCAAGTCCACCGACGGGATCGATTTTGGAGCAACGGTAGAATACAAAATCAGCGAGCTTTTCTCGCTCCAGGCAGAGATTCTCTATACACAAAGAGGTGGAAAGAGAGATGGCTTGCAACCGATTCCCACCGATAATTTGGAAGGTGCGCTTGTAGAGAACGGATTGACCCTGGAGGCCTTGAACCAATTGGTTCAGTTGCAAGGTCGTGGACCGGTGACCAATGCAGATCCTTTGTACGCGGAGTTCGGCAATGTTTCGGAACTGGAATATATCGAGATCCCGGTTCTCGCAAAATTCGGATGGGGAACAGACTGGCGTTTTTATGTCGAAGGAGGGCCTTATGTTGGATTTTTGATCAGCGCTACCCAGGTCACAAGCGGAGACAGCCAGTTCTTCCTCGACAGCAACGGCAACCAACCGCTTGGCGTTCCGAATCCGTTTTACGACCCGAATGATCCGTCATTCGGACCACCTTTCATCCCATTGCCGGAGCAGTCCTTTGACGCTTCCACGGATGTCAAGGATGACCTCAATGGCACCAACTTCGGGATTCATGCAGGAGCGGGCCTGATTCGAAAACTGAATGAGCACCACCAGCTGTACCTGGGCTTCCGAGGCTCTTACGGCTTTACCTCTTTGCAGAAAAACGAGGAGTTCGGTGAAAGTAAAATCGGGGGACTCGTATTCTCACTGGGTTACGCTTATACTCTTTAGGACTTTTAATATTCTTAAAAAAAAGAGCCCTTTTTTGGGCTCTTTTTTTTATCCATGCGTCTTTTTAGGTTTGAGTCGGGGCGAGAACGATTTTCTCCAACTGGGCATCAATGGCCTTTTTATAAATATCCTTTAAATATTTGTAGTAGTTGGCGGGTAAGATTGCCTTATTGATGATTGAGGAGGATGAAATAACGATCTTGTTGTTTTCGACTGAAGTGCTCAGCGAGTAGGCTCCCAGGTTGTCAGGCAGAATGTATTGGACATCTTCCGGTTTGGATTCTACACTATACTCGTCGGGTATTTCAACAATCATGTCGATTTCATTGCGCCATGCCGAGGCGAAATCGAGAGGATAATTTCTTTCTTCCATTTTGAAAGGGTTTTCAGTCTGAGAGAGAAAGAGCAGGGGCGATATATATATTTTGCCACCAATAAAGTCGGCCTGATTGTCGCCTGTGAATTGAATCATTTCAGTCAAAGGCCTGTTGGGATTGTCCTTGTTATTTAAGCGGATTCTTTCAATTTCAATATCTCCATTTTCGGATTCGAGCTTGCTGATCAACGCATCTTCAGAGAGATTCGAATAGTTTGTTCTGTACAAGAGAGCATTCAAATTTTTGTACGTACTGATCATGACTCCCGAAACTTCTCCCTCAGTGTCTAATTTTGCCGTGACTTTAACCTTTTTTAAATTGTATTTCTTAGGATAAAGATCGACAGCAATGGATGTGCCGTCCTCGCGAATCAATCTTCCTTCCCAGTTCAGGTCTCGAACGGGAAGCAGGTTGGGGGCACTGAATGGGTCTGTGCATCCAACAGAACCATGTTCTGGGGTAGTTCTATCGCTGCAATCACATAATTGAATCCTTGCTTAGTTGGGAATAATGGAATTCCATGAGACCTCGTGCTAACCAAAACCGGCGAGGCCTTAAAGCCTGCACTTCTAAGCATAGAGACTAAGGTGAGGTTTACTTCTGCTACATTGCCATGTCCTTCTTCATAGGCTTTTGAGACTCCTTTTTTTGTGTATTTACCATAATCATCATCCCATTTCACCTTTTTTTGGACATGCTGAAATATGGCTTTCATTTTTTCTTCCTGGGAGCTATTTCCTGCTAGAATTTGTTCGAGGTCTTCTGTAAAATGTTTGTTCTTGGAAAGCTCCCGGCCGAACCTTGGATTGTTGTAAATGGTCTCTGTGACTTGTTCCCAGGAAGTATTGTATAATTTCGGAGTGCCATTTCGCGGTCGGTAAGCTGAAATTTCAAATTTTACCAGAGCCCGGTAGTTATCCATGCTATTGACGTAAGGTTCGTCTTTCAAAGCCGGAATGTTCTGAGCGTTGATGCTGTAGGTATTCTGTAAAATATCAGCGCTACCCGTACTGGTTGTAGACGTTGTCGCCCATCCGGTCTGAGACCTGGAGGATCCCATTACTTTTATCGTCTTTGAATTTTGAGATTGCCTCACATTAATGGGGTAGAACCGACTGGGAAACATTCTAAAAACGAAAAATTCAGGGATTTCAATCTTGCATTCCAACTTTTTAATAGGAATGTCATATTGACAAACTACTTCGTCGATCGTTTGCTCATAAGGTGATGTTAGCGTGTATTTCCATTCAACAATGCTACCCTCATTGATATTGGGCATTGTAAAATTCTTACTTGACCAGTCTTCGCTGATTTCTTCCTCGTAAATCTCATTGCCCTCGAGCTTGGTTTTTACGATTTTTCCATTTTCAAGGTTATAGGTTACGGCTTTTATGGATACGCTCTCATTGGAATCCCCCATATAATAGGGGATTTTTTTACTCGCGAATTCGAACCCGTCCTTGTTGTAAATCTTGATTCGTTCTATAACCTCAGTGACCAGTCTCCAACCTGATCCGTTAGAGTACATATAATTTGTATTGCGCTTTTTGTACAATACAACGGCTTCAGCTTCGGGATCCAATTCATATTCTTTTTCTTCAAGACTTTTGATATCGATTGAGCCAAATTTGAATTTTTGGGCATGTAATGTGGCAGAAAGAATGAAGATGAGTGTGAAAATTAGGATGCGATTGAGTTTCATGATTTATTTGATTTGATTAAAACGATTTTTAATTGATCCATTTTTCGGATTTTTTTTCTGAAATCCCGGTACCCCGAGTATTCTTCCGGGGTGTATAGATTCCTGTTGATTTGCAGGTTCGGGAATAGGAGATGTGATGATATCAATTTTGCTGACAATGAGATTGTATGTTCCGAATTTGGTTTCAATCGTCTGCTCAGGGGGAAGTTCATCGACGTGAAAATCAGGTGGGATTTCGATGGTCAGGGCATCGGAGTCAACAAATCCATATTTGATCTCAAAAGGCTGTTCGCGATTCCTAACTCTCTTGGGGACTCTTTCATTTATATTTGCCACATTCAGACGAAGTATCAGATTATTCCCATTCGGAATCGCAAAGTTTTCAGCCGTGAATTCCAAATGTTCTTTGAGTTCAATCTTTCTTTTGTCCATGGATGATTGGGTTGTTGAAATACTCACGTCGTGTATTTCATCAAAAAAGCTCTTATAGTACCTTTCTCTATCTTTTTCATCAAGATCCAGTACAAAATATCGATTGTCAAGTTGCATGCCCCGACTGACAATGTCAATATCGGCAGAAAGATTTCCGTTTTCCTGAATAGCCAGGTCACCCGTCATGTTCTGGATGTTCTCCTCTACGGGGACTTTGGGTGTTTTAATCAGCTTTCCACCCTCTGGAGTAATCACCAGGGCATCCCGGTCATCCGTAAATGATCCCAAGTGTCCAAAGGGAATTTTTTGATTCGTGCATTCCAACCAGGTTGTTTCTTTTTCGAAAGGAACCATGAGAATGACTGATTGAATGTAGTGAGACCAGGTTTCCGTCAAGAGACTTTCTCTACCCCGGAGATTTCGCATAGTAGGAATACTCGGTTTTTAAAAGTGCGAGTATAGTTGGTCAGGCCTTACAGTACCAGAACTCAACCGGTCGACGTCGCTGGCAAGATAGGTTCCAGCCTCCGATACCAATCTGTGCGTATATCGAGTTTTCTGTTGCATATATCGTAGACAACCCTGCACCTCTTTGGGATCGCTTTGTTTTTGACAAGAGATTGAACTTCATTTTTGCTGCTCTGAGGAAGTTGTGTCGTGCCTGCTAACAGATTTTCATAGTACCATTTCCAAATTCATTCCGTGAGCCGACCTTGTCCGGTAAGGAAAATGTTCCGATGCGAACCGTACATGGGTGCCAGCTTCGAAATCGAGCCCAGGGGTTGCCGGATCAGACCAGTGCATTCGAAAGTACATATCGTGCGTATCGTCAACCGTTTTTTCAACCTGATAATCCTCGAGGAATGTGCTCTAAAACACTTCGATTTCTGAGGGATGTGAGGGTATACTGTGTACTCCGTGCTTTGCCATACCCTTGACGGGGTACCAGGTAGGTTGAAGCCGTTTCGAGGTGAGGTACTCTATTCGTTTTAATGGTGTAGGGTAGGATTGAGGTGGAACTTCAAAGTAAGTACACGATCGTCTGAGAAAAGGTTGGAAGAGCCGACGCCGATACATCCTGGAAATCACTTTTCTGATGTGTTCGATTTCGACGCCATTTGAATTTAAGATCCACCCTTCTGCGTCCTTGTTCGATGAGCATAGGTAGTAGAGTCGCCGGAGCGCCAGTCAGACGGTCATTAAATTCCATTTACGATCATTTTGGACTCACTGACCACCTCGATCTCTTTGTTTTCAAGGCGTACAACTGCTTCAGCTGATTGGGTAAGCCCTTCAGGAATGGATAAAGCGCTTTTGTCGGTTAGTTGGGCAAAAGTTGGAATGTTGACTGCAGCGAAGCAGCAGATTAGAACAACCTGAAGATAGAATTTCATAGCGTAATAAAAGAAAGTTGAGTTTGATGATCATTTGTTTTCTGTGTCCAGGAGTAATTGTCACAGGGCCATCATTCAAGAGTTGTATTTTCATGTCTGCTCCGAAAATACCGGTACTCACTTTCTTTTTCAATTCCTGTTCGAGGCTATCTACAAAAGCTTCATATAGGGGGATTGCTTGATCTGGTTTAGCAGCGTTGATATACGAGGGTCTATTTCCTTTTCTGGTGTTTGCCATCAACGTAAACTGACTGACTACGAGAGCATCTCCTGCAACATCAATCAGAGAGAGGTTCATAATGCCTTCACGGTCACTAAATATTCTGAGATTGGCAATTTTTTTGGTGAGCCAGGAGATTTCGGTTGCGCTATCCGTCGGTGAGACTCCTAAAAAAATCAAAGCACCATTCTCGATTCGGCTAACGACCTCCGAATCAACGGTAACGGATGCTTCAGAAACTCTCTGAATAATGACTCGCATGAAGTAGGTTAGGTTTTGGTCAGTATTTAGTTTAAAATAACGATCAAATAAACCATTTATTTTGACTGGCAACCATGATTTTTCTCATGTTCCCATGGAATACGTTTGCAATGCTATAAATCGTAGGTGTTTGTGCGATAATTTTCCTCTTCTCCAGCTAGAATCTGCAAGTAGCTTCGATATCTTGACGGGGCAATTTCTCCTTTTTCCAGGGCTTCTTTTACCGCGCACTTCGGTTCGTTGACGTGCAGGCAATTGTTGAATTTGCAGAGGTGCTTCAAGGCGAAGAATTCCCTGAAGTAGTTGCCCACTTCATTATCCTCGAAATCCACCACTCCGAAGCCTTTGATGCCTGGCGTGTCTATGATGTAACTTTCAGGTTCGGTCTCAATCACGAACATTTCTGCAAAGGTCGTGGTGTGCTGACCCTGGCGGTGCTGCTCAGAAACAGCCGCGGTTTTCAGGTTCAGACCCGGAGAGATCGCATTGATCAGGGTTGATTTTCCAACCCCCGAATGCCCTGAGAACATACTGGTCTTTCCGATCATCAAGTCTTTTACCCGATCCACATGGAGACCTTCCGTCGCCGAGATATCGATACAGGTATACCCAATCTTTTCGTAAAGTTCCTTCAGCTTGTTCTTCTGATCTTCGAGATCTTTGTCCAGCAGGTCAACTTTGTTGAAGAGAAGCACAGTCTCAATGTGGTAGGCTTCCGCCGTGGCCAGGAAACGATCGATAAATGCCGGAAAGGTTTTGGGATGTTCCAGGGTGATCAGCAAAAAGGCCTGATCGATGTTGGCTGCAATAATATGGGTCTGTTTGGAAAGCTTTACCGATTTGCGAACAATGTAATTCTTGCGGTCGTGGATTTTGGTGATGATTCCGTTGCCCTCAGCCGGATCAATTTCGAATTCCACATGATCCCCCACGGTGATCGGATTCGTGCTTTTGATGCCGCGTGTTCTGAACTTGCCGCGGATCCTGCACTGGAAGACCTTGTGCTCCTGGGTGCGCACCCAGTACCAGCTTCCGGTTGATTTGGTTACAACGCCATTCATGCGTCTAAGATATGAAAAGGGCATAAGACAATTGAAAAATCAGCCTTATGCCCTCGAATTCTAGTGTTCTCAATATCAGTTCACATCCGGCAGGGTAGTGTAGTCCCTGGCATAACGCAGCATCTGGGCCGCAAAGCTTTCAGGCTGCTCGACCTTGATGTCAGTGATTTCTCCCTGGTCGTCGGTCACCGGAACCAGGTCAGGATTGATGAACCCGGAGTAAGGTGCCGATTTGAACTTGCTGTTTCTCTCCAGAACCTCCTTGTGAAGATCCTGATCCACTTTTACGCCATAGGTTTCTACGAGGTCACGACCCGCTTCGAAATCTCCTTCTGACTTGATTCTTTGGATTTCTCTGAGCAATTCGCCGAACAGATCTCTCAACTTGTCGTAGTCATTGATTTTGAAATAGGTTTTTCCGTCTTTTTGAACCTTTTCAATGACGTTGTCCGCCTGTCCTTTTTCCATGGCCCAGGCCGCCACAAGCTGGCGGTTCCTCATATGAGCTTCTTCTATGTCATCTCCCAGGTTCAAACGGATGAGCTGAAGCATCAAACCATTGCGAATGTATCCGTCGTAAGAGGCTTTTCCAATGGCTTTGGCATCCGGTGAAATTCCGATTTCTACGAGCTTTTCATCCGGCAGGTAATACAGACCAACCAGGTCGGCACGGGCTTCTTCCAGGGTTGAGGCATAATTCTTCAGGGTCTCTTTCGGAGTTCCTATTCCTTCGTTGAGCTTGCCACTGGCATGACCGATCACCTCGTGAAGTGCCGTATGCAATTTATCAGCCAACTGCCCGTATTCTTCCTCGTATTTGATTTCCTCTTCGTCATAGGCGAATTCCTGTAATCTACCGCTACTTCCTGCATTGTTGTATGCGTAGATTATATTTCCCAAAGACACGGATTTGGAGCCGTGCTGCTCGCGGATCCAATTGTTGTTGGGCAGGTTAATTCCAATTGGGGTTGAAGGTGAGGCGTCACCCGCTTCTCCTGCAACGTTGATCGTTTTGTAAGACACGCCGACGACATTTTGCTTCTTGTGCTCCTCCTGCAGCGTCGAATTGTCTTCAAACCACTGTGCATTTTCGGCCAGGGCCGCCATCTTCTTAGACATTTCGAAGTCTTTGATTTGAATCACGGATTCGTATGAGCCCTTGTAACCCTTTGGATCGTTATAGACCTCTATAAACCCGTTGATATAGTCAACATCTCCTTCGGTGGATTTTGCCCAGACGATATTGTAATCATCCCAGGTCTTGAGATCACCGGTTTTGTAGTACTCAATGAGAAGACCCAACTGTTTTTTCTGGGTCTCATTTTCTGCGACTTCCCTGGCTTTTTCGAGCCATTCGACCATCTTGTCGATGGATGCTCCGTAAAGGCCACCGCTTTTCCAAACCTTTTCCGCTAACTTTCCATTTTCCTTCACCAGCCTGGAATTAAGGCCTTTTTCTATGGGCTGTTTGGCGTCGACTTTCATGGCTGCGTAAAAGGCATCGACATCAGCCGTTGTGATGTCGGGTGCATAGAAATTGATCGCTGAGCCTTCGACCAGGCCTTTCTCCGGGTCGAGATTCACCTTCTTGCTGTCGGCGTCATTGAATATAACTTCCAGGGCCCCACCCTCGAGCTCGGTCCCGGTGGCGCTCATTATTTCTTCCAGGTAAGCCCTGCTGAATCCGGGCTCGAATTTGTCATTGGCGTAATGATGGTGAATGCCGTTGGAGAACCAAATGCGCTTGAGGTAGACCTCAAAATTTTTCCAATCCTCTGTGGTCTTGTCCCCTGAGAATTTGGTGTAAACGTTTTCGAGCGCTCTTCTGATTTTCAGGTTATGCCTGTAGTTTTGATCGTACATGATATCCCTTCCGGCGAGTCCGGCCTGGGTAAGGTAGTACACATATTTTTTCTGTTGCAGGCTCAACTGGTCAAAGCCGGGGATCTGATATCTCAGGATCTTCAGGTCTGCGAACTGCTCAGACAGAAATTCAAAGTCTTTTGACTCGGTTTTTTGGATCTCTGCCACCTCGGGCTGCTCCTGTTTGCCCTGGCAGGCGAACACGAGAAAAGCCACGAGTAAAATGTGTATTAAATACTTGATTTTCATAGGGTAAATTTTGTTTGTGAATGAATGCTCAAATGTAGCCAAAAGGTGCTGTTTTACCAAACTTCAGAAGGATATTAAGTGCTTCTGTTTGAAAGCCTTGGGATTTAATTCTTATATTTGATTCTCAATGGATCAAACTTGTTAGCTATGCGATTTCTCAAGTACTTTTTTCTGTTCTTGCTCATCGTCGTCGTCGCGGCCTCAATCTATCTCGCTGCGCTTGACGGAACCTATGAAGTAAAGCGGACCCGGTTCATCCCGGCAGACCCCGAAGTGGTGTTCAACGACCTGAATGATTACAGGAACTGGGCCGACTGGGGTCCCTGGTACGAGGAAGACAGCACCATTGTAGCTACATATGCCGAGAACACGGTTGGCGTGGGAGGCTCCTATTCCTGGACGTCTATGGATGGAGAAGGGGAGATGAGGCGACTGGTAAGTGCTCCGAATGAGCGGATCGAATCGGAGATCCTTTTCAAGACCCCTTTCGGGGATATGGGATCGGATGTGTATTGGATCCTCGAAGAGAAAGAAGGAGGAACGGACTTGACCTGGGGGATGAAGGGAGAAATGCCTTTTTTGACGCGGTTCATGGCCAGTACCATGGAGGAGCAAATGGGGCCGATGGAGGAGCGTGGGCTAGAGCTTTTTGAAGCGAGCATCAAGAAGAAGATGGGAGCATACAGCATAGAAAACAAAGGAGTAACCGACTACAGTGGAGGCTTTTACATCTATGTGACCGCCAGTAGCCAGATCAGCGACATGAACCCGAAATTCAGGGAAATGATGCAACAGGTTCACGACTATGCGGAAACGAACGGCATCAGACTCACGGGCAGTCCTTTCGCCGTTTATCACAAATTCAACCAGGAACACGGAACCACCATGTTCTCTGTGGGCTACCCGGTCAGCGAACGGGTCATTGTCGAATCGGATTCCGAGGTGGTATCGGGATTCATGCAACGCGGCAGCTATTTTAAGACGGTGCTCACCGGAAGCTACGATCATTCGAAGGAGGCCTGGGAGAGCGCCATAGCGGGAGCCGCTGAAGTTGGTGCGTATGAAGCCATTGAGAATGGGGAGCCTTTCGAAATTTACGTCAGGCAGGTGGATGACACCCCGAATCCGGCGGAATGGATTACTGAGATTTTCATACCGGTGAGATTGAAACCCGGCTCCCAGGGATTCTCACCCCCGGGTTCCTGAACACTATAGATTCTTTAATATCAGTTGGCTACTTCGGAATTCAAATTCTCATAACCCAAATTGAATAGCGTGAAGCTGAAAATATCCGCATACTGATCGATGATCTTGGATACAGGTGTTCCCGCTCCATGACCCGCCTTAGTTTCAATGCGAATCAGAACCGGGTTTGATCCTGCTTGTTTGTCCTGCAATTCTGCTGCGAATTTAAAGGAATGTGCCGGCACCACGCGGTCATCGTGATCCCCGGTCGTCACCAGAGTTGCAGGGTATTCAACCCCTTTTTTCACATTGTGAACCGGGGAATAGCCATACAGATATTCAAACATTTCCTCGCTTTGCTCGGAGGTTCCATAATCGTACGCCCATCCCGCTCCCGCAGTGAACGTGTGGTACCTGAGCATGTCAAGCACGCCCACGGCCGGCAGGGCGACTTTCATCAATTCCGGGCGTTGGGTCATCACAGCTCCCACCAGCAGCCCGCCATTGGAGCCACCCCGTATCGCCAGATAGTCGGAAGAGGTGTAGTCTTCCTCGATCAAATATTCCGCTGCAGCGATAAAATCGTCAAATACATTTTGCTTTTTCATTTGTGTTCCTGCGTCGTGCCAGTCTTTGCCGTACTCACCGCCTCCGCGAAGGTTGGCAACGGCATAGACACCTCCCATTTCGAGCCAGGTTGCAGTCGTAATGCCGAAACCTGGGGTCAGGCTGATGTTGAAGCCCCCGTATCCGTAAAGCATCGTCGGGTTTTTTCCGTTGAGTTCCAGCCCCTTTTTGAAGGTAATGATCATAGGGACGCGCGTCCCGTCCTTTGAAGTATAGAATACCTGCTTCGACTCGTAATCGTCGGAAATGAAATCCACCGCGGGCTTTTTGTAGACCTTAGAAGTCCCATCCGAAGGATCAAATTCATAGATGGTCGAAGGTTGCGTGTAATTTGTAAAAGAATAGAAAAGCTTGTCGTCTTTTTTCTTTCCGCTGAATCCTGAAGACGAACCGATACCGGGCAGTTTGACTTCTCGTACAAGATTTCCTTTCGTGTCGTATTGCAGAACCAAAGACAAGGCATCTTTCATGTACTCGGCAAAGAAATAGCCACTTCCTGTGGCAAGGCTCAACACATTCTGGGTCTCCGGGATCACGTCCTGCCAATATTCCTGACCCGGTTTGTCGATGTCGGCCCTGACCAGTTTCCTGTTGGGCGCATTGTGATTGGTAGATATGAAAAGGGTGTTGCCCTCGCTGTAGATGACCGAGTGGTCCCCGTCAAAATCATCGACCATGGTTTGCAAGCCGGACTTTTTGTTCCTGAGGTCCTTGACGTACAGTTCGCTTCCCGAAGTGGAATTGGCCGCCGTGATCGCCAGATAGTTCTGGTCCTCCGTGACCGTGCCAAATACGTATCTTCGCTTTAAATCTCCTCCGAAGACAAGCTGATCTTGGTCCTGTGTGGTACCGAGTTTGTGATAGTAGAGCTTGTGCTGATCCGTCATGGCGGATAGCTCACTTCCCTCAGGCTTGTCATAGCTTGAATAGTAGAAGCCTTCGTTCTTGTACCAGGAAATGGCACTGAATTTGACATCGACCAGGGTGTCCTCCATGATCTCCATGGAACGAGCATCCATGACAATGATCTTACGCCAGTCAGAGCCTCCTTCAGAAATGCTGTACGCCAACTTCGATCCGTCCTTGCTGAAGGAAACAGTTCCCAGGGAGGTTGTACCGTCCACGGAGAAGGTATTGGGATCCAGGAAAACCTCCGGATCATCCTGACCTTTTTGTCTGTAAAGCACATACTGGTTCTGCAGACCGTCATTCTTATAAAAGTAATTGTAGTCGCCGTGTTTGGTCGGAGCCGAGTACTTTTCATAATTCCAGAGGGTGGTCAGCCTCTCTTTGATTTCTTCCCGAAATGGAATTGTTTCGAGATAGCCTTGTGTGACTTTGTTCTGCTCCGCCACCCAGGCTTCGGTCTCAGCGGAACGATCATCTTCAAGCCAACGGTATGGGTCGGCCACCCGGTTTCCAAAATACGTGTCAGTGACTTCTCCCTTGCGGGTTTCAGGGTACTGCATGGTTGATTTTTGTGCGTTGAGATTTGACAACGAAATGACTGTCAGGGCCATCAGCGTCAGGATTGATTTCTTTTTCATTTTTCCGGAATTCTTTTTGGATCTTATGGGTTCACGCCCTGTCAGTTGATGGCATTGACAATTTCAACCTTGCCGGGCAGAAGTTGCTTCAAAGTGGATTCTATTCCGTTTTTCAAAGTAATTGTCGATGAAGGGCATCCATTGCAGGCCCCCTGGAGGAGCACATTGACTTCTTTGGTGTCGGGAGCATAGGATAGAAACTGGATGTTGCCCCCGTCTCCTGCCACAGCCGGTTTGATATACTCTTCCAACACCCCGATGATCTGCTTTGAGACGTCATCATTGGTGGGGGTGTACTCCGTCTTTCGCTTCCCATCCGAAGAGGATGTCGGAACGTAGTTTTCAGCGACTACCCGGCGGTCACTCTGGAGATATTCCTTCAAAAAATCCCTGAGGGTATTGTTGATCTCGAACCAATCGAGATCCCCCGTTTTCTGGATAGACACATAATTGTCAGATAGAAAAACCTCCTTGACAAATGGAAACTCAAAAAGCTCTTTTGCCAAAGGGACGGCTACCGCCTGTTCCGGCGAGCTCAGTTCGATGTGCTGATTGGTCAACAGCTGATTCGTGACGAACTTCTGCACGTTTGGGTTCGGTGTGCTCTCCGCATAGACTTCCACCAGGGCGCTTGTATTCTCTTCTATGAAAATCGAGTCGTTCTGTGCCACAAATGCCCCGAGAATGTCTTTCAATTCATCTTGAACTTCCGACCATTCCAGGATGTCAAATTTTTCAATGGCGATGAAGTTGGCCGTAACAAAAACCTTTTTCACAAAAGGCAGGTGAAACAGTTGCTGCACCAGGGTGGAGTTCTTCGCATCATCGATGGAGTTGTATTCAAAACTGCCTTCGGTGAGCATTTTGTCGAAGACGAATTTGATGATGGCCGGACTGCCTGTTTTTTCTATTTTGATATTGTTCATGACGGTTCAAATTTGAAGGACAAATTTACGAAAGTATTTTTGCTTACTTTTGAGTCATTCGTTAAAAACATCCTAAAATATGATATGCAAGACGGTACTTGGGAAGACGCCCGAGTGGGGCAAAGACTGTTACTTTTCGGAGACTGCAACTGTGGTTGGAGATGTGATCATGGGAGATCAGTGCAGTGTATGGTTCAATGCGGTAATTCGCGGAGACGTTCATTACATTCGATTGGGAAACAAAGTCAATGTGCAGGATGGCGCGGTGATTCACGCCACCTACAAAAAGTCACCGACAGAGATCGGAAACAACGTATCGATCGGTCATAATGCGTTGGTGCACGGATGCAAAGTGCACGACAATGTGCTCGTCGGAATGGGTGCGATTTTGATGGATGATTGCGTCGTGAACAGCAATAGCATTATTGCTGCCGGAGCCGTTGTTACCAAAGGGACCATTATCGAGTCCGGATCGGTCTATGCCGGGATGCCTGCGAAGAAAATCAAGGACATTGATCCTGAACTTCTCACGGGAGAAGTGGAGCGTATTGCAGATAGCTACATCAAATACGCCGGCTGGTACAAAGAATAACCGGTATAGAGAATAAAAAAACCGGAAGCACAATTGCTTCCGGTTTTTTTGTACGAATTTTTCACGATTTAGATGCCTAATTTGCTCTTTACAGCAGGCATAAGGTCTTCACCTTCAAAGACGATCAAGCCTTTTCCAGGAGAGGAATCGAGCACGTACTTGATTCCCTTTTCAGCAGCGACGTCGCTTACTGCTTTCTGGGCTTTCTCGACAATGGGCTTGAGGAGGTCAAAACGTTTTTTCTGGATCTCCTGATCTGCCGTCTGAGCATATTTTTGGATCTTGTTTTTCAACCCTTCAACTTCAACTCTTCGCTCTTCGTTTTTTGCATCTGTCTGAGTAGGAGCTTCAGCGTCGTATTTTTTCAACTTGGCTTGAAGTGCCGTGGCCTGTGCATTGTATTCATCCGCATAGGTCTGTTGCACTTTCTTCAACTCGTCTTCCATGGCTTTCGTCTCCGGCATGGCCATGAGTAGTTGCTCGCTGTCAATATGTGCCACTCCCTGAGCCTGAACCGTGTTAAAGGCCAACATCAATGCCATTGCAACAAATAAATTCCTAAATAATTTCATTTTCTAATAATTTGTAATTAATAATGTTCTTTTTTCTTCTCTGTTTAATTGTTATTTTGAATTGCTTGTTCTCTTTGTTTCTTTCTTTCCTCTATTTCCTTGAGTTTGGCCGCTCTTTTCTCCTCAGCGACCTGCTTCAATGAATCCCGCATACGTGCTCTCGTTTCTTGCTGCTCCTTGATTCGAGCCTTGAGCTCCTCTCTTTTTCGGATTCTCTCCTCGAGCTTCAACTGCTCTTCGGTCTTTTGAACTTCCACCTCTGCATCTCCATCCGTCACGATCTCTTCCCCGGTTTCGGCTTCCCCGGTTTCGGCTTCGTCATTTTCTTCTGAAGCCATTTCGACAGCTTCTTCTACTGCTCCTTCTTCATCGCCTTCTTCATCTCCTTCCAGCACGGTCGGTGGCACAACTGCCCCGGCTTTGGCAATTCGTTCGTTCTTCATGTCCTGAATCGCCTGCCTTTTTCTGTTTTTGACAATGGAATTCAAAACAAGCTCGCTTATGTCAAATTTCGGGTTGCTGTATAACATGATCAAATCACTCGATCTGTCGAACACGAAGTCATATCGTTTTTTCTTCGAGATGTCCTGTATCGCATTGTAGACTTGATCCTGTACGGGTGTGGCCAGTTGTTTTCTCAGTTGAAACAGGTCCCCTGTTGGTCCGAAATAGGCCTGCTGGAGTCGTTTCAGTTCCTGTTCTTTGATGTCAATATCTTCTTCTCTTTCTCTTATCAGCTCACTGGTCAACAACGGTTTCTCATTGCTGAGGTCTGTCTTCAACTGGTCTATTTCAGCCGAAAGCTCGTCCAGTTTTTCCTGCCAATTCTTGACCTTGGAATTCAATTGTGACTGTGCATTTTGGTATTCCGGAATATTCTCAAGAATGTAATTCATGTCAATGTAGGCCACCCGTTGGGGTTTCTGTGCACTGAGCATGAAGCCAAAACCTAAAAGAACAATTAAAAATACGCTCGTCACTCTCATTCTCTTCTTCTTCAAGAAAAAACCGTGCCAATCCTTGATTGGGGGCAAATATAGCAAATGTAGCTTAAAATTGCTGACCAATTATGAAATGTGTTTGCCACCCCGAAATCAGGTTGGTTCCGGGTATATTATCGAACCCATAACCGAAATCAACACCAAGCAATCCAAAGGCAGGCATAAAGACTCGAATACCCGCTCCTGCTGATCTTTTCAGGTTAAAGGGCCGGTATTCTCTAAACTCGTTCCAGGAATTCCCAGCTTCCAGGAAAGTAAGTGCATAAATGGAGGCAGATGGTTTCAGTGTAATCGGATACCTGAGTTCAAATGCCACCTTGTTGTAAATGGTACCTCCCGTCTGGGATGAGAGACTTGAGTTCGGGTATCCCCTAAGGGCGATAACCGTTCTTCCATCAAATCTTCCCTGTTGCATTCCGTCACCCCCGACATAGAATCTCTCGAAAGGAGGCGCTCCGATTTCGTCATTGTAAGCTCCCAGGAAACCGAGCTCCGCATTCGACATCAAAACGAGCTTGCCGACAATCGGACTGAACCACCTTCCCGTAAATACGATCTTGTAAAACTCGATCCATTCGTACAACTCGTCATCTGTCAGATTTGAATAATCCCTGTTGTTCAACAGCGAGTAGGGAGGTGTCAGCTTGAGCAGGAGATTGAACTGGGATCCTCCTGATGGGAAAATAGGGTTTGGTCCGGCTGAGCTCCTTCCGAAGTTCACGGCAAAGTTGAAGTTGTTGGATATCCCATCTCTAAAATCAAATGCCGCTATCGTGTAGTTTTGGAGCTTGAATCGTTGATAGTTGAAAGATGTTGAAAGGGTAAAGAAGTCATCCGGCCATTTCAACCTCTGGCTCAATCCCACAGAGGCCCCCAGAATATCGAGCAACTGGTCCTTGTCCACGTCGTTCTCAATCGGGTCAAAACCAAACTGACTGGAGTTGTAAAGCGAAAAGCTGAATCCTTTTGGCTTTTTACCACCCCACCAGGGTTCAGAGAATGAAATACTGTAGGTTCGAAAGAATCGACTCAGCTGGGCTCTCAAAGCTATGCTCTGGCCGTCTCCGCGAGGAACCGGTTTGTACTCTGACCAATTGAAGAGATTCTTGATCGAAAAGTTGTTGAAAGAGAGTCCGAGGGTACCGACGAAGGCTCCACCGCCGTATCCTCCCTGCAGCTCGATTTGGCTCGCCCCCTTTTCTGAAACGATATACTCGATATCGGCAGTTTTATCGGCAAAATTGGGTTGCACGTCAGGTACAATGTTTTCAGGATCGATAAAGCCCAATTGGCCAAGCTCACGAATCGAACGCACAATGTCGCTCTTGCTGAAGAGGTCACCCGGCTTGGTTCGAATTTCTCTGAAAAGAACATGATCATTGGTGACGTCGTTCCCTTTGAGGGTCACCTTCCGGATTGTTGCCGGTTCGTCCTCGATAATACGTATTTCGAGGTCAATGGTGTTGTTTTCCGCACTGGTCTCCACAGCTGTGACCCTTGAGAAAAGGTATCCATTGTCGAGATAGGTGTTCGTAAGATCCTGGGACTCGGGTGAGCCGTCACCATAAACTCTTTCATTCAGAGCTTTTCCGTTGTAAGTCACGCCTTTTTCAATGCGTAACAGGCTCATCAGCTGCTCGTCAGTGAACACGCTGTTACCCAGAAATGCAATATCGCCAAATTTATAGCGCTCCCCCTGATTGAGGAAAATGTCCAGGTTGATGGTGTTGTCTTCATTCCAGGAGAGCGAATCCTTGACGACCAGGGCATCACGAAATCCTTTTTCCTGAAAAGCCTCCACAACTTTTTCCAGATCCTCCTGGTAAAGGTCCTCGACGAATTTCGAAGGAGAAAAGATTCGGGTGATTCCCTTTTCTTTGGTCTTCTTCATCGTCTTTTTCAGTTTCGAGTCTTTCAGGGCCGTGTTTCCATGGAACCGAATGTTTTTGATCCCTATTTTATCACCCCGGTCAATGACGATCAGTGCGTCCTGGACATTGGCCTGCGAGGTATCTCTACGGGTAGTAATCGTAACCTTGGTCCTGAGATATCCCTTCTCGCGGTACTTGTCAACGATGTAGTTCTCTGTTGTTTTGATGAGGTTTTCGGTGAGCATCGATCCGTTCTGAAATTCGATCTCCTTTTCGATCTCCTCAATTTTCGACTTTTTCAGCCCGGTGATGGTAACGTCACCCACTTTGTCCAGTTCCCTGACGGCGATTTCCAGGTATATGGCGTCACCGTCGATTTTCGTCACAAAGACGTCTACATTGCTGAAGAGTTTGGAGGTCCAAAGCTTTTTAATGGCCGATGATAGTTTGTCTCCCGGGATTTTTAGTCTCTGCCCGGTACCAAGTCCGGAGAAGATCAGTATCGATTGTTCGGAAATGGTTTCATTGCCGCTCACCGCAATCCCTCCAATCATGTACTTCTTGTTTTTTTCCAGGACAATCGGCCCCGCCGGAATTATCGTGTCCACAGCTGTTTGAGCCACAGAATCGATCACCTGAGCTGTCGGAATGCTGTCAGAAGGAGAGGTGGTATCGGGGTCGGTCCCTTGTGCATAGAAGGAGACAGCAGAGAGGAAGGCTATAAACAGGAAGAAGTGTCTGAGTCTACTTGCTGCTGCTCTCAATTTGTTCACTCGTTTTTCCAAATCGTCTTTCTCTGCTTTGATAATTGAGTATGGCTTCATAGAAATCCTTCTTCCTAAAGTCGGGCCACAAAACATCTGTAAAATAAAGTTCAGCATAAGCAATCTGCCACAGAAGGAAGTTGCTTATGCGTTTTTCGCCACTGGTTCGTATCAAAAAATCAACGACGGGCAAAGTAAATGTATATAAATGATTATTTATAACTTTTTCATCAATTTCTTCCGCCTTCAATTCATTATTAACAATTTTTTTAGAAATGCATTTTACTGCATTCACAATCTCCTCTTTTGCTCCATAATTAAGGGCCAACGTCAGGATCATGTGGTCATTGTCCTTAGTCTGATCAATGACTTCGAGAAGTTGCTTTCTCGCTTTTTTGGGAAGTTGTTCCAATCGGCCGATCGCCTGTAGGCGGATGTTGTTTTTCTGCAGTGTTTCCAGCTCGTTTTTCAGCGATTTGACAAGGAGTGTCATCAGGGTGTCCACTTCATATTGCGGCCTTTTCCAGTTCTCTGTGGAGAAAGCGTAAAGGGTAAGGGCCTTCACTCCGATTTCTGCCGCTGCCTCGACCGTCTGACGAACGGATTCGACACCTTTCTGATGGCCTAGAACTCTTTTAAGACCTTGTTTGCTGGCCCAACGGCCGTTTCCGTCCATAATCACGGCAACGTGTTTGGGAATGCAATTCTGATCTATTTGAGATTTCAAGTCCATTTTATTAAAAACTGCCCGTGTAGCAACCCTCTCTGCCAAAGGCGAAGACCAGGGTTACGCCGGTAAAGACATACCAGTCATTATTGTTCGGGTTGATCTGAACATTGCTGCCCGGATCGTATTCGAGAAAAGGATATCCGTCAATGTCATCCTTGAAGGTATATCGGAAACCCACCTCAAAGCCGATGCCCACACCCTGAGCGAGAATGGTTTTGAAACCGGCTCCAAAGGGCATGGTGAAATTAAAGGTTCTATTCGATTCAAGGGTGTCAGAATCAAAGGATCCATAATTCACAACTCCCAGTTCTGCAAAAAGATAGGGCGTGTTGGTGTGCCCGGTTTTTGACAGGTTGTATTTGAAAAAATGATATTCTATTCCTGCAGAAAGCTCATGCACGTCGTTTGAAAAGCTCAGTCCGCGTACTTTGCGAAAAGAATTGTCCGATTCGGCGTCGTCTCCCTTGACCGGTGAATACGTATAATTGGCCCGAAGAGAATAATGGGGGTGCATGTTCCATTTGTAGATGAGTCCCACTGCATAGCTGTTCGGATAGATGTAGTTGGTTCTCCCTATGTCACCGATATAGTTGCTTCCTCCAGCAAAGACACCAAGTTCATTGATCTGTGAAAATGAAGTCAGGGAAACGGTGAAAAACAAGAAGGCAATTACAAATTTTTTCATCACAAAAAATGGTTTGCAAATATAAAAAAACCTTTTGGTTTAGAATTGTTAAAAAGGTCTTTTTTGATTAACAGAAAAATGTGAGTAAAATTGTGTAATAGCCTAGTTATTAGTTACGTTTGTCTTCACCCCAGAGTAATTTCTCCCTGAGCGTTTTGATAAAGGTTTGGTTCTTCAAATGAATCGTTCGGATGGAGAATTTGGAACGTTCGACAAATACCCTGGACTTGTTTCCGATCGTGTACATTCTGGAATCAAGGGTCAGCAGTACTTCATCGACCCTGCTGTCTATGTTCAGTTCAATTTTTGTTTGCTCCGGAATTACCAGTGGCCTCACCGCCAGACTGTGCGGAGCTATGGGGGTTAGCACCAGGCTTTTGGAGTTTGGCGAGATGATAGGCCCGCCACAGCTCATTGAGTAGCCCGTTGATCCGGTCGCTGTTGAGACAATCAGCCCGTCGCTCCAGTAGGTGGTTAGAAACTCTTTGTCCAGATAGGTGTCAACCTTGATCATCGAGGCAGTGTTCTTTCGGCTTACCGAGACCTCGTTCAAGGCAAAATTCAAAGCACCAAAATCATCATTCTCATCAGACGAGCTGACGCTGAGCAGGGATCTCTTTCCGATTCGGAACTCTTTTTTGCAAATCTGTTCAACCGCCATGCTGATGTTCTCCTTGGGAACGGTGGCCAGAAAGCCAAGACGCCCCGTGTTGATACCGATAATGGGGATCTCCAGATCCCGTACAAGGGTCACAGATCGCAGGAAGGTCCCGTCTCCTCCCACGGTGAAAAAGACATCGAATGACTTATCGAGCCCCTCGTAGCCATCAAAGATCGGATATCCGGTTCCGGAGGCGTCTTCAAATCCTTCACAGAAATTCTTCTCGAGAAAAAAATCAATTTTCCTGTCCTGAAGAATTTCAATCAGGTATTTGGTGTACTTTATGGTAGTTTCGTTATTGGTCTGGCCATAGATCCCTACTTTCATTGCAAGGCGAATTAAATGTTCAGGTAACGCTGGAGGTATTCAGATCTTTGATTGAGCTCATCAATGTATTTGTCTTTTTCAAGTTCATTGATTATCTCGTAATTGTATCTTCTGAATGAATGCAGAGTGTTGTTGATGTCGTGAAGGCTCAGCTTCAAAGTGATCTGCACGATGTCTTCCTTGACTTTGGAAACAAAAGCCCCGAAGAGGGTGGCGTTATTCGATTCAACGATCTGAGAAATCTCACTGAAGGAATAGTCAGTGCCCTTTTTGGCAACGACCAGAATGACACCTTCTTCATGAAGAAAAGGCGTGCACTTGAAGAGATTTAAGAAGTCGTCCAGCTCAAAATAGCCGATGTAGGCTTTTTCGCCGTTGAGAATGGGCATGACATTGGTGTTGTAGTTGGCAAAATACTGGAGAACCTCGAACCAGTTCATGGTATCGGTCGCATAAAAAGGCTCCAACAGGGCCCGGTGGTCCTGCAATTTGAAGTCAGCATCTTTGATCAGTTCAAATTCGCTTCGTCTCATAGCGCCGTAATAAATTTCGTCATCCACGACAGGAAGGTGTGAAAAAGTGGTTTTTCTGAATGCTTCCTGCATTGATTTCAGAGCGGAATTCAGGGCCAGGGGTTTGACGTCATTCAATATGTAATTCGAGGTTTGCACGATTGCCTGTTGCGAAATATCCTAAATTAATGTTGTAATTTTGCGCGATTCAAAACTCTTTCTTTGTGTAAAGATAGTATAAGTTTCGGTTTTAAAAATTAAAAGAATTCCAGATGACCAAACTCAGCGTCAACATCAATAAGATTGCAACTTTGCGAAATGCCCGGGGCGGAAACACCCCCGATCTTTTAAAAGCGGCTGTCGACATCCAATCCTATGGGGGTCAAGGAATTACGATACATCCCAGGCCCGACGAAAGGCACATTCGATATCAGGATGCAAGGGATCTCAAGAAGGTGGTAACCACCGAATTCAACATTGAAGGCAATCCCATTCCCGAGTTTGTAGATCTTGTTCTCGACATCAAACCGGATCAGGTTACCCTGGTACCCGATGCGGTAGATGCGATTACGAGCAATGCAGGATGGGATACCGCGGAGCACGGCTCATTTTTGACGGAGGTCGTGGGTGAATTCAAAAGAAATGGAATTCGAACTTCTATTTTTATGGATCCGGTTCCCTTGCTGATTGAAAAGGCGGCAATGACCGGCACGGATCGCATCGAATTATACACGGAGTCCTATGCGGTGGAATTCGCAAAAGGAAACAAAGGCGAAGCTCAAAAATACGCTGAAGCCGCCCGAACAGCTGCCGAATTCGGTTTGGGTGTCAACGCGGGGCACGATCTGAATCTCGAGAATTTGAGATTCTTCGTTTCCGAGGTTCCCAATGTACTTGAAGTTTCAATCGGTCATGCGCTTATTTCGGAGGCCCTGTATTTCGGTCTCGAGAATGTCATTGGCATGTATCTCCAAAAACTGGTGCGATGAGTTTGCTGCATTCCCGGATTCAGGGCTCAGGCCATCCGTTTTTTATTCTTCATGGATTTTTTGGCATGGGTGACAACTGGAAGTCATTGGCCAATGATTTTTCCTCGCAGTACGAGGTGCACTTGATCGATCAGCGGAACCACGGCCGCAGCTTTCATTCTGATGATTTCTCCTATGAGCATATGGTTGAGGACCTGGTTCACTATATGGATCATTACGATATTCCCACGGCAATCATGCTCGGACACTCCATGGGAGGGAAAACCGTCATGCTGATGGCGGTGGAATATCCGGAGCGCGTCGATCGGATGATCGTGGCTGACATTGCACCGAGATTCTATCCGCCTCATCATCAGTTCATCCTCGACGCCTTGAACGAGGTGGACTTCTCCAGGGTGACTTCCAGGACTGAGATAGACGATATTTTCAAAAAATACATTCCAGAGTACAGCATTCGACAATTCTTGCTCAAGAATGTCTATCGAAAGGAACGCGACCAATTGGCCTATCGATTCAACCTGGAGAGTCTTGAAGAGAACATCCATGAAGTGGGGGTGGAGCTGCCGCCTCAATCGGTCTCCGATGTCCCGGCCTTGTTCATGCGAGGTGTCAACTCAGGTTATGTCACGGAGCAGGACAAAACCCTGATCCGCAATCATTTTCCCGAAAGCACTGTTGTAGACATCGAAGGAGCAGGGCACTGGCTTCATGCAGAGAACCCTGAAGATTTTCACAAGAATGTTGTTCAGTTTCTCGAGAATCACTAATTTGGATTCAATGTCCAAAAAATCTTCGTATGAATTTCATTTTCAAAATTTTACTCAGCGCTTTGGCGGTACTGGCCATTGCGTACATCCTTCCTGGAGTGCAGGTTGACGATTATGTGACTGCGATCTGGGTCGCGGTTGTGGTGGGGCTGTTGTTTTCCATTCTCAAACCGATTTTGGTCGTGCTCACGCTTCCGGTGACCATTCTTACCCTGGGGCTGTTCTTATTCGTAATCAATGCCGCGCTGGTTCTTCTCGCCGGGAATTGGATAGACGGATTCCACATTGCAGGATTCTGGACGGCTCTTCTGTTCAGTATACTCCTTACCTTGTTTGAATCGATTTTGTACAAGCTTATTGAATGATCAGGGCTTGAAGACACGAGAGCCCTGCATTTAATTTTAACACATCCTTTGCATTTCCGAATTTGGAATCGATAGATTCCATAGCGATATATTGATAGTTTTTGATTATTTTTGCACCCTCAAAAATTTGCAAAGCGTTAAAAAGATATACGATGAAGATTACGAAAGAAGACATTGATGCACTGAACTCGGTGGTGAAAATTGATATTTCGGCAGATGACTACCAGGAGAAAGTAGACACTCAGCTGAAAGACTACAGAAAGAAGGCTAATATTCCGGGATTCAGGAAAGGTCACGTGCCCATGAGCCTGGTGAAAAAGCAATACGGCAAATCGGTCATGATCGATGAGGTCAACAAGCTTCTTCAGGAGTCGCTCAACAAATTTTTGACTGAAGAGAAATTGGATGTGCTGGGGAATCCGCTGCCAAAAATGAACGAGGATTTTTCCTGGGAAGGTGATGACTTCTCCTTTGAGTTCGAGCTTGGTCTTGCACCGGAGTTTGAGGTCAATCTCAATCCAAAGAAAGCCATAACAGCTTATGAGATTGTGGCTGACAAAAAGATGATAGACACCCAGATTGAGAATATCAGGGAGCAGTACGGTAAGTTGGTGAGTCAGTCTGAGATCGAATCGGACTCCAATGTAACGGCAACCTTCACCAATGAAGAGAAAGAGATCGAAAAGAAATCAACTTTCAAAATGGAAAAGGTCAAGGGAAAGACCAACCAGAAGAAGTTGATCGGATTGAAGGCAGGTGACCAGGTAGAGCTCAAGTCCAAGGGCTTGTTTACCGATGATCATCTCCTGATGAACGTTTTGGGAATCACTCACGATGAGGCGCATGATTTGAATGTGTCTTTGACGCTCAAGATCGATGAGGTGAGCAAAACGGAATTGGCCGAGCTGAACCAGGAGCTTTTTGACAAGATTTTCGGGGCGGACATGGTCAAGGAAGAAGCTGAGTTCAGAACCAAGCTGAAGGAAGACGCTGAAAAGCAATTTGCGTCCCAGGCTGATCAGCAGTTCCTGAATGCGGTCACGGAGAGCCTGATCGAAAACACAAAATTTGAGCTGCCTGCAGAATTCCTGAAAAAATGGCTGGCCGTTTCGGGTGAAAAGCCTATGACGACCGAACAGGCGAAAGAAGAATACGAGCGTTCCGAAAAAGGATTGCGATACCAGTTGATCGAATCGAAGCTCATGCAAAACCACAAGGAGCTTCAATACAACTTTGAGGACCTCAAAGAATACACCAAAGGTTTTGTGAAGCAGCAGATGTCTCAATTCGGGGACAATCAAATCGGTGAAAAGGAGCTTGACGACATCGTAATGCGGGTGCTGTCGAACCAGGAAGAGGTAAAGCGTCTTTCGGATCAGTTAAAAAATGAAAAACTCCTCAAATTCTTCAGGGAGAACGTTAAGATGAAGAACAAGGAGGTGACCTACGAGGATTTCATCAAAGAGGTCTATAAGTAACAAGTAGCGAGAGATTCGCTTAACTCCATAGGGGATTGCCTTTATGGAGTTTTTTTGTCTGTAGGAGCATCAATTCGGAGATCGTGGATTTGATCGATGAGACGCCCCCGATTATTATCAATTAGTTAGTATATTTACAGACCTAATGTTCAAATAGAAAAGTATGAATTTCGGAAACGAGTTTAAAAATTTCGCTGTCAAGGATCAGGGCATAAGCAGTCTCTATGTCGATCAGCTTGTGAGCAGCGTAACCCCTTATATAATTGAGGAAAGACAGTTGAACGTGGCCCAGATGGATGTTTTCTCCAGATTGATGATGGACCGCATCATCTTTATGGGTACGGGAATCAACGATCAGGTGGCCAACATCATCCAGGCCCAATTGCTTTTCCTGGAAAGTGTGGACTCCTCCAAGGATATCTCCATTTACATCAACTCCCCTGGCGGAAGTGTTTACGCCGGGCTCGGGATCTATGACACGATGCAGTTCATCAAACCGGAGGTCGCGACCATATGTACCGGCATGGCGGCTTCCATGGGAGCTGTCCTGATGTGTGCAGGCCAAAAAGGAAAAAGGTCCGCTTTGCCTCATTCTCGCGTCATGATCCATCAGCCTTTGGGAGGTGCCCAGGGTCAGGCTTCAGACATTGAGATCACGGCTCGCGAAATTCTAAAGTTGAAGGATGAGCTATACGCCATTATTGCGAAGCACTCCGGGCAGAAAAAGAAAAAGGTGCACGATGATTCGGATCGTGATTATTGGATGACTGCACAAGAGGCCAAGGAATATGGCATGATTGATGAGATATTGACCAGAAACAGCTGAGAAGAGAAAGACTTGGCCAGATAAAAACGAATTGGAATGGCAAAAAAAGAGGAATTGGAATGCTCTTTTTGCAAGCGTAAAAAGGAAGAGACAAATTTACTCATCGCGGGTATCGATTCGCACATTTGCGATAAATGCATCGAACAGGCGCATGGGATTGTCATGGAGGAATCGATCAATGAGCGCAACAGCAGCAGTTCGGATTTTCTGGTGAAAAAACCGAAAGAGATCAAGGAGTTCCTCGATCAATACATCATTGGCCAGGACCAGGCGAAGAAGGTTATGGCGGTAGCTGTTTACAATCACTACAAGCGCTTGCTCCAGAAGCCCAAGTCGAAGGATGATGATGTCGAGATCGAAAAGAGCAACATTGTGCTTGTCGGAGAGACAGGAACTGGTAAAACATTAATTGCCAGGACGATAGCAAAAATGCTTGACGTTCCATTCGCCATTGTCGATGCCACGGTGCTCACGGAGGCAGGATACGTTGGTGAAGATGTCGAAACCATCCTGACACGACTGCTTCAGGCAGCTGACTACAAGGTAGACAAGGCTGAGCGCGGTATTGTTTTCATCGATGAGATTGACAAGATCGCGAGAAAAAGTGACAATCCCTCCATTACTCGAGATGTTTCAGGGGAAGGCGTTCAACAGGCTTTGCTCAAATTGCTTGAAGGAACCGTCGTCAACGTTCCACCCAAAGGGGGGAGAAAGCATCCCGATCAGAAATTCGTAGAGGTTGACACCCGGAACATCCTGTTCATCGCAGGTGGAGCCTTCAGCGGAATCGACAAGGTAATCAGCAAGAGGCTGAACATGCAAGCCGTGGGATACGGAGCCTCCATTTCAGGCGAGAGGGTTGATGAAAAAAACCTGCTGCAATACGTGCTTCCAACCGATCTCAAGAGTTTCGGGCTCATTCCGGAGATCATTGGAAGACTTCCGGCGCTGACTTTTATGAGACCACTCGACAGGAAGACGCTTCGCATGATCTTGACAAAACCCAAAAATGCCATAATCAAGCAATATACCAAGTTGTTTGATATGGATGGAATAGATTTCAGCATTGACAATGAGGCACTTGATTTTATAGTTGACAAAGCTGTAGAATACAAATTGGGTGCAAGAGGTCTGCGGTCGCTATGCGAGGAGATCCTGACGGACGCCATGTTCGAGATGCCCGGAGGGGAAGAAGATACGCTCAAAGTCACCCGAAAATACGCTGAAAGCAAAATAAGCAAGTCAACCATCAAGAAACTCAAGGCTGTCTCTTGATGCGACACCCTATTTTCCAGTACTAATCCATGATCAGTCGAGAAACCATTGACAAGGTCTTCGAAACCGCCCGTGTTGAGGAGGTCATCGGCGACTTTGTTCAATTGAAAAAGGCGGGGGCCAACTTCAAGGGTCTCAGCCCGTTTGCCGATGAGAAGACCCCTTCCTTCATGGTGTCTCCGGTTAAGCAAATCTGGAAAGACTTCAGTACGGGCAAGGGTGGAAATGCCGTTACCTTTTTGATGGAGCACGAGCATTACTCGTATCCGGAGGCCATCAGATACCTGGCCAGGAAATACCAGATCGAAGTCGAAGAGACCGTGCAGAGCGATGAGCAGAAACAGCGATCCGATGAACGGGAGAGCATGTTTCTTGTCTCTGAATTCGCCCGAAATTTCTTTTCGCAGATTCTTTGGGAGACCGAAAAGGGCAAGGCCATCGGACTGAGCTATTTCAGGGAAAGGGGTTTTACCGATGAGACCATCAAGAAATTTGAGCTGGGCTATTCCCCCGAAGACTGGACCGCCCTGACCGATGAGGCCATCTCCAAGAAATATGAGCTTGAATTCCTGGAGAAAACGGGCCTGACTGTGGTCAATGAGACCAAAAAATTCGATCGTTTCAGGGGACGGGTCATGTTCCCGATCCACAGCATGAGCGGCCGCGTTCTTGGCTTTGGAGGAAGGACCCTCTCTTCTGAGAAAAAGATTGCCAAATACCTGAATTCGCCGGAGAGCATCATTTACCACAAGGGTAAAGTGCTCTATGGAATCTACCAGGCGAAACAGACCATAGCCAAAGAGGATAACTGCTACCTGGTAGAAGGCTATACCGATGTGATCTCCCTTTATCAATCAGGGGTGACCAACGTCGTGTCCTCCTCGGGTACCGCGCTCACTCCGGATCAGATCCGCTTGATCAACCGGTTGACGAACAACATCACGGTTCTCTTTGACGGCGACGCAGCAGGGATAAGGGCTTCCTTTCGGGGGATTGACCTCATCCTGGAGCAGGGAATGAATGTCAGGGTCGTGGCCTTTCCGGAAGGTGAGGACCCGGACAGTTTTGCGCGGTCGCGATCCTCTGCGGAACTGATCGAATACCTCACTGAGGAGAGCCAGGATTTCATTCAGTTCAAAACCTCCATCCTCCTGGAACAGACGAAGAAGGACCCGGTCAAGCGGGCGGAACTCATTCGGGACATCGTCTCGAGCATCTCCAAGATCCCCAATAACATACACAAAGAAGTCTACATCCAGGAGTGTGCCCGCATCATGAACATCTCGGAGCAGGTCCTTTTCAATGAGCTCTCTCAAATCTTAAAAAGAAAAAACAGGGATTCCAGGACCGCTTCAGCGCAACGAACTCCCTTCACAGGTGTCAAAAAGGAAACCAAGCAAGTCGATAAAGTCGATCCCCTCAAGCTGCTGGAAAAAAAGATCATCGAGATCTTGATGCTCTACGGCAACGAGGAGATTGAGTTTGTGGATTTCACCTCCGAAATCGATGAGGAAGGACGAAAAAGAATTGTCAGGCAGCAGTATTCCAATACGGTGTCCAATGAGATTTACATGCATTTGCAAGAGGACGAGATCGAATTTACCGATCCTGTATTTCTCAAAATATACTATGAGATCATCCATTTGCTGAATCAGAAAGAAAAGATCAGTGCCGATTTCTTCACCAATCACGGGGATGATGAAATAGCCTCGGCAGTGACTGATCTGCTGATGGATGAGGAGAAATACAGCTTGAGCAACTGGGAGAAGCACAACATTTACGTCAACGGGAAAAAGTCTTATCTCTCAAAACTTGTCACGGATGTTCTCTACAATTTGAGGCGCCTGCTCATCGCCGAAAAGATACAGGAGCTGCAAACGGAGCTCGTGACAGATGGTGACGAGCCCAACGATCTTGAAGCCAGTCAGGAATCTTTGGAGGCTATCCGAGATTACACCTCTCTTAAACAACTTCTTTTTGAAAAACTCAATCGGGTGCTTTGATGTCGTCAGTGATTTCACAAACCGGAATGGGTTCCATTTTGTGACGGTTTGATCGGTTCAGCTTCAGGTAAATTTCCATGACCTCGCGATCTCGTCCTGAGAAGTCTTCAGGCGATTTTCCTGCATCGTGCCGGGCCATGGCCCATTCGAGCTCATCGTAATTCGCACCGAGTTGATCCTCATCCGTCCTGGAATCTCCAAACAACCCGTCCGTGGGTTGCGCGACACGTATCGATTCAGGCACTTCGAGGTATTCTGCCAGGGCAAAAACCTCAGATTTGACGAGGTCTGCAATCGGACTCAGGTCGACTCCGCCGTCTCCGTATTTTGTGTAGAAGCCCACGCCGAAATCTTCGACCTTGTTGCCTGTTCCGGCCACCAGCAACCCTTTCAATCCCGCAAAATAGTAGAGGGTGGTCATCCGCAGGCGCGCGCGAGTGTTTGCAAGTGAAAGATCCCGTCGATCTGTTTCATCGGCATCCGGGCAGGATGCGACAAAAGTCTCAAAGGTCTGAGTCAGATCAATGCGTTCGGAACGAACATTGGAAAATCTTTTCTTTAACTGATCAATATGCTCGTTGGCCCGGGTTACCTGGCTCTCAGCCTGGTGAATGGGCATTTCCAGGCAAAGGACGGGCAAACCCGTTCTGGCACATAGCGTCGAAGTCACCGCAGAATCAACCCCTCCCGACACGCCTACGACAAAGCCCTCAACCCGGGCATTCACGGCGTATTCTTTGAGCCAACTGGTGATGTGATCTGCAACTTTTTGGAGGTTCATTATTGATAACTATTTAGTAGTTTTGCGTTTCACAAAAATATTAAAATTTATCCGCTAATTCTCGTTAAATGCGTATTCTCCTGGTCGCTTCGTCGATTTTTATTTTCTTTCTCCTTTCGTGTTCGAAAGAAAGGCAAGACACCCCGGATTTGAGTGGGATCAATTCAGAACCTGAGATCATCCGCTTCGAGCAACTATTTTATGAGTCGTCGGCAGATGGGCTCCCGGCTCTCAAAGCTCAGTTTCCCTTCCTGTTTCCGGCAGGTAATGCAGATTCGGTTTGGGTCAACAAGATTCAGGATGAAGACGAGCAGTATCTCTATGCGGAAACTCGGAAGCAATTTGCAGATTTCTCGGATCAGAAAAGCAGGCTGGAGTCGCTCTTCAAACACATGAAATACTATTTCCCAACCTTTGAGGAGCCGCGGATAATCACCATGGTCACTCAAGTGGATTACAATAACAAGGTGCTTTACGCAGACAGTTTGCTCTTTGTGGGTCTCGACCTTTATCTGGGCCGGGATCACGAAGTGTATGCCGATTTTCCGGGATACGTGAAACAGAACTATCACAAGGATCACCTGATAGTCGACATAGCCGATGCAATGGTCCGCCCTTTGCTGGGTACCCCTGCAGACAATTCTTTTATATCGCGGATTGTCCAGGAAGGAAAACGGCTTGAAATTCTGAGTCTTTTGCTTCCGAATGTCTCAAAGGAGGAGATCATGGGCTACACGCCGGAGCAGTGGAACTGGGCAGAGATGAGTGAGAGCAATATTTGGAAGTATTTTGTTCAAAATGAGCTTTTGTACAGCACGGATCCGGAATTGTCGAGACGCTTTATCGAAGAGGCGCCCTTTTCCAAGTTTTACCTGGAAGTGGATCGAGATTCTCCGGGAAGAATAGGCTCCTGGTTCGGATGGCGCATAGCCGATGCCTACTGGTCGAATGCCGATCCAGGGATGCGTGGGCTCATTACTATAGATAACGAAGAACTGTTTAAGCGATCAAAATACAAACCCGCGAAATAAAGTAGACTCCCAAGAAAGGGGATCAGAGTGAAAATTCAAGAATATGGCAGTAAAACACAAATCAGAGATCAATATAAAAGTCGGGCTCGACGAAAACCGGGTGCCGGAAGAGCTTTTTTGGTCGGCCGATGATGGCGCGATAGAAAACATGGAATCCAAGGCGCTCTTGCTTTCGGTTTGGGATTCCAGAGAAAAAGACACCTACAAGATCAATCTTTGGACCAAGGAGATGCCTGTCAACGAAATGATACAATTCTTTCACCAGACCCTTGTTTCGATGGCGGATACTTTTGAAACATCGACCGGTGACAACAAAATGGCAGACACCATGCGTGACTTTTGCGACTACTACGCCGAAAAAATGGGAATCAAGCGTGACTAGTTAAAAGTTGAGGATCTGGTTCAATACCGAACGGTAGTTTTTTTCACTGGCCACGAAGTCCATGTCGGAAACGTCTATGATCAGAGGATTGAGGCCTTCTGTTGATTTGATGAAGGCGAGGTAGCCCTGGTGGATTTTTTCCAGGTACTGTGCCTTGATGTTCTGCTCATAGGTTCTCCCTCTTTTTTTGATGTTTTCCAACAGTCGGTCCGTATCCTGATAGAGGTAAACATATACGTCGGGTTTGGGAATTTCCTTGTACATGATGTCAAACATTTTTCGGTAGAGCTTGAACTCCTCCTGGGGCAGGGTCACCTGGGCGAAGATCAGTGACTTGAAGATGTAGTAGTCCGATACGATAAAATTCTTGAACAGATCGAACTGCCCGAGGTCATCGCTCAGCTGGTGATAGCGATCCGCTAGAAAGCTCATCTCCAGGGGAAAGGCATAGCGCTCCTCATCCGCATAGAATTTGGGCAAAAATGGATTGTCAGCAAACCTTTCAAGTACGAGTTTTGCATTGAAATCGTCACCCATTTTCCTGGCCAGGCTCGTTTTGCCTGACCCGATATTTCCTTCAATGGCGATGTAATTGTACCGATCGAGGAGTGAGGGAGGTTTACTGACCCTTTGATCGATCTTCTCAACCACGCCATCGTCCGTGCATTGCTCAAGACAGGAGCGAATGGATTTTTTTGCGATGGGATGAATGAATTCAGATGCAATTTCGCTCAGGGGCAACAGCACGAATTTTCGGTCGAGCATTCTCGGGTGAGGCACTTTCAGGTCGTTGTAGAAAATGATCTCGTCTTCAAACAATAGAAGGTCTATATCCAGGGTTCTGTCTTCATAGGGTCGATTCTCCTGTCTCTTTTGGCCGTCATCTCTGTTTCGTCCAAGATTGCTTTCAATTCGCAGGATATTTTCCAACACCCGTTCCGGACTCAACGAGGTTGAGACCTCTACGCACATGTTCAGGTACTCACCTCCCTGGTAGCCCCAGGAGCTCGATCGGTAAACAGAAGACAGGCGAACAATGTGTCCCACGTGCTCTGCCAACTGATCCACTGCCGCCTGCAGGTGATCCAGCCGGTTTCCGACATTGCTGCCTATAGAGAAGTAGGTTGTGCGCACTATTTTCATCCGCGGATGGGCCCCGAAAGGCATTGTTTATTATGGCGAAAGGCAGTATCTTGCAATCCCGTTCAAACTTTACCATTTACAAGTACAAAGAAACAAACAATGTTCTAAAAACACCCAATGTGTAAAGCCTTTTTGAGGTCTGTAACAATAAGGGTTTGATAGCGACTCATACTAAAAAGACTCAGATGACATTTTTACGAGAACTACTTGCGGTGATACTGGGTGTATTCATCTCATTTTTTATCATGTTCTTCATTTTCGTTGCAATTGGCACAGCTCTCAGCTCGAGCTTTATGGAAGAAGAGAAGATTCTAGTGAAGGACAATTCAGTACTTGTTCTCAAATTGGATGAGCAAATCCGGGACTTTGCTCCTAAAAGTGATGATCCCTTTGAACAGCTTCTGGGTTTCGGAGATGAGCTGATAGGTTTGAACACGGTCATCAATGCAATTGACAATGCCAAATACGATGATAAAATAAAGGGCATCAGCATTGAGTCGATGTTTTTACGGGCAGGAATTGCCCAGGTGCAGGAAATAAGAGACAAGCTTTACGAGTTTAAGGAATCGGGAAAATTCATAGTCGCCTATGCGGATTATTATGACCAGAAGAACTACTATTTGAGCTCGGTGGCGGACTCCATCTATATCTACCCGGAAGGCGGCCTTGATTTTAAGGGACTCTCGAGTGAAATTCTTTTCTTCAAGGACTTTCAGGACAAGTACGGAATAAAAATGGAGGTCATCCGTCACGGCAAATACAAAAGTGCGGTGGAACCCTTTTTGGCCAACGAAATGAGCGAGGCCAACCGGGAGCAGACCTTTGCTTTTCTGAACTCAATTTGGGGGGAGCTGGTCGCTGACATGGGAGAGAACCGCGGAATGACTTCAGAAAGAATCAATGAGATTGCAGACGGTCTTCTGGCCAGAAATCCGAATCTCGCCATTGAGAATGGATTGCTGACCGGACAGATGCCAAAAGATCAGTACATCAAGTTGCTCAAAAACCTCTCAGAGGTGAATGAAGACAGTAAATTGAATCGAATCTCAGTTGCAAATTATATCAAGTCGGGCAAGGGTCGAATCATGTCAACGGCCAAGGATAAAATAGCCGTGATCTATGCCCAGGGTGAGATCATGTATGGCAAGGGTGACGAAAGAGTCATCGGACAGGAGCTTATTAAAGATGCATTGCAGAAGGCCAAGGAGGCAAAAGATGTCAAAGCCATTGTGCTGCGGGTGAATTCCCCGGGGGGTAGTGCGTTAGCCTCTGATATCATATTGAGAGAAATTGAAATTACCAAGGAAGAAAAGCCAGTAGTGGTTTCCATGGGGAGCTACGCAACTTCGGGAGGATATTACATCTCCTGCAATGCCGACCGGATAATCGCCGAACCTACGACAATCACGGGCAGCATCGGGGTATTTGGTGCCATCCCCAATATCAGTGAATTCAGCAAGCGAATAGGAATCAATGCCGAACAAATCGGAACCAACAAGAGGTCGGTAGGCTACAGCATTTTCGAGCCTATGAATGAGGATTTCTATATGGTGACCCAGGAAGGCATAGAGCGTGTATACAATACGTTTGTCACGAAAGTAGCGGAAGGAAGAAAGATGACCTTTGAAGAGGTGGACAGCATCGCTCAGGGCAGGGTATGGACCGGAAAAGAAGCACTGGACAAGGGTCTTGTCGATGAGCTGGGGAGTCTGGAAGACGCCGTTAGGGCAGCTGCTGACCTGGTGGGCATCACCGAATACCGCGTCCGTAATTACCCGGACTACGAAAAGGAGTTCAAGGATATGTTCAAGGGCCCGTTCGCAAAAGTCAAAGAGAACATGCTGAAGACTGAGCTCGGGGAATCAAATTATCAAGCCCTGCAAAGAATCAAGGAATTCAGTGAATTGAAAGGAATTCAGACACGTTTGCCGTTTCTCATTGAGATCAATTGATTACTGGATCATCCTTTTCATCTCGCTTCGGTATTTTGAGGCGCTCTTTCCGGTGAATTCCTTGAACAGGCGATTGAAATGTGAAAAGTTGTTGAAGCCGCATTCGAAGCAAATGTCGGTAATGCTCGCCTGGTTTTCCTGAAGCAATTTTGTTGCGTGGACCACGCGGTACTCATTGACAAGTTTGGTGAAAGTTTTGCCCGTAGCTTTTTTGAAATACCTGCAAAAAGCGGGCGTCGTCATGCTCACTTTGTCTGCGATCTCATCCAGGCTGATGTGTCTTTTGAAGTTTTTATTGACATGTTTGAAGATGATGTCGATTTTTTCACTGTCCTGTGGCTCGGTCTCAAAGGCAAACCCATCTGCATTCAATAGCGAGTAGTCATTGGCCTGCGAAAGATCATTGAGTATTTCCAATAGCTTGATGACGCGTGCCATTCCATCGATTTCAACCAGTTCCTCTATTTTCGGCCCCACCAGCTTCTTCGTGTCGGGTTTGAAGAGTATCCCTTTCTTTGCCCTTTCAAAAAGAGCATTGATGTTGACCATTTCCGGGATATTGTAAAAGGTATTTCCCAAAAAGTCCAATTTGAATTGCACGATAGTTTCCTTCCCAGTGGTTGTGAGTCGGTCGACAAACCCATGGTGCGGCAGATTGGCCCCAATCAGAATCAACATGCTGTTGTTATAATAAGAAAGGTGATTGCCTATATGTCTTTTGCCCTGCCCCTTATTGACGTAGACCAATTCGACTTCCGGATGAAAATGCCAGAAGGCGTTAGTCATCTGGACTTCTTTATTATGCTGTTTCACCAGGATAGAGCTTCCAAAACTCGGGCTTATCTTTTCGAAACTCGGCTTTTTGTTAATCATGTTTGTCCTGTTTCTCACAAAAGTAATAGTTTTAAAAGGCTAACTTCTATGCGAATTTAACCATATTTTACACAAAATTAACCTTTAATCATGTTAAATAATTGTAAAGTGATAATATAGTGCATAAAATGATTAATAGAGTTGTTTTCTGCCCTCTCATTTGGCCATACATTTGTAGTGTCTAATTTTAATAATATATTATCATGAAAAAATTAACTAAAAAAGGTCTGATTGCATGTGCTCTTTCGGTTTCCTTATTGGGCTTTGCCAATGACCTGAAAGAACCGGTCAAAGAAAAGGAACCAAAAGTAACCAGTTTGAGCTTTGCCAAAGTGAGCAAGGGATCAATGCTTCTTATCAAGGATTTCAACGGTCTTGTCCTCTACAAGGAGGCGATTCAAGAGACCGGTGAGTACTCAAAGGGTTTTGATTTGACAGCTCTGCCCAATGGAGACTATTATTTTGAGCTCGATACGGAGTTGGAAATTGTTGTCATCCCATTTGAAGTCGATTCAAGTGAGGTTAACTTCCACAAGGAGGACAAAACAACTATTTTCAAACCTATGGTTCGCGTAAAAGATGACAAGGTTTTCGTTTCCAGAACATCTTTCGAAGCGGCACCGATGGATTTCAAAATCTACTACGCGTCGAATTCGGATGTTGTTCTCTCAGAAAAATTTGAAAATGAACCTTTTATTGAAAGAGTTTATGATTTCTCAAGCTCTAAAAAAGGTGAATACCTGTTTGTTTTCCGATCCAACGGAAGGAAATACATCAAATCGGTAAAGATCTAAGTGTGATTATTAATTAGTTATTGTCCAGTGATTTGAGAGTGAGTTCGGAGTTTTTCGAGCTCACTTTCTTTTTTTGTACTGCACGAAACTGTAATCAAAGGGGTTTTCACCATCTTTCTTAAAGTCTTCCCGACCCGTTAATTCCCACTTCTCAGGATCGAATTCAGGGAAAAAGGCATCGGCCTCGAAATCCTCGTGGACATAGGTGAGGTCCATTGCGTCTGCAAATGAGAGTGCCTGCTTGTAGATTTCGGCACCTCCCAGTATGAAAGGGTTGGGATCAGATTGAGCAATTACAAGGGCTTTTTCCAGTGAATTGACCACGATGCACCCTTCAGCCTTGTATTCCGGATTTCTACTCACGATGATATTCGTTCTTTTCGGAAGCGGCCTCCCCAGGGACTCAAAGGTCTTTCTGCCCATGATGACGTGGTGACCCCGTGTCAGGCTTTTGAAGCGACGAAGATCTGCCGGTATGTGCCATATGAGGTCATTATCCTTTCCGAGGGCCCTGTTGCGACCCACCGCTGCAATGATTGTTACCATGATGTGTCAGGAATTTGATTCTGCTTCTTCCGGTGGGGGAATCAGTCCTTTTTTGGTGAGTTTTTTCTCCAGTTTGACTACCTTTTTCTCGTGCTTTTGAAGGAGCTTTTCTGTATGAATACGCTCCCAGTCCTTATCGAAAAAGCGATTCATAAAGAGAACTCTTACCCCATGAATGACCAGGAAAAATAACCAGACCAGAATTCCCCATACATACCAGTCAATCTCTTCATGGAATTTTACGACTTTGTTCAGAACGACAAGAAAAACTGAGCCAACCAGGAAGAATACCAAATGAAAATACAGTCGTTTTTTCTGTTTGGTCCTTTTGCGGGCTTTTTCGTAGAGTTCGTGGTCCAGGTTTGAATTCAAAACAATTCAGTTTACATGTCCTTGACCCATTCCTTGATGTAGTCTGTGAAATCCTCTTTGTCATTGAATTCTTTGTCTTTGTTGTTTCTCAATGACGGAATTTCATTCAAGGTCTTGTTATAAAGGGTTCCTGAGGTGTTCAAGAAAGCCTGCATGCGCTGCAAGAGGCTCACATCCTCAATTTGTGTTATGTGTTTGATCAGGTTCAATTTCAACTCCAAAGCATTCATAATATCTCTTTTTTTGGGGGATTATACCGAAACCGCACCTTTAATGTGCGGATGCGGATTATAATTTACTAAGTTAAAGTCTTTGAATGTAAATTCAAAGATATTTTTGACCTCAGGGTTCAGGATCATCTGTGGGAGAGGCCTGGGGTCCCTGCTGAGCTGCAAACGTATCTGATCCATGTGATTGCTGTAAACATGAGCATCTCCGAAGGTGTGCACGAAGTCACCATAGCCGAGATCCGTCACCTGGGCAAGCATCATGGTCAGCAAGGCGTAAGAGGCAATGTTAAAAGGAACGCCAAGAAAAATGTCGGCACTGCGCTGATACAGCTGGCAGGACAGCTTTCCGTCGCTCACATAAAATTGAAAAAAGGCATGGCAGGGAGGAAGGGCAGCTTTGCCATTGGCAACATTCTCTTCAAAACTCACCGAAGCATCCGGAAGAACACTTGGGTTCCAGGCGCTGATGATCATTCTTCGACTGTCGGGATTCGTTTTGATGGTCTCGACGAGCTCACTGATTTGATCGATTCCCTCTCCGTTCCAGTTTCTCCACTGATATCCGTAGACTGGCCCCAGGTCACCGTTCTCGTTGGCCCAGGCATCCCAGATTTTGACCCCGTTCTCATTGAGATAGCCAATGTTGGTGTCACCCTTGAGAAACCACAACAATTCGTGAATGATCGATTTCAGGTGCAACTTTTTCGTGGTCACCATCGGGAAACCCTCATTGAGATCGAAACGCATTTGATAGCCAAAAACACTTCGCGTTCCGGTACCTGTTCGGTCTTCTTTCGTCACTCCGTTGTCGATCACATGTTGGATCAGGTCTAGGTATTGTCTCATCAATAATTTGATTATTCGTTCAAAATCATCAGTTGAATCTGCAAGGGGAATGCTTCATAGAGCCGCATAGCAACAGTCTGAAAGAAGCGATTCAAATATAAAGTTTTCCGGTGAATTAAAAACAATAATTCTAGCCGATGATCATTCCGGCTATTGTGGCCGACATCAGGGAAGCAATGGACCCTCCAATCAGCGCCTTCATCCCGAATTCCGATAGAGTCGTGCGCTGTCCGGGTGCAAGGGACCCGATTCCACCGATTTGAATGCCAATGGATGCAAAGTTCGCAAACCCACACAGCATGTAAGTAGCCATGATCACCGATTTGGCGTTGTTGAGGTGGAGCTCATTGCTGACATCCTTGAGTTCTGCCAGCTGGATGTATCCCACAAATTCGCTTGCCGCAAGCTTGATCCCCAGGAGCTGTCCCATCATCATCATGTCGTTTCGGGCAACACCGATCAGCCACATCAGCGGAGCAAATACAGTGCCCAAAATGGATTCGAGCGTCAGTTTGGGATAGGGCGTATTGGCCTCCATCCACGTGTTGATGTGCGTGAAGTCTCCGAACCATCCCAATATTCCATTGATCATGGCGATAAACGCGACAAAGACCAGGAGCATGGCCCCGACATTCACTGCCAGCTTCAAGCCTTCGGTGGTTCCGTTGGAAATGGCATCCAGGATGTTCGACCCGATTTTTTCATTGGAAACGCTAACATCCGTATTGATCTCATGGGTCTGCGGATACAGTATTTTGGACACCACAATCGCTCCCGGAGCTGCCATTACAGAGGCAGCCAGCAGATGTTTGGCAAACTGAAGTCTCATTTCCGGGTCATCCCCACCGAGAAATCCGATATAAGCCGCAAGAACGGCTCCTGCTACAGTTGCCATGCCGCCAATCATAACGAGGAGAATCTCCGAGCGGTTCATTTTCTCCAGATAGGCCTTGATCAACAGGGGCGCTTCTGTCTGCCCGAGAAAAATATTCCCTGCGACGCTGAGGCTCTCGGCCCCTGAGATTTCCAGGCTTTTCGACAGGAGCCAGGCCAGTCCCTTTACGACTTTCTGGATCACTCCCAGGTAATAGAGCAAAGAGGTCAGGGCAGAGAAGAAGATGATTGTGGGCAGCACCTGGAAGGCAAAGATGTATCCGAAGGTGTTCATGTCCGCGACCAGTCCCTCAAACAGGAATTTGCTTCCGGCCCGTGTAAAATCCAGGATGCTTACGAAAATCTTGCCAACAGCTTCAAAGGCGCGTTGAATGAATGTCACCTTCAGAACTCCAATTGCGATCAGGAGTTGAAAGGCCAGTCCTATGCCCACCGTCTTCCAGCGGATTGCCTTTCGATTCGAGCTGAATGCAAAGGCCAGGGCGATTAAAACGATCATTCCCAGGACACCCCGCATTATTGAATGCATGGAAACGCCCTCATTGGGTTGTATCGTAAGATTGGTGTCTTGTGCTAAGGCAATGAATGGCAGTAAAAAGAAGAAAAAAAGGAATCCAAGCGATTTCTTCATGGAGGAATCATTTTTTCTCCCGCTTAGAGATTTCGTCCCTGAGTTTGGCAGCGAGTTCATAGTCTTCATTGGCCACAGCCTGTTCGAGTTGTTTGTAAAGGTCCTCGAGCTTTTCATCTTTGAAGGAGGAAGGTTCCTCAACAACATTGGCCACGAGGTCCTCCATTTTGAACTTGGATTCTGAAAGCTTTGTCTCATCCTTTATCTTCAGGATGATCCCGGCTTTGTCCAAAATATTCTCAAAGGTGAAAATAGGCGCCTTGAATCTTGTGGCAAGTGCTATGGCGTCTGATGTTCTGGCATCGATGATCTCTTCGATCTTGTCACATTCGCAGATTAAACTCGAATAGAAAACACCATCGACAAGTTTGTGAATGATCACCTGTTTGACCACGATATTGAAACGATCCGCAAAGCTTTTGAACAGGTCATGGGTAAGGGGTCTGGGTGGTTTGATTTCCTTTTCCAGGGCAATCGCTATGGATTGAGCCTCGAAGGCCCCGATGATGATCGGCAGCGTTCTTTCTCCGTCTTCTTCACTCAGTACAAGCGCATACGCTCCACTTTGGGTCTGACTGTAGGAGATGCCTTTTATATTCAAACGTACTAAACTCACGACTAGAGGACAAGTTACAAATTTAATCGCGAAAGACTAGCAAAATTCAGGACTTTTGACATCCGGCAATTCCGCTAGTCTTTTGCTGGGGACAAGTTAATAAATTTTTGCAGCCTTTTAAGCTGAAGCTTTAAATTCTTTTACTTTCTCGATCAGTTGGGGCACTACTTCAAAAGCGTCACCAACGATTCCGTAGTCGGCCGCTTTGAAGAAAGGAGCCTCCGGATCCGTGTTGATCACGACTTTGACTTTTGAGGAGTTTACTCCTGCGAGGTGTTGAATGGCCCCGGAAATTCCGATGGCGATATAAAGGTTTGAAGCGACCGGCTTACCGGTTTGTCCGACGTGCTCGCTATGAGGTCTCCACCCCAGGTCAGAAACCGGTTTCGAGCAGGCTGTTGCAGCTCCGAGAATGTCTGCGAGTTCTTCAACCATACCCCAATTCTCGGGTCCTTTGAGCCCTCGGCCGCCCGATACCACGATATCTGCGTCCGCAATGGTAACCGTACCTGTGCTCTTGTCGGTCGAAGTCGCCTTAACGGCAAAATCCTCTTCTTTCAGATCGGGCTGAAATTCTTCCTCGGCAGGGCTGCTCGGATTCTCTTTCAAACCAAAGGAATTCTTTGAGAGTCCGATGAGTTTGACAGGTGTGCTGATCTCCGAGAAATTAAACCCTTTGGAGGAGAATGCTTTTCTTTTGATGATGAACGGTTCCAAACTCTCCGGTTGGGCCATCACGTTGGCTGCAAACCCCGCTTGCAGTTTGATTGCGAGCAACGGTGCCAAATACAAAGCATCACTGGAAGAATCCACCACTACAACATCGGCATTGGATTTTATCGCCGCCTGGCTGACGCAATCGGCAAATGCTTTGGCACTGAACGTGTCCAGACGCGGGTCCTTAACCTTCAGGACTTTGTCTGCTCCGTAATTCGACAAGGCGGAGATGTCCTCTGCATTAACGGTCAGCACCACAAGCTCTGTGCCCTTTTGGCTGGCGAGCTCCTTTCCATAGGAGACTACTTCCAGGGCTGTCTTTTTAAACTTTCCTTCTGATTGTTCAGCAAAAACTAAAACTGCCATATTTCTTTATTTTTTAGGATTTGTGCGAATCGAGAAAACGATTCATCTATATCTTTCTGCTATTCGGGTATTGTTCGATCCTGATCCCAACCGGCTCACAGGACCTTGGCCTCGTTGTGGAGCAAATCGATCAGTTGATCGAGATCTCCGGCATCTACCATTTTACATTCGCCTTTTGCCGCCGGCTTCTCAAATTTTTCAGTTCGGGTGCTGGCCGGAACCTCAACCGGTGCCAAGATTTGCAGGGGTTTTTTTCTCGCCATCATGATCCCTCTCATATTTGGAATTCTAAGGTCCTTTTCTTCCACAATTCCTTTCTGACCAGCAATGACTGCAGGCAGCTTTCCTTCCAGGGTTTCCTTGCCCCCGTCAATTTCCCGTTGGGCGACAAATCCATTGTCATTCACTTCCAGGCCAATGCAGGCATTGACAAAGTTGAAACCACAAAGTTCCGAAACCATTCCCGGGACCATCCCACCATTGTAATCTATGGACTCTTTTCCAGCGAGAACCAGGTCATACCCACCATTGCCAATGACCTCGGCAAGCTGTTTGGCCACAAAAAAACCATCTGTGGCTTCAGCATCCACGCGGATGGCATCATCTGCACCAATGGCCAGCGCCTTCCTCAGGGTCGGCTCAACGGCAATGTTACCAACCGATACCACGGTGACGGATGCTCCTTGCTTCTCCTTGAACCACATGGCTCGTGTCAGGCTGAACTCATCCAGTGGATTGATCACAAATTGAACGCCGTTGGTGTCAAATTTTGTGTCATTTTCGGTGAAGTTGATCTTCGAAGTAGTGTCGGGAACATGACTAATACAAACTAATATCTTCATTTTTTTACGATTGTGAATTGCATTGATTTTCAGTGACGAATTTAACAATTATTTTCAATATACTATGCATGCATAATATAATTTATTTTTCTCTTGCACTCATACCAAAGCGAATACCTTCTTTGTTCTGTCCGAATGAAGTCAAATTAGTGGCAGGCCGTGAAAAAATATTCAGCTAAATTAACTATTTTTGCATGCCTTTAAACAGTTAATATGAAAGTAATACAATTTAGGGAAGCCATTGCCGAAGCGATGAGTGAGGAGATGCGTCGAGATGAAGCGGTTTACCTCATGGGAGAAGAAGTAGCCGAATACAACGGAGCCTACAAGGCCTCGAAAGGCATGCTTGACGAATTCGGCCCGAAGCGGGTCATCGACACGCCGATCGCGGAATTGGGTTTCTCAGGAATTGCAGTCGGATCTGCCATGAATGGGAACCGTCCGATCGTAGAGTTCATGACCTTCAATTTCTCCCTGGTCGGTATTGACCAAATCATCAATAATGCTGCAAAAATGCGGCAGATGTCGGGAGGTCAATTCAATATACCCATTGTTTTTCGCGGACCCACAGCTTCGGCGGGTCAGTTGGGTGCAACGCATTCTCAAGCCTTTGAGAGTTGGTACGCCAATACGCCCGGACTTAAAGTCATTGTACCCTCGAATCCTTATGATGCCAAGGGTCTCCTCAAAGCGGCTATCCGCGACGACGACCCGGTGATTTTCATGGAGTCTGAGCAGATGTACGGTGATAAGGGAGAGGTGCCTGAAGGAGAATACATCCTTCCAATAGGCGTTGCAGATATCAAAAGAGAGGGTAAAGACGTCACTGTTGTGAGTTTTGGAAAAATCATCAAAGAGGCCTACAAAGCTGCCGATGAACTGGAAAAGGAAGGCATTTCGGTTGAGATCATCGATCTTCGCACCGTGCGGCCGATGGACCATGATGCGATTCTGAACTCTGTTAAAAAGACCAACCGTTTGGTTATTCTTGAAGAGGCATGGCCCTTTGGAAGTGTTTCAAGCGAGATCACCTACCAGGTCCAGGAAAATGCATTTGACTTTCTGGATGCTCCGATTCAGCGCATCACAACAGCCGACACACCTGCTCCATTCTCTCCGGTGCTTCTGGAGGAATGGCTGCCGAACAAGGACGATGTGATCAATGCGGTGAAGAAAGTCATGTATGTTTAGTCGTTTGTGACCAAGACTTAGATACTTCGTCTTTATAAAACTTAAAATGCCACTTTGCTCAGAGGTGGCATTTCTTTTTTCAGGGACAGGGTCCATGTAAAGGGCGCTGCCCTAAAAATGTCGCGTAAATGTTTTTTAGAGTATTTGGTTGAGAAAGAATTACTACCTTTGACAGGTTCTGTAAACTCTATGTTTACAAGAAATTATGCCTTAATTGGAGCTGAAAAATTGAAATGGGATGATAAAAAGTATCGATAAAAGTTTGCTGGCAGACAATCATGTTGAGGAAGGTTTCTTTTTGCTCAAAATACACAATCGCGAAAAGTCGAATGAACGATTCAACCGAAGTGTGGACAAATCATTCATTCAACTTCATTTTTGTTTGTCCGGCAAGGCCAAACTCCTTTTCAACGGAGGGAATTACGCTCTTGATGTACCGGAAAACAAATCCTTTCTTCTTTACAATCCGCAACAGGATTTGCCAATCGATCTCAGCCTCGAGGCGGATTCCAAAATGATCATTCTGTTGATCGCCATTGAGAAGTTCCATACCTTTTTCTCACAGGAAGCCGGATTGATTCACTTCTTAAGTGGGGAGAACATGAATAAAAAATGTTACCGGGACAAGGAGTTGAATCCCAATGAGATCATGGTATTGAACCAGATATTTCATTACGGACTTCACTCTTCGCTGGAGAAGCTCTACACCAAGGGCAAGGTCTATGAGCTGATCAGTCTGTATTTTCACAAATCGGACAATGAAGGTGCTCAAAATTGCCCGTTTTTGGAGGATGAAGTGAATGTGGAAAAAATTCAGAAGGCCAAAAGCATCCTCATTGAACGTATGACTGAACCTCCAAGCCTAAGCGAATTGTCGGATATGATCAACCTGTCACTTGCCCACCTCAAAGAAGGCTTCAAGCACATCTATGGTGAAACCGTTTACGCTTACTTGTTGAATTACAAAATGGAATTCGCCAGGCGACTGCTCGCCACCAAGAAATACAATATTGCAGAGGTGAGCTTTGAAGTTGGATACAGCACCCCAAGCCATTTTATCGCGGCGTTCAAGAAAAAATACGGCGTGACTCCAAAACGTTACATGAGCAGTCTTTAAACGCATACGGCACCCCTCACAGATTTACGATTGAATCCCTAATTGAGTTTGAACCCAATTTAATGTCCCTGCACTAAAATAAGTGAGGTGAATATAATACTTTTGTTCGCTGTTAGACGTTGGATGATGGAGGTTTAGAATCAGTGATTGTCATGATCAAAAGAATTTGCTACATATTGCTGTTTATAAGCCTGGGTATCCATGCTCAGGTCCGGGTAAGCGGAATCGTTGTGGATGAAGAAGATGCTCCGGTACCCTTTGCCAACATCATTTTCAAGGGCTCCACCAAGGGGACCATATCCGATGAGAATGGTAAATTCTACCTGGAATCGGATCAAACTTATACAGAGCTTGAGGTTTCTTTTGTCGGATTTGAGACGCTTTTGGTCTCTTTGGAAGCCAGTAATTTGAACTTGCGCATTGTACTCAGTGAGGCCCGGGATCAACTCGACGAGGTCACTATCTATACGGGCAAGATGCCCAAGAAGAACAATCCGGCCGTAGACATCCTTAAGAAGATATGGAGAAAGAAACGCCGCAATGGTCTGTATCTCTACGATCGCTATGAATACGACAAGTACGAAAAGATCCAATTCGACCTGAACAACATTGATGAGAAATTGATGAACCGCAAAGTTTTTGACGGTTTGGAAATGGTTTTCGATCAGATTGACACCTCCAATATCACCGGCAAAGTATACCTCCCGATCTTCATCAACGAGTCTGTTTACAAAACCTACGGAAAGAATATCTATCCGAAAAAGGAAAGTTCGAAACTCGTGGCCAACAAGAATTCAGGCTACTCCGATAACCAGGCCCTGATAGCTTTCCTCAAACAGCTTTATGTGGATTTCGACATCTACGACAATTACCTCCTCTTTTTTGACAAGAAGTTTTCGAGCCCCCTTTCGCGTCTCGGTCCTGAAGTTTACAACTATGTGCTGACAGACAGCAGCTACATCGAGGGGAAATGGTGCTACAACATTCTCTTTTACCCCAGGCGCAAGAGTGAACTGACTTTCAAGGGGGATTTCTGGGTGAACGATACCACTTTTGCCATCAAGGAGATCCAAATGTATGCCAATAAGAATGCGAATGTGAACTGGGTCAAAGACATATACATCGAGCAGGAATTTGATGTGGTCAACGATTCTGTTTTCCTGCTGAAGCGGGATTACATCATGACGGATTTTGCCCTGAATCAAAAGGATGCTTCCAAAGGGGTGTACGGAAAGAGAACCACCCTTTACGACAATCACGTCTTTGATGTTCGAAGACCCGACGAGTTTTACAAGGAGCAGGTGCAGGACGATCCCCAGATCTACGATCAGCCCGACGATTTTTGGGCGCGCAGCCGCCAGGAGCAGCTATCCGATAATGAACTGGGCATTTACAAGATGCTGGATACCTTGCAGAATGTCAGGCGATTTCAACAGATCAATACGATTGGGGAAGTTCTGGCTTCCGGTTATTGGAATTTTGCCAGGGGCTGGGACTTTGGCCCCGTATTCTCATCGATCGGATACAACGATATCGAGGGATTGCGTCTCAGGGCCGGTGGGAGGACCTATTTCAGCCAAAACGACAAGTGGCGAGTCAAGGGATACCTGGCCTATGGTTTTATGGACACCCGTTTCAAATACGGCATCGAAGGAAAATGGATGTTCAAAAACAACAAGCGTTGGATAGTTTCCCTTGGAACCCGTAAGGATATCGAACAGCTTGGGGTCAGTTTGACCACCGCAAACGAAGTATTGGAAAGGAGCTTCGCGACAACCTCCATTTTTACTCGTGGTGACAACACCAAACTCTCAAATATTGACCTGACCAATCTCAAGATTTCCATGGAGCCTGTCAAAAATCTTGAATTGACACTGGGTACCACGTACAAGACCCTTGAGTCGGCCAATCCGGAGTTGTTCAACGTGGACTATTTCGACGAGAATGGTGAGATCCAGTCGTCCATAGAACAGGTGGATGTGAGTGTAGGGCTGCAATTCACGCCCAACCGGAAAGCCTATGGTTTTGGAGTTGAACGAAGTGTAAGCAACAGTAATCGATTCCCGACTTTTTTCCTGGGTTACACGCGTGGAATCAAAGGACCCATGAACAGTGATTTTGACTATCACAAAGTTCAGTTCTTTTATGAGCAGCCCATTCAATTGGGCTTGTTTGGACGGATGCGATCCACGTTTGAGGTGGGAAAGACCTTTAACCCGGTCCCACTGCAGCTGTTGAATATCGTGCCGGGTAACCAGACTTTCTTTACCTCGAGAAAGCTCTTCGACCTGCTCAATTACTACGAATTTATAACGGATGAATACGTGTCCCTTCACCTGGAGCACAATTTTCAGGGGAAGATCTTTTCTCGTATCCCCGTGCTCAGGGACCTCAACTGGCGAGAGATCATTGGAATACGCGGGGTAGTCGGAAGTATTTCACAAGCGAACCGGGACATCAACGCCTCGGATCTCATTTATGTGGCTCCGGAGAATGTCTATTGGGAGTACCATTTTGGGATTGGAAACATCTTTAAGCTGTTTCGTGTCGATTTTCAATACCGCGGAAGCTATCTTAATACTCCAGGCTCTGACAATTTTGCCGTCAAGATCGGTTTGGGATTCTATTTCTAGAAAACGAATTTAGTTAGAAATCGAAATACCAGTTGAACAGGCTCGCTCTTAGCCCAATGGTAAACCATGTCGTATTGTCTTCAGAAACTACATTTCCACTCACAGAAGGCGAGAAGTTCCTAAACGTAAATCCACCGAAAAGTTGCAGATTTGTCACGGGGTTCACCACATATCCCGCCTGAAGATCCGCGATAAAGATATCGGTGCTGTTTCCCTGACCGACTTCATGGCCGAAATCTCCAAGCTCTCCTCTGTTGTCGTTATCCACATAAATGTCTCCACCATAACTGATATCGTCATCTTCAAAATCAAAACCTTTGTTCCCAACGATCAGCTTGGCATTGCCAAACCAGCGATTTTTGTTATAACGAGCAATTCCGATCACTTCCCAGAAGTTGGCACCCCAAAGATGCGCAATGGCTTGGTTGTAATGTCCAGCGTTTAAGCTCTTCAACCGTATGAGAAAAGGTGTAGGGCCTGGCCCAGTTGAATTCTCCTTGCAGCATCAAACCATCTACCTTAAAGGCGTTGTAGTATTTACCTCCCAGTTGAACAGCGAATTTATTTGCCCACCAGCCATCGCCAGAAAAGGCTTCACTGACTCTTAGCTCATCAATCAACAATTGACTGTACAAACTGATGTTGTCAGTAACCCTGTATTTCAAATCAAGCCCAACCTGGACGTTTCCGCTGAAGTCTCCTCCATTGGAGAATTCCACGGCGCGATAAAAGATGATCGGATTGAAAAAGGATATGTCAAAACCATTATAACTGTTCTCATTGGTGATCACGGCCTCGAAAAGCCCCAGATTGAATCGCTTGCTGATGTTCCAGCTCAGGTGGTGCATGGCCACGTATTTTCTGAGGTTGGTACCGTCATCTGAAGAAGAACTTCGGATATCATCCATCCAGGCCCAGATATTCGTGTATTTGATCTTCCAAAAAGTGGTGTTGATCTTTAAGAAGGGATAGGGCGAGGCCACATCCGAAAGTAAAAAGGAGCGGTACCCGTCCCCGATGAAATTCTTTCCGTTCCCGAACTGGAAATTAAAGAATTTGTTTGGAGTATAGCTCAAATAGGCTTCCGCGACAGGGTAGTCAAAGCCTCCGTCTTTAAAGCCTTTGGCTTTACCTCTCCCGTGCACCACCGCGCTTGCTCCGATGATCGGATTCAGGCGCCTTGTGTCCTTATTGATGTATTCGGCAAAGCGCCCCTGGCTCTCGTAAAAGGAGGTGGAAAAGGCGAATTTTTTCCCGAGCGAGCCCTGAATCTGAAGGCCCCGGGTATTGTTATAGGTGTAATCCACATCGGAATTGTCCTTGCCCACTTGAAGGTCAAAGACCGGGTTGAGGGTGAACCAGAAATTTTTCCCCTTGACCAGGGCCAAATGCTCGTTCCAGAGTTTTCTGCCTCCCCAGGATTCTTTCTGCTTCAATAGGCCCTTGCGTTTCTTCTCGAGATCTATGTACGGCTTTACTTCATTGTATAGATAGGGTTTGACCGCTGTATGGGTATTTTCTCCCTGGTTCAGGTGATATATGATGTCGTCGTATTCCTGGTGGACAAAAGGAATGCTGAGTTCGCTTTGAAATTCAGGAAAGAGGGTATCGTCATCGTCGAGTATTTTTTCCTCAATAGCTACTTTCTCTTCTTCTTCGGAGGCATTGATCGAATCGTTCTGAACCACATAATTGTCTGACAGAGGCATGCTGATCGGAATTTGAAAACGCTGATCTATGGCACGACCATTGAAGGTTGCGGGTTGGATTTCCGGAAGAGTTCCAAAAACGCGTCTAACCTCATTTTCCAGTTCCGGATACATGGAGTTCACGTAGAGCACCTCAAACTTGCCTTCTTTGGTCACCAGAAAAACCACTTTTATCTTTCCCCTGTAGTTTTCGTTTTCTACAACCGGAGGAACTTTGAATTCATCGAGAATGTGGGTCCTGACGGATGTGTTGAAACAAGCCTCTATATTTTCCAGGGACTCTGATTCGCACCCGGGATACACAGGCGGCTTTTCAATTTGAGCATAGGAAATCAAACAAAAAGCCAGAAAAAAAACAGTTGGTAGAAATTTCTTTAGCATAGGAATTATTTTGGAGTCAACGGATACCTTTGATCCCTTTGTCAACGCTGCAAATCTATGTTATTTTATTAACACGATTATTTTTTAGCTCATATTTTTCCTTGCTTTCAGGGCATTCGGCTATGCCCGTATCATCGAATGTCAGCCTGTGTCCGTATTCACTGATCCATCCGATCTGACGTGAAGGGTTTCCTACAACCAGCGAATAGGGTTTCACTTCTTTAACCACCACAGCTCCTGCACCGATGAAGGAATAGGCTCCGATGTCGTTTCCGCATACGATTGTGGCATTGGCGCCGATGCTGGCTCCTTTGCGCACTGTCGTCTCCATGTATTCGTTTCTCCGGTTGACGGCACTTCTGGGATTGATGACGTTGGTAAAAACCATGGACGGTCCGAGAAAGACATCATCTTCGCAATTCACTCCGGTATAGATCGAAACGTTGTTCTGAACTTTTACATTCTTACCCAGGGTCACCCCGGGACTCACAACGACATTTTGCCCGATGTTGCAGCCTTCACCAATTGTGCAGCCCGTCATAATGTGGCTGAAATGCCAAATTTTTGTGTCATCACCAATGTTGCAGCTCTCATCAATGACCGCCGTTTCATGCGCAAAATAATTATGTTTTTTCATAGATTTCAATTTGGTTGTATCTATTGGGATTCGTAATGGTAGAGCCCCGGCAAATCAAATCTTTACCGGGTGCCAGGTGGTTTTGATTTCCTGGGTTTTATTAATGAGATAGGGTGACTGGGCCGTTTCGGAGAGCCAGTCCGTTTTTCTGTAGAAAACGGTGCGTTTCATATTCTCGCTTGCCAATTCGCTGATCAAATGAATCTGCTTGTCTACATTTCCACAATAGACAATTGCATTGACATCCATATGCGAAGCCATATGCTCCATTAGTTCCTCTTTGCTTCCTGTAAGTATATTGACTACTCCGGCAGGAACATCTGAGGTGTGAACGATCTCGGCAAATGAAATGGATGAGAGCGGGTGAGATTCGCTCGCCAGAAGAACAGCGGTGTTTCCACCTACGATTACGGGGGCCAGTGCCGAGATCAAGCCAAGCAGACCCTGCTCCTCAGGCGCGATTATCGCAACGACACCCGTAGGTTCGGGTACCGAAAAGTTGAAATGGGGCGTCGCGACGGGATTGACGGCACTGAATACCTGCTGGTATTTATCACTCCAACCCGCGTAGTAAACCAGCCTGTCAATGGCGGCTTCTACTTCTTCTTTGGCTTTGGCCCTGGAATAACCCATGGCATGGATCTCCGATTCGAATTGATCTTTTCTTCCCTCCAGCATTTCGGCCAGCCTGTAAAGAACCTGGCCCCGGTTCAAAGCTGTGGCGCCTGACCAGGGTTCAAAAGCCTTTCTCGCAGCCACAACCGCATTTCTAAAATCTTTGCGGGAGGAAAGACACATATTCGCCAAAAGACGGTCCTTCTTGTCATTCACGGCGTAGTATCGCCCCGATTCGGTTCGTGGAAACTTCCCGCCGATAAAAATCTTATAGGTTTTGTTGACATTCAATCTGCTCATCTCATTCAAATTTGATGTAGGGTTTCAAACCATGCAATCCACCTTCTCTTCCGAAACCACTTTCCTTGTATCCGCCGAAAGGCGAAGTGGCGTCAAATTTGTTGTAGGTATTGGCCCAGACCACTCCGGCTTTCAATTTCTTCGTAAGATGGAAGATTTTAGAGCCTTTGTCTGTCCAAACTCCCGCCGACAAACCGTAGGGCGAGTTGTTTGCCTTTTCGATCACTTCATCAATGGTCCTGAAGGTCTGCACTGTAAGCACTGGCCCAAAAATCTCTTCCTGCACGATTCGGTGCGACTGGGAGACCCCTAAAAACAGGGTAGGAGGGCACCAGTTCCCTTTTTTGGGCAAGGTGCACTCCGGCTGGTAGATTTGTCCTCCTTCATTCTTTCCGATCTCAATGTATTTCCGGATGGTCTCCAGTTGTTTTTTTGAATTGATCGCCCCGATATCCGTATTCTTGTCAAGGGGGTCGCCAACGAATAGACTATTCAAACGAATCTTGAGTTTGGCTATGACAAGATCGGCAACAGATTCCTGGACAAATAATCGGGACCCTGCACAGCAGACATGTCCCTGGTTAAAGAAAATCGCGTTGACAATACCCTCTACTGCCTGATCCAGGGCCGCGTCTTCAAAAATGATATTCGCGCCTTTGCCCCCCAATTCGAGGGTTAGCTTTTTCGAGGTGCCTGCTATCGTTTTGCGGATGAATTTGCCCACTGCCGTTGATCCGGTAAAAGCGATTTTGTCCACATCAGGATGCCTGACCAGGGATGCCCCGGTTTCACCTGCTCCCGTTACGATATTGACAACGCCATGCGGAAGCTCGCTGTCTCGGATGATCTCTGCGAGTTTCAGGGCGGTCAAAGGAGTGGTTTCAGCTGGTTTGAGAACAACCGTGTTACCCGTTGCCAGGGCAGGAGCCAGCTTCCAGGCCGCCATAAGCAGCGGGAAGTTCCAGGGGATGATCTGCCCTGCGACACCCAGGGGTTTAACTTTTCTTCCTGGAAACGCATACTCGAGCTTATCTGCCCAACCGGCGTAATAGAAAAAATGATTGGCCGCCAGAGGTATGTCTATATCCCTGGATTCCCGTATCGGCTTTCCTCCGTCGAGACTTTCGATCACAGCCAGTTCTCTCGCTCTTTCCTGGATCAGCCGAGCGATCCTGAAGATGTGTTTCCCCCTCTCTTTTGCTGGCAGACCCGACCATTTCTTAAACGCCTTTCGAGCCGCTTTCACCGCCAGGTCAACATCCATTTCAGAGGCCTCGGCCACCTTCGCCAAAACTTTTCCATTTGAAGGATCCGTCGTTTGAAAGTACTTTTTGCTTTTGGGCTCTTCAAATTTTCCATCGATGAAGAGACCATAACGTTTGTCAATTTTAATGTGATCCTGACTCTCCGGAGCCTGGTCATATTCCCATTTGGAAATGAATACGTCTTGACTGTCAGTTCCGTCCATGGCTTAATCCTTTGAAAAGTAATTTGATGATTGATAGTAGCCGGTCTCCGCCTTGACCAATTGCATGAGAATGTCATTGGCGAGACTGCTCGCTCCAAATCGAAAATAATTCTTGTTCATCCATTTCTCACCCAGGACCTCATTGAGCATGACGAGATACTGCAAAGCGATTTTTGAGTTCGAGATTCCACCCGCTGGTTTCATGCCGATCATCTTACCGGTCTTCAAATAAAAATCCTTGATCGCATCGAGCATGACATAAGTGACTGGCAGGGTTGCGGCCGGTTGTATTTTGCCTGTCGATGTTTTGATGAAATCCGCACCGGCGTGCATGGCCAGTTCACTGGCTTTTCTGACGTTGTCCAGCGTGTCCAACTCACCTGTCTCCAGAATAACCTTGAGATGTGCTTCTCCACAAGCTTCCTTGATAGCGGCTATTTCGTCGAATACGAATTCATAGTTCCCTGCAAGAAACTCTCCACGGGAAATGACCATGTCAATCTCGTCAGCTCCTTGTTCAACCGCAAAAAGCGTGTCGGACAATTTGGTTTTCAAGCTCGACTGGCCACTGGGGAAGGCTGTGGCAACCGAAGCGACGGATATACCAGACCCTTTGAGCTCTTTCTTCGCCAGACTCACATAGGTGGGATAGACACAGACGGCAGCTACTTTGGGTAAGCCCTTCAACTGGTCATGAGGATGGATAGCTTTGTAGCAGAGTTGCTTCACCTTTCCGGGTGTGTCTTTCCCTTCCAGGGTGGTCAGGTCAATCATGCTCAGAGCCAGTTTCAGACCCTCGATCTTCGATGACTTTTTGATGCTTCTTTTGCAAAAGCGATCCACGCGCTCCTGGACACCGAGCGTGTCATAGGGAGACAAGTTATTCAAGTTTGGAATCATTCCCGGATGTTAGGATTCCAAATTTACAAAAACTAAGCAATACTTTTAGATGTTATTCGAGGACGAGCATTGTTATCGGCAAGGTATAGGAAACCCTCACTGGACGCGTTCTCTGTTTGCCCGGAGTCATCCTGGGAAGCAATTCCACCACCCGAATGGCTTCTTTTTCCAGTCGGGTATGCGGACCACGAGCTCGAATATCGGTGATTTCCCCATTCTTGTCTATCTTAAATTGCACATAGACTTTCTTCTTCCCTTGGGTGAGACCCAATTCCTGGGCAAGGCCTATATTGAAGTACTTGGTGACATGGGCATTGATTTTGTCCTGCATGCACTGTTTCATTTCTTCCTTGCTTCCTTTGCAACCGGGATAAATAGGAGGCTCTTCAATAATAGCGAAGGGGATGTCTTTTTGCATCTCTTCCTCCTCAATGATTTCTTCTATGTTCTCGATTTCTAAGGCTTCTACATATTCTGTTTCGTCGGTTTCTGTGGTTTCAAGCACAGTTTCCTCGATCTCCTCTTCATCGGCTACGATCTCGATTCTTTCCGGGGCAGGTGGAGGTGGAGGCGGAGGTTTTACTTCCTGAATTCTTTGAGTGAGGGGTATGTCGATTAATTCCTCTGTCTCATAGCTCACACTGTTGAATTCCTGGACATATCTGTCCATTGTCTTCCATTCCAATGCTATGTAAATGATCAACAAAGTGAGTACCAATCCAAGTTGAAAGAATAATTTTCTGTTGGGAGACAACCGTGCCCTGTATCTTTTTTTGACTAACATGGCTGAAAGTTTTAAGGAGATGCTTTCTAAGTTAGGAAATACGTCTTCAAAAAACCATGATTTTTGTCATGTTTCAGATTTTAGCAACCTGAGGATCAGTGTCCGGCACACAAAAAAAAACCGCCAATTTTGGCGGTTTTTTTTTTAAAGCTTATAAATCCTCTAAGGAATTCCCTATTCGACGAGAAGCGTGATGGGTAATGTGTATTTCACACCTACCGGTCTGCCTCTTTGCTTTCCGGGTTCCATTTTTGGGAGCAACTCGACAACGCGCACGGCTTCTTTTTCAAGCCTGGCGTGCGGACCTCTTGCCCTCACATCTACAATGTCTCCTGTTTTGGAAATCTTGAATTGAACGTAAACTCTTTTCTTTCCGGGGCTCAGACCAAGGTCTCCTGCCAAACCGGTGTTGTACTTGCGGTTTACGTGCTTGGTGATTTGATCGACCATGCATTTCTTCTTCTCTTCGTTGCTTCCCTTGCAACCTGGGTAAACAGGCACATTCTCAATGATAGCAAACGGGACATCGTCAATGACCTCTTCATCTTCAACGATCTCCTCGATCTCTTCGACCTCTACTGCCTCAGATTCGTCCGTTTCAGTTGACTCAAGAACGGTCTCTTCAATATCTTCCTCATCCTCCACCACTTCAATTTTTTCAGGTGCCGGTGGCGGTGGCGGTGGTGGTTTCACTTCCTGAATTCTCTCCGTGATTGGGATATCAATTTCTTCATCTGCGGCAATGTCAGCAATTCCGAGGTCTGCAATATTTCGCTCAAAGGTCTTCCACTCGATTCCGATGTAGATGACGATTAATGCGAGGGCCAATCCCAGCAGCATGAACTGCTTATTGTGCTTCTCTAGGTTTGCTTTCGGGTTCTTTTTGGCTTCCATAATTCTCTGTAAGTTTTCTTCTGCGCTAATTTAAGGAATAAATTTCCATTCACGCAAGGATTTTTTAAATTGAGTCGAACCAACGCAAAAGCTTGTCTGCCAGTATCATGGCCCCTATAACTCCTGCCGTATTGGCAACTGCGTCGTAGATGTCGGCCGTCCTGTATGTGGTCAGCCCCCCTTGCATACCCTCAAGAATGATGCCGTAAAGTATGAGGCCAAGGGGTATGAGAATCCGAAAAATATATCGGTGCAGTCGGTCCCTCAGAGCAAAGAACCACAGCAGGCAAAGACTGAAATACGCAATGAAATGCAGGTATTTGTCAGATGATTTCAGATCGAGCCCGATATTCAGTTTGGGAACTGCCCCAAGACTGAGTATTGCTACACCCAAGGTCGCCAGTACAGCCAGCCAGAGGGCGTTACGCTCCAATAAGTTCTTTATATCCCGCAGCATCCAGCAAGGCTTCTGTTTCCGCCATGTCAGAAACTTTGATTTTGATCATCCATCCCGAACCGTAAGGATCCGCGTTCACGTTTTCGGGAGCATCCTCCAGGTCTTCATTGAATTCGATAACCTCACCGCTGACCGGCATGAAGAGATCCGAAACGGTTTTAACCGCTTCAACACTGCCAAAAACTTCGTTTTGATCCAGGGTCTCATCCAGACCGTCGATATCGATGTAAACGATGTCGCCCAGTTCGCTTTGGGCAAAATCAGTGATTCCCACTGTAGCGATTCCATTTTCAACACTCACCCATTCGTGGTCTTTGGTATATTTCAGGTTTTCAGGAAAGTTCATAGGATGTGAATTAAATTAATTTCCGATAATGTATCTCACGCTGATCCCTCCGTTGATTGACGTTCGCGGGAATGTTGTGGATACTGCAAATTTAGAATTATTATAGTCAAAGAAAAAGGACGCCAATAAATTTTTATTCAGGGAGTAGTCTGCGAGGAATTTCACTGAAACCAGGCTCTGGCCGCCTGTGATCTGGTCATTGTTGATGTCTTCGTCTATGCCGTAAGCCCGAACGGTTGTCAAATTGTCGCGTATTCCCACATCGAGTTTCAGGTTGACATCCCCCTGGAAAGTGGTCGAACCGCCCCCGCTGCCCATTTTGAATTTCATTCTGACGTTTCTAATGCGATAGCCCAATCCCATGACCACCTCTTCACCTGCCACCTCGGTCACTGTGTTGTTGTTGAAGTTCAGATTCAGCGCCTTGTCGCGGTTGTAGGCAGCACGCAATGAGAAAGAGTTCTTCAAACTCATGTCGACAAGAATGAGAGGTGAGAATTCTTCGATCAGGTTTACGCCGTTGAACAATTGTTTGGGGTTGTAGTTGCCTGCAATGTCGCGATTGACGTCCCCGTATGGATCGTCCGCATCGTATCTCAGGTTGTTCGTGAATGACAGTATCGAATAGACCGACCTGTAGCTGTGCTCCAGGGTGAAGCTCCTGAAATTCTCCTTCATGAAAGGAATGTTCATGAGCCCCTTGTAGGAGATTCTCCAGTTTGGTATGGGCGTATTGCGAAAAGCACTCAGTTTGACGCTTTCGGCGCTTTTACCGGTATAGGCGGCGAGGAAGGCAGGCAGGACCACGTCCTGACTTGTGCTGCCAAATCCATTAATATCGGCACCCGACTCATCCGCAAGTCTTTGTGATATAGTCGCCCTGTTGTCTTTGAAGGTTTGGAAGAGCTCCTCCCCATCTTGCAGGGACATGCCGATCATGAACATCGAAATGCTGAAATTTCCCACAGCGTTTCTCGGGGTCTCATTCAACAAACCGTCGATGACATCCAATTGCTGGTTGAAGCTCTCGGTGTAGGTGCGGTTTCCGAAGAGCTCAATGTCGAGGTCTCGCGTGAATCGAACATTGGCTGAGTAGTCGAATTTGTCAAAATGCGACTTGCTGTAGTTTCGCGCGTAGTAGTTGTCCGACTGACCGCGGGATATCAGCCAACCATTTCTCAGGGCTTTGTCCAGGATATCGGCCTGGCTGCCAAATACGAAACCAAAGGTCGGAGCGAAACCACCGTCGAACCGGGTCTGCCCCAGGAACCCGAATTCAGGGACAAAACCAGGAAGGAAAGTTCCGTTGTTTTCCGTGTAGGAGAATCGGATGTTCTTAACACCCGTGAGAATGTCGATAAAGGCCCTGCCCAGGCGTTGACCCCCTGTCAGACTTCGTTTGGCTTTCTGAATCTCTCCTGAATCGGGATCTCGTTTTGCGTCAACCGTCTTGCGTTTCGTGAACAGTCTGTTCAAGCCGATGTAATCGTAAAGACGGTCCATGCCCATTTCTGCGGTCAGGTTATGGGTGTTGGAATTCTGTATGGTGTTGGCCAGGGTCTCGATGTTGGTGAATGCCGGAGCCTGCCAATCGTAATCTGCCGTATAGTTGTAGGTGCCTGTCAGAAAATCGAGCACAGGAAACTTGTCAAAAGGAATCTTATATGACATGTTAAGCGTCTGGTGGTAGTGCTCCGGACGCCCGACGCGGAAGAAATTGTCATAAATCTCGATGTCCTCATTATTGTCGAACTGGTCATAGACGTAATTGTTCATGGCCCTGAGGGAGAATTGCAGGGACTGCGTCAGGTTGTATGCGATGAGGTAGTCCCAGTCGAACATATAGTTTCTCTGTTGAAGAAGAGGCAGATCTGGCAGGCCTTCCACGAGCGTGCGCGACAGTTGCTCGTTGTAGGAGCGAATGATATTGCTGTTGATCGCCAGGGAGGTGGGCAACAGATTCAGGTTGAAATCCTTGATGAACTGGAGGTAGGCCTTGTCACTCACCAGTCCCCATCCTTTGAAAGGCTCGATCACCTTAGGCTGAAAGCTGTACGTATAATTGACGGAGGCCCTTACCTTTTGATCTATGAACTTCTGAATGTTGTAGTCCCGGTGATATGTTTCGTTGAAAAGATAGGACAGGGAAAGGTTTTCCACGTCGTAGAAATGGGGTTTTCCGTCTGCTGAAGTTCGGTTCCTCCTGACGTTTATGAAATTTATGCTCCTTCTTTTGGTATAGTCCCGGGCTGCATCCGCATTGTCGGAATTCTTGTCAAAGAGAACGTCCTGGAATCGCGGATCGAATTTGGGATCCCTGAACTCCTCACCGAAACTGAAATTCATCGGGATGCTTACCGCCGCCCTCTTAGGCAGGAGCTGACCGATGTTGATATTTGACACAAAAGCGTATTGCTTCATCTCGTCCTGGCTCCGCTCATTGACCATCTGGTCGAGCGATCCAAAACCGATCGTATGCATGCTTCCCGTTGCGGAGATATCCGCAAAGTCAGCGAAGTTGGCGTCGGCATTCACGATGGCCGCCCAACTGGATTTGTTGTCGAAATTCGCCACACGAAGCTCGTTGAACCAAAGCTCCATGCTCTTGGGGGTGAAACTTTCGTTGCGGACACCCAGCATCAGGGTGCGAATATTGCCCAGGTTCGGATTACCCTTGATGCGGATTCTGAGTTCCGGTGGCTCGCCTGACTGGATCTGAGGATAGAGCTCATTGACCGGAGCGTTTACTTCCTCGCGCTCGAGTTTGATGTTTCCAAAACTTTCGATCAGGGCATTGATGTTGTTTTCTTCGGGCCAGATCTCCTCAGCTGTTACAGCATTGAAATCCGTGATCTTCAGCGGGATCTCCACCTGGTAATAGTTGTCGTCGGTGTCACTGCCCAGGCGCATGATCGCAACCAGCTCGTCATCCATGACCTCAATGCTGCCCCGAACGGATTCGGCGTGAATGAACATTTTTAGGTTCTTGTACATCCTCAGGTCGAAGGTTGTGTTTTTGAAGACGGCCCTTGTCTCTCCGGGAGGCAGATCAAAGACTTTCATTGAAAGGGATTGCTCGTTTTGCTGCTGAATCGTGGTGGTTCCCTGGAGCTGCTCGCGACGAATGCCGGGCGGAAGCACATAGGGTATCGGTTCCCTGTCTTCGTTTTCTTCGATGTTGACCACACCCACCTCGAAATTCTGATTTTGATCCGGTGGCAGCTCCTGGGGTGGATCTATGTTCTCGTCGATCGTTTTTGTGTATCGCCTCCAGTCCCCACGCACAAGCTGCAGCTCCCCGAACCTCAGGACCACCGGGATCTTGAATTTGGTGAGGAACATCCGCATGAAACGGATCGAGGTGAAGCCGGTCATGTCGTTTATGATGTTGTCAGGATCGTCCGGGGTGGTAATCGGGATTCGGAACTGGTACCAGGTCGTTTGCTGGGTCGTGTTATTGGCCAGGGTGATGGTGGTGGTTTTTGAATCCACAATGTAGTTCTGTCCGACCACCAGGTCATTTTTGTTCAGGGAAACCTTGTACTGGTAATAGCGCTCAATGGTGTTCATGGTCTGGTCCCGGTTGATGTCCTCGACATCGGGAAAGGTGGTCGCGGAGGTCGGATAACTCTCCGTGCTGTTGGCCACTGTGGGAGAGTTTCCTTCCGTCAGGCTGAATTTTTTGTAGCGCGTCAGAATTGAGGCATCCTCGGCGTCGTAATCGGATCCTCTGAAAAAGCGGTAGTTGTCAGCAGAGGGGTCCTCGCCAAAAACCTGTCCGTATTTTTCCGCTTCTGCCTGGTCATTTATTCCGTCAAGCCCCAGGTCCTGGTTGACCCGCGCGGCATCGTCTTCTGTAAAAGCGTAAAGCAAGGACTGATTTGTCGGTATGGATGACCAGGGTGTTTCCTGGATGTTGGATCCCGGCACCTGGTTTCCGTCTTCCGGCAGTCCGTTTTCAAACATCTTGAGGTCGTCGGTCAGGATATCCTCTGAAACGTCGCCAAAGTTGAAGTAGAGCTCGCCGACAAAATCAGCATCGGAAGGGGGGGCAGGTGGCCCGCCTTCTTCAGGTCGGATCGAGTAGTTTTCGTAAGGGTCCATCAACCAGAATTGGATGTATTCAATATTGGCCTGCTGGAAGTTGGTGGTTGTCAGGGCCCTGGTGATACCGGCCCAACGGTCTTCCGGATTGATGAATTTGCCATCGCTCCCAAAACTGTCATCGTAGCTGTTTGTTCCTCGCTCGGCCGGATAGTAGGCCATGTCAAAGGTCCTGACGATGCTCGACTGGGTCACGTCGAGCTCCACGTTCGGAAAGAGCTCATTGAAGTTGACCTGCCTCACCTCGGCCCGGGAGAGCTCTTCGCTGTCAATGTTCGGCGGACGAAGGCTGGTTCCGTAGAAGAGTTGGTCGATGTTGTACCAGGACAATTGGGATCGCAACGCCCCAAAACGAAGCTGTTCCGGCAAACCATCGGCAATGTTCCCATTGGTGAAATCGAGGTCGCCTGATTGCCCGAGAGGAACAGAGGCCGTGAACCATTGCTTGGGCGCCCTCATGTCAAGAGGAATTTGGGCTCCTTCAAAATCGTCTATATAGGATGTTGCTGCTCCTTCGAGGTCAATGCCCGTTGGAGTACCCGGGATCAAATGCGCCACTTCGGATCGCACCGAAACGTAGGAGGGAGCGTCTGTGTCTATATTGGGCAGGGCATTCACCCATTTTGTGAGTTTGGGCACCTCCGACCGATAAGTCAGGTAGGCTCCCAGGATCGTATTGTTTACGGGTTCCGAGCCAAATTGGGCCTTCTGCGTCAGTGGCCTCTCATTGAGATTGATCAAACTACCTCCAAGGGCCAGCTTCTCATTGAACACATGCAGGACATCCAGCCCCATGTACCTTCTTCTCTGCTGGTTGAAGCCGATGTTGTTTTCCACATCCACCTGGATCGGAGCATCCGAGGCAATCAGCGCCGGGTTGATGATCTGCACGTTCCCGATGTTGTAGTCGACCACGTAATCCACGCCCTCCACGAGTTCCCGCCCACCCGAGGTCACTTTGACGGAACCTCTCGGCACGTTGAAGGCACCCAGTGGAATTCCGCTTTGACCATCCGATTTGAAGTATCCCTTGATAAAGTATTTGTCCTTTTCCTGGAAGTCATTCTGGGCCTCTGCCTGGGTACGGTCATAGAGTTCCCGGAAGATGTAAACGTCGTCTTCCGGCAAGAGCTCGTCGTCGAGGTACTCTCCAAAGGGCTCGACCACAGGGAATATGAAATACCCGTTCGGAGAGTCGATGGTAATTCCTTCGACATAATCGAAATACCCGTCTCCTTCAGGTTTTACGTTGTTGTTCTGATCCAGTCGATCCAGTCTCAGCAAATTCAGAATGGTTCGGTCATTAACCCCGGGCGTCTGTGCGTTCTGAAGGACATTCACAGGTTCTCCGGTAGCATCGTCCCGATAGAGGAGCTCCAGCCGGAACCCATCCCTGTCGAGCTGGAAAGCACCCGGAATCTCATAGACGTTTTTCATCAGCAGGTCGAACATCGGGATCGTCGGATCGATGATTTCACTTCTGAGCATTTTTACGACGAGATTGTCGGGTGCTACAACCCCGGCATCGGTGAATTCACCGACCCGGTAGACTTCCGTCCCATCGGTGTATTCATAGGCGACCCCAAGCACATCGCTTTCAACCAGCCTTCGGTTGAGAGTGATGAAACCCAGCTGTGCGTTCATGGTAAAGTCTACGCCCTGAACCAGTTTGACAGCGTTTCCGAGGTAGGTGTAGTCGCGACCCTGGATCATGTTGTAGGGCGCCACGGCATTTCGAACCGTCGCAATATCCCGTATCGGTCCGTTCAGGGTAAGCAGGTCACTGAGATTGTTCGCTTCGTTGCTCGGATCCTTACCGCCCGGGGTTGGAGTCACGTTTGCCGGACCGATGTTGCCCGGATCATTCTCCCCAAGGTCGGCCAGGGTGACTATGTTTCTGGTTCCTTCGGTTGTGGCGTTTCGGTTGGTCACCCAGATTTCGATGCGGGTAATGTTGATCGTGCTGTTGATCAGCGGGAAGTTAACCAGCGCCTGGTTGTAGTTGTCGCGAAAGTTCTGAGCCAGGAAGAAGTGCCTGTTGATGTCGTAGTCAGTTGCGCGGAACTCAAATTCATTGAGCAGCGATCCACCCTGTGCCGTCACCGAGCGCGTCTGGGATCTCTGCTGGGAGAAAATTCCCGTAACCGTGGTCTTTCCGAATTGGAGCTCCATTTTTGCCCCAAAAAGGTTTTGGGCTCCCGTCACCAGTGAGTTTCGGCTTGGCATGGACACGTTACCCACTTCGATCTTGCGGATGATGTCGTCTTCCGTTGGGGTGTATTCCAACTTGACGATATTTTGGAAATTAAAGGTGGACTGGGTGTCAAAATTGGCCAAAACCCTCAGCCTGGTCCCGATTCTTGCATTTAAGCTCGCATTGATCTCCTGGTCAAAGTCGAAGGTCGTGCTTTGTCGGTTGTTTTCCGAAAGCTGGGGATTTTCGACCCGCTGATAGATCAGACCCATTTTGATCAGGATCGAACCCTGAACATTCACGTCTATGCTGTTTCCTCCGAAAATGCTCTCGAAGAAATTGGAGTTGACATAGTAGGTTGGAAGCAGGTTTTTTCGGGCTTCCTCGGCATTTCCGGTCCTTCCGCCCACTGCGTCAAGCTTGGAACGGGAGTATTCGATCATGTCCCTCTGGAGTCTGTAGTCTTTGTATTCTTCGGCGGTCATTTGTCGGGGATGTTCGATGTAGTAATCCCCGATTTTTTCCATGAGTATGTAATTGCCCGTGTTGGGATCGTAGATCACCTCCAGTTCCTTGTTGTCATTGAGGAAAAGACCGCCGTTTTGCTTGCTGCTAAAATTGTAGGGAAGCGCCGGAATTGTATCAATAGTAGTCGAACTACTTGATATTGAGCTGTTTGTCGAATTATTGGATGAATTTATTTGAGCCGAAAGTACAGTCGTACTAAAAAGGAGTACAACAAATATAATAGGGAGATTATATTTGAATTGCTCTACACTGAACAAATTTTACAAGTTTTTTAAGGCTTTTTTTATGAGGTCCTCCAAACTGGTGTCTGGTTCTTCCTGCAAAATAACTTGTATTGTTTTTTCAACTTTTTTCTTGTTGAAACCTAACACTTCTAAAGCTGATAACGCTTCATTTCGAATAGTATTGTTCGGTGTTTGCAATTCTTCTGAAATTTCATAGGATTTCAGAATCTTGTCACGCAGATCGACAATCACACGCTGAGCCGTTTTTAAGCCTATGCCCTTGACAGACTGAATCTTAGAAACGTCTTCATGAGCAATGGCTTCCTGAATTTCATCGGTGTCCATGGAGGATAACATAGTGACCGCCGTACTGGGTCCAACACCCGAGACGGAGAGCAGCAATTTGAAGATTTCCCGTTCGGTCTTGCTGTAAAAACCATAGAGGGTATGAGCGTCTTCCCGAATGACCTGATGCGTGAAGAGATGGATATTCTCCTGGTCGGGAAGATTTGAGAAAGTCTGCAGTGAAATGACAAGATAATAGCCCAGGCCGTTGCACTCAACAACGACGTGATCGGGATGTTTCTCCACGAGCCGGCCCCGGATATGTGTAATCATAAAATCTGAATCGTAATCAAATCAAATGTAATGATTTTAAGTGCCGCGAAAAGTTTTGTTCAAGCTTTTTAATAACTAATTTTTTCTCCCCTGGGCATCCACTACGGCAATGCATACCATGTTGACTATTTCATCGACACTGGCCCCGAGCTGGATGAGGTGAGCGGGTTTGTTGAGGCCCATTATTATCGGTCCTATCGATTCGGCCACTCCCAGTTCCTTGATCAGCTTGTAACTGATGTTTGCCGATTCCAGATTCGGATAAATAAGACCGTTGACCTTTTTCTTCTGAAGTTTTGTGAATGGAAATTTGTCATTTCTCATTTCCGCGTTTAAGGCGAAATCTGCCTGGAGCTCTCCGTCAATGGTCACCTCGGGATAGAATTTATGAAGATAGGTCACGGCGTCTCTCATCTTGACCGCTGAATCCCCTTTGGAAGATCCAAAGTTGGAGAATGAGACCATAGCGAGATTCGGTTCAAGACCAAAAAGCTTCATCGTCTTATCTGTCATCCGGGCGATTTCTGCGAGCTCTTTGGCATTGGGGTTGATGATCATTGCCGTGTCCGAGAGAAAAAGCGGCCCCCTTTCGGTCAGCATGAGGTTGGTTGCAGCCACCTTCTTGATTCCCTTGATCTTTCCGATCAGATCAATCATGGGCTTGGCAACGGTAGGATAGCTTCGGGTATATCCCGTTACAAGCGCTTCTGCCATGCCTTCGTTGACCATCATTGCCGCAAAATAGTTTCGCTCCCGCATCCATTTTTGCGCCTCCAGAAGCGTGATGCCGTTGCGCCTTCGTTTCTCCCAATAGATCTTAGCGAAGTTATAACGTCTTTCCCGCTCGGAATCTGACTTGGGGTCGATGATTGCGATATCCCCCTCGAACTGGATCTCCTCCATCAATTTTCGAATCTCTTCTTTGCTGCCCAGCAGAATGGGGATGGCAATTCCTTCTTCATAGGCAATATGAGCAGCCTTAAGCACATTTAGCTGATCGGCCTCTGCAAAAACAACTCGTTTTGGATCGGATTTCGCCCTGTTGGTTATAAGGCGCATCAGTTTGTTCCCTGCTCCCAGTCGCTCGATGAGATTTTCTTTGTAGGCTTCCCAATCCTTGATGGGACGCTGAGCCACTCCACTTTCCATGGCTGCTTTGGCAACTGCAGGCGGAATCTCGCTGATGAGTCGCGCGTCAAATGGTTTTGGGATGATGTAGTCCCTGCCAAAGGTGATGCTCTTCTTGTTGTAGGTGATGTTGACCTGTTCAGGAACGCTCTCTTTGGTAAGGTCAGCCAGGGCGTGAACCGCTGCCATCTTCATTGCCTCATTGATCTTAGTCGCCCTCACGTCCAGTGCACCCCGGAAAATAAACGGGAAGCCCAGCACATTGTTCACCTGGTTGGGATAGTCGGATCGACCGGTCGCCATAATGATGTCTTTCCTTGTTTCAACGGCAAGCTTGTAGTCGATTTCGGGATCCGGATTTGCCATGGCAAAAACGATCGGGTTATCCGCCATTGTCTTCAACATTTCAGGACTCACAACGTTCCCAATGGACAGCCCGACAAATACATCGGCTCCGACCATGGCCTCTTCCAGGGTGTGCAGGTTCCGACGAGTTGTAAACTCTTTTTTCTCCGGCGTTAGATTGTCACGATCCTCGCGCAGAACACCTTTGCTGTCGCACATGACGATATTTTCCTTTTTGACGCCCAGTTCTCCATAAAGCTTGGTGCAGGAAATGGCTGCAGCACCTGCTCCATTGATGACTACGGTGACCTCCGACGCTTTTTTATCCGCCAGTTCAAGGGCGTTCTTCAAGGCAGCGGCAGAAATGATTGCGGTTCCGTGCTGATCGTCGTGCATCACCGGTATATTCAGTTCCTCTTTCAACCTTCTTTCTATCTCAAACGCCTCGGGTGCCTTGATGTCTTCGAGGTTGATCCCGCCAAAAGTCGGTGCAATGTTCTTGACTGTCTCTACAAACTTGTCGATGTCCTTGGTGTCAACTTCGATGTCAAAGACGTCGATATCAGCGAAGATCTTGAACAGCAAGGCCTTTCCTTCCATGACCGGTTTGGAGGCTGAGGGTCCAATGTCTCCCAGGCCCAAAACCGCAGTTCCATTTGAGATAACGGCGACCAGATTTCCTTTGGAGGTGTATTTGTAGACGTCCAGCTCGTTGTTGGCGATCTCAAGACAGGGTTCGGCGACTCCGGGAGAATAGGCCAGGGAAAGCTCTCTTTGCGTACTGTACTTCTTTGTCGGGTTTACTTCGATCTTTCCCGGGGTCGGAAACTCGTGGTAATGAAGTGCATCTTTTTTCTTGATTTTCGCAGACATGATTTCTTCTTAAAAGATTCAACCTCCAAAGTTAAATCTTTTGAAATGACCGAACGTGACAATATTCACCTTTTGAGAAATTTCAAATTTCTTTTCAAACCCGAGAATTTTGTTCTCTCGACTGCCGTGTTGGCGAACAGTTCCTTGAACAGATCCTCCGTGATTTCCTCCCAATCTTTTTTGGAATAGTCAAGGATCTCACTGCGTGGCTCAAACCTGGGTTCTGAATGCGGTAGTGAAAATCGGTTCCAGGGACAAACGTCCAGACAGATATCACATCCGAACATCCAATCCTCGAATTTTTCCCGGAACTCCACTGGGATTTCATCCTTGAGCTCGATCGTGAAATAGGAGATGCATTTCGAGGCATCCACGGTTTTGTCCGGGATGATGGCCTCCGTCGGGCAGGCGTCCACGCAACGGGTGCAGGTGCCGCAATGGTCTGTCGAAAAAGGCACATCGGCTTCGAGTTCCAGGTCCGTGATGATCTCGGCCAGGAAAAAGTAGGAGCCTTTGCTCTTGCTGATCAACAACGAATGCTTGCCGATCCAACCCAAACCGGAACGTTGGGCCCAGCTCCGTTCCATAATCGGGGCCGAATCCGTGAAGACACGTGCATGAAAGCTTCCGAGCCTTTCCTGCATGGAAGAGACCAGGTCTCTCAATTTGTCCTTGACCACTAAGTGATAATCTTCACCGTAGGCGTATTTTGAAAGCTTGTAACTATCTTCTCTTTGGAACTCTTTCGGAAAATAATTGTAAGCAAGGGAAATCACGGATTGGGCCCCAGGAACCAGAAGAGTGGGGTCGAGGCGTTTGTCAAAATGATTCTCCATGTAGGACATCTGACCGTGAAATCCGCTTTTCAGCCAGGCTTCAAGGCGTGACGCTTCATTTTCCAGAAATTCGGCTTTGCTCACGCCAATGGAGTCAAAACCAAGTCGCAGGGCTTCCTCTTTGATCCATTGGGTATTTCGGGATCTGGCGTCCACAACGATTTAAAAAAGAGTGTCCTGGGTACTTCCGGGAGTCTTGCCCAGGTGTTTGTAGGCCAGTTCGGTGACCTCCCGGCCACGAGGTGTTCTCATGATGAAACCTTCCTGGATGAGGAAGGGCTCATAGACTTCTTCTATGGTCTCGGCGTTCTCTCCGACTGCCGTGGACAAGGTTGAGATCCCAACCGGTCCCCCCTTGAATTTGTCGATGATCGTAGAGAGGATCTTGTTGTCCATCTCATCCAGGCCATGCTTGTCCACATTCAGAGCATTCAAGGCATATCTCGCGATTTTGATGTCTATGTTCCCATCTCCCTTGATCTGGGCAAAATCACGGACACGTCTGAGAAGGGCATTTGCAATTCGTGGTGTTCCCCTGGAGCGCCCCGCGATCTCAATGGCGGCTTCGATGGTGTTGCTGACATCCAGAATTCCTGAGCTCCTTTGAACGATGTGGGTCAGGAGTTCGGTGTCGTAGTAGTGAAGGCGGCTGCTGATCCCGAATCGGGCTCTCATGGGTGCCGTGAGGAGTCCGGAACGCGTGGTGGCACCGATCAGGGTGAAGGGCTCCAGGTTGATCTGGACGCTTCTCGCATTGGGCCCTGATTCGATCATGATGTCGATCTTGTAGTCCTCCATGGCCGAATACAGGTATTCCTCGATGACCGGGCTCAACCTGTGAATCTCATCGATAAAAAGCACATCGCGTTCACCTAGATTAGTCAGCAAACCTGCCAGATCCCCGGGTTTGTCCAGTACCGGGCCAGAGGTTACCCTGATGTTCGTGTCGAGTTCGTTGGCTATGATGTGAGCCAGGGTCGTTTTACCGAGGCCCGGAGGTCCGTGAAATAAGGTATGATCAAGGGCCTCACCTCTCAAATTCGCCGCCTCTACAAAGACTCTCAGGTTCTCGATTACCTGTTCCTGACCGGCAAAATCATCGAAACTGAGGGGCCGCAGCTTGCGTTCCACGTCAAAGTCCTCCGGATTGAGGTTCTTATTGCTGGCATCGAGATGTTCATTCATGGTCGTTGCTTCATTCCAATTCTATTTCGGTTGCCAGGACGATAGCCGAAGGATATTCTTTCTTGATGGATTGAATGCTTTTATCCGCTTCAAGGCGGCTTCTGTATTCACCTACCTGCAACTTCCACTGTGGCGTGCTGAAAATGATTGAGGTTGGAATATCCGGGAAAAGAGAGGTGAACTCGTCCTTGATCTCGTAACACTCCTTCTCACTTCCGTAATAGATCTGAATCTTGTATCCCGGAAAAGAATTCTGCTCCTTGTTATAGGCTATTTTCTGTGCGATCAGCTCTTTGACGCTTGCACTGCTCTCCACTCTAATATCACCTTCATTTTCCTGGCTGAGCAAAATGCCGGGAATCATTAAAATGAATGCGAGCAGGGATGAAAATTTTGCAGTCATATGGCGCTTGTTTAATAATTTTTACAAAACTAAAAGAATGTTTGAAACAAAGGCCTTTTTAAACTTATTTAGAATGATTATAAATTAACTTTAACAGAATATTTAGACTTTGTCTGTACAACAGAAAATGTATTTTTGCACAATATTTTACTCAAACATGATTTTTATCATAGAATTCGGGAGTTCAAAATATTTTTTCGCTCAAATTTCGAGCATTAAATCACGTAAATCGAACAGATGAAAGTTTTACTACAAAGCAATTCACTGAAGAAGATCCTGGCCAGCCTTTCTTTCCTTTTCCTTTTTTCTTTTAACCTTTCTGCTCAGGAAGGTGATTATGCCAACGGCAAGAAGTTGTTCAATGCCAATTGTGCTGCATGTCACAAGCTTGACAAAAAGCTGATCGGTCCGGCCCTGGGAGGAGTAACCGATAGAAGGGAAAATGAGTGGCTCCAGGCATGGATCAAAGATAACAATGCCTTGAGGGCGAGTGGCGATCAGGATGCCATCGATATTTTTAACGAATACAATGGAATGGTGATGACCGCCTATCCACAGTTGTCGGAGCAGGATATCAATGACATTCTCGTTTACACCAATGGTGAGCCCGAAGAAGCGCCGGCTACGGCTGCTGTAACCCAGGAAGTGGACCCGAAGGTGGCTGCCGGTAAAAAGCTATACCAGGTGCATTGTGCCTCCTGTCACAAATTGGATAAAAAACTGATTGGACCAGCCCTGGGCAATGTTGCCGACCGCAGGAGCATGGAATGGCTCAAGGCCTGGATCAAAGACAACAACGCCTTGAGAGCTAGTGGTGATCAGGATGCCATTGATATTTTCAACGAGTACAACGGGATGCCGATGACGGCTTTCCCACAGCTGTCGGATGAAGACATTGAAGCCATAATCGCATATACCTCGGTGGGTGATGTAGCACCTGTTGCTGCAGCAGCCGGAGAGGAAGTGATAGCTCAACCCAGACATCCAATCCCTTGGATGACCTATGTCGTTATTCTGGCCATCGCAGGTCTTGTGGCCTGGATCTATTTTGTCAGCAATAACGGGTTCCTGAAAATTTCTGCAACGATCTTTGTGTTGATTCTCGTTGGATACATCGGACTCAATGCCCTGATGGACCTTGGAATTGATCAGGACTATCAACCGATACAACCCATTGCATTCTCGCACAAGATTCACGCAGGGGACAATAAGATCGATTGTCAGTACTGTCACTCAACGGCCAAACACAGCAAGCACTCCGGAATTCCTTCGGTCAATGTGTGTATGAACTGTCACAAGAGCATCGCTGAGTACAACGGGCCTGTTACTTCAGAGCGAGACAAAGAATTCTACGATGCGGAGATTCAGAAAATCTACGACGCCATTGGTTGGGACCCTGAGAACCTGACCTATATAGAAGGCTACGAGGAGAAGCCCATCCAGTGGGTGCGAATCCACAACCTTCCTGATTTTGCCTATTTCAATCACGCCCAGCACGTCACTGCAGGAGGGATTGCATGTCAAAAGTGTCATGGACCCGTAGAGGAAATGGAGGACATGTATCAGTATTCACCTTTGACTATGGGCTGGTGCATCGAGTGTCACAGAGAAACGAGCGTGGATCTCAAGGGCAATGACTATTATGCCAAGATTCATGCACAACTCGCCGATAAGTACGGTGTGGAGAAAGTTACCATTGCTCAGATCGGAGGGCTCGAGTGTGGAAAGTGTCACTACTAATAAGAACTCATTTGAAGCGACCTCGTGACGTTTCATAAGAACGAATAAACAAGAGAAAAACATATGGCATCTAACAAGAAATACTGGAAAAGTGTTGAAGAGCTGAACGAAAACAGCTCTATTGTTGAAAAGCTGCAAAAAAGTGAATTCATTGAGGACCTTCCAACGGACAAGTTTCTTGGAGACAAAGAGTCCCTATCCAATAGCGACACGTCGCGACGTGACTTCTTGAAATACGTCGGTTTTTCTACAGCTGTGGCCTCTTTGGCTGCCTGTGAGGGCCCTGTTATCAATTCGATCCCCTATGTGGTGAAGCCCGATGATGTGATTCCCGGAATACCGGATTTCTACGCGAGTGCAATTGCCGATGGGTACGATTTTGCCAATGTGCTGGTTAAGGTTCGCGAAGGAAGACCGATCAAAATAGAGCCGAACAAAGAAGCCGCAAATGGCTTCACCAATGCCCGGGTTCAGGCTTCGGTCCTGTCTCTTTACGACAACAACCGCTTGAGAGGGCCGATGGCAAAAGGAGAAGAAACGGATTGGGCCACACTTGACAAAGAAGTGGGCGGTCAATTGGCTGACATCAAGGCCAAAGGAGGACGCATCGTTTTTCTGACCGGAACTACGGCGAGTCCTTCGATAAATGCCTTGATAGGATCTTTCAACGAAGCTTACGGCAACGTTGAGCACGTGGTTTACGATGCTGTTTCCGAAGATGCCGCGCTCAATGCTTTTGAGAAGATGTACGGTCAGAGGGCGCTTCCGGATTACCATTTCGACAAGGCCGATGTCATAGTATCGGTGGCTGCCGACTTCCTCGGCGATTGGCAGGGGGGCAACTTCAGTGCCGGGTACACCGCCGGAAGAAAGCCGAAAAACGGCAAGATGTCGAGACTCATTCAATTCGAATCGAACATGAGTCTGACGGGAGGTAACGCCGACAAGCGCGTCATCGTTAAGCCTTCCGAACAGTTGAAAGTCATGCAAATGCTCTATGCCGCCATCGTTGAAGGCAAGAGTGTAGGAAATGCGACGCCAGTTGAGGATGCAGTTCAGAAAGCCCTGGTCCAGATCAAAAAAGCCGGAAGCAAGGCTGTCGTTGTGACCGGGATTCAGGATGAGAATGCTCAGCTCCTGGCCCTGGCCATCAACCATGCACTGCAAAGCCAGGCCATTGACGTCGTCTCGACCAAGAATATTCGAATGGGTAATGACTCTAAGGTTGCCCAACTCGTGAAGGACATGAATTCAGGTACGGTATCTGCAGTTTTCCTTTACAATACGAATCCGGCTTACACCCTGCCTAACGGCTCGGCATTTGTTGAGGGCCTCAAAAAAGTGGGACTTTCAGTAAGCTTTGCCTCTGTCATGGATCAGACAGCCGAATTGTGTCAATATGTGGCAACGGCGCCTCACTACCTCGAATCCTGGGGAGACGTGGAGATCAAGAAGGGTCATTACAGTTTGATGCAACCAACGATTCACCCGCTTTTCAATACAAGGCAGTTTCAAGACACACTCCTGAAATGGACCGGCAGCGATCAATCCTATTACGATTACCTCAGGGCCATGTGGGAGACCAATGTTTTGGGCGGTAAGTCCTGGAACAAGGCGTTGCACGACGGTTCGTTCAAAGTAGGCGCAGAAGATCAGGAGGTCACTCTCAATGAGGTGGACCTGGCTGCTGCCAATGCGGCTCTTTCCAGTGCCGGGGACTCGGAAATGGAGATCACCGTTTATGTTAAAACGGGATTGGGAGACGGTCAACAGGCCAACAATCCCTGGCTGCAAGAGCTTCCTGATCCGATAACGCGAACTTCCTGGGACAACTATCTTTTGATCTCCAGAATCGACGCAGAGCGACTGGGTATAAAGAACTGGACCGTGGACAACGGAGCCTTGAACGGAAATCTTGTTAATGTTACCGCCAATGGGGTTACCATGAACAATGTTCCTGCCTATATTCAACCGGGTCAGGCACCGGGATCTGTTTCCATAGCCCTCGGTTATGGTAGAACCGATCTCAAGAAGGATATGAAGGTAGGTGTCAATGCCTATCCTTTGGCTGGATCCGCCTATCATGAGGTCAGCATTGAAAAAGCCGAAGGCGTTCATGAGTTTGCCTGTGTTCAATTGCAACACACGATCATGGGAAGGGAAGGAGAAATCCTCAAAGAGACCACCCTGGAAGATTTTGTGAACAAACCTGTGGAGGAGTGGAATCACGCACCTGTGTTTTCACTGGATCACCAGGAGGTCACGCAGGACAAGGTGGACCTTTGGGAGCCTTTTGACGATACGATAGGCACGAAGTTCAATCTGTCGATAGACCTGGCGACATGTACGGCCTGTGCGGCCTGTATCGTTGCCTGTCATGCAGAGAACAACGTTCCTGTGGTCGGCAAGCACGAGATACGAGTGAGTCGTGATATGCACTGGCTCAGGGTAGACCGCTACTATTCAAGTGAAATGACCGTGGAGCGCGGAAAAGAAGAAGGCATCTTCGGATCGGGAGATTTCTTCGAGGCTCAGACGCACCCTTCTGATGCTCCGGAAGTGTCATTCCAGCCTGTGATGTGTCAACATTGCAACCATGCGCCATGTGAGACAGTATGTCCGGTGGCTGCCACCTCTCACGGCCGTCAGGGACAAAACCAGATGGCGTACAACCGTTGTATCGGTACGCGCTATTGCGCAAACAACTGTCCGTACAGGGTCAGACGCTTCAACTGGTTCAAATATGCCAATAATAACGAATTCGACTTCAACATGAACAATGAACTGGGTCGAATGGTATTGAACCCGGATGTTGTCGTTCGTTCGAGAGGGGTCATGGAGAAGTGTTCGTTCTGCATCCAAAAGACACAGCTGACCATCCTAAATGCGAAAAAAGAAGGAAGAGCCGTTGCAGACGGAGAGTTCGAGACAGCCTGTTCAAGCGCCTGTCCGAACGGATCTTTGGTTTTCGGGGATGTGAATGACAAGGAAAGCAAAGTAGCTCATTTGAGCGAGGATGACAGAACCTTCAAATTGTTGGATTTCGTAGGGACCAAACCCAACGTTTTCTATCAGTTGAAGGTCAAGAATACCAACGAAGCTTAATTAAATCGTAGAAGGAAAATAAATTAATAGATTTTAAGATATGGCTCATTACGAAGCACCTATTAGAGAACCGTTAATCGTTGGAGATAAGACTTATCACGACATTTCCAATGATATCGCGGCTCCGATTGAAGGAAAAGCCAATAAATGGTGGTGGGGCGTGTTCCTGCTGGCCCTCACTGCGTTTTTGTGGGGCATAGGAGCGATTGCCTATACCATCGGAACCGGTATCGGGGTCTGGGGTCTTAACAATAAGATCAACTGGGCCTGGGACATCACCAACTTTGTATGGTGGGTAGGTATCGGTCACGCGGGAACCCTGATCTCAGCGGTTCTCCTGCTCTTCCGTCAAAAATGGAGAATGGGAATCAACCGTTCTGCGGAAGCGATGACCATCTTTGCGGTTTTCCAGGCGGGGCTTTTTCCTGTGATCCACATGGGACGTGTATGGAACGGATACTGGACCATGCCGATTCCCAACCAGTTCGGGTCGCTTTGGACGAATTTCAACTCACCGCTTTTGTGGGACGTATTTGCGATTTCTACCTATCTGACCGTTTCTGTTGTATTCTGGTACACAGGCCTGTTGCCTGACTTTGCCATGATCCGGGACAGGGCCACCAAGCCATTTCAGAAAAAAATCTACAGTTTGCTCAGTTTCGGTTGGACCGGAAGAGCGAAAGACTGGCAGCGATTTGAGGAAGTTTCACTGGTCTTGGCAGGTTTGGCCACGCCGCTGGTACTCTCTGTACACACGATCGTATCCTTTGACTTTGCTACTTCGGTTATTCCGGGTTGGCACAGTACCGTTTATCCTCCTTATTTCGTTGCAGGAGCGGTATTCTCGGGTTTCGCGATGGTGCAGACCCTATTGATCGTCATGCGCAAGGTTTCAAATTTAGAAGCCTATATCACGAGAGTTCACATTGAGAACATGAACAAGGTCATCCTGGTTACGGGAGGCATCGTCATGGTCGCTTATCTTTCAGAATTCTTTGTGGGATGGTACTCCGGAAGCTCTTATGAGGATTTCACGTACCTGTCCATTGGAGCGGCTACAGGTCCATACTGGTGGGCTTTCTGGGCGCTGATTTTGTGTAACGGGGTCTTTCCCCAGTTGCTGTGGATCAAAAAATTGAGAACCAATTACACGGTTTCGTTCATCATGGCCATCATCATCAATATCGGGATGTGGTTTGAACGTTTTGACATCATCGTCATCAACCTGAGCCGAGGTCACCTGCCATCGACATGGACCATGTTTGAACCGACTTTCGTCGACGTAGGCATTTTCATGGGAACCGTAGGATTTTTCTTTGTACTGTTTCTGCTGTATGCCCGAACCTTCCCGGTAGTGGCACAGGCGGAGGTGAAATCGATCCTGAAATCATCAGGAGACAATTTCAAAAGAGAAAGAGACAACAAATAGAATAAATAGAATCACGATAAAAACAAAAAGATGAGTGATAAAGTCATACACGCGATATACGACGATGACGACGTTCTTTTGAAGGCCGTCAAAGAAGTTCGTGAAGCTGATCATCATATCGAAGAAGTTTACACTCCGTTTCCGGTTCACGGACTTGAAAAAGCCATGGGAATCGGTGGAACCCGAATAGCCATTACTGCCTTTCTGTACGGTTTGACCGGACTTGGATTCGCGGTTTGGATGATGAACTTCATGATGATTGAAGACTGGCCCCAGAATATCGGTGGTAAGCCGAGTTTCTCCTATGCGGAGAACATGCCGGCCTTCGTTCCGATCATGTTTGAAATGACAGTTTTCTTTGCCTCCCACCTGATGGTGATCACCTTCTACATGCGGAGCAAGATCGGACCTTTTGTCAAGGCCTCGAATCCAGATCCGCGGACGACGGATGACAAATTCCTCATGGAAGTCCCGGTTACCGGTGATGAAAAAGAATTGGAATCGTTTTTGACAAAGACGGGAGCCATCGAAACAAAAATCGTAGAAAAGCATTAGACGATGAAAAAATTACTCAGCATAGTTTGTACAGGATTGTTGCTTGCGGCCCTTGTGTCGTGCGGTAAAGACAGGCCGACGACGAGAAAGGCTCAGTACATGGGAGACGTGGATATGTACGACCCGGTACCTTATGAGACGTACTCTACCAGCCCGGTTTTTGACAACGGGATAAGCGCCCAACTGCCTGTAGAGGGCACGATTGCGCGCGGTACCACGGTATACGAGTACCCGAATTCTGAAGCGGGCTATCAAATGGCGAAGGATTCCCTGAGGTCTCCACTGGTGGTCAATGAGAAGAATCTTGAAAACGGCAAGGCCATGTACACCATTTACTGCGCCACCTGTCATGGAGACAAAGGTGATGGCATGGGAACCCTGGTAAAAAACGAAAAGTTCCTAGGCGTTCCGAATTACAAGGACCGGGAAATCACGCAGGGAAGCATCTATCACGTGCTGATGTACGGCAGGAACCTGATGGGCTCACATTCGTCACAGTTGACAGAAACTGAGCGTTGGCAAGTGGTTCACTATGTAGAGACGCTAAGAGCAGAGCTCTTGAAAAATTAATGTAGGATAACAAATACAGTATAACATGTATACATTTTCGGGAAAACTTAAAACTGTTTCAATCGTACTGATGATTCTCGGTCTTCTGGGCATCGGGTATGGATTCCTTTCGGCACCTTCTACAACAGAAGAAGTGGCGGCCATGCAACATGCAGATGATGGTCATCACGGAGGCGAAGAGACTCATGCTACTTCCGGATCCCATGGGGACGCTTCTCATGGGGAGGCCTCCGGGGAGCACAGTGCGGAGGAGGAGCAAAGCCATTTGGAACACTTGTTGCACCAGGCACAGAACAGACCTTGGACAGCCTTTTTCATCGCTGCCTTCTTCTTTCTGATGATCTCAGTTTGTGTTCTGGTATTCTATGCCATACAATGGGCGGCCCAGGCGGGATGGTCGATTGTGCTTTTCAGAATCATGGAAGGCATCTCTGCATACATATTGCCCGGTTCTATTCTGCTCTTTATTTTCCTGCTGCTTTCGGCCATGCACTTCAACCACATGTATGTCTGGATGGGAGAGGCAGCTGCAGACGATGAGATCATCCAGGGGAAATCCTGGTGGTTGAACATCCCGGGATGGTTGATCCGAAGCTTTATCTACTTGGGTACCTATAATCTTTTCAGGTACCTGCTTCGTCGGAATTCTCTGGCTCTGGACGAGTCTGGCGACGTCAAGCTCTACAAAAAGAGTTTCAACATGTCGGTGACCTTCATTGTGATCTTCGGAATTTTCGAGCTTTTCATGTCATTTGACTGGTTGATGTCCCTGGATCCGCACTGGTACAGCCAGTTGTACTCCTTCTATGTATTCGCCAGCGTCCTGGTATCCGCCATAACGACCATTGCTCTTGTAACCATTTATCTGAAGAACAAAGGTGTCATTCCATTTGTGAACAACAGCCATATTCATGATTTGGCCAAATATATGTTCGGTTTCAGTATTTTCTGGACCTACTTCTTCTTTGACCAGTTCATGTTGCAGTGGTATGCAAACATCCCGGAAGAAGCAGCCTACTTTTACCCAAGGCTGATCGGTTCGTATCAGCTGCCGTTCATTTCGATGCTGGTCATGAACTTTGTATTTCCCATACTGATCCTTATGGACAGTGATTTCAAGCGTATACCCTGGTTTGTGGTTGCGGCCGGACTGGTTATCCTAACGGGTCATTTCATTGATATTTTCCAGTTGATCTCACCGGCAACCGTGGGTGACAGCTGGAGCATCGGAATTCCAGAATTGTCATCGCTTGCTTTCTTCCTAGGACTATTCATCTTTGTTGTGTTCTCGGCAATTGCGAAAGCTCCGCTACATGCTAAGGGTAATCCTTTCATGAAGGAAAGCGAATTGTATCATTACTAAACCGAATCTGGAGAGGTCGCCGCAAAGGGCGTCCCCAAAGAATTGAGAAAAAAGTAGTTAATAAATTTATTTATATTTGACGGCATTCAAATCCGCCTAAAAACTTTACAAAATATTGATGAAAGCACTATTTTACATCCTTGTTTTTATTCTAATTGCGACGGCTGTCTGGCAGTTCTTCAAACTTTTGGGATTGACAAAGAAGGAACAGGTAGCGACGGAGAAAGAGAACAATATCAACGGCTGGTTGATGCTAGGTTTAGGTGGGTTCATCTATGGCCTGATGCTGTATTCCATGTTCCAGGGACGAGTAGTTTTGCTGCCGAGACAATCGGCTTCCCTCGAAGGGGAAGATATTGACAATCTCTTTGTGATCACCATGGGACTCATCCTGGTGGTTCAGTTCATCACGCAGTTCCTGATCTACTTCTTTACCTTCAAATACAGAGGGATCAAAGGAAGAAAGGCCATGTTCTTTGCCGACAGCCATAAACTGGAGATGTGGTGGACCGTGACACCAACGATAGTACTTTCGGTTTTGATCATTTACGGACTTTACACCTGGAACACGGTTCAGGACCTCTCAGATGCAGAGAACCCTCTGATTGTGGAAATCTACGCCAAGCAATTCAATTGGGAAGCGCGCTATGCGGGTAAAGACAATGAACTTGGCATCGGACACGTCAATTTCATCGAAGGGATCAACACCATGGGAGTTGACATGACAGACAAACGGTCTGCGGACGACATCCCTGTAAGGGAGCTGCATCTTCCCAAAGGAAGAAAAGTGATTTTCAAATTTCGGTCACAGGATGTCTTGCATTCGGCTTATATGCCTCATTTTCGAGCTCAGATCAATTGCGTGCCAGGGATGACGACTTCCTTCGGTTTCACTCCTACGATAACCACTGCCGAAATGCGTGAGAACGAAGATACCAAAGCCAAGTTCGAAGCTATCAATGAACTCAGAGAGTCAAATGGCAAAGATCCAGTCGAGTTTGACTTCCTGTTGCTCTGCAACAAGATCTGCGGATCCTCCCATTACAACATGCAAATGAAGGTTGTGGTCGAGGAAGAGGAAGACTTCAACAAATGGTTGGGCGAGCAAAAAACCCTAGCTCAGGTAATTAATAACTAAAGAATCACCGCAAATTAATTTAGGAAATGTCAGATCATCACCATCATAAGGAAACATTCGTCACTAAATACATTTTTAGCCAGGATCACAAGATGATTGCCAAGCAGTACCTGTTCACGGGTATGTTCATGGGCGTCATTGGTGTGTTCATGTCTCTTTTGTTCCGTTTGCAGCTCGCTTACCCGGATCAGAGCTTCAGCATCATTGAAGCCTTTCTCGGTAAAGGTGGAGAAGGAGGTCAAATGACTCCGGACATGTATATGGGACTCGTTACGATTCACGGAACCATCATGGTTTTCTTTGTCTTGACTGCTGGCTTGAGCGGTACATTCAGTAACCTCCTGATCCCGTTGCAGATCGGTGCGCGCGACATGGCTTCAGGATTTCTGAACATGATCTCTTACTGGTTGTTCTTCCTGTCTAGTTTGGTGATGTTCATCTCTATCTTTGTGCACACCGGACCGGCCGCTGCAGGTTGGACGATTTACCCTCCTTTGAGCGCATTGCCACAGGCGATGTCAGGGTCAGGTCTGGGAATGACGCTTTGGCTTGTGTCCATGGCGATTTTCATCGCGTCCTCTCTTATGGGATCACTGAACTATATCGTTACGGTATTGAACTTGAGGACCAAAGGAATGAGAATGACACGCCTTCCTTTGACGATTTGGGCCTTTTTGATCACAGCAGTAATTGGCGTGATCTCGTTTCCAGTACTTCTGTCTGCGGCACTGCTGCTTCTGTTTGACCGTAGTTTTGGAACATCATTCTTTCTCTCGGACATCTTTATCCAGGGAGAAGTCTTACATTATAAAGGAGGATCTCCGATTCTCTTCGAACACCTGTTCTGGTTCCTGGGACACCCGGAAGTATATATCATCCTTTTGCCTGCACTAGGTATCACATCGGAAGTGATCTCAACCAATGCCCGTAAGCCGATTTTTGGTTACAGGGCAATGATTGGCTCGATCATGGCCATCGCCTTTTTGTCGACCATCGTTTGGGGGCACCATATGTTTGTGACAGGGATGAACCCATTCCTGGGCTCTGTATTTACTTTCACGACCTTGCTTATTGCAATTCCATCGGCGGTTAAAGCTTTCAACTTTATAACGACACTCTGGCGGGGTAATTTGCAATTGAATCCTGCCATGCTCTTTTCAATCGGTATGGTATCGACCTTCATCACCGGAGGTCTGACTGGATTGATCCTGGGTGACAGTGCCCTGGACATCAATGTGCACGACACGATGTTCGTCGTGGCGCATTTCCACCTGGTTATGGGTATCTCCGCATTGTTTGGTATGTTCGCTGGGGTCTATCACTGGTTCCCGAGAATGTACGGTAAAATGATGAACAAAGATATGGGTTACCTGCACTTCTGGTTTACGGCAATCTCTGCCTATGGGGTTTTCTTCCCAATGCACTTCACGGGATTGGCAGGACTTCCAAGACGCTATTACAGCAATACGGCCTTCCCGATGTTCGATGACCTGTTGCACATCAACAAGGTGATGACTGTATTTGCACTTATTGGAGGAGCTGCGCAGTTGATTTTCCTTGCGAATTTCTTTTTCAGCATAGCCAAAGGAAAGAAAGCACCTCAGAATCCGTGGAAAGGAAATACGCTGGAATGGACAGCGCCTGTGGAGCACATGCATGGCAACTGGCCGGGAGAGATACCCGAGGTTCATCGATGGGCCTACGATTACAGCAAGACGGATGACTCCGGGGAGCTATGGGGCGGACAGGATTTTACTCCGCAATCCGTGCCGATCCGTCAGGGAGAAGAAGAATTTTAAGACCTACTACTAATTAAAAAATCATTTTTAGAACCTCAATTATATTGGGGTTTTTTTTTGCCTATATTTGATCAAAATCGAGAGAAAATGATCCGGAAAATTGTCGTGGGCTCGATCGCTTTTGCCCTTATTTTGCTTATTGCTTTTTACTTCTTTGCCCAAAGTCAAAAACCGACTTACAAAGGCACCGTCAATCTCCCGGGCCTTGGATCTGAGGTTGAAGTTTATTTCGACGAGTTCGGCATCCCGCACATTTATGCCGAAAATGAAGCCGATGCCTTTATGGCTTTGGGATATGTTCACGCCCAGGACCGGTTATGGCAAATGGAATTGGTACGACGTATTGCAGCAGGTAGGTTATCCGAGCTCTTCGGACCTGACCTCCTTGAAACCGACAAGTTTTTCAGAGGTTTGGGGATCGAATTCGCCTCGGCTAAAGCCATTCAGAAACTGGACACCACTTCAATGCCTTATCTGTTGAGCATGGCCTACCTCGATGGGATCAACATGTTCATAGAATCAGGAACCGCACCCATTGAATTTCGTCTCCTGGGTATCGAAAAAGAGCGCTATGACCTGAATGACATGTACAATGTTTTCGGATACATGGCTTTTGGATTTGCCCAGGCCCACAAGACGGATCCTTTGCTCTCCCATTTGCAAGAAAAGTTGGGAACCAATTACGTTGCTGATCTCGACGTCAACATAGACCCGAGGACAACCTTGATTAAAAATGCAAGAAGGCCCGGAGCACTGGCGCAGAACATGGTTGGGGCGATGGACAATATTTTGGGCAACAGCCCAGTGCCTCCTTTTATCGGGAGCAACAGCTGGGTGGTTGGCCCCGACAAGACAAAAAACAAACAAGTGATCTTTGCAAATGATCCGCACATCGGATTTGCCCAACCCGCGGTTTGGTACCAGGCCCACGTGGTTACACCTGACTATGAGATGTACGGTTTCCACCTGGCGCTGACTCCCTTTCCTCTTTTGGCGCACAACCGCAACTACGCTTATGGAATGACCATGCTGGAAAACGATGACCTCGATTTTTACCAGGAGCCTCAGGAGGCTGAGTTTGAAGCCCGGGAAGAAGTGATCAAGGTTAAAGGAGAAGACGATGTGAAATTCACGGTCCGTTCCGGCAAGCACGGCCCGATCATGAATGACCTGGTGGAAACGATCAGCCACGAGGACCCCGTGGCCATGGACTGGATCTATACGCGTTTGGAGAATGAGATGCTGCAGGTCTCCTACGAGATATCCCATGCGGAAAGTTTGACCGAATTTCGCGATGGAGTCTCAAAAATTCACGCTCCTGGTCTGAACATCATGTACGGGGATGCAAAGGGCAACATCGCCTGGTTTGGGGCCGCGCAGCTCTATTCACGCGCTGAGGGGGTCCATTCCAAGTTCATCCTCGATGGGGCGGACCCAACCCAGGACCATTTGATGCTCCTGGATTTCGATCAGAATCCGCAGGCGATCAACCCGCGGTGGGACTACGTTTATTCGGCCAATAACCAGCCCGAGGAAGTCGACGGAAGATTATATCCCGGCTATTACCTGCCTGAAGACCGGGCCAAGAAGATCGTTCAGTTGCTCGAGGCGAAAGATGACTTCACACAGTCGCATGTTGAAGAAATGATCTACAACGTACAGTCTTCCAATTCGGCTGAACTGGCAGGCATTGTTCTCAGAAACATGTCACTGGTCAAAATGAATGATCTCGAAAAAGAGGCCATTGAGGCGTTGAAAGCATGGGACGGGTCCTACAAAAAGGAAGACATCGCACCTGCGATCTATTTCACCCTGATCTACAACATCCTGGAAAACACCTTTAAGGACGAGATGGGGGAGGAGGCTTTCGATCAGTTCATCAAGGCTCATTTGTCCAAACGCCAGATCGCGAAGCAGATTCAAATGCTCAAATCGGTGTGGTGGGATGATGTCTCCACCAATGAAGTGAAGGAGAACCGGGAGGAGATCTTTACGCGTTCCTTCCACGATGCGATTGTAACGCTGGAGGACAAATACGGCAAGGATTTGAAGGACTGGACATGGGAGAGGGCTGCGCAAGTTACGCACAAGCACACCTTCGACAAGAGCGGCTTGCTGAGATCTTTCTTCAATGTAGGTCCTTTCAGCACCCACGGAGGAAACGAGGTGATCAACAACCAGCTGTTTCAAATCAATGGCTCCGGTGCCTTTGAGATCACAGCCGGCCCTTCAACACGCAGAGTGATCGACTTCTCAGCCATTGAGAATGCCAGCGCCATTGTTCCCACGGGTCAGTCCGGAAACGTCTTCAGCAAACACTATGACGACCAGGCCCAAAAATACCTCGACGGGGAGTTTGTCAAAATGATGCTCAACGAAGAGGAGATCAAGGCCTCAGAGGACAGGCTTATGCTGTATCCTTCAGCTCCACGGTGAACTTCAACCGGGCCTGAAGTGCATTAAAGACCTTGAGAATTGTCTCTACAGTTACGTTTTTGGCATTTCTTTCCAATTTGGAGATCTGTGACTTTTGAACTCCAATGCGCTCTCCGAGCTCAGTCTGGGTCAATCTTCTCTCTTTTCGAACGGACCGAATCATGTTTCCTAACAAATCCAATCGTAAATCAAATTCATACTGGTCTCGATCCAATGTTCCAACGCGACCAATGTCTCGGTCCTTCAGATCGTCCAGGGTCATTATCCGAAATGTTTTATGCTCTCCTTCCATAATTTCCTTTGAAATAATTCTCTCTCATCTTTGTTGCCCTATCAATCTCTTTTGGGGATACTTTGTTTGCCTTTTTTACGATGCCATGTGTACAGATCACAAGGCTGGTCTTTTTGTCAGATCGGTCCCAAAATGCGAACAGCCTAAATTGCAACCCTCTATGACCGATGCGAAACTCCCAGATACGATATGTCAATTTTTTGAACAGCCTGGAATCAAGTCCAAATCTCGCACGATCCAAACGGTAATAAATTTTCCTACGGGTCTTTAGGTCCAATTGATCCAGGAAATCAATTACCGGTTTTAAAACACAATGTCGAAATGCCTGAGTTTAATGTCCACTACATACTATTTTTTTCAAATAGTTGGTTCCAGACATTGTTCAAAGTTAACAAAAAGTTGAATCAAATGGAAACATTGTTGGCGTATTTGGAAGATTGGGATCCAAGGTGTGGCGCTCAAGTTGAATAGTCAAAATGATGCTCAACGAGGAAAAAATCCGCGCATCCGAGGATAAGCTTAAGCTAAAGCCGTAAATCTTTTACGGAAAGATAGGCGGTCTTTAGCGGAAAAGCTTGGATATTCCAGGTTTTCCGACAGGGAAGTTTATTCCTACAATGCAGCACGGTAGCAGATGACTCGAAATATATCCATCCCGGATGAAGCTATAATCAACAGAATTTTTGTGATCCGAGGTCAAAAAGTGATGATCGATAGAGATTTGGCAGAACTTTATGGTGTTGAAACAAAGCAATTAAAAAGACAGGTTAGAAGAAATATTGAGCGTTTTCCTTCAAGTTTTATGTTTGAACTCACTAAAGAAGAGAATCAAGAGTTAAGGAGTCAAATTGGCACCTTAAAAAAAGGAACTCATTTTAAATATCCACCTTTTGTATTCACGGAACATGGAATTTTAATGTTGTCAAGTGTTTTGAATAGTCAATTGGCTGTAAAAATGAGTGTGCAGATTATAGAAACCTTTATTCAACTACGAAAGCTGGCTGCTAATTATGATGAGATAATGAACAGAATAAATCAAATGGAATCCCGAAATAGGAAACAATTTGGAGAGATTTATGAAGTACTCCAACGCCTAATGTTTAAACCAGAAGAAAAACCTCGAAAGGAGATAGGCTACAAAAGGGATAGAAACTAACCTCAGTCAAACAAATCCGAAGAAAGGTAGCGGTCCCCCCGATCGCAGATGATGCAGACAACTGTTCCGGAGTCCAGCTCGTTGGCGATCCTGAGCGCGACGGTTGCCGATCCGCCACTGCTCATTCCGGCAAATACGCCCTCTTCGCGAGCGAGTCGCCGGGTCATTTGCTTTGCCTGCGCTTCGCTGACTTCTTCGATGCGATCTACTTTGGTTGAGTCAAAGATTTTGGGCAGGTATTCCTCGGGCCATTTTCGAATTCCCGGAATGCTGGAATTGTCTGTGGGTTGTGCCCCGATAATCTGAATGCCTGGATTCTGCTCTTTCAGGTAAGTTGAAACGCCCATGATGGTCCCGGTGGTGCCCATGGCCGATACGAAATGGGTCACCTCCTGTTCGGTGTCCTTCCAGATCTCGGGCCCGGTCGTTTTGTAATGGGCCTTCCAGTTGTCGGGGTTCCCGAACTGGTTCAGCATGACATAACCCTCGTCGCGAACCTTGGCCTCTGCATAGTCACGTGAACCCTCAATGCCGATGTCCGAAGAGGTCAGTGTCACCTTCGCTCCGTAAGCGCGCATGGTTTGCACACGTTCCCGGGTCGCGTTCTCGGGCATGACCAGCTCCATATCCAGGTTGAACAAGCCCGCGATCATCGCCAGTGCAATCCCTGTGTTTCCACTGGTCGCCTCTATGAGTTTGCTGTTCTGATCAATCTCTCCACGGTCCAGCGCACTTTTGATCATGTTCAGGGCCGGCCGGTCCTTCACGCTGCCGCCCGGGTTGTGTCCTTCCATCTTGAAAAAGAGACGCACTCCCGGCTTGGTGACGAGGCTTCTCGATCGCACCAGGGGAGTGTTGCCAATCAGTTCATAGATATTGTTCTTGCGCATTTTTTATTTCAGGATTCGTTGACTTTGCTTTTGAGTTTGATCTCGGATGTTTGATATACCAGTGAGTTGGGCGGCACAGATTGGGTGAGCCACACATTTCCACCAATGGTCGAATGGGCTCCTATCACGGTGTCTCCTCCTAAAATCGTACTTCCCGCATAGATGGTCACGTCGTCTTCAACTGTTGGGTGCCGTTTCGTGTCTTTCATGTCTTTGGAAACCTGGAGGGCCCCCAGGGTAACTCCCTGGTAGATTTTCACATGGTTTCGGATTACCGCACTCTCACCGATGACCACGCCGGTGCCATGATCAATGAAAAAAGGAGAGCCTATCGTCGCGCCCGGGTGGATGTCTATACCCGTAAGTCGGTGAGCGTATTCGCTCATCATGCGGGGAACCAGGGGCATGTTGTTCTTCTGAAATTCATGACTCAGACGGTAAACGGCAATGGCGAAGAATCCCGGGTAGGCCAGGATCACTTCTTCCACGCTGTTGGCAGCAGGATCATGCTGATACAGACACTTGGCATCCTGGTTCAGTTTTTCCAGTATGTCGGGCAGACCGACCAGGAATCTCTTCCAGATCGAGATATAGTCCTGTTCCTCACAGGTCTCGATGCGACCGTAAATGTCTTTGAACAGATTGGCCAGATCCTCCATATTCTTGCTTACGGAAGTTTCAGCGTCGAAAAGTATGAGAAAGAGCTCGTTAGTGAATGTCTCGGTTTTGGATCGAAGTCCGAAATTGACGAGATGATTCTGTTTGTTCGATCGGATGCTCTGAATAATTCTGTCAATTGCCATTTTCCAAATGATTGATGATCAAAGATACAGGTTCATACCTGAATCAGACGAGAAAAGCGGTCGTAAATTACGTTTGAAGAATTGGAATTCAATCAGACCTTGTGGTAGACTTCCTCAAAGGGTACTCGGATCCGGTCACCGTACACACCTTCGGGGAGCCGCACGCCACAAGCGATGACCATATTGATTTCCGCTCCAAATGGCAGTCCGAGCAATTTCTTGATCCTCAGTGTGTCACTTCCTTCCATCGGGCAGGTGTCATATCCGGCATCGGTCATGGCCAACATGAAGTTTTGAGCCGCAAGCGCCTGGGTTTTGTGGACCACAACGCGCATGTCACTGTGTCGGGCCTGTCGATAGATGGGCCTGAACAAGCCAATGAGCCAGTAGAACAGGTATTTGATCCAACCCAAAATCCCTCCGAAATCCGCATAGGTGAGCGGCACTATCTTTTTATAATAGGTAAAGGCGAATCGCTCCCTTTTGCTGTAGTCCTCCCATTTCTTTTTTCCGAATTTGCTTTCCATCTGGTCGACATGCCAGCGGACCCGGACCTTCCATTTATCCTTTCGGGTGACCAGGACCACCATTTGCTGTGCAGTTTTGGCCGCGTTCTGATCGAAACAGTAAGTGGAGAGTTTTTTTAATTTATCGGGGGAAGTCACATGGTAGAACTCCCAGAGCTGCATGTTGCTGCTGTTGGGCGCCAGGGTTGCAAGTTCCAGGCAGTCCCTGACAATTTTAGAGTCCAGCTTTTTATTCGGGTCAAATTTCCTGACCGACCTGCGCTTTAGGACAACTTCTTTGAATTCCATTTAAATGATTGTCGATTGACCCAGTGAGATGTTTTCGACTTTGTACAGAACACTTTTCTTGTCAATAATGTATTCCGAAATGAAATCACCGACGACCGTTGTTCGGGCGAATTTCTTGGTGGCGTTGATATCGGGTGTTGTGATGTTGAGCTCAATCGACTTCTCCGCAGCATTTCTCACTGCGTCTGCCTCTTCATGGAGGTTGAAATGGTCCAAAAGAAGGGCAACAGACAGAATGGTGGCCAAGGGGTTGGCCTGGTCCTTTCCTTTCATGTGCGGGAAGGATCCGTGAATCGGTTCAAAGAGCACGGAATCATCGCCGAGTGAGGTCGAAGCCAGCAAACCGATGGATCCCGAGATCACGCTCGATTCATCCGAAAGGATGTCTCCGAACATATTGTCCGTCAGGATAACATCAAATTGTCTTGGGTTCAAAAGAATTTTCATGGCCGCATTGTCAACATAAAGGTAGTCGACGGTGACCTCCGGATACGATTTGGCCAGTTCCTTGACCCGCGATCTCCAAAGTCTGGAAGTCGCCAGTACGTTTGCCTTGTCGACAAGGGTCAATTTTTTCCTGCGGGAGATGGCCGCCTTGAATGCGAGGTGAGCTATCCGATCTACTTCGGCCGCTGTGTAGGGGCAGGTATCGGTTGCGGAATCACCTCCCTGGCTCTCTGTTTTGTCGCCGTAGTAAATACCACCACTGAGCTCCCTGTAAATAACGAAGTCAGTGTTCTTGATCACTTTTTCCTTGATCGGAGATTTGTGAATCAGGGGTTGATACACTTTTAGCGGTCTGATGTTGGCGTAAAGACCCAATTCCTTCCTCAGGCGAAGAATGCCTTCTTCAGGTCTTGTTTTGGCGTCAGGGCTGTTCTCGTATTTGGGGTCTCCAATAGCTCCGAAGAGGATAGCATCCGAATTTTTGCAGAGCTCCAGTGTCTCCTCGGGCAGCGGATCTCCACCGGAATCTATGGCACAGGCACCCACAAGGGCCCTTTTCAAGTCAAACTGATGTCCGTATTTCTGGCCTATGGCCTTCAGAACCTTCAAGCCCTGATCGGTCACTTCCGGGCCAATTCCATCTCCGGGCAAAACAGCAATTTTCAGTTTCATCAATTCCGATTTAGGCCCTCAATTTAGGAAATTTCTGTGGATCAGGAGGCAATTTTTTCCAGCTGTGCGCGCACGGATTTGACTATTTTCTCGATATCCTCATCTTCAACTTCTTTCTGATAGTCAGCACATTTGAGAAATTCGGGATAGACTTTGTCCAATTCCAACTTCGTGAGATCGAAACCAATTTTCTTGGCGCGATAGGCCAGGGCGGCTCTTCCGCTGCGAGCGGTCAAAACGATTGAAGACTCTGTGACCCCCACGTCAGAAGGGTCCATGATCTCATACGTTTCGCGATTCTTGATCACACCGTCCTGATGAATCCCTGAGCTGTGCGCAAAGGCATTCTCGCCGACAACAGCCTTGTTGGGCTGGACCAGGATTCCCATGTGGTGCTGCACCATTTGACTCGTGCTGTAAAGAAGCTGGGTATTGATGTTTGTATCGAGATTGAGGTAGGGATGCTGCTTCATGATCATGACCACTTCTTCCAAGGAGGTGTTCCCGGCGCGCTCTCCTATGCCATTTATGGTACACTCGATTTGTCTGGCTCCGGCCTGAACTCCGGCAATGGAATTTGCTGTTGCCAGCCCCAGGTCATTGTGGCAATGGCAAGACAGTACCACGTCATCAATACCTTTTACGTTCTCCTTGAGGTAGGCCATTTTCGCCCCGTACTCTTCAGGAAGACAGTACCCTGTGGTGTCAGGGATATTCAAAACAGTCGCTCCCGCTTTGATTACGGCTTCACAAACTTTGGCTAAAAATTCATTGTCTGTGCGTCCTGCGTCTTCTGCATAGAATTCGATGTCCTCCACAAAGGATTTGGCGTAGCTCACCGCCTCTACGGCTCGCTCCAGGATCTTTTCCGGAGTGGAGTTGAATTTGTATTTTATATGGGATTCGGAAGTTCCTATCCCCGTGTGAATTCTGGGTTTGATCGCGTGTTCAAGTGCCTGGGCAGCGGCATCGATATCCTTTTTATTGGCGCGGGTAAGTCCGCAAACTGTGGCATTTTTTACCAGCTTGGCAATCTCTACGACAGAGTTGAAATCTCCCGGGCTTGAAATTGGAAAGCCCGCTTCAATTATGTCGACCCCAAGTTCGTCCAGGCGCTCCGCAATGATCAGTTTTTCAGGCGTATTAAGCTTGCAGCCAGGTACTTGCTCACCATCTCTCAGGGTTGTGTCGAATATTTGGACTTGACTTTTACTCATTATTAAAGATTTTTTACCACATTTGAGGTATCAAAAATAATCCTATAACAGTAAGCACTTCGGTTTTCTTTTCGTGGGTTTACTACATTCAAATTATTTTAGATCATAACAATCTATTGATCCACAGTAAATTAAGTCTTTAATTTTACGATGTCTATGGAGAAAAATGACGCCCTTTTCGTCCTGGTGAAGTCCCTGACAAAGTCGGAGAAGAGACAGTTCAAGCTTTATGCAGGCAGACTGGGCGGAAATCTCGAAAAGAATTTTATGGCGCTTTTCAATGTCCTGGACAAGCTGGATGAATTTGATGAGAGTCAGATACTTAAGAAGACCAAGATCAAAAAGCAGCAGTTGTCCAATTCCAAGGCTCATCTGTACAGGCAGATTCTTGTGAGTCTCAAGCTCAATCCGATCCATCAAAATGTCAAAATGCAGATCCGCGAGCAGATTGACTTTGCCACGGTGCTTTACAACAAAGGGCTGCACAGGCAGAGCCTGAAGATACTGGACAAGGCCAAAGGGGTTGCTGTCTTTAATGAAGAGAGCAACCTCGCTTACGAGATTGTTGAACTCGAGAAAGTTGTGGAGTCGCAGTACATAACCCGCAGCATGACCAGCCGGGCGGATGATCTCATTGCGGAATCCAAGGATCTGAGTGAGAAGACGCTTTTATTGAGCAAGCTGTCGAATCTCTCTCTTCAATTGTACAGCATATTGCTGAAGAAGGGATATGTCAGCAACGACGAGGATTATGAGGAGGTCAAGAGTTTTTTCGAATCCTCGCTGCCCAAATACAACATCCGGAAAATGGGGTTGAAAGAGAAATTGTATCTCTATAAAGCGATGCTCTGGTACAATTTCATTACACAGGATTTTGTGAATTGCTACAAGTACTCCCAAAAATGGGTGGACCTCTTCTATTATAATCCCAAGTTGAAAAAGACCAATCCGGTATTTTACCTGAAGGGGATGAATTATCTGCTCGAGACCTTGTTTCTCAATCAACAGCTAACCAAATTCCGATCTACCTTGAACTACTTTGAAGAGGAAATCAAGACCCATAGTTTCACGATCAATGAAAACACCGAATCGCTTACTTTTCTGTACCTGTATCTGAACAAGATCAATCTCTATTTCCTGGAGGGCGAATTCAACAAGGGAATTGAACTCATCCCCGAGGTTCTCGAGGAGATTGACAGCTTCAGGCCCAAAATAGACGAACACCACATCATGGTGTTTTACTACAAGTTTGCCAGCCTCTACTTTGGAGCGTCCAGATATGAGGAATGCATCTATTATCTCGATAAAATAATCCGCAACAAGAAGCTCAACATGCGGGAAGACCTTTTGTGCTTTTCAAGAATTCTGAACCTGGTGGCTCACTATGAGGCCGGACTCGATCAGAACCTGGATGCCCTGATCAAATCGACGTACAAGTTCCTGTTGAAAATGAATGAGCTGCACCTGGTTCAGCAACGAATCATCGCATTCCTGAGAAACCTGAGCAGCATCTATCCACACGAATTGAAACAGGCATTTATCAATCTTCACAAGGAGCTTAAAGCCTTTGAGGATCACCCCTATGAAAAGAGGTCTTTCATGTACCTGGATATCATTTCCTGGCTCGAAAGCCGGATTGAGAACGTAAGCGTAGAATCCATTATTCGTAAAAAATCGAAGTATCAGTACAAATAGAAGCCAGCGAATTCTCACCTAACGAGCGACCAGCGCTCACTTCATATTGTCTCGTTTTTCTTGTTTAAACCTTGTAAAAGCACTCATTTAATACATTTATAATCAATTAGTTAGATAGACTAATGAGGTATTGGATATTGTAAATACCAAAATCTTTGTCGATTCATGGAATGCAACCTTGTTATTTTTGAAGATTATTGAAAGAAACTTGTGTTTCCTTAAAAACCAATCAATAGAAGAATTTGGCTTTTCACGGCATGAAGGATTTGAATAAATACAGCAAACGACTCACTCAAGATACAACGCAGCCGGCGGCTCAGGCCATGCTTTATGCCGTAGGCCTCTCGGATGCAGACATGAAAAAGCCCCAGGTTGGAATTGCCAGCACGGGATATGACGGAAACCCTTGTAACATGCACCTCAATCATTTGGCAAGAGAGATCAAGGCGGAAGTGAACAACGAGGATGCCGTGGGTCTGGTTTTCAATACCATCGGGGTGAGTGACGGGATTTCCATGGGTACGAGCGGGATGAATTATTCCCTTCCATCTCGCGACATCATCGCAGATTCTATTGAAGTCGTCATGAACGCACAGAGCTACGATGCCCTGGTTTCGGTGGTGGGTTGCGACAAGAACATGCCCGGTGCGATTATGGCCATGCTGAGACTGAACAGGCCGGCGCTGATGGTGTACGGGGGCACAATTGCATCCGGAAACTACAAAGGGCGCAAGCTGAATATCGTTTCGGCCTTTGAAGCTCTCGGACAGAAGATTTCAGGAGAGATCGACGATGCTGAGTACAAGGAAATCATCAAGCGCGCCATACCCGGAGCAGGAGCATGCGGAGGCATGTACACGGCCAATACCATGGCGTCTTCGATTGAAGCGCTGGGCTTTGCGCTGCCCTACAATTCCTCGATTCCGGCCGAGAACCCGAATAAAGTGAAAGAAAGCGAACAAATCGCAAAAGCCATTAAAAATCTACTTGAGAAGGATTTAAAGCCTCTTGATATCATTACTAAGAAGTCACTGGAAAATGCGGTGGCTGTCGTGAATGCCCTGGGAGGCTCGACCAATGCGGTCCTGCATTACCTCGCCATCGCACATGCAGCCGGGATCGAATTCACCCTGGAAGATTTTCAAAGGGTCAGTGATCGTACGCCGCTTATTGCCGATCTCAAACCGAGCGGAGAGTATCTCATGGAAGATGTTCACAGCATAGGCGGAACCCCGGCGGTGATGAAGTACCTGCTCGATGAAGGATTCTTGCATGGGGATTGCATGACCGTTACCGGGAAGACCCTGGCAGAAAACCTAAGCGAGGTGACACCGCTTCGCTTTGAGGAGGATCAACAGGTCATTTATCCGACAGAAAATGCCCTGAAGGAATCGGGCAACCTGCAGATTCTTTTTGGCAACCTGGCCTCAGAAGGCGCAGTTGCGAAGATCAGTGGAAAAGAAGGCTCTCTCTTCAAGGGCAAGGCCGTGGTTTTTGACAGTGAGCAGGAGGCCAATGATGGGATCGGTGCCGGAAAAGTTTCCAAAGGAGACGTGGTTGTCATCCGATATGTAGGTCCGCGGGGCGGGCCGGGGATGCCGGAAATGTTGAAGCCGACTTCCATGATCATGGGAGCGGGCCTTGGCAAGACGGTAGCCCTGATTACGGATGGAAGGTTCTCAGGGGGCACGCACGGTTTCGTGGTGGGCCATATCACTCCCGAGGCGCAGAGCGGGGGCATGATCGGGCTTTTGAAGGACGGGGACCTGATAACCATTGATGCGAAAGAAAACTCCATACACGTTGAACTCAGCAATGAGGAGATACGAAAAAGAAAAGAAGCGTGGACAGAACCACCCTTGAAACATAAGAAGGGCATCTTGTTCAAGTATGCCCGAACCGTTGCTTCAGCCTCTGAGGGCTGTGTTACGGACAAATTTTAGAAGATACCAATAATCTATTTATGGAAACACAAACCAGCACCCAGCAGCAAACCGCCAAAAAGCCTACCGTGAAAATCACAGGGGCAGAGGCCGTGGTGAAATGCCTTCTCGCCGAAGGGGTTGATCTGATCTATGGATATCCGGGTGGCGCCATCATGCCTGTGTATGATGAGTTTTACAAATACGAAAAGGAATTGCAACACGTGCTGACAAGACACGAGCAGGGAGCGATACATGCTGCCCAGGGCTATGCGCGGGTAACCGACAAGGTGGGAGTTGCGATTGCGACCTCGGGTCCCGGTGCCACGAACCTGATTACTGGAATTGCCGATGCGCAGATAGATTCAACGCCCGTGGTCTGCATTACGGGTCAGGTGGGATCGCATTTGCTTGGAAGCGACGCATTTCAGGAAACCGACATCGTGAGCATCTCAACGCCGGCAACGAAATGGAACTACCAGATAACCCGTGCAGAAGAGATTCCTGAGATCTTCGCCAAAGCGTTTTACATAGCCAAATCGGGACGTCCGGGACCCGTGCTTATCGATATTACCAAGGATGCCCAGTTCGGCGAGCTGGAATTCGAATATGAAAAGTGCAGGAAAGTAAGGAGCTATACCCCCGTTCCACCCACTGATCCTGAGAGCCTGATTCAGGCGGCTGAATTGATCAACAAGGCGAAAAAACCTTTTGTTGTTTGGGGTCAGGGCATCACCCTGGGCAAGGCGGAACAGGAATTCAAGGAATTCATTGAAAAAGCCGGGATCCCCTCGGCTTCGACCGTATTGGGCCTGTCTGCGCTCCCGTCGGATCATGAATTGCACGTTGGCATGGTGGGCATGCACGGAAACTATGCGCCTAACAAACTCACCAATGAATGCGATCTGCTTCTCGGGATAGGAATGCGTTTCGACGATCGGGTCACAGGTAGCCTGGACACCTATGCCAAACAGGCAAAAATCATACACTTTGAGATCGACCCTGCCGAGGTGGACAAGAATGTGAAAACGGATGTTGCTGTTATGGGCAACGTGAAGGACACACTGCGCAGTATTTTACCCTTGATAGAGAGGAGAACGCATGAGGCATGGTTGAAGAAATTTCATGAGCTATATGACATCGAATACGAAGAGGTGATCAGGGACCAGGTTCATGTGAACAGCAATGGTCTGACCATGGCCGAGACAATTATGAAATTGAATGAGCTCACCGGAGGAGATGCGGTGATCGTGACCGACGTGGGCCAACACCAGATGGTGGCCTGTCGTTACAGCAAGTTCAACAACTCCAGGAGCAAAGTAACCTCGGGAGGCCTGGGAACCATGGGCTTTGCGCTGCCTGCTGCCATCGGAGCCAAGATGGGCGCCCCGGAAAGGGAGGTTATTGCCATCATGGGAGACGGAGGTCTGCAGATGAACATTCAGGAGCTCGGTACAGTCTTGCAGACGGGAGTTCCGGTAAAGATCGTTGTGCTGAACAATCAGTTTCTCGGAATGGTGAGACAGTGGCAGGAACTCTTTTTCGAGAGTCGATATGCCTCTACGGTCATGACCAACCCGGACTTTGTGAAGATCGCAGAGGGCTACAGTATTCAATCCAGACGCGTGACCGAGAGAAAAGACCTGGAAGCCGCCATGAAAGAAATGGTTGAGTCAAAGAACTCCTATTTCCTGGAAGTCGTGGTTGAAATGGAAGAGAACGTATTTCCGATGATACCCAGTGGGGCAAGCGTTTCAGATATTCGATTAAAATAAAAGACATGAAGAAAGAACGATATACAATATCGGTTTACACCGAAAACAACCTGGGACTCCTGACCCGAATCGCAACCATCTTTCTCAAAAGACACATCAACATTGAGAGTCTTACGGTTTCCAGTACGGAGATAGACCACGTTTCCAGGTTTATCATCGTGGTGGAGATCACTGAGGAACAGGTCAAGAAGATCATCGGGCAGATTGAGAAGCAGGTGGAGGTCATCAAAGCCTACTATCATACGAACGACGAGTGCATTTACCTGCAGTCGGCTCTTTTCAAGATCAAATCGAGCCTGTTGTTTGAAGAACGACAGATCCAGAACATCATAAAAAACAGCAACGCACAGATCGTGACGGTTTCACCTGAATTCTTCGTGATTGAAAAATCGGGCCGAAAGGAAGAGATAGAAACGCTCTATGACGAATTGTCAAAATTCGGAATCATGCAGTTCGTCCGTTCGGGAAGAATCTCCGTGACCAAAGAGGAGATGAAGATCTCCGAAATGTTGCAAAAAGAGCTCATTTGACCTCATTGTCAGGAGAGAACTCAAATTTCTCCTTGAGGATGGATTTTCATAAAATGACTAAATTATTCACAACAAAGAATTCAATTTAAATACAAACACAAGATTAACAGTAAATAGAATGGCAAATTATTTCAACTCACTTTCGCTGCGCGAGCAATTGGAACAACTAGGAAAATGCAGGTTCATGGAATCCTCTGAGTTCACTGACGGGGTTCAGGCGCTGATCGACAAAAAAATTGTGATCATTGGTTGCGGGGCACAGGGTCTCAATCAGGGCCTCAACATGAGAGACTCCGGCCTGGATATCTCCTACGCGCTACGGCAAAGTGCGATTGACGAAAAACGAGCATCATACAAAAATGCGACGGAAAATGGCTTTAAAGTCGGCACCTACGAGGAGTTGATACCGTCAGCGGATATGGTGTGCAACCTGACGCCTGACAAGCAACACACAGCCGTGGTAAACGCGGTGATGCCCCTGATGAAAGAAGGAGCAACGCTTTCGTACTCACACGGATTCAATATTGTTGAAGAAGGCATGCAGGTCAGAAAGGATCTCACCGTGATTATGGTGGCACCCAAGTGCCCGGGATCTGAGGTGCGTGAAGAATACAAAAGAGGTTTTGGAGTTCCCACGTTGATCGCAGTACACCCGGAGAATGATTCCCAGGGGGTCGGACTCGAACAGGCAAAGGCCTACGCGGTTGCCACGGGTGGTGACAGGGCCGGTGTGCTGGAATCTTCATTCATCGCCGAGGTAAAATCGGACTTGATGGGTGAACAGACCATTCTCTGCGGAGTTCTTCAGACGGGATCCATACTCAGCTTTGACAAAATGGTTGAAAAGGGAATCGAACCCGGATATGCGTCGAAGCTCATCCAGTTCGGCTGGGAGACCATTACCGAAGCCCTCAAGCACGGCGGGATCACCAATATGATGGATCGCTTGTCGAATCCTGCGAAGATAAAAGCCTATGAGCTCTCGGAAGAGCTAAAGACAATTATGCGTCCGTTGTTCCAAAAGCATATGGACGACATCATGTCCGGGGAATTCTCCAGGACCATGATGGAGGACTGGGCGAATGATGACAAAAACCTTTTGAGCTGGAGAGCCGCCACGGGAGAGACTGCCTTCGAAAAGACCCAGGCTACTGACCAGGAGATCTCGGAGCAGGAATTTTTTGACAATGGGGTTCTCATGGTGGCCTTTGTGCGCGCCGGGGTGGAGCTGGCGTTTGAGACGATGACTGAGGCGGGCATTATTGAAGAGTCGGCCTACTACGAGTCTCTTCACGAGACACCTCTCATCGCCAATACGATAGCTCGCAAGAAGCTCTATGAGATGAATGCTACGATTTCTGATACGGCTGAATATGGCTGCTATCTTTTCGATCATGCATGCAAGCCACTTTTGACAGATTTCATGAAAGGAATCGGAACTGATGTGATCGGAACACAGTACGGTGCGGGGCGGGACAACGGTGTTGACAATCGTGAACTGATACGAATCAACGAAGAGATTCGCTACCACATGGTGGAGATCATCGGAGCGGAACTCCGGGAGTCGATGACCGCCATGACAAAAATCGTATAGAAGAAATAACCGATACAAGCTCAGACCATCGGTTTTTTCAAAGAATCGATGGTCTTTGTGTTTTAAAATGATACCAACAACCCACACATACATCCCCCTGGAAAAGATTCGGGAGGCCGAAAACCGAATCAAGGAACTGGTCCGGCATACGCCCCTGATAAGGATGCCCAATCTTTCGGAGCGCCTTGGAGCCGACGTGTCTTTCAAGCGAGAGGATCTGCAGCGAGTGCGAAGTTATAAGATTCGGGGGGCCTTCAACAAGATTTCAAACCTTGTAGAAAACAAGGAAGTCAATACTGTGGTTTGCTCAAGTGCCGGAAATCACGCTCAGGGTGTTGCCCAGACCTGTCAGCATTTGGGCATCAAGGGAGTCATTTTCATGCCGACTACCACTCCCCGTCAGAAAGTGCAGCAGGTAGAGATGTTCGGACGGGATCACATTGAGATCCGACTCGAGGGAGATACCTATGATGCATCCTATTCGGTTGCCAGGGCGTATTGCCAATCTATGAATTTCGAATTCGTGCATCCCTTTGACGATCCGTTGATCATAGCCGGTCAGGGTACCGTAGCCCTCGAGCTTTTGGAGGATGCTGAGAAACCCATAGATTTCCTGCTCGTTCCCGTTGGAGGAGGAGGTTTGATCTCGGGCCTTATCAGCGTATTTCACGAGCTCAGCCCGAATACCCGGATCATCGGGGTTGAACCCTCTGGAGCTCCTTCCCTAAAGACCTCCTTGGAGCAGGGTGAGAATGTGGAGCTCCCGGAAATCGATAAATTCGTAGATGGCGCCGCTGTCAAAAAGATGGGTGACCTGCCATTTGCGATCTGCAAAGACTCAGTGGATGAAGTTCTCGTGGTGCCCGAAGGCAAGATTTGCACGACACTTTTGCAGTTGTACAACGAGAAAGCCATTGTAGCCGAGCCGGCAGGAGCTCTTTCGGTGGCAGCTTTGGAACTCATTCGTGACAAAATAAAAGGGAAAAGTGTTGTATGCATCGTCAGTGGAGGCAACAACGATATTTCGAGGATGGAAGAGATCAAGGAGAGATCGCTGCTCTATGAAGGGATGAAGCATTATTTCATGGTCAGTTTCCCTCAACGGGCAGGCGCTTTAAAGGAATTTGTGGTCAACGTGCTCGGGGAGGATGACGACATCACCTTTTTCGAATACACCAAAAAGAACAGCAGGGCGAGAAGCTCGGCCCTGGTCGGCATTGAACTCAAGAGAAAAAGCGACTTTGATCCGTTGGTGATGCGGATGAAAAACAGAGGTTTCTACGGAGATTACCTCAATGACAAGCCTCAGCTCTTTCAACTGCTGGTCTGATCAGTCAATCAAACAAAGCAAGTTTAGCAATACAAACATTCAAAATCATGAGCCGAAAAGATCAACAAATCCAAACCTCAGCTGTAGAACGCATTTTTCAGGACAAAGTGATTCCCGAAGAGTTCCAGGTTCCCTTCAAAAAGAGCTACAACACCTATCTCATAGATGGGGAGCTCAGGGAATGGAAGGGAAAGACAGCTCCAGTGCTCTCGCCTATATACACGCGTGACAAAGACGGGAAATTGGGCCCCACAGTTCTGGGGACGCTCCCGGTAATGGGAGAGCCTGAAGCCATGCAGGCTCTGGATGCGGCGAATCGCGCTTTTGCCAACGGCACGGGGAAATGGGCGACCATGAAGGTCAAGAACCGGATCGCCTGCGTTGAAAAGTTTGCAAAGATGATGGCCGAAAAGAGAAATGAGGTGGTCAATTTCATCATGTGGGAGATTGGCAAGAACCTGGCAGATTCACGAAAAGAATTTGATCGAACCCTCGATTATATTCACGATACCATTGAAGAGCTCAAGGAACTCGACAGGAATTCGGCCCGGTTGCAATTGCACAGTGAAGTTTACGCACAGGTCAGACGTGGACCGCTTGGAGTGGTATTGTGCCTTGGCCCATACAACTATCCCCTCAACGAGACCTTCTGTCTTTTGATTCCGGCTTTGATCATGGGTAATACCACAGTTTTCAAGCCGGCCAAATACGGAGCTATACTTATCACACCCCTTTTGGACGCATTTGCACAGGCGTTTCCTCCGGGTGTCGTAAACGTGTTGTTCGGACGGGGCAGGGAAGTGGCCACGCCGATCATGAAAACCGGCAGGGTAGAGGTGCTTGCGCTTATTGGAAACAGCAAATCGGCCAATGCTCTTCAAAGTCACCATCCCAAAAAGAATCGTTTGAGGCTGGTTCTCGGCCTGGAGGCCAAGAATCCGGCGATCGTGCTTCCCGATTGCGACATGGACCTGGCCGTTGAGGAATGTGTTCTCGGCTCATTGTCGTACAACGGACAGCGCTGTACCGCCCTGAAGATGCTCTTTGTGCATGAAGACATCATCGAGGAGTTCAACGCCCGCTATGTGTCCAAGGTCGAGAACCTGAAGTTTGGTTTGCCCTGGGAGGATGGTGTAAAGCTCACGCCACTGCCCGAGCCGGGAAAACCCCAATACATAAAGGACCTGGTGGACGATGCTGTGTCGAAAGGAGCGGAAGTGATCAATCCGAGGGGAGGGGAAACTCACGGGAGCTTTGTTTTTCCTGCTGTGCTTTACCCTGTATCTGACAACATGGATCTCTACCACGAGGAGCAATTTGGACCGGTGGTGCCCATCATCCCTTTTAAGAAAATCTCCGAACCCATCGATTCCATTGTTGAATCCAACTACGGTCAGCAGGTGAGTCTCTTCAGCAAGAACCCTGACACTCTGGCTCCATTGATTGACAGTCTCGTGAACCAGGTCTGTCGTGTCAACATCAACAGTCAGTGTCAGCGCGGGCCTGATGTCTATCCTTTTGTGGGACGAAAAGACTCTGCCGTGAGTACGCTGAGTGTTCGCGCCGCCTTGAGATCTTTCTCGATACGGACCCTTGTAGCCTGTAAAAAGAACGAATTGAATGTAGAGATTCTCAATGATATTCTCGATGAGAACAAATCCAACTTTGTGAATACCAATTACATCCTATAAGGTCGAAAAAGAGAGAAATAACAAGGTTCGGGATGAAAATGAAATCCTGAATTTCCTATATTTGAGTGTCACTAATCCCCTCACTGAGATGAAACCAGGCCTCATTTCAACGGAATCTGCAAGGTTCCGACTGTTATTTTCTCTTTTTTTTGTTTTTCTTTTGTTTGAGAGCTCATGGTCACAGATCATGTATCAGATGCCCACAAATCAACGGGTGAACGTGGGTTCTTATGGTCGCGTTGGGGTGGATTGGAATTTTGAGAACGGTGGCTCAGTAGGGCGGCGTCTCAACCTGAACAACATGGGGAGCATTGGAGGGCGTCTCGAGGAGCAGGATTACCTTGAAGTTGTTCCGAACTTGGATTGGATCCCGAAAGAAGGAGACAGCACACGGATTTATGCCCAACTCAGGTTAGCCTTGTATTCTACCAGTCAGGCCTCATTTGGGAACAGCACCTCGAACAGCCTGGGCGGCCTTGAGTTTGCCATGCCCGAAATGTATGTGGAGGCTCGGAACATAAAGAATAGTGGGGTCAGCCTGTGGATAGGAGCAAGGCTTTATAGGGGGGAGGATGTGCATATTGCCGATCATTTTTATTTCAATGATCACTCTGGTCAGGGATTTGGCGTAGAATTCAAAAAGACAAGGCTGACTGCTCTGTATATTGCATCGACGGACACGACCTCGACCGTGCCGCCTTATTTTTATTTGAATATCAAAACCGGTACACCCAGCACCGCCTTGCGCCAACGGGTAGTTATTTCAGCTGAGCAGGATTTTGACATTGACGACCACAATCAAATAACTCTGCTAGGGGAATTTCATCGCATGGCCGATGCCGACGGGGAGATCGAAAATGATTCGATCAAGGAAGAGTTCAACTTCCCATCGGATTATGGAGCCGTATTGGGCGTGCGTTACAATCGTCGGATCAAAACGGAGACTGCCGGCTCCTTTAATCATTTTTCACTTCGTTACGGCGCCGGAATTGCCAATGGTGGAGATGGAGGACTATCCCGAACCTGGCTGACCTACGGTGCTCCGGATAGCTTGAAACAGAATTTCCAGGGAGCCTATTCCGTGGCTGTGGTTAATCATTTATTACTAAACATTTCAAAGAAGTACACGCTGAATGGCTACGTCATCTTCACCAACAGCAAAGGGGCGGCAGACACCAACGGGCTGGCCAAGACATTTTTTGACAGGGAGGTCTACAATCGGAAATTCGATTTTACAGTGGGTATCAGGAACCAGCACTATCTCTCCGATTATTTTCATCTGCTCACGGAGGTTCACTATTCACAACGAAAGGACGGAGTAAATCCCTGGGCCAGCATGCTTAAATTCAGCGTGGCCCCCGTTTACGTGCCGACCGGACAGCGCAATACCTGGGCACGACCGCATTTGCGATTCGTGATCTCGGCAGCAAGGTACAATGACTATGCACAGGAAACTCTCTATTCCCCGTATTTGGAACTCACAGGAGCCAGGGAGTGGGGTACGTATTTTGGTGTAAAGGCCGAATGGTGGATTTGGGACTGATCCGAATATATGATCCTCTTTGCTCTCTACTTAATCGTCGTTCAAACGCTCTTCACAAAGATCCCAAAGCGGATCAGGGGGTAGGGGAGCTAAGACCTCCAATCGGGTCTTTTTAACCGGATGCTCAAAGGCGATTCTCCTGGCGTGCAAATGAATGCTTCCATCTTTGTTCGATCGCCTTGACCCGTATTTCAAATCGCCCTTTATCGGATGCCCGCTTGCTGACAGCTGACTGCGAATCTGGTGGTGACGACCTGTTTCCAAAGTGACTTCCAGCAGGCTGTAAAGATCGAATTGAAGGAGGCTCTCAAAGTGCAAAATTGCTTTTTTGGTGCCTTCCCCGGATTCTTTGAATGCTGTCGACTTGTTGTTCTTGGGATTTTTTTTCAAATGGTGCTCCAGCGTCCTTTTCTCAGGAGCGGGATGACCCTCGACCACGGCCCAGTAAATTTTATCCATGTCCCGGTCTCTCAGCTTCTTGTTCATGCGTTCCAGGGCTTTGGAAGTTCTGGCGAATACCACGACACCCGAAGTAGGCCGGTCCAGGCGATGCACGACCCCTAAAAAAACCTTCCCGGGTTTGTCGTATTTGTCGGCGATGTATTCCTTGACGATCTCACTGAGCGGCAGGTCACCGGTCTTGTCTCCCTGTACGATGTCACCTGCTCTTTTATTGACTATGATCAGGTGATTGTCCTCATGGAGCACCTGTAAATTTGACTTTGTGGTTCTCATTCTTGTTTTAGGCTCAGGTTAACCTGCCCGATAAAGCTCAGAATTTCTTTCTTGCCCGAGCTGTCCACCGAAGAGGTCAGGAAAGTGGTAGGCATCTCTTCCCAGCTCTTGAGCATTACCTTTTTGTAATGGGCCAGGTTTTTCTCCAAACCTGTTTTGCCGAGTTTGTCCGTCTTGGTGAAGACGATGCAAAAAGGGATGCCATTTTCTCCCAGGAACTCCATGAACTCCAGGTCTATTTTCTGTGGCTCGTGACGCGAATCGATGAGAACAAAGGTACAGGCCAGTTGCATTCGTTTGTTGAAATAGTCCTTGATGAACTTCTGAAAGGTCTTTCTTTTGTCCTTAGAAACCTTGGCGTAGCCGTATCCCGGAAGGTCGACGAGGTACCAGTTGTCATTGATCAGAAAGTGATTGATCAGTTGCGTCTTTCCTGGTTTACCGGAAGTTTTTGCAAGGTTCTTGTGGCCGGTCAGCATGTTGATCAGGGATGACTTGCCCACATTTGACCGACCGATAAAGGCGTATTCCGGAAAAGGTTCATTCGGGCATTTGCCGACATCTGTATTGCTGATCACGAACTTAGCTGAGTTGATTTTCATCGATGGATTTTTTTAGGTCTTTTTAAAGAGGTCCTTGATTACTGATGGCAACTGCAATTTTGGAATCTCCTGTGCCGTAGTAGAGAAACCATTTTCCTTTGAAAAAGACGAGACCCTCAACAAAGCACACTTCGTTTACCTCTCCTACTTTTTCATAGTCTTTTTCAGGATGCAGAAAATCCTCAGAGGTCCTGTCGATCATTTTGAAAGGTTCTTCAGAATCAAACAGGGCCTGACCGGCGGCATAGGTATACTTTGGATAACCCTCATATTGATAATTGGCAGCATTGCTTCCGTTGTAAATCAACAGAATGCCTTTTTCAGTCTTCAATGCGAAGGGTCCGGGTTCTACCAGCCTGCTGTCAAAATACCCTTTTCTCGGGTGCATGACCCGTATCAACTCCCCTTTCTCTTCGTCTGTTGCCGGTTGCCAGTTCAACAGATCATCAGAACGGGCGATGAAGAGATCCGTATCCCCAAAATACATCCAATAGGATCCGGCAATGCGGGTAGCCACTATTCTTTCATTCTTCAGCTGCCCTATTATGGCGCCGGATTTGGACCAAAGGTTTCTGTATTGCTCTTCTTTCAGAACCAGTCCGTGCTTGGTCCATGTCATAAGGTCCTTTGAACTCGCGAGACTCAAACGAGCCTTGTCGCCATCATAGGCCGTGTAAGTCATCCAGTAGGTGCCGCTTTCATCTTCTATGATTCGTGGATCTTCCACTCCATCGAAATAACAAGATTTGCAATCTTCAGGAGGACCTTTCATCTCACGTTTCCGGTAGTTCCATTCATAGTCATACATGCTGTCGCGGTCCGGGTAGAAAACAGGTTTTGGGTGTTTCCTGAAGTTCAGACCATCTTCACTGATGGCCAATCCGATTCTAGAGGTTCCCATGGCATCCTGTGCTCGATAGAAGAGATGGACCTTGCCATCCTTGACTACGGCAGAAGGGTTGAGCACGTTGCGTTCCTCCCAGGAAACGTTTTCCATTCTCAAAGGGCAGTTGAACTCGGGGTTGGAGTCGGGGCTCAAAATGGGATTGAGGCTATCCACCTTTACGAAATCACTGAGATCCCACCTTTCGGGGCTCGGGTCTGATTGGCAACTCAGGCACAATACAGCAACAGATGACAAAAAAAAGACAAGGCCTTGAATTTTAAACATAGAAAGAGACTTTAACGCCGTTAAAACCCCATGAGTCGTTCAATGTCAGGCGGGCACATTGAAATGCTTGAGCAGCCAGGGCTCGAGGAGCTGATTGAATTTGTCAGGATGCTCCATCATAGGGGCATGGCCACACTTATCGAGCCAGAAAAGCTCTGAGTTGGGCAGAAGTCTGTTGAACTCCTCGGCTACATTAGGTGGGGTAACCGTGTCGTTCTTGCCCCAGATCAGGCAAGTGGGCATGGTCATTTTAGGAAGATCCTGGGCCATATTGTGACGAATCGCACTCTTCGCTATTGCGATCGTACGAATCAATTTATTCCGGTTGTTCAACGTTTCATAAACGTCGTCGACCACCTCTTTGGTCGCAATGGCAGGATCGTAGAAAACGTCCTGGGATTTCTTTTTGATATACTCATAATCCCCTCGCTTAGGGTAACTTTCGCCCATAGAGTTCTCATAAAGTCCGGAGCTTCCGGTCAGAACGAGCCCAGAGACATTTCTGGGATTTATCTTGGCGTGATAAAGTGCAATGTGGCCACCCAATGAGTTTCCCATCAGGATGTAGTTGTCGAGACCTTTGAATTTCACGAAGTCTTTGACAAATTTTGACAAATTCTTGACATTGGTTTTCAGCAGTGGCATGGTATAGAGCGGAAGCTCAGGCATGATCACCTGGTAGCCCAATTCGGAAAAATGATCGAAAACGCTATCAAAATTACTCAAGTTACCCATCAATCCGTGAAGAATGATCAAAGGCGTCCCCGTGCCGGATTCCAAATAGGAAAAACCGTTTTCTTTTTTGAGGGTATACTTCATTTAGTATCTAAATCTTAAGCAAAATGCAAATTTAAATATTTTGGGTCAAAGTACTAATTTTCTTCACATTACTTCGATTAATTTTCTGGAAATGAATTTCTCTGCTCCTAACCCATAGAATTTCAAGCACTTGTATGAAAGAGGTAAAAGTTTTCAACAAAGTGGTAAAAAATGGTAAAAAGTGGTAAAAATCTTTATATTTGTCATTATTAATCATCGACGGGGGTAATTTGTGGTAAATCTTATTGGTACATACGAGTGTAAGGCAGACGTCAAGGGAAGGCTCATGTTGCCTTCTCCACTCAAAAAGCAGCTTTCGGCTGTTCTGCAGGACGGATTTGTCTTAAAGCGCTCCGTGTTTCAGCCCTGTTTGGAGATGTACCCTTTGCAGGAGTGGAATGAGGTCATGGCCAAAGTGAACAAGCTGAACCGCTTCGTAAAGAAGAACAATGACTTTATCAGAAGATTCACAGCCGGTGTGAAGGTCATTGAGCTCGATGCTTCGGGTCGCATGCTGATTCCGAAGGATCTTCACCTTTTTGCCGGTATTTCGAAAGAGGTCGTCCTCTCCTCCTCGGTGAACATCATTGAAATTTGGGACAAGAATAATTACGAACGTGCGATTGACGACGCCGCTGTTGATTTTGCAGACCTGGCCGAAGAGGTTATGGGAAATGTAAACGACGATGACGATGGCGTATCATGAACCCGTTCTGCTCTTTGAAAGTGTTGATGGGCTGAATGTCAAGCCGGATGGAATCTATGTCGACGTCACTTTTGGCGGAGGCGGGCATTCCCGGGAGATACTCAAACGGCTGAATGAAGAAGGCAGGTTGTTCGCTTTTGATCAGGATGCTGATGCGCAGCAGAATGTGCTTGAGGATGAACGCTTTATCCTGGTGCCTCAGAATTTCAGGTACCTGGGCAAGTTCCTCAGGTTTTACGGAATTCGCCAGGTGGATGGAATTCTCGCTGACCTCGGTGTTTCCTCGCATCAGTTTGACAGCGACAAGCGGGGATTTTCAATTCGATTTGATTCGGAGCTGGACATGCGTATGGATCAGGCAGCTGAAATTTCCGCGCTGACCGTAGTGAACGAGTACAGTGAGGAACAACTTGCGTCAGTTCTCTTTCAATATGGGGAGTTGAGAAACTCAAGGGCTTTGGCCCGGGAGATTGTCCGGGTTCGAAAGGATGGGAAGATCCGGACGAGTTTCCAGTTGAAGGATGCGATTGCCAAGTATGTGCCCAGGCAAAAGGAGAACAAGGTTTTGGCCCAGGTGTTCCAGGCCATTCGGATTGAGGTAAACGGAGAGATGGAGGCTTTGAAAGAATTTCTCCAGCAGGCGGTCGAGGTTATGGGGCCGGGAGGAAGGTTGAGTGTAATCTCCTATCACTCGCTCGAGGATCGACTGGTCAAGAGATTCATCAACAACGGAGTTTTCGAAGGGGAGCCCGTCAAGGATTTCTACGGAAATGTCAGTAGGCCTTTTAAAAGAGTTGGAAAGCTGATTCTTCCCTCCGATGAGGAAATTGCTCGAAACAACAGGGCGCGAAGTGCCCGCTTGAGAGTGGCAGAGAGAATTGAAGAAGAGGGAAGTTAGGGAGTGCAGATTAAAGGAAAACGAAATAAATCAAATCACAAAATCAACATGTCAAAGGTCAAACAAACCTTGTACAACATTCTTAAGGGGAAGTTTCTCGTCGACGAGGATGCAAAGAAAAACTGGGGATTCATTTTGTTTTTGACTTTGCTCGCTCTTTTGATGATAACGAGCTCACACCAGATCGACAATAAAGTCCAGAGCATTTCTCAGCTGAACAAGGAGGGGAGAAGACTTCGCGCAGAATTTGTTTCAACGCGATCCGATCTCATGAAATTGAAAATGGAGTCCAGCATTTCCCGCCGACTCGCCGAGAATGGACTGCATGTTTCTCAAATACCACCCAGAAAAATAAGAGTTAGAATCCAAAACTGATCATGGCCACTGACAAGAAGCAAATACTGAACAGACTGTACATCCTAACGGGGATTCTATTTCTATTTGCTGCAGCTATCACGTACAAGCTCGTAGAGATCGAATTTGTCGAAGGGGATGTTTACCGGGTAAAGGCTGAAGAGGGCACGGTCAAGACCTTTGAGATCGCAGCCAATCGCGGAAGCGTGTACACGGCTGATGGCAGCTTGTTGGCCACCTCTGTTTCGCGCTTTGACATTCGCATGGATGCCGTGACCATATCCGATGTCGATTTTGAAAACGGAATCAAGGGGCTTAGCAATTCGATGTCAGAGATGTTCGGCAAGAATCCGGGTTACTATGAAAGAAAGATACGCAAAGCCCGGGCAAACAAGAACCGATACCTCTTTATTGTTCGAAACCTGAGCTACTCGGAATACCAGCGAATCAAGACCTTTCCCATTTTTAACCTCGGGACCTACGGGGGTGGATTCATAGTGGAGCAGCGAACCGTAAGAGAGCATCCGATCGGGAAAATGGCGGAGAGAGCTGTGGGCTATGACGACTATCGCGGCCGCGTAGGCATAGAGGGCAGCTTCTACGAATATCTCCGGGGAAAGAAAGGCAAAAGGCTCAAGCAAAAGATCGCCAAAGGACAATGGAAACCACTGAACGACAACAACGAGATTGAGCCGATTGACGGCAAAGACATCATCACGACCATTGACCTTCAGATTCAGGACGTTGCACACCACGCATTGCTGGGACAACTCGAAAAGTTTGAGGCGGATCATGGATCAGTCGTGGTCATGGAGACCAAAACAGGTGAGATCAAAGCGATTTCCAATTTAGGCAGAACGTCCAAGGGAACCTATTTCGAACAGAGGAACTACGCTGTTTATGAGTCGCATGAGCCCGGATCCACATTTAAACTGATGGGAATGATCGTCGGCCTTGAGGACAAGGTCATCGATACAGGTCAGGTGGTTGACACCGAAAAAGGAGTGATTCGCTTTCATGGCAAGCCTGTTCGGGATTCCAGACATGGGGGTTATGGCGAAATTTCAGCGGCACGTGTTTTCGAGGTTTCGTCCAACGTGGGAATTGTGAAGCTGATCAACGAAAATTACAGTGAGAACCCCCAGAAATTCGTCGACGGGTTGAAGCGGCTGGGTGTAAACCAGAAAATAGGGCTTCCGATCAAAGGGGAAGGGGAACCCAAGATTCCAAACCCGAAAGACAAAAAGACCTGGAACGGATTGTCTCTGCCCTGGATGGCCTATGGGTATGGAGTTTCCATCACTCCCTTGCAAACGCTTACTTTCTATAACGCGATCGCCAACAACGGCGAGATGGTCAAGCCACGTTTCGTAAGAGAGATTCGGGCCCAGGGCCACGTGGTAAGCTCATACGAGAAGGAAGTCATTCATCCTCAGATCTGTTCCCAGGAAACCATTGACCAGGTTAAAGTCATGATGGAGAACGTTGTGCGAAGAGGGACAGCTGACAATATTTATGACCCGAATTTTTCCATGGCAGGAAAGACGGGAACCTGCCAGACGGATTACTGGACTGACAACACCCAGTACGTATCCTCTTTCGTAGGCTATTTTCCGGCGGATCAACCCAAGTATTCCTGTATCGTTGTGATACACAAACCCAATAAAAAGTTAGGCTATTACGGAAATATTGTGGCGGCTCCGGTGTTCGAGCGCATTGCCAGGAAGATCTACACGGAAACCCCACAAGTGGAAGAATTGGATTTCAATACCGATCCAAAGTTTGTGGACAAAGAGTACAATGACTATTTCGAAAAGATAAACGCTGCTCCTTCAACAGTTCCGGATGTGAGAAACATGGCAGGAATGGACGCTGTTGCCTTACTTGAAAACCTGGGATTACACGTCGTTGCGACAGGGATCGGAAAGGTGAAGTCACAGTCCGTTAAGGCGGGAACAGCAATTAAGAAGGGAGAAACCATCAAACTGGAGATGTCCTGATATGAAGCTTCTTAAAGACATATTGTATGGGGTATCGGTAGAGGCGGTCGTGGGATCAACTGCCACAGAAATTGAACAGATCGAATTTGATTCAAGACGTGTGGGTGAAGGGTCCCTGTTCGTCGCTCAAAGAGGTTTGAATTTTGATGGTCATGAGTTCATCGATGGGGCGATTGAGAAAGGCGCTCGTGCCATCCTTTGTGCGGAGCTTCCTGCAAAAACGCTTGATCAGATCACCTATGTGGCCGTTGAAGACACTCAATTGGCCCTGGCCCAGGCTGCATCGAATTTTTTCGATAATCCTTCAAAGGAAATGGAGCTCGTGGGAGTTACCGGGACAAATGGTAAGACGACCATAGCTACTTTGCTCTACAGGATGTTTCAAAAAGCGGGACGCCCTTCCGGTCTGATCTCGACCATACGAATTCTCATCAGTGACGCTGAATATCCAGCAACTCATACCACACCGGATTCGATCACCATTAACAAGATGCTCAGGCAAATGGTTGACCAGGGAGTCGATTATTGCTTCATGGAGGTGAGTTCCCACGGGATCGATCAGGGGCGCACGGCAGGTCTTCATTTCAAAGGAGGCGTGTTTACGAATCTGACCCATGATCATCTGGACTATCACGGGGATTTCGCAACCTACAGGGATGTCAAGAAATCCTTCTTTGACCAACTGGAAGCAGATGCCTTCGCTCTTTACAACGCCGATGACAAAAACGGACCCGTGATGGTTCAGAATACTCGGGCAAAGAAGTACAGCTATGCGCTCAAAACGGTTGCGGATTACAAGGCCAGAATCATGGAGAATCAATTCACGGGCCTGCTCCTGCAAATCAACGAGAAAGAGGTCTGGACCCGATTGATAGGCTCGTTCAACGCCTACAATCTCCTTGCGATTTATGCTGTTGCGGATCTTTTGGGGTTCGAGCCCCAGGACAATCTAAGGATCATCAGCGAGTTGGAGAATGTTGAAGGCAGATTTCAACACGCCTTGTCAAAAGGCGGAATAAATGCCATCGTGGATTATGCTCATACCCCAGATGCATTGAAAAATGTCCTGGAGACCATAAATACGATCCGCACGAACAACGAGCAACTCATTACAGTGGTCGGATGCGGCGGTGACAGGGATCGCACAAAACGGCCAAAAATGGGTCACATCGCTTCTGCTTTGAGCAATCAGGTGGTCTTCACTTCAGACAATCCGAGAAGCGAGGACCCGGAGAGCATCATCAAAGAAGTGGAGGAGGGTGTTCAGCCTGAAAACTACAAGAAGACCCTTTCGATTGTGGACAGAAAACAGGCCATCAAGACCGCGTGTTCACTGGCAAAGGAGGGAGACATCATCCTGGTGGCGGGAAAAGGTCATGAAACTTACCAGATCATAGGAAACGAGCGTTTCGATTTCGACGATTTTGAGATTACCAATGACATACTAACCAAAATGAACAAATAAGGAGAATGCTCTACTATCTATTTGAATATCTCGATCAAAACCACAACTTGCCCGGCACCGGTCTGTTTCAATACATTTCTTTCCGAGCAGGATTGGCTTTTGCATTCTCGCTTCTGATCTCAACCATCTATGGCCGTCAGATCATCGACAAACTGAGGCGCCTGCAAGTAGGAGAATCCGTGCGGGACCTCGGGCTGGCAGGGCAAAATGAAAAGCAGGGAACCCCGACCATGGGAGGGATCATCATTATCCTGGCTACGCTCGTGCCCGTGTTTCTCTTAGCCCGGCTCGACAATATCTACATCGTCATATTGATCGTGACGACGATCTGGATGGGGGCCATCGGATTCATAGATGACTACATCAAGGTCTTTAAAAAGAACAAGGAAGGACTCAAGGGGCGTTTTAAAATTGTGGGCCAGGTGACCCTGGGAACTTTCGTTGGACTGATGCTCTATTTCAACCCGGGGGTAGTGGTCAAGGAGAAGCTTCCTCAAAAGGAGGTGTCCCAAATGCTTGAACTTCAAGTGCCTACAAACAAGTTCGGAGAGGCTCACAAATCCACAAAGACAACAATTCCCTTTGTGAAGAACAACGAATTCGATTATGCCAGCCTTATCAAATGGATGGGCGACTGGACCGAAAATTACGTTTGGCTGCTTTTTGTTCTGGTCGTGATCTTCATCATCACTGCAGTTTCCAACGGAGCGAACCTGACAGACGGCATAGATGGCCTGGCTGCCGGAAGCTCGGCTGTAATCGTGCTGACCCTGGCCATTTTTGCCTGGGTCTCGGGTAACATCATCTTTGCAGACTACCTCAATGTAATGTACATCCCCGAATCAGGAGAGATGACCATTTTTATCAGCGCCTTTGTCGGCGGGCTCGTAGGATTTTTGTGGTACAACACCTATCCGGCCCAGGTTTTCATGGGAGACACGGGAAGCCTGACCATCGGGGCGGTGATTGCTGTTCTGGCCCTTTCAGTGCGCAAGGAGTTTTTAATTCCGATCCTCGCGGGCATTTTCCTGGCGGAAAACCTTTCTGTGGTTTTACAGGTGTCGTATTTCAAGTACACAAAGAAAAAATTCGGTGAAGGAAGGAGAATCTTTCTGATGTCTCCTTTGCATCACCACTATCAGAAAAAGGGATACCACGAAAGCAAGATTGTAACGCGTTTCTGGATCGTCGGGATCATGCTCGCCGTGATCTCTATCCTGACACTCAAGGTCCGATAAAAAAGAATAAAAAAAGATAAGACAATAACTATTTAAATAACAGTTCAATGAGTATTTCATCCTTCGCAAGTCAATCCAATTTCAACGTAAAAAACGCCATGGCTTCCAGCACCTTGTCAGATCTGATGCGGGTGAGAAAGGAGACTATACGGGAATGTCTCACCGATTTTGAAAGTGAGGAGCACCGATTGGAAAAGGTTTTGCGCATCAATGGTGTTGAATACATCAATGATTCCAAAGCAGGAAACGTCAATGCCACATTCTACGCCCTTGAAAGCATGGAGAATCAAACAGTTTGGATTGCAGGAGGAGTTGGACAGGGAAGTGACTGCAATATGTTGTTGCCACTTGTCAACGAGAAGGTCAAGGCCATTATTTGCCTTGGGGAAGACAACGATCACCTCATACACACCTTTGCCAATGTCGTCGATTTCATGATAGAGACCAACAACCTCGAAGAAGCGGTAAAGATTGCTTACAAATTGAGCGATGAGGGTGACAGTGTTCTTTTTTCTCCGGCCTGCTGCGGACGTGATGAGCATTACGCGAATTACCAGGAGAGAGGAGATCGATTCAAAGAAGCCGTAAGACAACTGTAATTATCTGAATTCAAACGATGACCGAATTTTTTAAGAACATAAAAGGAGACAGGACGATCTGGGCGATCATAGGTGCGCTTGCCTTATTTTCGTTTCTTCCCGTTTACAGCGCCAGCACGAACCTGGTCTACGTTGCGGGTACGGGAACGACCCTGGGATATCTTTTGAAACATGCTCTTTTGCTGGTTCTTGGTTTTGGCATCGTCTATGCGACTCACAAGATCCCATATCGTTACTTCAGCGGTTTATCCGTTTTGATTCTTCCGGTTGTGATTCTTTTGCTCGTGTATACCCTGACCCAGGGCACGGTCATTGACGGGGCCAATGCAAGTCGATGGATTCGCATTCCCTTTGTCGGCATCGGCTTTCAAACCTCCACCCTGGCTTCGGTGATACTCATGATTTATGTTGCCCGATATTTGTCGCGCAACAAGGAGAAGGAAATCCTCTTCAAGGAGAGCATGCTCTACCTTTGGGTGCCCGTGGGCATTGTGCTCGCCTTGATTCTCCCTGCAAATTTCTCGACAACCGCGATAAGTTTTGCCATGATTCTGATCCTCTGTTTTTTGGGAGGATATCCGGTAAAGTACCTTGCGGGGATTGTTGGCGCAGGGATCCTTGTTCTTGCCCTGTTCATTCTTTCGGCTCGTGCATTTCCCGATGCCATGAAAAACAGCCGTGTGGGAACCTGGTCGAGCCGGATCGAAAATTTTGCCTCCGGCAACGAAGAGGACAATTACCAGGCCGAGAAGGCCAAAATTGCCATAGCATCAGGCGAGATCTATGGAAAAGGACCGGGGAAAAGCGTTCAGAAGAATTTTCTGCCCCAGTCGTCTTCCGATTTTATCTATGCCATCATCGGAGAGGAATTCGGTCTGTTGGGCGCGCTCATGATCATAATTCTCTACCTGGGTCTGCTATTCCGTCTGGTGATCATCGCGACTAAGACATCTACGATCTTTGGAACCCTGCTCGTTCTGGGCGTCGGTTTGCCCATCATATTTCAGGCCATGATCAACATGGCAGTGGCCGTTGGCCTCTTTCCGGTTACCGGACAGCCATTGCCTCTGATAAGCACGGGAGGCACATCGATCTGGATGACTTGTTTCGCCATTGGCATCGTGCTCAGCGTCAGTGCCAGAGATGAGGAACAACAAGTAAAAAATGTAAAAAAAGAACTCGAGAACCCTTTAGATATACTGCATGAAGCCGTCGGTTAACATACTGCTCAGCGGAGGAGGCACGGGAGGGCATATCTATCCCGCGGTTGCCATTGCCAACGAATTGAAGGCAAGGCACCCGGAGGCTGAATTCCTGTTTGTCGGAGCGAACGGGCGCATGGAGATGGAAAAAATCCCGCAGCTTGGATACAAGATAGAAGGACTGAACATCAGTGGCATCCAAAGGAGCCTGACGCTTAAGAACCTCAGCTTTCCTTTCAAGTTGCTGCAGAGCTTGTACAGAGCCGGTAAGATTCTCAGGAAATTCAGGCCCAATGTCGTTATTGGAACGGGAGGGTACGCCAGCGGCCCGACGCTTTACATGGCCAGTTTAAAGAATATTCCGAGCCTGATCCAGGAGCAGAATTCGTATCCGGGGATCACAAACAAGCTGTTGGCAAAAAAAGCGGAGAAGATCTGTGTGGCCTATGATGGATTGGAGAAATATTTTCCAAAAGAGAAGATCATAAAGACGGGCAATCCGGTGCGCCAGGATCTGCTCGACATCGAAAGCAAACGAGCCGAAGGACTTGCTCATTTCGGACTTGACCCCAAAAAAACAACTATAGCGGTAATTGGCGGGAGCCTGGGCGCGAAGCGCATCAATGAAACGATTGCCCTGCACCTGGAAACCTTGCTGGACAAGGGGCTACAGGTGCTTTGGCAGACCGGCAAGCTTTACATCGACAGGTTTGAGGCCCTTGGAAAAAAAGAGGGAGTGGTCATGAGGGCCTTTATTCAACATATGGATCTTTTTTACGCAGCTTCGGATGTGTTGATCAGCCGGGCGGGCGCCGGTACGATATCGGAGCTCTGCATAGTGGGAAAACCGGTTTTGTTCATTCCCTCTCCCAACGTAGCCGAGGATCATCAAACAAAGAATGCCTTGTCAGTGGTGAATGAGGATGCCGCTCTAATGATCAAAGAAAGTGAACTCGAGTCCTTTGAAGAGGTTCTCCTCGGAATTGTTGGAGATCCTGAGAAAAGAAAGGAACTCAGTGAAAACATAAAAAAATTGGCCTTACCCGACGCAACCCGAAAGATCGCGGATGAGGTCGAAAAGATAGTAAAGTAAAATTTTGTGCTAAGTACTTTGACAACTATGGCAACTCCATTGGATTTAGAGGGGATAATTCACGGGTTGCCATAGTTTTAATTCAGAACAGGAAATGAGAAAATATTACAATGCATTAATATTCACAGGTTTAGCTGTAGTAATCGTTTTTCTGTATGGCTTTGCAGCTCACAGGAGCTCTCTGCGAGGAGACAAAGGAGTGAATGTGGTTTTTGAGAACGGTGAAAACCTGTTTGTGAGCTATGAAACGGTTAATAAGTTGTTAATACAAAAGTTAAACACCTCCGGATTGCAACCGAAAGAAAATATAAATTTGAGGCAGTTGGAAACGTATTTAGGCGACCATGAAATGGTTGAAAACGCTGAGATCTATCTGACGTTGAGTGGGGAACTGGGGGCCATAATCAAGCAAAGAACACCTGTTTTACGAGTAGCCTGTGACAAGGAAGCCTATTATTATGACACACAGGGTAAAAGAATGCCCTTATCTGATAATTATTCTGCCAGAGTTCCTATAACCGCCGATACGATTTCCGAAGAGGGTGACGACGATTTAATCGTTTTGTCCAGGATCATAAACGAGGATGAGTTCCTGAAGAAGCAGATCATTGGGATAGACAGGCTCGAGAAAAGAGAGCATTTTGAATACGAGCTGAAGACCCGTGTGGGAGAACAAAAGATCCTTTTGGGAGACCTGCAGAGAATCGAAAAGAAAATTGCTAAACTCAAGGTTTTTTACAACAAGACCATGTTGGACAGCACATACACAAATTACAAAACGATAAACCTCAAGTTCAACGACCAGATCGTTTGTGAAAAAAAATAAGTATGGACAACAAGAACATAGCAGTCGGGCTTGACATAGGTACAACGAAGATTGTGGCCATGGTGGGAAAAGAGGATGCCTATGGCAAAATTGAGGTCCTCGGAACTGGCAAGGCTCGCAGCCTTGGAGTCCACAGAGGGGTTGTGAACAATATCACGCAAACCATTCAATCCATTCAGGAAGCAGTTGATCAGGCCGAGGCGGCATCGGGAGAGAAGATAGAGAATGTGATCGTGGGAATTGCAGGACAGCATATCCGCAGCCTGCACCACAGCGATTACATCACCCGTCCGAATTCCGACAAGGTCATCGACGAAGAAGACATTGAAAGACTGATCAATCAGGTTTACAAGCTGGTCATGTTACCGGGAGAAGAGATCATTCACGTGCTTCCCCAGGACTTCAAAGTCGACGGGCAGGCTGAGATCAAAACACCCATTGGAATGTACGGGGGAAGACTGGAAGCCAATTTTCACGTGGTCGTCGGACAGGTCTCCTCCATCAGGAATATCGGACGCTGCATCAAAAGTGCCGGACTTCAATTGGGAAGCATCACCCTGGAGCCTCTCGCTTCAGCTGATGCGGTGTTGAGCCAGGAGGAGAAAGAGGCTGGCGTGGCATTGATTGACATAGGAGGAGGAACAACGGATCTTGCGATTTTCAAAGATGGGATCATACGTCATACATCTGTGATCTCATTTGGGGGCAATGTGATCACGGAGGATATCAAGGAAGGCTGTTCCATCATCGAGAAGCAGGCCGAGCTCCTTAAAACCAAGTTCGGATCGGCCTGGCCTGGAGAAAACAAAGACAATGAGATCGTCTCGATTCCGGGTCTCAGGGGACGCGAGCCCAAGGAGATCACTTTGAAAAACCTGTCGCGTATCATACATGCGCGTGTGGTTGAGATCATCGAGCAGATCTTTTTGGAAATAAAGAATTACGGTCATGAGGAGAGCAAGAAAAAGCTGATTGCAGGAATCGTGCTCACGGGTGGAGGTGCACAGCTCAAGCACATCAAACAGCTCGTTGAGTACATTACGGGGATGGATACCCGAATCGGATATCCAAACGAGCACCTGGCGAGCAATTCTGATCCCGAGCTTTCAAGTCCGCTTTATGCAACGGTGGTGGGGCTCCTTATGAAGGGCTTGAAGGAAAATGAGAAGCGGGAGCGTTTTCAAAGGCAGCTGGAAGATGACTCGCTCAAGACAGCAAGCTCTGAAAGAACGGGGCCGAAAAAGACCATATTTGAGAAATGGGGTGAGAAGTTCAGAGACTTTCTCGACAATGCTGAATAAGCCCGGACAGCCCTGGAATGAAATGATGAAGAAAAACAAAAAACAATAACAAAAAAACTGGAAAAGAAAATTCCCGAAAACTAATTAACGTTATGAGCTCAGAATTTAGCAACCTTTCGTTTGACATGCCCAAGAACCAGTCCAATGTAATCAAGGTAATCGGAGTTGGCGGCGGAGGTTCCAATGCGGTCAATCATATGTACAACAAAGGGATCAAAGGGGTTGATTTTGTCGTTTGCAATACAGACGCACAAGCCCTGAACAGCAGTCCTGTGCCCTTTAAAATTCAGTTGGGAGCCGCGTTGACAGAAGGATTGGGAGCAGGTGCCAACCCTGAGATCGGTGAGCAATCTGCCATGGAGAGCATGGAGGACATCAAGAATATGCTCAACACGAAATCGAAGATGCTTTTCATAACCGTGGGAATGGGTGGCGGAACAGGGACAGGAGCAGCACCCATCATAGCAAAAATCGCTCAGGAACTTGACATTCTGACCGTTGGCATCGTGACGATTCCGTTTTCTTTTGAAGGAAAAATGAGAAATGAACAGGCCCAGATCGGAATCCGCAGGCTGCGAAAGCACGTGGATTCCCTGGTTGTCATAAATAACAACAAACTCAGGGAGGTTTACGGCAACCTCGGTTTCAAAGCCGGATTCTCCAAGGCCGATGAGGTACTGTCAACGGCAGCAACCGGAATAGCGGAGGTCATCACGCATCACTACACACAGAATATCGACTTGCGCGATGCAAAGACCGTATTGTCCAACAGTGGAACCGCTATCATGGGATCGGCCCAGGCTTCGGGATCGAACCGGGCGCAAAATGCCATCACCAAGGCGCTGGATTCACCGCTGCTCAATGACAATAAGATTGAAGGATCTAAAAACGTATTGTTGCTCATCGTTTCGGGAACCTCGGAGGTCACTATCGATGAGATCGGTGAGATCAATGATTACATACAGTCGGAAGCGAAGACCAATGTCGATATCATAATGGGTGTAGGTGAGGACGAGTCTCTGGGTGACGCCATTGCAGTGACGATTATCGCAACGGGTTTCAATCCGGAGCAGCAGAATGAGATTTCAAAGCTGGAGGCCAAGAAGATCGTACACCGGCTGGAGGAGGATCGGTCCACCCCTCAGGTTGTAAAGCGTGTGGAGCCGCCAAAAGTGGAAGAAGAGAAAGAGACTCGCGTGGTTCATACGCTCGAAATGGACGAAACCGACAGTATTCAGGTGGAATACGAAACTGTTTCTCCGGAAGCCTCTCCAGCGACGGAAACGACTCGTTATGCAGACGAGTCACCTTATGTTGCAGAGACTCCATCTGAAGAAGCGACTCCAACTGCAGAAGCGACTCCAACTCAAGAAACGACTCCAATCAAAGAAATATACACAGGATCATTTGAAACGGCACCTGTGAAAGAAGAAGACATCGATTTCGAAATTACCAACATGACAGTTCGGGAACCTGAGATCGTGGAACCCATGGAGGAGGAAAGTGAGAATCAGTTCTCATTCACGTTTGACCTGCCCATTCAAAAATCAAAAAAGGAACCATCTCCAACGAAGACACTTGAGAAGATCAATATCAATGACATAGAGATCGTCGGCCTGGAGCACATAATACCTGAACCTTTTCGAAGATCCAATCCGGTTCATAACACCGATGAGGAAGTGGTGCGACACAGCCTCGAAGACGAGTTTGCTCCAGAGATCAATGCCCTGAAGTCTGTTGCAGAAGAAGTGAATGAAGATGAGAACCTGAACTTTGAGCTCAAGGTTACTCAATCTGAACCCGTTGAGAACGATGTCGCTAAAGTAATCAATGATGACAATGATATCTCGCCTTTGAACCTGACCATAGCCGAATTGAAGGACAGGGCCGAGTTGAGAAGAAAAAAGATGAAGGACTTCAATTACAAGTTCATAAACAAACTCAATCACAGCATAGATGAGATTGAGAGCCAACCGGCTTATAAGCGCATGGGAGTGGATCTAAGAGAGGTTCCACCATCCTCTGAGGCCGACAACAACAAATCCCGAATGAGTTTGGGAACAGATGAGAATGATGATATCCAGTTGCGATCGAACAACTCATTTTTACACGACAATGTTGATTAGTTTTTAGTTTTAGTTAGTGGGAAAGTCCGGAATACGAAATCATCTATTCCGGATTTTTTTTGGCATAAAAAAAACCGGGCGCCTGCCCGGTTTTTGATTTTTTGAGAACCAACTCTCAAGTAAAGAGAATTACTCTTCGAGGCTCACAACTTCTTCCTCGGCCATAAGGGCAAAGAATTTGTTGAGATTTGGCATGATGATGATGTTGGTTCTTCTGTTTCTAGCCCTGTTCTGGTACGTAGAGTTGTCAGTCAACGGCACATAGCTGCTTCTTCCTGCTGGAATCAATCGGGCAGGATCAACTTTGTATTTGTGCTGAAGGATTCGAGCAATCGCAGTTGATCTTTTAACACTGAGATCCCAGTTGTCAACAATCTCTTCAGTATGGATGCCCTTGTTGTCTGTATGACCTTCGATCATCACATCGATGCTTGGCTCGGCATTGATTACATCCGCCAATTTAGCAAGCAACGGATTCGCCTTGCGGCTCACGTTAAAACTTCCTGAACGGAAAAGCAAGCTGTCAGCAACAGAGATCATAACAACGGTTTGGTCAATGCCAACGTTGATGTCTCCTTCGTTTTCCATGTTTGAATCACTGATTGATTTTTTCAGGTTGTGCGCAATTGCAATGTTCATCGAATCTTTGAGCGTCTTCGCTCCTTCTAGCTCCTCTGCTGGCAGTTGAGCCAAAGTAGCGTCGAGATTGGCTCTCATATTGGCTGACATTACAGTTGAATTGTCATCGAGAAAGTCCATTTTCTGGTCGTTGCTCGCCTGAAGCGTAGCGTTCTCAGTTTGTAGAGAATTGATGTTGGCGTTGTAGATCTCCACTCTTTTCTCGATCGCTGCCATTTTGGTTTCCAGCTCTTCTTTTTCAAGGGTAGTTTGCTGCAATTCTCCCTTTGTGTCAATGAGATTTTGCTCCAATTGCACATACTTTTTCTTTGATACACATGAGGTGACCAGTACAGTCACGATCAAAAGTCCAAGGATTCTTTTCATTTTAGTTGAATTTTATGTTTCGTTTTAATTCGTTTGGATAGTTCTATCCTTTGTTCTGGGACAAAAGTAGGCGGCAATTCTGAAGAGAATCTTAACTATTAGCGTCTGAAAAAGAAATTATTACGAATTAAACGGAACTTATCAACATCAAATGGATGGAAGGTCGCCCTGACCCTTGACCGGAAGATTACTCTCTCCCATGAGATAAAGATCTACCTCGCGAGCGGCTTCACGGCCTTCATTGATCGCCCAAACAATCAGAGATTGCCCCCTTCTCATGTCACCAGCCGTAAAAATGTGTGGTACATTCGTTTGGTATTTTGCCGCTTTGTAGTTGTTTCGCTCATCCAACTCGAGTCCGAGCTGTTCGCTCAGGGTTTTTTCTGGGCCGGTGAATCCAAGGGCCAGTAAGACCAGCTCACACGGCCAGGCCTTTTCGGTCCCTATGCGCTCAATGAGCTGCGGACGCTCTCCGGGAACTTTTTTCCACTCGACCTCGACGGTCACGACACCAGTCAGGTTGTTATCTGCGTCAGTAAGAAATTCTTTTGTATTGATGAGCCAATTGCGTTCGCAACCTTCTTCATGCGAAGAAGAGGTTTTCAACTGCAAAGGCCAATAGGGCCAGGGTGTGGTTTCACTTCTTTCCCCGGGAGGTTTGGGCATGATCTCAAAATTCGTAACCGACTTGGCTCCCTGGCGATTTGAAGTTCCAATGCAGTCGGAACCCGTGTCGCCTCCTCCAATTACAATTACATTTTTGCCTGTGGCACTGATAGGCTCCTGGTCGAAGTCAATTCCATAAATGCTTTTCGTCTGCTGCGTCAGAAAATCCATCGCCTGCTCAACGCCCTTCGCATCAGCACCCTTGGTAGGAAGGGTTCTGCGGACCGTAGCCCCACCACACAGGACCACGGCGTCAAAGGCGTCAAGCTGCCCTACATCATAATTGACCCCGATATGTGTGTTGGTCTGAAATTCAATGCCCTCCTCTTCCATGATCTTCACTCGTCGATCTATGATTTCCTTTTCCATTTTGAAATTCGGTATGCCGTATCTGAGCAAGCCTCCCAGGGCGTCATCTCGCTCGAAGACAGTCACTAAATGTCCTGCTCGATTCAATTGCTGAGCTGCAGCGAGCCCTGCTGGCCCCGAACCTACGACGGCTACTTTTTTGCCGGTTCTTTCTTTGGGAGGTTCCGGCACGATCCAACCTTCGCTGAACCCTTTCTCCACGATGCTCTTCTCAATGTTCTCGATTGAGACCGGGTCTTCGATGAGACCCAGGACGCAAGCCTTTTCGCAGGGAGCCGGGCATAGGCGTCCGGTGAATTCCGGGAAGTTGTTGGTCGAGTGCAGAATGTCAAGGGCCTTTTCCCAGTCCCCTTTATAGACAAGATCATTGAAATCCGGAATCAGGTTTCCAAGCGGGCATCCACTGTGGCAAAAAGGAATACCGCAATCCATGCATCTCGAGCCCTGCTTTTGGAGATCTTTGTCTGCAAGTGGAACAGTAAACTCCTTATAATCCTTTAGTCGCTGTTTAACAGGTTTGTTTCTTTCATCGACTCTTTCGAACTCCTTAAATCCGGTTATCTTTCCCATGTTCAAACAGTTTGTTTTATGTTTTGCTCTTCAGCCAGGCGCTTCAGGGCACGTTTGTATTCGGTAGGCATTACTTTTACGAAAGAAGTCTTAGCCTCTTCCCAACTTTCGAGCAGGCTCAGCGCCTTTGTGCTTTCGGTGGCGTGGTAGTGATCCTTGATCAGGCTGAAGATCTCCATCGATTCTTCGTCACTCAGGGTTTCGAGCTCCACCATTTCCAGGTTGCATTTTGAATTTCTGAAGCTCTTGTCCGGATCAAAGACATATGCGGTTCCTCCACTCATGCCCGCTGCAAAGTTTCGCCCCGTTTTTCCTATGACAACTACTTTTCCACCTGTCATGTATTCACATCCGTGGTCACCCACACCTTCCACAACAGCGGTGATCCCAGAGTTTCGCACGCAGAAACGCTCGCCTGCAACCCCGTTGATAAAGGCTTTGCCCTGGGTGGCCCCGTAAAAGCACACATTACCCACAATGATGTTCTCATCGGCTCTGAAATCTGCCGCTTCCGGTTTTTTCACGATCAGGGTCGCTCCGGAGAGCCCCTTGCCCAGGTAGTCGTTGGAGTTGCCTTCTATCTTCATGGTGAGCCCGTGGGTGGCGAAGGCTCCAAAACTCTGGCCGGCTGATCCTTCAAAGTTCAGCATGAGCGTATTTTCAGGAAGGCCGTTTGCACCGTAGATCTTTGAGATCTCATTGCTCAAAATCGCGCCCACAGATCGATCGGTATTGTGGATCGGATAATCAAGGCTCATTTTTTCTTTTCGATATACCGCCGGATGCGCGTCTTGCAGAATCTCGAAGTCCAGGGCGTCGTGCAGATCATGCACCTGATCTTCAATGTTCCTTATGGTTCTTTCGCGGTAGTCCGATGGTTGATACAGGATAGCAGAAAGATCAATTCCCTGGGCCTTGTACTGATCGACGGCCTTGCGCGCATTGATCTTTTGAGACTGACCGATCATCTCATCAATGCTGCGGAAGCCAAGTGAGGCCATGATTTCCCGCAACTCTTCAGCAACGAAGTACATGAAATTGATCACGTGCTCCGGGGTTCCTTTAAAGTTCTTTCTCAATTCAGGATCCTGGGTGGCGATTCCCACAGGGCAGGTATTCAGATGACACTTGCGCATCATGATGCATCCCGAAGCCACAAGAGGAGCCGTTGCAAAGCCAAATTCCTCGGCCCCGAGCAGGCAGGCAATGGCCACATCGCGACCTGTTTTTAGCTGACCGTCGCATTCGAGTACGATCCTTCCCCGGAGATCATTCAGAACCAGGGTTTGCTGCGCCTCGGCAATTCCGAGTTCCCATGGAAGCCCGGCGTGTTTCAAAGAGGTCAGGGGCGAGGCTCCTGTCCCTCCGTCATAACCGGAGATGAGTATGACGTCAGCCTTGGCCTTGGCGACCCCCGCTGCGATGGTTCCGACCCCGACTTCCGATACAAGTTTCACATTGATCCTGGCTTCCCGGTTGGCATTCTTCAGGTCAAAGATCAACTGGGACAGGTCTTCGATCGAATAGATGTCATGATGTGGTGGCGGAGATATCAATCCTACGTAAGGTGTTGAATTTCTAACCTCGGCGATCCAGGGGAAAACTTTTTCACCGGGAAGTTGACCTCCCTCTCCGGGTTTGGCGCCCTGTGCCATTTTGATTTGTATTTCGCTCGCATTGGTCAGATAGTGACTGGAGACTCCAAACCGGCCCGAGGCCACCTGCTTGATGGCACTGTTTCGGCTGTCTCCGTTCAGGTCCTTTCGGAATCGGTTTTGGTCCTCACCCCCTTCTCCCGAATTGCTCTTTCCGCCAATTCGGTTCATGGCAATGGCGAGGTTCTCATGCGCCTCCTGGCTGATCGATCCATAAGACATGGCCCCTGTTTTGAAACGCTTTACGATCTCGGTCCAGGGCTCCACTTCATCGAGTGGAATCGGATCGAGATTCTGGAATTCAAAAAGACCTCTCAAGGTCATGAGGTTTTCACTTTGCTCATTGATCATTTTTGAGTACTCCTGGTAGCTTTGGGTGCTGCTGGTGCGAACGGCCTGTTGGAGTTTGGCCACCGTGGTCGGATTGAACATGTGCTTCTCGCCGTTTCGTCTCCAACGGTAGTCACCGCCTATGTCGAGCTTCAGGTTTTTGTCAATCTTATTGTTGAAGAAGGCGTCCTTGTGCCTTTTGGAAATCTCTCTTTCGATCTCGTAGAGCCCAATGCCCTCGATCCTCGAGGCGGTTTTTGGGAAATACTTCTCGGTAAAAGTCGAATTCAGTCCGAGGATTTCAAAAATCTGAGAGGCCCTGTAGGAATGAAGGGTTGAGATCCCGATCTTGTTCATAATCTTGAGGATGCCCTTGCCGATGGCCTTGTTGAAATTTTGTACGGCCTCTTCGGCATCGATGCCGGTTATGGATCCGTTTCTCACCTTTTCGCGTATGATCTCGTTGACCATGTAAGGATTGATGGCGCTCGCTCCGTATCCGAACAAGGTGGCAAAATGATGCGGTTCCCGAGGTTCAGCCGATTCGATGATGATGCCGAATTTGGAGCGCTTCTTGGTGTTGTTGAGGGAATGGTGAAGATAGGAGCAGGCGAGCAGGGCCGGAATCGGGCCATTGACCTTATCGGCACCGCGATCGCTCAAAATGATGATGTTGCATCCTTGATTCACGGCTTTTTCAGCCGAAAGAATGATGTTGTTCAACGACTTCTCAAGGGCGTTCAAACCTCGCTTGATGTCGTAAAGCATTGGAATGACCACAGACTTGTAGTCAGGATGTTCTATGTTCTTGATTTTGTCCAGGTCGTCATTGGAGATGACCGGATTCTGGATTTTCAATTTTTTGCAATGCTCCGGGCTGATCTCAAAAATATTGCGATCTTCTCCTATGGCGAGACTGATGTCGGTAATGATCTCTTCACGGATTCCGTCTAAGGGCGGATTGGTCACCTGTGCAAACAACTGCTTGAAATAGTTGTAGAGCAATTGGTTGCGCTCCGACAACACGGCGAGTGGCGTGTCGGTTCCCATGGAGCCAATGGCTTCCTTGCCCGTTTTTGACATGGGTGTGATTATGGTATCGATATCCTCCATGGTATACCCAAACATCCGCTGACGCGTCTTGTAAGGGGTAAGCTCGACCGGGCACTGGTTTCCTGTATACGGAACCTTGGACAAAGGCAACAGGTTCTCATCAAGCCACTTGCGATACGGATGCTTTTTGGTCACATTGTTTTTGACTTCTTCGTCTTCGACGATCCTTCCCTCGTTCATATCGACCAGGAAAATCTTTCCGGGCTCGAGCCTACCGTGACGGACAACGTCCTCGGGTTTGATCTCGAGGACCCCGATTTCAGAGGACATGATCACATAGCCCTGCTTGGTAACCGTGAATCGCGAGGGTCTCAGGCCGTTCCGGTCGAGGAGGGCACCGATGAAATTACCGTCCGTGAATGGAACAGAGGCCGGACCGTCCCAGGGCTCCATAATGCAGGAGTTGTATTCGTAAAAGGCCTTTTTCTCATCTGACATGTTGGGATCCTTTTCCCAGGCCTCCGGCACAAGCATCATCATGACCTCGGGCAGAGAGCGTCCTGTCATCAGCAATAGCTCAACCGCCATATCCATGGAGGCCGAATCTGATTTGCCTTCGAGAATGATTGGAAAAAGACGCTCCGTGTCATCGCCAAAAAGCTCACTCTTCATCAGTTCTTCCCGAGCCTTCATGCGACTGACATTCCCCCTGAGGGTGTTGATTTCACCATTGTGACACATAAAACGGAAAGGCTGGGCAAGATCCCAGGAAGGTGCCGTATTGGTTGAAAACCGTTGATGCACAAGAGCGAGTCTTGTGACCAGGTCCGGGTCAGACAGGTCCGCATAATAGTTTCGAATGTCTTCCGGAATAAGCAGCCCTTTGTATATCAGGGTGTTGGTCGAAAAGCTTGGTATGTAGAACTGTGAGTGATCCTTCAGTTTTGAATTGTGGATTTCATGCTCAGCAATTTTACGCGCCGCGTACATCTTTGCATTGAATTGTGCTGTGCTCAATTCCTCCTTCTTTCCGACAAAGATCTGACGGATGTAGGGTTCTGTGGATTCAGCGATTTCACCCAGGTGCTCGGGATTGACGGGGACCTCTCTCCATCCCAGAACATCCAGGTTCTGTCTCCGTATCTCTCTTTCCAGCACGTCAATGCAATACTTGTGCTGGTTGACCCCTTTTGGCAAGAAGATCATTCCCACTCCGTATTCCCGGGGCTCGGGCAATTCGAAATCACAAGCCTTTTTGAAAAAGGCGTGTGGCACCTCGATCAGTATTCCGGCACCATCACCGGTTTTTCCGTCCGCGCTTACCGCACCCCGGTGCTCCAATTTGATCAATATTTCCAGAGCATCGTGAATGATGCTGTTTGTCTTCTCTCCTGTAAGGCTGCAAATAAAACCTGCACCACAATTGTCATGTTCATATTCCGGTAAATACACACCCTGTTTCTCGAACGCCATACTTTAATGAATTTTCACAAAAATAGTAAAATTGATATTTAAAGGTCAACGATTTTAACTATTCGATATAAGAAATGCAAAGAATCAATTTTAGGGCTATAAAAAGTGTGGATATGCTAATTTGACCCTTGAAATTTTGAGAATTGAAAAGGAAAGTGAAAGGTAAAATAACATAGAATCTAATTGATTCCTCAGCCTGAAAGAAGGTTTTTCAAGGCCGTTTCAAGTGAAGCATATTTAAACGTGAAACCGGTGCTCTCGATCTTTTGAGATGAAACCCGGCTTCCTTTCAGGACCAGAGATGCCCGGTCACCCAGCAGAGCTTTCAAAACGAAAGCAGGCACGTTGGGCAACCAAAGTTTTTTGTTCAATGCCCGGGCCAAAATTCGAGTGAATTCAGCATTGCTAGCCGGTTCCGGGGCAACTGCATTGTAGGCCCCTGACATATCATCGCTCGTAAGGGCTTTGTAAAACATGCCGATCAGATCATCAACATGAATCCAGGGAATGTATTGCTTGCCGGAGCCCAGGGGGGATCCAAACCCCATGCGAATGGGTTGGACCATCTTTTCCAGGGCGCCGCCCTTCTCCATCAGGACCACACCAATGCGAAGCCTGACCGTTCGGATGCCCAGATTTTCAAATTGTTCGGCGGCCTGTTCCCATAAAAAGCAGGTTTTGCCCACAAAATCATTGGCGGATTTGTCTTTTTCGGTGAAGTTCTTATTTGACGTCACCTGACCGTAATACCCCACTGCAGATGCCGAGATAAAGGCTTTGAGAGGGGTTTTGTGTTTTTTGACCTGGTTGTAGAGAAGATCCGTGCTCAGCACCCGGCTTTCTATGATCTCTTTTTTTCGCCCGGCAGTCCAGGCTTTATCGGCAATGCCCGCCCCTGCCAGGTGAATGATATAATCGCAGGATTCGAGCGCTTCCGGATCGAGGTAGTTGTCTTTGATGTTCCATTGATAGGTTTTGAAGGTCCCGTCATTCTTTTCGGACCGGCTCAAAAGGCCCACCTCATGACCTTGCCGATGGAGAAAATCCGCCATCAGACTTCCGATGGAACCGGTGCCTCCCGAAATCAAAACCTTTGCCATAAACGATTTCCTGTTAGTCTTTTAGGAGCCCTCTTGAGATTACTATTTTCTGAATTTCCGAGGTGCCTTCGTAGATCTGCGTTATTTTGGCATCCCGCATCAGGCGTTCAACGTGATACTCTTTGACATAACCGTAGCCTCCATGAATCTGAACCGCTTCGACGGTGGTGCGCATTGCCATTTCAGAGGCGAAGAGTTTGGCCATGGCACCGGATCGGTCGTAATCTTTCTTCTGATCCTTGTCCCAGGCAGCTCTCAGGCAAAGCAGACGAGCCGTCTCTATTTCGGTGGCCATATCTGCCAATTTGAAGGCTATGGCCTGGTGTTTGCTTATCTCTTTGCCAAAGGCTTTGCGCTGTTTGGAGTACTCCAAAGACAGCTCATAGGCGCCCGAGGCAATCCCAAGGGCCTGGGCAGCGATTCCGATTCTGCCTCCCGCCAGGGTTTTCATGGCAAAAGAAAAGCCAAACCCGTCTTCACCGATCCGATTTTCTTTGGGAACCTTGACATTATTGAACATCAATGAGTGCGTATCCGATCCCCGAATTCCCAATTTGTTCTCTTTCGGGCCAATTTCGAACCCTTCCATTTCTTTCTCGATGATCAGCGCATTGATTCCCTTATGCCCCTTCTCGGGATCGGTCTGTGCAATGACCAGGTATACGCTGGCGCTGTTGCCGTTGGTGATCCAATTCTTGGTGCCATTGACCAGGTAATGGTCTCCCATGTCTTTTGCTGTGGTCCTTTGAGAGGTCGCATCGCTTCCCGCCTCGGGCTCACTGAGACAGAACGCGCCAAGAATCTCACCCGACGCCAGAGGTGCGAGGTACTTTTCTTTTTGCTCCTCGGTTCCATAGGTTTCCAGTCCCCAGCAAACCAAAGAGTTGTTGACCGACATGGCCACTGAAGCCGAGGCATCGATCTTGGAGATCTCTTCCATGGCAAGAACATAGGAAACAGTGTCCATGCCCCCGCCCCCATATTTCGGATCGACCATCATGCCCATGAACCCGAGCTCTCCCATCTTTTTGATCTGTTCTTTGGGAAACTCCTGTTTTTCATCTCTCTCGATGACTCCGGGCAACAATTCGGTACGCGCAAAATCCCGGGCGGCGTCCCTGATCATGAGCTGCTCTTCTGTGAAGGTAAAATCCATAAAAAAGTTGGCTTTAATAAATGCGATTCAATTGTTCAAAGATACGGAAATTCTCAGAATCAATTCGTAAATTTACGTGATTATGACGAAGACAAACTGGCATTGCATCGGTCTGATGAGCGGCACTTCTCTTGACGGAGTGGATTTAATATATGTTAAATTTTCACTTGATAATGGATATAAATTTGACATATTGCAAACAGAATCAATTCCTTATTCAGAAAAATGGAAAAATCGCCTGCAGAGCGCTTTCACTGAGAATGGGGAGAATCTCACTTTGCTCGATGTGGAATACGGGCGATACCTGGCCAAATGCACATTGAGTTTCAAGGAGCGTTTTTCGCTTGAGAAAATTGATTTTGTCGCCTCACACGGACATACGATTTTTCATCAACCGGAACGCGGGTTTACGCTCCAGATCGGAGAGGGCAGCGCTCTCGCGGCTGAAACCGGGCTCAAGGTGATCTGCAACTTTCGGGTGCAGGATGTCGCTCTGGGGGGTCAAGGGGCTCCCTTGGTGCCGATCGGGGATGAGCTCCTGTTTTCTGATTATGACTTCTGTCTGAATTTAGGGGGGTTTGCCAATGTGTCCTACAGGCAGGATGAGGTTCGAAAGGCCTATGACATATGCCCGGCAAACATTGTGTTGAATCACTACACCCGGCAAGCCGGATTCGAATTCGATGACAGGGGCAGGATGGCAGCCGCTGGAAAGCTGCATGAAGAGCTGCTCGAGGAATTGAATGAGCTCCCGTTTTATGGCATGACTCATCCGAAGTCACTGGGTTATGAATTTGTGGTTGACACCGTGATCCCCATAATTGAAAAGTTTGACCTGGATCTCAAGGACATCTTGCATACCTATTCCGAGCACGCTGCCATGCAGATTTCGGAGGTCCTGAACCGGGTAGTACTCAAAAATCAATTGGAATCTGCCTCTGTTCTTGTGACCGGAGGAGGAGCTTTCAACGATTTTTTGATCGACAGGATTGAATTTCACAGCCGTGCAGAGATTGTTCTGCCGGATCGCGAGATCATCGAGTTCAAGGAAGCCCTGATTTTTGCCTTCCTCGGATTGTTGAAGGAGCAGAATCAAGTGAATTGCCTGAAAAGTGTCACCGGTGCTCGAAAGGATCACAGCAGCGGGGTTGTCTATCAGACATGAAACGACGGGTGTATCCACAAAGGGTCACTCAAAATTTACCAATGAACAAACACAAATATCAGAGCATACGATGAAAGATCTTTTAAAGAAATACGAGAATAAACCGCCTGAGATAGTCTTCCACTGGAGGGATCCCGAAACGGAAGCTGAGGGTTGGACCGTCATCAATTCCTTGCGTGGAGGTGCGGCCGGAGGCGGAACAAGGATGCGAAAGGGACTGGACATGAACGAGGTGCTGTCACTGGCCAAAACCATGGAAGTCAAATTCACGGTATCCGGACCCAAGATCGGAGGGGCCAAATCCGGAATCAATTTTGACCCCAATGATCCCCGAAAGAGAGGGGTGCTGGAAAGATGGTATAAGGCCGTCACCCCACTGTTGAAGCACTACTACGGCACCGGTGGGGATCTCAATGTGGACGAGATTCAGGATGTGATACCCCTCACGGAGAATAGTGGTGTATGGCATCCGCAGGAAGGGGTTTTTAACGGGCATTTCAGGCCTACAGAAGCTGAGAAGATCAACCGCATTGGCCAATTGCGCCACGGTGTTATCAAGGTGATTGAAGATGAGCACTACTCACCGGATTTAACCAAGAAATATACCATCGCGGATATGCTGACAGGGTATGGGGTTGCAGAAGCGGTCAAGCACTATTACGATATTTACGGGGGAAACATTCAGGGTAAAAAAGCGATAGTGCAGGGCTTCGGTAACGTCGGCTCGGCAGCGGCCTTCTACCTGACCCGGCTGGGAGCAAAGATTGTGGGAATCATCGACCGTGCGGGTGGGGTGATTCGAGAAGACGGTTTTCACAATGAGGAGATTCGTACCATGTTCCTGAATAAACGGGGCAACATGCTGGTGGCCGAAGACATGATTCCATTCGATGAGATGAATGAGCGAATTTGGAAGTTGCCTGCAGAGATTTTCATTCCTGCAGCTTCTTCCCGCCTGGTGACGAGGGAACAGGTTGACAACATGATCGGGGCCGGCCTGGAGGTTATTTCCCCGGGAGCCAATGTGCCATTTGCCGACACAGAGATCTTTTTCGGGCCCATCATGGAATACACGGATCAGAAAGTGAGTCTTTTACCTGATTTTATCTCCAATTGTGGAATTGCGCGACTTTTCGCCTACCTGATGGAGACCAAGGTGGATCTCCCGATGAAAGACAGTAAGATATTCGGGGACACCTCATCAACCATACGGGAAGCCCTTAAAAAGGCGCATTATCTGCATCCGTACAAAACGGATATCTGTAAAACAGCTTTTGAGATTGCTCTTCAGGAATTGATCGGTTGAGGTTGTTTTATACCTTTCCTTGCGATGATTTTTTGAAGAAATTCCCATCGCAAGGAAGCTTTAAATTACTATATTAGTCAGCTCAAACCACCGAAAAACCTTAAAAGCATACTATGGAAACTCTTGTTGTCGCCATTTTCATTCTCGGATACTTAGCCATAACACTTGAACACAATCTTAAAATCGACAAACTGATTCCGGCATTGGGAATGATGGCGGTGAGTTGGGCCGTAATTTCCCTGGGACATCTTCCCGTTTTCGAAGTAAATACCGAATTGCTGGAATTGGAGGAGTCCCATCTCGAGGAGATTCTTCTGCATCATTTGGGAAAAACCTCGGAGATTCTGATATTTCTCGTCGGTGCGATGACCATAGTTGAGATCATTGATTATTTCAATGGATTTTCGACGATCAAAGACTTTGTGAGGACCAACAGTCGGGTAAGACTGTTGTGGATCTTTTCGATCTTGGCCTTCGTTTTATCCGCTATCATTGACAATCTTACAGCTACAATAGTACTCATTACGATTTTGAGAAAGATCATCAAGACGCGCGAGGATCGACTCTGGTTTGCCGGTTTGATTATCATTGCAGCGAATGCCGGTGGGGCCTGGTCACCGATTGGAGATGTCACTACGACCATGCTCTGGATCGGAAACAAAGTGACAACCCTCAACCTGATCAAATACCTGTTTATCCCATCTTTGATATGCATGGTCGTTCCAGCCCTGATTGCCTCAAGATTGCCGGCCTTCAAGGGCACAATTCCCGAGGTCGAGGAAGACGAGAACGATAAAGTGGATCAATACAGCAGGATCATGCTTTACCTCGGACTATCCGCTATCATTTTTGTTCCAATCTTCAAAACAGTTACGCATTTGCCACCTTATGTGGGAATGATGCTGTCACTCGCGGTCGTAGCAACCTTTGGAGAATTGTACTCGAACACCCGTATCAGTTTCACGAGCATCGATCACGATTCAGAGGAATCCTCGCATCACAGTCCTGTTCACAGGGCTTTGAGTGGCATTGAGATGCCCAGCATCTTATTCTTCCTGGGAATTCTGATGGCTGTCGCTGCCCTTGAGTCCTTAGGTGTTCTGTTCCGTTTTGCTGACGGTCTTACAACGACCATACCAATGTTGGGTACGGAGCTCACAGATTCAGGCACGCAGGTGTCTGACCTCGTAGTCTTGATCATGGGAGTTGCTTCGGCTGTAATCGACAACGTTCCTCTTGTTGCCGCCAGTTTGGGAATGTTCGCCGATCCAACGGATAGCCCGCTCTGGCATTTCATCGCCTATTCTGCCGGAACCGGTGGAAGCATGCTGATTATAGGATCTGCTGCAGGTGTGGTCGCCATGGGTATGGAGAAGATCAATTTCTTCTGGTATTTGAAGAAGATTTCGCTGCTTGCCCTTATCGGATTTTTGGCTGGAGCGGTAACTTTCATGTTCATGAGAATCATACTGTGAAACTTTAAGTAAATTTTCACATTTTTGTGGCAATTTATCGCCGGTGGGATCGTTACGTTTGAATACTCATTAATTAGCTAATATGTCACTATTTTTACTGCAGGATGCCAGTGCCGACCCCGAACTTCTGGAAGAGGTGGTATCTGAAGAGAAGACGCTTTCCATTTTTAACCTGATCATGGAGGGGGGCCTTGGAGGCCAAATCATTATTGCTTTGCTTTTTGTTCTTCTATTGGTAGGTCTCTACATCTATTTTGAACGCTTTCTTGCGATAAAGGCGGCATCGAAAATCGATAAGAACTACATGAATCAGATCCGTGACAATATCTCGAGCGGAAATCTGGAGGCGGCCAAAATATTGAGTCAGAACAACCGAAGCCCTGTTGCCCGGCTGATCGAAAAAGGAATCTCGAGAATCGGAAAGCCGTTGGATGATATAAACAAAGCCATTGAGAACGCTGGAAAACTGGAAATCTACAAGTTGGAGAAAAACGTTGCCGTTTTGGCAACTATTGCCGGTGCGGCGCCAATGATTGGTTTCCTGGGAACCGTGATTGGAATGATCGTTGCCATACACGAGATTGCCAATTCCGGCGGGCAGATCGACATCAAGATGCTGAGTGACGGGCTCTACACGGCCATGACAACAACTGTTGCGGGACTCATTGTAGGGATCATTGCTTATATCGCTTACAACCATCTCATCGTAAGGACAAACAAGGTTGTATACCAGATGGAGGCCAACTCCCTGGAATTTCTCGACCTTCTCAATGAACCTGTTTAAGGAGGTGAACCCATGGAAATAAGAGGAAGAAACAAGATCAATCCGAATTTCAACATGTCGTCTATGACGGACATTGTCTTCCTGCTGTTGATCTTCTTCATGCTGACCTCAACCCTGGTCACCGTAAACGCGTTGGACATTCTGCTGCCAAAGGCACAGGGAAAAACGGAGAATAAAAAATCAACCGCTGTAAGCATTACGCGCAAGCTCGATTTTTATGTCGACAGGAAAAAGGTAGGTGAAGGGGAAATTGAGCGCTATCTATTGAACACGTTGAAAGACAGTGAGGATCCGACGATCGTTTTACGGGCGGAGGAAGGGGTCCCCATAGAAAAGGCCGTCAAGGTCCTGGACATTGCAAACCGAAACAAGATAAAAGTGGTCCTCGCAGTGAGACCGAAGTAGATTCAAGTCAAAACAAGCGTTTCGACGCATAGCCTATGGCTTTCCTGGATACAAAACACAAAAGAAAATCAGCCTTGTACACGACAATGATCGGGGTTCTGCTCCTGGTTATTATGTTTGTATTCGGCCTGACCTATTTTGATCCGCCCATAGAGTATGGCATCGCAGTGAACTTTGGAACTTCGGATGTGGGGAGCGGGAACGTTCAGCCCACTGAGGCCCTGAAACCTGCTACGGAATCCGAGAGCGAACCCGAACCGGTTGAGGAGGTAGAGGAGGTCGAAGAGGAAGAGATTGTCGAAGAAGAAACCGTTGAAGAGACAGCGGAGGTGGCTGAATCCGAAAGTGAAGAAGCTTCCGAGCCTTCTGAATCCGAAAAACTCATGACCCAGGAAGCCGCTGAGGCGCTTGCGATCAAAAAAGCGGAGGACGAGCGAAAGATCCGTGAGGCCAGAGAAAAGGAAGAGACCAGGAAGAAAGAAGAAGCCAGGAAAAAGGCCGAGGCTGAACGAAAGGCTGAAGCCCAAAGAAAGGCTGAAGAGGAGCGTCAGCGAAAGATCCGCGAGGAGAACGAGCGAAAAGAACAAGAAAGAAAGGCCCAGGAAGCCAAGAGAAAGAATGTCGATGCCCTGATGGGAGGTTTCAGCGACAGCAATGGCAATGCTGATGGGGGAGAAGGGGACGACGATCAACCCGGTGACAAGGGCAAGGAAACCGGAGATCCCAATGCGAGCGGATACTATGGCATAGGAGGAGACGGAAGCGGTGGAAATTACAGGTTGGGCAACAGAAAGGCCCTCACGAGACCAAAACCAAAATACGAATGCAATGAAGAAGGAAAGGTTGTAGTTGCGATTTCAGTCGACCAGTCGGGCAAGGTGATCTCGGCTCAACCCGGTGCCAAGGGAACCACCAATTCAGCCTCTTGTTTGTTGAGCCGGGCCAAAGAAGCCGCTCTGCTCACCAAATTCAACGCAGACAGCAATGCCCCAGCCAAGCAGGTAGGGCTGATCATTTATAACTTCTCCTTATCTGAATAGCCTTGAACTATCAGCAGACCCTTGACTGGATGTATTTCCGTTTGCCGATGTACCAACGTCAGGGAGCTCCGGCGTTTAAGAAGGACCTGACCAACAGCATCGCATTTTCCCGACATCTTGGAAAACCTGAAAGCCAATACCCTTCAGTTCATGTTGCGGGGACCAACGGCAAGGGATCCACCAGTCATATGATCGCTTCTGTTCTGCAGGCAGCGGGTTACAGGGTGGGCCTTTACACCTCTCCACATCTCAAGGATTTTCGTGAAAGAATACGAGTCAACGGCAAAATGATGTCTGAGGAAGAAGTGGTTCAATTCGTTGAGACGAACAAGAGTTTTCTCGAGGAGCACAGCCTTTCCTTTTTTGAGCTTACCGTCGGAATGGCCTTTGATCATTTTGCGCGACATCAGGTGGATATTGCGGTTGTTGAGGTGGGCCTGGGAGGACGCCTGGACTCGACCAATATTTTAAGCCCCCTGGTTTCTGTCATAACCAACATCGGGCTGGATCATACCCAATTTTTGGGAGAAACACTGCCTGAGATTGCCTTTGAAAAAGGGGGGATCATCAAACCGGGAGTTCCGGTTGTAATTGGTGAAACTCAACAAGAGACGTTGCCGGTGTTCGAGAAATTGGCGCAAGAAAGGGGCGCACCATTGATTTTAACCAACCAGGAGTCCGAATCTATTTTTGAAACCGATCTCATTGGAAGCTATCAGCAGAAGAACCTTCAAACCTCCCTTAAAACCCTTGAGCAACTGCGGCAGGTAGGATTTGAAATTTCGGATACCCATATTCAGGAAGGCCTTCTTCACGTTGCAGACAATACGGGGTTGAGAGGGCGTTACCAGGTGCTTCGGGATCATCCCAAAGTCATTTGTGATACGGCGCACAATCGAGAGGGACTGGAACTGGTTTTGGATCAGGTCATGAAAGAAGATGCAGAGAACCTGCATTTTGTCCTGGGCTTTGTAAATGACAAGGACCTCGATACTGTTTTACCTTTATTTCCAGAGGATGCCAACTTTTATTTTTGTCGGCCCGATATCCCCAGGGGCCTGGATGCAGAAGTTCTCCGAAAAAAAGCGGCAGGATTTGATTTGATGGGACAGAGGTACGAAAGCGTGAATCAAGCCTATGAGGCTGCTCTTAAAAACGCTGGTTCAGAAGATCTTATCTACGTCGGAGGTAGTACTTTCGTGGTAGCTGAAATGCCTCTCTGACAGGCATTTGCTTCACGAGTCAAAAGTTGCTTAAAGCCCTCTAAAATTTGAATAAAAAATATTGGCCAGAATAAAAAACTGGATTATATTTGCACCTGCTTACCGCAAGGGGGCACATCCGGGCAAATAGCTCAGTTGGTTCAGAGCACCTGGTTTACACCCAGGGGGTCGGGGGTTCGAATCCCTCTTTGCCCACATCAATCAAAATCCCGATGAACGGAAGTTCATCGGGATTTTTTGTTTTCTGTTTGCGTTGAGCTCGCTCAAAAACAAAAAAAGAAAACAAAAAATCCAACAATGCGCTCCAGCGCATTGGGGATTTTAGTTGCAGTCGTGGTCATTGAGGGATCACGAAGTAATCCCTGCGCTCCAGCGCATTGGGATTTTAGTTGGGATTTCAATTACAACGCGTGGAATTTTCCACATGCCCCACTTTTTCATGCATGGATCGCACATCTACACACTGTCGAGTATCCCGATTGTAATAAATTCGGTGCGTCTTGCCGTCTTTTTTGAATTTATCCACCTGAACAAAACCTCTGGAGGTCATGCGCTCAGTAGCCGACTCCACCGAAAGGCCCACGAGGTCATCAGTGCGGGAATGCCCGTGACTTGAAGACTTGTTGCAGTCAGCTGCCGGAACATCCACAACAGACTGAACCCTGCCGTCAGACAAGTGGTAGGTTACGCATTTCTTCTTTCTTGAATTCCACCAGGAGGAGTAGACATCATATCCTGACTTATCTGTTTTAATATGAACATAACCTCGTTTTTCAAGATCCATCTCAGCATAGTTGCCTTTTTCTCCGACAAGATCCTGAAGATCTCTGGAGGGATTCTGGCCGTAGCTGATTGTTAAGATGCCTAGCAGACAAATAAAAAGTGACAACGTTTTCGAAATGTTTTTCATAATGGGAAATGAGTTAAGAATAATTAAAAGTCCTGTTTCGAATCTCTGTTATCGATTACAACGCGTTGAATTTTCCACGTGGCCTACTTTGCCATGCATGGCTCTGACATCGATACACTGCCGGGTTTCACGGTTGTAGTAAATTCGGTGCGTTCTGCCATCATGCTTAAACTGATTCACTTCAGTAAAGCCTCGAGAACCCATTCGCTCAGCAGCTGAGTCCACAGAAAGGCCAACAATGTCATCTACCCTTGCGTGTGACTGGTATCCACTTTTACCCGAGTGATAACGCGTGCTGGAGTCCCTTTGGGCTACACCTGATTGATAACCTTCTGCATAGCCCTCTATCATATTGGAGTCCGTGTAGATGTTGTGGTATGCTTTGTTGTATAGTCCATCATTGTGACCTCGCTCAAATGCCTGATCATGATCCCAGCTGCTGTAATGCGTACCGTTGTTGTGATGATGAGAGTAATGGTTGTATGATGTATTGTTGCTACTGTATCCCTCATCCGAAGACTTGTTGCAATCGAAAGGAGGAACATCATTTATAGCCTGAACATTGCCGTCAGTCAAAAAGTAGGTTACGCATTTCTTCATTTTTGGATTCCACCAGGAAGAATAAACGTTATATCCTGATTTCGATGTTTTAATGTGAACATAACCTCTCTTTTCAAGGTCCATTTCAGCATAGCTACCCCTTTCTCCAACGATGTCCTGCAGATCGCGGGAAGGATTTTGACTGTGCGAGAAATAAGATGTGAATAAAAGTAGAAAGAAAAAAGGCAGTTGTTTTTTAAGGTTTTTCATAGGGATTAAAATTTGGGTTTATTAATTTGTTGATTTATGCGGTTTTAAGTAAAAAAAAGTTCTGAAATATACAAAATATTGATCAATTTTTGAGCACGATCCTGTATCTGGCTCTTCCTTCTTCGAGGTGAGCCATGGCCTTGTTTACCTGGCTCATTGGAAACTCTTCAACTGTGGGATAGATATCATGCCGTACGCAAAACTCCAGCATGGTTCTGGTGAGCGCCGGACTGCCAAGCGGGCTACCCGCTACACTCTTTTCACCACCGATTAGACTGAATGCCGGAATCGCCATGGGTTCCAAAACAGCACCCACCGTATGCAAAGTTCCTTTCGGAGCCAATGTCGTCAAATACGAATTCCAGTCGAGTGAGACGTTGGTTGTATTGAGAATAAAATCAAGTCTACCCGCTATGCTTTCGAGTTCTTCCGGTGATCTTGAATTTACAACGCGACTCGCTCCCATATCCAGGATCTGCTGCTTTTTGTCCGGATTCGAACTGAAGGCGATTACCTCGCATCCCCAGTGCTTGAGAAATTTCAGCGCCATGTGCCCCAGGCCGCCAATTCCGATCACACCGACGGTGTCCGTGGGTTTGACTTCGGCGAGAATGATCGGGTTGAAGACCGTGATTCCCCCGCAGAGGAGAGGGCCGGCCTTGCTCATATCAATCTCTTGAGGGAGTGGAATCGCCCATGACCAATGCCCGCGAACGTAATCCGCGAAACCCCCATGTCTACCCACGATAGTGGCCTCACCCTTGGAACACAAATGATGGGAGCCGTCCATGCACTGGTCACAGCTCATGCAGGAGGCTGAAAACCATCCCAGGCCGACATGATCTCCTACCTTTACATTTTTCACCGCTGATCCGGCTGCGACAACTTCCCCAACAATCTCATGACCGGGAACGATTGGGTATTGAGTCATTCCCCATTCGTTGTTGATCATGCTCAGGTCAGAATGGCAAATTCCACAATAGGCTACTTTAATATCGACTTCTTCGGAACCGATTTCACCCAATTCGTAGGTGAAATTCTCAAGTTTTCCTTTGGGCTCGTTGGCCGCATATGCGTTTACTTTCATGTGTTTTGATTTTCTTTAAAGATAAGGATTATCCTGGTGAGAAATAATCTTCAATTCGATATCACCTCGATTTTACCTTTGATCCAACCCTCTCCAGGCAGATAAAAATCCATTTGAGTCTTGTCCTGTATCTCGACAAGACCATTGCGCGTTTCTACGGATCTCAGAAACAGCTCGGCTCGCAAGTCATTGGTATTCTGCAAGGTGGTTTTTAAAGGGGGATCGAGTATACCGTAGCCAAGATATGAACCCTGACCGAGGGTAGATCTGTACCATTCATCGATCAGGGCCAGCTCGAATGGAGATACTTCTCCGCGTTCGAGAGCTTTTTTCAACTCTGGTTTTACAAGAAGATAGATTGTGTCCTGCCTGGCGTAGGCTTGTGAAATCGAATTGTGATGACTCAGAATTGTCGAGGTCCAGAAATCATTTCCAATTGATTTTTCTCCGGGATAGCCAAATTCGGATAGAATCTTGATGAGTTCTTTCATTTGTTGTTCGCTGTGCGGAGCAAATTTCTTCTCAGCATATTTATCCTGGCCTTTGGACCCAATTCTGAACAAGGCTCCAAGCGCTTTTTTCTGGTCCTTGGAAAACATTTTTTTTAAGCGCGAACGAAGCTCTTGGTTCAACGAAGATTCATAGTCCGCATAGAGCTTGGTGTACTCGTTTTCGAAAGCTTGCCATTGAGGATGGTCCTGCAACTTTTTTAAAAAATCGTTCTTCTTGATCTCTTTCATTTCCCATCCGCTGGAAACCCCTTGTCGCAGGTACTGAAAGGCGAGGTCTTCCTTGCCTTGATAGAGTGCAAGCTGCGTTGCAATTTTGCAATCCCGTTGAAAAACAAAAGTATAGTCATTGAAGACTTTGTCATAGATTTTAAGAGCGTCATCGTAGTTCTCATTGGCTATAAGTTGCTCGGCCTCCAGAGAATTTTTGTGATACTTCGTGTAGTCAAACTCTTGAGACTGGACTAGGTTGCAAGCCATTGACAGGATAAGAAAACTTAGAATAATTGGAATTCGTTTCATAGCTGCAGATCCTAATCTTGTTTTTTATCAAGATAAATGGTTCGACCCGAATTTGCGCTTAGGATTGCCGCCTCAAGTACTTCCATTACAATCATATTGTTCTCAAGTGTATAGAGGCCAAAGGGCTCTGGTGTCAGATCATTTCTCAGAACTGCCTTAAGATAGGCGAAAGGGTCATTTAGCGGAGGTTTCAGCTCATCGAGGTGATACAGGGTTTCACGGAATCCATCATATCCCTCAGCCATTCGAACCCGGAGATCGTGGCGATTATCGGAATAGATAACACCTTTTAGACCATAAATTTCCATATCTTTTCTCCCAATGGGCCAGTTCCAGGAGGCTTGAATAATTGCATTGCAATTTTCGTACTGAAGAACAATTGTGGCATCATCTTCTACCTTGGGATTGTTCTCAGGTTGCTGTTGTTGTGAGACAGCAGTAACCGAAATGGGTTTTTTACCGTCCATCATCCAGGTCATCAGGTTGACACCATAACAACCGAAATCCATGATGGCACCACCTCCATTCAGAATCGGATCAGTGAGCCATTCAAGGAACTCCATGTTGATTCCAATTTTCTTTGGACCCCTGTGGCCGTCTCTTACGATTAGCTTTCTGAGTTCTCCTATCGAATCCTTCTTCAGAAACTCAAAGGCTTTGTGATTGGTCGGATACCAGCTTGTTTCATAGTTTGTTAGTAACTCAATGTCATTTTGCTCTGCCAGATCTTTCATCTCCCGGGCATGCTCAAGGCTCACCGCCAGGGGTTTCTCAACCATGACATGGATCCCACGAGGGGCGCAGGTTCGTAATACATTGAGATGATCGTAGATTGTCCCGAAAGCCACCACGGCTTCAGGCCCCGTTGTTTCAATCATCTCCTCGAGACTGTCATACACAAGGCTCAAGGGAAATCCATGCTGTTCCGAATAACGTTTTGCAAGTTCCCGGTTAGGCTCTGCAATTCCGACAATTTGAATGTCTCCGAGATCTTCTCGACCCAGGATCCAATGCACATGGGTATGGGTAAGACCGGAAATTCCAATTTTGAGTGGCTGATCCTGGGCGTAATTCGTGTGCCCTGAAACAATCAAAATCATAAAGATTACAAAAAAGTGATCTGCCCTCTTTTTAAGTATTGGGATAACAGTCATTTTATTTGTGTTCATTCAGCTTGATTGTATATTCATGTGCTTAGACAGGGCCTTGCGAGCCATAGTCTGTATTTTATTCCGCAGTAAGGGTGTCCAGCCCAGAAGAAACCCTACGGGTCCCAGAGCCTGACGTGACCAGGCCCATAAGTCGAAGTCATCGACCTGTTCGATGATCTTGCCGTCCCGGAATTTGAACCTGGAACGGATTTTATTCACCACGGGCCTTTTTTGCGGACCGTATTTGTAAGTCGCGATCCAATGGGCTTCACCGCCTACTTCGTTTGCCGAGATACCGGAATACTCTATTTTCAATTCGCTCTCTTTTCTCGAAAGCAACATCGTCCACATGGTGCCCACTTCTTTTCCTGTCAATCGGCCAAATGCCGGATCGGTGAAAGTGACCGAATCGTGATAACAGGCCGACATGCCTTGCGCATCACCCTTTTGGAACGAGGAATAGAATTGTTCAAGTATCGCTTGGTTTTTCATGTCTGTGCTCACGGGGTCATCATTTTGCTCAATAACTCTTTCATCAATTTGGCTGCCAGGTAAGACGTCATTCTCTTGAAATCGCGTTCGGGATTGTATTCAACAATGTCGGCACCCACGATTTCGGCGTCAAGATTTTGAATCAGTTCGATGACTTGGCGGGTCGAAAGACCTCCCGGCTCGTGATGCGATACGCCGGGTGCGAACGCAGGATCGATCCCGTCGAGATCGAGAGACACATAAAGCGGGTTTTCGAATGTTCCAATGGCTCCCAAATCCAAATTCTTCATCTGGTGAATTTCAACTCCAAAGCGTTGCGCCTGCTCTTTCTGATGGGGGTTCAGCGTTCGAATCCCAAACTGAACCAAGCGCATGGCAAAGCCATTTTCCATGATGCGCGCAAACGGGCAGGCATGAGAATAGCGATCCCCTTCAAACTCATCATACAGGTCGGAATGGGCGTCAATCTGGAGGATGTCCAATTTGGAATAACGATCGTTATAAGCCTTGATGATCGGAAAAGTAATCGAATGGTCCCCGCCAAGGGTTAGGATCTTCGTGTCGTCTTTCAGGTGATTGCGCGTGATTCTTTCAATTTCAAAATAGTCGTTGATCTCAAAGTCTCCTCTGTCATCCAAACGGGAAACATCAATGGGATGCCCATTTTCAGCCGACAAATTGGCTGAAGGACAAAAAAAGGACTCACGAATAAGTGGAGGTGCCAATCGCGGTCCGCGCTGGAAAGAGGACTTCTCGTCCCATTTGATTCCCTGGATACAGATGGCTTTCATGGAGCTTCAGAGGTTTGTCTTCAATCTCGAAGCTTAAAAAGCATATCAAGGGTCTCGACCTGCGGGGGTTCAAGGATTTCATAAGCCTCAGGTATACTTGCAGCCAGGTCCGATTGGCGGAAAGCCTGCATGGATTCCCTGGAATCCCAAACGTAGATTCCTGCATAGTGACCGGGTTCACCCCTTCGGACATAATACTTTTGGAGCAAGCCTGGCAAGGCTTTGAAATGAGTTTCACGTTCCCGGGCTCTCTTCAACAGCTCTTTTTCCGGCAAGTCGGATTTCAATTTTATAATTTGAACAAGCATAATAATTTGGAATGACCTTAAAGTTAGCAATATTTCATGAACCCTGACTGAGGGGAGAAAATTGACTAATCGGAAACCTCAACAAGAACGGGCAGATGATCTGAAACCCACCTCCCGTTTTTTCTTTGTCATCGACCGCTGTGTAACTCAACGCTTTCAAATTCAGCAAGAAAACATAGTCAATCCGTTGGTCAAGTTTTGATGCGGGATCAAATCCATTGAAGGTCCCAAAAGGGCCACGGGTCTTTTTTTTCGAGTGCGTGTAAGCATCCGCGAAAGCCTTGTTCAGAATTTTGACAGGCTCTTCTTCGGGTCTGCTGTTGAAATCACCCATCAGAATGACTTTCTCATCGAGAAGCTCCAACGTCTTGAGTTTTGAAATCAAAAGTCGGGAGGAATTCACGCGGGCTTTTTCGCCCCTGTGATCGTAATGTGTATTGAAAACATGAAGGGTGTCAAGTGTTTCCCTGTTGACAAAAATTCCATAGGTCGTGATGCGATTCAGTGCAGCATCCCATCCTTTGGAGGGTTTCTCCGGGGTTTTGGAGAGCCAAAACACCTCTCTCTTAAGCAGTTCATACTTGTCTGCTCTGTAAAAAATCGGAACGGACTCACTTTGAGAGCCCTCTCCGTCTCTTCCGAATCCGATATACTTGTATTTTTTCAGTTGGGAATCAAGATATTCAACCTGATTCGGAAGGGCTTCCTGAATTCCCAAAAAATCCGGTTCATACTTTTGGATCATTCGGGATACTTCCTTTTTTCTGACCTCCCAACGATCTTCACCGTCTCCAGGATTGTCAAATCTGATGTTGAAGGACATGTATTTCTGTTGAGCGATCATAACGTGGCTGTTCACAAGCAAGATGAGAATTGAGACAAGAGTAAAGTTTTTCATCCGTATCGTTTATTTTTATCGTTTCGCGGTTCGCAAGATTTTAGCAAAAACCTGCATGGAATTGTATACGGCACCCTCCATGTATCCCCCATGGTGGGGAGACACTTCCGTTCCGGCAAAAAAGAGACGATCATCGAAAAGCGAATTTTGATAGATCTCGTTGCCATTGTTCTGATGCGGGAACAGGGGTCGGGACAAAGACCCTGAAGTGCGAACCTTGGTGCTCCAATCGAGCTCTATATACTCCAGGAACTCGGAGGCTTCTTTCCCAAAGCTAGAAACGAGCTGTTGAATGACCCTGTTCTTTCGCTCAGCAGGTGGCAGGGATCTGTATTGCGAGTGCAAAAAACCACAGAGGGCATAAGCAGAAACCTCACGGTTGCAATGATCGTATAGCTCTGTCATGGGCCCGACATTGCTAAAAAGGGTTCCGGATTGATGGTTCTGGCGCCAAAAGGGTCTGTCATAAATTACCCCCACTTTTATCGATTCTTCCATCCAGGTCTGCGTTTCGCAGGCGAATTGCATCACAGGATCCGGCAATCCGGGAGAAAAAAGGATGGTTTCCTGCCAGAGCTTGGGTGGGAGAGCCAGGATCACTTTTTGCGCGTTGAAACTTCCTCTTGCCTCAACCCGAATCTCATCCTTTGAGAAGTGAATTTCGCGAACGGGTTGATCCAGTAGAATGTCGGATTCATCCAGTCTGGATTCCAATTTATTGATGAGTTGCAACGTTCCTCCCGCTATCCTGTAGCTGGGAGTTTGATCGGGCATGACAAAAGATTCTGCCGGGACTCCGGCATGCGCCTGGAAAAAGGCAGTTCCCTGCATGAACTGCTCGTAGAAGGGGATGTCAAGTTCGCTGAGCAGGTGAAGAAAATGGCGATGCTCCTGATGAAACCAGGTGGCGCCCATTTCTACCGGCGTATTCTTCATGCCTTTTACGGTATGTATTCTGCCTCCAATTCGTTTTCGGGCCTCCAAAACCTGAAAAGGGATATTCGCATCCTTGAGCCTATAGGCAAGAAGCAAACCGGATAATCCGGCTCCTACTATGACTACCATGTTCTATTGTTCTTAAGAATATTCATTTCAATGACCAAGACCATTTTTGCTCAACCACTGGGATTTGGTGATTCGGTAGAAGTTAGCTGTTGTACCCTCGAATACGAATTGCTCCACGTAACTTAGCCCGATTTTTTGCAGGATGTGATTCGAGACCTGGTGATTTATATCTGCGGCTCCACAAATCTCATCGAGATCCATATGCTCAAAACCGTATCGAAGTGATTCGGAAGCCGTGAGAGAAGCGATTCCCTGTCCCCAGTATTTTTTTCTCAATCGATATCCGATATCGTAATAATCGAATTCCGAGCGAAGCTCTTTTTCGTATTTGAGACCGGTCCACCCTACAAAATCTGAGGTTTCCTTATCTATCACGGCCCATCGGCCAATTCCGTTCTCTGCGTATTGATTTCTGATGTATTTGATGATGTCGTATGCTTCATCCAGAGTTTTGATAGGAGGCGTACCGATATAGGTCAGAACGTCCGGATCCGAATCCAGGTCAAAGATGCCCTGAACGTCAGACTCCTCAATATCCCTGAGGATGAATCGATCGGTTTCAACATGTATGCTCATACTTTGAACCTTTGAGAACAAATTTAAACAGGACTTTTGAATTTGAGGTACCAATCGAACTTTCGTTGAATGATGTCCTCTTTGTTCTCCCTGAGAAAATCGAGATATGTCTGGGCAATTGGCGAGAGCTTTTTCTTATTGAGCCAGATGAGTCTCCAACTGGTCACAATGGGTAGTCCTTTGGAGGGGATGATGTGCAGTTCTCCGTTGTTGAGTTCATTTTTGATCCCGATCAGGGGGATCAGCGAATTGCCCAATCCGGCGATCACCGCTTGTTTGACGGCTTCGTTTGAGGTCAGTTTGATGCTTTTTCGCTCCTTTGCTTTTTTATAATATTGATCCATGGCCATGCGGGTTGCCGAACCGTCTTCACGAAAGATCAATGGACTCTCCTTGGTGGAAATGTTCTTGTTGCTCACTTTGAAGATTTTATTCTCCAGCAGGAGTTCTTCTTCAATGTCGATTCCTTCAGGAACCACCGATACCAATGCAAAGTCGACTTCGTTGTCTTTCAGGTTCTGAACCACGGTAGTCTTATTGGAAACATCCAATATGATGTCGATTCCCGAATATCTTTTTTGAAACCCACTCAGGAAATAAGGAATCACATACTTTCCCGTAGAGGCAGAGGAGATTCGAAGCTTGCCGGCCAGGAGATCGCTATACTCTTTCGTCTTGTATTTGATGGCATCGGCTTCCTGGATGACATTCTCAGCGATTTCTGCAATGGATTTCCCAAAATCCGTCACATAAAGTTGCTTTCCGATCACTTCCGTCAGGGGAATGTCGAATTGATTTTGAAAATTTTTTAGCTGAATGGACAGGGCCGGTTGGGTCATATACATAGCCGCCGCCGCCTTTGTAATACTCTGTTGTTTAACGACTTCCAAGAAAATGAGAAGCTGGTGCAAAGTATAGTTCATAAAAATATTTTATGTATTTGATTGTAAATATAAATAAAAATATATGACTTAAAAGTCTCTACTTTGCAGCGAAATCGAAAAGAATGCTCAGAGCAGTTCAAAACTTCCAATCCAGTCAAAACCCGAATCAAATGGTCCTTAAGGAAGCCCGAATCAGGCAGCTTCCGTCATCAAGGCGATGGATCGTATCCTCGAGAACCTCGATGGTTATGACCTCTTTTGTGCTGGTGTCGTGGATAGCAATGAGCCTGATGAATGATTCTCTGTTTCTGAGGGAGGTCCTTGCATCGAGTTTTATTATTGGATGCTCGCTTTTGTTCAACAAATCCGATTTTGTGAGAGACGCTCTGGATAAATAAGAAAAGCAAATTGTATAACCTTAATATCAAAACCCATGTTAGTTAAAGAACAAGTAAAAGCAAAGTCATTTTTGAATGGGAGTTTTGCTCCATCCGAAGCTCAGGAAATCGTCAATTCAGTCGTCAAACAGTATCGCAACTGTTACAATCTTCATTATATGACGAGCTGGGAAGGGAATCACGATTTTGACTCGAGTGAAATCGACAAGAAGATCGAGGCTTTGCAGATGCTTCAAATGGAACTCAATGGCATAATCCGCAGAGCTCGGGAAGCGGGTACACGGGTCGATGTCGAAGCTTTGTCAAAACTCAGCATTCAATAGTTGGCATTTCAAACCAATTTTCACATCACAAGAATCGGATCCTGCTTTTAGATGGAGACGCAACTTCTGATTGACAATCTGACTAATCCGGCCTTATTGTTCTTTTTCCTGGGCATGCTGGCCGTTCGATTGAAGAGTGATCTGGAGATCCCTTCAAACTCTGCCAAGTTCATTTCCCTTTATCTGCTTTTCTCCATTGGTTTCAAGGGAGGGCAGGAATTGGCGCACAGTGCTCTTGACGCTGAGATTTTCTGGTCACTCCTTTTTGGAGTGATCATGGCCCTTGTGGTTCCGTTGTATTCCTTTTTCATACTCAAGCCCAAACTGGGAGTCTTCAATGCCGGTGCCATTGCTGCGGCTTACGGATCGGTAAGCGCCGTGACTTTTGTGACGGCTGTTTCCTTCCTGGAGATGCATGCGATCTATTACGGAGGGCACATGGTTGCTGTCATGGCCCTGATGGAGGCCCCATCGATAGTTGTCGGGGTTCTCCTGATCTCTCTTTTCAAAAAGGATGCAGATGCAAAAGCTTCGTGCACCTCCTTGCTGAAGCATGCCATGACCAATGGGAGCGTCATTCTCATTCTTGGAAGCCTGATCATTGGCTTTCTCGCCAGTGACGCTCAAGCGGAAGGTATCAAGCCCTTTACCACAGACATCTTCAAAGGCTTTTTAGCCGTTTTTTTGCTCGATATGGGTATAACAAGCGGAAGAAAGCTCAATTCCTTTCTCGAGCAGGGATGGTTTCCCCTTGCGTTCGCCCTGATCGTGCCTTTGATAAATGGATGCATCGTAGCCGTTTTGAGTTCAGTACTCACCACCTCAGATGGGAATCGACTTCTGTTTTCCATCCTGGCAGCGAGCGCTTCTTACATAGCCGTGCCGGCTGCCATGAAACTGGCAGTTCCCAGGGCGAATCCGGGATTGTACATTCCGATGGCCCTGGCTATAACTTTTCCTCTTAATATCACCCTGGGCATGCCACTTTACCTTTCGATTATTCATGGAACCTGATGACTGGAAGCGTAGATTATCAAATTGTGCAGGCAGCATCAATTTTTCTTATGCGGAAATCAAATATTTAGATATGTATGTTACCCTGATTTTGGGTCTATTGTCGTAAATTAGAGGATCAAATTTCTAAAACAAAAAACAGCATCATGGAAGATTCTAAAAAAGGTAAATGCCCCGTAATGCATGGGGCGAACACAGAGATTCAATCCGATGTCAGGAGTTGGTGGCCAAACGCTTTGGATTTGGATATTCTTCACCAGCATGACACGAAAACAGATCCCCTGGGGAAAGATTTTGACTATAAGGAAGAGTTAAAGAAACTGGATGTAGAGGCACTGAAACAGGACTTGAAAGACTTGATGACAGACAGTCAGGATTGGTGGCCCGCTGACTGGGGTCATTACGGAGGCCTGATGATCCGAATGGCCTGGCACGTGGCAGGTACCTATAGAACTTCTGACGGCCGGGGTGGAGCAGGTACCGGAAACCAGCGTTTCGCGCCGTTGAACTCCTGGCCCGACAATGGCAACCTCGACAAGGCCAGAAGACTTCTTTGGCCCATCAAGAAAAAATACGGCAACAAGGTAAGTTGGGCCGACCTGTTCATTCTGGCAGGGAATATGGCCTATGAGAGCATGGGCTTCAAAACTTTCGGTTTCGCTTTCGGAAGAGAGGACATATGGGGTCCTGAAAAAGACATTTACTGGGGTGCTGAAAAAGAATGGCTCGCACCAAGCGACGAGCGTTATGAGAATGTTGACAAGCCTTCAACCATGGAGAATCCCCTGGCAGCCGTACAAATGGGATTGATCTATGTCAACCCGGAGGGTGTCAACGGAAGCCCGGATCCTTTGAAAACGGCTGAACAGGTCAGGGAAACCTTCAAAAGGATGGCGATGAATGATGAAGAAACAGTCGCCCTGACTGCCGGAGGCCATACGGTGGGCAAGGCTCACGGGAACGGAGATGCCTCTATTCTCGGACCCGAACCCGAAGGCGCACCGCTTGAGGAGCAAGGTTTCGGGTGGAAGAATCCACACAAGACCGGAAAAGGACAGTACGCCGTGACCAGTGGACTGGAAGGAGCATGGACCAAGAATCCTACGCAATGGGACAATGGCTATTTCGACATGCTGTTCAATCACGAATGGGAAACCCGTAAGAGCCCTGCAGGCGCATGGCAATGGGAACCAGTAGATATTGAGGTAGAGGACATGCCGGTTAACGCCGAAGATCCTTCTGTTCATCAAAACCCAATAATGACGGATGCCGACATGGCCATGAAGATGGATCCGAAATACAAGGAGATCTCATTGAAATTCATGAATGACTTTGACGCCTTCAATGACGCCTTTGCCCGTGCCTGGTTCAAGTTGACACACAGGGATATGGGACCGAAAGCGAGATATCATGGGCCTGATGTGCCTGCTGAAGATCTCATCTGGCAAGATCCCATTCCTGAAGGGAAGAGGGATTATGACGTTGCCGCGGTGAAAGCCAAAATTGCCGCTGCCGGTTTGAGCATTGATGAAATGGTCGCCACGGCCTGGGATAGCGCCAGAACATTCAGAGGTTCTGACTACAGAGGAGGTGCCAATGGTGCAAGAATACAACTGGCTCCCCAGAAAAACTGGGAAGGAAACGAGCCTCGCAGGCTGGAAAAAGTGCTCGCTGCCCTAAGGCCGATTGCCGCTGAGTTTGGCATCAGCCTTGCAGATACCATAGTGCTCGCAGGAAACGTCGGAGTTGAGAAAGCGGCATCAAATGCCGGATTCGATGTAGTGGTTCCTTTCGCTCCGGGAAGAGGAGATGCTGCGGAGGAAATGACCGATGCCGAATCCTTTGAGCCCCTGGAGCCGCTTGCAGATGGTTACAGGAACTGGCTGAAGAAGGACTATATCGTTACCTCAGAGGAAATGATGCTGGATCGTACGCAGCTCATGGGTCTTACGGCTCCCGAAATGACCGTTTTGGTCGGAGGAATGCGAGTCATGGATACAAACCACGGAGGAACGAGACATGGTGTGTTTACCGATCGTCCGGGTGCCCTGACCAATGATTTCTTTGTAAACCTGACGGACATGCACAATGAATGGAAACCTGTCTCAAACGAAACATACGAAATTCGTGACCGTCAATCAGGCAATGTCAAGTGGACTGCAACTCGAGTGGATCTCGTATTTGGTTCCAACTCCATTTTGCGTGCCTATGCGGAACTCTATGCCCAGGACGACAGCAAGGAGAAGTTCGTAAACGACTTTGTTGACGCTTGGGTGAAAGTCATGAATGCGGATCGATTCGACTTATAAGAAGTCAAAGCGTTTACTTAACTGGTTTTAATTGATTTGAAAGTGGCCCGGAAACGGGCCACTTTTTTTTCTGCCGTTATTTTACAAAACCTGGCCAGCGACGCATGTAATTCACAAAGCGCTCGCTGAGCCCTTCTTTTCTCGGGTAGTCTTCATAAAAAAAAAAAAAAAAAAAAAGCGGGAGGAGCTGTACGGGTTGGAAATTTTCATTGTCCCGAACAAGCTCAGGGAAATTGTGGTGAAAAATGCCCGCTCTCCCAATGGTCACGAAATCGACCCCCGCATCCAGAACGTCGTGACAGTCTGCTCCGGTTCGTATGTTGCCGGCCACTGTTAGTCGCACCTCCTTGTAATCGACATCCGTAAAGTGCTCGAGTAGTGACCTCCCTTGATGTTCTGTTTCCTCAGGCTCTTTAAAACAATCCCAGAGAGAGATGTCCAGGAAATCGACAAGGCCTTCCTCAATGATTCTCTTACAGACAGCTTTGATTTCCTCAAGGCGCATACCGAAACGTTCCGGAGAAAGCCGAAGGCCAATCAGAAATTCAGGTCCGCAGACCTCTCGCATTCCGTGGATGATTTCGAATATCAATCGGGATCGATTCTCAAGAGACCCTCCATATGAGTCCTTTCTTACATTGTATTTGGAGCTCAGAAACTGGCAGAGAATGTATCCGTGCGCCCCGTGAATTTCCACCCCATTATATCCACATTTTTTAGCGCGCATGCCAGCCTGAATGAAGTCATCCCTCAGCTTGTGCACTTCCTCAAGGCTCAATGCCCTGGAATTCGATTTCTCGTGGATAGAGGGTCCGACGGGCCCTTTTTCCACAATTCTTGAGGTGAGCGGATCCCGGCATGGTGAAGTTGAACAACGGCAAGGCTGCCCTCGTCGAGAATGGCCTTTGCAAATCGGGTATGGCCCGGAATATGAGTCGTCAAAGATGCCCAGCTGACCGGGAAAGCCTTTTCCATTTTCCTGCACATGACTGGCACAGGTCATGGTCATTCCAAATCCGCCTTTTGCCCGCATGGTGAGCCATTGAAACTCCTCTTCAGACAAGGTGCCATCCTCATGACTCTGGGTATTGGTCATGGGAGCGAGCATAAAGCGGTTGCTCATGGTCTGACCACAAGAAAACCTGACAGGATCGAACAAATTTCTCATTACTTCTTACTTGCTGCCCACGACAAAGGTCTTCATCATGTTTTTAGTCGATGGCGCTGGTACTTCTGAGATCAGAACGTAGTTTCCGGGCTCGAGCTCAGCGTGAAAATACCCCTTGCTTCCTGCCGGCATGTCATTGGTGCCACCCATAAATGTGATACCTGCTGGAGCAGGCTCGATAAGGCCTTTGGGATCGGCCCAGTTCATCCAACTCTCCAATGCCTCGAGAGAACCGCCTTCCTCAATTTTTACCAGGTTGACATCATGACCGACAAAATTTTCATGGGCCTTCTGGTCTTTGTAGAACACGGAAAATGTCTTAGGACCCGCACCGATGGAATCTTTGATGACGATTCCGTCTGTCCCGGAAATTTCGATTTGAATGTCGGCTGTGGGCTCCGGATTGCCTGAATCGGTTTCGGACACCACAATGTCTTTCGTCATGCCCATGGAGGTGTGAAAGATTCCATTCTCCATTTTTACGTAGCATTCCATCAAATACGCTCCAGGTTTCAAGTGCATGGTGGTCTCAGCGACCTGACCCGGAGAGACCAAACCGACTCCACCCAAAAAGACCACTTCGGAGAACCATTCGGGGAGATTGGCAAATTCGGCATAGCCTTCTTCGGTTTTCCCTTCGCTGATGAGTTTCATGGCCCGGTCGAAAACGGGCCCCACTACCTTTTCAGCATCTTCAGAAGTCTTCCCTTCTGGATAATCGTCAATCAGTACAAAATGAGTTTGGGTCGATTCGTTCTTGTAGCGAAAAGTGTTCCATCCGGATGGGATCGTATCTCTCATTTGGAAATCCATATTCTCCGTAATGATTTCAATCACATTGTCCTTTTTCTCAGGAATATCCTCTATTTTCTCAGCAGCGCTTTCCGGAGCAGACTCCTTTTTTTCCGACTTGCAGGACTCCATGAGAGGCAAAGTGATCAGGCTGACGAACAACCAGGTTGCAAGGAACCTGTTCTTTGTTAATGATTTTCCGAGGTTTTCATAATCTGGTTGGTTGATATTCAATATGTTAATTGCACACTAAGATAACAATTTTGAAAAAATCAACTTTTCGGAGTAGCGAGAAGGTACAAAACAGCCCCGGGTCCGGAGGGCACACGTCCGATGTCAAAGTCGTAGTTATCCAATTCCTCTAATCAGGAAACGAGTTCCTTCATTTCTTCCACCGAATACGTTCGCAAGGAGGAAACTATACCATCCCACAAGACAAAGAGTGGGACAACCGGTATCAAATACGTGAACAAGATTCGACCGAGTTTGAAGGGTCGTATAAAAGGCGTGGTGAGCAGCACGCTGATCGGAGACAATATCATGGCCAGGATACTTGCAAAGCTCCTTTCCTGTCCTTCGAAAATGGCGAGGGAACTACCTGAATCCAGGGCATTCTGCAAGATTCTTTTAGCGTCTGCGGGTTCAAAATGGTGCAGTGAAAGGAATTGGGTTCTGAGCCCTTCTAATTCAACAGGAACATCCCTTGCATCGACCGGATCTGGAACGTATTCAAAATTATCTGCCTTGCTTTTAGTGAATTCAAAGGCCGAAATGTTCGGGTAAAGATCCGTCAACCATATCTTGAGATCAGGTATGTCTTTTCGTAGCTCCTCGTTGAGCCAAATCCATCCACCTCCACCTCCCGAACCCAAATCGATGATGTGATTGGTTTTACTCTTTTTCAATCCTTTTTCCAAAATAGGTATGGCCGGTTTGAACAGCTTGCTCTTATTCGAGAGAAACTGCAAAAAATTGGTACCATAGTTTCTCAGGGAATCCGGAAACCAATTTTGGTCTTCAAATTCGAACAGGTGAACCCTTTTCATATTGAGAGATCAATTCATGGCTGTTCTCTTAATTTTTTCCTTTGGTCTGATCCGACCTCAAGGTAGGATAGGAGACACCCAATTGTTCGAGTTAGGTGTAGTATTTCGTTTCGTAGTAATTGAATTCTTTGAGCTGAGGTCTGTACTGATCCATGATATTCTTGTTGAGATAGGTCGGAGGTTGGTCGGTCTCTGTGATCATCGGAACATATTTTTGCTTCGAAGACTGTTCCTCCTTGAAATACTTCCAGGCCTGGTCCACCAATTCAGGTCTCAGCAGAAGATCGAGCAGGGTCATGGCCTCAACTTTGGCACCGGCGACCACTCCCTTGTGGGCGATCGGGGTGGCCATGGCTATGGCGTTCGACCAGTGATGACCCTGAAGTCCAGGGATGTTGGATGAAAGCGCAGGGTGACCGTCGGAACCTTCCAGCTGATGTCCCCGATGTCATCTGAGCCACCACTGATGGGCTTTTCGACGGGCAGGCCAAGCGTATCCAATTTGGTTTTCAAGCCCGTTGAATCCCTGGGAGACTTGAGCTCTTCTGGACAGCCTTTGCCAAGACCTGATCGTTTTCACTCCATCAGCGGCAGTCCGACGTCTTTGATGTTTTCGTACATGGTCTCGGCAATCACCTTGTTGAAATGTCTCGGCCAGGCTGTTCCCAGTATTCTTTTGTTCATCTTCGTACGCGTCATGAGGGCCGCCCCTTCTGCGATTTCATTTCCACGTTGATATGCTTCCATGATCTTGGGATAGGTCACCTCCCTGAAATAATACCAGATGGAGGCTTTTGAGGGGACCACATTGGGTTGATCCCCACCGTAATTTATGATGCTGTGAGATCTTCCCAGCGGATGCATGTGCTCGCGGGCATACTGCCAGCCGATGTTCATGAGTTCGACAGCGTCGGCGGCACTTCTTCCCCGCCAGGGGCTCCGGCGGAATGAGCAGACTCCCCTTCGAAGGTGTATTCCACTGAGATCAGTCCGGTTCCTCTCGACTGCCCATAGGAAACACTCATATTGCTCGAAACATGGGTGAAAAGACAGAGATCGACGTCATCAAAATATCCATCACGAGTATAATAGGCTTTGGTAGCCACGAGTTCCTCCGCCACCCCGGGCCACAGGATCAGGGTTCCCGGGATATTCTCCCTTTCCATAATCTCCTTGACGGCCAATACCGACAATACATTCAAGGGCACTCCGGCATTGTGCCCTTCACCATGGCCCGGGGCGCCTTCGACGATAGGGTCAAAGTAAGCCACACCGGGTTTCTGAGAAGCCTTTGGAATACAATCCAGGTCACTACCCACGGCAATAACAGGTTTTCCGGAACCCCAGGTTGCCCACCAGGCGGTTGGAACTCCTGAGATGTCATACTCCACCTTGAATCCGTTTTCTTTGAGAATGTCGGTTATGTATTTTGAAGTCTCATACTCCTGGAACCCGAGCTCCGAAAAGCTGAAAACCTTGTCGACCATGACCTGGGCCATTTTGGCATTGTCGTCGATTTTTTCCTGGACTTCTTTTTTTAAATTCTCGAGTTTGCCTTGCGCATTTGCAACAGAGGAATGCCCCATAACCATGACGAGCAGTGCTAAGTATTTCATAGTGGTTTGGTGTTAAAAAAGGTATTGCATTAATTGTTTTGACCTCAATATAAGAATTTATGTCTTTTGAAATCTGACCTCCTGCTCCAGGTCCTTGGCTTTGAATTTGATATAGTCAATTCGGTTGTTGGTCATTTTATATTGGGTTCCAGTGATGTTATCCAACAAATTATTCCTGATAGGCTCCTGAAGAATAGGTAAGCTCATAGCTGTGCGTGTAAATTTCGAATACGATGCCAAAGGGATCCTCCACATAGACCATTTTGTAGGGTTTTTCACCGGGGTAATATTCGCGGATGGGCATTCTTTGTTTGCCTCCGTGGGCAACTATTTTCTCTGTGAGTTCTTCGATCTCCGGATCCTGTACACAGAAGTGGAAAAGCCCTGTATTGAAGGGATTGAACTCCGGTCTCTCCTTGATCCCATGGGGGAAGCAGAACAGTTCAATTCCTATTCCATCTGAAGTGGAAAGGTGGGCGATTTCGAAGGATTCCCAGTTCTCTCCAAATACATCAATGCACATTTGCCCAATGGCTGTCTCCCTCTCCTTAATGACCGCAGAAGGAGGCATGATCACATACCAACCCATGACCTCCTCATAGAACTCAACGGCTTTTTTTATATCCGGAACTGTAATTCCTACATGTGAAAAGGATCTGGGGTAACTGGTTTTTTTCATGAGGCTTGGGTTTGAGTTTTGAATAAAAATAAGTCTTCTTTTTCATTTGGGAGCCTCGTTGTGCCGACAAGGTGGAATTCCAATTTTTTCAACAGGTTTTGTGAAGCGATGTTTTCCCGGGGAGGTGATGCCCTGCAATTGATCAATTGCGAAATCTTCAAAAGCGGCTGCTTTGATTCGCCTGGCCGCTTCAAACCCGTAGCCCTGACCTTCGAATTGAGGCAGCAAGGCAAAACCGATGTCGATCCCTTCCAAACCTTCGCGATCGTAGAGTCCACAGGTCCCGATCAGGGTGCCATCCGACTTTTTAACCAGGGTGTAATTTGAATACCCTAATCGCTCAAGTTGCGGAAGCATTCGGTTCTTGATATACTTCTGTGCTTCCTCCAGGGATTTGACATTTCGATCCCCAATGAATTTCAACCACTTTGGGGTGTTGAGCTGTTCCAGCACCAGTGCAGCATCTTCCAGACCCGTTGGTCGCAGGATCAGTCTCTCTGTCTCGAAGCTTTTAAAGTCATCCATCGGTTGAAAACACGTCGTAGTTTCTTGACCATTCGGTCGATTCCCCGGGATCAGCTTCAACGCTCATGAAGAGCTCCGGGCTGATGACATGTCTCCAGCCCCATAGATTGATCTTGGTGGTTTCAAAGCTGCCAGTTTCTCGTACGCCAATCCGGCTAGGAAGATGAATAAGTTCCCATTGGGCCTTTACGCTTTCACCCCCTGACAAATTGCTGAAGAAGAACTGTTCCCGGGGTGTGCCCTTGAATTCAACAGATTTGGAGCCCAGGTAAACCAGCCCTTCCGGATTGACCGTTTCCCCAAAGTCTTCGGGTTGGATCTCGAAGGGAAATCGAAGCACATAGCCCGGTCCCATCAGCTTTTCATCAATAGCCATGAAGTTATGGGCGTATTCCTGGGTGCTTATCTTTTTATCACCGGTATTACTCAATCGGTATTGAATTCTGAATCCGTAATCTTCCAAACGAATCTCTTTTTCCAGGACATACGAGAACCCATTGAATGCCTCGGATCGGCAGGTAAGGATGATTTTCTCCGTATCTCCCTTTGATTCAAAGCGGGCGGGCCTGATCGTATACTTTTTGTGAAACAGGTAGTCGGGGAGATCCTTTTTCAGAAGGCCTATCCCGATTTTGTGGAACCAGCCCCCCATTTCGGCCTCCTCAAATCCCAGCGCTGAATCGATGCCGAACTCGTTGTAAAATCCCCGGCCAAACAAATCCTGATCGCGGTTATCGGGTCTTTCCCTGCCTGAGACCGGAATATTCTTAAATGTGACCTTGCTGATTTTTCCTGTCCAGTCAAAGCGTGAGAAGTCATAACCTTCATCAGGGAGGTCAATTTGAACCGTTAAGTTCTTATTTTTCAGTAGGTGCGGCACATGGTTTATTTTTGACTTCGATTAACATACGGTTTTGGTCATTCTCAATAGTTTCTTACCAGGGGAGGTTGAGGTGCTTTACTTCCTCCTTGTAGAATTTTTCCAATTGGGCCCTCAATGCATTGGAGAGTGAGATTTGACTGGCCTTGACATTATTTTCCAGTTGCAACAGGCTTGAATTGCCAGGAATGACAGTAGTAATCGCATCGTACGAAAGGCAAAATGCCAATGCCATCTGTCCCAGTTCGTGCTCTTGATTTAAAATCTCCTTGATTCGATGCACAAGGGTGGCCCGGGTTTGGATGTCTTCTCTCGACCATCGTTCCCGAATATCCGAAAATGTGGTTTCAGCGGTGTATTTTCCTGAAAGCCAACCCGAATCCAGTGGGATCTTCCCAATGAGCCTAACATTTTTCTGTTGGGCCAGATCAAAAGCCCTGGCCGTGTCCTGGTGAAGGATGTTGAAGAAAGTCTCGATAACCTGGCTATCTGTTGTCTCCATGAGTATCTTCATTTCGTCATAGGTGTCCACTGAGGCTCCATAGCCCTTAATCTTTCCTTCTTCTTTCAGACGCTCGAGCTCTTCAAAATGATCGCTTTTGTTTCCGTTCAGAATTTCAAAGGGGGGGTTGTGAATGATCAAGGAATCGACATAGTCCATTTTCAGTCGCTTAAGGCTTCCCTCCAGTGACTCCCGGATGTAGTCAGCGCTGTAGTTCAAGCCCCCGGAAACCGTATGGCCAAACTTTGTATTGATGACGATTTTAGTTCGGTCAAAATCCTTTAGAGCTTCGCCCAGTCTCGATTCACTTGTGCCCAGACCGTAATTGGGAGCCGTGTCAAAAAAGTTGACCCCCCATTCGATAGCCTTCCGGACCATGGTCAGGGCCTCCTTTTCGGCTAAACCCCTGGCTATCGTGCCCGCTCCCAGCTGCCAGGCTCCGAAGCCAATTTCAGAAACAGCGGGTGTGTCATTCAAATATGGGTTGTATTTCATAATCTGGAATTATCGGGTTTCGACCTGGGTTAGTTTTTTGATCGCGGGCTCAACGGTCAGGCCCTGTCCCACAATTGAAAAGACGACAACGACATAGGTGATGACCAGAAAAAGCTCGCGGTGCATGTCTGCGGTCAGGCTGAGGGCGAGGGCTATGGAAATGCCGCCCCTGAGTCCGCCCCAGGTCATGATTAAATTCGTTCTCGGCACGAAATCGAGTCGCTTGGCAAAAATCTTAATCGGAAGCCACAAGGAGGCGTACCGGCACATAAGTATAATAGGAATGGCTAAAAGTCCTGCATAGAGGTAATTCTTTTCCAGGGTAAGCACAAGCATCTCCATGCCGATCAATACAAAGAGTATCGTGTTGAGCAGAACATCCAAAAGTTCCCAGAATTTATCGACGTAGCTTTCCGTCACTTCCGACATGGCGCCTTTTCTTACCGTGTCCATGCCCACGATCAGTCCCGCCGTGACCATAGCCAATGGGGCCGATAGGTGAAGACGGTCGGCAACCAATGTTCCACCCATTACGGCGGCAAGGGTCAGAATCACCTCGATCTCGTAGTTGTCGATTGATTTCATGAGCTGATAGGTGACATAACCCAGAAGGAATCCGAGTGCCACGCCCCCGATGACTTCCTGCCCGAACAGCGTTGCTATATCTGAGAATTCCACTTTTGCATTCGGATTTTTGGCAATCGCGAAAATGGTCAGGAACACAACGACGCCGACCCCATCATTGAACAGGGATTCCCCGACGATTTTGGTTTCCAGCTTCTTGGGAGCTCCGGCTTTCTTGAGTATCCCCAGGACCGCGATGGGATCCGTAGGAGAGATCAGGGCACCGAACAGCAGGCAATTGATATAAGTGACTTCGAACCCTATGGCGTGCAGCGTGTAAAACATTGCGGTTCCTACAAGGAAGGTAGAGACGAGTACGCCGAAGGTGGCAAAGGCTAAAATGGGCCCCCTCTGCACCTTCAGTTGAGCGAAGTTCGTGTGAAGTGCTCCGGCAAAAAGCAAAAAGCTCAGCATGATGTCCAGTAAAATGGTTTCAAAGTCAATGCCCATGATAAGAGCCTTTTCGCGCAGGAGAAGGGCGTCATTGTACTGGCCGATGATTAGCACCACCAGGGTGAAAACGATCGTTATGATCATCAGGCCAATGGTGATGGGCAGCTTTAAAAAACGCACATTGATGTATCCGAAAAGTGCGGATAGCACCACGAGAATTGAAGCGATAGTGTAGTAATCCATAGGGTTTATCTTTTGATTAGTTGTTTCATTCCTGATGTCAGGAAGGGTAGAATCGGGAGGCTACTCATGATTTGCAGATCTTCCCATGCCGAGCTTTCGTTTCCCAGGAAAGCCAGGATGCTTTTAGGTGAACGATTTCTGAATATCCTGGCAAATACTTCTCTTCCTTCCATTTTATTTTCAATCAGAACATCGAGCAAGGTCCGGTCGTACCACTGATAGATTTGCTCGCGAATTCGCATCGTCACATTCGGGGATTTTCCCTTTTTTAATGCTTCAAGTATCGATTCCGTATTCTTCTGAATGAATTGAAACGTGTATCCGCTACTAGCTTTGGTGAATCCACCGGCGGTTCCGATATTAATAATGCTGCCGGATCCTTTTGGTGAGCTCTCGAATCGGGCCAATGACATCGGAATGATACCGAATTCGGTGTGCAGAATCTCATAGCTTTCCAAATTGAGGTAATCCCGAATGTAGTCTTTGAGGGCACTCTCGTATTCCTCTTTTTCCAGGACTTTCTCTGTAAATAGCGTATACTCAATCAAAGCTTCTGTCGAGCTCGTTGGCAGAACGTACATAAACGTGGTACCGTGTTTTTGATCCAGCCTGAAGTCCATAAGGGTTCCGACTTTTTCATCGAATACCGGTTGATCCGTGCGGATGACCCAACCCACAAAATGCTGCAGGAGGGAATTCTCAGGATTCATCTCCGGGTGAAACAAAGCTGTGGAATTAAATACAAATGGGGCCGTATAAGTTCCTGAAGCTGTTTTGACCCGAGCTTTGTCACCCTCCGCATCTATTTTCTCGATATCCGTGTATTTGAAATCCACATTGTCAAATGAGCTTGCAAAATCCATGACATGCTTGTAGAAATCGATGCCCCGAATCATTTTGTAGCTGTAGGGCTCCAGGTCAAACCTCCTGTCAAATTCGGGAGTGAGAAATTCGAGGGTTTTCCATTGATGATGGACTACCGATTCAAAAGGCCCCTGCTCTTTTTCCCAAAAACACCAGGTCCGGTCGTTTTTTTGTTTTTTGTCTCTGTCAATGACCAGGATTTTTTTGCTCCTCAGGTGCGGGTCAGAGAGCATGCCATGCAAGAGGCTAAGTCCTGCGCATCCCGAGCCAGCAATGATATAGTCGTATTCCATAAGTCTTGAGACCATCATTTTCGTAGGAGATTTTCAAACAGATTCCCATGATGACACGAGCAAAAATAGGGATTCAGGGCCCCAATTCAAAGGTAGTCTCTAACGATTTGTCTGAACGAATTCATCTTACCTAAGGTGCTCGATCACGCCTACTGCCAATTCGGCCCAAATGGCCAGAAACAGAGCTATTGCTGAAAAAACGAGGATGAGTGTTTTCGAGTTCATTTTCTTGTAAATACGGTTTCACCTTCCTTGATCGTTTCCATAACTTGGATGTCTTTGATCTCCTGGGGTTCAACTTTTACCGGGTTTTTATCCAGGACCACCAGGTCTGCCAGTTTCCCCACTTCCAGGGTACCCTTCGAATCTTCTTCAAAGTGTTGATAGGCCGACCAGCTCGTTATGGATTGAAGGGCCTCGTAGGGTGTCAATCTTTCATCGGCACCAATCACCTCTCCCGACCTGGATTTTCGCTCCACGGATATGCCCGCCATTCGCATAAGATTGGGCAAAGCCACAGGTGCATCCGTATGGGTAGTGATTCTCAGGCCTTTGTTCAGAGCCGTTCTCGTCGGGCTTATTTTGTTTCCAAGACTGTCACCGATTATCTCTTTGTGCCAATCCCCCCAGTAAAAGGTATGGAGTGGGAAGAGAGAAGCGATGACATCCATCTGTTTCAGGGAATCGAGTTGATCCTCTCGCACATATTGCCCATGTATGAGTACATTTCTCCGATCGTCTTTTCCGTATTTTTTGGTCAGGGGCCCCAGGGTTCGGATCATTTGATCGATTGCAGCATCTCCGTTGCCGTGAGTCAGGATTTGCCAATTATTTTTTAAGCCTTTTTCATAAATGGAACTGACCACGCTGTCTTGTGGGATCGCCGGATACCCAAGATACCCCTCGTCTGCTCCATCAGGCGGGATGAGATAAGGTTGGGTCCGCCAGGCTGTTCTTCCCTGGGGAGAGCCGTCAAGGGTCAATTTCATGCCCCCGATCCTGTAGTGATTGGTGTAGGATTTGCTGTTCCATTCCGAATCCATGTATTTGTCTACGTACAGATAATCGATATAACTGACTACATCCAGTTTCAACCGGTTGTTCTTTGCAGCCTCAGCCAGCATCTCGTGATTTTGCATGGCACGGCCTTCCTGTGCCGTGGTATACCCGTAAGACAAGGCCATGTTCTGGCCGCCTTCGAAAAAAATATCGGCGGCTTCTTTTGAACTGGGATTCAGGATCTTGAGCATATAGGGTATAGCAGCCAGTTCCTCGAGAACCCCATTGGGCTCGTTTCCATTTTCTCTTCGAATTATTCCACCTTCGGGATCTTTGGTGGAAGCATCGATTTCCAGTTCCTCAAGACCTTTGGAATTGACGACCGCGAAATGACCTGAAATATGGATAATAATGATTGGAAACTCAGTGCTGACCTGGTCGAGGTCATGTTTGGTAGGGAACCGTTTTTCTTCGAGTACGGAGTCGTCGAAGCCTATTCCAAAAATCCATCCCGTCAGGGCCCTGTTTTCCGGCGTGTTCCAATCCTTGAGAATTTGGATCAGGGTGGGGATGTCTTTCGCTCCTGCATCGGGTGGAGGAAGAATCTGGGCCCCGATGGATTGAATCGAAAAGTTGGCGAAATGGGCATGGCCATCTATAAAACCAGGCATCAGGGTTCTTCCGTTGAGATCGTGATCACTCGCATTCGGGTAGGCTTCAAGGGCTTCCTCCTTGTCGCCGACAAAGACAATTTTTCCATTTTGCTCGACCAATGCTTCTGCATAAGAAGGTGAATCCCCTTGCATGGTGAGTATGTCGCCATTGTGATAAAGGCTTGAATTCAATTCAGGTTTGACCTCTTTCCTGCTGCAGCTGATCAGCAGGAGGGCGCTTAGGATAAAAAATAGGGGGATTCTCATGTTCTTTTAGTTTAAAATTGTTGGCTGTCATTGAGTTGTTTTGTTATCTGATCTACCCATTTCTTTTGCTTGTAATAGCTCGGGGGCAGGGGATGGTAATAAGCGGTTTCCATTTCATCCTTTTGTAAACCCAAAGTATTCTCCTTTCCAATGCGATCCAGGGCCATTTGGGCCAATTCGGTCAAAGCCTCATGAACCCCCCAGGCCAAAACGGTCCGGGTGTCTCTTGGATAGAGCTCGTCAAACTCTGCTTGTCTTCTCGGATCAAAAATCGAGTGGGTCATTTTCTTTGTTTTTCCCTGAGAAAGAATTTCATACAAATCATTGCTCCTGGTCTCCTGGATATCAGTAAGATTCAGGATTCGACAATAAGAAAGTTCACATTTATCCATGAGACGCATGATCTGCATTATCGTCCGATCAGGTCGAGCCACTGACTCCTTCTCGCCCTTGTACATTCCGTCGAGGGGCTTGGAGTTACCCGGGTTCATCATCACTACCAGCAAATCAGGGTCCACCTGGGAGGCGCCTCTTCTTGTGATATTGAGATAACTCCTGCAATTGAGACCTTCGAGTCGATAGAAAAAACCTCTTATCTCAAAGATATCTTTCATCCTTAAAAATATGTAAAAAAGCAGTAAATGATAACTGCTTTTTAAAAACAAACCCAGTGATTGTGCACTCACTCATCCATCTGACGGGTGAACCGTGCGCCTTCTTTTTCTTATCCTGTGCTCTTCAGTCCACCCGACAACACATTGACCAGCAATAAAAGCTGCATGAGGTATTCGTCGCTGAGTTCCTTGTCCTGATCTTTCAGGCTACGCCAGTTCGACAGATAGTTGATCTGTATCTCATGCAATACCTGTAAAGCTTCATGCCTCAACTTGTTGTTTTCCAACTTGGAGATCCTGCGCTGCTCGACCGAAGCTCCCATCAGTTCTTGTATGTTGTCAAGGCAGGCCTGGTAATCCGTCAGGATCAAGTCCATCAGCTCTTTTCGAACATCTGAATTCTCAACCAGATCCGCAAAGGCTTTCATGATCTCAATATCTGAATTCAACAGGTTCGACTCAATTTGAATGAGGCTGTATTTCAGGAAAGGCCATTTCTGGGACAATTCTTTCAATTTTTCAAAATCAGCGGGATGTTCCTTTTTGAACTCACCCAGGGCCGTTCCCATCCCGAACCAACCGGTGAGATTGAATCGAGACTGGTTCCAGCTGAAGACCCAGGGGATGGAGCGCAGGTCATTCAGCGTGCGCTGACCGGTTCGACGTGCCGGTCTCGAGCCTATTTTACTTTGCTCCAAGACATCAATGGGCGTCGCTCCTGCATAGAACTCGATGAAATTTGCATGGTCGAGCAGGGTTCGATACGTGCCTTTGGCCATGCCGACCAATTCATCCATGATCCGGTAAGGGACATCGATCTTGCCTTCATCGGCATTGATCATCGCCTGCCTTGCGGTTCCGGCAGTGAACATTTCCAGGTTATAGGTTGCGGTAAGGCGGTTGGCAAACTGGTTGGCGATGGTCTCTCCCTGAACTGTCATTTTGATCTGCCCGCTCATCGAGCCCGGGGGCATGCTGTCCAAAAAACGATGAATCTTTCCGCCACCGCGACTGATCGTTCCGCCACGACCGTGGAAGAAGCAAACCTTGACTCCAAGTTCTCCCGCAGTGCGGGTCAGGTTCTCCTCGGCCTTGTAAATATTCCAACGGCTGGTGAATATGCCTCCGTCTTTGTTGCTGTCGCTGTAGCCGAGCATGATCTCCTGCGTAAAATCCGGATTCGATTCTCGCTGTTTTTTCATAACCGGGTGTCGAAGAAAGCCTTTCAGGATTTCAGGTCCGGCAACCAGGTCGTCAATGGTTTCGAGGAGGGGAACTACCGGAAGTCCTGCATCCTTCAACCCCACTTCCCTCAGGAAGAGGAACACCAGCAGCAGATCGCTTACACTTCGGGTCATACTGACGATGACCGAGCCAATGCCATCCGTTCCGTAGCGGTCCACATAGCTTTTGACCTCTTGCAGATAGCCCAATACATTGTCTGCCTCGGCGCCACAGGAAGTGCCTCCCACCAGGAAAGGTCGGTTGCTTTTCAGTTCCTTGTTCAGAAACTCCAGGCGCTCTTCTTCGCTCCAATTGGCATAGTCCGTCTTGGGATAGCCTGAAGCTTCCAGAATTTGAGAAATCGCTTTTTCGTGGTATTCGCTGTTCTGCCGAATGTCCAGTTTGGCCAGGTGAAAACCAAAGCACAAAATGGCTCGTTCGACTGGAAACAACCATTGCTTTGCAATTCGCTTCGCTCCCAATTCAATCAGGAGTTTTCTTAATTTTCTGAGTTCTTTGGACAGGTCACCAGCGGTTCGGAAGTATCCTTTTTCACCATGGGAATGATCATCCGCGATCGTATGGTCCAAACGGACCAGCTGCAAATTCAGGAATTGACGCAGGGGCTCCGATGGGTTTCTTTCCAGCGCAGCTTGACCTTTTTCCCCCATGATTTGAGCCGTTTCCTCTATCTCCTCCAGAAAGGACTTAGGGATGGAAACCCTGTAACTTGAAAAGCTCAACTTAGCCGCGAGATCGACCAACAGAGCATGAATGGTTTTCAAAACCGATGACCTGTGAAGTCTGAGGGTAGAAGCCGTGAATTCAGGTGTGACAAAAGGGTGTCCGTCTCGATCACCTCCAACCCAGCTCCCGAATTGAATCAGGGGGAACTGCTCGGGCCATTCCAATAAGTCGGGTTCAAACCCTACTTCCTGCCATGCGTCGAGCAGACGTTGATCGGTCAGTCGGACGGCCTCCGGAAAGACATTGACGAAATAATGCATCAGGTTGTTTCGCTCGTCTTCCAAACGAGGCTTCTCCAGATATATCTCACCGGTTCTCCACCAACGCTCCATCAAACTGATGATCTCTTGCTTCAAGGCGGCTTGCTCTGCGGCGGACCATTTTGGATTTTCCCGCTTGACCAGCAACAAGTAGAGTTCCCTGTGAATATCGAGTACCGTGAGCCGTTTTGCCTCTGTAGGATGAGCCGTGAGAACAGGTACCACCCTGACCTCTTGCAATTTTTTTACAATCTCAGCCGGATCCACTCCCTCCGCTTTCCATTGATGTAGCGTTTCTCCCCAGGAACCTCTCGTCGATTCTATTCCAAACTCGGTCTCGGCCTTCCTTCTGTATTGCGTGGCAGCATTTTCCTCGACCAGATTCAGCAGCTCGAAACAAATTCCAATGGCCTGAACTAATTTTTCATTGGACGGGTCCTTCTCTTTGGAAACCGTCATTCCGTGCATAAAAAGACCGTCTGCCAGTTCCTTTTCACCGATGGAAGCGAGCATTTCCCTGAAAAGGGCAACCATATAATCGAGATCAACCTTGATCTTCTCAAGACCTTGCCGGTCGAGCATTTCTTTATTCATTGGGCTTTATTTTGATAGGTGTTGGGGTATTTTTTTGAACCATCAAAAATACAACCTTCTGTTGAAAAAAGAGGAAAGGGGTTTTAACGATCTGCGTTAATTTTTTCAAGAAGACCCTCTAGAATCTCGTCCTGCTCATCAAGCAAATGATCCTGGATAAAAATATCCGGGATGACACCGCGCTCTTCGGTGCTCCCGTTTACACGTACCATGTATCCTTTTGAAACTTGAACCTCAATCCCGGTCTCAGGAAGTTGGAACTTAAATACAGAGGCATAGAGTGTAGGATATTCCCCGGTTTCCTCACCCACGATGGTACCAAAACCATAGTCCTGGATCTGTGAGGCGGTCACGGTAGATTGGGAATGGGACTGGCGATTGACCAGGACATAAACCTTTCCTTCAAACCTATTTTCTGCAGGTTGAGGTTTAAAGGGCTCAAATTCATAAGCATAGATCTCACCGTCCTCATGGGTCAACGCGCTGGCCCAAAAAGCCGAAGTGGTATCTCTGGTTTTTCTGATATTGTCATTCAAACAGGTGCTGGTTTTCAGGGTAAAGCTCGAACTCCATTCAAATGGCTGGTCGGCAATATAGGAAACCATGTAGTCGCCGAAGGAGTCATCTCCGCCCTGGTTGTTTCTCAGATCGATGATCAGGTAAGATGCCTTGCTTTCCTGGATCGCAGCGAAGGAGGAATCAATGAACTTTCTATACTTGTCCTCGTCCCCGAATAAATTCCCGGGATTTAAGTAGGCGGCTCCATCGAGGAATTTGAGCTGCATCGAAGCATTGAGAACTTCCGTCCTTCTGCCTTCATATCCTTCGAACACATTCACGGCTTGTACTTCATATTTCTTGATTTTTCCTTGAATCCTGGCTTCAACCTTGAAACTCTCCTTCTCGCCAAAGACTTGCCAGTACATTCTGGGTATGGAATAAAACTCGATCTTGGCATTCTTGAAATAGGGCCGTTCAGCGGATACCTGAGGATAAATTTTTTCGAGGAGTTCCGAAATATTCATTTCGTCAATGCTTATGATCTCAGTTCCTGGTTCAAGCGCGGGGATGTCAGACCAGTTCTTTCGAATCAGCGCACGATCGTTCTCGAAGGCAATTTCAAGTGGAAAAATGGTGCCCCCTCCTTCCGCGTAGGTCAAATAGGACTGGATAGGAAAGAAGATCTCGGTATGTCCATTGTTCACCGCAGAGCTCATTCTTTGTAGCAAATTCGTTGTTTCGAGCAGGCTGAGCGAATCCTTTTTCACGGAAGATGAAAGTTTCAAGTAAATTGAATCGATGGTTTCACGGGGTGTGTAGACATACATATCGTAATGGGCCTCTTCCAGGGATTCATACAGGAATTTCAAGTCTGACAGAACCTGTTTCTTTGTGAGCTTTGGGGTCGATTGAGCAAAGCACGAAAACGATGCAAGACATAGAATAAGGAGCGCAATTCGCATAAGTTGTGAAAATTTGAAATGCGAATGTACTAAAATTCATCAACTGAGTGATGAAGTTTCCTTTCGGATGAGTTATATGATATACCCAATTCTGAGAGCTCATTTAGAACAGGCTCGTAGACCTCGCGAGCCCAGGGGTACAGCACGCCCCGGCTTTGGATCTCCCCATTGAGGATGAGCTTGGCCCCAATGGCTGCCGGTAGTCCTACGGTCCTTGAGATTGCCGTATGCTTGTGATCGAGCCCTTTTGTAACCAGGTGGGAAAGGTGCTCATAGAGTTCTCCGTTCAGCCGGTAGCGAATTCTTTCGAAGAAAACGAGCATATCGGTATCGCCATGGTTGAACTTCAGCTTGTCGAGTAGCAGGTCCAAAAGGATTTCGGCCGGTGTGCCGTCCACGCGTTTGATGGGGCGTTCGGATAAAAGATCCGTCCAAATCAATTTTTGATGAAGTGGTCCACCTCTCTCGATTCCCAGGTGATCGGCAAGCCTGTTTTCCAAATTCAGATTTCCGCCGGGAAGATAGGAAGAGACCCAATCGCGGTAGGTCATATTTTCACTGTCATCAATGGGGTAATTGTTTGCAGTCAGTCCGAGTTTTATAAGAAGATTCCAGGCCTCGCAGAAACCGGGGTAGCGCAAGGTTGCCCGGATGAATGTCGGAATGTCATCCAACCCGTATTTTTTCCTGAAGCTGACTGAATCGCGATTTTCATAGGCTTCAAAATCACGAAACCCAGGTATCTCAATCTTTTTTGGGTTTTCAAACAATCGATGATAAGGGACACATCGAAGATTTCCATCCTCATAGAAGCATGCGCCTGTGCTTCCTGCAAGGATTACATTCATCGGACTCCAGGTGAACTTGTATCCCCAGGGATTGTCATTGCTCTCAGGGGCAATCAGGCTTCCGCAATAAGATTCAAAGGAAGTCAATTCTCCACCTTTTCCACGAATGGAGTCTATGGATCGCATACCGCTCATATGGTCGATGCCGGGATCAGCACCCAACTCATTCAAAAATGTCAGATCTTTTTTTATCGCCTCTTCGTGCATGTCGATCATTTCCTGGCTCGCATATGAAGCGGTGACGACATGAGCCCCGTGCCGTAGAGCGATTTTGGCCGCTGCGGCGTGCATCCCCGGAGGCAAAAGAGAGATTACGATATCCGAACCTGCGATGTGTTGTTCCATGATGCCGCCGTCATAGCAATCGAAATAGACGGCTTTGCCCCTGGGATGGCCTCCTATCTTTTTTTCTGCGGTTTCCACCACGATGTCACCAACGGTAACAAACCAGTCGTATTGATCAGCGTGCTGAAGCATGTAGGATATCAGGTCAGTAGCCGACATTCCCGCGCCGCAAATGAGAACATTTTTCATAGAATTCGAACCTAAAAAGGAGTTTAAATTCCAGACATTAAGGTACGAAGAAAACAGGGATTTACCCAGGGTTAGCGGCTATTTTGGATTTAGAGCAACCGAACCCGGTGATCTGTTTCCTTTTCCTTCAATATCTGTTAAGGAATCCCCAAGCTCCTGTCGCATTTCATCGGCCAGGGCCTTGATCTGGGCAACAACTTCAAGGTTTTCTGAAGCCACATCATTCGTCTCGCTCAAGTCATTTGACAAGTCGTAAAGCTCGATGTGATCTATCGTGTTGTATTCGTATGCGACAGGAAGCCCGTTTTTACCTCCTTCTCTGCCATTGAGCGTTCGGTAGGTATGTGGGAAATACAACTTCCATTTTCCATAGCGAACTCCGTGAAGCTCATTTTTACGGTAGTAGAAGAAATAAGCCTTTTGGGGCGATGAAACGGATCTTCCGGTCAGGAGGTCCCAGGCGTTTTTTCCATCAATTTTACGATCCGGCAATTGGGCTCCGGTTATATGGGCTATGGTGGGTAGAAGGTCGATGGCCATCATTGGGATATCGCTGACCTTGCCTGCCTCGATCTGTCCCGGAAATCTCGCTATGAAGGGTTCCCGCTGCCCTCCTTCCAGGGCTGTGCCCTTGCCTTCTCTGAGGGGCAGAGCGCTTCCCGAATGATCCCCGTAACTCAGCCAGGGCCCATTGTCAGAAGTGAAAATGACCAGGGTGTTCTCGTCCAGGCCTTCCTCTTTTAAAGTGGCCAGCACCTGTCCGACCGACCAGTCGATCTCCATGATCACATCCCCGTAGAGTCCTCGTTTTGACCTGCCCTTTGAATTTATCCGAAACATAAAGCGGCACAGGAGGCTGAGGATGGGCGATATACAGGAAAAATGGATTATCCTTGTTTCTCTTGATGAACTCAACGCTTCGTTCGGTGATTTGAGTCGTGAGTGAGGTCTGGTCGGTCAAGGTGTCAATGACGGTTCTGTTTTGGTAGAGAGGCAAAGGGCCAAAGTCAAAAACCGGACCCTGCTCAGGATGCAGGGGCCACATATCATTGGAATACGGTATTCCAAAATACTCATCGAAACCCTGGTTGTTGGGCATAAAATCCGGATGATCCCCCAAGTGCCATTTCCCGAAAATTGCTGTTCGGTAATTCAGTGGTTTCAACATCTCCGCGATGGTGATTTCCGAGGGGTTCAGGCCTTCAAGACTGCCAGGCATATAGGCGCCATGGACACCCAGCCGATTCGGGTAGCAGCCGGTCAACAACCCGGCCCGGGATGCGGAACAAACGGCCTGAGCCGCATAGAAGCTTGTTAGACGAATCCCGTCCCGGGCCATCTGGTCCAGGTGTGGTGTTTCAATATCCGGGGAACCGAAGCATCCACCGTCCTGATAGCCCTGATCGTCCGTGAAGATGATGATGATGTTGGGTTTACCCGAAACCGTATCTTTTTTGCTACAGCCTGAAAAAGTGTGAAAAACATGGATTATGACTAATCACACAAAACACACATCTTGACACAAAGCTGGATACCCATCAGCAGAAGAGACCGACCGGAACCCCTATGGAGACACCCAAGATAATTGGGACAGGCACGAAACCAGTTGCGCAGGAGAGTGGAACCGGAGATGGAGAGAAGGGGGAGAGGGAGGAGAACGGAAGGAGGAGAACCGGGAAACGACGAGCTCAGCCATATACGGAAGTTTAGCAGGATTAGGCCAAGAGCAATGGGCCTAAGAAAAATGCATAAAAAAAACTTGCAAAAATGCTTGTAGCGGACCTAATGGGGAGGTGACGTAATCAATGCTTTTTCAACAGTCTGAGTGTATTCTGGTCTATCATGAGGATTAAGATTCTTTATTTTATAAAATATAGTACAAGATTCTACGTGGGCCCCGGGCAGATATCCCGTGCTCATCAGAAACTCTTTGGTAATTTCTGCCTCCGGTGAATTTGAAATTCTTCCTGAACAATTTCACCCATTCCCTTAGTTCCATCTGGGGTTGATTGTCCAGCCAGTTTTTGAAAGATCCGTTTTCCTCCTGAATTTCCAGGATTTTGCAGGCATTGTAAATTACAGCGTTGACTTTGAGTTTGTTGCGGATGATGCCGGCATCCGACAGCAAACGAGCCCTGTCTTTTTCCTTATATCTGGCGATTTTCGGTATGTCGAAATTGCTGAATGCCTTCCTGAAATTATCCTGCTTGTTTAAAATCGTGGTCCAGGAAAGACCGGCTTGATTAATTTCCAATATCAACCTGCCAAAGAGTTCATTGTCTGAGTCAATCGGAAATCCGTATTGGGTGTCATGGTAGATTCGGTGCACATTTCCATCCGGTAGGGTATTGACATATTCACAATAAGAAGAGGGTTTTTCCATAGTTACATTGTATGCTTCAATTGACTTTTATTGATCAGGCTCAACTCAGTTGTAAAATTTGTTTTCATCCACTTTTATCGTTGTGAGCTCAACGGTGTGTCCATCAGGGTCCTGCGTATAGATCGAGTCGAAGTAGTGGTGGTCCTGTTCGCTAAAGTCCAGCCCAAGTTCGGAATAACGTTTTTTAGCCTTTTCATAATTCTTTCGTGTCACATTAAAAGCAAAATGATCGATCTTCACATTTCTGGTCTGCATGTCAACCGCCGGATCACTTGTTTTAGCCGGGAAAAGAGCGACTCCTGACTTTCCGGACAGCATGAATATCGGAAACTCCCCCCATTCAGGCAGCTGATATTTCTTCAGGCCTAGGACCTTGTGATACCAGTCAGCAGAAACACCCAGATCTTTGACCCGAATTGCGACATGGTCGAGGAAATTGATTTCGATATTGCCTTTCATTTCTTTATTCTTAGTTGTTTTCAACTTGCTGCAGATTCGATTTATCATGCCCGATCCAAAGTAAATCTGCTGTATTATATCCAATTTCCTCGGCAATTTGCAGATAGTTTGATTTCACTTTATCGGGCACGGAGGTCTCCCTTGAAAGCAGCCACAGGTATTTAAGACTCGACCCGGCAACCAAAGCATATTTGTACTCCGGGTCTAGGGCAACCACATTGTATCCGCCATAAAAAGGGCCAAAAAAAGAGACTTTGAGCCTGCCGATATTTTCTTCACCCACGAATTTCGCCTTACCGACCGCTTTTGTCCATTTCTTTTTTTTCGTGTTGTATCCCCTGTTGACCACCTGAATGGTCCCATCTTCATTGAGCGAGTACTCGGCCGAAGTATTATTCAGATTTCTCTCAAAAGAGACATCCAGCCGGGCTATCTCATACCACTTGCCAAGATATTTTTCCTTCTCGAAATTTTCGACAGGTTTGGCGCCTTCGGGCAGGGAAGAGCAGGAAATGAAAATACTCAGAGCAGCCAGCATGCAATAGACAAATAGTTTTTTCATAATCATTCTGTTTTCTTTGCCATGTAAAAGCCATAGCTGTAATATTCTTTATACTTCATGTATAATTCAATTTCTGATCTATAGTCCCGGACTACCTTTTTGGCCAGGTCAGTATTCTCATGCCTCTTCAAAAAGTAGCCAAATTGAGACTCCAGGGGCTTGTAGTAGTTCTCGATCCAAGAGTCTTCAGATAGGATGAAATAGCCGACAATAGTGAAACCGTTAGATTCCAAGATTTTGATCTTGTTCGCAGCAGTATCAATTTCGGGATATTCGCCGATCCAGAACTCTTCGATTTCCCGGGGACGAGAATTCGTGGTCCAGGTGATTTCACTCAGGGCGAGATATCCCCCGTCTGTTAGAAATTGTTTCCAATATTGGATTCCTTTTGAGAATCCCATTATGTAGATGGCACCTTCTGACCAGATCACATCGAATTCACCTTTGGTGAAAGGCAGGTTGTCCATGGATGCTTTCAACGTCTTGATTTTGCCCTCCAACCCCAGTTTCTTAGATTTTTCGTTTAGCTCTGCCAGGAATTCGGGAAACAGATCAACAGCTGTGATATGACCACTTAAATTTTGAGCCAGAGTTAAGGTCTGTCCTCCTGAACCACATCCTATATCCGCCAGTTTTAAATCATTGTCTTGCGGCAAATCCATAAAATTAAGAGCCAATAAGGTGTCTTTTTCACTACCCGGCCCCTGCCTCTTCGAGTCTTTGTGCAAGTCTATTATCAGTTCCAATTCAGACATTATTGAGCTATTTTCCGGTTATTAAGGATGATCAAAGTGACAATGTAGATGGCAACGATCACAAATGGAATGACCACGAATCTTTGATCTGGCAGCAAATACCATAGTGCAAGCACCGCTATGGTTCTTGTGACGGTGTGAAAAATACCCACCCAGTGTTTGATTGTCCAGGACAAAGGCAGCCACATGAGCCCGGTAAGTATTCCAACCGATAGCGGAAGAGACGAGTAATCGAGTATAAAAAAAGGTATGGCTATTGAGTAGACCAAAATAGCTTGACCAACCGTGAACATAAAGAGCGAGTCGAACTCGTTTTTGGGCTTGTTTTTTTCAAGGAAATTCTCACCGGTGAACTTTGAAATGAACAAACCCAGATATACGATGCTTCCGGTGCCTATAAAAATACTCCATACGGCGACAGTCTTTGAAAAAAAGATCCCGACGAAACCAATTATGGCCCAGATGATGAGTCCTGCCAATGGGGTGGCCAAAAATTTTCTATTGGAGAATTCAATTCGTTGCTCTTCAAGCGATCTTGTTGTCATAGTTGGTTGTTTTTTCAGAGACTATTGCACATTATTTAATATAATCTCTACAATTTCACTGGGTTCGTATCCGAGTCTATGGGCCTGCAACAAGAGCTTTGACCCCTGTTTCATCTCAAACGACTTTTGATATACGGTCCATGCTTGGGGTTCTGCCCCGTCCTTGTCTATTACCTTGTATCCGATAGAGGCTCCCTTTGTGGCGCAATCAATTTTTATTTTACCTTTTGAAGAAATAACTTGAGGAGTAGAAGTTATCGGCTTGGAGACATTTTCCGACCAAAGCTGATCCAGGAGTTCTTTTTCAGGGAGATTGGGTTGATCCCCAATTTCTTCTATCCACCGGTCCATCTCTTCACGAAGCTCCTCAAGATGATCGGCATAGGCCGGGTCGCCGGCTAAATTTTTCAGCTCATATGGATCGTTGTTGCAGTCAAAAAGCTCTTCGGGGTCTTTTTTCTCCCGAAACCAAAGCTGCTGTATGCTGTCAAGTTCGCCTTCGTCTCTCAGCTTTAACAGCTCCTGCATCGTGGGAATCCGCTCCCGGTAGGCCAGAGGCAAATAATAGCCTTGCTGTGGCCGGTAATTTCGAATGTATTTAAAGCGATTGTCTCGAACGGCACGAATGACATCGGTAACCTCATCAAAGCGATCTGCAGCCCCGTGTATGTATGTCCGCTCCTGTTTTGCTCGATGTTCTCCCAAAAAAGCCTGGCCCTGCATGTATTCCGGTGGTTTGATTCCTGCCAGCGACAGAAGGGTCGGGGCAAAGTCCACAAAACTTATGAGTTGGGGATCCTTTTGCCCGGGGTTTTTCTCTCCAGGAAGTCTAATGACAAGGGGGGTGTTCAATCCGGAATCGTAGATCAGTCGCTTTTGTCGCGGCAGTGGCCCTCCGTGGTCTCCGTAGAAAAAGACTATGGTGTTTTCCAGGAGCCCGTCGTCTTCCAGCTGCTTTAGAACGGCTCCAATCTGAAGATCCATTTCAGCGATATTGTTGTACATCTTCCACATATCCCTGCGAACCGTTTCTGTGTCGGGCAAGTAGGGAGGAATCGGAAAGTCAGCATCCTTAGATACGTGATTTGGAGTTTCTTCTTCTGCCGTCTGACCCGACTGAATCTCGTAGTCTCGATCTCCCGAATGATAATGTCTTTTTTCACTGTTTTTGAAACCATAGGGCTCGAACAATCCTGATTCATGTGTTTGGTTGAAATTGAAAACAGCGAAAAAAGGTTGATCCTTGGGTCGATTGCGCCAATGGGCGTAACGGCTGCTTTCATCCCATGCAGTTACGGGGGCATCAAACTGGTAGTCTTCCTTGGCGTTATTGGTGCAGTAATATCCGTTGATTCTCAATATCTCGCTCACCATTCGAACCTTTGGGGGCGGAATGGCTTCATAAGGCGCGACACCTGTGGCTTCTGAATTGCTCCCTTGTTCGCATGTGGTTGGCTCCTATGCTTGAGGGATACATTCCCGTTGCAATGGCAACCCGGCTCGGGGCGCAAACACCTGAGGGTGAGTAGGTATGGGTATAGATGATTCCTTCTGAGAACAATCGGCTCAAATTCGGTGTCGATGTTGTGCTGTCTCCAAAGGGCGCAATATACGGACCCAGGTCCTCGGCAACGAGCCATAATATCTTTGGACGTGAAGGCTTCTCAACCTCTGCATTGCCTTGGCAAGATGGTGATAGAACCGGTGCAAAAGACAGAGTAGAAACTTCGTTTTCGGAAAGAAAATTTTCGATACCCATTTTTTCAAGTGCTTTCATTGAGCTCCGTTTCAATCATGTCAACGATTGCCTGCATCTCGTTCATGGCTTTTTGGTACACGGCATCCTTGACCTGCCCCAGATGAATGCATTCAAAAAAGATGTTTTGCAACCCACGGAATAGAGTTCGTCAGGGTTTTGATGATCTCAAAAGTCGTGTAATTGACTACTCCTCTGAATACGGGAGAAATCTCAGTAATGATGAGCTCCCAGTGGATGTCTTCCAACCTGTTGATAAAGGTATAGGTCATTTCCAGTTTCTGAAGTCGTCCGGCAATGCTGTCATTTTTAATTAGTTTGATATCCCCGCTGTTGACCAATGTCTCATAAATATTGGCCGTGCGGTGAAAATCTGAAAATTGGGACAGGTTCATGGCGAAGTAGGCCAGGGTGTCGATTGCATTTCGATTCTTGGTTAAAATATACTGATTGGCTTTTTCATATTGTCCCAGGTACATCGTGTTGTATTCAATCACTTCTTTGAGGGCTTTCATGTCTTCATTGACCTGGCTTTGGATGTTTTGATAGGTTTTCAATTCATTTTGCCGGTCGACCTTCTCGTTGTTCCAGTTGTCGATTTGCAGAGCAATAAGAATTCCCATGACAATGAGGAATATTTCCCCCACCGCGTAAATCAAATAATTGCTAAACTTCTTATTGGCAATGAATTGACGCTTCATGTCTTTGACAAATGCGAGCATTTAACTCAAATTTAACCTAAAGATAGTATTTATTCTCTGTTGATGCATTTGACAGTAGCACAAACTAAAAAAGCGACTCCAATCAGGATGTCGACCAGTCTAGAGGCTTGTAACTTCGAAGAGACCTGACTCAGGATCTAACGGAAACAATTTCAGGATCGTACTCTAACTTGGCTTTTGTCATTCCTTTTTGAGCGTAGTTGATATTTGCCAGGACGTATCTCATGGCTTCCTTGCGAGCTGTGTCCTTGACATTGCCTTTGATTACGATCCAGGGAGCATTTTCTGTAGATGTATTTTGGAACATCAATTCCTTGTATTTCGTATAGTCATCCCATTTCATTTGGGCCTGCATGTCTACCGTGCTCAATTTCCAATTGATCAATGGATTGACTTTTCTTTCTTCCAAACGCAATTTTTGCTCGTCCTTATCGATCGAGAACCAAAACTTGAACAACAGGATTCCATCTTCGACGATCATGTTTTCGAATTGAACCACCTGTTTGATGAATTTGTCGTATTGCTCCCTGGTGCAAAACCCCATCACAGGTTCAACTACTGCCCGATTGTACCAACTCCGGTCGAAAAAGATGATTTCTCCCGGGCTCGGAAAATGCTGGATATATCTCTGGAAATACCATTGCCCTCTTTCGGGCTTAGTAGGTTTGTTAAGGGCAATCACATTGTAATGCCGGGGGTTTATGTATCGAATGAATCGCATGATTGCACCTCCTTTGCCAGCGCTATCCCGCCCTTCACAGACAATAATCAGTCGGTTGCCGGTTTCGATAAGCCAGTTTTGCATTCTGACCATTTCGGTCTGTAATTCGATGTATTCAGGATCATTTTCTAAGGCGTGTAGATGCATTTTCAATCTCGATTTAATTGTTTCTTGAATAGAATTAAAGGTATGAAATTAGGGTGCTTTTTGAGTTGAGTAAGATGAATAATTCCTCGCACCAGGTAAAACAGGATGTTTAAATCATAAATATTATTATATGCATAATATTAAATATATAAATAAAAATATATGATTGATTCTTTTCATCTTTGCTCCGAACTTATAATCCCATACACATGAGTCTTTTGCAACTGCGTCAACAATTACAAGAAAAAAAAGTAAACACTCCAGTCAAAGTAGCCGTGGCCCACGGTGACGGGATCGGACCCGAAATCATGGCCGCGACTCTGCGAATTTTGGATGCAGCCGGGGCCAACCTCGAGCCAGAGTTTATTGACCTGGGTGAGAAAGTGTACTTGTCCGGGAATACTTCTGGAATCGATGCCGGAGCCTGGGAGGCCATTGGTGAGAGCAAAGTTATTTTAAAGGCTCCGATAACCACTCCACAGGGTAAAGGATACAAAAGTCTAAATGTAACCTTGAGAAAATCACTCGGTCTTTTTGCCAATGTTCGACCCGTTGAGGCATTCAGTCCTTACGTTCATACCAATTTTCCGGACATGAACGTTGTCATCATTCGCGAAAATGAAGAGGATCTGTACGCAGGGATTGAGCACAGACAGACACAGGATGTCTATCAGTGTCTGAAACTCATCACCCGGCCCGGATCTGAGCGCATTATCCGCTACGCCTTTGAATATGCTCGTGCCTATGGGAGAAAAAAGGTTACCTGTATGGTCAAAGACAACATTATGAAGATCACAGACGGACTCTTTCATAAGGTTTTTGACGAAATTGCTCCCGAGTATCCGGAGATAGAATGTGAAACACAGATCATTGACATAGGATCAGCCCGATTGGCGGCCAATCCTGACAATTATGACGTGATCGTCACTGCAAATCTTTATGGGGATATAATTTCGGATATCGCTGCGGAAATTGGAGGCTCTGTTGGCATGTGCGGATCAGCAAACATCGGTAAGAACGTGGCTATGTTTGAGGCGATTCATGGCTCTGCCCCTGACATTGCAGGTAAAGGAATAGCGAATCCTTCAGGACTGATCAACGCCGCCGTAGCCATGTTGGCTCACATAGGCCAAGCTGCAGTGGCAGACAAGGTCAAAAATGCCTGGTTGAGAACTTTGGAGCAGGGATATCACACGGCAGATATCTTTCAGGACGGCATCAGCAAAGAATTGGTCGGAACCCAGGAATTTGCAGATTACTTGATCTTCAATTTAGGAGGGGCGCCAGAAAAGCTGCCAAAAAGTACGCTCGAGCTTGGAAGTGGCAAGATTCGGATCCCGGATTACGTTCGCAGACCGCAACAAAAAGAACTTGTAGGGGTGGATGTTTTCATCGATTGGGAAGGTAGTGATCCCGATGAAATTGGAGATGCCCTGGCAAACATCGAAGTCTATAAGCTAAAGTTAAAAATGATTACGAATCGAGGTGTCAAGGTATATCCAGAAGGAATGAAAGAAACTTACTGCACCGACCACTGGCGTTGCAGGTTTGTAGGAGTCGATGCCGACATCAACAGGAGAGAACCTGATTATGCTTCCATTGATTTTGAACAGGTCGTAGCGCTCCTTTCCAAATTGTACGACCTGGGATTTGATGTGATTAAAACGGAGAATCTCTATGAGTTTGACGGCAAGCGCGGGTTTTCACTGGGTCAGGGCGAGTAGTTCAGGCGCTGAATGAGATCAATTCAATCTGTGGTATTCAATTTGAGATTGAAGACGCTCCATTTCCACTTCTTTCGACTTGGCTCCCTTCAGACTTACGAGTGCAGAGACCAACTCGATATTGTTCGGAGGGTGCCCGGCTATCGAGACATAGGTATTTCGAATGGTTATTAGACGTCTTGGCGTAGCAATCTTTAGAAGTTCTCCGATCGTTTTGATGTTTCTGCTGAACAGAATTTTCAATATGGGATTCAGGTCGGTAAGCGCACACTGAAATCCAATCTCCATGGATACTTTCGGCAAATTCTCAAAATTAAGTATATCGGAGTCTTTGTATGTAGCCGTCTCTTGATTGTGAATCAGATCTTCGTACAACAGGTTAAAATGCTCATCAATGGCGCCAATTTCCTTGCTTAAAATTTGGAAACGCCTTTTGGCTGAAAAGTGGGTTCTGTGTTCGGGCTTATAAGAAAGGACGTGTTCCAGTTCACACCAAAGATCCTGGGCCAAGGTTCGAACCTGCAGCTCAAAAAAAGGTCTTTCTTCTTCAGGAAGTAAGCTATCTTTTAGCTTCAATACATAGTGAAGCGAGGAATAGCCACTTTCTTTGTGTTTCCTCTCGATATGTGACAAACCTAAACGGGTGAGAATGTCCTTGTCGTAATATGCCTCAGGAGGGGACTCTTCTGATATCTCAAACATGGTCGAACTCCGGAGTTCCCGGTCTATCAATGGTAGCTGAGAGGTGAAATAGACTACGACGCGCGCTCCGATTACATCGTGCATTTGATGAAGGCTTTGCGCAGAAAGTCCGTTAGTGAACAGACTGGGCTTTCGAAAGATCTTATCGACAACTTTGTCCGGATGCTTGATACGCACCATAGTCATTCGAATGGGAGAGGGAGCCGCAACTACGTCATCGATAGCGTATTTTTTCCAGTACTCGGGCTTTTCCCAATTTTTAAAAAGAACCTTCAGCTCTTCATAGGCCGGCTTTAGAACACGATGTTTGTACTGTTCGTATTCAGAGAGAAACTCCTTCAATTCAAGCGAATGTTTCATGGAAATTAAAATTTCTGAAAATTCAATTCTTCATCTCCATGCTGTGGTCCTCGTGAACTTTGGGATCCCTGTATCGACAGCAATCATCTACGGATTGGTAGGCTTCGTCCGTGGCTTTGTAAAGTTTCGTGTCATGGCCAACAGCAGCAATGTTTTTAGAAATGCTGTCCAAATTGGTTTTGCGTGCGTCGTATATGAGTCGTAACTCGTGCGTTTCCTTGTTCCAAACCGCCGATTTGACGCCTTTCGTTTTGATGGCCGTCGTTTCTATCCGCTCTTTGCACATGCCACAAACGCCGTCGACTTCCATGCTAGCTCGCGCATTTTTATCCTGTGCATAAGAAAATGTCATGGCAAAAAGGGTCAATATTGTGATGATCGTTCTCATGTCTTCTGTTCTTTTTTGTTTCAGTTCTAATTTAGTTTTAGTCGTAATCCTGCGTAATACATGCTCCCAAAAATTGGACCATAGACGAAATTGGAGTCAAAATTGGGTCCAAACGGATCTTCCGGGCTTACAATAGGGTCAGGTTGCCTCACATTGGTCACATTTTCACCTCCCAAATATACTTCGAATTTGGGTGAGAAGACCTTGGTGATCTGCAAGTTGAGGGTTCCAATCGAAGGTGAAAATTCCTCCTTTTGATATTCCGGCGGACTCAACGACGTGTCGGGATAGCGTTGCTCGCTGAGCCAATTGTATGTCGCGTCGAATTTCCAGGGTGCCTGTTCGTTCTTACCTGACAGCTCGTAGGCCAGGTTGGCAAAAATTCGATGCTTTGGTACCAGGGGCTTTTGCCTTCTTCCTATGGTGTAATCCGTTTGTATGTCGTAGTACTTATAAGCGCCTCTGAAATCCAGATCCTTGGCAATATTGTAGTTCAGCTCAAACTGGAAGCTGTTGGCAAAACTCTCTCCATCCAGGTTATAAAAATTGATTTCATACGGGTTTTCCCAGTCTATTACCACCTGGTTTTCAAAAGATGTGCGGTAGAAATCAAAGGTAACATCGGCTTTTCTGCCGAAGAGATTGAATCCTTGCAAATAGCTGAATCCGAAGTTCCAGGCAATCTCCGGGTCCAGACCGTAGATTTGCCCCCCGGCGTCAAAAATGTTGATCTGACGCGAACTCGCAAACAAGCTTTGGTTCTCAGCGAAAATATTGGCGCTGCGTTTTCCGCGCCCGAGCGAGGCCCTGAGGGCGGCTTTTTCCCACGGGGTATATCTCAGGTGCAACCTTGGGGTTATGAAGAAGCCCAAGCGATTGTGCTGGTCCACTCTAAGGCCGGCGGTCATGGTGAAATTATCGAGGTTGTCAAAGGCATACTCAAAAAATCCACCGAAAGAATTGTCGGTACGCTTGTAATCCTGGGTCTCAACAAATTCATTGTAATAATCGTACGTAAAACTCACCCCTGTCTTTATTTTGTGCCTCGAATCCGAAATGATCGAATTGTAAAGGAGGTTGGAGTAGAAACTGTTGTGCTCTATGTCATAGATTCGGAGGCCGAAATAGGAATCCTGGTTGTGATGGCTGTAGGCCATTTGGAATCCCAGGCTTTGGTAAGGAATTTCGGGGTTCACGTAACCCAATTTGAACGAACCTTCAATTCGCTCGGTATCGATTTCACTTCCCCACGCATTGGTGGTCAGGCGATCCGTGTCCGGATTGAAATCTACCTGCCCGGCCTGTTTGCCATCGTTCAAATAGCGAAAATTGATAAAGCTGACCAGGCCTTTTTCTGGATTGGTGTATTGCCAGCGATTCATCACGTTGATTTGATTGTATAGCGGCATGTCCAGAAACCCGTCGTCGTTTACGTCGTGTTTTTTCTGAAGGGTGTTTCCGTGAACGTAGATTCCGGTGCTCCATTTGTCGGATACCTGGGTGTTGTAATGCGCATTCAATTCGAAACGCTCGCTGGTCGCACCGTACAGATTGAGGTAAAACCTGTGATCGGTTGTGGGCTTTACGAGTTCGGCATTGATTTGACCCGTGATGCTTTCGAAGCCATTCACCACACTGCCCGCACCTTTCGTGATCTGTATACTCTCCACCCAGGTTCCCGGTATGAAGCTCAGACCGTAGGCCTGGGAAGCACCGCGTACGGCCGGGATGTTTTCGGTCGCGATCAGAATATAAGGTGAGGTCAGTCCGAGCATTTTGATCTGCCGGGTCCCGGTCACCGCATCGGCGAAATTAACATCGATCGAAGGGTTGGTTTCAAAACTCTCCGAGAGGTTGCAGCACGCGGCCTTCAACAGTTCATCATTGGTCACGGTGAAGGTGTTTGCGGCTTTCAAGTAGGACTTCGTCGTGCTTTGTTTCTGCGATTTGATGGTTACTTCGGCGAGGTCGGATGTTGACTGAAGAACTTGCCTCACAAATTCGTTCTTGTCAATTGTCAGGGTTATTGTTGAAAAGCCAACATAGGATACGACGAGCTGGTTGTGCTCCCCCGAATAGGGAACTGAGAATTTTCCATTTTCATCGGTTACGGTGCCTACCGAAGTGCCCAGCCAGTAAACATTGGCGCCGATAACCGGTACTTCCTGCCCGTCTATGACTTCCAATACGATGCCTTCCAGGGGCTTTTGAGCTTGTGCAAAAATGGGTAGTGCCAGGAGCAATGCCAGGCAGGCAAAATTTTTAAAGAAATTTTTCATGAAATATAATTTGATTGATAATTCTGATTTCTGCCCATACAAGGAGGCAACTAGATGAGAATTGTATCAAATCAAATCAAAAAGACTCATTCAGAACCTGTATGTCCTGGATGACTTCAGGGGGTGTGTAGAGATGAAACGGCGGATCGTCAAGCGATTCGGGAATGTTCAGGCCACTGAATACATAGGCAAATGAGAGGATGAAAACCTTTTGAGTTGAAGTCAAAAGCTCAGTCTTTTCGAGGTTCAATTCATCCTGACCTTCGATCAGGTCAACAACATCCTTGCAACAGTTTTCTGCCATGCTGGACTCTCCATCATCACCAGACGTCATGCCGCATTTCTTCGCATCCGAAAATAGGGCTACGTCGACCAGATGGTCCCCACAGTAGTGCTTTTCAATGCTTACAGACAGCGTTGAAAACAACACCAGGAGTGCCAGAGCCACAGAGGCTGTCTTATGGATTCCTTTGTATTTCACGCCACAAATTTAGGCAATAATTCATACCTGAGCTGCAATTTATGAAATCATTAACGTTCAGCAGGTTCAGCCTATTTCCTATATTTACTGAAATCTTCACTGGCCATGAACGCATCCTTCCAAACCATTGACTACCTGATTTTCATTGTTTACGGGATAACCATTTTGGGCGTTGGGCTCTGGGTGTCCCGCGACAAGAAGGGTCATGAAAAAAATGCCGAGGACTACTTCCTGGCCGGGAAATCTCTTCCCTGGTGGGCGATTGGAGCCTCCCTTATTGCGGCTAACATCTCAGCCGAACAGTTCATCGGGATGTCCGGATCCGGATTTGCAGTGGGCATGGCAATTGCTTCTTATGAATGGATGGGTGGGCTCACCTTGTTGTTGGTGGGCAAGTATTTTCTGCCCATCTTCATCGAGAAAGGGCTTTATACGATTCCTGAATTTGTCGAACAGCGATATTCCACCAACCTCAAGACCATACTGGCGGTCTTTTGGATCGGTCTCTACATCTTTGTCAACCTGACCTCTGTGCTTTACCTGGGTGCACTCGCGTTGGAGACTATTATGGGTATTCCATTGGTCTACGGAGTCTTGGGACTGGCTTTGTTCGCAGCAGCATACTCACTTTACGGCGGACTGTCAGCGGTTGCCTGGACCGACGTCATACAGGTTGTTTTCCTGGTGCTGGGAGGCCTGGCGACAACCTACCTGGCGCTTGATCAGGTTTCGGGAGGCCAGGGACTCATAGAAGGCCTGAAGGTCATCTACGATCGGGTGCCCGAAAAATTTGTGATGATCCTGGACGAGACTAATCCGGAGTACGTGAATCTTCCGGGGATTGGCGTCCTGGTAGGAGGGATGTGGGTGGCCAACCTCTATTACTGGGGTTTCAATCAGTACATCATTCAGCGTACGCTGGCCGCAAAGTCATTGGAAGAATCCCAAAAGGGCATACTGATGGCGGCCCTGCTAAAGCTTGTCATTCCTCTGATTGTAGTCATTCCCGGAATAGCCGCTTTTGTCATGATCAACGATCCGGAGATCATGGCAAGTCTCGGTGATCTGGCCAAAAACAACATTCCAACGCTCGAAGCGGCAGACAAAGCCTATCCCTGGCTTTTGCAATTTCTTCCAGCCGGATTCAAAGGGATTGCTTTTGCGGCCCTGGCTGCGGCCATCGTGTCTTCCCTGGCCTCAATGCTGAATTCGACCTCGACGATATTCACCATGGATATTTACAAGCCCTACATGAACCCGAAGGCTTCAAACAAGCAAACGGTAAGGACCGGCAGGGTCACTGCTGCCGTAGCCCTTCTTATTGCCGTTCTAATTGCCCCAATGCTGGGTGGCTTGGACCAGGCATTTCAGTACATCCAGGAATATACGGGTGTGGTAAGTCCGGGAATCTTAGCGGTTTTCATGCTCGGGCTTTTCTGGAAGAAAACGACCAATAAGGGAGCTATTTACGGGGTATTGGCCTCAATTCCCATCGCACTTTATTTCAAAGTCGCTCCGAAGGGTTGGTCGGATAGCCCGTTGTTTGTCAACATTCCATTTCTCGACCAAATGGGTTACACGGCCCTTTTGACCATGGGGGTCATCGCTGTCGTGAGCTGGATCGACGGAAAAGGACGGGACAGCGACAAAGGGATTGACTTGAGCGCAGGCCTTTTTAAAACCTCGAATCAATTCAATATTGGTGCTTTTGCCGTTTTGATCGTCTTGGCGGCCTTGTATGCACTTATGTGGAACTAAACCTCGATCTCCCCTCTGAGATAGGTTACGGCCCGCCCGGAGATCAAGACGCGATCTCCTTTCAGCTCGCAGATCAACTTGCCGCCGCGCTTGGATAGCTGACGTGCTTTCATCTTTTTTTTACCGAGTTTTTCGCTCCAATAAGGAGTCAAAGTCGTGTGTGCCGACCCGGTGACGGGATCTTCATCAACACCTGAGCCGGGAGCAAAAAACCGTGAGACAAAATGGGCTTTCTTACCGGGGGCCGAGACAATGATTCCCCGTGCTTTTGACTTCTTCAGCAAAGTGATGTCCGGGTCACACCCTTCGATATCCTTTTGGGATTCATAGATCAGCAAATAATCGGTTTTTCCCTGGTAGACCTCCAGCGGCTTCTTCTTGAAGGCCTCCAGAAGTTCAGCAGGAGGCTCGACGGGCTCAATGGGATCCACGGGAAAGTCCAGGGTGAGCCGATCGTCTTTTTTACTGACGTAGAGATCTCCGCTGTGCTGCGAGTGAAAGTGCAACTGGCTTCCAGGAACGTGATAGTAGAGAAACAGAACGTGGGCCGAGGCCAGGGTCGCGTGTCCGCAGAGAGCGACTTCCAGCGTGGGAGTGAACCAGCGAATTTCGAATCTGTCTTGGTTTTTCACTACGAAAGCCGTCTCGGAGAGGTTGTTCTCCGCTGCGATGTTCTGCATCAATTCATCAGCAGGCCAGTTTTCCATGACGCAGACCGCGGCCGGATTTCCTTTGAAGGTTTTGTCGGTGAAGGCGTCGATTTGATACAGGGTATAGTGTTTCTTGAACATATAAGTTTACTTCTTAATCGAGTTTGATGTGATTTTCATACTCCTTCCAGGATGATCATTTTGGTTTCAGCTGCGCGCTGCCTCACGAGTCGTGCCCGGGTATAGGTTTCGGATTCCCACCATTCACGGGCCCGTTCAACAGAAGGAAACTCAAGAATCACAATTCTTTCCGGGTTCCAGTCTCCTTCGAGGTGTTCTGCCTTTCCGCCCCGGACCAGGAATTTGCCATCATAAGCTTTGATGGTGTTCGGGGTCATTTTCTTGTACTCTTCGTAAAGCTCCTGATCGTAAATGTCGATTTCAACAAACACGTAAGCTGCCATGATTCACTGCTTTGGAATGGATCACTAAAGTAAACGAAATTCCAGAAATCTCGAAAGATATTTATGTGGTTTTAATAAGGTGGGGGTTTACGACTTGCGCATCACGGAGATTCGAAAAATCTTGCCGTCTCGAACTTCGTAGATCAATACGAGCTCCAGGGGCTCCTGGCTTCCGTTTCTCCCGGTGATGTATTCGTGGTCGATCACCTTGTTGTCAAAAACGGTCCGTTTGAGAATCCGCGAATGCAGATCTGGCGAAGCCTCGAAAAGGCGGGTATAAATCTCACGAACTTCTTTTTTTCCTTGAGCCGTGACAGCTCCCGAATCAAAATTTCTAACCAGGATATCCGAGCTGAAATAAGACATGAAACTCTCAATGTCTCCGTTGTTATAGGCTTCGAGGTTGGCCTGGACCACTTTTTCGGGATCGGTGGGGCCTGGGGATTGAGAATGGGAAGATCCGATTACTGAGATTACCAACAGTAGAGCGCTTAAAGATTTCATGAGTGAATGTGGTTTATCGTATGACACAAATTGTTCACGGATAGAGAAGTCTAAAAATAAAGGTTTTAAATGAAAAAACCGCCTGTAGCGTTGCTACAGACGGTTCCCCTCATAAATCAAGGTTACAGCTCACTGGCCTAAGACCGCAACCTTGGAAAGGCTTGTACTTAGGGCATTACCACCGTGTCAATGGCGTGAATTACCCCGTTGCTGGCTCCCACATCCGTGAGAATGACAGTTGAATAATTTCCTTTGGCATCTTTCAGCATGACTTTTCCATCTTTAAGGGAAGCAGTCAGGTTCTCACCGTTTACGGTTTTGATGGTAAAAGAGCCGTTGTTGTTTTTGATCGCGTTCAAAACGTCAGCCGCTTCAAATTTTCCTGCCACTACGTGGTAAGTCAAGATGGAAGTCAGCGTTCCTTTGTTTTCTGCTTTGAGCAAAGTCTCTACAGTTCCCGCAGGCAATTTTCCGAAAGCGTCGTTGGTTGGTGCGAAAACCGTGAATGGGCCTTCTGAGTTCAAAGTCTCTACGAGATCAGCGGCCTTTACGGCTGCAACGAGAGTCGAAAAGTTGTCATTTGACGCGGCAACACCGACAATTGTCTGTTTGCTATCGTTTTCAATTACAGGTTTCGGTTCGATTGGATTGACGTTTGCCTGAATCAGTGACGTCGAAAAGAGAGCTGCAGTCAGCAGCGTGCTCATCATTAGTTTTTTAAAGTTCATGGGTTTTGTTTTAATTGTTTTGTCAAAGATACGACACAAAACATTAAACAAAACTATAAAATGTTTAAAAAAATGTTAAATAAGTTAAACAAAAAAAAATAGGCACAAAAAAAAGGGTCTGACAAGCAAACCCCGATCTATAATCCTAAGATTAATCTTGAGTAATCAATTTAAAAACTAAGAAAATGTGTCATATTCCAGCGATTTCTACTTCTGCCTCTCAACTCTTTCTTAATCTGCTCAATTCCTTTGAGCGAATGCAAATATGCACGTCCATTCAATTTTAGTTTTGCCTTAACCGACTTTGGCCTGTTGTTGCTGATTCCAAATCTTGAAAAATCTCGACCGGCATCCTCAACTACAATCAGATTTTTGCCTTTCAGCTCATCCAAAGCGCTCATGAGGGAATCATAGTCCTCATAAACCGAAGTCAGCTCGACAAACCTTCCGTCGTCGCGCTCACTCAGGTATTCCAAAATAGTATATTCCAGTTTCATAGTAATGGGGGATTTACTAAGTAGATGGTTAATAATGCGAAGGGTTGCGTACATGAGGGAAAAAATGTGAGGTAACAAAGCTCGAGTTCCATGGGTATTTTCAAAAGTCATCCATTTTATGTAACATTACAAATTCAACCCTTTTTTATGGACGACCGAATTATCAAGAACAAAGAGCTGAACATCTACGAAGCCCTCATACCAGTCATTGCCCTCATCGGAATGCTCGCTTACAACGTATACGTTTATGGGGATGACGCGCTGAGCGGATCGAATCAATTCATCTTGTTGCTGGGAGGCGCTGTCGCCGCTATCGTGGGCTTCTTCAATAAAGTATCTTACAAGAGGATGATTGAGGAGGTCGCCAACAATATAAAATCTACCACGGGAGCCTTGCTGATACTGCTGTTCGTGGGAGCTCTCGCCGGAACCTGGTTGGTCAGCGGTGTCATTCCAAGTATGATTTATTACGGTCTCAAGCTTTTGAACCCTACTATTTTTCTTCCTGCCACGGTTGTGATCTGCGCTGTGATCTCGATTGCGACGGGCAGTTCCTGGACCACTTCAGCCACCGTAGGTATAGCTCTGATCGGTATCGGGGGAGCCCTGGGAATTCCGCTGGGCATGGTGGCCGGTGCCGTTCTCTCAGGAGCCTATTTCGGGGACAAGATGTCGCCGCTTTCAGACACCACCAACCTTGCTCCTGCCATGGCAGGTACCGACCTTTTCACTCATATTCGATACATGGCCTACACCACGGTGCCAACCATAACGATCACACTGATTGCATTTATCATTCTGGGGTTCACCTTTGACACTTCAGGAACGACCGATACAGAGTCGATTCTGGTTTCCATACGCGAGTCCTTTAACATAAGCGCCTGGCTGTTTCTGGTTCCAGCTGCTGTGATTTTCCTGATCATTCGGAAAACGCAGCCCCTTATCGCTCTTTTGATCGGCACACTTTTGGGAGGTGTCTTTGCCATTTTCTTTCAGCCGGACGTTCTGATCTCGGTTTCCGGGGGTTCGGAACTGAACTTTCAAACTGCTTACCAGGGAATCATGAACGCCATCACCGTTGATACTTCGATCGCCACGAACAATGAGTCTCTCAATGAACTTTTCTCCTCCGGTGGGATGTATGGGATGCTGGGAACGATTTGGCTGATCATCTGCGCCATGGTCTTCGGTGGCGTCATGGATGCCATAGGGGCGTTGTCCACGATAAGCGGTGCCCTTCTCAAGCTTGCGCATACCACCTTCGGACTCTTCGCCAGTACCGTTACGACCTGTCTTGCGCTAAATGTTACGGCATCTGATCAGTACCTGGCCATAGTCGTTCCGGGAAAAATGTTCAGCAAAGCCTACGAGGAAAAAAACCTGGCACCCGAAAACCTGAGTCGGACCCTTGAAGATTCGGGTACGGTTACCTCGGTCCTGGTTCCCTGGAACACATGTGGAGCCTACCAGTCAGGTGTTCTTGGGGTAGGAGTGGACGAGTACTTCTTCTATGCCATATTTAACTGGCTGAGTCCGTTTATGACCTTGACCTTCGCGGCTTTCAAAATCAAGATTCGCCAATTGACAACGAAACAGGCATGAACTTGAACCAGGTAACCGTCCCGTCTGTCGATGTAGAGGCCGCAACTGCTTTTTACGAGAAGCTGGGCTTGCGGCTTATCGTGGATGCCCGGCCTCATTATGTTCGTTTTGAGTGCCCTGTAGGGGATGCAACTTTCTCAGTTCACAAAGTGGAGGCTCTTCCTTCCGGGGAAGGAACATACGTTTATTTCGAGGTCGATGACCTGGATGACAAGGTCGCCGGCCTGAACGCATCTGGAATTGTTATTGACGAAATGCCGGAAGACAGGTCCTGGCTCTGGCGAGAAGCCCGTCTTTTCGATCCGGACGGGAACAAGATCATTCTCTTCAAGGCAGGTGAGAACCGAAAGAATCCGCCCTGGCGCGTTCCTACTTCAAACTCAAACTAGCTTGTTCGGCGCATTTCTCGCCATCTATGGCGGCTGATATGATGCCACCTGCATAACCGGCTCCCTCACCACAAGGGTAGAGCCCCTGAACTTGCACATGCTGAAGGCTGTCAGGATCTCTGGGGATGCGGATCGGCGAAGATGTCCTCGACTCAGGGGCATGGACGACGGCTTCATTGGTCAAATATCCCTTCATGGATTTGCCGAAGAGTCGAAACCCTTCCTGAAGGCTCCTGTTCACGAAGGTTGGCAACACCTCACCCATTTCGACCGAAGCAGTGCCGGGCTGATATGATGTTTTCGGAATCGAAGCAGAGACTTTTCCCTGTGTGAAGTCGATGAGTCGTTGAGCCGGGACCCGTTGCGTTTCCCCAGCCAGTCTCCAGGCGCGCTGCTCGATCTCCTTTTGAAATTCCAATCCCATGAGTGGTCCGTGCTGCTTGTAATTCTCAAGATCCTCGAGGGCGATAGAAACCACGATGCCCGAGTTTGAGGTGGGCAGGTCCCGCTTGCTGGGCGACCATCCATTGGTCACTACTTCGCCCGGTGCGGTGGCACAGGGGGCGATCACACCCCCGGGGCACATGCAAAAGGAATAGACCCCGCGATTTCCTACCTGTTTAACAACACTGTAGGGAGCAGGAGGGAGGTGGGGGCCGCGAATCTCGCAGTGGTACTGAATGCTATCGATGAGCTCCTGGCTATGCTCAACTCGCACTCCCAGGGCGAAGGGTTTGGCCTCGATGGCAATTCCTTTTCTGTGCAGCAGCTCAAAGATGTCCCGCGCCGAATGGCCCGTCGCCAGGATGACCCTGTCGCTCTCCAGCTTGTCTCCGTTTTGCGTGACCACCCCTGTAATTCGACTTTCTTTCAGAAGCAGGTCGGTCACCCGGGTGTTGAATTGGATTTCTCCGCCATGCCTCAGTATGGTCTCCCGAATTGATTGGATCAACCTGGGCAGCTTGTTCGTCCCAATGTGCGGATGGGCGTTGATCGCGATGTTCTTGTTCGCGCCGTGCGCGATGAGCAGGTCTTAGAATCCGGTTGACGTCCCCTCTTTTTTTTGAGCGCGTGTAGAGCTTGCCGTCTGAGTAAGTGCCGGCTCCTCCTTCTCCGAAACAGTAGTTCGAGTCGGGGTTCACCTCGTGGTTTCGGGTGATGGCGGCCAGGTCTCGACGTCGGGCTCTAACGTCCTTTCCACGCTCCAATACGACGGGTTTGAACCCTTTTTCAATCAGTTTTAATGCCGCAAAAAGACCTGCAGGTCCGGCCCCGACGATCAGGATCTCCCGGGCCTTGCTCACATCGGGATAGTCGGGCAGCTCTATTTCTTCCTCCTCAAAGTCTTCATGCACGTAGATTCGAACCCGCAAGTTGATCCGGACCTTTTTCTGCCGGGCATCGATGGAGCGTTTTAGAATTTCTACATGTCGGATCTCGCCGGCCGTCAACCCTGAGCTCCTGCTAACGGCTGACTTGAGCAGAGCGGGGTCGGCCGCTTGCTCGGGACTTACCTGGATGTTGATTTCCTTTTGCATGGTGTCCGATCCTTATATAAAGAAGTTCCAGACCAGACCGAGGCGTATGACGAAATCACGGTAGGGGTAGGTTGGAGCCGAGTAGTAATTCCTCTCGGTAAACAAAGAGTTGAGGTGTTCCAGGGTAAAGAATACCCGCATGGTTTTCACCCGGAAGTTGATGAAATAGTCCACCAGGGGGGAAAGCCCCGAATTGCCTGTCGTTCTGCAGGTAAAATTCCGAGATCAGGGGGTTGTAAGCATTCATATAGTACTCCCCAAAATACTTGAAGGTGATTCCCGTCTCGAGGTACATGGGCTTGCCCTTGAAAATATGGTTCGCGTAGTACAACGTGTTCCGTGTCACGAAATCCGGAACCCTGAAGAAATCTTCTCCACTGGTTACCTGGTTGTAGATGAATTGATTGTCGAGTCGGAAGTTTCCAAATTTGAATTCCTTGCTCAGATCGACCCGGAAGTAGCTCAGCGATTCACTGGCCTGGGCAGGAGAGGTCTGACCTGTTTCATCTGCCTCTTCAAAATAGGTGTAGTTTTCGATATTGGTCCATCTCACCGAGGCGAAAAGCCATTTGTCGGAGTCAAAAACGACCTCCAGCCCATTGAGCTGTTCGTTTTTAAAGTCATTGCTCCAGTTGTAGTGTTTGTAACCGCTTTGATAAAGCAGGAAATTGAAATTGGGCGAGCGACTGTTGCTGAAAACCCGGGCGCTAGCCGTAAAAACGCTGTCGGATACGAAACTTGCCCGGGCCGAATAGGAGTTCCCGGTAAGGGAGCCTGAGATGATCTGTGTGGCATCGACATCCAGGTTGAACTTCTTGAATTTCGTGTGCCATTCCCCGCCAACGGCCAATGCATCGCCGTCCAGTCCGGGGGGGATGATCCCGTTATCTGAGATCAGAGCGCTCTTGTAAATGTACTCGTAGTCGAAGTTGTTCACTTTAAAGCGGACCTCTCCCAACGTGTAAGGTGAATTGAGGGCTATAAAAACCTCATTGAACATCTTGGAGTATTTGACGTCGTCATCAATCTCATTGGTGAAAGCCGAGCCGAAGAAGTCGTTGGGGCTGCCTTGCTCATAGCCATAATGCTTGCGTTCATAGTTGAATACATGACCGATGCGCAAGTCAGAGGGAATCGCACGCGTGCTGTCCTTTTTGTCCCAGAGTTTGTAAAAATGATCAAAGTAATACCGGTTTCCCCGGATCCCGTTTTTTCCATCTGTAAAATTGGTGGTGAGTCGTGCCCGATCTTTGAAATTCGGATCGTTGCTCTCAAAGTCTAAAATGGATTCTGGAGTCAGCCCCCCATTTTGCTCGTTGTAAAGGTCCTGTGCCGCAATATGACCCCTGACAAAATATCTCTTGTTCTTGGTATGGTAACCCAATGATATCCTGGCATTCCCGTGATCCGTAAGAGCCGACCTGTATTTGCCAAGAGAGCGCATTCCCTTGAATGCCACGGTAGCATTGAATTGCTTGGATAGATTAAAGGTGAACATGGCGTCCAGGATTTGTCCCTGTTCCAATACCGTACGCCACATGAGTTCGGTGCTCGGTGTGGGCACGCTGTAATATTTGATGTCCTCGACCTGGAAATAGTTTCCGTGCTGTGCCCTGGCTCCTATTGTTGGGTGATATCGGGCATCATCAAAGCTGTAAGCGATGTTGTTCAGGCTCTGACCCGGGTTGTGAAAGGGCATGTAGTCCAGCAGGTCTTTGCGCAGAAAATTGAATTTGTAGCTGCGGTCAATCGCCAGGGAGGTATCGATATAGGTGGTATCCAGGTTGTGATCGATGATCTTGTAATCTTCGAAGAAGGTCTCATCACTCAACTCCACCTGGATCTCCTTGGTGGCTACTCGGGTCGTATCGCCGTACTCATCCACAAACGGATTGGTGATGTCATCGGTCCGCGTCGGACGAATTTGAGCAATCCCCGATGCAGCAAGAAACAACAGGAAAAGTAGGGTGATAGTTCTCCGCATGGATGATTTGAATTGTTGACAAAGGTAAACTATTTGTTCAAATTTTATTCCCTGGATTCCTTGTCGGATTCTTACCTTTGGAACCGGCGAGATGCAATTCGCTCTTGTGCTGCTATGCTTCAATTGAGATTTTCAAATACCGACCTGGAAGCAGGAACTGATGAAGCCGGACGAGGTTGTTTGGCCGGACCGGTTGTGGCGGCCGCTGTGATCTTGCCGAAGGGTTTTTCCAATGATCTGCTCAACGACTCGAAAAAGCTCACCGAGGCCCGGCGAAAAATGCTGCGACCCATCATTGAGAAAGAGGCACTCTGCTATGGTGTTTCCTTTGTGGACCAGCACGAAATTGATCAAATCAATATCTTGCGCGCCTCTATTCAGGCCATGCATCGGGCCCTCGATGCCATGGATCGCAAACCGAGGTTTGTCATCGTCGATGGGAATCGCTTTGAGCCTTATAAGGATGTTCCGCATCAGACCATAGTCAAGGGTGATGGCAAGTATCTGAGCATCGCGGCAGCTTCCGTGTTGGCCAAGACCTATCGAGATGAATACATGGAGCGCCTGCACAATTCCTTTCCCATGTACGGATGGAATAGCAACAAAGGGTATCCGACCGTCCAGCATCGACAGGCCATTCGGGAGCACGGATCAACGGAGCACCACAGGCAGTCTTTCCAGCTCCTCCCTGCCCAGTTGAAACTCGATCTTCCGGGTTGATATCGAATGACCCCCTGGCAAATATCGCTTTCGTTTTCTGTCGGATTGTCGTATCATTGCAGCCTTTAATTTATTCCATTTACAGCATCCCATGATCAAGAGAAACCGTGCCAGCATTCCCAAGCTGATCATCCACAAGATCGGCAACAAGTTCAACGACACAAAGAATGCTTTTTCTGAGAGCCCCGTCGTTTTTGACGAAGACAGCTACCAGCTGATGCTGCCTTATCTGCTCAAACCCTTTGCCAATGTGACCGAACGATTCAAGTTCACCCATCATGCCGATGTGAATCTGAACGAGATCAATTCCTACACGCAGCGGCTTTTTCAGGATGAGGATAGTTTTGTGGAGGTTTCGAAAAACGTGGTCGCCCACCTTTATGAGCAGTCGAATTCTGCCCAGATCAAAACCGGGGATGTGATCGTGGTCCTGTTCGATGACGTCGAATACAAGGAGATCCTAACCCAGGCCATCGGCATCTACAAGGTCGAATCCAAAATGGACTTCTTTCAGACCTTTTTGGAAGGGAACAGCTATGACATTGCTGTGCAGAAAGGCATCAGCACCAAGAAAATAGACAAAGGATGCCTGATCGTGAACTACAAGGATGATGAGGGACTGGCCGTTTTCAGCGTCGACAACAACAATTACGATGCGCAGTACTGGACCCGAAATTTTCTGAACGTCAAATATGCCGACGACAGCAACCACCACACCCTCACCTACATCGATCTCTGTCGCGAGTTCTCCGGGGAAGTTCTCAAACCCGAATACAGTACACAGGAGCACAGTCATTTCCTGGCCCGAACCATCGATTTTCTCAAGGAAAATGAGACCGTGAACATCCATGACTTCAAGGAAGAGGTCTTTGATCAGGATGACATGAAGCAGCAGTTCGACGATTACAAAAAGTCTTTTGAAGAGGAACGGGGTCTGCTGGTCAGAAACCAGTTTCACGTGGCTGACCTGGTGGTCAAAAAGCAGAAACAGAAAATCCGTACGGAGATCAAGCTCGACACCCACATACAGATCAAGCTCGACGTGGAGGCACCCGACGCCTCAGCCGAATACCTGGAGTTGGGCTATGACCAGGAGAAAAAGATGAAATATTACAAGGTGTATTTCAACGAAGAGGAGTAGTCACCATTTCTGCTGTGAAAACCTCTGAAAAATGCTTGAGTATCTGGTCCTTGACGATTTCCGGATCAAGCTTTTCGCCGAGTTCTGCATGCATGGATGTAACAGCCTTACCGCGTATTCCACAGGGAATGATATGATCGAAGAAGCCAAGGTCGGTATTGACGTTCAGGGCAAAGCCATGCATCGTGACCCATCTTGAAGTTCGTACCCCAAGGGCACAGATCTTTCGGGCAAACGGAGTGCCCACATCTAACCAGACACCGGTTTCACCCTCGCTTCTGGTTCCAACGATGCCGTATTCAGCCAGGGTTCGTATGATCACTTCTTCCAGGCTCCTCATGTACCAGCGAATATCGGGTTTGTAGGCCTCCAGGTCAATTATCGGGTAGCCGACGATCTGTCCGGGTCCGTGGTAGGTGATGTCGCCGCCTCTGTTGGATTTAAAAAAGGAGATGCCTTTCTTTTGGAGTTGTTCTTCAGACAATAACAAATTGGAAAGGTCACCGCTCTTGCCCAGGGTATAGACATGATCGTGTTCGGTAAACAGGAAGTATCCGGGGCGTGGTTCTTCTACTTCACGATCGCGATTGGCGAGTTTGATATCGACGATTCTTTTGAAAAGCTCGTCCTGGTAATCCCAGGCTTCGCGATAGTCGCTCCGCCCGATGTCTTGAACTTCAATGCTCATTAAGCGTATTTTGGGTTGTTCAATATGATCAGCGCCCCGATTACTCCGGGGATCCAGGCACACAGCGTCAGGATAAACACGATAAGCACGCTACCACATCCCTTGTCGATAACGGCAAGGGGAGGGAATAGGATCGATAAAAGCACGCGCCAGAAACTCATTTCACTTCTCGTTTTGAACCCACAAAATTCGTCATTTTATTTCTAATTACATGACGCAGATATTTCACATGTGTTACAGGGAACTCGCTCTTTTCTTCTGTGAGCCTCGAAAGCCCTCTCGCATTGCCTATTCTTGAAAAGGATTGTATCTTTGGCACTCGTTTTTCAAAACCAAAAATTGACATGCAATTATCGGAACAGGAAATTGTAAGGCGCGAGTCGCTTAAGAAGCTCAGAGACCTGGGAATCAACCCCTATCCGGCAGCACAATTCAAAACCACTTCGACGGTGAGTGAGGTTGTAGAGGAGTTTGACAGGCTGGAAGGCAAGGAAGTAGTCCTTGCCGGGCGGATCATGAGTCGCAGGATCATGGGCAAGGCCTCTTTTGCTGAACTGAAGGACTCGACGGGCCGGATGCAGATCTACATCAACCGGGATGAGCTCTGTCCGGGTGATGACAAGACCCTTTATAATGACGTGTTCAAAAAATTGCTCGACATAGGGGATATCATCGGTGTTCGCGGAGAGGTTTTCAAAACACAGGTAGGGGAAAAGTCTGTCATGGTCAAAGAACTGACTGTGCTTTCCAAGGCTCTCAAGCCCATGCCGATCGTAAAGGTCGATGCCGATGGCAAGACCCATGATGCCTTTAGCGATGCAGAAATGAGGTACAGGCAACGATACGTCGATTTGATGGTTAACGACCAGGTCAAGGAGACCTTCCTGAAAAGAACGCGAATCACGAATTCCATTCGTGAGTTCTTTAATGAGAGGGGCTACCTCGAGGTGGAGACACCTATTCTTCAACCGATTCCGGGTGGGGCTGCGGCGCGTCCTTTCGTGACGCATCACAACGCTCTGGATATGCCTCTGTACTTGAGAATTGCCAATGAGCTCTATCTCAAACGTCTTATCGTTGGAGGTTTTGATGCGGTTTATGAGTTTTCCAAGGACTTTCGCAATGAAGGGATGGATCGAACCCATAACCCGGAATTTACAGTAATGGAGCTCTACGTGGCCTACAAGGATTATCACTGGATGATGGACATGACGGAGCAGCTGCTCGAGAAAGTCTCAATTGACGCCAACGGCACCAGCAAGGCTAAAATTGGCGATAAAACTGTCGATTTCAAAGCGCCTTATCCTCGAGTTCCGATCCTGGAGGCGATCAAAACTCATACGGGCCACGACGTAGCAGGAATGAACGAAGATAAGTTGAGAGAAGTATGCAAAAAACTTGGTATCGAGGTCGACGAGACCATGGGCAAGGGAAAGCTCATCGACGAGTTGTTTGGCGAGATGTGCGAGCATCATTATGTTCAACCCACCTTTATCACAGATTATCCCAAAGAAATGAGTCCGCTGTGCAAGGAGCATCGTGACAACCCCGATTTGACCGAGCGTTTTGAATTGATCGTAAACGGAAAAGAGTTGGCGAATGCCTATTCGGAACTCAATGACCCGATCGATCAGCTGGAGCGTTTTCAGGACCAACTCAAGCTATCCGAAAAGGGAGATGACGAGGCCATGTTTATCGACATGGACTTTGTTCGGAGCTCTCGAATACGGGATGCCACCCACTTCAGGGATCGGTATCGGAATTGACCGATTGGTGATGTTCCTGACAGATAATGCTTCCATCCAGGAAGTACTTTTCTTCCCTCAGATGAAACCCGAAAAGAAGCCTGTGGAGATCACGGATGAGTCGAAAGGCGTTCTCCATATCCTGTCAAAAGAAGAAAAAATGGAGCTGGGCACCTTAAAGGAAAAGGCCGGGCTCTCGAACAAGAAATGGGACAAATCGATCAAGGAGCTCACCCGAAACAAGCTGGCCCAGGTCAATAAGACCGAAGAAGGCTTGTTTATTGAGATCGTTTGACTCTGTAGATTCTGAGGGATTTACCTTCTGAATCTATGGTATCGCTAAGCCCTATATACAATGCGAGCATATGGATTCCGGAAAACGAAAATGGGGCCTCCTGAAAAAGATCGCCCTGGACTGCTCATTCTTTTTTATCTGTTTTCGTCATTGCTTTTCCTTTCTTGAATCTCCGTAAAAACAGATCAGCGAGGAACTCTGGCAGCGCGTCAACCGGAGTTTCCTGGAGAGTTCACCGTGGGTTCCATCTCAGTGGCGAACTTGTTCGACTACCCGAATTGGAGGCAACAATCTTCAGTTTTGGGAGTCGAAAGCCGGTTCGGGAGAAAGAAGAAACGTCATTATTGATGTGCCCTATGCGCGATTCAAGACAGACCTCAAGGATGTTCTGAAAACCAATATCCACATTAATCGCCTGGAATTGCAAGAGCCACGCCTTTTCATAGAGCGCGACAGCTCCGGTGTCCAGATCATTTCAAAAGCGTTTAAACCGCTTGGAAAAAGATCAAAGAAACCCGATTCCACCCAGTTGGTGCTCACGATTGACTTGATTCGAATGAATGGAGCAAGTGACGATAGTGGATCGACCTTCGGGGGTTATCATTCCTATCGACGTTGAAGAGCTTAAAGGAGATTTTGAATTGAAGGAAGATCGGATACGGGGAAATATCGATTTGGGTGTCAATGGCCGGACTCTTATGGATACCTTGAAGTTCAAAACACGAGATTTCGAAATCTCGTTGAAAGGGACTTATGACATCGATTTAAGCGCAGTAGACTGGTTGTGAAGAGCCCGCTACAGAAATTGCCGAAAACGATTTTGATTTGGATCTGAATTTGGACTATCGTGACAAAAACGTTCTGAATATGGATTTGAACTCAGCTGGGGAAGGACTGAAATGAAAACCTGCTCTATTCCGATCAGGATTCTCTTCGGGCGATCAACAGCTCTCATTCAAAGGGAATGTGGGATTTACCTCGCATTTAAAATGGGTGCCCCAATCAGAGATCTCATTTTTGGAAAGTGTAAATCTTTTTTTCAAGATTGAAGGAAGGAACTTGAGATTAAAAGGTGCAGATCTCGATAAATTTATAGACAATTTCAGAAGAAGTCAGAGATTCAATCTGGCGGATGTAAGTGCTGTGATGTTCGCAGGTCCTGCTGGTTTGGCGATCACCAAAGGAGGGGATTACGCCGGTCTAGCCTTCGCTTCCAAAGGGGATTCGACGCAGGTAGGAGAGTTTCTGGCGGAGTGGAGTCTAAACAAGGGAATTCTGAGAACGAATGACGTCGCCCTGAGTACGAAGAGGAACAGACTTTCTGTCGATGGTAAATACAACCTTGTGAATGACAGTCTTCGTTTCAATTTTCACGTTCTCGATAAGAAAGGATGTGAATTGGTGGGGCAAAGAGTCTACGGGACCTCGGAGGAGATGAAAATGGGTCGGGTCAGTCTGATCAAGACTTTTCTGGGACCTGTTCAGAATTTCTTTTGATTGGGTATGGTGAAATGTGAGATCGTCTATGAAGGAGGAGTAGACATCCATCCTCAAAAAAGAAAAGGAAGGGGTCCTGATTTTGGCTGTCAGGTTTCTGAGAAATTCATAATATTACACAACGAAAAAACATCTCATATGAGCAAATACCCGAATTTCAGGCTTGAAAACAAAGTTGCACTGGTAACTGGTGCCGCTCGGGGCCTGGGCCGGGCCTGTGCTTTGGCGATGGCTCATGCGGGTGCCGATGTGGCACTCGGACTGCGAGATGTGAGCACCTCGGATGATCTGGTCGAGGAAATAGAATCGATGGGGCGCAGGGCGATTCCTCTTCAGATGGATGTCTCCAGCATGGAGCAGATCAAGAGTGCGGTTCAAGAGGCCATTGAATTTTTTGACCGAATTGACATTCTGGTCAATAATGTGGGGGTGGCACCTGCGAATCCGGCAGAAAAAGTGACTGAGGAGGATTATGACATCACTATGGATCTCAATGTCAAAGCCTCTTTCTTCACGGCACAGGCGGTGGGCAGGCATATGATCGAACAGGGCGGAGGTCGCATTATAAACATGAGCTCACAGGCGGGGTTCATTGCACTTCAGGATGAGGCAATTTACTGTACCTCCAAGGCAGCGATCAATCACATGACCCGAAACCTCGCTTCGGAATGGGCCAAATTCAATATTACGGTCAATGCCGTTGCCCCAACTTTTATCGAGACCCCCGGAACAAAGCCCTGGTTGGATGACCCGGAATTCAAACAAAGCGTGATCGATCGCATCCCGCTTGGACGGATCGGCAAACCTGTTGAGGTTGCCGGCCCTGTTGTTTTCCTGGCCTCTGATGCGGCTTCCCTCATCACGGGTTCGGTTTTGTTGATTGACGGAGGCTGGACAGCGAGATAATTGGGAACGACCGTTGAATGCTGAAAAGATGTCAGAACCACAAAAGCAAATGAAGATATCAGTCCGGGAAGTTCGGGGCAAGAACGACATCAAAAAAGTGGAGCAGCTTGCGGATGAGATTTGGACCCAGCATTACACGCCCATCATAGGAATCGACCAGGTCGACTACATGCTCGAAAATTTTCAGTCTTTTGAAGCGATTGAAAAACAGATTTCCGAAGGAATGAATTATTTCCTGTTGTTTTTCGAAGGAGAGCCGGTCGGATACATGGCGAGCAAACCACAAGGCGGGGATATGTTTCTCAGCAAGATCTACGTGCTCTCCGATTTGAGAGGAAAAGGGATCGGGGGCTTTGCCATGAATTATCTTGAAACAAGGGCAAAAGAGATGGGTTGTCTTAGCCTCAGCCTGACGGTAAACAAGAATAACACCGATTCGATACGAGCCTACGAAAAATTGGGCTTTATCAATGTCAGACCTCTGCAAACTGATATTGGAAAAGGGTTCATCATGGATGACTACTTCATGAGGAAACAGCTTTGAGCAAGTTTTCAGTGATTTTGATTATGTTTTGAAATTGGGCGAAAATTAAAATATTTTGTATTATTGTGTCATAATTACACATTAAATTTATGAAACGTTTTTTCAAGTTTGTTTTTAAGGCGCTCGGAATTCTGCTGGTGATCCTGATACTATCATTTGGTTTTTTGTATTACTACAGCGTAAACTATGACATGTATGACCTGAGCCTGAATAGGGAAGCATTTCCGGAACTTGAATCGGAGGCCGACATTCCTGTTCTTGCAGCTCGGCTCGTATCCGAGATGAGTCTCGAGGAAAAAATCGATCAGATGTATGGGGAGGGCTACAGCAGCGTTCCCAAGCTCGGCATCAATTTTTTGCTTCGGGGCCGTTTCCCGCATTTTTACACCGGTGGCAATGAACGGCTCAACATCCCGCCCTGGGTCCTTTCAGACGGACCACGTGGTGCCCGGGTTATGGATCAGGATGTATTTGGGGTGACTACCTTCCCGGTTGCCATGGCCCGTGGAGCCAGCTGGGATACCGATTTGGAGAGACGAATTCACGAGGTGATCGCAATCGAAATGCGCGCCAACGGCACGAATTATGCTGCGACGCCCTGTTTGAACCTTTTGAGGCACCCGGCCTGGGGGAGAGCCCAGGAAACTTACGGAGAAGATCCGTACCTGTTGGGCGAGTTTGGGGTGGCTGCAGTTGAGGGCATCGAAAAGCACAATGTGATGGCCTGTCCGAAGCATTTTGCCCTGAACAGTCTGGACAATTCAAGACTTTTTGTCGATGTTCAGGTCGACGAGCGAACGCTTCGTGAAGTCTATCTTCCGCATTTCAAAAAGACTGTTCAGAAAGGGAAGCCGGCTTCGATAATGAGCGCCTACAATATGGTCAACGGGGAGTATAGCGCGAACAACAAATACCTGCTTACCGATATTTTGAGGGATGAATGGGGCTTTGCCGGTTTTGTCACTTCCGACTGGGTATATGGCACCCGTGATGGCATCGGTAGCATCAAGGCCGGCCTGAATGCCGAAATGCCCTTCCAAAATCATTACTCGGATGAGAACATCAAAGAAGGAATAGAGGCAGGAGAGATCACTGAGGAGGACATTGACCGACTTGTGTTTGAGTCCCTGTCGACACGATTGAAATACGCCATGGCGGATGATCCCATGGAATATTCAAAAGAACTGATCGCCAGCAAAGAGCATACCGACCTGGCCCGGGAGGCAGCTGAGAAAAGCATGGTCCTGGTAAAAAATGAAAACGTGCTGCCCTTCGAAAAAGAGGGTCAGGATAAAACGATCCTCGTTCTTGGGCGACTGGCCGATATGGAGAATACCGGGGATCATGCCAGCAGCGATGCGACTCCGTCCTATGTGGTTACGCCCTACCAGGGAATCGTCAATTACCAGAAGGAGAGAGGGAGCCAGGTTGAGTTTTATTCGGGTGAAGATTTGGAGACCGCACGAGAAAAGGCCTCCCAAGCCGATGAGGTCATCCTGGTAGTGGGCTACACTTTTGAAGATGAAGGTGAATACATGATCACGGAGGGCGCCATGAAGAAATCGGCAGAAGCCGGAAAATTGATTGGAGAGCCTGGTATCGGGGGCGACCGGGAGAGCCTCAATTTGCTTAGTAAGGACGAAGAATTGATACAGGCTGTTGCCGGAGGCAAACAAGAACACAGTTGTGGTGTTCGTGGGAGGAAGTGCCATTGATATGGGACCCTGGGAAGATAAAATTCCAGCCATATTATTCGCCTGGTACAATGGAATGGAGGGAGGCAATGCCCTGGCCCGCATTCTTTATGGTGAAGTGAATCCCAGTGGAAAGCTGCCTTTTTCAATAGCAAGAAGCGTTGGCGATTACCCGTTTTTCAATCCTTACACCATGAAGATTGAATATGGCTATTATCATGGATACACGCTTTTTGACAAAAAAGAAATTGAAGTGGCCTATCCTTTTGGTCACGGATTGAGTTACACAACATTTGAGTACGACAGTCTGGTAGTTGACGCAATCGACGTTGATAAAAAGACTGTGAAAGTCAGGGCGCAAGTATCGAATACCGGGAAGGTTATGGGTGAAGAGGTAGTTCAGTTGTACGTAGGATTTGCAAATTCTGAGATTGACCGTCCCGTAAAGCTTTTGAAGGGGTTTGACAAAATCGCCATTGAGCCGGGTGAAAGCAGGACGGTTGAATTCCAAATAGACCTGGAGGAGCTTGCCTGGTATGACCCGGAATCCAAAACCTGGAAAATTGAGAAGATGGAATACGAGGTTTTCATCGGGCCTTCATCGGATGAAGACAGGCTCCTGAAGTCTAGTTTTTCAATCGAATAAATAGAATCAGGAAACGAATCCTATCCCTTTTTCAAGAAGATCCTGATACTTGTCCTGGTCAAAAGAGTAGAGGTAAGGAGCCTTATGCGCACCCCCTTCCAGTTGTTTCTCATGCCGATTGAAGATTCCCAACTTCAGCATCTTCCTCTGGAAATTTCCTCGATCCAGCTTCCTTTCCAGTATGGACTCATAGAGATGCTGTAATTCCTTCATGGTGAACTTTTTGGGCAAGAGCGTTATTCCGATTGGGAGATAGTTGATTTGATTGCGAATGTACTGTATGGCCTCTTCCACAATGGATCTGTGATCGTAAATCAGGTTCGGGAGCTCTTCGATAGCATACCAGCCTATGCTTTCGCTCATCAGATCAGGCTTGGGATCGCATTTTTTCTTATCCACCAGGGAAAGAAAACCCGTGGTGATGAATCGTTGTTCAAACCACTGCATGGTTGCTTTCGGGAGCTTCAACATTTTGATATTGTGAGCGAGCGAGCTGTCATCTCGACGATCCACGCGCCCAAAGGTTGAGAATTGTTCGAGAAACGGAAGTTCGATACCCGCTCTTTCCTTGAGTACGCGAATCGCCGCTTTGTCCAGATCTTCTTCCTTCCGGATAAACCCTCCGGGAAGACAGAACATTTCGGGCCCTTTCCATTTCATCACCAGAACCTTCAGCCCTTCATTGTCGAATGAAAGAATCACGCAGTCTACCGAATGCCCGGGTACGAATTGGTTGATGTCAAACTGCATATTTGATAAAGGACTCTTTTGCTGCACAGGACAAAATTAGGAATTGATGCGCAAATATAGCAAAATTACATTGTGTCATATGTACACATTAAATTGTTTTTTGTAATTTTACGCGCTTTAAGAAGTTTCCAAAATAGGTTCAAATGAAAAAGGTTTTAAAAATTGTCGGAATAGCCCTAGTGGCTCTGATCCTCGTAGCCCTGATCACAGGTTTTATCAAATATCAACTGCTTGCGTCCGCTGCCGAGGAGCGATATGAGACCTTGGGGGAATCTTCTCCTACCTTGACCGAGGACGGCTTTTCCTTCCGCGATTTGAACAAGAATGGCAAACTCGATACGTACGAAGACCGAAGGGAGCCTGTAGAGGCCCGAGTCAACGATCTTGTTAGCCAGATGAGCCTTGAGGAGAAGGCCGGTGCCATGTACATCACCATGATTGGCATCTCTCCTGACGCCGAACCGGTAGACAGGCCCTTTATCCCGAAAAGCCCCATGGATTTCATGGCCATAACCATGTTGCCACAGAGCTCAGAGATGCTCATCGACAAGAAGATGAACAGCTTCAATATCATTCATTCGCTTGAGGCCGATAAGCTCGCTGAGTTCAACAACAATATACAGCGGATCGCTGATCGAACGCGTTTGGGCATTCCGATCACTATTGCCTCAGACCCTCGTCATGGAAATGAGAACAACCCGGGAGCAGCTCTCTTTACGCCTGCCTTTTCGCAATGGCCTTCTTCACTTGGGCTCGCAGCAACAAGAGACACCATACTCGTGCGTGCATTCGCGAACATAGCGCGACAGGAATACCTGGCAACTGGCATTCGTCTGGCCCTTCACCCCATGGCGGATCTTGCCACTGAGCCGAGATGGGGACGCCAAAACGGTACATTTGGGGAAGATGCTGAATTGTCGGCCGTCATGACCAAAGCCTACGTCCTGGGTTTCCAGGGAGACACGCTGAGCAATTCGAGTGTGGCCTGCATGACCAAGCATTTTTCAGGGGGCGGCCCCCAGGAAAATGGAGAGGACGCCCATTTCGAATACGGAAAGAACCAGGTCTATCCGGGAGACAATTTTGATTATCACCTGATTCCCTTTGAGAAGGGTGCCTTTCCGGCCCATACGGCTCAAATTATGCCCTACTACGGGATTCCTGTGGACCAGACCGATGAGAATGTAGCTTTTGCATTCAACAAAATGATCATTACCGAAATGCTGCGCGAGAAATATGGCTTTGACGGGGTGATCTGCACAGATTGGAACATCATCAGTGGCAGTAAGATAGGGGATGCCCGTGCCTGGGGTGTCGAGGATCTCAGCCCGGCTGAACGCGCGCTAAAGGTCATTGAGGCCGGGTGCGACCAGTTCGGCGGGGAAAGCAGTCCGGAGCTGATCGTTGAATTGGTAAAAAGCGGGGCCTTGAGCGAAAAGCGCATCGATGTTTCCGTGGCTCGGATCATGAGAGACAAATTCACCCTGGGGCTGTTTGATGACCCTTACGTGGATGCTGAAAAAGCTCCTGAACTCACCGGAAAACCCGAATACAGAGCTCTTGCGAAAAAAGCACAGGCCCGTTCAACCGTATTGCTGAAGAATGAAAATCTTTTGCCCTTGAAGTCTGGAACGAAAGTATACATCGAGGGAATTACCCATCCCGAGGCATTTGAATCGTTCGGTCAGATTGTCGACAGCCCCGAGGAAGCCGAGGTCGTGATCAAGCGCATTCAAACCCCCTATGAGCCCAGGGATGACAACTTCCTGGAGCGCTTTTTCCACCAGGGTCGACTTTATTATACCCCTGAGGAATTGGAGGATATTCTCGAGGTGATCCGAGCCAAACCCTCGGTTGTGATTGCCAATCTCGAAAGGCCTGCAATCCTGACAAAAATCAACGCCGCATCAACTTCCCTGTTAGCCGAATTCGGAACTTCAGATGAGGTTCTTGCCAAAGTTTTATTCGGCGACGAGAGACCGGAGGGCAAAATGCCCTTTGAGCTGCCCTCTACATGGGAAGCGGTTGAGGCACAGCTGGAGGACGTACCCTATGACTCAGAAGATCCTCTCTATGAATTTGGTCATGGCCTGTCGTATTGAGAGCACCTACTGGGTCGTTTAAGACCAACTTTCGAGCCTTTTTTTTGCGTATTTAAAGACTTGAATGTACTTTGCAGCTTTGTAATTTAGAAACGTAGAAACTTAAATATATCGACTGATGACAAGAGGATTTTTAACATTCGTTTTCGCCCTTTTTCTGGGGCTTAATGTACTGATTGCGCAACACACGATCATACCTCATCCCGTTAATTTGGAAACTGTCGAGGGCAGCGTAACCGTGGAGTCCGAAATCGGGCTGGTTCTCGATCAGGAGAACGAATTGATAAGCACTATGCTGGACAATTTTTCATCTGAGCTGAAACCTCTGGGAATTCAGATGAGTTCTGGCGGTAGTGCAGAATCGACGGCCGCCACTTTGCTTCGGATCACACTGAAGGAGGAAGACAGCGTAAAGCTGGGCAAGGAAGGCTATGAGCTCCATATTGGAAATGGTGTCATAAACCTTCAGGCTATTGAGCCGGCGGGTGTATTCAACGGGCTTCAGACCTTCAGGCAATTGCTTGCCGCAGACCCGATGTTGCTGATGAAGAAGGGAGTTATGAACCGATTGTACTCGAAGGGATGCGAATCGTTGATTATCCTCGATTTGGTTGGCGAGGGCTCATGCTTGACGTCAGTCGGCACTTCTTCACTGTGGAAGAGGTAAAAGACTACATTGACCAGATGTCGAAATACAAGTTCAACGTATTTCACTGGCACCTCACGGATGACGAAGGATGGCGCATAGAGATCAAGGCCTTCCCCCGCCTCACGGAGGTAGGGGCATGGCGAGTGGAGCGGCATGGAAGATTCGGAAGCCAGCGTCCTTATCCAAAGAAAAATGAAAAAGCAACTTATGGTGGTTTTTATACCCAGGAGGAGGTAAAAGATGTGATCGCCTATGCTGCTGAACGAAACGTGACCATCATCCCGGAGATCGACGTACCGGGTCACAGCATGGCGCTTTTGGCGGCTTATCCCGAGCTTTCGACCCGCAAGGAGCTCAAATTTGTCAACCCGGGCTCCAAGTTCGCCAACTGGTTCGACGATGGAACCTTTGAAATGACCATCGAAAATACCCTTGACCCTTCAAATCCGGCCGTATACGCTTTTCTCGATATGATTTTTGGTGAGATCGCAGGGCTCTTTCCTTCAGACTACATTCATATGGGTGGAGATGAGTGTTACCACGGATACTGGGAACGGGACGAAAAGGTACAAGCCTTTATGAAAGAGAATGGAATCAAGGACTCTCATGAGCTTCAGAGCTATTTTGTGAAGCGCGTCGAGAAGATCATCAGCGGCAAAGGAAAGAAAATGATCGGATGGGATGAGATCCTGGAAGGAGGCCTGGCGGACGGAGCTGCAGTAATGAGCTGGCGCGGCATGCAGGGCGGAATAGAGGCGGCCAGATCCCAGCACGAAGTTGTCATGACCCCGAAAGAATTTGTTTACCTGGATTATACGCAGGGGGATTACAGCGTTGAGAACAAGATCTACGACGATTTGTCCCTTGAAAAAGCCTACAGTTTTGACCCGATGCCAAATCCAAACCTTTTCGTAGACATCGATCCGGAGTTGATCCTTGGGGGCCAGGGCAATTTGTGGACGGAAGTCATTCCGTCGCTTCAATATGCCTACTATATGACCTATCCCAGGGCATTCGCTATTTCGGAGTCGCTATGGAGTCCGTCGGCAGCGAAAGACTACAAGAATTTTCTCGGTAGAACCGAAGTTCACTTTGACCGTTTCGATCAGGCGGGAAGAAGCATTGCAAAGACGATTTATGAGCCGGAGGTCAAGGTTAAAATGGAAGGTAAAAAGATGATGTGTACGTTAAAATCTTCCTTCGAAGACATCGAAGTCAAATATACAATTGACAACACCTATCCGGTTGGAACAGGGATGAAATACACCGAAGCATTTGAGGTGCCACAGGGGGACCTGAAGCTGCGTGCACAGTCTTACAGAGACGGGGAGCCCATTGGCAGGATGCTCATCATTGACAGGAAGGACCTTGAAGCCAGGGTGAAATAGGAACGAGGATTCCACCTGGGGAAAGGGGGTAAATGAGATTTCGAAAACTTAATCCTCGGTAATCTTCTTCATGAAATTCGTGCCGGTCATTGCCGATGCCGTCAGCAGACCGGAAAAAAGCGCGCCACCAACACCGGCCGTGACCGTGTCCTGTCCGGTGAGATAGAAATTCTTCACAGGGGTTCTAGGCTGCAGGAATTTTTGCCTGAAACGGGACGGACTGTGGTCCACACCGTAGATCTCTCCTTTTTCATAACGCGTAAAAAATGAAGTTGAGAGGGGCGTGGAAAGCTCCTTGTGTTTGATTTTGTCCTTCAAATGAGGGAAATGCTCCAATAGCCTCCCGATCAGCCTGTCCGTCAGGCGCTCCTTCCGTTCCTCATATTCCTGACCGCGATTCATCCAGGTGCTTCCTTCCCATCGTCCGAAAAGGTCATAGGGCACCAGGGTGATGATGTCAATCGTGCTCTTTCCGGGGTACCTGTTCTGAAAATCGGGATCCTTGGATGCCGGGAAAGAGATGTAAACTACGGGGAAGTCCTCCTCCGGATTCTCCAGGTAGCGGTCTACGCAAGCGTCATGATCTCCGTTTTCGGGGTAGAGCCAGTAGTTGGTTTTTGGGAGCCCAAGTTCTTCCGGGGTTCCATTCAGCCCGAGGTACAGGCCAGCATGACAGGCGGAGGGCTCCACCTGCGTGAGTTGTTCCCGAAGCTTGTGTTGTCGAACGACGGATTTTGGCAGCAGGTGTTTAAAGGTGCTAACGATTCCCGCTCCGCTGACCACCTGTTTCGCACTGATTCTCTTTCCGTCTTCCAGCTCCACTCCGATGGCCCGGTTGTTCTCTATGGTCACCTCTTTAACGGGAGCTTTGACCAGTATCATCCCACCCGAGGCTTCGATCAGGGGCTCAATGGTTTTTACGATCTGGGAGGAGCCTCCGACCGGGTAGCTGCCGCCGTCGAAATAGTGTTTGACCACGGTCGCGTGCATGCTGAAGCTGCTCTTTTTTGGAGGAAGTCCATAATCCCCATACTGTCCGCAAAGAACGCGAATCAGATCTTCATTGGAAGTGAGTTTTCTCAAGACCTCATAGGTTGTTTGATCGGAATATTTATGAAAACCTCGTGACAAAAACGGTCCTAAAATGCTGCTCAAAAGGGGAGGAAGAGCCTTGTTCATGTAAAAAGGGCCTACGGTGCGCCCTGCTTTAAAGATCAGGTCCACATAGGCGTCGATGGCTCCTGCCTCTTCCGGGAAGTAGGACTTCATTTGTTTTTTAAACGGTTCCACTCCTTTTACCAGGTCATAGTGGTTTTCTCCAAGGAAGATTCGGTCGTAGACCTCACCCATATCGGCCCATTTCAAAGTTCCATCGTTGATATAGTCAAATACCTTGTACATGGCGCTTTGCTTGCGCTGCATCTCTCCGATATAGTGAATTCCTACGTCCCATTCATAACCTTTTCGCTTGAAAACATGAGTATACCCTCCAGGGGTGTAGTGCTGTTCCAAAACCAGAACGCGCATACCTTCCTTGGAGAGAATTGCCGCTCCAGCAAGACTGCCCATGCCGGAACCGATGAAAATGGCGTCATAGGAAGCCTCAATCTTTGGGTTTTGCTTGTAGGATTTGGCCATCCGCTATTTCTTCTTGCTTGTCAGGGCCTCTTCGGGGAATGGGAAGACAATGGTCGAATTCTTTTCGCTGGCGATATTTGAAAGGGTCTGATACAAGCGCAACTTGATTGCTGAAGGTGAATCGTCTATGATCTTACCTGCCTCTAACAGCTTGCCAGCTGCCTGCTTCTCAGCCTCGGCTAAGATGATCCGTGCTCTTCTGGATCGCTCGGCCTCTGCCTGGTTGGCCATGGCCCGCTTCATGTTTTCGGGAAGTTCGATGTCTTTGATCTTCACGTCCTGAATGGAAATACCCCAGATTTCGGTATCTTTTTCCACCATTTCCTTTATGTTCCGACCGATCTCCTCCCTTTTGGAGAGAATGGTGTCAAGCTCGACCTTACCGCACACATCCCGCAGCGTAGCCTGGGCCATTTGTGAAATGGCGAAAACGTAATTCTCTACCTCAAGCACGGCTTTGGTCGCATCGTCAATTTTGAAGAACAGCACACCGTTGATCATGCAGGGAACGTTGTCCTGGGTCATGACCTCCTGTTTTTCAATGTTTATGGTGATCACACGGATATCGACAATCTGTATCCGGTCAATGACGGGGATGATCCAGCGCAAGCCTGGTTTGAGGAGACTCACATAGCGTCCAAACCTGAATTTAACCGCCCTTTTGTACTCGTAAACAACTCGAATTCCCGAAAGGAGAAAAAGAGTCAGAAAAATGAGAAGAAAATTGATTGGATTCATAACTTGAAGGGATTGTTTAAGATGCCTTAAGTTACGAAAAAGAGCCCAGATTCTTCTATCGTTTCAAATCAAATTTTGATGAAGATCTTCTTCTTGTAAAGGATGTAAGCCGGGATATAACAGATCAGGGCATAGAGAAATGCATATAGCATGGATGCCAGCTCCGGAACCATGCCGAGACTCACCAGGCCATTGTAGAAGAAATCCTTGAAGCCGAGAATGCTGTTGAGCAACCAGGGGAATACGCCCGCAAAGACATAGACCGAAATGGCATTGCTGCCATAGATGACGCCGAATTTGGCCATTCGATCATAGCCGAGGACGTCTACCAGCAGCACGCAGGCGGCCAGTCCCATCATGGCCCACCCTGAAGTGAAGAGCACAAAGGAGCTCGTCCAAAGATTTTTATTCATCGGGAAGAAAAGGTCCCAAAAATAGCCACCGACAACACAGAGCAATCCGGCCAAAAACAGGTAGTTGAGCTTCTTTTCGATTCCCATGTCTTGTTTCAGCAACTGTCCGGCCAGCATTCCTGTCATTCCTGTCACGATTGCGGGTATTGTACTGAGAAGACCCTCAGGATCCCAGGTACCCTGCCACATGGTGCCGGGTATCAAGAGGCTGTCTATCCATGCCGCCAGGTTTTTTCCGGGCTCCAGCACACCCGCACCAATGCCCGGAACCGGGATCAGCACCATGGCGAGCCAGTAACCGACCAAGGCTCCTGCTGCTATTTTCAACTGGGCTTTCCAGTCTGTTGAGAGAAACATCAAGGCACACACCAGATATACAATGGCGATTCTCTGAAGGACTCCCGGGATGCGCAATTCGGCAAAGTTGAATTCCGGAAAAAGATTCAGGAACAATCCGAGGGCAAATATTTTCAGGGACCGAATGACGATCTTCTTTCTCATTTTTTTCTTGTCCGCTCCTGCTGCCAGTTGCTTGTAGGTTGAAAGGACGATTGACACCCCGACGATAAAGAGGAAGAAGGGAAAGACGAAATCAGTGATCGTAACGCCGTGCCATTCGGCGTGTCTCAGCGGCCAGTAAATGTGATCCCAGGAACCCGGATCGTTCACCACGATCATAAGCGCAATGGTCAGCCCTCTAAGCATGTCCAGTGAAATAAGTCTCTTGTTGGAATCGAATGTGCTCATGGATATTAATTTTGGGGCCTTCCGGGGACTGATCAGGCATGATTTTCAAGACAAATATTATGGAAATCAAGACAGTCAACCAAAGTATTTCGGCAAATGGCCCAAGCTTATCGGCTATTGACCTGATTTCACGCACAGACATCATCCCCTCGTCTTGATTCAAGAAAAAATACTACTTTAGTGAGGCTGTCCCGGGCTTGATAGTTGGGACCATACTTAACTAAACCTTTAGAATATGAAAAAATTATTAGCGGAATTTATCGGTACCCTCTGGCTTGTGCTGGGCGGCTGTGGAAGTGCTGTGCTCGCAGCAGGATTTCCTGAACTTGGCATTGGATTTGTCGGCGTCTCGTTTGCTTTCGGTCTGACTGTCCTGACCATGGCCTATGCCATTGGTCACGTTTCCGGATGTCACTTGAACCCTGCGGTTTCGGTGGGTCTGTGGATCGGTGGTCGCTTTGACAAAAAGGAGCTCTTGCCCTATATCGGTGCCCAGGTACTCGGAGGCATCGCGGGGGCGGCTATTTTGTATCAAATTGCCTCCGGGCAGCCCGGTTTTGAACTGGGCGGATTTGCAGCAAATGGTTACGGTGAGCATTCCCCGGGAGGTTACGGCATGATGGCGGCACTCTTGTGTGAGGTGGTCATGACCTTTATGTTCTTGATCGTGATCCTTGGAGCTACGCATTCCAAGGCACCTGCGGGTTTTGGGGGGTTGGCCATTGGTCTCGCCCTGACCCTGATTCACCTGATCAGCATACCGGTTACCAATACTTCGGTAAACCCGGCCAGAAGCACGAGCCAGGCGATATTTGTCGGAGACTGGGCCATGGGACAATTGTGGCTTTTCTGGGTGGCACCCATTGTTGGCGCCATTTTGGCCGGATTGGTTTACAAGTATCTTTCTCCAGAGACCTCTGACTGACAAAATTAGATGATGCTCAAAGGATCGAGATAAAAAAAGGATTTGTTTGAATAGAAAAAGAGTTTTTGAGTTATTGAGCATGCCGGTTCTGATCGGCATGTTCTTTTACCAGTCGGGATGTGAGAGTGTATCGAAGGATACACTTACCATTGCGGCTTCGGCCAATATGCAATATGCCATGGAGGAGCTCATTGCTCGTTTCAAGGAGGAATCCGGGATTTCGTGTGAGTTGATTGTGGGTTCTTCAGGGAAATTGACGGCACAGATTGTGGAAGGGGCACCTTTTGATCTGTTCTTTTCGGCCGACATGAAGTATCCCAGGGCGATTTACGAGAAGGGGTTGACCTCAGGGCCTCCGCGAATCTATGCCTACGGGTATCTCGTCTTCTGGAGCCTTGATCAGGGCCTCGAACTTACAAACGAAGGACTGCTGAGTGAGGAGGTGAGGCACATAGCCGTGGCTAATCCGGAAACGGCGCCCTATGGGAGAGCGGCAGAGGACGTGCTGAGAGGCATGGGGGTTTATGAAAAAATTGAATCAAAACTCGTCTTTGGAGAGAGCGTTGCCCAGACCAATCAATTCATCTTGTCAGGAACGGCCGAAGTGGGCTTAACGGCACGCTCCGTGGTTTCTGCACCCGAAGCCAAAGGAAAAGGCCAGTGGAGGGCGGCGGATGCGACGCTGTACGAACCCATCGCTCAAGGTCTGGTGCATCTGAAACAAAGTGATCCTGAAAAGGAAAAATGGGCCCGGGAATTTGATGACTTCCTGCGGTCACAGACGGCCATTGATATTTTGCATAAGTTTGGATACGGTTTAGAGAAAGAAGAATGAACGTGCTCAAAGGGAATATCGCAGAGGTTCGCGTCAATGGCGAACTGTCAATCGTTCGTGTGGATGTGGAGGACCATCTATTGTCCTGCATTGTCATAGACACCCCTGAAACTGCTGATTATTTGGTCCGGGGAGCTGAGGTCAAGGTCATATTCAAGGAGACCGAAGTGATCATAGCGACGGGTGATACCCAGGGCATCAGCCTGAGGAACAAATTCAAGGGTAAAGTGGTGCGCATCGATTCCGATATACTGCTGAGCAAACTGGCCATAGACACCCCGGTTGGAACCATTACCTCGATCATAACCTCGAATGCTGTCAAGGATTTGGGAGTGAAATTGGGAACCGAAGTGACCGCCATGGTCAAAACCAATGAGTTGATTTTGTCGAGATGATAGATTTGAATCCCTTAGTGCTGACCTTTAAGCTGGCGGTGGTCACGACCATCATCCTGTTTTTCGTGTCGGTACCCCTTGCTTATTGGCTGGCTTACAGCAAGAGCAAAGCAAAGCCTTTGGTCGAGGCCCTGGTGAGCATGCCCCTGGTGCTGCCTCCCACGGTGATCGGTTTTTACATGCTTCTGGCCTTCAGCCCCTCAAATGCCTTTGGTGGTTGGCTCGAAGAATGGATCGGACTCAGACTCGTGTTCTCTTTCGAGGGACTGGTGCTCGGGTCGGTGATTTACAGTCTTCCCTTCATGGTCCAACCGATTCAGGCCGGATTTTCGAATCTTTCGCCGGATTTGAAGCGTGCTTCCTATGTCATGGGCAAATCGCGCCTGACCACCTTGAATCGGGTATTGCTGCCCAATATTAAGACTTCCCTGCTTACAGGCATCGTGCTCGCATTTGCCCATACTATTGGAGAATTTGGAGTGGTGCTGATGATCGGGGGCAACATATCCGGTAAGACCCGCGTGGCCTCCATTGCCATTTACGACCAGGTGGAATCGATGAACTACGACGTTGCCAATGCCTATTCCCTGATTCTTTTTGCTTTGACTTTCATCATTCTCCTCGCTGTATATCTGCTCAACGGGGGTTACTTTAAAAGGATCAGAAGATGATTGAGCTAAGCATTCAAAAGGAGCTGCGATCCTCCGGGGGCAAGATGCTTCTCGATATTGAATTGTCGGTAGGCAAGGGAGACATTGTGACCCTTTACGGCAGGTCCGGAGCGGGCAAGACGAGTCTGCTCATGCTCCTTGCCGGGTTGATGCGTCCCGACAGCGGATTCATCCGCGCGGACGGACAGACATGGACAGACACCGAAAAAAGGATTTGGAGAAGACCACAGGAGCGCAACGTGGGGCTGGTTTTTCAGGAATACGCTCTTTTCCCAAACATGACGGTCATGGAAAATCTGAGCTACGCGATGCGCAAAGGGCAGAAAGACGAGAGGGAACACCTGGTTGAGATCATGGATCTGAAAGAACTGAAAAACAGAAAACCCGATACGCTTTCAGGAGGTCAGAAGCAGCGTGTGGCCCTGGCGAGGGCTCTAGTGAACAAACCGAGCCTGCTCCTTCTGGATGAGCCCCTCTCGGCACTCGACCAGGACATGAGGGGTAAGTTGCAACAGTACATCCTTCAGGTACACCGGGAATACGGTCTGACTACGATTTTGATCAGTCATGATGTAACCGAGATCATCAAAATGTCTGACTATGTCATGGAGATGGAACTCGGGCGTGTCATCCGCAAGGCAACTCCGGGTGAGATCTTCACCCATGAAAAGCTCAACGCCAAGTTTCAGTTTACGGGTGAGGTGATGAAAATGTCCCGACAGGATTTCATTGTCATTGTGACGGTTCTCGTGGGCCGGGAATTGGTCAAGGTGGTCGCAAACGACAGTGAAGTGGAGGGCATGGAGGTAGGTGACCGCGTATTGATCGCTTCAAAAGCCTTCAACCCCGTCATTCACAAGATCTCATAGTTTCGCAATACGACTCTGTTTCTCAGATCTCTTGTGCCCCGAATCTCCTTTTCATTTTAGTTAAAGTTCTTTCCTATATGAGCCAGAATTCGTATTTTTATTAGTTGATTTCCCGATGGGAACAACCTTTAAAAAGATTCATTATGAGTAGTTTATATAGAGAGCGAAATATGTTTTTCAAAGTGACTTCCAGTGTTTTGGTGTTTTTGTTCCTGGCGGTGTCCGGAATGGAGCAGGTTCTGGCGCAGGAATCGGATAACTTCAAGGAGTTTAAAGGGGTCGTGATGAATAAACGGACAAAGAAAACCCTCGAATTTGCGACACTCTCGGTTTCAAATACCAATATCTCATCGGTTTCAAATCTCGATGGCCAATTCTCGCTCAAAGTTCCGAGTGAGAACCTGGGGGAGAGCGTCCGAATCAGTTATTTGGGCTACCAGACCCTCACAATGCCCTTGTCTGAATTCAAAGCAGAAGGCAGCCAGATTGAAATGGTGGAGTCTTTTGAGAAGCTTCCGGACGTAAACATAGCAGACGTTGATCCCTATGTCGTGATGAAAAGAGCTATGGAAAACAGGGGAAATAATAGCCTGAAGGAGCCCCTCATCGTCAAAGCCTTTTACAGGGAATCCATAAAAAAACGAAGGACCTATGCATCTCTTTCCGAGGCGGTTGTCGACATTTACCGGTCACCTTTTGCATCTGAGGCCAAAGACTATGTCACTCTTGACAAAGCAAGAAAGAGCACCGATTACAGGAAGATCGACACCCTCGTAATAAAGTTGCAGGGAGGCCCCTACAACAATATCGGTATGGACATGGTTCGCAACAGGGATCTTTTCTTTTCTTATGACATGTTTGACATCTACAATTTCAAATTCGACAAGATGGTCAATATGAACAACAAAAATGTCTATGTGATCGATTTCAAGCAGAAGTCATCTATTGTTGAGCCCTTTTACCAAGGGAAGCTCTACATTGATGCCCAAACCTATTCCCTGGTCAAGACCGAATTCAGCCTGAATTTGGACAACATGGTCAAGGCCAAGAAATTCTTTGTGAAGAAAAAACCGATCAATGCCGATGTGATCCCTCTGGATACCAAGTATATCATTGATTACAGGGAGCAGGACGGCAAATGGCACTTCAACTACAGTAGAATTGAATTGAGCTTCAAGGTCAAATGGGACAAGAAGCTGTTCAACTCGATCTATAACATTTCAATCGAAATGGCTGTAACCGATTGGAAGGTCAATGAAGACAAAGAGGTTGTCAGATCGCGTGATCGCATGCGCAGGAGCGTGATCCTCAATGATCAGGCCTCTGGTTTCTCGGATCCAGAATTCTGGGGAGAACGCAATGTGATCGAACCGGATAAGTCGATAGACAATGCGATTCGCAAGATTCAAAGAAACTACGAAAAGAAGACGCCCTGACCCGTTGTAAGCGAGAGTTTTAGTAAAGTTTTAATAAAATAGTAGGCGATTATTCGTAATTTGCGCCACAAAAAAATTGTTTTATTAGAATTGAATATTCGTCTTCTATATCTGGTATTGGTCTGTGTTGTTTTAGGATTTTCAGGCACCCTTTCGGCCCAAATTGACAATCGTGGTATCGAAGGGGAAGACGTTTTTCAATATCAGCCGAAAGAGCAGGAGCAGGAGCAGATGATTCCAATGGAAGCCGAAGGTGTGGATATCAAAGCGGATTATTTGACCCTTTTCGGAAGTCTGAAAGAAATTGCTGATAATTTTCCGACGTACAGCGTGATTCCCAAGAAGAGGAACCAGGCCATGACATCCCGTTCAAAAGTGGACAAAGATGTGCTCGTCAAGCAGTATTGGAACGGGAAGGACATTAACGAGAACAAGTTCAAGACTTCGCTGGAATTGGGTAGATATGAGACCAGTACCTCTCGCATCAGAATCGTTTGCCGGGATCACAGCTATGTGGATGGAGACCGGGTCAAGCTCTACGTCAACGAGGAGGTCATCCGCAGAAGCATTACCCTGGAAGGCGGATATTACATCATTGACATCGATCTCCGTGAGGGTTTCAATCGAATTGACATCGAGGCGCTCAATCAGGGTTCTTCCGGGCCGAATACGGCAGAGTTCAAAGTGTTTGACGACAATGGCAACCTGCTTGCTTCCCGGGAATGGAATATACTTACCGGATACATTGCCACTATGGTGGTTATGAAGAACTGATCCCTCTTGTTCTTCGCTTTTTATGATAATTGTTTTTAAGAAAAGAAAGAGAAAATGCCTTAGGGGATCATCATGACAAAACGAATTCTTGTGTTTATTCTAAAGCTCGCGGTTATTGGGCTTGTTCTGCTGACCCTTTTCATCGGGTCGGTTTATCTCGGTCTCTTTGGCCATATCTATTCCAAGAAGGAGCTGAAGGACTTCAGAAATCATTCGGCATCTCTGGTGCTCTCTGACAACGGAAGCATCATTGGCCGCTTTTTCTTTGAGAATCGCACCAATGTGAAACTCGAACAGCTGCCCGAAGGACTTGTAGAAGCGCTTGTGGCTACTGAGGATGCCCGTTATTTTGAGCATGAAGGTGTTGATTCGAGGAGCCTTCTTCGCGTTTTGGTGAAGAGCATAATTCTTCAGCAGAAAAGCGCTGGAGGAGGCAGCACCATCACCCAGCAGCTGGCCAAGAACATGTTTGGGCGCCAAAACATCGGTTGGTTCAGCATGCCGGTAAACAAGACCAAAGAGATTATCCTGGCAGGACGCATTGAAGAGCTGTATTCGAAAGAGGAGATTCTCGCCCTGTACCTCAATACCGTCCCCTTTGGAGAAAACGTTTTTGGAGTCGAAGCTGCTGCAAGACGCTATTTCAACAAAAGTGCGGCCAGGCTCAAAACCCAGGAATCCGCCGTATTGATAGGCATGCTGAAGGCCAACACCTATTACAATCCCAGGCTGTACCCGGAACATTCCATCAACCGACGCAATGTCGTGTTGGAGCAGATGGAGAAATATGAATACCTGGATAAAGCTGAAACGGATTCCTTGCAGTCTCTTCCGCTGGAGTTGGATTATGCCAACCTGGAATCTGAAGGACCGGCTAATTATTTTCTGGTCCACATCCGCCAGGAGGCCCAGGAAATACTCGAGGAGATCAATGAGGATCGTGAAGAGCCTCTCGATCTGAACAAGAGTGGATTGATCATTGAGACTTCGCTGAGTCTGGAGCTTCAGACCTATGCTCTCAATGCGATAAAGAACCATCTCTCCCACATGCAGGCAAAACTCGACCAGCAATACAGGTCGGGTCAGTCGAAAAAAAACCTCGCTGCCCTGGTAGACCGTGAAATAGAAAACAACAATATTGGGGAAAGGGCGCAGGAGATCAGACCCCGGGAGATCTTTACCTGGGAAGGGTTTCGCAATGATTCCATTTCTTTGCGTGACAGCATAGCACACTCGCTTCGGACCCTTCAGGCGGGATTTATTGCCCTGGATCCCAACGATGGTGAGGTCAAGGCCTGGATCGGGGGGAATGATTATCGAACCCAACCCTATGATCAGGTTTTTGCCCAGCGTCAAACGGCTTCCGCCTTCAAACCCATACTATACGCTTCTGCCCTGGAACAGGGAGCTATGCCCTGTCAGTACCTGGACAATGACCCGATCGTGCTAACCGATTTTGAAGGATGGCAGCCGCAGAATTACGATCATTCCACGGGAGGGAAATACTCTATTGCCGGAGCTCTTTCCCGTTCGATGAACATCCCGACAGTGAACCTGTTCTTCAGACAGGATTTTGACGAATTGTCAGAAATTTGGACGGCTTTGGGCTACAGCCAGGAGCTGGAGTATGAGCCCGCGGTTGCCCTGGGTACGACTTCTGCCAGTCTTTTCGAGATGAGCAGGGCCTATGCTTCCTTTGCCAATGGTGGGATGGCCGTGGAACCGAAGATGATTCGAAGAATAAGAACTGCTGACGGCCAGGTGCTGTATCAGGACAAGAAGATGAAAGAAACACGACGTGTTCTGGCCGCCTCGACCTCAGAACTTCTCAGCGCGATGCTTCAAAAAGCGATTCTCGAGGGCACAGGGAGGTCCATGTCAGGCACCTATGGCGTGCGGTTGCCTCTTGCTGGAAAAACCGGAACGTCTCAGGACTATGCCGATTCGTGGTTTTTGGCCTACAGCCCGAACCTGGTTTTGGCTTCACGTGTTGGAGCACCCTACCCATCGGTTCATTTCAACAGCGGCTCCAATGGCTCGGGAAGTGCCCTGGCACTGCCCATTGTGGCAAGAACCCTCCAGGACGTTCAGCGAAGCAGCAGTCTGAAGAAGAGATTTTTCCCTCCTTTTTCAGCGTTGCCGGAAGACTATGACTACGCGCTGGCATGTGCAGACTACATCGATGACTCTGAGATCGAAAGAATGCTGGAAAGGGTTTTTTCATCCGATATGACCACCTTTGAGAAAGCCTCGAAAAAGGCCAAACGCAAAGCACGAAAGAAGGAGAAAAAGGGATTCTTTAACCGGCTTTTCAAGCGAAACAAAGACTGATGGGGTACTGACTAGTTCAACCAGCTGCCGATCAGCGCGAGACCTCCGAAGAGAAACAAGAAAGCCAGTGCGATGGCTATTGCTATCACGTAGATGATCAAGGTTCCCTGGGCCCAGTTTTTACGATGAATATTGCCATCGCTGAAAGCCCATACCAGGATCATGATGAATCCGATCAGGGGAAGGCTCGCAATGAAAATGGTAAGGGCCCATTCTTTGGCGTCAAGTGTCCGTGTGTCTAGGTGTTGTTCCATATTTTTTAGAATTGAATTTAAAGGTTAGCAAAACGGGTAGATGGTCCGAGGCTTCACCGAACACATCCAATACTTCTGCACTTACTTCTTTTATGTAATCCGTATTGTAAAAGATGTAATCCAGTCTTTCCGTGGGTTCCCTGGAGTTGTAGGTGTTCTTGATCTCACTGCGGTCAAATGCCGCATTTCCCGTGTGAATCAATTCCTCCATGAGCGCAATCCCCGCATTCTGATAACGCGGATCGCTGTTGAAGTCGCCGAGTATAATGGTAGGTCCGTCTTTGTAGTATTTGGCATAAATACTTCGCAATTTCTCGATCTGATGTATTCGAGTAGCCTGGTCAAACGCCTCCAGATGAACATGAATGAGAACCAGGTTATGTCCTGCGACCCGCACCTTGACCACCTGGGCCAGACGATCCAGGTAAAAGCTGTCGTAGTAAAAGGGGTTTCCCTGATTCCTTTCCAGTTCGATTCGCTCTTGTTCCAGTATGGGATATTTGCTTAAAACCGATTGCCCGGATATCACCTTTCCAAAGTGCATGGAAAAGGGGTAATAGGGAAAGGGCACATAGCGCTTGTCCCAATTCACCGTTTTGGCAGAATAACGATACCCCAATTCTCCAATGACAGCATGCTGGTCAATGTTGTAGGATCTGTCAGAGTCGTAGTCGATCTCCTGGAAAGCAATAATATCGGCGTCAATGAGGCTAAGATTTTCGAGTACCCGATCCATATTGTCCTCAAAAAGGGATCTGGGCTTTTCAACGGGAAGGTTGTTGGTCATTCCGCTGAGGTAACCTATATTATAGGTAAGGATGCGAAATTCATCTCCGGTGCGAACAGCTTTGTCGTTTGGCGATTCGCTCACAACCGCGTAGTCTCTGGGACTCAAATTCGGAGAGGAGGCCCATAAATAGAAGCCAATGGTCAGGACGAAGAACGACATGAGAACGAGAAAGGCGTATTTGAGGAATTTCATGAGGGGAATAAAAATTTAAATATAATAAATTAATTGATAATGAATTCTTTGTATATTTGCAGCCCAAAACGAAATTCACTTTAAAGAGAACTGATGAAAGGAGGTGCCCAACTATGTTAATTATTCCGGTTAAGGATGGTGAGAACATCGACAGAGCGTTAAAGCGTTTTAAGAGGAAGTTTGACCGAACCAAGACAATGAAAACGTTGCGCGAGCGCAAGGAGTTCAAGAAACCTTCAGTAGTTCGAAGAAAGCAGGTTCAGAAAGCCAAATACATACAGAACATCAGAACCAACGAAGAGAAAGGTTAATCTCTCGCTTCATTGAAAGAAATTTGCGGATCCGCTCAGTGATCCATTGAAAAATAAAATCCCGGCCCGGCCGGGATTTTTTTTGTTGCGCCGCGAAGAGTTCTTAAACTATTTTTTGTATTTTTATAGTGGTAGGATGTAAATTCTGCCGAGCCATTGGAGATGTTTATCGGAAATCAGAAAGATTTTGAGTATAACTCGGTTTGTTGAGTATATCGACCACGAAAAAAAGTATTCACCCTATACCATTTCGGCCTATCAAAAGGATCTTAGCGAATTCAAGGAGTTCTGCAAGACAGAGTTCGATACCTCAAAAATTGAAGATGTTCCCTACAGTTTGATCCGCAGCTGGATCGTCGACCGGGTAGAGAATGGGCTGACAAACCGCACGATAAACCGCAAGATAAGTTCATTGAAATCCTACTACAATTTCCTGCTGAGGACCAAGCAGATTGCGGAGAGTCCGCTCAGAAAGCACCAGGCACTGAAATCGGAGAAGCGCGTGAATGTTCCTTTTTCGGAAAAAGAGATTCGCGAGGTCCTGAAAGGCTTTGAGGACGGCGATGATTTTGAATCCCTCAGGGACAAATTGATCATCGAGCTCCTGTATACCACCGGGATGAGGCGTGCCGAATTGATCGAGCTTCGGAACGAGTCGCTTGACCTCTCTCAAAGGATTGTTAAAGTGGTGGGAAAAAGAAATAAAGAAAGGCAGATCCCGTTATTGGAATCAGTGGTTGGAACCATTCAGAAGTACCTCAACCTCAAGGGTGAAATGTTTCCGGATGCCGACCCTTTGTTTGTGACGATCAAAGGGAAGAAGATTTATGCCAATCTGGTCTATAGAACGATCAACGATTACTTTGGGAAAGTTTCGTTGAAAGTAAAAAAAAGTCCTCATGTGGTGAGGCATTCCTTCGCAACCCATTTGCTGAGTGAAGGGGCTGATTTGAATTCCGTAAAAGAATTACTTGGACATTCAAGCCTCGCATCCACCCAGGTGTATACGCACAGCAATCTGAAGGACCTAAAAACAATGTATAACAAGGCTCATCCAAGGGGCGACAAAAACTATTAACTTATGAAAGTATCAATCCAGTCAGTTAATTTCAACATTAACCAGGACCTAGTTCAATTCATTGAGAAGAAAGTTAATAATCTGGAGAAGTTTCACGACCATATCTTAGGGGCCGAAGTGTATCTGAAAGTGCAGAGTACGAGTGAAAAGGAAAATAAAATAGTCGAAATAAAAATCAAGCTGCCGGGCGTGGATCCCGTAGCCAAAAAAAACTCCAAGTCTTTTGAGGAAGGAGTGAGCTCCTGTGTCGATTCTTTGAAGCGTCAACTGGTCAAAAGAAAAGAGAAGTTGAGGGCCTAAAATTATTTTAAAAAACAGGGAAAAAGTTTTGTAGAACTCATAAAACTTTTTACATTTGCAAACCGTTAGAAAAAGCGGTTTGTTTTTTTATGCGGTAAAGTGTATAAACGCCGATGTAGCTCAGCTGGCTAGAGCAGCTGATTTGTAATCAGCAGGTCGTGGGTTCGAGTCCCTCCATCGGCTCAGGTCTTTGAAAGAATTTATTGAAAAATTGAGGGGAGATACTCAAGCGGTCAACGAGGACAGACTGTAACTCTGTTGGGCAACCTTCGTAGGTTCGAATCCTGCTCTCCCCACGAATTTGTAACAGATAAAGTGATTAAAAGCGGGAGTAGCTCAGTTGGTAGAGCTTCAGCCTTCCAAGCTGATTGTCGCCGGTTCGAGCCCGGTCTCCCGCTCTATTATACCTTCGTTTTAAGAAGGTAGCTGAAAAGAACTGAAACCTGTTCCGGATATTTCAGCCGGTGTAGCTCAGGGGTAGAGCGTTTCCTTGGTAAGGAAGAGGTCACGGGTTCAAATCCCGTCATTGGCTCAATTCGGTCACGCCTGCCTGCCGGCAGGCAGGGGTTCAAATCCCGTCATTGGCTCAATTTATTGACTTCGAAACATACGAATTTTAACACGATTATATAACTAAGATTAAATTTAACAATCATGGCAAAAGAAACTTTTGATCGTTCAAAGCCCCATTTGAATATTGGTACTATTGGACACGTTGACCACGGTAAGACTACTTTGACTGCTGCCATTACTAAGGTATTAGCAGATAAAGGTCTTTCTGAGGTTAAGGACTTCGACCAGATCGACAACGCTCCTGAAGAGAAAGAGAGAGGTATAACCATCAACACGGCGCACGTAGAATATCAAACTGAGAATCGTCACTATGCACACGTTGACTGTCCAGGTCACGCGGATTATGTGAAAAACATGGTTACAGGTGCCGCTCAGATGGACGGTGCGATTTTGGTGGTTGCCGCTACAGACGGACCTATGCCACAAACACGTGAGCACATCCTTCTGGGTCGCCAGGTAGGTATTCCAAGAATGGTTGTCTTCATGAACAAAGTTGACATGGTTGACGATGAGGAATTGCTCGAGCTGGTTGAAATGGAAGTAAGAGACCTTTTGTCTTTCTACGAATATGACGGTGACAATGGTCCTGTAATCCAGGGTTCTGCTTTGGGTGCCCTCAACGGTGAAGGCAAGTGGGTTGATACGGTTGTTGAGCTTATGGATGCTGTTGACAACTGGATCGAACTTCCAAAACGTGACGTTGACAAAGATTTCTTGATGCCAGTTGAAGATGTTTTCTCTATCACCGGTCGTGGTACTGTTGCAACAGGTAGAATTGAGACAGGTGTTGCCAACACTGGTGACGGTGTTGATATCATCGGTATGGGTGCTGAGAAATTGACTTCTACAATCACAGGGGTTGAGATGTTCCGCAAGATCCTCGACAGAGGTGAGGCAGGTGACAACGTAGGTATCTTGTTGAGAGGTATCGATAAGAATGAGATCAAGAGAGGTATGGTAATCTGCAAGCCAGGTTCAATTACTCCTCACGCCAAATTCAAAGCTGAGGTTTATATCCTCAAAAAAGAAGAAGGTGGACGTCACACTCCATTCCACAAAAACTACCGTCCTCAGTTCTACGTAAGAACAACTGACGTAACAGGAACAATCAACCTTCCTGACGGAGTTGAGATGGTGATGCCAGGTGACAACTTGACGATCACAGTTGACCTCATCCAGCCTATCGCCCTGAACATCGGTCTTCGTTTCGCCATCCGTGAAGGAGGTAGAACAGTAGGAGCCGGTCAGGTGACTGAGATTCTTGACTGATTTTAAAAAAGTCAATTGAAACAATAATGAAAATCAGGTGCTTCCAAATCAGAAGCACCTTATTTTCCTTACGGGTGTAGCTCAGTTGGTAGAGCACTGGTCTCCAAAACCAGGTGTCGGGAGTTCGAGCCTCTCCACCCGTGCGTAAAGAAATTTGAGAATGGGTATAGTGAATTATATAAAAGAGTCGTTTGCAGAGCTGCAGAACAATGTGAGTTGGATGCCCAGGGAAGAGGCGCAGAAGAACACGGTTCTCGTTGCGGTTTTCACAGTGATCTTTGCGATAGCAGTTTTCCTTGTCGACAAGTTCTTTCAGGCGGGTCTTGAGAAGTATTTCAATATTTTCAATTAAATAACAGGCATGTCTGATACTTCAGTAATGAAATGGTACGCGGTTCGAGCGATCGGTGGACAGGAGAACAAGGTCAAAACCTACATTGAGAATGAAATCTCAAGGCTGGGTCTTTCCGACTATGTCAACCAGGTCCTTGTTCCGACCGAAAAAGTGATTCAGATTCGCAACGGCAAAAAGTACCATAAAGAGAAGGTCTATTTTCCCGGATACATTATGGTAGAGGCCAACTTGAGCGGTGAGGTTCCTCACGTGATCAAGTCGGTTACGGGCGTTATTGGCTTTCTTGGAGAAACCAAAGGGGGAGATCCTGTGCCTCTTAGGAAATCTGAAGTGAACAGAATGCTGGGTACGGTGGATGATCTGGCCGTCCAGAATGAGAATGTCGCCATTCCGTTCATCAAAGGAGAAACAGTAAAAGTAATCGATGGTCCTTTCAATGGATTTGACGGCACCATTGAGAAGATCAATGAAGAAAAGAGAAAACTTGAAGTGATGGTGAAGATCTTCGGGCGCAAGACCCCGCTGGAGCTTAACTACATGCAGGTAGAAAAGATATCATAAATGTTACGGTTATTTGGTTAATACATTAGCTTCCAACTTAGTGTATTTTCTTAATTAAAGTTAAAACAATGGCAAAAGAAGTTAGTAAGGTAGTTAAATTACAGGTTCGGGGAGGTGCAGCCAATCCTTCGCCACCTGTAGGACCAGCATTGGGTGCTGCCGGAGTTAACATCATGGAGTTCTGTAAGCAATTCAACGCCAGAACCCAGGACAAAGCCGGAAAGGTCCTTCCAGTCGTGATAAACGTCTACAAGGACAAGTCTTTCGACTTTGTCGTTAAAACTCCACCAGCAGCAGTTCAATTGCTAGAAGCAGCGAAATTGAAAAAAGGTTCTGGAGAACCTAATCGCAAGAAAGTGGCTTCTGTTACCTGGGATCAAATACGTACGATAGCTGAGGATAAAATGCAGGATTTGAATGCATTTCAATTAGAGTCGGCGATGTTGATGGTTGCAGGAACAGCGAGATCCATGGGAATTCGTGTAAAAGGAACAGCTCCAGTTAAATCAGCGTAAGAAATGGCAAAACTGACAAAGAAGCAAAAGGAAGCCAAAGCAAAAATCGAGGCGGGTGTATCGCATGACGTATTGCAGGCTTCTACTTTAGTAAAGGAAATCACCAACGTAAATTTTGATGCAAGTGTAGATCTTGCTGTGCGTTTGGGTGTAGATCCGCGTAAAGCGAACCAGATGGTCAGAGGTGTTGTTACGCTTCCGAACGGAACGGGTAAAGAGGTGAAGGTCCTCGCTTTGGTGACTCCTGACAAGGAGGCTGAGGCCAAGGAAGCCGGAGCCGATTACGTTGGATTGGACGAATACCTCCAGAAGATTAAAGGAGGATGGACGGATGTTGACGTTATCGTCACCATGCCAAGTGTTATGGGAAAACTGGGTCCCCTGGGTAGGATTCTCGGTCCACGCGGGCTGATGCCAAACCCTAAGACCGGTACCGTAACCATGGATGTGGCGAAAGCAGTCAAAGATGTTAAAGGTGGTAAGATCGACTTTAAAGTTGACAAGACAGGGATAGTTCACGCCTCAATCGGAAAAGTTTCTTTCGAGGCAGACAAAATCGCTGAAAATGCCAACGAATTGATCAAAACCCTAATGAAGTTGAAGCCAGCGACTGTGAAAGGAGCTTACGTGAAGAGTATTTTCATGTCGAGCACCATGAGTCCTGGAGTCGCTATCGACACGAAATCAGTTAATTAAGCGAGTTAAAGTTTTTAATCATGACAAGAGAAGAGAAATCAAGAGTAATTGAGGACCTGACTAGCAAGTTGACTGATAACAACATCATCTACCTGGCGGACATCTCAGGGCTGAACGCCATGCAGACCTCAAATTTGAGGAGGGCATGCTTCAAGGCCAATGTGAACCTGGCAGTTGTCAAGAACACATTGCTCGCCAAGGCGATGGATAAGGCTGAAAAGGATTTTGGCGAATTGCCGGAGACTTTGAAAGGCAATACCTCGCTTATGATATCCGATACAGGCAACGCGCCGGCAAAGGTAATCAAGCAGTTCAGAAAAGGTTCTGAGAAGCCGATTTTGAAAGGTGCCTATGTTGAAGAAGCTGTATATGTAGGTGATGATCAGCTTGATAACCTGGTTAACATCAAATCGAAAGAGGAATTGATCGGAGACATCATCGGTCTGCTTCAGTCGCCTGCGAAGAATGTCATCTCGGCATTGCAGTCAGGAGGCGGAACATTGCATGGCATCCTGAAAACCCTCGGAGAAAAAGAGTAAACACACTAATAAACTAATAATAAAATTTAAACAGAAAGAAAATGGCAGAGTTAAAAGATTTCGCAGAACAATTGGTTAACTTGACGGTGAAAGAAGTTAATGAATTGGCAAATATCTTAAAAGAAGAATACGGCATCGAGCCTGCTGCTGCAGCTGTGGCTGTAGCTGGCGGAGCTGCAGGTAGTGGTGAAGCGGCAGCTGAGGAAAAATCTGAATTCGATGTGATCCTGACAGCAGCTGGTGGTTCTAAACTGGCTGTAGTAAAATTGGTTAAGGAATTGACCGGGCTTGGATTGAAAGAAGCCAAAGGAATCGTTGATAGCGCTCCAGCACCTATCAAGGAGGGTATCTCTAAAGATGAGGCAGAAGGTCTCAAAAAATCTTTGGAAGAAGCTGGTGCTGAGGTTGAGCTCAAGTAAAAAGCTCAATATTCAACCATCTAAGGTTTAGGTCTTTGGGGTCATACCCTTTAGGCCTAAACCATTTTGCGCATACATTCGTTCTTACATTTTTAATTAAAAATTTTCTCCATTGGCAACGAAACAAAAAAACCAAAGAGTAAACTTTGCATCGGCTAAATTGCTCACGGACTACCCGGACTTTTTAGATATTCAAATCAAATCTTTTCAAGATTTTTTTCAGTTGGAGACCAAATCTGATGAGAGAAGTGATGAAGGACTTTACAAGACCTTCATGGAAAACTTTCCGATCACAGATACCAGAAATAATTTTGTTTTAGAGTTCCTGGACTATTTCGTAGATCCACCGCGTTACTCCATCCAGGAGTGTATCGAAAGAGGACTGACTTACAGTGTTCCTCTCAAGGCGCGTCTCAAATTATACTGTACGGATCCTGAGCACGAGGACTTTGAAACCATCGTCCAGGATGTCTACCTGGGTGTGATCCCATACATGACCCACAGTGGAACCTTCGTGATCAACGGTGCCGAGCGCGTTGTAGTGTCTCAGTTGCACAGATCTCCAGGTGTCTTCTTCGGTCAATCTTTCCACGCCAATGGAACCAAGTTGTATTCGGCTCGTGTGATCCCCTTCAAAGGATCCTGGATCGAGTTTGCAACCGATATCAATCAGGTGATGTTCGCCTATATTGATCGAAAGAAAAAATTACCTGTGACTACGCTTTTCAGGGCCATAGGCTTTGAGCGCGACAAGGACATACTTGAAATCTTCGACCTCGCAGAGGAAGTCAAAGTAACCAAGACAGGTTTGAAGAAAGTGCTGGGCAGGAAACTGGCAGCCCGTGTCTTGAAGACCTGGTTCGAGGATTTTGTGGATGAGGATACAGGAGAGGTAGTATCTATCGAGCGAAACGAGATCGTTCTCGACAGGGATACCATTTTGGAGAAAGAACACATCGAGGAAATCGTTGAATCGGGCGCCAAGACAATTCTCTTGCACAAACTCGATAACGAGGCCGGTGACTACGCCATTATCCACAACACCCTTCAAAAGGACCCGACAAACTCGGAGAAAGAGGCTGTCGAGCACATCTACAGGCAATTGCGTAATGCAGAGCCGCCAGATTACGAAACGGCGAAGGGAATCATCAACAAATTGTTCTTTTCGGAGCAACGGTACAACCTCGGAGAGGTGGGACGCTACCGTATGAACAAAAAACTCGGTCTTGATGTTGACATCCAGGAACGCGTTCTCACAAAAGAAGACATCATCACCATCGTAAAGAACCTGATCAACCTGGTGAACTCCAAGGCTGAGGTCGATGACATCGATCACCTGTCAAACAGGAGGGTACGTACAGTAGGTGAGCAGTTGGCCGGACAGTTCGGGGTTGGTTTGTCGCGAATGGCACGAACCATCCGTGAGCGAATGAATGTACGTGACAATGAGGTTTTCACCCCAATTGATTTGATCAATGCCAAGACCTTGTCTTCTGTGATCAACTCGTTCTTCGGTACCAACCAGCTGTCACAGTTCATGGATCAGACAAACCCGCTGGCAGAGATCACGCATAAGAGAAGGCTGTCTGCCCTAGGACCTGGAGGTCTGTCAAGGGAGCGCGCCGGATTCGAGGTACGTGACGTTCACTACACCCATTATGGTCGTCTTTGTCCGATTGAAACGCCTGAAGGGCCGAACATCGGTTTGATTTCATCCCTGGCCGTATATGCCAAGGTGAACAACCTGGGCTTTATTGAAACGCCCTACAGAAAAGTTGAAGAGGCCAGGATAGATGTCAAGGACAAGCCCATCTATTTGAGCGCTGAAGAAGAAGAAGGAAGAAAGATTGCCCAGTCGAACCTGGATCTTGACAAGAACGGAAAGATCGTGAGCGAGCGTGTTGTTGCCCGTTTGGATGGTGACTTCCCTGTGGTGAGCACCGAAGAGGTGAACTACATGGACGTTTCTCCAAACCAGATCTCATCGATTTCTGCCTCATTGATCCCATTCCTGGAGCACGATGATGCGAACCGGGCATTGATGGGATCGAACATGATGCGTCAGGCGGTTCCGTTGATGCGCCCTGAGGCTCCGATCGTTGGAACAGGACTGGAAAGAAGGGTAGCTGAAGATTCAAGGATCCTTATCAACGCTGAAGGCGAAGGTGAGGTAGTCTATGTGGACTCCGACAAGATTGACATCCGCTATGAGCGAACCGAAGATGACAGAATCGTCAGCTTTGACTCCGATATCAAGACCTACGAACTGATAAAATTCAGAAAAACGAACCAGGGGACTTCGATCAACCTGCATCCGATCGTCAAGAAAGGAGACAAGGTGACCCGGGGTCAGGTGCTTTGTGAGGGTTACGCAACCGAAAAAGGAGAGCTTGCCCTGGGAAGAAACATGAAGGTGGCCTTCATGCCCTGGAAAGGATACAACTTCGAGGATGCGATCGTGATTTCTGAGCGCGTCGTGCGTGAGGATATCTTTACCTCTATCCATATCGATGAATACGCCCTGGACGTGCGAGACACCAAACTGGGAGCTGAAGAGCTGACGGCGGACATCCCGAATGTCAGCGAGGAAGCCACAAAGGATCTCGACGAGAACGGAATGATCCGAATTGGTGCTGAGATCAAACCCGGTGATATTTTGATTGGTAAGATCACACCGAAAGGTGAATCGGATCCGACGCCGGAAGAGAAGCTCTTGCGTGCCATTTTCGGTGACAACGCCGGAGATGTCAAGGATGCCTCGATGAAGGCACCACCGTCTCTAAGAGGTGTTGTGATTGACAAGAAACTCTTCCAAAGAGCCATCAAGGACAAAGCGAAGCGCGTCAAGGACAAGGAAGAAGTCAATACGCTTGAGGTGGAATTCTCAGTGGAATACGACAAATTGAGAAGTGTGCTGATTGAAAAACTCTTCGGATTGGTCAATGGTAAAACTTCACAGGGTGTTGAAAATGACCTCGACGAGGAAATCTTGCCGAAAGGAAAGAAATTCACCTTGAAAATGCTGAATTCGGTTACGGATTTTGAGCATTTGACCAAGGGGACATGGACCACAGACAAAGACTTAAACGATCTGATCAACCGATTGATCCACAACTACAAGATCAAGGTCAGCGACCTGCAGGGATCGCTCCGCAGAAAGAAGTTCGCCGTTACCGTTGGTGACGAGCTGCCTAAGGGAATCATCAAACTTGCCAAGATTTACGTGGCCAAGAAGAGGAAGCTCAAGGTAGGTGACAAGATGGCCGGTAGACACGGTAACAAAGGTATTGTTGCCCGTATCGTCAGAGAGGAAGACATGCCTTTCCTGGAGGACGGAACTCCGGTTGACATCGTATTGAATCCGCTGGGCGTGCCATCAAGGATGAACATCGGTCAGATCTACGAAACCGTATTGGGCTGGGCCGGTCAGAAACTCAATGAGACCTACTCGACGCCAATTTTCGACGGTGCGAATATCGATCAGATCACGGAACTCACCAAAAAGGCGGGAATCCCTGACTTCGGTCATACATATCTGTACGACGGTGGCACCGGTGAGCGATTCGATCAGCCCGCAACCGTGGGTGTGATCTACATCATCAAACTGGGTCACATGATCGAAGACAAGATGCATGCGAGATCCATCGGACCTTACTCGCTGATTACTCAGCAACCACTTGGTGGTAAGGCGCAGTTCGGTGGACAGCGTTTTGGAGAGATGGAGGTATGGGCCCTGGAAGCCTACGGAGCCTCATCCACGTTGAGAGAGATTTTGACTGTTAAGTCGGATGACGTACTTGGAAGAGCCAAGACCTACGAGGCGATCGTGAAAGGAGACAGAATGCCCGAACCGGGTCTTCCAGAGTCCTTCAACGTATTGATGCATGAGCTGAAAGGTTTAGGTCTGGATCTCAAGTTAGAAGAATAATAAGACTTTCGGCAGGCTGGGTTTATCGACCCGGCCTGCCTACTCAATTTTTACATTTTAATTCGTCCCATTACCATGGCAAGACAAAGAGAAAAATACACTGTAAAAAAATTCAATAAAATCTCGATCGGACTTTCTTCACCTGAGACCATTCTCGAAAGGTCAAGAGGAGAAGTTCTAAAGCCCGAAACCATCAACTACCGGACGCACAAACCCGAAAGAGACGGCCTTTTCTGTGAAAGGATCTTTGGCCCGATCAAAGATTACGAATGTGCCTGTGGCAAGTACAAGAGAATCCGATACAAGGGGATCATTTGTGACCGTTGTGGAGTAGAGGTGACTGAGAAGAAAGTCAGGAGGGATCGTGTCGGACACATCAATCTCGTTGTTCCTGTGGCACACATCTGGTACTTCAGATCACTTCCGAATAAAATGGGGTATTTGCTCGGTTTGCCATCGAAGAAACTCGACATGATCATCTATTATGAGCGTTATGTCGTCATCCAACCGGGTATCGCAAAAAATGAAGAAGGAGAGCCACTCCAGAAAATGGACTTCCTGACGGAAGAAGAATACCTGAACATCCTGGAAGATCTTCCGCAGGAAAACCAATACCTGGATGACAGCGATCCGAACAAATTCATCGCGAAGATGGGTGCAGAATGTCTCATTGAGCTTTTGAACCGCATCGATCTGAACGAGTTGTCGTACGAGCTGAGAGACAAGGCCAACAAGGAGACGTCAAAGCAGAGAAAGATGGAGGCGCTCAAGCGTCTAAATGTGGTTGAGGCTTTCAGAGAAGCAAATATCAAGAAAGAGAACAAACCGGAATGGATGATCATGAAGGTGGTCCCTGTGATCCCGCCCGAATTGCGTCCGCTGGTTCCTCTTGACGGAGGAAGATTTGCCACTTCTGACCTGAATGACCTGTACAGAAGGGTGATTATCCGTAACAATCGTCTGAAGCGACTGATGGAGATCAAAGCTCCTGAAGTGATTCTGCGTAATGAGAAGCGAATGCTCCAGGAGTCGGTTGATTCCCTGTTTGACAATACCAGAAAATCTTCTGCGGTCAAAACGGAATCTAACCGTCCATTGAAGTCCTTGTCTGACTCCTTGAAGGGGAAACAAGGAAGGTTCCGTCAGAACTTGCTCGGTAAACGTGTGGATTACTCAGCACGTTCGGTAATCGTCGTCGGGCCGGAATTGAAACTTTACGAATGCGGTCTGCCAAAAGACATGGCTGCCGAGCTTTACAAGCCTTTTATCATCCGCAAGCTGATTGAGAGAGGTATTGTCAAGACGGTTAAATCCGCGAAAAAAATAATCGACAAGAGAGAACCCGTTGTATGGGACATTCTCGAAAATGTATTGAAGGGTCATCCGGTTCTTTTGAACAGGGCCCCGACACTCCACCGATTGGGTATCCAGGCTTTCCAGCCGAAGCTGATCGAGGGTAAAGCGATTCAGTTGCACCCCTTGGTATGTACGGCTTTCAATGCGGATTTCGATGGTGACCAGATGGCGGTTCACCTCCCGTTGGGTGAGGAAGCGATTCTTGAGGCTCAGCTGTTGATGCTGGCGTCCCACAATATTTTGAACCCGGCGAACGGCTCACCGATCACGGTACCGTCCCAGGACATGGTATTGGGTCTTTACTATATGACCAAGGAAAGAAAGTCGACTGATGACTTCAAGGTGCCGGGTGAAGGAACAACTTTTTACTCGCCTGAAGAGGTGAAAATTGCCTTCAACGAGAAGAAAGTAGACCTCAACGCCGGTATCAAAGTGCGAACCAAGGATCTCAACGACAAGGGTGAGTTGGTCGACAAAATAATTGAAACCACGGTCGGACGGGTACTGTTCAATGAGGTAGTTCCTGAAAAAGCGGGTTACATCAACGAAGTACTGACCAAGAGATCGCTGCGTGACATCATCGGGAATATCCTCAAAGTGACTGATGTACCGACTACCGGTAAGTTCCTGGATGATATCAAGAACATGGGATACAATTTTGCCTTCCAGGGAGGTCTGTCCTTCAGTTTGGGAGACATCATCATCCCGGATGAGAAGTACGACATGATAGACGCTGCGAACAAGCAGGTGGATTCGATCATGGTAAGTTACAACATGGGTATGCTCACCAACAAGGAGCGATACAACCAGGTGATTGACATCTGGGGATCCACGAACAACCGACTCACAGAATTGTCAATGAAGCGATTGAGAGAAGACCAACAAGGCTTCAACTCAGTGTACATGATGCTGGATTCCGGTGCGAGGGGCTCGAAGGAGCAGATCCGTCAGTTGACCGGGATGCGGGGTCTGATGGCCAAGCCGAAGAAATCGACTGCCGGTGGTGGAGAGATTATCGAGAACCCGATCCTTTCGAACTTTAAGGAAGGTCTTTCGATTCTCGAGTACTTCATCTCGACGCACGGTGCGAGAAAAGGTCTTGCGGATACGGCCCTTAAAACGGCAGATGCCGGATACCTGACCCGAAGACTTGTCGACGTGGCACAGGACGTCATCATCAATGAAGAAGACTGTGGTACGTTGCGAGGTCTGGAGGTCCAGGCTTTGAAGAACAATGACGAGATCGTTGAGTCTTTGGGCGAAAGAATTCTCGGAAGAGTATCTCTGCACGAAGTGCATGATCCTTCAACCGATGAATTGATTATTGAGGCCGGAGGTCTCTTTACCGAGGAATCGGTCAAAAAGGTGGAGAAGGCTGAATTGGAAACGATTGAAGTTCGCTCGGCACTTACTTGCGAGGCAACAAAAGGAATTTGCTCCAAGTGCTACGGAGTGAGCCTGTCAAACAACAAGATGGTTCAGAAAGGTGAGGCCGTGGGTGTTGTTGCCGCTCAGTCGATCGGTGAGCCGGGTACCCAGCTGACGTTGAGAACCTTCCACGTAGGGGGTATTGCAGGAAACATATCTGAAGACAGCAAGCTGGTAGCGAACCATGGAGGAAAACTTTCCATTGAAGACCTCAAAACGGTCGATGGTCTTGACAGTGAAGGAAATAAGGTGAAGATCGTCATTTCACGAACCTCGGAATTCAAGATTCTTGACAAGAACTCCGAACTTGTGTTGAGCACGAAAAACATCCCTTACGGATCACATATTTTCGTTAAAGACGGAAGCACAGTGAAAAAAGGAGATGTCATTTGCCAGTGGGATCCTTACAATGGTGTCATTGTTTCGGAATTCAGTGGTAAGGCGATCTTTGAGGATGTTATCGAAGGAGTCACTTACCAGGTGGAACTCGACGAACAGACCGGATTCAAGGAAAAAGTGATTTCTGATTCCAAGAAGAAAAGGGTAATTCCAACCCTTCATGTTCAGGACACCAAGGGTAAGACCCAGCGTTCATACTCCTTGCCTGTTGGAGCACACCTGCTCATTGAGGAAGGTCAAAAAATCAAAGCCGGTCAGATACTGGTCAAGATACCTAGAAGATCCGGTAAGGCCGGGGATATCACTGGTGGACTTCCAAGGGTGACTGAGCTCTTCGAAGCGAGAAACCCATCGAATCCCGCCGTTGTGACTGAGATTGATGGTGTGATCAGCTTCGGTAAGATCAAGAGAGGTAACCGCGAAATTATTGTCGAATCCAAACTGGGTGACGTCAAAAAATATCTTGTCAAGCTTTCCAACCAGATCCTGGTTCAGGAGAACGATTATGTCAAGGCGGGCATGCCGTTGTCTGATGGAGCAACCACTCCGAGTGACATTTTGAATATCATGGGTCCTGCCAAGGTGCAGGAATATCTGGTGAACGAGATTCAGGAGGTATACCGTTTGCAAGGTGTGAAGATCAATGACAAGCACTTTGAAGTTGTGGTGAGACAAATGATGAGAAAGGTGAAAATCATCGACTCAGGTGATACTATCTTCCTAGAGAATCAGTTGATTCACAAGAATGAATTTATAGAAGTGAACGACAACATCTACGGATTGAAAGTAGTTGAAGACAAAGGAGATTCAGAGAATTTCAAGAATGGACAGATTGTCTCTGCGCGTGATCTCCGAGATGAGAATTCCTTGTTGAGAAGAAATGACAAGGCCCTGGTTGAGGCTCGCGATGCCGTACCGGCAACTGCAGAACCTATCTTGCAGGGGATTACGAGAGCTTCTTTGCAAACCAAGTCGTTCATATCGGCGGCTTCTTTCCAGGAAACGACCAAGGTACTCAACGAAGCCGCGGTGAGCGGAAAAGAGGATTACCTGGAGGGTCTCAAAGAGAATGTGATTGTAGGAAAACGAATTCCGGCAGGTACCGGAATGAGGGAGTACGACAATCTCATCGTCGGCCTGAAAGAGGAAATCGAAGAATAAGAACAAAAGGCACGATGATTCGTGCCTTTTTTTTTAACTCAAATTACAGCAAGACATGGCTACTGAAGAAAAAAAGAATCAACTCAATATAGAGATCGATGAAAAAATGGCGGATGGCACCTATGCCAACCTGGCGATCATCAATCATTCCATATCGGAATTCGTAGTCGATTTCATCAACGTGATGCCTGGAGCTCCGAAATCCAAAGTCAAGTCAAGAATTATTTTGACTCCTCAACACGCCAAAAGACTGGCTAAGGCGCTCAATGAGAATGTGAATCGTTTCGAAGCCAACCACGGGGAGATCAAGGACTATGAGCAACCTCCAATTCCGTTGAATTTCGGTCCTACCGGTCAGGCTTGATCCCATGAAGTTTCCCGAAGGTTTGTCCAGGAAGCTGAGCCTCCGCGAGCAAGAAGGGATGTTTCGAGTCTTGCAGACACATGAGGGGCTCATCGACTTTTTTTCAAACGACTACCTGGGTTTTGCATCCAACCCTAATCTTGACCCTGAAAGCGGAGGAGAGGAAATATCTCCCTTCCAATGGAACGGAAGTACGGGTTCCCGCCTGATTTCAGGAAACTCCAAAGCGCACGAGGAACTCGAGATGGCTCTTGCCAAATTTTTCAGAGCCGAGTCGGCCCTTCTTTTCAACTCGGGTTACGATGCCAACATCGGTTTGTTTTCGGCAGTCTTGCAACGTCAGGACGCCGTATTTTTTGACCGTTTGTCACATGCTTCAATTCGGGATGGCATTTCCCTTTCTTCAGCCTCCTCTTACGGTTTCGAACACAATGACCTGGGTGACCTGAAAAAGAAAATCAGCAAGGCGCGTTCGAGGACAGGACAGAACTATGTGATTGTGGAATCGGTCTATTCCATGGATGGAGATGAAGCGCCTCTTGATCAGCTCGCCGATTTTTGCCGCTCCGAGAACCTGTACCTGATCGTGGACGAGGCTCACTCGACCGGGGTTATGGGCCAGGACGGTTCGGGCATGATAACAACACTCGGCCTTGAGAACGAAGTCTTTGCACGAATTCACACTTTCGGCAAAGCCCTGGGCTGCCATGGAGCAGCTGTTCTGGGTTCCGAATTCTTGAAAAAATACCTGATCAATTTTGCCCGTTCCTTCATTTACACCACGGCCTTGCCGCCGAGGGAGGTTTTGCGGATCAGCGGCGCCTTGAAAGAGCTGGAGCATTCAGAACAACGGGATCGGCTCAGCCTTAACATCGATGCATTTTTGAGCGAAATTGAGAATTTGAATCTAACTTCTAATTTCATACCAAGCCGATCTCCGATACAGTCTTTTCTGCTGCCGGATTCTTCAGATCCTGAAGAAATCAAGAAGGTGTTACAAGAGCACAAGATGGGGGCGAAGGTCATTTTTTCTCCCACTGTGCCTAAGGGCCAGGAGCGTATACGAATTTGCATTCACAGCTTCAATACTTCGTCGGAGATTCAAAGGATTCTTCAATTATTGAGTACTTTTGTCTAGAATTTTTCGGAAAGGATGCGCAAGATTTTTATTACCGGAATCGGGACGGATGTCGGCAAAACATTAGTAGCAGCTATTGTTGCTGAGGCTTTGAAAGCGGATTACTGGAAACCGGTGCAAGCAGGTGATCTCGAGTTTTCCGATTCTGACCGCGTCCGGTCATGGGTTAGCAACGACCGATCGGTTTTTCACCCCAACAGCTATGCTCTGAAGACCCCAATGAGTCCGCATGCCGCAGCAGACATAGATGGCATCCGCATCGAACTGGGCAAAATTCGAACCCCACAAACATCGAATGACCTTGTGATCGAGGGCGCCGGTGGTCTGCTGGTACCGCTAAATGACAGGGAAACCATTCTTGATCTGGTTGAGGATGATTGGAAAACACTGGTGGTCTCAAGACATTACCTGGGTAGCATCAATCACACGCTTCTCACCCTGGAGGCCTTGCGAGCCCATGGCAGAAAGGTGTCCGGGATCATCTTTAACGGAGAGGAAGTTCCTACGACCGAGAGCATCATAGAATCCCTTGGGGATGTGCCTGTTCTGGGCCGGATCGATTGGGAAGAGCGGGTCGATGCAGGAGTCGTGTCGAAGTATGCCGGGCTCTTTCGTTCAAAACTGGAGAACCTGATATGAAAAATTACACAGACCGGGATAAGAAGCACCTTTGGCACCCATTGACCCAGCACGGGCTCAACCCCGATCATCTGCCTTTGGTACGCGCCAGGGGCTCGTATCTCTATGATGATAAGGGCAAGGCCTATATCGACGGCATTTCTTCCTGGTATACCTGCATGTACGGTCATTGCAACCCTGAGATCACGTCCCGTGTAAAGCAACAGCTGGATCAGCTGGACCAGGTGGTTTTCAGTGGTTTTACGCATCCTCCGGCGATTGAGCTTTCAGAAAAGCTGGTGGAGATCCTTCCCATAGGAATCAATAAAATATTTTTCTCGGACAACGGATCGACATCCGTGGATGTGGCGATCAAAATGGCGCTTCAATATCATTTTAACCGCGGAGAGAAACGCAACAAGATAGTAGCCCTTGAAAATGCTTTTCACGGGGACACCTTCGGGGCCATGTCGGTTTCTGGATTATCAGTTTACAACGGGCCTTTTGAAGATTTCCTTTTGGAAATTGAACGCATACCCGTGCCCGATGGTCTGAATATGGATGCCTTGGAGATGCGTTTCAAGCAAATCCTGGAGGATCAAGATGTGGCAGCCTTTATTTTTGAGCCTCTCGTCCAGGGAGCTGCCGCCATGCATATGTATCCCGCTGAACATTTGGAGGTTCTGATGGAGCTGGCCCGAAGTCACGGAGCCCTGACGATAGCCGATGAGGTGATGACCGGCTTTGGCAAAACGGGTCGAAACTTCGCCAGCGATTATCTCAAAGAAGTACCCGACATAATCTGTCTTTCCAAGTCGCTTACTGCTGGGGTGGCGCCCATGGCCCTGACCTGCTGCAGTCAAAATGTGTTTGACGCCTTTTGTGACAAGGAAGTCTCGAAAGGCTTTTTTCACGGGCATACCTATTCGGCGAACCCCCTGGCTTGCGCAGCTGCTCTGGCCGGGATGGATCTGCTTGCCACTGAGACCATCCAGGATTCCATTCAGCGCATTGCAGAAAGGCATTTGCAATTCGAGGCTGAAGTCAAAAAACATCCCATGGTAAAAAGCACCCGCAGCCTGGGCGTGATTTTTGCCCTCGATCTCGATATTGAAACCGAACGTTACGGAAACCTGAGGGATAGACTCTACCGGTTTTTCATGGACCAGGGCGTCTTTTTGAGACCTCTGGGCAATACCATTTATTTGCTCCCCCCTTTTACGATTACGGAAGAGGAGTTGACCCTGCTGTATGCATCCATCCTGAACTGTCTTGAAATGCTGAGCCATGAATGAACCTGTATCCATCATGTCCATGGCCTCCGTCTCTGCCCTTGGAGCGGATGAGCAACACGTATGGAAGAGCTACAAAAGAGGGGAATCTCGAATCGAATCACGCAATTTCGGAACCTTCTCGGCTCTTGTCAGCTCCATTGACAGGGAGTTGTGGGAAGAGATCGAAGAACTGAGACAAATAAAAAATTACAGGGAGTTGGATCCTTCGGTATTGTTGGCCATTTACGTGTCTCGGCGCGCGGTTTCAAAAGCCGGTTGGAACACAGAAAATATAGGAATCAATATTGGTTCCTCCCGCGGCTCGACCCATCTCTTTGAAAAATATCATGGAGAATTTCTCAAAACCGGGGCAGACACAGCCAGCACCCTGAGCTCTCCGACCACGACCCTGGGAAACCTGTCCTCCTGGGTGGGGCATGACCTGCAGTCGAGCGGGCCAACCATCAGTCACTCCATCGCCTGTTCAACGGCTTTGCACGGAATCCTCAATGGGATCGCCTGGCTCAGCAGCGGTATGAGCCAATATTTCCTGGCGGGTGGAAGCGAGGCTTCAAATACTCCATTTACCGTGGCCCAATTGAAGGCCTTGCGGATTTATGCGGAGCAGAGCCAGGATTTTCCCTGCCGGACTTTGGATCCTGAGAAAAGAAGCAATTCGATGGTTCTCGGAGAGGCAGCAGCCGTCTTTTGCCTGGAGAAAGGCAAGAAATCGGGTGCATTGGGAGTCATTGAAGGAGTGGGATTTGCGACCGAGCCCCTGACTCACAATATTTCGATTTCTACGGATGCCGACTGCTTTCAAAGATCCATGCGCATGGCCCTAAACGGAATGAATCCCGAGGAGATTGACGTCATTGTGACCCATGCACCGGGCACCCTTAAAGGAGACAGCTCTGAATTGTTGGCCATTGAAAAAGTTTTCAAGAATCACGAGCCGGCATTGACTTCAAACAAATGGATCATCGGCCACACTTTGGGGGCCTCAGGAGCAATGAGCCTTGAAATGGCCTTACTGATGCTGGGTGAGCAGGAATTTATCGGCGTCCCATTTTTGGATGGGCAAAAAGCCCCGAAGCGATTGTCAAAAGTGATGGTAAATGCAGTAGGGTTTGGCGGAAATGCTGTCAGCCTTGTCATCACTCGAAACATTTGATCACAGCATTTTTGAAAATAGTTGTTTCGAAGTAAGTGCTATTCCTTATTTTTGATCTTTAATCCGGAGCCATGGAAACTTATTCAAAACAAGAAATCATCGACCTGTACAACATGCCCCTGATGGAGTTGATCTATCGGGCGGCACAGGTTCATCGTGAACATCACGATCCTTCAAAAATTCAAGTGAGTACCCTTATTTCGATCAAAACCGGAGGATGCCCGGAAGATTGTGGATACTGTCCCCAGGCGGCAAGATATCACACCTCTATTGAAAAGAATGATCTTTTGCCCTATGAAACAGTGATCGGGCTGGCTCGAAGGGCCAAGGAAAACGGATCCTCACGCGTATGCATGGGAGCGGCCTGGAGAAATGTGAGGGAAGGAGAGGATTTTGAGAAGGTATTGAAAATGGTTCGGGGACTGAGTGAACTTGAAATGGAAGTGTGTTGCACCCTCGGGATGATCACCGAGAGCCAGGCGGTACGTCTGGCCGAAGCCGGGCTGCATTATTACAATCACAATCTGGACACATCTGAAGAGTACTATAAGGAGGTGATCTCCACGCGTGGCTATGACGATCGTCTCAAAACGCTCGACAATGTCCGGAAGGGATCGCTCAAGGTCTGTTCGGGAGGAATCATTGGAATGGGAGAGAGCATCGAGGATCGCGCGGGTATGCTCCTCAGCCTGTCCAAACTCGATCCTCAACCGGAATCGGTGCCGATCAACGCCCTGGTCGCTGTAGAGGGAACACCCATGGAGGAGCAGGAGATTGTACCCGTTTGGGACGTGGTCCGTATGATTGCAACTACCCGAATAGTTATGCCAAAAACGACGGTCAGGCTTTCAGCGGGTCGAACAGGAATGAGCACAGAGGGCCAGGCCCTTTGCTTTATGGCCGGAGCCTCATCTATTTTTGCCGGAGACAAATTGCTCACCACCCCGAATCCCGGGGAAGACAAGGATGCAGAGATGTTCTCCTTGCTCGGCCTGACTCCAACAGAAAAGAAAAAAGACGATACGGGCAAGTTCAAGATCAGGCGATCCCTGGTTGAGGCCGAGGAGAGCCAGAAGTGGAGCCGACCTGGTCACCGCATCGAGAAAAATGTCCAGGCGGCTGAAAAGGCACAGGAGATTCGAAAGGTTCAGAGACAGAATTGATGCGCTCATGATCTATTTCTCTCCCGATTACCTGGAATTCTTCAAAGAACTGGCAGCGAATAACAACAAGGAGTGGTTTGACCGGAACAGAAAACGCTACGAGAGTGTGGTCAGAGAGCCTTTCAAGAATTTTTTGTCGAACGCAATCGCAAGCTGATCATGGAAAGAATCAAGACCTACAAAGAATTTTATCAATTCTATCTGACAGAGCATCAGGATAAGACCTGTCGCACCCTGCACTTTATTGGTACTTTTTTGGTTTTTGCTCTGGTTTTTGCGGCTCTTTTCACCGGACAGAACTACTTGTGGGCCCTGGTTCCGGTTATGGGATATGGATTCGCCTGGGTGGGCCACTACTTCTACGAGAAGAATCAGCCGGCAACATTCAAGTATCCGCTTTGGAGTCTTGCCTCCGATTTTAAAATGTTTTTCGAATTGCTTGTTGGCAAGATCTCATTTGACGGAAGCCGGGATACTGGTTCAGCTCGGTGATTTTTTTGTAATTGATCTGCAGTGTCCCGTCTAAAGGGTAAAACCAATTTTATGAGAACTTTATTTATGACTCTTTGCTTTCTTGTTTCTCTGGGGATGAGTGGGCAAATCAATTCTGAACACCTGGAAATCGGGGAACAAGCTCCATCAATCAAGGCTACAGATCAGAACGGCAATGCCATCAACTCAAAGGAGATTTTGCAAAGTGAAAAGATTTTGTTGGTCTTCTACAGAGGTAATTGGTGCCCCCATTGCAAGAAGCATCTCGGAGAACTGGAAAATAATCTGAAGACTCTTAAAGAGAAAGGGGTATTCGTATTGGTTGTGACCCCAGAATCCGTTGAGAAAACGAAGGAAACGCAGGAAAAATTCAATACCAGCTTCTCCATAGTTCACGATTCCGGTAATCAAATCATGAAGGATTACAAAGTGGCCTTTGAAGTAAATGAGTCCAATGTGCCGAATTACTACGGCAAGATCACCGAACTTGTGAATGAATACAATCCCGAGAGTGAGAAAGTATTGCCGGTGCCTGCTACTTATTTGATTGGAACAGACGGAAGAATCGAATACGTCCAGTACGATCCCGATTATAAGAACAGATCGGATATCTCCCAGATCGTCGAATCCTTGTAATTACATGGGATCTCAATTGCGATAAATACCAAAGTAATGCAAAAAAAATCCGCCACATGGGCGGATTTTTTGCTTCGAGATGACCGGATTACATCATTCCGGGCATACCACCTCCGCCCATTGGCGGCATTGCTGGCGGATTCTCTTCTTTGATATCTACAAGTGCACACTCCGTAGTGAGGATCATTCCTGCAACTGAAGCCGCGTTTTCAAGCGCGATACGAGTCACTTTGGTCGGATCGATGATTCCCGCCTTGTGCATGTTCACATACTCCTCAGTCTTGGCGTTGAATCCGAAGTCACCTTTTCCTTCAAGTACTTTTGAAACGACTACAGAACCTTCATTGCCTGCATTTTCTGCAATCTGTCGAAGGGGTTCTTCGATAGCACGAGCCACGATGGCAACTCCTGTTTTCTCATCCTGGTTGTCAGACTTGACTTTGTCCAGAACACTTTTCGCCCGAATAAATGCTACACCACCTCCGGCGATGATTCCTTCTTCTACAGCTGCACGGGTTGCGTGAAGCGCGTCATCCACGCGGTCTTTCTTCTCTTTCATTTCAACCTCACTGGCAGCTCCGACGTAAAGAACAGCAACTCCACCGGCGAGCTTGGCCAACCTTTCCTGAAGCTTCTCTTTGTCGTAGTCAGAAGTTGTAGTTTCAATCTGAGACTTGATCTGGCTCACTCGGGCCTTGATCGCATCGGTGTCACCAGAGCCATTGACAACTGTCGTATTGTCTTTGTCAATAGTCACGCGCTCTGCGCTTCCAAGCATGTCCATGGTTGCGTTCTCAAGGGTGAAGCCTCTTTCCTCAGATACCACGGTGCCACCTGTCAGAATTGCGATGTCTTCAAGCATGGCCTTTCTGCGATCTCCAAATCCAGGAGCTTTCACAGCGGCAATCTTCAAAGATCCGCGCAATTTGTTCACGACAAGAGTAGCAAGTGCCTCACCATCGATGTCTTCCGCTATGATCAACAAAGGCTTTCCAGACTGCGCCACGGGCTCCAGTACAGGGAGGAGATCTTTCATGGTCGAGATCTTCTTGTCATAGAGCAGTATGTAGGGAGAGTCCAGGTCGGTAGTCATTTTGTCTGAATTCGTTACAAAGTATGGCGAAAGGTATCCGCGGTCAAACTGCATACCTTCTACAATGTCGACGTGCGTATCGGTTCCTTTGGCCTCTTCAACAGTGATGACACCTTCTTTCCCGACTTTGTCGAAAGCTTCAGCGATCAATTCTCCAACCGACTCATCGTTGTTGGCAGAGATTGAGGCCACCTGTTTGATTTTGTCCAGGTTGCTTCCCACTTCCTGAGATTGTCTTTTCAGGTCTGCAATGATGCTTTCAACAGCCTTGTCAATTCCGTGTTTAAGGTCCAGCGGATTGGCGCCGGCTGCTACGTTTTTCAATCCTTCTTTCACGATCGCCTGAGCGAGAACTGTAGCGGTAGTGGTTCCGTCTCCTGCGAGGTCGTTCGTCTTGGAGGCTACTTCCTTAACCATTTGCGCGCCCATGTTCTCATGTGCGTCTTCCAATTCGATCTCTTTTGCCACGGTCACCCCGTCCTTTGTAATTTGCGGGCCACCGAAGGCCTTGCCGATTACCACGTTTCGTCCTTTAGGACCCAAGGTCACTTTTACGGCGTTCGCCAGGGCGTCTACGCCTCTTTTCAAGCCGTCGCGTGACTCTATGTCAAATATGATGTCTTTTGCCATTTTGCTTTTTTGTTAAGTGTTACTGAATTTATTTTGTTTAGAGGATTGCAAAGATGTCGCTTTCTCTCATGATCAGATAATCATTGCCATCGAGTTTCAACTCAGTTCCGGCAAATTTACCATAGAGAACGGTGTCCCCAACTTTAACTGTCATGGGTTCGTCTTTCGTTCCTTTGCCAACTGCCACAACCTTACCTTGTTGAGGTTTTTCTTTTGCTGAATCGGGAATGTAGATTCCGGAAGCTGTTTTTGTTTCTGCCGCTAGGGGCTCTACAAGCACTCTGTCTGCAAGAGGTTGAATAGTTAATTTACTCATTATATAATGTTTTAAGTTATTTAATAAAAATGCGATTGGCCTGCGCCAAATCTTCCGCTATGCATTTCGCAAAAACACTGCCATTGTGAAAAAACTGACAGAACGGATAAAAAAAATGCCAACGTGTCATTACGTTGGCATAAATTTTATTTTGTTTCCTGTCAGTTGGCGCTGTCAATCACCTTGTCCGTGTCCAGGGTCGGAGGCGCTTCAAGCGCTTCACGATCGTTGATGATTCCCTCCGTTGCTGATTCCATGTCAACCGAGTTGTTTCTTGGAATGGCGAAATTCGAAAGCAGGATCAATGCGAACAGCGCTATGGCAAGCGTCCAGGTGCTTTTGTCCAGGAAATTGGTAGTATTCTGAACGCCACCGAGGTTTTGCGTGCCGGCTCCACCAAAGGAAGATGACAGTCCGCCCCCTTTCGGATTCTGAACCATGATCACAAGAATCAGCAGAATCGATACGATGATAATCAAAACTAAAAATAATAAGTACGACATGTTCTCCAGTATTAGTTCTTCTGCAATTTTTTTACAGCTTCAATTCGGTCTGCAAAGAAAGAACTTTTTTCTGGATATTTCAAACTTAGAACCGTAAAAGCAGCAATGGCCTTTTCGTACTTTTTTTGCTCCAGATAAACATGGGCCAGAGTCTCTGTCATGAGCTGCTCGTTCTCGGTTGAGCTCTCCAAAGCCAGGTCGTCATAATTGTCATCTTCCGCCGGTTTGATCCGGGGGCGCTTTGCGATGAAATCATTGATCAGATCAAGATTGTTTTTGGGCTTTTTCCTGCTCCGATCCGATGAAATCGTGCGATCAATGGGTTTGAGTTGGCTGAGTTGCAACCACTCCCCGAAGGAATAGGTCTCATCACTTTTAAAATCAAGTGGGGATCCGATTCCAAGATTTTTCTCGACTTCTGCGAGCTCTTCAGGTGCCGGCTCCTGTGAATCCGGGGAAATCGATTCTTGAGCATCGCTGCTTTCGACAGGAATCTCGAAGTCAAAGTTGGTGATGTAATTGAAAAGCAGCTCCCGGTCTGTCGTGTATGCGGCTGTTTTCTTCAAGGCATCGTTGTACCTGAAACTTCGTTGTTTCTTCAGGGCGTAGAGTCGCAAGAAGTGAGCCGACTGGAAAAAGGGATACTCTTCCAGAATCTGATCCAAACCTTTCGTTTGCCCTTTCGAGATGCTCGAAGGGTCCGAAATGATCTTTGTAAACTCAATTAGGTTCATGTTCCTGCTACTTTGCTACCACTTCGCCACTGCCGCGTTGAAGATGTCCTGTGTAATCCGTTCGAAAATATCCTCATAAGCAGTGTCCAGAACACTTCCGGTCAGCTGGAGGTTTCCGTCATAGTCGCTGTAAAATGAGAAAGTCTGCTCAAAATTGTCTTCTTCATTGAGTCGGTTGTAATATCTGACGCGCACCGCAATGGTCAATCGGTTCTGTGCAGCCGTTTGTTCGGCTGTAGCCGCAATCGGAATGATGCGGTATTGGGTTATCTCACCCTCAAAGTGCAAATCGCCACCGGTATCCGTGAGCTTCAGATTGGTCTGGCGAAGAAACCGATCCTGGAGCGCAATGGTAAAACTTTGGCTCAGGCTAGGTTCGACCAGGTTGGCAGAATTGGTGAAAAAATCAACCTGAACGGTTTCAGCGTCACCCGTGCTTCCCCCAGTAAAAGAATAGACACCGCATCCCAGGGGCAGGACAAGCATGATGATGATCAGACTGAGCAGGGTCTTATTCATGGAAGAATGGGATTTGAACTGAAATTCGCCGTGAACCGCGTTGAGCACAGGCTAACAAATAAACCATAAAACGCTGAGATTCACAAATTATATTGGTTTATTTTTCGGTACAACGTTCGTTCGGAGATGCCCAATTCTTTGGCCGCAAGTTTTCTTTTGCCTTTGTTGCGCTCAAGGGCTTGCTTTATCATTTCAAGCTCTTTCTCCTGAAGCGAAAGCGTTTCTTCCACGGTCTCCGCGTCTTCGTAGGAAACAATCTTCGGATTTTCCTCATAGGCCGTGTCCTCCTCGGCATCCGTTATGATCTCTAGGGGACTGTTCTTTCGATCTTTCGAATCTTTCCCGTAGATCTTGTCGATCAACAACTGTGTAGTTTCCTGTGGGGGTTGATTCTCAGAACCTTCCTTGATGAGCTTCTGGGTGAGGTTTTTCAGATCGGTGATGTCATTTCGCATGTCAAAGAGCACCTTGTAGAGGATCTCCCGTTCATTGGCAAAATCCGAATCAGGCTTCTTCTCAGAGATGATGGCCGGAAGATTCTGGTGGTAGTCCGGCAAATAGGTCATCAGGATCTCCCGGGTGATATTCCTGTTTGGCTCGATCACCGAAATTTGTTCTGTCAGATTTCTTAGCTGTCGGATGTTTCCCTTCCATTCGTAAGACTCCAGGGTCTCGATCGCCTCATCGTCCAAACGGACCGTGGGCATTTTGTACTTCTGGGCAAAGTCAGAGGCGAACTTTCGAAACAGCAGGTGTATGTCGTCGGCGCGGTCCCTGAGAGGTGGCAGCCAAATTTCCACTGTACTTAACCTGTAATAGAGGTCCTCCCTGAACTTTCCTTTTTTAATGGCTTCCTCCATGTTGAGATTGGTCGCCGCCACAATTCTTACATCGGTCTTTTGAACCTTGGACGATCCGACCTTGAGAAACTCTCCGTTTTCCAATACCCGGAGAAGCCTCACCTGGGTGGTAAGGGGGAGCTCCCCAACCTCATCCAGAAAAATCGTTCCTCCGTCGGCGACTTCAAAATAGCCGCTGCGTGTTTGGGACGCCCCCGTGAAGGATCCTTTCTCATGCCCGAAGAGCTCACTGTCTATAGTTCCCTCGGGGATGGCCCCACAGTTCACAGCAATGTATTTCGCGTGCTTGCGATGGGAGAGGTTGTGAATTATTTTCGGAATCGCTTCTTTTCCGACCCCGCTCTCACCTCGCACCAGGACCGATATGTCCGTCGGGGCAACACGCATGGCTTTTTGAAGGGCCACGTTGAGCTGATTGTTGTTTCCAATGATTCCGAAACGCTGCTTTATGGTTTGTAGTGATTCCATGATTGGAGGTTTACCTGATTCTTGTGCCGATTAGGGTGGCTGACGTGCAGTCGTCGATCCTGACCTGCACCAGGTCACCGATTTTCTCATCTCCTTTCGGGAATACTGCCACTGCATTCTGGGTATTTCTGCCCATCCAGTGCTGATCGGACTTTTTCGAATTCCCTTCGATGAGAATCTCCACGGTTTTGCCCACGAATTGCTTCATTCTGTACATGCCGTGCTTTTGTTGCAACTGAATGATCTCCGACAGCCTTCGCTTTTTGACCTCCAGCGGAACATCGTCTTCCATTCGCTTGGCAGCAGGAGTTCCGGGTCGCTCCGAGTAGGCAAACATAAACCCGAAATCGTATTTGACGTATTCCATCAAAGACAAGGTGTCCTGGTGGTCCTGCTCGGTTTCTCCGCAGAACCCGGCAATCATGTCCTGTGAAATGGCGCAGTCTGGAATAATGCGTCGGATGTTGTCAATCAGCTCCATGTATTCTTCACGTGTGTGCTGCCGATTCATCCGCTCCAGCATGCGCGTGCTTCCGGTTTGAACGGGCAGATGTATGTATTTGCAAATGTTTTCGTACCTGGCCATCGTGTGAAGAACGTCCAAGCTCATGTCCTGTGGATTGGAGGTGGCGAAACGAATCCTCATCTTTGGAACCGCCAGGGCCACCATCTCCATGAGCTGGGCAAAATCCACCGCTGTGGAACGTGCGATCTCCGGGGCTTTGTCAAAATCCTTTTTCAAACCACCGCCGTACCACAGGTAGGAATCCACGTTTTGACCCAGGAGGGTGATCTCCTTGAAACCCTCTTCCCAAAGTTGAACGGCTTCATTGACGATGCTCTTTGGATCCCGACTCCTTTCGCGACCCCGGGTGAAGGGAACAACGCAGAAGGTGCACATGTTGTCACAGCCACGGGTTATCGAAATAAAAGCAGATACGCCATTGCTGTTCAGACGAACGGGGGTCACATCTCCGTAGGTTTCTTCTTTGGACAGGATCACGTTGATCGCGTCTTTTCCATCTTCGATCTCTTTGACCAGGTTGGGCAGGTCACGATAGGCATCGGGTCCGACGACGAGATCCACCATTTTCTCTTCTTCCAGGAATTTGGTTTTCAGTCGTTCGGCCATGCATCCCATCACGCCGATTTTCATGGAGGGGTTGATTTTCTTTACCCGGTTATACTGCTGCAATCTCTTGCGCACTGTCTGTTCCGCTTTTTCACGAATGGAGCAGGTATTGACCAGAACCAGGTCGGCTTCTTCCAGCAGGGTAGTGGTGTTGAACCCTTCGTCCGCCAGAATTGAGGCGACGATTTCACTGTCATTCAAGTTCATCTGACACCCATAGCTCTCAATGAAAAGCTTCTTGGCGTTACCCTTCTGATCCTTCGTGATCAGGGCCTGACCTTGCTTCTTCTCCTCAATAATATGTTCGCTCGGCATTGTAATTTTTTTGGAAATGCAAAGATACAATCAAAATTCTTTTTTCTGACATTTTGACAGAAAAAGTCAGTTTCACAGCAATAATGGATGTCCTTAAAAGCACATGTTTTTTTGGGCCGAAGAATGATTTAATTTTTTCTCTCTACTTTTGCAATCTCAAAACAGGAGCTAATAAGTGATCGTATGTCGAAGAATCTAGTTATAGTCGAGTCGCCTGCCAAGGCCAAAACAATCGAGCGTTTCCTGGGCAAGGATTTCGTTGTGGAATCCAGCTTTGGACACATCGTTGACCTGCCTTCCAAGGAACTTGGGGTTAACGTCGAAGGTGACTTTTCACCCAATTACAGCGTGTCGAGTGATAAGAAAGCCGTTGTCAAGAAGCTAAAAACACTTGCAAAAAAGGCCGATACGGTATGGCTGGCCAGTGATGAGGATCGCGAAGGAGAAGCTATAGCCTGGCACCTGTTTGAGCAACTGAAATTGAAAGATCTCGACACCAAACGCATTGTTTTTCACGAAATCACCAAAAAGGCCATTCTCAAGGCCATTGAGAATCCCAGAAGCATAGATTACAATCTCGTAAATGCCCAGCAGGCCAGGCGCGTTCTTGACCGACTTGTGGGTTATGAGCTCTCACCGGTGCTTTGGCGCAAGGTCAAAGGAGGTTTGAGTGCAGGTCGGGTTCAATCCGTGGCGGTTCGTTTGATCGTGGAGCGGGAGAGAGAAATTGAGAAATTTGAGCCTGTAGCTTCGTATCGTGTGGTCGGAGATTTTTCCACCGAAGGAGGTTCTGGCTTCCAGGCCAAGTTGCCCGCGAATTTCGAGACCCGTGAGGAAGCTGAAGCGTTTTTGCAGTCCTGCGTGTCGGCTTCGTTCCAGGTTCAGGATCTGAGCACCAAACCTGCAAAGAAAACCCCGGCAGCACCGTTTACGACCTCAACACTTCAGCAGGAAGCCTCTCGTAAATTGTATTTTCCGGTAGCCAAGACCATGATGGTCGCACAACGCCTCTATGAAGAAGGTTTGATCACCTATATGCGTACCGACAGTGTCAACCTGTCTGGTGATGCGATCAATGCGGCCCAGGAAGAGATTCAATCCACGTACGGACCTGAATTCAGCAAGCCGAGAAACTACTCGACGAAAGCAAAAGGAGCACAGGAGGCCCACGAGGCCATACGCCCAACGAATATGAGCGCCAGGAGCATACAGGCAGACAATGACAAGACGCGCCTCTATGATCTGATCTGGAAAAGAACCATAGCCTCACAGATGAGTGATGCCCAGCTGGAACGGACCAATGTCCGAATCAGCAATGATAAGAATGAGAAGGTGTTCACGGCAAACGGAGAGGTAATTACCTTTGAAGGCTTCTTGAAAGTCTACCTTGAAGGCAAGGACAACGACGATGAAGAGCAGGCAGGAATGCTTCCTAAAATGAGTTTGAACGAAAATTTGGACAGCAAGTCCATTAGGGCCACAGAGCGATATACCAAGCCACCTTATCGTTACACGGAGGCGTCGTTGGTTCGGCAGCTCGAGGAGCTGGGAATCGGCAGGCCATCAACTTATGCACCTACCATCTCTACGATCCAGAAAAGAGAATACGTAGTCAAAGGAACCGCTGAAGGCAAGGAAAGATCCTATACCGAATTGGTTCTGTCCCAGGACAAGATCAGTTCCAAAGTGCTCAAGGAAACCGTCGGTGCAGACAAGGGCAAACTCATGCCCACCGACATCGGAAAGATCGTCAACGATTTTTTGGTTGAGAACTTCAGTGATATTTTGGATTACAGCTTCACGGCAAATGTAGAAAAGGAGTTTGATGACATTGCTGAGGGCAAAGGCAACTGGACGGAGATGATCAAGAAATTCTACGGTGGTTTTCACAATCAGGTGGAAGATGTGGCGGAAAATGCTGACCGCGCCAAAGGTGAAAGACTCCTGGGTGTGGATCCTGATTCCGGAAAGAATGTCTATGCGCGATTGGGAAGATTTGGCGCCATGGTGCAGATCGGTGAGGCGACCGATGAAGAGAAGCCCAGGTTTGCCAGCCTGCAGGGAGATCAGACCCTGGATACCATAACCTATGAAGAGGCTATGGAACTATTCAGGCTGCCCAAAGATCTTGGCAAATTTGAGGATGAGGAGGTGATTGTGGCCAATGGCCGCTACGGTCCTTACATCCGATTCGGAAAAAAATTCATTTCCCTGGACAAAGACGAAAACCCTTTGTCTGTGGACATGGACAGGGCCATAGAGCTTATCGAAAAGAAACGCAAAGCAGACGCTCCCATAGGGAAGTATGAGGGGCTGCCCATTCAAAAAGGCGTGGGACGCTTTGGACCCTTCATAAAGTGGAACAACATGTTCATCAATGTGAACAAGAGCTACGATTTCGACAACCTGAGCCAGGAAGATCTTGAGGAACTGATCGAAACCAAAAAAAGAAAAGACCTGGAGAAGGTGATTCACAATTGGGAAGAGGAAGGTATTCGTGTTGAAAAGGCCCGTTGGGGAAGACACAGCATCATAAAAGGGAAGACGAAAGTTGAGTTGCCCAAAACAGTAGATGCCCAGGCGCTGACCCTGGAGGAGGTAAAGGACCTCCTCGAGAAAAATGCTCCGAAGAACGCCAAAGGGCGAAGAAAAGCGGTAAAAAAGAAATAAGTTCTGCAGAGAATTTGAAAATGGTCCTTCCGGTGCAACTCGGAGGGACTTTTTATTTTTTATGAACACTATTCCGGGGAGGCTGTGGATTTTATTTACTTTGCGTTTTTAACATACAACCTGTACGCATGAGTCTGGACCTCCTGATCCCCGTAGAAGAACTGGCCGTGGCACATACGGCGTTGCAATCTGAGTTGAGCCTGGGTAAGCGCATCGGGCTCCATACCCGGCAAGAAGGTCTGCCTGATTTGAAAGGGGCCTCACTGGCCATCATTGGCATTCTTGAAGGTCGAGGAGCGGCGGACAACCTCGGGACAGGCAAGAACCTGGAGTTGATCCGGAAATATCTCTATCAGATGTTCCCGGGAAACTGGCACAGCAAGATTGTGGATTTAGGGAACATTCAAAGGGGAAAAGAGATATCTGACACCTATTATATTGTGAAAGAAGTTCTCTATGAGTTGATCCGACAAAATGTTGTACCCATTGTAATCGGCGGCAGTCAGGATCTGACCTATGCCAACTACCGCGCCTATGACAAGTTGGGTCAACCGGTGAACCTGGTTTCCGTGGACAGCAGGTTTGATCTTGGAGAGCTCGATCCCAGAATCAATTCTTACAACTACCTGCACCATATAATAATGGACAAGCCCACGAATCTGTTCAATTTCAGCAACCTTGGCTTTCAAACTTTCTTCAATTCGCAGGAGGAGATAGATTTGATGGACCGATTGTTTTTTGAAGCCTATCGCCTCGGGGAGATCTCCTCGGACCTGACCCAGGTGGAACCCGTCCTCAGGGATGCCGACCTGGTGAGCATTGATCTCGGAGCGGTTCGCATGGGGGACGCTCCCGGTAACAACAATGCGGCACCCAACGGGTTTTACGGTGAGGAGATTTGCGCAATCTCGCGTTATGCCGGCTTGAGCAGAAAAGTTTCCTCCTTCGGAATCTACGAGTACAATCCAAAGCACGACCACCGCGAGCAAACGGCCCACCTGATCGCCCAAATGATCTGGTATTTCTTGGAGGGGTACAACCTTCGCATCGATGAGTTTCCATTCGAGTCGAAGAGGAACTACAAGAAGTATATCGTCATGGTCGAGAATGAAACCATCAACTTTTTCAAGAGCGACAAAAGTGAAAGATGGTGGATGGAGATCAACTACACCCATAATAAAACCCAGAAATCTACGTTAATACCCTGTGCGTATCAAGATTATTTGACAGCAAGTAATCAGATATTCCCAGAAAGATGGTTAAAAACTTTTAGAAAATTGAATTAGTACACACTAAAGCAGGTTTTTAAACGTTCTTAGGGAACAAAAGCACAGTTTTTGTGTGGGATTTTATTTGATATTTTTCGAATAATAATTCAAGTAAAACTTAAACTATAATTGTTTAATAGTAACAATAACATCTTATTAGTAAAGTAAAAAATTATGAAAAAGTTATCCCTAATCCTAACACTGTTTGTTCTGATACTTTTGAGCAGTTGTAAGTCTGGAAATGACAGAGGCCAACTGGTGGGAGTAAGTGCAGACAAAAAATTCTTTCCTGAAAAACCTTACGGAATGGTTTTGATTCCAGGAGGTGCCTTCACGATGGGTAAAGGTGATGAGGATGTTGCGGGAGCGTTTAGTGCCCCTTCTAGAACCGTTACGGTGAGACCTTATTATATGGACGAAACCGAAATCACCAACAGCGAGTATCGCGAATTCGTATTTAGGGTTAGAGATTCGATCCTGAGGACGAAACTGGCCATTTTGGCTGAAGAAGCCTCTATCGGTGGCAGTGAGGCCGTCGAGCAGAACAAAGGCGATCTTTCAGGGATATCCAAATACGCTTTCAAGGAGCAGGACAGTGCTGACAATGCTTACTACAAATACATGATGGACAACTACGGTAGTCTGGGTGATATCAACTCACCTACCGAAGGCAGATATTTGAACTGGGACGTGGAATTGGTTTGGGACACAAGCGAATTCCCGGATGAGTACTACGCTGAGGCCATGGACAGCCTTTACTTGCCTGTTGACCAGGCTATGGAGCGCAAGCGCAGAATTGACACCAAGAAACTGAAGTATGTCTATATGACCTACGATCAGGCAGGTGCTGCAAAAAGAAGCGGCAACCCTAAAGATTTTCTGAAAAAGGTAGAAGTAGAGGTATATCCTGACACTGCGGTTTGGGTGAAAGACTTCAACTACTCTTACAACGATCCTATGCATCAGGATTACTTCTGGCACCAGGCGTACAATGAGTACCCGGTAGTAGGAGTTACCTGGAGTCAGGCCAAGGCATTTTGTAACTTTAGATCGGAGAAGAGAAACAACTTCCTTGCAGCTCGCAAGAAGGGATCTTCGGGAAGAGAGCCAAGTTTCCGATTGCCAACAGAGGCAGAGTGGGAGTATGCGGCACGTGGCGGACTGGAATATGGAAAATACCCATGGGGTGGACCTTATACCATGACTGACAGAGGTTGCTTCCTGGCCAACTTTAAGCCGGAACGGGGTAATTATGCAGCTGATGGTGCGCTTTACACTGTGGAAGCCAAGTCATACAATGCCAACGACTACGGACTTTACAATATGGCCGGTAACGTTTCGGAATGGACCAATACGGCATATAACCCTTCATCCTATTACCTGGGATCAACAATGAACCCCAATGTAGTTGACAATGACAACCAGAGAAAAGTGATACGTGGAGGATCCTGGAAGGACGTAGCTTACTTCCTCGAAGTGGGAACACGTGACTACGAATATGGCGACTCGGCGAGAAGCTATATCGGATTCCGAACCGTTCAGGACTACATGGGAACAAAAATATCAGACTAATTACAACTGAAAAATCAAAATAGAAAAGCAAATCAATAATTATTAAAGACAAGAATTATGGCACAATCAAAAGCAAAAAAGAAGATGTTCAACATGGCCTACGGCCTTGGAGCAGCAGTCGTTATCCTGGGAGCTCTGTTTAAAATTGCTCACTATCCTGGAGGAACGGAAATGTTAACCATTGGTATGGTCGTAGAGGCATTGGTATTCGCACTCTCAGCCTTCGAACCTGTGGAAGAAGATTTGGACTGGACAAATGTCTACCCTGAATTGGCAGGTGGAGAAGCCAAAGATAAAGAACAAGCCAAAGACTCACAGAGCTTATTGTCGCAGAAATTGGATGACATGTTAGCAGATGCGAATCTTGACGCAGCGAAAATGGAAAGACTCTCGAACAGCATCAGCAGTTTTGCCGAAGCTTCTGAGGGCATCAAGCCGGCGACAGACTCAATTGCAGCCTCTAACCGTTACGCTGAACAGTTGTCAGTTGCTGCGATTGAACTTGAGTCATTGAACAGCATGTATATGATCCAGAAGGAGAATGCCCAGAAACAGGCAGAACTCAATCAGGAAACCCTTGAAAACGCTGAAATACTGAAAGAGCAAATGCAATCGCTTGCTACGAATCTTTCGTCATTGAACGGAGTTTACGGTGGTATGTTATCCGCTATGTCAAACAGAGCTTAATTAGTTACTGGTTTAACAACTTCAATTACTAACCCTATAAAAACTAATTAGAATGGCATCAGGAAATTTATCACCACGGCAAAAAATGATCAATTTGATGTATCTGATCTTCATTGCGATGTTGGCCATGAATATGTCAAAGGAAGTCTTGCAAGCCTTCGGTTTAATGAATGTCAAGCTGGTTTCAGCCAATGAGGCTGCCACTGCCAGGAATGACCGATCATATGAAGACCTGGCTATGAAAGCTGTGGAACAGGCCGAGAAGTATGGCGACGAAAAGGTGAAAGCTGACAAGGTCAAGGCTTTGTCGACTGAATTTTACCAGTACATCGAGAATATGAAAGATGAAATGAAGGCGACGGTGGATGACCCAACGGATTATCAAACCATGGATTCAGGAAAATTCCTCGATGATAAGTTCTTCAAAGGAGATGACGGACAGTACAAGGAAGAAGGTCAGGCCTTTTTGGACAACATGAACAACTACCGCGCGGAGATTGTCAACGTGCTTGGAGACGGGAACGAGAATATCAGGAACGATGTTGTCAACCGGTTCTCTACAGACAAGGTGACCAACAGAGAAGGAAAAGAAATTTTCTGGTTGGACTACAACTACAAGGGTTTCCCTTTGGTTGCATCTATCACCAAATTGACACAGATCCAGGCGGATATCAAGACGACAGAGTCCCAGATCCTCGGAGGAATGCTCCAGGGGCAGATGGCGAGTGACGTCTCTATGAAAAACTATCAGGCGATCCTGATTCCTAAGACTCCTGCGACTTTGCAAGGTGAGAATTTTGAGGGTAAGATTGTGCTAGGCCGCTATGACGGTTCCTTGAGACCCACCAAAGTAGAGATCAACGGAAGAGAAATCACAAAGTTCGAAGACGGTGGAGCCGTCCTGGACTTTCCTTCCGGAAATGTCGGAGAGAATGAAATCAAAGGTAAGTTCATCTTTATGGAGAACGGCGAGCCCGTTGAGATCCCAATTGAGACTTCATATGCTGTTGTGGCCAAACCAAACAGTGCGGTAATCTCAGCAGACAAGATGAACGTTGTATACCGAGGGGTTGAGAACCCGATCACAGTTTCGGTTCCAGGTGTGGCTGACAACGCTGTTAAAGCGAGCGCACCGGGATTGAGAAAAGTGAAAGGCATTGGAAAATACATGATGGCGCCTGGAAAAGGGAGAGAAGTCAAAATCAATGTGACTGCAAAACTTCCTGACGGAACGCCGATCTCTTCAAGCCAAATGTTCAGGATCAAGGACATCCCTGCCCCAGTGGCAGCGGTTCGTGGAGAGTACGGAATGATCAAAATGCCAAAGAGCACGCTTCAAAAGGCGACCATCAGCTCAATGCTGCCTGACTTTGTGTTCGACCTTACGATCAACACTACTGGGTTCAGCGTAAAAGTACCTGGTCAGCCAACAGTGCAGGTTAGAGGCGATAAATTCGATGCTGCGGCGATCCGGGTATTGAACAAAGCCAAAAGAGGAGATGTCGTGATCATTTTTGACATCAAGCAGAAGCTGCAGGGCAACTCAGGGTATTACCTGAAAAATGCCTCGCCGGTTAACGTAGAAATAACAAACTAATTCCACTAGTATTATGAAATTGAAAAGTTTAATCATAGCAGTTATAGGTTTATTGTCTGCAGGGTCGATACAGGCTCAGGCAAACCTGCTGAACGCGAAGATTCCCGAACAGGTCGGGATGAAAACGCCGGAGCAGCTAGCCGCTGACAACGATCAACCACTGCCATACGGATATATCGATGACCGCGACATACTTTGGTCAAAGGTGGTTTGGGAATACGTTGACCTGAACGAGAAGATCAACATGCCGTTCTACTATCCGGTAGACACGAGCAACATCAGCTCAAACAGAAGGTCTCTTTACGACACAATGTTGAGAGGAATCAGAAGCGGTGAGATCATCGACGTGTATGACGATTCCTATTTCGAGGACAAGCTCACCCTGAAGGACATTCAGGGAAGACTCTCCAGAATAGATACTTCAGATGCCGGTATTGAGCGCCTGAATGCGGGAGAGATCCTGACCGATGAGTATGTCGACAGAAGGGACATTACGGCTGCTGACATAGAAGGTTTCCGAATCAAAGGTGTCTGGTACTTCGACAAGCGCCAGGGAGAGCTCAAGTACAGATTGCTTGGTGTTGCCCCAGTTGCACCCGACGTGAACTTCATTGATTCCGAGGGAGCGCAGGATGAGCTCATCGAATTGTTCTGGGTTTGGTATCCGGGAGCGCGTTACTCAACGCATGACATGAAAGTGTTCAATCAGAAGAATTCAGCCTACCCATTGTCATATGATCACTTGCTGAACGCGAGAAGGTTCAATGCAATCATCTACAGAGAAGAGAACATTTACGGTAACCGTGACGTTGCCGAGTACATTAAAGGCAATTCCCTCTTTCAAGTGTTGGAATCCGACAAGTTGAAAGAAGATATTCGAGATAGGGAGCTCGATATGTGGAATTACTAATTATTGAGTTAATAAGGAAGAGCCCCTGCTGTGAAGCAGGGGTTTTTTTATGTCTTATATTTGGGGTCAGAAAAGGCAACCGCTTTGTAAATATCATGTCGTGAAGATTGACTATATCATAGTTGGATTGGGCCTGGCCGGCATCGCTCTGGTCGAGGAGCTGACCCGCAGAAACCGCAGCTTTCTGGTGTTCGAGGATGAATCTCAAACCTCATCCCTTGTGGCTGGTGGGATGTACAACCCTGTGGTGCTGAAACGTTTTAATCCGGTATGGAAAGGAGCTGAGCAACTCGAGGAGGCACTTCCGCACTACAAGAGGCTGGAAGAGAAGTTCAATGCTGCTTACGACAGGCAAATGGATATTCTGCGCATCTTCAAGAGCATTGAAGAGCAGAACAACTGGTTTTCAGCATGCGACAAACCGCGTTTGAAGCCTTTTCTCGAACCAACCATCGAGGACAATCCATATGCTGAAGTCAAAGCCGAGTTCCGAATGGGCAGGGTCAAAGGCACGGGGAGAGTTAAGGTAAGGGAGTTGGTAAGTGACTATCGTGACCATCTCGAAGTTCAGGGACGTTTGATTCGTGAGAGCTTTTCCTATGATGACCTTGAGTTGAACGAAGAAGAGCTCAATTATAAGGGTCATGTGGCGCAGCGCATGGTTTTTTGCGAAGGCAATGGGGTTTCTGAAAACCCCTATTTCAATTGGCTTCCCCTGGAGGGGACAAAAGGAGAGCTCATTACCATCCACGCTCCGGAACTCGAGTTGAACGAGGTGATAAAATCAGCCGTTTTTGTAATGCCCCTTGGCAACGACCTCTATAAGATTGGTGCTACCTTCAACTGGAATGACAAGACCAACCGCCCAACGGATCAGGGTCGCGAAGAGCTCCTGGAAAAATTAAAGACAGTCATCTCCTGTGATTTTGAAATAAGGGATCATGAAGCCGGTGTAAGACCCACTACTCCTGATCGCCGACCACTGTTGGGAAAGCATCCCGACCATCCACAACTGGCCATCTTCAATGGATTGGGTACCCGGGGAGTGATGTCGTCACCCCTGCTTGCGACTCAACTTGTGGCGCATCTTGAAAACGAGGCGGAGCTGGTCGAGGAAGTGGATATTTCCCGGTTCAGGCACCTTCTTCCGGCTTGAAACTTATGAACATATTGATGTAGAGCAGTCTGGAAACACGCATTACAAAAGGATTTGCCAGAATAAGGACCACTAGAATGCTGATCAATGATGCAACAAGACTCAGGTCGAACAGCTGGCAAATGACAAAAACAGCGACGGCCATAGCAACGGTAATGGCATAGCTCACATACATGGCTCCATAGAAAAAAGAAGGCTCAATCATATATTTCAGACCACAATTCGAGCAGTTTTCATGCGTTTTTAAATTGTCCTTGAACCGGAAGCCAGCCGGCCTGACAAAGAAGTCTCCTTCCTGGCAACGGGGACATTTGTTGTGCCAAATACTATAGAGCTTGCTTCCTTTTTTCCACATGGCTGAATCGTATATTTCAGTTACTTTTGCAAAGATACAAGATAAACGTCTACGATGCTGAATGCGCATGACATACAGGTTACATTCTCTGGAGAGGACCTTTTCTCGGGCATCACCTTCAAACTCAATGCGGGAGACCGGGCAGGACTTGTGGGGAAGAACGGGGCCGGTAAATCCACTCTGTTGAAAGTGATCGCCGGGGAGCAGCCCCTGAATGGAGGAGCCCTGGCCTTTGAGAAGAACATAAGCATCGGCTACCTGAGGCAGGACATTGATTTTGAACATGGCCGAACCGTTTTGGAAGAGGCTTACCAGGCTTTTACTGAAATCAAGAAAATCGAAAAGAAACTTGAGGAGGTCAACACGGAGCTGGCGACGCGAACCGATTATGAGAGTGAGTACTATCACAACCTGATGCATGACCTTGACGACCTCAGCCATCGCTATGAGTTGATAGGGGGCTACAATTACCAGGGTGACACCGAGAAGATCCTGGCGGGCCTGGGGTTTCGCCCGGAGGATTTTGACAAGTCGACCGAAACCTTTTCAGGGGGTTGGCGCATGCGGATCGAACTGGCTAAATTGTTGCTTCAGAATCATGACATCCTCTTGCTGGATGAGCCCACGAATCACCTCGACATCGAGTCCATTATTTGGTTCGAAGACTTTCTCAAGTCCTTCAAAGGAGCCATTATGATGGTCTCGCATGACAGGATGTTCCTGGACAACGTGACCAACAGAACCATAGAGATCTCGCTCGGACAGATTTATGACTACAAAAAGCCCTATTCGGAATTCCTGTTGCTCAGAAGTGAGATTCGGGAAAAGCAGATGCAGGCGAAGAAGAACCAGGAGAGGGAGATCAAACATACAGAGCAGCTCATTGAGAAGTTCAGGGCCAAGGCGAACAAGGCTTCCATGGCTCAGTCTCTGATCAAAAAGCTGGACAAAGTAGAGCGGATCGAAGTCGACCAGGAAGATCATGCTGTGATGAAAGTTCGATTCCCATTGTCGGTGACCCCGGGCAAGGTGGTGATCGAGGCCCATAATGTGTCAAAAAGCTATGGTGACAATCGGGTCATTGAAGGGGTTGACCTGCTTATCGAGAGGGGAAGCAAGATTGCCTTCGTGGGCCAGAACGGACAGGGCAAATCGACTTTGGCCAAGATCATTGTCGGGGAGATCGATCATGGAGGATCCCTCAAATTGGGTCACAATGTGCAGATCGGTTATTTTGCTCAGAATCAGTCCGAATATCTCGACGGTGAAAAAACTGTTCTGGAGACCATGGAACTGGCAGCTTCGGATGCCAACAGGTTCAAGGTGAGAGACATGCTTGGCGCGTTTTTATTCGGTGGAGACGAGGTGGACAAAAAAGTCAAGGTCCTCTCGGGAGGGGAGCGCAATCGCCTTGCACTGTGCAAAATGCTCCTGACCCCCTTCAATGTTTTGATCATGGATGAGCCCACGAATCATTTGGACATGGCATCAAAGCGGGTTCTCAAACAGGCCCTGGAGCAGTTTGAAGGCACACTGATTCTTGTCTCACATGACCGGGATTTTCTGCAGGACCTGGCTCATACAGTCTATTCGTTTCGTGATTCAGAGGTCAAGGCCTATCTGGGCGACATCAATTTCTTCCTCGAACAGCACCAAATGGAGAGCATGCGTGAGGTCGAGATGCGGAGCACCACTTCAAAGAAAGAAGGTGAACCGGTGAATAAGGGAGGAAAACAATCCCACAATAACCTCAAGCAAAAGAAGAAGCTTCAAAACAAATTGAGCAAAGTCGAAACTGAAATATCCAAGCTGGAGCACCAATTGATAAATGACGATGCCGAAATCAGCGAAAACTTTGAAAAGGTACAGCAGGATGAGAAGTTTTTTGAACTGTATCAACAGAAAAAAGACAGATTGGCCGATTTGATGACATCCTGGGAAGGGTTGCACGAACAGATCGAAGCTCTTGAGGGATGAAGAGGGGTGAAGAGGGGTGACTAAGAGTCTTCAATCAACGTGATCTTGACTGGGGTTTAGTTTTTTGCTTCTTCGAGTTGAGGTGGGTAGGCCATCATGATCTTGGTAACGAAATCGTTGATCTTAGCCTCCTTTTTTTCAACACTTTTGCTATATGAAAGAATACCGGTGCCGATTCCCTGCCAGGCCAGCTCCTTTTTTCGGGCATCGATGAGGTCTATAAAGAGGGTGCCTTCTGTAGAGGAGGAAACGTTTGTGTATCCCCAACCCATGCCCGGACCATACCAGCCGTAGCCATAGCCGTAGTACCAGGGATACCATCCGTAGTAATTGTTCGTGTACACATCGATTCGCTCACGCGACTTGGTAAAGATGTTGACCAGGACATCCGGATCCTCTGAAGGAACCATTCCTTTGCTTTGCAGCTCTTTTTCTATGACCCTGAGGATTCTCCTTTTGTCCAAATCGGAGATCTCCACGCGATCAATGCCTTTTTTGTAAAAAGCATAGGTCCTGAATTGAGAAAAGTCAGCAGTCTTGTCGTAGTCTGAGTACACGCTTATCGAGGAGCATGAAACAAAAATCAGAAGGAAGAGGGTTGCAATTGCTGTGTAGATTTTCACCATGGTCAATGACTTGATAATTTTGGATGTTCCAAATAAATGTATCAAGAATCGTACCATATCTGTCAGTTGCTACGCTCCCTGTCAAAGCCGTAGGGGCAGTGCCGGCAACCGCTTTTGCAGCAATATCCTCGCTTGAGGTGATACAGCTCGGTAAATACCTTATATCCTTCCTCGCTGTAGTAAAAATCTTCGGGTTTCAATTTATTATTGTTAAATTGCATCGGCGGTTCTGCTTTAACATCAGTCAGTTATATGGTTCTGATCATCCCCTTTATATTTCCCTCTACGTTCAATGCCCTCGCCGTCTGGCCCTTTATCATTTTGAAAGAACCATCACTTCGTGCGGATTACATATTGATTCATCACGAGCGAATACACCTCAGGCAGCAGCTGGAATTACTCTGGGTTTTCTTCTTCATCATCTATCTGACGGAATTCCTTGCAAAAATAATCATTTACAGGCAACCGAAACTGGCTTACCGCAACATCAGCTTTGAGCGGGAGGCCTATGAGAACGAATACGACCTGGACTATGCCCGAAACAAACCGCTTTGGAGCTTTGTCGGATATATCTTTGAGCGACCTTAGCGCAACTCAATCCAGAAGAAGATGACCCGCAACCAGGAAGTGAAGTTGGAATGTATAGAATCAGCGGAGATATCCGTCTGGATGAAACGTGAGGATGAGATACATCCCTTCATTTCAGGTAACAAGTTCAGAAAACTCAAGTACAACCTGCAGGAGGCCTCAAAACTGGGTTGTCGCACGCTTTTAACCTTTGGAGGGGCCTATTCCAATCATATTTCGGCCCTGGCTTATGCTGCGAGGGTCAACGGGTTGAATTCCATCGGTATCATCCGGGGTGACGAGTTGGCCACCCGACCGGATCTGGTGGTTGAGAATCCTACGTTGGCATTTGCTTTGAGCCAGGGTATGCAATTGGAATTCGTCTCACGAGATGTGTACAAGTCAAGACACGAAGAGGAATTCGTTGATCTTTTAAGGCAGCGATTCGGGGATTTCTATCTTGTTCCGGAAGGAGGAACCAACGCTTTGGCGATCAGGGGTTGCGAGGAGATTCTCACAGCTGATGACCAGGATTTTGATTATATCTGCGTCTCGGTGGGCACCGGAGGCACAATGGCAGGCCTTATAAACTCGGCGCGTCCCGGTCAGGAAGTATTGGGTTTTTCAAGTCTGAAGGGCGATTTTTTGGACAAAGAAATTGGAAAAATCGCCATATGCAAAGACAATTGGAGGTTGGTAAATGACTATCATTTTGGCGGATATGCGAAAATCAACGAAAAATTGATTAGTTTTATCAACCAATATTACCGATCAACCACCATTCCTTTAGATCCGGTCTACACGGGCAAGATGATGTATGGCCTTGTAGACATGATACTAAACAATCGATTTGAGAAGAACAGCCGCATCCTGGCCATCCACACAGGAGGCCATCAGGGCATTGAGGGGATGAACCAAAAATTGAAAAAAAAGAAATTACCGCTTATATGTGTGGGAGACGAATAAGTGTTTTTTTATTGTCAGCATTTGCGCTAATGCTGATGGAGTCATGTGGATCCAATAAGGCGGGGAGCTCCAAGAGCAGCTCTGACGGCATGACGGTCCGTGAGAAATATCTGCACAACGAAAGTGATCAGATTTATTATGACTTCAAGAAAAGAAATCAGGGAAAGGTCAACAATTTCACAGTAGAGTACATCGGGACCTACAAGGACATCGCCATCCGAAAGATGGAGGAGTACAAAATCCCTGCGAGCATAACCCTGGCCCAGGGAATTCTGGAATCCGGTAATGGGTTGTCGGAGTTGACCCGAAAGGCCAACAACCATTTCGGTATCAAATGTCACTCTTCATGGAGAGGACCGAAAGTGTATCACGATGATGACCGCAGAGGAGAATGTTTCAGGAAATATCCCTCGGCCGAGGGCTCTTTCAACGATCACTCCGAATTTCTCACCGGGAGGGGCCGCTATGAATTTCTCTTTGACCTGAGCCCCGATGACTACAAAGCCTGGGCGAAAGGTCTAAAAAAAGCGGGTTATGCGACCGATAGAAAGTACCCCAAGAAGCTGATATCATTTATTGAGAATTTTGAGTTGTACAAATACGACGATTTGGTTCTTGATGACCGAGCCTATAAAAAGTATGCGAAGGCCAATGCCCTGGAGATTCCACAAGAAAGCGAGGTAGCTGTAGTCGAGAGACAGGAGCAGAGAGGCGGAAGGGTGGCGTACCGAAGCAGCAGCATAGCCACTTACAGAGTAGACAAGGGGGATACCTTGTATTCCATAGCGCGCGAACACGACTTGACCGTTGAGGAATTAAAAGAGCTCAACAAATTGAGGTCCAATCACCTGGATGTCGGACAGGAGCTGATCGTATCCGAATAAAAAAACCGGGAACAATGCCCCGGTTTCACAATCAACTCAAAATTAATCCATTCTACTCTATCCAATCAACTTTGTTTTTTCTCACCGTGAGGTGGTTTGCCACGTCCTTTGCGGTGGGCATGTCCTTTGCTTCTTTTTTCCTGATGCTCTTTCCAGGTCGTGTACTGATCCTTGTTTAAGATCTTCTCGACCTCTTTCTGATAAGCCATTTGGTTATCGAGCCTTTGCAGTTGTCGCTTGTATCGGGTATCTGCGTCCGGGCGCTGGTCACCTTCATATTGTGCCTTGAACTCTTCTCTTTCTTTGGCCCGTTTCTCGGCCCATTTCCTGTTAACCTCAATCAGTTTTTTCTGTTGATCCTCATTGAGGTCCAGGTGAAGAGCCATTTTCTTGGTTTTCAAAACGGCCTGCTGCTCAGGTGTATACTCATTTCTTTCATGTTGTTTTTCTTTTCCACGCTGGGCATGCAGCGCAAAGCTGAGTCCTAAAAGGACTAGGAATGCAATTTTTTTCATGTTGTTTATTTTTTTCATCTTGCTAAATTCATTTGCTCTTTTGACTGTTGTTCTGTAATTGGGTTTAATGCCCGAGTTGTAAAAAAGTGTTAAAATTTTCGGATCCCGGAGTTAGTCACAAACGATTGAATCAGTACCTTTAAACTTGAACAAAACAATGCCAATTTTCGATGAGGAACTTTTTACTTAGAGCGTCAGCACTTCTCGTACTCGGACTTCTGCTTTCCTGTTCCAGGCAGAATGTTTCCAAAGATGATATCCGACAGGAGAATCAAAAGCCCAATATCCTCTTCATCATGTCAGATGACCATGCCTATCAAGCCATAAGCGCATACGGGAGCGAATTGTTGCAAACCCCCAATATTGACCGGCTCGCCGAGGAGGGACTTCTCTTTACCAATGCCTGCGTCTCCAATTCCATTTGTGCACCTTCGCGTGCCACGATTCTGACGGGAAAACACACTCACATCAACGGAAAAATTGACAACCTGATGCCCTTTGACTCAACCCAGGTCACTTTTCCCCAGCTTTTTCAAGAGGCTGGTTATCAGACCGTGATGTTCGGAAAGCTCCATTTCGGAAACAACCCTAAAGGGGTCGATGACTTCCTGATCCTGCCGGGACAGGGAAACTACATCAATCCCAAGTTTATCGGACCCAAAGGGGATACAATCATCACCGGCTATGTAACCGATATCATTACCGATCTCACTTTGAACTGGCTCGATGACAAGCGGGACAAGAGCAAGCCTTTTATGATGATGTACCTGCACAAGGCCCCGCACAGGCCCTGGTGGCCCAGCCCGGAGAAATTTGCCGAATTCACCCAAAAGACCTTTCCAGAGCCCGCGACTCTTTTCGATGATTACAACAATCGAGGAACGGCTGCAAAAACCGCAGAGATGAATCTGTTGACACACATGATGTACAGTCATGACAGTAAAATCCGACCGGAAACCCTTGAAGCCATGGGGAAAGTCTCTCCTGCCGTGGAAGAATATCCCAACGGCTTCTATGGCCCTTATAATAGGGCCAATGAGGCTCAAAAAGCCCTCTATGACCCGATCCTGGATTCGATCAACGAAGACTTTCGAGCCCGGTGGCCTGAAATGAACGATCAGGAAAAAATGCGATGGAAGTATCAAAGATACATGCAGGATTATCTAGCGACCATATCTTCAGTCGATGACAATGTAGGCAGGGTTCTCGATTATCTGGACCAGAATGGCCTCACTGAAAACACCATTGTGGTGTACACATCTGACCAGGGTTTTTATTTGGGGGAGCACGGTTGGTTCGACAAGCGATTCATTTACGATGAGTCCTTCAAGACACCTCTTCTCATTCGCTGGCCCAACAAGATTGAACCGGGAACCACCAATGAGGAAATGGTGCAGAACCTGGATTTTGCCCAAACTTTCCTGGAAGCCGCCGGAATTAAGGCTCCTTCGGATATGCAGGGCGAGAGCCTGATGCCCCTTTTGACGGGCCAGGATTCCCTGTGGACCCGTGAAGCCGTGTATTATCACTACTATGAATACCCTTCGGTGCATATGGTCAAACGTCATTACGGAATCGTCACCAAGGAGTTCAAGCTCGCTCATTTCTATTATGACGTCGACGAGTGGGAGCTCTACGACCGTATTCGGGATCCGCAGGAAATGAACAACGTCTACAATGAGCCTGAATATGCGGACACCGTTGAAAAATTAAAGAGGGAACTGGCCGAGCTTCGCCTCAAATACCGTGATTCGGTCGAGTTGGACCAACGCTATATTCAAATCTACGAGGAGATGGGGAAGTAGAGTTCCCTGATATTCCGAACCGATAATAGTTCTTCCGATATTAAAAAATTGTTAAATCTGCCTCTCAGGTACATACCTGTTGTAACCCGCAGCTGCCTGCTTCGTCTATTTATTAAAGGCTGATTCATTGTATTGGCCAATCTCAAAAGTCATAAGCCCCCGAAATGACAACTAGGAACACAACAATAGCACAATCCGGCAGACGGTTCAGCCTCGCAACCCTTCTGACAGTGTTGTTCGTGCTCAATCTTGGTTCAATTCACGCTCAAAAAAACAGTCAACACGCTTTGTGGATAGATAATAGTGTGCAGGTCAATGGCACGATTGAAGAGGCCTGGCAGGTATTGGCAGACTTCGCGGGAGCAGGATCATTTCACGTATTGTACGAGGAGACAATTCTTCTGAAAGGTAACCCAAATGGAGTTGTTCTGGGTGCTGAGCGCGAGAGTCTCATACCGGATGGTATGTTCAATTTGATTCAGAAGGAACGGGTTGTCGACCTGGTGGATGGAGCCCATTTCACTTATCAAGTGTATGACAGCGACAAGTCATCTATGGAATCCATGCTTGTGACCTATGGGGTGTTGATGGATGAAGCAGGAAATGTTCGCATATACAACCATATCACTCTTGAGGACAGATCAGGTGCATGGAAGAACTTTTCCAAAAGGAAGAGAAACCGGGAAAGTCAACTAAGTCTCATTTCATACAAGCACCGAATCGAGACGGGAGAATCAGAAAAAGACATCAAAATTCTGAAGAAATGGTATGCGCTCAATGAGAAGAAAGGACCAGATCGTGAGTTGCTTGCCACAACGGATCTCAAGGTGAACTAACAAGAAGCAAAAGCTAACGAATATCATAGAAATACATCCCAATGGGATGTATTTTTGTTTTGCATTGGTTCGAGATCGGTGCGTCTGTTTTAAGAACTTCAAAATGATACGACCAGGAAAAATCATTTGGATCTGGACCCTGATTTTCATCGGGATTTTCGCGATTGCCGACGCGCAGGAAAAATCAGAGGCAGAAGAGATCATTTGGCATGTCAAAGCGATCCATCCCAAAGGAAATACGATGGACGTCAAGGCCTTCCATAAAAATGGGGACAGATTTGACGTCAAGGCTATAGAAGATGCAGAGCAAAGCTATATCATGGAGGTGAGAGCCATTGTCAATGGCAGGGGAGTGCCCGTCAAAGTTCTGGTGAGTGAAGAAGAAAACAAACCCCTGGCAGGTATCGACGATAACGGGAACACGTATGTGCTGAAAGCGATAACGGCTGATGGAAAGTACCTGCCCGTTAAAGGAGTCAGAAAATCAGGCTATATAGTTCACGTGAAGGCCGTCAATGAAGATGGATCATTTTATGGAGTGAAGGCCTTATCCACGGCAGGCAAGTTGAGAGACGTGAAAGGTGTCAAAATGTATGACAAGCAATTGGAAGAGACCTTGAATGGGGTTCCGGTCCACGCGCATGTGGTCGCGTTGCCTCAAATTCAATAATAGTGTTGGAATGAGTGAACAAGGGAAAATTCGAAGACAGTACTGGGACGAAATCTATTCCTTGAGACCGGCCGAAGAAATGGGTTGGCACCAGGATGTTCCCGAAATATCACTTTCCTTGATACGATCAACAGGCTTGTCTAGAGATGCCTCCATCATTGATATAGGTGCAGGTGAAAGTTCACTGGCCCGACATTTAATGGATTCCGGCGTCTCTCAGCTCACGATCCTCGACGTGTCCGAAAAAGCAATTCAAAAGAGTCGAGAGCTATTCAAAGAAGGTGCTTCTAAAATCAGATGGATCACAACCGACATTCTCGAGTTTGAGCCCGATCAGGAATACGAACTTTGGCACGACCGGGCCTGCTTCCATTTTTTGACCTCAGAGGCAGAGACTTCAAAGTATGTTGAGATCACCCGAAGGGCATTGGTCCCTGGTGCCTATTTGATCATAGGCACCTTTTCTCTTGAAGGCCCATTGAAATGCAGTGGCTTGCCCGTAAAACGATATGATCACGAGTCATTGCAGAAGATCTTTTTCGGCTTCAAGCTCCAATCTCATGTGTATTTAGATCACAAAACCCCCACAGGCAATAGTCAGAATTATATTTTTTGTCTATTCAAGGCAGAACCTTGATCTTTATGGAAACAAATAGCAACCAAATAGAACCAACTTAATTTATATGGCATGAAAAACATCCTTATTGCATTCAGTTTATTGGCCCTCATTTCTTGCGGAAAGAAGGACAAGGATTATCGTAGTATAGCGAATCCGAATGAGCCCCGGGAAGTCATCGTTCAAAAGTCAGAACCGGCAGGTAACTACACCTATCTTTCCGTTGAGGATGGAGACGAATCGTACTGGATCGCCGTAGCGGGAAAAGGATTTGAGAATGGCGAAACCATTTACTTCAAAAGCTTCGTGGAAATGAATGACTTCAAAAGCAAGGAATTGGACAGAACCTTTGAGTCGATTCTGTTTGTCGATCAGTTCAGCCGTGAACCCGACGGTCTCGACAAGGCTGTTCCATCGGAAGCCGAGACTGCCAATCCTCGCAAGAATCGCATGGATGCCCTGATAGACAGCATCAAGATCGCTCCTGCACCGGGTGGAATCAGCATCGCGGAGCTCTACGGAAACGCCGAGAAATACAAAAACAAGGAAGTTGTTGTCAGCGGGCAGATCGTAAAAATCAACCGGGATATCATGGACAGGAATTGGGTCCATATCATGGATGGAACGCGCGTCGACCGTTCCGATCTGACGTTTACGACAACAGAGGACTTCCAAATGGGTGACACGATTACCATTCGGGGAAAAGTGGCGCTGGACAAGGATTTTGGAGCCGGGTATGTGTACCCCTTGATCGTTGAAGAAGCGGAGCAGATTCAATAAGGAAAAAAAGATATGAGACTTCGATTGAGAACCTTTGTATTCATTTGCTCTGTCTTGATTGCGCAAATGAATTGGTCACAGGTTAAAACAACAGGTATGTTTGAAAATCATCAGGACATTGGACAGGTAGAGATCCCGGGTTCCATTTCCTACAATGCTGAAGATCAGGAGTACCTGATCGAGAGCTCCGGGGAAAACATGTGGTTTGATAAGGATCAATTTCACTACCTGTGGCGATCCATTCAAGGGGATTTCGTCGTCAGGGCCAAAATTCGTTTTATTGGAGAGGGCACCAATCCGCACAGGAAGCTGGGTTGGGTTGTCAGAAACAGTCTCAATCCGGATGCGCCACATGTAAATGCCGCCATTCACGGGGACGGATTGACAGCCTTGCAATACAGGCGAGTAAGAGGAGGCATGACCGAGGAAAAAACGTCGGCTTCCAAGGCCCCGGACATTATTCAGCTCGAACGGCGCGGGAACCTGTTTATCATGGGTACGGCCGTGAGTGGTGAGGAGATGAAATTTGTTGAAATGTCAGTTCCCGAAATTCGAAATGAAGCCTTCATTGGCATCTATGTCTGCTCGCATGAAAAGGATGTAGCCGAAAGAGCTCTCTTCAGTGAAGTCAGAATCATAAAACCGTTTTCAGAGGAAAGAACGGCCTACCAGGACTACCTGGGGAGTAACCTTGAAGTGCTGGACCTGGAAAGCGGACGTCGCGAGATCCTGATGCGCTCGGCCCATTCGATTCAGGCACCGAACTGGACAACGGACGGAAAGAAGCTCATTTACAATTCCAATGGATTTCTGTATACCTATGACCTGGACTCCGGTGCGGTTGAAAGGCTGGAAACAGGCTTTGCGGACAGGAACAACAATGACCATGTCCTTTCGTTTGACGGGAAGCAATTGGGAATAAGCCATCACGACGACGAAGACAATGAAGATTCCGTGATTTACACCCTTCCAACGGAAGGCAGCTCGAATCCTGTTCGAATTACGAAAAAAGGGGTGGGAAATTCCTACCTGCACGGATGGACCGTTGATGCAAAACAGCTTCTTTTTACAGGGCAGCGAAATGAACAGTACGATATCTACAGTGTTGACATCGGGACCGGTGAGGAGCAACAGTTGACGGATACGCCTGGACTTGACGATGGGCCTGAGATGGATCCGGCGGGTGAGTACATCTATTTCAACTCCAACCGCACGGGCACAATGCAGATATGGCGAATGAAACCCGATGGATCCGACCAGACTCAATTGACCTTTGATCCATGGAACGACTGGTTTCCACACATTTCACCTGATGGAAAAACGATGATTTTCCTGTCTTTTGGCACGGATGTGGATTCGGGTGATCATCCGTTCTACAAGCATGTTGTCTTGAGAACCATGCCTGTCGAAGGCGGTGAGCCCACGATTGTTGCCTATGTTTACGGAGGTCAGGGAACCATCAACGTGCCCAGCTGGTCACCGGATGGAAAACGCGTTGCCTTCATCAGCAATACGGGAGCCTACTGATCAATCGTTAAGGCTTGTTTTATTTGACAATAGCCTTGGTGGATACTCGTGAATGCACTAATTTTAAAGTAGAATCAACCGTTTGTAGGCTATGGGATCGAAACGCAGACACTTTATGGACAGACTGATTTTCATCTTACTTCTGAGTCTTACTCCCATTTTTGCTCAGTCCGATCTCACCGCCGAGGAAATTGTAAGAAAAGCGGATGAGAAAGTCAGGGGCAAGACCAATCAATCGGAGATGAAAATGGAAATCATTCGACCGACCTGGCAACGGGATCTGTCTTTCAAGGGCTGGGGCCGCGGTCTGGACTATTCCATGACTTACATCACTTCCCCGGCACGTGACAAGGGACAGGTCTTTATGAAACGTGAAACCGAAATGTGGAACTGGATGCCCACAATTGGCAGAATGATCAAGATTCCGGCGTCGATGATGTCCCAGGGATGGATGGGTTCGGATTATACCAATGACGACATTCTCAAGGAAAGCTCGATGGTGGTCGATTACGTTCACTCACTCATTAAGGAGGAGGTCATCGAAGGGTATGACTGCTATAAGATCCAAATGATCCCGAAGGAAGAGGCAGCAGTGATCTGGGGCAAGGTGCATAAATGGATCACCAAGGACGAGTATATCCAGTTGCGATCGGAATACTTTGACGAGGACGGGGAACTGGTCAAAAGTGATTTTGCGTATGACATTAAAATCATGGACGGGCGGCTCATCCCCACACGCATTGAAATAGTTCCGGCTGACGAGGAAGGAAAAAAGACCGTTTTGTACATAACCGATATCAAGTTCGACATTGACCTGCCCGAGTCCTTTTTCTCCCAGCAGAACATGAAGAGGATACGCTGATGAAAACCCTGTTTAAAATTGCCTGGCGAAACATCTGGCGCAACAAGAGGAGAACCCTCATTACCGTTGCATCGATCATGTTTGCTTTGTTCTTTGCGATTATCATGCGGGGTTTTGGAAAAGGGTCGTATGCAAAGATGAAGCAAAACGCCATCGAGGCCTATTCGGGTTATCTTCAAATTCAGAAAAAAGGCTTTTGGGACGATAAGAACATCAACAACTCCTTTACGATCGATTCGGAGCTGCTTGATCAGTTTGAGGCCCGATCAGAGGTAAAGAATCTGATTCCCCGTCTTGAGTCTTTTTCCCTGGCTTCTTCCGGGGAAGCAACCAAAGGAGCGGTGATCATGGGTATCGACCCCGAACGCGAAAACAAAATGTCGGGAATCGCGAACTACCTGTCAGAAGGCGAGTACTTGTCAGAAAACGACAGCTCTGTCCTCCTGGCCCGGGACCTGGCGAGCTTTCTCAGGATCAACGTCGGAGACACCCTGGTTCTCTTTTCTTCAGGCTATCACGGTGCAACCGCTGCCGGACTCTACCCGGTTCGGGGAATCATCAACCTGCCCACACCTGAAATGAATCGAACCTTTATCTACATGACCGTTGGAGCGGCGCAGAATCTGTTTTCTGCCCCGGATCGCTTTACGGCGATGGCTTTCAACCTGGAAGGGATGAATGATGTAGAGCACGTGGTGAAAGAGGTCTCCGGACAGATCGACCCTGAAAGGTATACTGTCATGAGCTGGCAGGCGATGAACAAGGAGCTTTTGCAGATGATAGAGACCGACAATGCGGGGGGTGTGATTATGATCGGCATTCTCTACATGGTGATCGCCTTTGGAATCTTTGGAACCGTTTTAATGATGACCAACGAGAGGATTCGTGAATTTTCAGTGATGGTCTCGGTCGGCATGCAGAGAAGTCGTCTGGCCATGGTCGTCGTATTGGAATTGCTCTTGCTTACCACCCTGGGTGTTATGGGAGGGATCCTCATCAGTCTGCCTGTTATGATCTACTTCCTTTACAACCCCATCCAGCTGACCGGGGATTGGGTGGAGGTCATGAAGGACTTCAATTTTGAACCTGTCATGCCGATGAGCATGGAGTTTGACATTTTTGTGATGCAGGCCATCGCGATTACGATACTGAGTGTGATTGCCATGTCCTACCCGACGATCAAGATTATGAAACTCAATGTTGTTGAAGGCCTAAGATCCTGAATTATGGTGTTGATGAAGATTGCCTGGAGAAGTATATGGAGGAGCAAAGTGAGAAGCTCGGTTGTCATTCTTGCCATTGCTTTTGGTTTGCTGGGAGGCTTGTTTTCGAGTGCCTGGATGAACGGGATGGCAGACCAGCGGGTCCAGGACACCTTTGATTTCGAAACCGGTCACATTCAAATTCATCATCCGGATTTTCCCGAAAATGAAGATATCAGGTACACCATCAATGAGATAAAAGACAAATTGGCTCAACTTCGCTCATATCCAGAAGTGCAGGCAGTGACAAAAAGAATCAGGGTGGTTGGTATGGCAGCCACAGCAAACAAGAACATGGGAGTCAGCATCACCGGAATTGACCCCGAGGCCGAGAAGTCCGTGTTTGCATTGAATCTAAAGGTTGACACGATAACAGGGGATTTTTTTGACGAAGAAAAGCGAAATCAGATTGTGATATCCAGAGCCCTGGCCGCTGAATTGAAAGCCAAGGTCAAATCCAAAATTGTTTTGACTTTCCAGGACTACAATGGAGAAATAACCGGAGCAGCATTCAAAGTTGTCGGAATATTCAAGACAGACAACACACCCTGGGACAAGCTGCACGTTTTCGTTCGAAATCGAGATTTGGGAAGGGTTCTTGAAATACCCGAGGACCAGGCACATGAGATTGTGGTTCGCATCGGGAATTTTGAAGAAGCTCCCCGAATCAGGCAGGAGTTGGCCGGGGTTTTCCCGGAGTTGCTCGTGGAGGACTGGGCGGAGCTCTCTCCTTACCTTCGACTCATGTCGGGATACATGGATACGATGATGGCACTTTTCATGGTCATCATTCTCGGGGCTTTGGGATTTGGAATCGTCAACACCATGCTCATGGTGGTGCTCGAACGAACCAAGGAGCTGGGGATGCTCATGGCCATTGGCATGACCCGAAGAAGAATTTTCCTGATGATCCTTTTTGAAACTGTTTTCCTTGCCCTCGTCGGAGCTGTCGTAGGCGAGATTTTGAGCGTGTTGGTCATCCATTATTTCGGACAGACCGGAATCGATCTGACCAATTATGCAGAAGGGATGGAGTCTGTGGGTTACAGCGCGATGACCTATCCCATGCTGGAACCCTACCGGTACATACAAATCACCATCCTGGTGGTAATTACTGCCATCGTTGCATCGATTTATCCGGCGTTAAAGGCCCTCAAGCTGGAACCGGCTGAAGCCATACGAACCCTGTGACATGAATTCACTAAAGAACCGTTTCTGCCATGAGCATCATTGAAGTAAAAAACCTGACCAAGACCTATCACGACACGGAGATTCCTGTGCACGCAGTCAACGGCATTGATCTCAATATTGAGGAAGGGGAATTCACCGCCATCGTAGGACCTTCCGGGTGTGGCAAAACGACCTTGATGAATATGATTGGGGGGCTGGAGAAACCGACCTCCGGTGAAGTGCGCGTGGACGGCAGCGTGATGTCGGAGCTCTCATCCCACGACCTGATAGATTTCCGACTGAAAAACATCGGTTTTGTATTTCAGGCGTATAATTTGATCCCCGTGCTCACGGCAAAAGAAAACGTTGAATTCATCATGCAGCTGCAGAACTGGGACAAAAAGAAAATGGATGAGCGAACAGTCAGTTTGTTGAAATCGGTGGGTTTGGAGGATAAGATCCACAACAAACCCAATCAGCTGTCCGGTGGTCAGCAACAGCGGGTAGCCGTGGCCAGGGCACTTGCCTCGAAGCCAAAGTTCGTTCTTGCAGATGAGCCAACCGCCAATCTTGACTCCTCGGCCACCAATCAGTTGCTGGACATCATGGAGCGTCTGAACCGGGAGGAGAGGATCACCTTTATTTTTGCGACGCATGATCAGCGGGTCATGGACAAGGCTCGCCGGGTGATTACCCTCGACGATGGAAAGGTCATTTCGGACAGGAAGTAAACATGTGCATGCGAAGGTGTTTCATACTGTTGATATTTGGGGCTTCATTCCTCGCGCAGGGTCAGGAGCAATGGATGATGAAGGGTTATGTCAAAGGACTCTCAGCCATGCAGACCCTGGGTGACGAGGGTGAGATCGCTCTTGAAAACACGCTGCACAACCGTTTTGATGTGAACTGGTACATGAGCGATAAATTTACTTTCACGGTAGGAATGCGCAACAGGATCATCGTCGGCAACAATGTGACGCTCATACCGGGTTATGGAGATTACATTGCCCGGGACAATGGCTATTTTGACCTGTCCTGGCTCTGGGCGGAGGACGATTCGTGGATCGGTGTCACACAGCTGGATCGCCTGATGCTCGATTACACAACCGGCAACCTGCAGATCACCCTGGGCCGGCAGAGAATAAATTGGGGTCAGACATTTGTATGGAACCCCAATGACCTTTTCAACACCTACTCCTATTTTGATTTTGATTACGAAGAAAGGCCAGGAAGCGACGCACTGCGAATACAGTACTACCTGGGGATGTCGAGCAAACTCGAGCTATCGACTTCGTTGAACAGCGATAAAAAGTTGACCTCTGTAGGTCTTTATCGATTCAATACCGGGGGCTATGACCTGCAATTTCTCGGGGGAATATATACCGAAACGGACTATGTGCTAGGCGGGGGCTGGTCGGGAAGCATAAAGGGGGGTGGTTTCAGTGGGGAAATCACCTACTTTCATCCGATGGACCGGGAAGAAGACCCGGATTCCGAGGTAACGGCAACGATCCATTACGACTATACCTTCAGAAGCTCCCTGAACTTGCAATTTGAGGCTCTCTACAACGGTTTTGGGCAGGAGGACCTGGCCTCCGGAATCGGGGATTTGGTGTTTCAGGACCTGAGCCCGAAGAACCTTTTTCCAACGCAATTGGCTTTTTTCGGAAGCGGGGCCTATGATGTTACGCCACTTTTCAGGGTCATGCTTGCTGGAATCTACGGTCCCGAGGGAAACTTCTATTATGTAGGCCCCACCCTGATCTATTCCTTATCCAACACCATGGAGCTGACAGGGGTAGGACAGTTTTACTCCTCTGACGAGGTTTTTGATGAAGATGGGGAACCCTTGATCACTACCGGGGCAGCACTTTTCGTGCGTTTCAAATGGTCCTTTTAATTGATCGGGCAGACGGATTGATCGAACGGGCAGACTGAATCGATCCAGTGCGTCTCCGACATTCTAAAATGGTGGAAATCCTTATGTTTGTAATCTAATACCATTGTGTCTAACACCTTTGTGGTCTAACCCCATTGAGGTCCAATATTCATAGAATGTTCAAAAGATTTCTACTTGTCACGATTCTGCTGGTACTGGTTCTCGCAGCTTATGTCTTGTTTCGAACCTTCAGCGCCGAATCCAAACAACTGGCAGAACAAACCCCGCTGCTGACAGACATTCGTCCGGGATCCCTGGAGCGTTTCTCGAGAGCGATTCAAATCAAAACCGTTTCCCCGGAGAACAAAGCAGATTTTGATTCGATACAGTTCGAAAAATTCAACCGGTTTCTGGCAGATTCCTATCCGATGGTTGATTCCCTGCTCAATCGTCAAATGTTCAACGGATTCTCACATCTCTACACCTGGAAGGGATCCAACCCGAATTTGAAGCCTGCAATTCTCATGGGACACTACGACGTTGTGCCCGTCATCGATGAGAACCGGAAGTACTGGAAAGAAGATCCCTTCGGAGGCAAAGTTGTTCGCGACACCGTTTGGGGTCGTGGAGCCATTGACGATAAAATTACTGTCATAGGTCTTTTGGAGGCCGTTGAGTGGCTTTTGGAGAAGGGCTTTCAACCCGAACGAACCTATTTCATCGCGCTTGGACACGACGAGGAGATCGGTGGATTGCAGGGGGCCAGGGTCATTGCCGAGCATCTCGAGCAACAAGGTGTGGAAGCAGAGTTCGTATTGGACGAAGGGGGGTCCATTACGCGGGACATGATTCCGGGGCTCAGCTCTGATGCAGCTCTGGTAGGAATAGCCGAAAAGGGATTTGCAACGCTTTACCTCAGCCTGGAGCTGGAAGGGGGTCATTCTTCCATGCCCGAAAAGGAAACGGCAATCGATGTTATGGCAGGGGCGATTTCAAGATTGAAGAATAACCCTTTGCCAGCGGAAATCTCGCCGGGCCTCGAGGCCTTTATCGAGTATCTGGGCCCGGAAATGACCTTTGTGAACCGAATGGCCTTTGCGAATCCATGGTTATTCAAGCCCTTGATAATCAATGCTTATGAAAAGTCTTCTTCTGGAAACGCACTTGTTCGCACAACTACATCGCCCACCATTTTCAACAGCGGTGTCAAAGACAACATTATCCCATTGTCGGCCAGGGCGACGGTGAATTTCAGGATCTTGTCGGAGTCCAGCGTAGACGAGGTTGTGGAGCATGTCAAAAAAGTGATCGCTGATGACCGGATTAAAATAGGACAGGGTGCCTTTAATGTGGACCCTTCAAAGGTGTCGGATATCAACACTTCCAATTTTTCAAGTCTGCACAAGACAATCTCCCAGGCTTTTCCTGAGGCGAAAGTAGCGCCCTACCTGGTGGTAGGCGCGACCGATTCCCGTCATTTCAAAGGAGTTTCCGATCAGATTTTCAGGTTCAGTCCCATTCGTATCAGCCCTTCCAACGTCAAGTCTTTTCACGGGCTGAACGAGCGAATCGCAGTGAGTGACTTTCACACTTCGGTGCAATTCTATATGCAACTGATCCGAAATACGCATCGTTAAACCGAGTTGTCAAAGGGTTGTGGGATTTAGCTGTATCTTTGCCTCATGGAAATGGAGTACAGACTGAGTGATTGGCTTCCCACGACGAAACGGGAAGTGAAAATAAGGGGTTGGGAACGCCTGGACGTAATCATCTTCAGCGGGGATGCCTACGTGGATCATGCTGCATTCGGGCCGGCTGCCCTGGGTCGAATCCTGGAGAGCTATGGTCTTCGGGTCGCGATCGTGCCGCAGCCCAATGTGAACGACAATCTGCAGGACTTTGAAAAGCTGGGTACTCCGGAGCTTTTTTTTGCCGTGACAAGCGGAGCCATGGACTCCATGGTAAGCAATTACACGGCCAGCAAGCGCAAGAGAGACCGGGATGCCTACACACCCAATGGAGATACCGGCTTTCGTCCGGACTACGCAACGACGGTCTATTCAAAAATCCTGAAGGAGAAATTTCCTGATGTTCCGGTTGTGATCGGGGGTATTGAAGCATCTCTGAGAAGAGTAACCCATTACGACTACTGGAGTGACTCGCTAAAACCCAATATCCTGATTGATTCCGGTGCCGACCTTCTGGTATATGGCATGGGGGAGCAGCCCCTTAGAGAACTGATTCGCCTGCTCAAACGCGGCGTGCCGTTCTCCTCGATTCGAACAATCCGTCAAACGGCTTTTCTTGTGGATCCGGAGGAGGCTCTCCCGAAAAATAAGAATTGGGAAGACATAGAGATCAATTCACACGAAGCCTGTCTCAAGGACAAAAAGACCTTTGCCGAGAATTTCAAAGTGATCGAGCAGGAGTCGAACAAGATAAAGGGTCGCAGGATATTGCAGGAGGTTCAGGGCCAAACCCTGGTCATCAATCCGGTTTTCCCGACCATGACCGAAAAGGAAATCGACGCTTCCTATGATCTCCCATTTACGCGTTTGCCGCATCCGAAATATGAAAAGAGGGGACCTATTCCCGCCTATGAGATGATCAAATTCTCGATCAACAGCCATCGGGGTTGTTTCGGAGGCTGCAGCTTTTGCACGATTTCGGCCCACCAGGGCAAATTCATCGCCAGTCGAAGCCAGGAGTCGATTTTGAAAGAAGTCGATGAGGTAACGAAAATGCCCGGATTCAAGGGTTATCTGTCTGACGTAGGTGGTCCCTCGGCGAACATGTACAAGATGAAAGGGAAGATTCAGAGCATTTGTGACTCGTGTGTGGCTCCTTCTTGCATCCACCCGGTGATCTGTCACAATCTCGACACCTCGCACAAGCCCATGACCGATTTGTACCGGGCAATAGACAGTCATCCCAAGGTCAAAAAGTCTTTTATCGGCAGCGGCATTCGTTATGACATGCTGGTGCCCGAGTACAACAAGCAGGCTGATCCGCAAGAGCTGGAAGACTACACCGAAGAGGTGATCACCAATCACGTGTCAGGGCGACTCAAGGTGGCTCCGGAGCACACCTCGGATCCTGTCCTTCGCCTGATGCGAAAACCTTCATTCTCTTACTTTCACCAGTTCAAGAAGAGTTTTGACAAGATCAATATCAAAAAGAAGCTGAACCTGCAGCTCATTCCGTATTTTATCTCCAATCATCCGGCATGTGAGGTCGAAGACATGGCCAACCTTGCCGCAGAGACCAAAGACATGGGTTTCAAACTGGAGCAGGTACAGGGATTCACCCCGACGCCCATGACAGTGGCGACAGTCATCTATTACAGTGGTTATCATCCCTATACATTAAAGAAGGTTTTTGTGCCCAAGACCAAAAAAGAAAAAGATGAGCAGCATCGATTCTTTTTCTGGTATAAGAAGGAGAACAAAAACTGGATACGCAATACCCTGAACAAGGTCAATCGAAATGACCTGGTTCAAAAACTTCTGGGTCAGGAGCATTCGAGAGCTAAAAGTCCGGGAAGCAAAAGTCCACAAGGCTATCAAAGTATTCTGAAGAATAGAAGGCAGTAAGTCTTTTTTTCTAAATTTGCCTTCAAAATCCCCATCATGAGAAAGTTATTTTTTCTTTTCATTCTGTTGCCCTTGCTCAGTTTTGGACAGAGTCAAAAGCAGGTTGATCTGAGCAATCCGAATGCGACGATCTACACGCATATCTACTTTTTGATGCCCGACAGCTATGATGTGAACAAATCGGCGGCAACGATCCGTGGCATTCCCAGGGAAGAAGCCCGTGAAAAGGTGGTCAAACTCAAGGAAGTGCTCGATGGGAACGGACTCCGGGTTGATTTCACAAAAGTGCCCAAGAATCCCAAATACATTGATACCACGGGAATAGGAAGGCAAAGACTGGAGGTCAATCAGAACCGATACGCTCCTTTCCCACTGAGAATGCCCGATGTTTATGTTGAAAAGGTAGGCTCCCGATGGTATTATTCGGAGGAGACTGTCGAGAAAATTGACGAATTATACAGAGAGACTTTCCCGATTGAATGGACATATCTCGACGAGAATTTTCCCGAATTCTTTGAGTATAAAGTCTTCGGATATCACATCTGGAAGCCGGTCACGGCAATCGTGCTCATCCTGATTTGTGTTTTGTTGTATTACATCCTGGAGCCGGTTGTTTACTTTTCACTCAGGCAGATTGGACGGGTCCTGTTCAAGAAAAAGTTCAGCGATAATTCACTGAAGATTACTCGTGAGTTGGCTAGACCCATTGTATTTGTATTGATCGTCCGGTTCATCCAACGCATATTGCCGTCGTTGCAGCTTGTGGAATGGAACGCGTTCCTGGTCACCGGGGTGAAGATAGCCGAGACCGTATTCTGGATTTACATTTTCCTTAAAATCATGAAGTTCGGGGTTAACATGTACGAAGAGAAAAATAGGGACAAACGCTCAAAGCTCGACAGGCAATTGGCCCCTTTGGTGGGAAAAGTACTTCATGGAATCGTCGTTTTCATCGGTTTTTTACATATCCTTACGCTGTTTGGCGTGGATCCGGCTACGGTTTTGGCCGGGGCTTCCATAGGGGGTATTGCAGTTGCCTTCGCTGCTCAGGATTCGGTAAAGAACCTGATCGGAACCATTGTTATCTTCCTCGACAAGCCCTTTCAGTTGGACGACTGGGTGGTTATTGGAGGAGTAGAGGGAGCCGTGGAAAAAGTGGGTTTCAGATCGACCCGGGTCAGAGCCGCGGATACAACCATGTTCCAGATTCCCAACAGCAAAGTGGTTGAAATGGAGATCAACAACAAAGGGCTTCGGGTCTACCGGCGCTACACGACCGAATTGGGTGTCCGTTACGACACCCCACCGGACCTGATCGAAGCCTTTATGGAAGGCATCAAGGAAATCATACGATTGCATCCTGAAACGAAAAGTCAGTCCTACAATGTCGAATTTGTCAAGTTTGCAGATTTTTCACTGAACATCATGGTCAATGTCTATTTCCAGAGTCCGGATTGGGGGATGGAACAGGCTTCTAAAAATGTGCTTCACCTGGCCATATTGAGGCTTGCGGCCCATATCGGTGTTGAGTTTGCCTTCCCTTCATCAACATTGATGATCGAGCAGCTGCCCGGACAGGAATCTCTGGCGACTCAGTACGGACTGGATAAGAAGGAGATCGCCAAGCGCGTGGAGAAGATCATGTCAGAGTTTGAGAAAAAGAAGCATATGATTGATCCCGACACCTCGAAGATTCCGGGCATCTGATGATTTCTTCAATCACCTGACTATTTCATGTATTTGTCGATGTATTCCGAAATAACTTCCTGGACCTCAATGTCTTTCCATTGATCCAGTAGTTTGAAGTAGTCAATGTCAAGATCGGGTTCCTGTTCTTCCAGGGTTCCGTTGATGTAGGAACGCTGAAGAATGTCCTCGATGATGAAATCAAGTGCAATTTCCTCCGGCATGTACTCTTCCTTCAGGGAAAGCCTGAACATCTTTGCGGTTGAATTGTACCAAAAAGCTTGCCAGCCACTTCGGTAATCCTTGATCAACTCATACATGGTCTCACCGGTTTGTCGGTGCACGAGCTTGATCAGGATCCGGCCTTCGGTACGGGTGAGTTTTTTGAGTTGGTCGGCAAATTCGCCTTCCATGTATTTTTGAATTTTCTTGATGTGCTTCTTCCTCTTTCGTTTGGATTTGATCCCTTCCAGTTCCTCGTTGATCTCACTTAGCTTTTCAGATGCAAGCGTGGCAAAAGGGTAAGCGCGGTGAACTTTTTTATAGTACCAGAAATAGTACCTCCGCTCCTTGTCGGAATCAAAGGATCGTTTGTCGATCAAGACTACTTCATCCAAAGGTATGGTCAGGGAATCGTTCCGGATGATGTAAAAGTCATCTCTCTTGTCCACCTTATCCTTTTTTTGGGGATAAAGGGCGAGCGGGAGCAACAATCCGAATAATATCAGTTTCTTTTTCATAATGGATCCTTGGCAAATTTAGCAATATGTCAGATTCATTGGTTTACTATTTTGGTTAAATTCTTACATTCGTAAAAAAGAAAAACATCATGGCAAAAAAGAAGATCCTGAATAAGAAATCGCTTGAATTCCTGGAGAGTTACCTGAACAACGCTTCTCCAACGGGCTATGAATCAGAAGGGCAAAAACTTTGGATGAAATACCTCAAACCTTATGTGGATGAGTTCATCACCGACAGTTACGGAACAGCAGTGGGTGTGATCAATCCGGATGCGGAGTTTAAAGTGGTCATCGAAGGGCATGCAGACGAGATCTCCTGGTACGTGAACTATATCACAGATGACGGGTTGATCTACGTGATTCGAAACGGAGGAAGCGACCATCAGATAGCGCCTTCCAAAAGAGTGAATATCCATACCAAGAAAGGAATCGTCAAAGGCATCTTCGGATGGCCGGCCATTCATACGCGAAACCGTGACAAGGAGGAATCACCAAAACTTGATAATATATTTATTGATGTGGGCTGCAAGAGCAAAAAAGAAGTTGAGGAGCTCGGCGTTCATGTGGGCTGCGTGATCACCTATCCGGATGAGTTTATGATCCTGAACAAAAAGAATTTTGTTTGCAGGGCACTGGACAACCGCATGGGAGGGTTTATGATCGCTGAGGTAGCCAGACTCCTCAAGGAGAACAAGAAGAAATTGCCATTCGGTCTGTACGTGACGAACTCTGTGCAGGAGGAGATCGGTCTTCGTGGGGCAGAGATGATCACCCATACCATCAAACCAAATTTGGCGATCATTACAGACGTTTGCCATGATACGACAACACCCATGATCGACATGAAGAAGGAAGGGGAAACCAAGTCAGGGGAGGGACCAGTCATTTCCTATGCCCCTGCCGTCCAGAACAAGGTCAGGGAGCTGATCCTAGAAACGGCAGAGAAGCAGAAGATCCCCTTTCAGCGATTGGCCTCTTCCCGTGCGACGGGAACAGACACCGATGCTTTTGCCTATTCCAATGGAGGAGTGCCATCGGCATTGATCTCTTTGGCGCTGCGATACATGCATACCACGGTTGAGATGGTTCACGAGGATGATGTGGAGAATGTGATTCGTTTGATTTATGAATCTCTGTTGGCCATTGATCCAAAAAGAGCTTCAGCTATTTCGAATAGAGGAATTTAAGATCGCGTCAAGTGAAATCAAAGGTGGAGTCCGCACTCTCTTTGATCGAGCACCTTGGTCGGATCAAAGTATTTTTTTTCGTTGGGCAGGTCGAACTGTTTCAAATACAAGTCGAGCTCAAATTCTGAATAGTAGAAGAAGGGACTGACTTTAAGTATCCCGTCACGGTTCAGATGCAGAATGTCAAGACCCTTTCTGTACTCCGTCTGCTCCTTCCTCAAGTTTGAAAACCAAACATCCGGCTGGTGCTCTTTCAGGGCCCTGCTGAAGGGTTCCAGCTTGACCTCTCTGGTAAATGTCTCGTGCTGCTCTGAATCTATGCCGGGAATACCCATTGTGACATCCCTGAATCCCGGGGTCAGCCTGGGTGTGTAAATATGCATGTTCAGCGAGAGCTGATCCATGATCCTTTTGGCGAAGCGATAGGTGTGAGGCGTGTTGTAGCCCGTGTCGCACCAGATGACATTGATATCCTTTTTTACCGCAGTCACAGCGTGGAGCAAAGATGCAGAATAGGGTCCAAAGTTTGTTGTCAGAATCGGTTTTTGGGCATGTTCCAGAACCCATTCTATGATCTGCATGGGTTCCAGGTCTTTCAGGAGCTTATTTGCCTCCTCCAGTTCGATGCCCGAAAACTTTGGCTTTTTGATTGAAAGTGTCCTATTTCCATTTAATGATGTTCCAGAATCTTTCATGAGCATAGTAAAGGAAAAGTTTTGTGAATATTTCTATGGAGCCAATTGAAAGCGCCAAAGTGAGTTCTCCTGTCAAAATCCACGAGATCACTATAGTGTCCAGGGTTCCGAGGACTCTCCAGCTTATCGACTTTACAACACTCTTTCTGTGCGAGTCTCCCTCATTGAGTTTTGACGCAAAGATCTTGTCGACTAACATACTTTAACAATTTTTTATAATAATCCTATAGGTTAACTAGGAAATAAGGGCAAATCTAGAAAAATATTTGGTAAAATGTCCGTGATCGGATAAAAAAAATGTAAAAGTTTAAGATTGGGTCACCTCGGTCAAAAGCTGTTGAAAATTCTAACAGGATGCGACGGTCTGGCGATTCTATTTGAGGTCTTCGAGGGTAGTGTTTCTGAAAACCTCGAGATTGGCGTCCCGAACCTTGGTCATCAGCATGTTCAAACTGCACTTTGCCTCATCCGGGCAATCGTCGCACATTTCGTAGTAGTTGAGGCTCACGCAAGCTAAGGGTGCTATTGGACCTTCAAGCACCCGCATGATGTCAACCATGTAGATTTCAGAAGGCTCTTTCATCAGGTAGTAACCTCCTCCTTTTCCTTTTTTGGATCCCAAAAAACCCGATTTCCGAAGAACGAGGAGGATGCTTTCCAAAAATTTATGAGGGATATGCTCTTCTTTGGCGATTATTCCGATGGGGATCAACTTTTCATCGCTGCGCGCTATGAAACTCAGCGCCTTCAGTCCATACTTCGTTTTTTTTGAGATCATAAATCGAGACTTCAATGCCTTTCTGATGGATAGCAAGGCAACTTCAAGTTAATTCTTTTTGATCAAAGACAAAAGTTTCTGTCTACAAAGCTCCACTTTTAATTTCTTCGACGATATCCGGGTTCAGCAGGGTCGAAATATCACCCAGGTTTTCTGCATCCCGGGAGGCGATCTTCCTGAGGATTCGACGCATGATCTTTCCTGATCTGGTTTTGGGCAGCCCGCTCACAAACTGAATCTTATCCAGTTTCGCTATCGCACCCACGGTAGTGGCAATAAGGTTGTTGATCTCTTTCCGCAGGTCTTCGTCCGATTTTTTCGATTCGTCGTATTTTGTCACAAAAGCGTAGAGCGCATTCCCTTTGATGTCGTGTGGAAAACCCACGACTGCACATTCGACGATTTCCGCATGTTCGTCGATCGCGTTTTCGATCGGTGCCGTACCCAGATTATGACCGGATACAATGACTACGTCGTCAACGCGGCCCGTGATCCGGTAATTCCCTGATGCATCCCGATAGGCACCATCTCCCGTAAAATAATTGCCTGGGTAGGTCGAAAAATAAGTGTCTTTGTATCGCTGGTGGTCTCCATAGATCGTGCGCGCGATCGATGGCCAGGGAGCCTTCATCGCAAGCCGTCCCTCAGCGGGCTCCAATGCTTGTGGGATTTCCTTTCCGTGTTCATCCATCAGCACAGGCTGAACCCCGGGTAAAGGCAGAGTGGCGAAAGTCGGACGGGTAGGAGTGATCCCCGCAATTGGGGAGATCATCATGGCCCCCGTCTCGGTTTGCCACCAGGTGTCCACGATCGGACATTTTGTTTTTCCGATGTTGTCGTTGTACCAGTGCCAGGCCTCTTCGTTGATGGGTTCTCCAACGGTTCCCAGCACTTTGAGGCTGCTCAAATCATGCCGTTCCACCAGGCTGAGGGGATGCTTGGCCAGGGCTCTTATCGCCGTCGGAGCCGTGTAAAAATGGGTTACTTTGAGTTTGGCTACGATTTCCCAGAACCTCCCGTAGTCCGGATAGGACGGAACTCCTTCGAACATCACCGTCGTGGCTCCTGCACAAAGCGGGCCGTAAATGATGTAGGAATGACCTGTGATCCAGCCGATATCTGCGGTGCACCAGTAAATATCATCTTGTTTGCACTGAAACACGTTTTCAAAGGAATAAGCAGCTCCCACCATGTAGCCGGCGGTGCTGTGCACCATGCCCTTGGGCTTACCCGTGGAGCCGGATGTGTAAAGAATAAAGAGCATGTCTTCGGCATCCATCTCTTCCGCCGGACAGTCCTTTTCCACTTTTTGAAGTTCGTCGAACCAGAATGCGTCCCTTCCTTCCGTCATCTCTGTTGGCTCCACCGTACGCCTGTAAACGATCACTTTTTCAACAGAAGGAGTTTGCTCCAGGGCCTGGTCGCATACCGCTTTTAAATTGATGGGTTTGGTTCCGCGATACACTTCATTTGCCGTGATGAGCATTTTGCATTGAGAATCGTTGATCCGACTCGCCAGGGCGGATGAAGAGAAGCCTGCAAAGACAATGGAATGGACCGCACCGATGCGTGCACAGGCCAACATGGCTATGGCCAATTCAGGAATCATGGGCATGTACAGGCAGACCCGATCTCCTTTTTCGATGCCATTGTTTTTGAGCACATTGGCAAAACGGGACACCTTGACGAACAACTGCCGGTAGGAGATGTGCCGGGATTCCTCATCCGGATCATTGGGCTCCCATATGATCGCGGTTTTATTGCCAATCGCATCGAGGTGGCGATCCAGGCAGTTTTCCGTGATGTTGAGTTTTGCCCCCTGAAACCATTTTATCTCGGGTTTGGTAAAGTCCCATTCAAGAACGCGATCCCATTTCTTTTTCCAGTGGAAATGATCCGCTATATCCGACCAGAAGCTTTCCGGATCGGTAACGCTTTTTTCATATTTCTCTTTGTATTCTTTGAAGGAATTGATCTGTAAGGCGCTCATAGTTCTTTTATTAGTGTTCTGTAAGTCTTTTGTTTGGAGCCGTGCCAGGAGTATCTTGCTGGACTGTCAGGCAATATAAAAGTAAAACATCTGCGCGTAAAAAAAAATCGACGAACGACGGCTACAGGGCCTCAACATGTATTGACTTAGTGCGTGTAAGCCTCACCTGCTCCCGAGGGAATGCGGATGTTCTCCACCATCTCCTGGATCTCTTCCGGGGGTTTCGGACTCACAAACGCGATGAGAAGAGATACTCCGAAGTTAACGATCATCGCAACCGTTCCGAAACCTTCGGGTGATATTCCGAACCACCAATCTTTTTCAGTGCCACCTCCGAACCAGTCGAACTTGAAACGCATCATGTAGTAAAGCATGAGAATCATGCCGACTACCATGCCGGCCACGGCGCCTTCCTTGTTCATGCGCTTGACAAATATGCCCAGGATGATCGCCGGAAAAAAAGAAGCTGCAGCCAATCCAAAGGCCAGGGCCACGGTAGCGGCAACGAAATCCGGTGGGTTTATGCCGAAATAACCGGCTACTGAGACCGCTGCGATGGCTGAGATTCTCGCAGTGATCAGCTCTCCCTTCTCCGAGATCTTCGGGTAGATCATTTTCTTGATCAAGTCGTGTGACACGGATGCAGAAATCACAAGAAGCAAGCCCGCTGCCGTGGAAAGGGCCGCGGCAAGACCACCGGCAGCCACCAGAGCAATTACCCAATTGGGAAGCTCGGCGATTTCAGGATTCGCCAGGACCATGATGTCCTTGTCTACCGTGAGCTCATTGAGCACAGGGTCAGCCAGGTATTGAACTATGTTGTCACGGTTCTTGTCCTGAAACTTGAGAAGACCGGTCGCTTCCCAGTTTGCTACCCATCCAGGAAGCTCTGAGTAAGCCTTGTTACTGAAGGTTTGTATCAGGTTCGTCCTTGCAAAGACGGCAATCGCCGGGGCTGTCGTGTAGAGTATCGATATGAAAAAAAGAGCCCAGCCTGCTGATTTCCTCGCGTCACTCACCTTTTTTACGGTAAAGAAGCGTACAATGACATGTGGTAAGCCCGCGGTTCCCACCATGAGCGCAGCGGTGATGAAAAAAACATCCAGTCGACTCTTGCTGCCTGAGGTATAGGCATCGAAACCCAATTCGCGATGCAGCCCATCCAATTTGTCGAGCAGATAGACCCCATCGGCTCCCGTGCTGCCAAACCCCAGCTGAGGAATAGGGTTGCCCGTCATCTGGATGGAAATGAAAATCGCCGGAACCATGAATGCAAAGATCAGCACGCAGTACTGGGCGACCTGGGTATAGGTGATGCCTTTCATCCCGCCGAGAACGGCATAAAATAGAACGATGATCATTCCGATCAACACCCCACTGGTTATGTCGACTTCCAGGAATCGGGAGAACACCAGACCGACCCCTCGCATTTGGCCGGCTACGTAGGTAAATGAAACGATCAGGGCACAAAACACAGCTACACTGCGGGCGATGTTGGAATAATAGCGATCCCCTATAAAATCGGGTACCGTAAACTTGCCGAATTTCCTGAGGTAAGGAGCCAGGAGCAGGGCCAGCAGAACATAGCCTCCAGTCCATCCCATCAGGTAGACGGAGGCGTCATATCCACTGAAGGATATCAGGCCCGCCATGGAGATAAAGCTGGCTGCCGACATCCAGTCTGCTGCTGTGGCAAGACCATTGGCTATCGGCGAAACGCCTCCACCTGCCACATAAAAGTCTTTGGTAGATCCGGCACGAGACCATATGGCGATCCCAATGTAAACCGAAAAAGTTATGGCGATCAACAGCCATGTCCACATCTGCAGGTCCATGACTATTCGTTTACGTTGTATTTCCGATCCAGTCGGTTCATGAGCCTGATGTAAATCAGAATTATGATGACAAAGGCATAGATTGAACCCTGCTGGGCAAACCAGAACCCGAGTTTGAACCCACCCAGCCGTATGGTGTTGAGCTCCTCCACCCATACGATTCCGAAGAGAAAGGAAACGAGAAACCAGGCCGACAAGAGTATGGCCAGATAACCCAAATTGGTTCTCCAGTAGCGTTTCAGATTTTTTTCAGGCATGGGAGCAGAAATTGAATTCACGAGCAATATAGAATTTTTTGCACGTACGCTCAAATTCGGTCAATGGCTTTCATGACAGAAAAGGTTAAAATTATGTATTTTAGCTTCTAAATACCAAATCAAATGACCCGACTTTACACAACCCTGCTTTTGTTTGTTTTCCTGAGTGTTCCTGTTTTTTCGCAGGAAACTTCTGTGGAAGAGATTTTGGAATCCCGTATCCATGGGGACCTGAACAAGGAAGTCACAGTGAACGGCCACGTGCTGTTCTCCCAAATTGAGGTTCCGCAGTTTTACACCAACCGGAATTATGAGTTGGCCTGGACCGACAACAAGAATATTAAGGACCTTTTGGAAAGCATCGAATCGGCCTATGACGAAGGCCTCGATCCTGAAGACTATCATTACCAGGCCATACAAAACCTCCTGGCCAAGAAAAAGTCATCTTCCCTCTCCAATGAGGAAAAAGCCGATCTGGACCTGTTGATGACAGATGCCATAATCCTTTATGCTTCGCATTTGCTTGAGGGAAAACTCGAGCAATCGAAACTGCGTGCAAAATGGGATGTTGAGAAAAATGCAAGACCGGAAAATGTGGACTCGCTACTGACGGTCACCCTGCACAACAAACAGGTGAAACCGGCTCTACAGGCCATGAAGCCGGCTCATTACATGTATGCGCTCATGAAGGTTCATTTGAAAGATCTCAGGAGCCAGGCGGAAGAAGGGGGCTGGCCGCAGGTAAGAAGTGGCGAGACCCTGAAAATAGACATGGATGATCCGCGAATTCTGGAAATCCGGGAATTCCTGACTGCCACTGGAGATTTGAAAACCATGGGTACAGATCAGGAAAGCGTCTTTGACCAGGAACTGGAAAATGCGGTCAAGAAGTTTCAGACACGCCACGGCCTTTCGGCGGATGGAGCCATAGGTAAAGGTACCATTGAGCAAATGCAGGTTCCGATTGAAAAGCGCATCGAACAGATCAAATTGAATTTGGAAAGGTTGCGTTGGATTTTTCATCACCCTGATGAGGATTTTCTACTTGTGAACATTGCAGGCTTTCATGTGCGCAGATTCACCAATCGTCAGGAGGTTTTCAATTCAAGGGTGATCGTTGGGAAATATCATCATGAATCTCCTGTTTTCAAAGGAGAGATGCAATACATCGTCATGAATCCAACCTGGACCTTACCGTATTCGATAGCGACGAATGAAACGCTGCCTAAACTAAAAAAAGATCCGGGTTACCTCGCCGCAAAGCACATGGAAGTCATGGACCGAAGCGGTAACATGTTGAATCCGTCAACCATAGACTGGAGTCAATACTCCCGGGGTAATTTTCCTTTCACCATCCGCCAGAAAGCAGGGCCCTGGAACGCCTTGGGGGAGGTGAAATTCATATTCCCGAACAAGTATTCGGTGTATTTGCACGATACGCCCTCAAGGGGCCTTTTCGAACGACAGGACCGTGCCTTCAGTCACGGCTGTATCCGAACCGAGGATAAATGGGGTCTGCTCATGAGCCTGATGGATGATCCGGAAGTCTGGAACATGGAAAAGATCAACGAGATTCTAGAGTCCGGTGAAACAACCAAGATCGACCTTCCCAAACCGATCAATATTTACCTGGTCTATCTCACGGCGGTGGCCGACAAGGAGAACAACCTTTACTTTTTCAAGGATGTGTACAAAAGGGATGAGGCGGTATCCAGTGAACTGAATAAACCTTTCTTCAAGTAGTTGAAGCAGAGATAGGAATTTTAATCAGCCGACTATTTGTGATATCTCGGAAACTCGGTAAACAGGGTTTTGCCGTCCTTGATGTTCTTCCAGTGCTTGGTCCTGAATTGAATTGCTACCACGCCGCAGGTAGGAACATGATCCAAAGGTTTGTCACCGAATTTGTTCACAAAATCACTGATTCCATGGTCGTGACTGAAGACAATGGCAGAATCGAAGCCATTGTCGAGTGCCTTGACCGTTTTTATGAGATATCCATCACTGAAACTGTAAAGCGACTTGCTGATTTTAAGATTCGCCAGGGGATAGTTGAACGTATAGCTGAAGATCATCGCCGTATGAAGTGCCCGGTTGGCACAGGAAGACAAGAAAACGGCAGGCGTCTCGATCTTTTTTTCGAGTACCGTTGAAACGAGATAAGCATCATTGATCCCTCTTTTTTTCAAGGGGCGATCGATGTCTTTGATCCCTTCATATGCCCACGACGATTTGGCGTGACGGACGATGTACAAGGTTTTCATGTTCTCAAATATAAAAAAATAGGAGAAACACCGGTGTAAAAATAAAGGTTATCCGGCTTTAAGTTGATCTCAGGGTTGTAAACGACTCATCTTCCAATCGTAATCCTCCTGTAGCTCATAGCGGATCCGGTCGTGCATGCGGTTGGGTCGCCCTTGCCAAAACTCAATGGATTCGGGCCTCACCAAATAACCACCCCAATAAGGAGGTCGGGTGATTTCCTTGCCTTCAAATCGTTTTTCCATGTCGGAAAGTTTTTGATCCAGGGCTTCACGGGATTCGATCTCCTCACTCTGATCAGAGGCCCATGCCCCCAATTTGCTTCCGTCAGGGCGCGTTTCAAAGTAGCCGTCAGAAAGATTTTCGGCCAGTTTTTCGACTTTTCCCTTGATCACGATCTGCCGTTCGAGGCTGTGCCAGAAGAAATTCAGGCTAACCCTGGGATTCTTTTCCATGGCCCTGCCTTTTTCACTTTTGTAATTCGAGAAGAATACAAACCCTTCCCAGGTGAAACGCTTCAAAAGCACGATTCTCGTTTTTGGAAATCCATCGAGACCCAGTGTGGACAGGCTCATCACATTGGCCTCTTCAATCCCCTGTGTGTCGTCCGCTTCGTGAAACCAGGTCTGAAAAAGCTCCATGGGGTTTTCGGGCAGATCCCCCCGCAGCAGCGGATTTCGCTCGTAATTTTTTCGGTAATGGCTCAGGTCTTTTTCCACAGGACAAAAATAAGGCTATTTTCGATCATTCCCATCTCTTTTTCGAATGAGGTAAAGCCCGGCATAGGTGAAGGCCCCGTTGAGCAACAGGATTTCGTAACCAAACTGATATCCATTCAGCAAATCCACAGAGAAATGATTCAGCAGGTAGGTGGCCACAATGGAAAGGACAGCCACGCTCCAGACCCAGCGGTCCTTGATTTCGTATCGGGTGAGAAGGCCGAAGGAGAAGAGACCCACCAGGGGTCCATAGGTATAGGAAGAAACTTGCAAAAGACTGTGAATCACATTCTCGTGAATCACATATTTGTATGCGATAATGACCAGGACAAGAAGGAGGGAGAACCCGATGTGAACTCGTTTTCTGAGAATCTTTCTCTGCTTTTCTTCCCGGGTCGGGATGTTCAGGAAATCGATGCTGAAAGAAGTGGTCATAGAGGTGAGCGCACTGTCGGCAGAGGAGTAAGCAGCTGCGATCAGCCCCAACAGAAAAGCAATTCCCAAAAAGGGCCCCAGGCCCTGGTTCAGGGCAATCTCAGGAAAGAGAAGGTCCGATTTCTGACTTCCGTCGACAACCGGAACACCTATGCCCATCTGATCGGCATAGAGGTACAGAACCGCACCGAGAAAAAGAAAGGCAAAATTAACCGGGATCAGCACCAGCCCGAGAGATACCACATTCTTTTGAGCTTCTTTGATGCTCTTGCAAGTGAGATTCTTCTGCATGTTGTCCTGATCGAGACCCGTCATGGCAAGTGCAATGATCATCCCGCCCATCAATGACTTCAGCCAGTGTTTTCGATCATTAATATCTTCATGGAAAATGACTTTGCTGTACTCCTGATAGGCCTCACTTGTCCAGAGATCCAACAGGGAAAGATCGAGATAGCCAAGAAGAATTACAATTGTGGCAATAACAGCAGACAACATAAAAAGAGTTTGCAGCGTATCTGTCCAGACGATCGTCTTTATACCGCTTCGGAACGTATACAACCAGATAATCAAAACCGAGGCCACCACTGTGACTTCGAAAGGCACGCCCCATTCGGAGAGGATGAAATGATGGACCACCGAGGCAACCAGGAAAAGACGAAACGAAGCGATCAGGAGTCGCGATACGAGAAAAAAGAAAGCCCCCGTTTTATGGCTTTGCTCCCCAAATCGATGCTTGAGATACTCATAGACCGAGGTTACATTCATTTTATAATACAGCGGAATGAGAATCCAGGAAATCAGGAGGTATCCCAGGAAGTAACCTACCACGATCTGCATATAGCTGAACTGGGTCGATTCTACCCATCCGGGCACCGAAATGAAGGTAACTCCGGAAAGTGAGGCCCCGATCATGCCGAAGGCCACCACATACCAGGGGGAATTTCTTCCCGCCTTGAAAAAAACGCTGTTGCTGTCGTCTTTCGAGGTAAAAAACGCAATGACCGCGAGGAGCAGAAAATAGAGAAGGATGACGGTCAAAAGTAGGGCTGGCGACATGTTCAGGAACAGAATGGATATTTCGAGTTCTCGGATCAAAGATAATGCAAAGCGATTATAATTCTCTACCCATGACTGCACCTCGAAAAATGATCAAAAAGATTACATTTGCACTATGGATTTTTCGTCAAAGCTTTTGGAAAACGCAGTCAACGAAATGGCTCAGTTGCCTGGAATTGGCAAGCGAACGGCTCTCAGGCTGGTACTTCATCTGCTCAAGCGACCCAAAGAGCAGACGACCCAGCTGGCGCAGGCTCTTGAAGGGTTCAGAAACGAAATCAGGCTTTGTTCGAATTGTCACAATATCTCCGACACGGAGCTTTGCGAGATCTGCAGCAACAGTCGAAGGGATGGATCCATCATCTGCGTGGTCGAAGACATCCGGGATGTGATGGCCATTGAGAATACCGCCCAGTTCAAAGGGCTATATCACGTTTTGGGCGGAAAGATCTCGCCCATCGAAGGAGTGGGGCCGCATGACCTGACGATTGAAGACCTCGTAAAGAAAGTCGGTGGTGGCGAGGTAGAGGAAGTCGTTTTGGCCCTCAGCTCAACCATGGAGGGAGACACCACAAATTTCTACATATACCGTCAGCTTCAGAAGTTTGACATCAAACTCACGACCATAGCCCGTGGAATCTCCGTGGGTGATGAGATCGAATATGCCGATGAGGTGACATTGGGAAGGTCAATTATTCATCGGGTTCCTTTTGAAGGGAGTCTCAAAAGCTGAGTTTTTCGAGTTCTCTGCGATAGTCGAATTGCAGATCCTCGTGCAGCAGCGAGATCTTTTTCTCAATTTGTTCCTTGAGTCGAAGGAAGAGGTTCATCTGCCTTTTATGCTGACGTATGTCGGGTTTGAAGTCTTTCAGTCGGGAGCAGAAATAAAGTAGCAATTCGACCTCTGTTTCCTTGTTGCCCGAGTAGCGGATGTGTTTGCGGGTTGAAGACAAGATGCTCCTGAAAGTCTTACGCACGTAATAGGGGCTTTTTCGGTTGACTTGCTCAAAGCGCTCATCAATTTCCTCTTTGACACTATCTATGTAAGCTGCCTCGTCATGTGCCTCAAAGAGCAGGTAGGTCAACAGTTCCTTGTTTTCTTTCTTAAACCTGCAGAGCCTCAGGCAAAGCTCCATGACCTGGTTGGGCGGGAGCTCCTTAAGCTCTTTTTTGATCTCTCTGATATTGGCTGATTTCATGGACGGGCTTTCACGAGAACAAATATAGGACTATCCCGAACCAAACGGAAAATTGTCCTATTTTTACCCGAAACGTGAACGGTTTGAACGGGATTTCTGTAGTCATTGTCAGTTTCAATGCGCCTCATTTTCTTCAGTTGTGCCTGGAGAGTGTCTCTGCTGCGCTTAAGGGCATAGATGGTGAGATCATTGTAGTTGACAATGCCTCTACTGAGGAATGCGTGGTCATGATACGGTCAAATTTTCCCGAGGTCCGATTGATCGTCAATCAGGAGAATGTTGGTTTTTCACGTGCTTCCAATCAAGGTGCAAAAGTGGCTAAGGGCGCATACCTATTGATCCTCAACCCGGATGTCATACTTCCTGGGGAGAGTTTGAAAAACGCACTGACCTATGCTGAGGATCATCCCGAAATGGGAGCCCTTGGATGTCGATTTATTGATGGATCCGGGAAGTTGCTTCCGGAATGCAAGCGCAATTTGCCTGGAATACGAGTGGCGACAGCCAAGTTATTCGGTCTGGATTGGGGTTATTACGCCACTCAACTGGAGGAGAAGGATACCGGGGAGGTAGAGATCCTCACAGGTGCCTTCATGTTCCTGCAACGAGAGCTTTTTCAGGAATTGGGTGGGTTCGATGAGAGCTTCTTCATGTTCGGGGAAGATATCGATCTGAGTTATCGGATTCAGTGTTCGGGTTACAGAAACAGATATTTAGGGGACCTAACAATCGTGCATTTCAAGGGTGAGAGCTCGGTAAAGGACACTTCTTACCTCAAGAATTTCTACGGGGCCCTGAAAATATTCTATGTCAAACACTTCAGAAACAATGCTTTGGGAAGAGCTCTTTTGCAGGGGCTTGTTCAGACTGCCATACGATTGAGAAGCCTGCAGGCAGGAAACAAGGGAGTGTCTCAAGAACCATTGCCGGACCCGGAGGCACCAGCAGTTTATTTGGGTGACAGAGAGGAGGTTTATTCTGCGCTTAAACAGAGCCTTGGCGCCCGACTAAAAGGAAAAGTATCGAACCTGAATGAGGTCTCAGGCACTTCGGCGAAGAGAATTTATTTGGATTCTTCGAGCCTTTCATTTGCTCAGATCATTCAGGCCATAGAGCTTCTGCCTGTGTCGATTTCAAAACGAATCGTTTCGGGCAAGGGCGATTTCTATTTGGGCAGCGATAGCTCTACGAATCGAGGCGTATCCGAACATCTACGGCAGTGATGCCCTGTGGTCCCGCGATCAGGGGATTCAGGTCGAGTTCTGCAATGCGGGGCTCTGCGCAGACGAGCTGGGAAATCAAGGAAATGATATGAGCATACCTGGCGATGTCAACGGGCGTTTGTCCCCTGGACCCTTCCAGTACGGGGTAGATTTTTAAAGACTTGATGTGAGTGGCAGCTTCTTGGGGGTCAATGGGAGCAAGGGATTGCGTGATGTCACGGAACGATTCCAGGAAAATGCCCCCGGCTCCAAATACCACAAGGGGAGGGTAATTGGGAATCGACTGTGAGCCGACAAACAATTCTGTTCCCTGGTGCATTTCCTGAACCATCAGACCTTTGGCTCCCGGCACTCTGCCCAATCTTTTTTGGGCATCTGCCAGTTCTTTGTCTGAACGGATATTTAGCTCCAGGGCTTTTTCATCTGTTTTGTGCAGGATGCCCGTGGCTTTCACTGCAACAGGGTATCTCATATTTGAGGGAAGATCCGGTATCTGACGATCCAAGTCGACGAAAACCTGCGCGGGTGTCTCTATTCCGAGAAGCTCAATTAGCTTGAACGCTTCACGATCCTCGATAAAACCTGAGGGAAGACGGGACATCATGGATCTGATTTTTTGGCTGGTTTCCGGAGGTAGTTCAGGAACGTTTTTGTACGGTACAGGCGTTTTCGCTATTTTACCCAGGCCCCGGCCGAGAAGACTTTCATCAAAGAATGCAATGTGACCTTCTTTGACAAACTCCTCGATTTCATCCTTGAGGTTGACCACGGAGGGCAATACCGGGAAAACCGGTTTTTGACAGGCGAACATTTTGCTTCGGATGACCTCATACGCCTCGTGCACTGAGCCCAGTCCCGGACTGCCGAAGATTACGGCGATACCATCGACCTGGTCCACTTTCTCGTCACAGTATTCAATGACTTTCTTCAATTGAAGAGCTGTACCTGTGGCCAAAAGGTCTATAGGATTGCCGACAGCGGCCCCGGGATTGAGTATGTCTCTCAGGGCTTCCTTGTGACGTGCCTCGAATGTCGGAACATCCAGTCCGTTGCGAATCAGGTGATCCGTCAGTATGACCCCGGGCCCACCGGCATGGGTAATGACGGCGATTTTAGTCACGGGTTCTTTTGTGAGTTGCAACAACCCGGCTATGGCGATGAGGGCATAACGGCTGTGGCAGCGAATGACCCCGGCTTTATCCATGAGGGCCTGAACGAACAGGTCCGGGCTTGCCATGGCACCTGTGTGGGAGGCAGCAGCCTCACTGCCCTTTGGAGTCGATCCCGATTTGAGTCCTACGATCCGACACCCTTTTTCCCTCAGGGAAAGACAGTGCTTGAGGAATTTTCCGGGTTTTCTCACGGTCTCCATATAGACCATCTTGACCTGTGATCCATTTTCCTGATCGTGAGTTTCATCCCAATGCTCAAGAACTTCTTCAATTCCAATCTGAGCGCTGTTTCCCACGGTGATCAGGCTGTTGAAAGTGAGCCCGGTCTGACGGGCAGCTTCCAGCGTGAAAACTGCAGTAGCCCCGGATCCCGACACGTAATCCACTCCTTTAGGGTCTAGTTTCGGAATCGGTTTGGTGAAGATTCCCGCATAATTGGTGTTCACCATTCCAATGTTGTTTGGGCCAAGAAGGGAGCAGCCGCTATTGTCGACAAGCTCCAGGATCTCTTTTTCCAGGCGTTTTCCTTCTTCATCCAGTTCACTGAAGCCTGCAGAGTAAACCAGAAAAGCCTTCGTGCCCTTTTGCTCGATAAGTACCCGCATGACCGGATAGATCTCGTGGGCCGGTATCGCGAAGATCGCCAGCTCGACATCTGGAACTTCTTCAGGAACGGAATAGGACCTGAGTCCCTGGACGCGTTCCCTTTTCGGATTGAGAACGCAAAGTTCTCCCGGGAAACCGCAATCGATAAGGTTCTTGAGGACGCTTCCACCCAAATGATCGACATTGTTGGAGCCTCCAACGACGAGAATGCTTTTCGGATTGAGCAGGGCCTGGGCGAGCATACGGCTTGTGACTTGTGAGGTATAAATTACGCGATTTGCTTTGTCATATTTGATGACTTTTGTCACGCCCCAACCGCCATTAATTTCGTTACTTTGAACTACTTAGACCTTTGCTATGTACTATTTTTCGAGGGCAGTGAATTCTGTTCATTCGGAGGATATCAAAAGGCTGATGCGCCAGGCATCCGGCCCCGATTTGATATCCTTTGCCGGAGGCATGCCCAACAATGACCTGTTCCCGATCCGGCAGATCGATGCTATATACGAGGGGTTGTCGGAATCAATCAAGAAAAGCTGTTTTCAGTACGGCCCGACCTCGGGGCACCCGGAATTGCTTGCCAGTGTCCGTCAAAGACTGATGAACAAAGGGCTTCCCGATGAGGGCAATCGATTGCTGATCACAACAGGTTCGCTTCAGGCGATAAGCATCATCACGCAGGAGTTTATCAATGAGGGCGATGTGGTTTTGACCGAGAATCCATGCTTTGTCGGGGCCCTTTCTGTATTTGAAACCTATGGAGCAGAGGTCCACGGGATTCCCATTGATGAGAACGGTATTCAAATAGACAGGCTCAAAACCAAAATCGATGCCCTGGAGAAAAAACCCAAATTCCTGTATCTCACTCCAAATTTTCACAACCCGGCCGGCATCACCTACAGTCTTCAAAGACGCAGGGAGCTTTTGGAATTCCTGGATGGCCGGGACATCATAGTGCTTGAAGACGATGCGTACAGCGATCTGTTTTTCGATCCGGAGCACGAGCGGCTGGTCAAGCCACTCAAGGCTCACGCGGGATACGATGTCGATATCATCTACACCGGGTCTTTTTCAAAGATTCTCGGGCCGGGCTTCCGACTGGGATTCATGTATGCCTCGCCGGAGGTTTCCGAAAAAGCCGAAACCGTAAAACAGGCCCTGGATGCCTGCACCTCAAATTTCATGCAAATTCTGGCCAGTGAGTTTTCACAGGACGACTACCTGGATCCCTATCTCGCGTTTCTCAGAAATGAGTACAGGGAAAGAAAGAGCATTTTGGAAAAGGCCATGAATGAATTCATGCCCGATGACGTACAATGGACCGAACCCTTGGGAGGCTTCTATTTTTGGCTGCGGTTTCCTGAAGGATTCAGCTCGACGGAACTGTTCGAGAATTGTCGCGAACGGGGTGTGGTTTTTGTGACAGGCAGAACCTTTGACCCCCACAATGAGCGAGACAATTGTTTGCGACTGGCCTTTTCAAACATGCCGCGCAAGCATATTGAGCCCGGGATCAGAATCCTCGCCGAGGAAATCCGCAAACTCCTGTGATTTCAGAAGACGAACTCAATGAAATTCTTTGCCATTTCCTGACCTGTTTTAAAGGCCTTGATGTTCATGTCGGTTATCCTGGTGCTCCTGCCTTTGAAATAGAAACGAATCGCCTGGATCATGCTTTCATCATCCATCGGAATGAATGAAGATGCGGCTCCGAGCAGGATCATGTTCGCCACTTTTGAATTACCCATCTTTTTCGCCTCTTGTTTGGCGTTAATGACGATATGGTTATGATACGACTTGATCTGTTTGAACAGGTCATACTTACTCGGGTAATCCATGATGTTCTCGAAGGTGCTCGAATCTGTGATAATCCAGCCATCCTTGTCGAGATAGGGGATGTATCTCAACAATTCCATGGGCTCCACGGATAAAATCAGGTCGGCCTTTCCCATTGGGATCAGGTCAGAGTGAATCTTTTGGTCTGAAATTCGAACGTGGGATTGGACGGCACCTCCCCGCTGACTCATTCCGTGAACTTCCGACTGTTTGATGTGCAAATTCTCGTTAAGTGCTGCGATGTCGATCACGGCGGCAATGGTCAGGATTCCCTGTCCGCCTACTCCGGAAAGGATAATGTTTGATTTCATAATCAGGTTTAGTTTAGGGAAGCTACTTTATTCTTTATTTTCTCTTTCAAGTCTTTTGACAGTCTTACGCATGGCCTCTGTGAGATGATCACAGAGACGCCCCTGTATCCGATTTCTTCGCGAACCGTGCGGACATTTGCGTCGTGGTTCTTCTTTAACGGAATTATGGTCCTCACGTGTTCGGGCTCCACCCCGATGCCCAGGCAGATATTCCTTATTCTCCCGACAGCCAGGGACTCCTGGGCTCCTGTCATGGCTACGGCAGAGTTGTCGGAAATGATGACGGTAATCGGAGAATTCTCAACAACGGCTTCCAACAATCCGGTCATTCCCGAATGAGCGAAAGTGGAATCGCCTATGACGGCAATCGCGTTCTCCACCCCGGCGTCTGCAGCTCCTTTTGCCATGGTGATCGATGCTCCCATGTCGATCAGCGTGTTCACCGGATGTTCGGGCGTTATGGCACCCAAAGCATAGCAACCTATGTCTCCAAAGACCTTTTTGTCACCCGTTTCGGGAACGAGCTCCTGGATCACTTTGAACAGATCGGAGTGACCGCATCCCTCACACAATTGAGGAGGTCTGGGCATCACTATCTCTGAAACTTCCGGGACCCGGTCCTGGTAAAGCCCCAGTCCTTTGGCCACGATGTTCGGATCGAGTTCCCCGACGGGAGGCAGGTCACCGCTGAGCTTGCCCCGTATTTTTTTATCCCTGTCCAGGAAGTCCTTGAGGAGTTCCTCGACCATGGGAAAGCCCTCTTCGACCACAAGTACCTCCTCACAATGATCGTAGAGTTTCTGGATTTTCTTTCTTGGAATCGGATACTGTGATATTTTCAGAAGGGAATAGAATTCAATGTTTTCGCTAATGTTTTCGAGTACATAGTTCAACCCAATTCCACAGGCGATTATTCCCAGCTTATTGTCGGAGCTCAATTCGAGTTTGTTGAAACGGGAATGCTCAGACGCTTTGAGAAGCTTTTTCTTTTTGCGAACCAATTTTTTGTACTGTTTGCGGGCATTCATGGGTACTAAGGCGAAGCGATCTGTATTGACCGGAAGCTGAATCCCGTTTTGTGCGCGACGCTCCCTGAATTCTATTCCCGTTCTCGAATGAGACAGACGGGTGACCATCCTGACAAGAACGGGCAGCTGAAGCTCCTCCGACAGGTCAAATGCGTAATGCATCATGGTATAGGCCTCTTCCTGATGAGCGGGCTCCAAGATTGGAATCCTGGCGAAACGGCCGTAAAACCTGGAGTCCTGTTCGTTTTGAGAAGAATGCATGGAAGGATCGTCTGCAACGACGATCACCAGTCCGCCGTTTATCCCCGAGACGGACATGTTCATGAGAGCGTCGGAGGCCACATTCAGCCCAACATGTTTCATGACGGCGAGCGATCTCTTTCCGCAATAGGACATCCCCAAAGCAGCCTCCATGGCGGTCTTTTCATTGACCGACCATTGTGAGTGAATTCCAAGCTCCTTGGCGATTTTGGATTTTTGGATGTATTCGGTGATCTCTGTCGAAGGTGTTCCCGGGTATGCGTATACCCCTGATATACCCGCGTCAATGGCGCCTTGAGCCACCGCTTCATTTCCCAGAACCAGGTTTTTCATAGGGTTTTAATTCATAGGTTGCAGAGATAAAAGTAGGTCATTGATTTTCTTATTTTTATGATTTTCATCATGCTTGTGAAAATCTGAGTTGGCGCGAGCGGTTTCAATCAATTTTCTTAAATTTGCTCACTGGAAAACAGCAACGACATGTCTAAATTTGAATTGAAACTTCCCAAGATGGGTGAGAGTGTTGCCGAGGCGACAATCACGGCCTGGTTGAAGGAAGTTGGAGATACCATTGAACTGGATGAGCCCATCGTTGAAATCGCCACCGACAAGGTCGATTCAGAGGTTCCCAGTGAGGTCGAAGGTGTGTTGGTGGAAAGGTTGTACGAAGTAGACGATGTCGTTGGTGTAGGGCAGATCATTGCGGTTATAGAGACCAACGGAGCGGTGGACATTGAAACGCCCAAAGAAGAGCTGTCAACCGAGGAAGTGATCCCGGCGGGCATTCCAACTGTCGAGACTGTGAAGAAGGAAAGCCAAAAAGCAACCCAGGCAGTCAGTGACCTGAGTTCTCCATCCGGTAAATTCTATTCTCCCCTGGTTCGCAATATTGCAAAAACAGAGGGAATTTCTATCGAGGAGCTGGAGTCGATCCCAGGGACGGGGAAGGACCAGCGTGTGACCAAAAAAGACGTATTGGCCTTTCTCAAAGCACGTTCTTCAGGAACGACAATGAAGGCCTCTTTGCCACAGAGCAGTCCTCAACCTGTTGCGGTTGAGCCGAAGGCCCCTGCGGTCGCTCAACCCGTGAGGTCAACGAGTGAAGGTGATGAGATCATTGAGATGACCCGAATGGGCAAGTTGATCTCAAAACACATGGTGGAATCGCTTCAGACATCTGCGCATGTGCAAAGCTTTGTAGAGGTCGATGTGACCAACATTGTCAAATGGCGTGAGCGCATCAAGGATGACTTCTTCAAAAGAGAAGGGCAAAAGATCACATACACGCCGGTGTTCATGGAGGCCGTAGCCAAAGCGCTGAGGGATTTCCCGCTCATGAACATCTCGGTAGAAGGGGACAGGATCATCAAGAAACGAGACATAAACCTCGGAATGGCAGCTGCACTTCAGGATGGCAATCTCATAGTCCCTGTAATCAAAAAAGCAGATCAGCTCAACCTGGTGGGAATGACCAAAGTGGTCAACGATCTGGCCCAAAGGGCACGAGCCGGGAAATTGAATCCCGATGACGTACAGGACGGAACTTTCACGGTCACCAATGTGGGCAGTTTCGGAAGCATCATGGGAACCCCGATTATCAATCAGCCCCAGGTGGGGATACTTGCACTGGGCTCGATCCGAAAGGTACCGGCCGTCATAGAAACTCCGGAAGGAGATTTGATAGGGATCCGTCACAAAATGATCATTTCGCATTCCTATGATCACAGGGTTGTCAACGGAGCGCTTGGCAGTCAGTTCGCCAAACGCATTGCCGACTACCTGGAGGCCTGGGATCAGAACGCCTCCTTTTAATTCATGAATCTGGTATTCATGCATCCAAAACAAATTCATCCAAATGAATCTCAAACTTGAAAGACCTCTTGTTTTCTTTGATCTGGAAACAACAGGAGTACAAATTGCCACAGATCGTATAGTAGAGATTTCCATCTTGAAGATATACCCCAACGGGAACAGGGAGAGTTGGACGCGTCTGGTGAACCCTGAGATCGAGATACCGAAAGAGGCCTCGGATATTCACGGGATAACCAACGAGAAGGTCGTAACCGAACCTAAGTTTTCCGAACTGGCTCCGAAGATAAGTACTATGATCGAGGGCTGCGACCTGGCCGGGTTCAACTCCAATCGTTTTGACATTCCGTTGCTCGCGGAGGAAATGTTGCGGGCCCGGGTGAATTTCGACATGCAGGACAGAATGGCCATTGACGTTCAGGTCATCTTTCACAAGAAAGAACAGCGAAATCTGAGTGCAGGTTACGAATTCTATTGTGGAAAGACGCTTGACAACGCCCATTCGGCCGAGGCGGATACACTTGCCACCTACGAAATCCTGGAGGCCCAGATCGAGCGCTACGAGGACATCGAGGGTGACGTTGATTTTTTGAGCAAATTTTCTTCACATCAGCAACGAGCAGATTTTGCGGGATTCCTCTTATTGGATGACAGTGGTGAAGAGATATTCTCTTTTGGCAAGTACAAAGGAAGGAAGGTGAGGGACGTTTTGAGAGAGAATCCAGGCTACTACAGTTGGATCCAAAATGCCGACTTCCCTCTTTATACCAAGAAGATGCTGGAGGATGTGAAGAAGAGCATGAATCCGAAAAAAGTGGTCAATACGCTCGAGGACCTTCAGAACAAGTTCAATAAAAAGATTTGACATGTACGTAGATTTCAAAGATTTGCCGGATACTGCTAGAATCTGGGTGTATCAATCCGACCGGGAGCTCAATTCCTCTCAGACTGAAGAAATGAGCCAGGTGCTGAAAGACTTTGTAGAAGAGTGGACGCGGCACGGCAAGAATCTCAAGGGGTCCTTTGCTATTTTGCACAATCACTTCATCGTAATAGGAGTGGATGAGTCTTTCAACCAGGTCTCGGGATGCTCCATTGATGCTTCGACCCATGTGTTCAAACGATTTGAACAACAGTTCGGCATTGACCTTTTCAATAAGTTAAACACGGCGTTTCGTTCAGGCGATCACATCAATGTGGTGAGCATGTCCGATTTCCAGAGATTTGTCCGGGAGGAACGAATCACGGAAGAGACTACTGTTTTCAACAACATGATCCAGACCAAAGGGGACCTGGGGATTTCCTGGGAAGTACCTGCCGCAAAAAGCTGGCATAGTCGATATTTCAATTAATACACATAATTTCATGCATCGCCTTTCTCTTTTTCTGATTATCTTCTTTCTGATTTTCTCATCGGGTGTGAATTCCCAGATCAATCCGCTTGTAACCAAAGATTCGATTGCCCAGGAAAGATGGGTGGACAGCATCATGTCAACGATGAGCCTGGAGGAGAAGATCGGACAGCTCTTTATGGTCGCTGCCTACACAAACAGGGATGCGGAGCACGAAAAATACATCAGCAGCCTCATAGAAAAGTATCACCTCGGAGCCCTCATATTCTTTCAGGACCAGGCGGTTAAGCAGGTTGAGCTCACAAATCACTATCAGTCTTTGTCACGCATACCCCTGCTCATTGGAATCGATGGGGAATGGGGCCTGAGAATGCGCCTGAAAAACACGGTGGCGTTTCCTTACAATATGGCACTGGGCGCCATACGCGACGACAAGCTCCTGTATGACATGGGGGTTCAAATGGGGCAGCATATGAAACGGGAAGGAGTCAATATCAATTTTGCTCCCGTGGTGGATGTCAATACAAATCCGCTCAACCCGGTGATAGGCAATCGCTCTTTTGGAGAAGATCGGAAAAACGTAACCCGCAAGGCAACGGCCTTCATGCAGGGACTTCAGAGCGAAGGGGTCATGGCCTGTGCCAAGCATTTTCCCGGTCATGGCGACACCGACCAGGACTCACATAAGACGCTGCCTTCGGTAAGCCATGATACGATTCGCCTTGACACTTTGGAACTGTATCCCTACAGGAAGATCATCGATCACGGCATAGGCAGTGTCATGGTTGCGCACCTGAGCGTGCCCAGCCTGGAGCCCGATGAGGAATTGCCCTCCTCTTTGTCTGAGAATATCATTACCGGCCTGCTCAAAGAAAAAATGGGTTTCAAGGGTCTGATCGTGACCGACGCTCTGAACATGAAAGGATCGGCAAACTTTGCCTCCTCTGAAGAGATCAACCTGCAAGCCATTATAGCGGGCAATGACTTGTTGGATGTGCCCTTGGAAGTTGAAAAATCCGTGGAACTCTTTAAGAAGGCTCATGCCTCGGGTGACCTGACGGATGCGCGTTTGAATGAAGCCGTGAGAAAGATCCTGATGGCCAAGTATTGGATGGGGCTGCATGAATACCAGCCCGTTTCCACGGAGAACCTGATGTCTGATCTCAACAGGCCCGTGGATGAGGTGCTCAATCACAAATTGGTGGAGCATTCGGTTACATTGGTTCAAAACAAGGGTGAGATTCTCCCTGTCAGGGACCTGGACCAAAAGAAAATCGCTTATGTGAAACTAGGTACTCACATCAACGCATCCTTTGTCAATCGCCTGAATGATTATACCCGGGTGGATGTCCTGGATACTAAGAATGTTCAGCAGCTTTCGGAAAAATTGAAAGGCTACAACCTCGTGATTTTCGGTTTTCACACATCCCTGGGTGCCTATGCGAACTACAAAATACCGGATGAGGATCTTTTGCTGCTCGACAACATTTCCAAATCGCACGATGTGATCCTGGATGTTTTCGCCAGTCCTTACAGCTTGTTGAAGATCAAAGACTTTGAACATATTGAGGGCGTTGTGGTTTCGTATCAGAACACAGAGCTCGCCCAGGACATCTCTGCGCAGATGATTTTTGGGGCCCTGGACATGCAGGGGAAGCTCCCCGTCAATATCAACGACACGTTCCGGATGGGACACGGATTGTATCTCAGCGCAATTGACAGACTGGGCTATTCGGTGCCGGAAGCGGTTGGGTTGGACCGATATCGATTGAACCGAATCGACTCCATTGCACGTGAGGTGATGGATTCCGCAATGGCTCCGGGCATGCAGGTCCTGGTCGCACGCAAAGGGAAGGTCGTGTATCGCAAAAGCTTTGGGTACTTCACCTACGATCAAAAAAAAAAGGTCGATAACGAAAGCATCTACGACCTGGCATCGATGACCAAGATCCTGGGCGGTCTGCCCATGGTGATCAAAGCCGAAGAAGAGGGTCTTTTCGAACTCGATTCGGAGCTGGGCGATCTCATGCCCGTTTTGAAAGACAGCAACAAAGATACCCTGACCGTTCGCGAGGTATTATCCCATTACGGGAGGCTCATGCCTTACATTCCCTTTTACAAGACCATGGTGGAAGGCGAAGACGGTCAGCCCATGAAGAAGTATTTTCAGGATAAGAAGTCAGACAAATACAGCATCAAAGTGGCGGATGACCTCTATCTGAGAACGGATTACCTCGACACGATATTCAATCTGATTGCCGAGGCCCCACAGCAGGAGAAACTCGAATACAGGTACAGCGGCCTGCCTTTTTACCTTTTCAAGGATTACATCGAAAAACAGTACGGCAAGTCGCTTGACGAATTGAACCGTGAGTATTTCTACGCCCCTCTTGGGGCCACCACGCTCTGTTACAAGCCCCTGAACAAGTTTCCCAAATCGAGGATCGTCCCGACAGAGGAGGATGATTTTTTTCGTCACCAGCTGCTCCACGGCAACGTGCATGACGAAGGCGCAGCCATGATGGGGGGTGTGAGCGGAAACGCCGGAATGTTCGGAACTTCAAATGATGTCGCGAAGATGATGCAGATGTACCTGCAAAAAGGATACTACGGGGGGAAGAGCTATTTCAAGCCCGAGTCAGTGGACAAATTCAATCACCGCTATTTCCAGGAGTTCGGGGTGCGCAGAGGACTTGGTTTTGACAAGCCCCAGCTCGATGACTCCATGGCCACCTGCGGTTGTGTTTCGTTCAAAAGCTTCGGTCACAGCGGTTATACGGGTACCTATACCTTTGCAGATCCTGATTCGGAGATCGTCTATGTCTTTCTGTCCAACCGGGTTTATCCGACAAGAGAGAACAACAAACTGGGAGAGGCAGATATTCGAACCAAGGTCCAGGCACTTATCCAGGAAGCGATCGTTCCCTGATTATCTCGATTTGGTAAGCAGCCAGACGGACAACAGGCTCAGCCCAAAATAGGTCCAACCGGCGCCTGACCCGTAAAATGAGGCTATGATCCAGGCCTGTACGACATAGAACAGGGGGAAGGCCGTCAGACCTACGCTGAACTTGTACGTGGAGATGAATTCCTCCTCACTGATTTTCGGTTTCAGGTAGTTCCAGATGCGCAAGGGGAAGAAGCTGTTGACTTTCACCAGGGGCATCAGCATGTTGAAGTCGGGTGCAGTATTCCGGTCGGCCGGGTTCAGCAGCTCGGGTTGCTCCAGTTTGTCATTGACCTTAGCAGGATCCAGAAACTCTTCTTCCAGAAAGGAGCTTTCCAGGTAGTTGTAATTCTCCAGGTCCTCAATATGCGTGGTGAGCCCCTTCAATCGATCCCGGACCTCCTCCTTGAGCGCCGCTGAGGAAACGGTATGCTTCTCTTTTTGATAGTAGTCATTGGCCCGGATGGGCTCTCCTATGCGCAGGCTGACGCTGGAGGCGTATTTCCTGGCATTGGTGTAATTGATTCCTACGGGAACGACCATCAATTCGTGCTCTCCATACTGATCAAGTGCCCCAAAAACAATTCGCGTAAATCCCTTGCTGATGTTCCTGACCCGCCTCTGAATATTGTGATTCCCCTCTGGAAATATCAGCACGGTTCCTTTGCTGTTGAGAATTTTAAAGCACTTTTGAAACACCTCTTCATTCTTTGAAAGACTATCTCGCCCATCTCGGATCCTATAGATCGGAAGCATATTCACCGAAGACAGCAGAGCCCGTACCAGGGGCTTGTCAAACACGTCTGCCCGAGTGAGGAAGTGGAGTTGTCGGGGTAAGAAAGCCCCGAGGAGCAAAGGGTCGATCAGCGCGTTCTGATGATTGGCCACAAAAAGCACCGCTGTTTTCTTCGGGACGTTCTCTATGCCCAGGACTTCAACTTTCTTGTAGTAGAACGCGAATCCAGTGCGAACGTATAACTTGACCAGAAGGTACCAGATAAGCTTCATGTCACTTGTTCTTTCTTCTTGTCTGACCAGAAATAGGCAATCAGCAATCCGGATGCGATGTCCCAGATCGCCCAGAAAGCGACCAGCAGAGCCATTCCTCCCAAACTGCTGAAAAAGGAGAAAACGAGAAGCAATCCGAGTCCTGAATTCTGAATCCCCGTTTCTATGCTCAGGGTTTTCTGATCGATATAGGAAAGACCATTGGCACGGGCAAACAGGAATCCTACCAGAAGGAGCAATCCGTTGTGAAGGATCACCAGGAACAGAACGTAGTGAATGTGGTTCATGAAAATATCCAGGTTGTCGAAGAAGGCCACTGCAATGAATGCCAGGAAAATCAATATGGAAACCGGTTTGAGGATCTTAGAGATCATTGTGGCCAGCTTTGAACGGTAATACTGCAGCATCATGCCCAGGAGCAAAGGGATGCCGAGAATCAGCAATACAAGCCTGACGACTTCCAGGGGATCGACGCTGACACGCTTTAAAATTTCACTTGTCGGTTCATAGGCGTTGCCCCAAAGGGCAAAGTTCAGGGGTGTCATCACAAGAGCTGCGATGGAGGCAAATGCGGTCAGGCTGACCGAAAGCGCCGCGTTTCCTCCTGCCAGTTTGGTCATGAAATTCGAGATGTTTCCGCCCGGACAGGCACCCACCATAACCAATCCGAGAGCTATGCTTGGAAACGGCGTGGTTACGCGAATGAAGAGATAGGTGACCAGAGGGATCAGGAGAAACTGTGAGATTATCCCGACGATTACGGGCTTGGGCGATTTCAACAAATTTGTGAAATCGCTGACCCGGATGTCCAGGGCGACCCCGAACATGATCAAGGCCAGGGTCAGGTTGACCAGCCATAAGTTATCCGTGGTGAAATTGATTTGAATGTCATCGATGTTTTGAATCATACGGTTAGGGATCAAGCTGGGAGGCGTTAGTTTTTGAAGGCGTACTCAATGATGTTGGCGCCCATCTGAAGTGCTTTGATTCGCACCTCCGGGGGGTCGTTGTGAACCGCCTCGTCTTCCCAACCATCGCTGAGGTCACTCTCGAAATCATAAAAGCAGAGGAGTCGACCTTCATGGAACAGTCCAAAGCCCTGCGGAGGCTTGGCGTCGTGTTCATGAATTTTAGGCAGTCCGTCAAAGGAGTAGGTCTGTTTGTAAATGGGATGATCAACCGGGATTTCCTGAAAATCGAGATCGGGGAATACCTTTTTCATTTCCTTGCGCAGGAAAGTATCCAGCCCGTAGTTGTCAGAAACGTGCAAAAAGCCCCCGGCTAAAAGGTAGGTCCTCAGATTCTGAGCACTTTTCTCGGAAAAAAAGACATTTCCGTGCCCGGTCATGAAAACTATGGGGTAATCAAAAAGATCTCGGCTCTGGACCTCAACCGTAGCCGGCTTTTCAGATATTCTTGTTTTGAGATTTTCATTGCAAAAGCGTATCAGGTTGGGCAACCCGGTCGGATTGGCGTACCAGTCGCCACCACCGTCATATTTCAAAACGGCAACTTCCTGGCTTGCGACGGACAGGAAAGAAAAAATGAAAACTACAGTTATAAGGCCCTTTCCAAGCTTTCTGCTCATTGAGGATATCTTCATCCGGGCAAATTACAAAAATTCTTTCATGAAAGAGATGTTGCTGCACACAACCACACCTGCCGTTTCAGTTCGAAGTCGTGTTTGACCGAGATCCAGGCCTTCGAATCCGGCCTTTGCTGCCTCCTCGATTTCTCGAGGTGAAAAATCTCCTTCCGGTCCGATCAGCACCAGGATGTCGTTCTTCTCCTCAATTAGGTCTGAAAGTCCATTTTTGTCCGCTTCTGCGCAATGGGCAATGAGTTTTGACTCGGTTTGAACCTGACTGATCAGCGTGTCAAAGCTTTGTAAAGGATTGAGCTTGGGCAGGAAATACTTCAGGGACTGTTTCATTGCCGCCAGGAGAACCTTTTCGCAGCGCAGATGGTTTATTTTTTTTCGTTCGGAGTGATCGCAGAGCATGGGGGTGATCTCATCGATTCCTATTTCCGTGGATTTTTCCAGAAACCATTCCAGTCGGTCGTTGTTCTTGGTAGGGGCAATGGCGACATGCAGGCGGTATCCCTTTTGATCGGGTCTTTTCTCTGAGTTCAAAACCTGAACCTCACATTTCTTGTCACTGTCGTTAATGATCTCCGCCAGGTACAAATTACCCCTGCCATCTGTGATATGAATTTGATCTCCCCGTTTTTTTCTCAGGACTTTCACCAGGTGACGGCTTTCTTCCCTGGAAAAGGCAACCAGCAAGGAAAGAGGTTGAATGTCGGGGTGATAAAAAAGCTGCATAATAGAAACTTACCTGTCAAATGTATAAAAATCAAGCGTATAAATCGTGATGTTGGCGCCTGCTCAGCTCAGGTCCTTTCTGAAGGTAGCTCTTCTTTTGTAGTGCACCGGATTGAAATTGTCCCAGATCAACTGGATGTCCTTGTTGTCTTCGAGTTCAGGGGTTATGATGCCCTTGGTTATGCCGTGTCTTTCATAGGCCTTGTGGAAGAGGTCGAAAATAATGGCGGTTACTCCCTTTTTTTGGTATTCAGGCGCAATTCCAATCAGGTAGAAGATGCTTTCCTTGCTGTTTTTTCTGGCACGAAGCAAGTGGATGAAGCCGAAGGGGAAAAGCCGGCCCTTTGCCTTTTGCAGGGCCCTTGCAAAGGATGGCATGGTGATTCCGAAAGCGATGATCCGCTTATTCTTGTCCAGGACTACTTTGATGAAGTCGGGGTTGATAAATCCTATGTATTTCTCTTTGAAATAGGCGATCTGTTTGTCTGAGATCGGCACAAAAGAAGAAAGTTTTGAATAGGAGGTGTTAAAAAGCTCGAAAATCTCATTGACATAGGGCATGACGTCTTTGGATCTGGAAAAACTCACCGGGGTCAGCTCATAACGTTTTGCTATGATCTGCGCCATGCGATGGTATTTGTCGATTTGAGCATCCTTGACGAAGAAATAGGATTCCAGGAATTTTTTCTCCGGCCAAAACCCATGTGCCTGCATATGATCGACGTAATACGGGTAATTGTACCAGGTAACCATGGAACCCAAATGCTCGTAGCCTTCGGTGAGTATGCCCACCTTGTCCATGTTGGAGAAGCCCACCGGTCCTTCCATGAACTCGAGTTTTTCTTCCTTTCCTATTTTTGCAACTTGATCGAGCAGGGCTTTGCTGACGGCCTTGTCGTCGATAAAATCGAGCCAACCGAAGCGCATCTTTTTGACCTTCTGCTGTTGAATTTCAAACTGATTGGTGATCGCCGCGACACGTCCCACGATCTCCCCGTTTTTCAGGGCGAGGAAGAATCGGGCCTGGGCGTGCTCAAAAACCGGATTTATTTTTGGATCGAAGCTATTGAGCTCTTCCTTGATGATGGGAGGGACCCAATACGGATTGTCCTTGTATAGTTTAAAAGGAAAGGTGACGAACTTCCTGAGTTCTTTTTTAGCCTTGATTTCTTTTACCTCAATCATGAGGCAAAATTAATCGTTTTCAAATTTCTTGTTGTATTTTTTTTCGGCTTTCTCTCTTTTCTTCTGCTCTTTGACCAACTTCTTGTTTTGCTTTTTTCGGGCCTTCTGAGCTTTTTTGTTGACAGGAGGCTCCAAAGATCTCGTTTTGGCCGAGCGGGTCTTCACCTCACGCATTTTTCCGCCGCTGCTCGCGCTGTTTTTGCCCGCAAACAATCCGAATGTAATCGTGTTGAAGAATCCTTTTTTGGGTTGTTGGATGCCCTCCTCGTCGTTGTTGGCTTTGTTGACGATTATTTTGTCCTTGTGCCGGTCGAGCCTCCAGGAAATACCTCCTCCAATGATATAGGTATTGTCCCCACGCTCGTCAAGGATCATCCGTGCCGAAAGATCGGCCTGCATGTCTTTGTTGATGAGGTAGGCGCCACCCGCTCCAAACTGGAAGTCGTTTGGAACATTTTTTCTGAAGAATCCCTGGTTCTCGCCAAAAACGGAGAATTTCTGATTCAGGGCGTAGGTCACGGTGATGATGTAGGAATTTTCGGCTTGATCCGTGAAGGCATAATCCATGATGAAATTCAGCAGGACAATGAGACGTTCGGACAAATCGTTCTGGGTGAAAACGGCAAACCTGGGACTAATGCCATCCCGGTTTTTATAGAGATCGACGAGCAGGTTGGTATTCAGTCCTGCATAGACTCCCACCGCAGGGATCAACCGTCTCTTGTCGAAGCTGTGTCGGGCCTTCCAACTGCGAATTTCTTTGGTCTTGTCGGTGTATTCGGGTTTGTACAGGAGATATTTCGCTCCCAGCGTCAGTTTGCTGAAGCCGAAGCCCGAAGCGCTTGAGTCAGCAGGCAGGGAATACTCCCGGGATTCTGAGAGTACCGCCATGTCAAGATTGAATTCGAGCCGCTCGAAAAACTGGCCGGTACGAAGCATGATGTCGGTACCAAAACTGTTGGCGCTGTATGCAAAAGACTCCTCAAGGTTCTGATCGTAAAACAGGTAATTCCCCACATCCTTATAGAAAAGCCCACCCTCGACCTGGTATACCTTGGTGCCCACGCTGTAAGGACTGTCGGAGAAACCCGGGCGCCTGGAATTGATCACTTCAGTGTACTGAGCGGTGACAAATTGAACCATGCAGAAATGAACCAATAAGGTGAAAAGGAAGGTCTTCAAAGAGGGCTTCATGCTATGACGGGTATAAGGGCCTTATATATCTTTTACTTGAATAACGTCAAAGTTGCCCTCAAATTGTTATTTTTGGATTTTAAATGAAAAAAAGATGGAGGAGGCATCTGTGATGGGGTTTTTGAGGACGATTTTGATACTGATTCTGGTCTATTATGTTTTGAAATGGCTGGGTCGGATCCTGTTCCCGGTACTGTTTCAAAAAGCAGTCAGGAACTTTGAAAGCAAGATGAGGCAGGAGCAGGGTCAAACCAACGCATCGGATCAGGTGAAAGAAGGAGAGACCGTGATTGACAGAAAGCCGCGCCCCCAGCGGGAAACCAATAATAATGTAGGTGAATACGTCGACTACGAGGAAATCGATTGACGGCTTGTCACCACTAAAGTTCTAAACTAAATTTCTTCAATGTCAGCAAAGAAGTATTTGCCTTATCTGCTTGCGATTCTCTCTTTTGTTATTGTCTCACTTGCGTATTTCTATCCTGTCCTTGAAGGAAAAGAGCTCTTTCAAAGTGACATCGCCCAGTTCCGTGGGATGGCGAGTGAGGTCCGGGAGTTCCGCGAACAGAACGGGGAAGAGCCTTACTGGACCAATCGTGCCTTTGGAGGCATGCCCACCTATCAGCTGAGCACCTACTACCCCCATGACTACATCAAAAAGCTTGACGGGCTGCTTCGATTTTTACCCCGCCCGGCGGATTATTTGTTCCTCTATTTCTTTTCGTTCTTCATCCTGCTGAGGGTGCTGCGAACCGAATGGAAAACGGCCGTGATCGGGGCACTGGGTTTCGGACTTTCTACTTACCTCATTATCATACTCGGGGTGGGTCACAATGCCAAGGCTCACGCCATAGCTTACATGCCTCTTGTTCTGGCAGGCATTCTCTGGGTGTTTCAGGGACGCTATCTGCAGGGGTTCACCCTGACAGCTGTCGCCATGGCACTGGAGATCAATGCCAGCCACCCTCAGATGACTTATTATCTGCTTTTCAGTGTTTTGATTTTCGGAGTGGTCCAGATGATTGAAGCCTGGCGAAAAAAAGGTTTGCCCCTCTTTTTCAAAAAGGTGGGAATACTACTCGGGGCCGTCATCCTCTCCATCGGAGTGAATTCGACAAGTTTGATGGCAACCCGGGAATATGCGGCACAAAGCACCCGAAGCGCCAGTGAACTGACCATCAATCCGGATGGGAGCCCGCGGGAGAAGTCTTCCGGTCTTTCAAGAGGATATATTACCGAATACAGCTTTGGCCTGCTTGAGACCTTTGACCTGTTCATTCCTCGTTTTATGGGTGGTTCCAACAATGAGAACCTGGGCAAGGAATCGTATACCTATGAATATCTCAAAGACAAGGCGGGCAGAAGACAGGCACTTACTTTTGCGGAGAATGCACCGATGTACTGGGGTGACCAACCCATCGTCGCTGCACCTCCTTATTTAGGTGCTGTTTTGCTTTTTCTGTTTGCCATGGGTGCATTTTTGATCAAAGGGCCCATGAAAAAATGGCTCATTGCTGCCACTGTATTTTCCATCGTTCTCAGCTGGGGCAAAAATTTTGGCTTCCTGACGGATTTATTCATCGATTACGTGCCTCTCTACAACAAGTTCAGGGCCGTCTCCTCCATACAGGTCATTGCTGAGTTATGCGTACCCCTCCTGGCCACCCTCGGACTAAGTGCTTATTTGAGTGATGAGTATTCGAAGACAGAAAAATTCAAGGCCTTTAAAAATGCAAGCATCGCAATAGGGGGGCTCGCCCTCTTTTTTACCGCCTTCGGGTCCAATTTATTTGCTTTCGAGAGCTACCGCGATCCGGGTTTTGAGAAGATGTTGGAAGGCCTTTCAACGGTTTTGGTGGAAGACAGAAGAACCATTTTCTTTCAGGACAGTCTCAGGTCGTTGATCTATGTCGCCATCGCGGCCGCTGTGCTTTGGCTTTTTCTCGAGGATAAAATAAAAAAGAACATCGTGCTGGCTTCTTTTCTGGTCCTGGTGCTCCTTGATCTGGCCGCTGTCGACTGGCGCTATGTCAACGATGACGACTTTATAACCAAATCAAGACTGGAGAAGCCCTTTCAATTGAGCCCGGTCAAAGAAGCGATACTGAAAGACACAGATCATTACCGGGTCATCAATTTTATGGTGAACCCGATGAATGATGGCAGCACTTCCTTCTTTTTCAATTCGGTTGGCGGATATCATGCTGCCAAACCCAGAAGATACCAGGAGCTCTTTGATTTTCAGATCGCGAACAATAATATCGAAGTTCTCAATATGCTGAACACGCGATACATCATCTATCCCGGAGAGGAAAATCTAGAAAGTGTACAATTGAATGAAGACGCCAATGGGAATGCCTGGTTTGTAGAAGAGATCGAGTGGGTGGGAACTGCGGATGAAGAAATTAGGGCCCTCGACAGTTTGGATACCAAGAGAACTGCCGTAGTCAACAGGGAATATGAAGGCTTGCTGACGGGATTTCAACCGCGAAAGGAGCTCGACTCACAGATCGAATTGACGAGTTATGCCCCAAACGAGATGAGATATCGCAGTGTTTCGGAGTCGGAGCAGCTGGCAATTTTCTCGGAGATGTTCTATGAGCATGGGTGGAATGCCTATGTCGATGGAGAGCTTACCCCTCATTTTCGGGTCAATTACGTACTTCGTGCCCTGCGAATCAAAGGAGGTGAACACGAGATTGTATTCAAGTTCGAACCCGGGGTCATTGAGACCGGTAATCGGGTAACCTTGGTATCGTACTTCCTGCTCTTGTTGATTCCGGGAGCCTGGTATTTAATCGATAGAAAGAGAGATGTACAGAATTACCCCGAAAAAACGGTATAGCCGCACCATGGATTTTCTGCAGTCGGTGCTTCCGGCTCCCGCCACCCTGCTCGACCTGGGCGTGCGCAATGAGTTGAGCGAGATCATGGAATCTTATGGGTACAAGGTAATCAATACCGAGGGAGAGGACCTGGATACAGAACTTGATCTTGTGAAAAATGCCGAAGTTGACGCAGTTACTGCCTTTGAGATCTTTGAGCATTTGGTGTCTCCTTACAATGTGATAGCCGCAATACCCTGTAAAAAGCTCATTGCCACGGTACCCTTGAATCTTTGGTTTGCCCGGGCCTATCGAAGTGACACGGATCCCTGGGACCGCCACTACCACGAATTTGAAGACTGGCAGTTCGACTGGGTCCTGGAGAAAGCGGGTTGGGAGATTCGAAAGACCGAAAAGTGGACCAGTCCGGTACCAACCGTGGGATTGCGTCCGTTGCTAAGAAAATTCACCCCGCGCTATTACGCCGTATACGCTGAGAAATAAGCCTTGCCATGCGAATTGGAATGATTCTTGACAAGTCGTTTCCTCCCGATCCCAGGGTTGAGAATGAGGCTCGCGTCCTTATGGATGCCGGTCACGAGCTGTTTTTGTTCTGTCTCGATTACAAAGGCAAGACCTCAAAGGAGTCTTACGAGGGTATTGAGGTGAGACGATATGGTTCCTCAAGTTTCGAATACAGGATGTCTGCCCTTGCTTATACGGTGCCGGTTTATTCCATGATGCTCAAAGGACGGATTCGAAGGTTTCTAAGTGAGAATCAAATCGAAGTCATGCACATTCATGACATGGTCATTGCCGATGCCGCAATCCAGGCAAATCGCACCCTGAAGCTCCCCATGGTTCTGGACCTCCACGAGAATAGACCAGAGATCATGGTTCATTACCCGCATCTGCACAGGTTTCCGGGCAAATACCTTGTTTCAATAAAAAAGTGGAAGAAAAAAGAAGCGTCTTTGGTACAGTCCTGTGATCAGACGATCGTCGTGACCGACCAGGCACGCGAAGAGCTTTGTGAAAGGTCAGGCGTTTCTGAAAACAAGGTGATTGTCATGCCGAACACCGTGCGACCAGAATTTTTCAGTGAAGCGGTTCTCGATGATTCGATAGCCAGGAAGTTCAAAGATCACTTCTGCCTTCTGTATCTGGGAGACACAGGGATACGGAGGGGACTTTTGACGGCCATTGAAGGCATTGGAATTTTGAGGGGCCGAATCCCCGATCTCAAGCTCATCATTGTCGGCGCAAACAGCACAGATGCTTTGCTCAAAGAGAAAGTCAGGGAACTCGGCATTCAAGACCATGTGTCTTTTGAGGGATGGCAGAACGAGGCTCTTTTTCCGTCCTATCTCGTCGGTGCGGACATCTGCATTTCTCCCCTGTATAAGAACCCTCATCACGATACGACCCTGGCGAACAAGCTTTTTCAGTACATGGGATTTTCCAAACCGATCCTGGCAAGCGATGTTTTGGCCCAGGCGGATATACTCAGGCGCTCCGGGAGTGGTCTGACGCATCGGGCTCAGGATGCCGGAGACTTTGCCGAAAAATGCCTGGAACTCTACGGAAATGAGAACCTCAGAAATCAAATGGGTCAAAGTGGGAAACGTTTTTTGCGAGAAGAGTTTAACCTGACCAAGGTGGGGCGTCCTTTGGTCGAATGTTATTCGAAATTGGAAAAGCAGTCTGTAAAATGAAAGTGTTGATCATCACATATTATTGGCCCCCCGCAGGAGGAAGCGGGGTACAGAGATGGCTCAAGTTTGTGAAGTACCTTCCTGAATTCGGGGTCACTCCTGTCGTCTTTACGGTTGAGAACCCGGAGTATGCGGTTGAAGACGACAGCCTGCAGAATGAAGTTGCTGATGACGTGGAGGTGCTTAGGGGAAAGATCTGGGAGCCGAATCAGTTGTTGGGCAAATGGGGTGGGAAAGGTAAAAACGTGAGCGCGGGTTTTCTCGATGCCAACCCCGGCATTAAAGATCGAATTTTACGTTTCATAAGAGCGAATTACTTTATTCCGGACTCCAGAAAATTCTGGATCAAACCGTCAGTGAAATTGCTGACAGAGTATCTCAGGGATAAAGACTTTGACGCGATAATCACGACCGGCCCCCCACATTCGGTCCACCTGATCGGATTGGCGCTGAAAAAGAAACTCGGTTTGAAATGGGTGGCCGACTTCAGGGATCCCTGGACGTCAATTGACTATTTTCACAACCTGCCGCTGACTCGCAGTTCCCTGAAGAAGCACCGGGATTTCGAAAAAGAAGTACTCAAAAACGCCGACCGGGTCATTGTGGTCGGTGGTAGAATGAAAGAAGAATACGATGCCTGCAATAAAAATGTGCGCGTGATTTCAAACGGATATGACACCTCTGGTCCCCAGGGAAGCGTGACATTGGATCCGGAATTCACCCTGACCTATGCCGGCCTGATGAATGCCGACAGGAACCCAAAAGGCCTGTGGCGTGTTTTGGGTAAAATCTCTGCTGCCGATCCCGACTTCAAAGCGGATCTGAAGATTCGCATCGTGGGGAGTTGTTCCCCTGAAGTTCTGCAGAGCCTCAAACACAATGGGTTGAGCGACAATCTCGACAACCTGGGATACCAGGATCACAACCAGGTGGCCCGATATCAGCAATCGGCCCAGGTACTGCTTTTGACCGTGAATGAAGTACCCTCTGCAAAAGGCATAGTGACCGGTAAGGTATTTGAATACATGCAGGCCAGGCGACCGGTTCTGGCCATCGGCCCAACCGATGGTGATCTGGCGGACATCATTGCCAAGACAAGGTCGGGCGTGATTATTGACTTCGGTGACGAAGATGGGATGGAAAAGGTGATTCACGAATTCTACCAGCAATACAAAACCGGTTCCCTCACAGTGAACTCAAGAAACATAGAGGGCTATCACAGACGCAATCTGACCGGAGAACTATTTGAAATATTGAAGGAATTTCGGTCCTTTGAGAACAAGAACGCAGACTTATGAAGAAAATAGCAACGGTTCTTGGAGCCAGACCCCAATTCATCAAGGCAGCTGTGCTCAGCCGGATCATCGCAGAACGAGAAGAGTTTCAGGAGGTAATTATCCATACGGGCCAGCATTTTGACGACAATATGAGTGAAATCTTTTTCAGGGAGCTCGGAATCCCGCCTGCGGCTTACAATCTCGATGTCAACCGGGTGGGGCATGGAGCGATGACGGGCAAGATGATGGAGCGCCTGGAGCCCGTCCTTGAAAGGGAAAAACCGGACCTGCTCCTGGTGTATGGGGACACGAACTCAACCATGGCAGGAGCCCTGGTAGCCAGAAAAATGGGAATCCCCGTGGCACATGTGGAGGCAGGCTTGCGATCGGGAAACATGAAGATGCCCGAGGAGATCAATCGCATTGTGACAGACCGGATCTCGAACATTTTATTCTGTCCAACAGAGCAGGCTGTGAAGAATTTGGAAGAGGAAGGATATGGCGCATTTGACATCCGGATTGTTCAAAGTGGTGACATCATGAAGGACTCCGTTGCTTTTTTCAAGGATAGGATGGGGAGCTTCCGGGATCTTAGCGAGAAGTTCGGGCTTGAAGGCGAAAAATTTGCCCTGGCTACCATACACAGGCAGGAAAACACGAATGACCCATCCCAACTGGCCGCCATTTTCAAAGGTCTGGATGAGATTTCCCGCAAGACAAGCGTTGTCATGCCGCTGCATCCCAGGACGAAGGCGGCAATGAAGGAGTTTGGCATTGAAACCCGGGTTCTGTTGATTGACCCTGTCGGATATGCTGACATGCAACAGCTTCTTCACTTCTGTGAAATGGTTGTCACGGACAGTGGCGGACTTCAAAAAGAGGCGTATTTTCACAAAAAGCCCTGTCTAGTGGTGAGGCCTCAAACCGAATGGGTGGAGCTCATTGAACATGGGTTGGCGCGGCTCGTTCGGGCCGACGCTCAACAAATTGCTGCCTCATACGACCAGATGCGTGATCAAGTTCTGAATTTTGATTTGAATTTTTACGGTATGGATCCGGGTGAGACCATCTATAAGGAGATCAAAGGATTATTGATTCAAGGAACGAGGTCTTGATCTATTTTTTCATTATTCGAACCGATGTCCTCCAATAGTGGTTCAGATAGCGGACCTGACCTTTTTCATCCCGGTAGAACCGGACCTCAATCGGGAATTTCAGTTGGGGTGAATCGTAGCGGAAAAGATCTTCCCCGATCCATGTGAGCTTATGTGCTTCCTCTTCAGAGAATTGAAGGTACATTTGGTCGCTCTTGGCGTAAACTTCCATGTCCGCTCTGCGATCCCCCGAGATATCCGGTGTAAAATACAAGCCCTTGTAGGCCTGAATGTGCTCAGAGGAGAGACTTTTCTCGGTGTCGTCCGCATGTATTGATGTTTCCTCAGGATCCAAAAAGGTCTCGGCCAGCCGTTCAAAGCTTCGAATGAACGGAAAGGCGCCGGCGTTGCTCATCAGCACAAAGGAAGTCTTTGTATCGGGCGACATGGCGAACAGCAGGTTTTGTGTGGTGGTCTCCCCTGGATGACCAACGAATGACCTTCCTTTGTATTGAAAGGACATTAACCCGTATCCATAGTGAGAACCGGGATATCCAAAATAATTATGAAGCACCCCGACAGGGGTGTAGAGGCCTGACATCTGTTCTATCACTCTCTCGGGAATGACTTGTATTCCCTGGTGCTGGCCCTGATTCATAAAACAGGTCGCAAATTTGGACAGGTCCTCAGCGGTGCAGAACAGGCTGGCCGAGGATTTTATCATCGGGAAGGTGTATCCATGCTTGACCGCCTTGCCTGCGCGATGTGCCGCAGCGTGATTGTTCCACTTTTCATCGACCACGGAATAGGTGCTTCGTGTCATGTCCAAAGGATCAAATATTCGTTTTTGAACCGTTTCTTCAAAAGGGAAGCCGCTTATTTTCTCGATGAGCAACCCGGCCAATACATGCCCGTAATTCGTGTAGCTGAACACGCCCTCCAAGGGTTTGGAAAACAGTTTGTTGCCGTAATGCGAAAAATAAGCCACTGGGTCATTTTTCCATTTTTTTCGGGTCGGTTTATGATCGAGGATTCCCGAAGATTGCGACAGGATTCGATGAATGGTCAGGGTCGCTATTTCAGAAGGCAGACTATCGAGGATACTTCCAATCGGGGTGTCTGTTGAGATGCCTTTTTCGTGGCACAAGGTGAGCAAAACGGTTGTTGTAACGGTTTTCGTGACGGAGGCTGTCAGGAAAAGGGTGGAGGAGGTCACCGGCTCCCTGGTCTTTGCGTTTCGGGTTCCGTAGGCTTTTTCAAAAAGAGGAGTGCCAGCTCGTGTTACGAGAATCATGGCTCCGGGTGCTCGGGCTGTTTCCATGTCAGCCAGAACCATAGAATCTATGGCTCTTTCACTTGCTGTCTGTGCGATCATTCTTGGGGCGCACAGGGGAAGCACCAGCAGGACGATCAATATGTTAACTGCCTTTTTCAAAATGTTTTTGGGTTTTATCCAAACATCTGGATATCAATTCGATGGCTCTGTCAACAGAACTAATTCGGGTTCGGAAGGACAGGATTGCGGAGCGGATCACGAATTTTCCTTCGATGAGCGTCGAGCTGAAATAGGCGCTCCCGTCTTCGTGTATGAGTTTGAGAAGGTACCGATTGAAACTGTCGCTGTCATCTCCGTGATCCATCCAGAAGTACGTCACAGACAAATCCGGTTCCGGTCCGAGGTTGAAGCCCAGGTCTGCCAATTTGAGTCGGATGTATCTCGTAAGATCCAACTTCTCTTCCAAACAAGCGGCAAATGGCTCGGTTCCGTAGAGCTGAAGAGGAAGCCACATTCTCATGCCCCTGAAGTGCTTGGTCAGTTCGGGCCCGAGGTCAGAAGGGTTTACCGGCATATCCTCCCGGTAGGCGTCCTGCATGTAATCTGCCCCCGCCCGATTTGAATGGAAGACGGCTTCCCGGTCCTTGACAATTACCGCACCGATTCCATAGGGCAGGAAAAGGCCTTTGTGCGGATCGACAACGAGGGAGTCTGAGAGTTCAATGCCTCTGAACAGGTGTCTGACAGAATCTGCCAGGATGAAGAAGCCGCCATAGGCAGCATCCACATGAAACCAAAGGTTCTCTTCTTTGCAGATGCTTCCGATTTCGAATAGCGGATCCACGGCTCCGGTATCGGTTGTTCCCGCCGAGCCAATGACAAGAAAAGGATTCAACCCGAGAGACCTGTCTTTTGCAATGGCGCCGGATAAAGCTTCAATCTGAATTCGGGAATGGTCATCGATCGGTAGGGTTCGCAGAACAACGTCTTCCAAGCCGATAATTCGCAGGGCCTTGGTTACGCAATGATGCGTTTGAGCACTGAGATAGACCACGCTTTTTTCGACCTTTTCTCCTTTGATTTGGTATTTGTCACGAGCTGCCGCAAGGGCAATGAGGTTGGCAATGGATCCGCCCGAAGCCAAATTTCCCACGGCATAAGAGGGATAGGAGAACAAGGTTTTTATCCAGTCGATCAACGCGGTCTCCACGGCAACTGCACCCGGCGAGGCATAGAAGATTCCTGCGTACTCATTGGTCACATCCGCCAGGAAATCCCCGAGCGCAGAGACGAATATTCCTCCTCCCGGTATGTATCCGAGATGCCCGCCCGAAGCGGCATTGATTCCTTTTTCGGCAACTTCCCGTTTGTAAATATCGAGTATCTGTTCAATCGAATGAGGCTGCCCGGTGATCTGGAATCGATCCGGCATTTCCTCGGAGAATTCGAAGGTCTTGGTTTCTGGCAATGCATTCAGAAACGTGTTGGCGTAGTTGGAAACGCTTGTAAGCTCTTTGTTTCTGAGGTCCTGGTTGGGTTCCAGAACCTGGCTTTTGGCTTCCCAGGATCGGATGCGATCAATTAATTCCTGCATGTTATGGTGTCAATTGAATGTTCATGGTGGAGACAATCTAAAATACTAAAATATTTTCACAGGGCATGCCAAGAGGACCTGGAATAGCCGGATCGTTCGTTGCGGAGTTTTAACCCGTAATCACCAGTTTGATATCTTATAAATAAAATTACAAAAAGTTACTAATAAGAATTAAAAAGTTATAAATAGAAATAAAAATATAATATATGTTTACAAATAAGTATTATATACCCATATTTGCAATCAAAATAAAATAATTAAAACATTATGTGCGGAATTGTTTGTGCTTTTGACTTGAAAGAAAAATCGGAAATCCTGAGACCCCAGTTGCTAGAGATGTCGAGAAGAATACGTCACCGCGGACCTGACTGGAGTGGTATTTACAGTGATGACAAAGCGATATTGGCTCACGAAAGACTGGCTATCGTAGACCCTGCCTCGGGAAAACAGCCCTTGTTCAGTGAAGATGGTAAACTGGTTTTGGCTGCCAACGGTGAGATTTACAACCATCGTGAGCTGCGAGATAAATACGGGCAGGACTATGCGTTTCAGACCGAATCCGATTGTGAGGTTATCCTGGCCTTATACCAAAAGTTGGGAGTCGATTTTATCGATGAGATGAACGGCATATTCGGCTTTGCTCTTTATGATGCCGAAAAAGACGAATACCTGATTGCCCGGGATCATATGGGAATTATTCCCTTGTACATCGGATGGGACCAGAACGGGACTTTTTATGTGGCAAGCGAGCTCAAGGCACTTGAAGGGGTCTGTACAAAAATAGAGCTTTTTCCTCCCGGACATTATCTGTCGAGCCAGGAAGGAGAATTGAAGCGCTGGTATGTAAGGGATTGGTCTGACTTTGAAGCTGTGAAGGAGAATGAGACTCTTATCGACGAGGTTCATGATGCCCTGGAGGCTGCCGTGCACAGGCAACTGATGAGTGATGTTCCTTATGGCGTATTGCTGTCTGGTGGTCTTGATTCCTCGGTGACCTCGGCTTTAGCTAAGAAATATGCCGATAAAAGAATTGAGAGTGATGATACGCAAGAAGCCTGGTGGCCCCGATTGCATTCCTTTTCAGTAGGTCTGGAAGGGTCACCCGATCTTGCGGCTGCCCAGAAGGTGGCTGATCACATTGGCACCGTGCATCACGAAATCAAATTCACGATACAGGAAGGATTGGATGCCATTCGGGATGTGATCTACAACCTGGAAACCTATGACATTACAACGATTCGCGCTTCTACGCCCATGTACCTGATGGCCCGGGTGATCAAATCCATGGGTGTAAAAATGGTGCTCTCGGGGGAAGGAGCCGACGAGCTATTCGGTGGTTACCTCTATTTTCACAAAGCACCCAGCGCAGAGGAGTTTCACAAGGAAACCGTGAGAAAGCTGGAGAAGCTGCATATGTATGACTGCCTGAGAGCAAACAAGTCTTTGGCTGCCTGGGGAATTGAAGGGCGTGTGCCATTCCTCGACAAGGAGTTTGTCGATGTCGCCATGCGAATCAATCCGGAAGATAAAATGATCAACGGTGAGCGGATGGAGAAGTGGGTGGTTAGAAAAGCCTTCGAGAAATACCTTCCTGAGAGTGTGGCCTGGAGACAAAAGGAGCAATTTTCAGATGGCGTTGGCTACAGCTGGATCGATACGTTGAAAGGAGGTTGTCGAGGAGAAAGTCACTGATGAGCAATTGGCGAACGCCAAATACAAGTTTCCGATTCAGACACCTACCAACAAAGAGGAATTCTATTACAGGAGCATATTTGCCGAGCACTTTCCTTCGGATACAGCCGCCCTATGCGTTCCTCAGGAAGCCTCTGTTGCGTGCAGCACCAAAACGGCTCTGGAATGGGACGAGAGCTTCAAGAATATGAATGACCCATCGGGTCGCGCCGTAGCGCAGGTTCATGATGAGGCCTATGAGAAAGCTGAGGTGAAGGTGTAAGACAACCTTCGCCTCAGAAATCTATCATGATGCCAATGGAAGGCAGTATGGTTCCGGCTGTGTTTTCGAACTCCCGGGGCAGATAGGAATCCGGGTTGTTCGGATCTGTGACGGGGTCGCCATTTTCATCTCGCACAACGTCCAGGAAAGGTTTTCCAACGCTTTCGTAGTTGTAGATATTTTGAATGTCGAGATAGGCATTGAGTGACCACTTTTTGAAGAACCAGCGCTTGTCGATTCGTACATCCAGTCCATGAGAGATGCTGTTTCTCTTGGTGTTCAACAGGTCGTAATCAGGAATTCCCATCCCTGTGACATCCCAAATTTCTTTTTGCATGGATAGCTCCACGTCATCCGGAGTGTAGGGGGCACCCCCCAGGTAACGAAATCGAGCGCCGAGCTCCCAGTCCTTGTTGAATTTTTTACCAGCGGTGACATTGAGAATGTGACGATTGTCCCAAGAGGAGGGAACAAAGACACCGTTCTTATCCTGAAATTCACTTCGCACGAAGGTGTAGGAAATCAATCCATAAACGGAAGAGCTCAGTTTTTGCTGCAAGAACACCTCAACTCCGTAGCTTCTTCCTTCGGATGTCGACTCGGCGGGTTCGTTTCCGATCACCCCGAAATCTCCTCCGAGATTGGCAAGAGAAATACTGTCATTGAGCAAAAACGGGTAATTGTCATATTTTTTATAAAATCCTTCCACCGTAATTTTTGAAAATTTGGTGGGGTTGTATTCGAGACCCCCTACAATATGATCACTTTGAATATAGGTGATCTCATTTTCCTTGTTGACCAGATTGCCGTCATTGTCCCGGAATCCCATAACGGTATAAGCGGGTAGCTGAAAGTACCGTCCAACATTGAAGCTGGCTGCGAATTTTTCTGTGAGTTGATAGGAGGCAGAAAACCTCGGGGATAACTGATCCAGCATGTTCGACATCTCATCAGAGTAGTTGTTGGCATCCGATCGAATACCGAAAGAGAGTGTCAACCTGTCGCTGACGAAGGCCCGGCTCACCTGGGTAAAAAGTTCAAATTTCTGAATGTTGAACTCCGACTGGAAATCAACAAGAGTGACTTCTCCGTTAACAACTTGCTCGCGGAAGGTTGAGTTTTTATAGACGACGTCCTGAAGACCACCTCCGATGTTCCAGGTCCAGCCATTCTTTTTCTTGGTGCTCTCGACGCGCAGCTTGGTCTCAATCTCCTCCGATTCATAGTCAAGCTGCAAATTTTCAGGTACCTCGATATTATCCTTGTATTTATCGGCTGAGTTGTTCAGATGGTTTCGACTGACCACCACGTTTTGAAAGCTGTTTTTGGAAAAGTGCTTCCAATTGGCTCCAATGGCATAGTTCCATTGCTCCTGGACGGGAAGGTTGCCCAGAATGTAATTGTTTCGGTCAATGGTCTCCTTGTCGGTTTCTCCGTCATTCACATTTTCATTCAACTCAAAATTGTCAATGGCCCCAATTCCTGTTATGATCAGTTGGTTCTTGTCGTCGATCTCAAAAAAGTGCTTGTATTGAAAGTCGTTGTATGTGGGTAAGAAGGGTAGTTTCAATGCTTCAAAAAGAAACTGCAAGTAAGAGCGTCTGGCTGAAAGGATAAATGAGGAATTCTCACCTGTTGGTCCCTGGAGGGTAAGACCGACGTCGCTCGAGCCGATCATGAAGGTACCTCCGAATTTTTCGCGGTTCCCCGTTATCTGTTCAAATTCCATGAGTGAGCTCATGGTGTTTCCACGGTTGGCCGGAAAGGCTCCCGAATAGAAGTCGACATTTCGTATGAAGTTGACGTTGATCATGCCAACGGGTCCTCCTGACGATCCTTGTGTGGCAAAGTGGTTGATGTTGGGAATTTCGATCCCGTCGAGATAAAATCGATTTTCATTGGGCGCACCGCCTCGAACGATAAGATCGTTTCTAAAGGCGAGAGTGGTGGCAACACCGGGTAGGATCTGAACAACTCGAGAGATGTCCCGGTTTCCTCCGGGATTCCGAAAGATTTCGGTCACTCCAATAGTTTGTTTACTCAAAGGACTCTCCTCTGATTTTTCGATTCGGTTGGTGTTCAGTACAATTTCATCAAGCCCTGCACTTTCTTCTGACAGGGGAATATTCAGGTCGACTGTTGCAGCAGATCCTACCTGTATTTCGTAGATGTAGGCCGTTTTGAAGCCAAGGAAGCTGGCTGTCAGGTTGTATGTGCCCGGTTTGATATTGTCAATCCGAAACTTGCCGTTGTCATCCGAGACGTCTCCCATCTGAGTGCTGTCAAGGACTACATTCACAAAGGGAATCGATTGAATATTGACTTCGTTAAAGATTCGTCCGGTAATGGTTCCGGTTTGTGACAAAACCGATTGAAAGGCCAGTACAACTAGCAGAAAAAAGAAGTTTTTGATATTCGTTTTCATAGGAGATTAAAGATAGTCAAAGTGCTTTGAAATAGATGTTGTTGTGTTGTAAAATAATGTGTGATTTAAAAAGAAAGGACCGGTGACTGGGAATCACCGATCCATTTCTCATCCAAAATAAATCAAACTATCAAAAATGGGAACTATAGATTGGGAATTAATACTTTATCAATTGCGTGGATCACACCATTGCTTCCGTGAATGTTCACCTGGATCACGTTAGTTTCATCCATTGATTTGTCCTGAAGGATGATGGTTTCTCCATTGATTGTCGTTACATTCACTGTTTGCGCATTCAGCATTGTGATGTTTTGTCCTTGAACCAGATCATAGCTGAAGTTACGTCCTAATGTCGCATGGTATGTCAGAACTTCGCCAATTTCTTCCGGGGTCAAACCAGCAATCACTCCAGACGCAGCTTCGAAAGCGGCATCGTTTGGTGCGAAAACTGTGATATTATTTTGCCCTTTAATGGCTTCAGTGATATCAGCATAGTCCTCCGAAGCGAGCAAGCTAACCAGTACGGTGAAGTCTGCACCTTCTTCTGCCTCTGACAATGCAATCGCAATGTCAACAATATCTCCAGCAGGTGGTACAAGAGTTCTGTCGATCACGTGGATCACCCCATTGCTCTTTTCAATGTCAACCGCTTTGATTTCAGTCAATCCGTTGATCAAAACGCGTCCTCCGAACAAGTATCCGAGGTAAATATTACCACCTTCCAACGTTGCGGCTATACCACCTTCAGGAAGTTGAGTTGAAAGTACACGTGCTCCCAAGACATGGTAAGTAAGTACTGTGGTCAACTCTTCATCTGAAAATCCATCCAAAGAAGTGATTCCAGCGGCTACGAAAGCAGCGTTGTCAGGAGCGAAAACTGTAATGTTTTCAGTAGTTGCAACGGTTTCCAAAAGATCGACTTGTCTCAAGGCAGCGGCAAGAATAGTAAAATCTTGATTGAAAAGTACCTCCTCGGCCACTGTGCCCAGTGAACCTGCTACGAAACTTGGTAAAAGCACTCCATCCAGGGCATGGATAACGCCATTCACTGCCTGAACATCAGCCAGGACTACATTGGCACCGTTGATCTTAACACCATCGGTCAAGTCAACAGTCACACTTTCTCCAGGTAACAGGGTTTCAACCACAGCGCCATCTGTCAATTGGTTGGAGAAGACAGCAGTGCCCAAAACATGGTAAGCCACAATTTCTCTAAGCAAACTAACAGGTATGTCATCAATGCTTTCTTTTTCCAAGACCGCAAGAGTCGCGTCAAATGCTGCGTTCGTCGGAGCAAAAACAGTCAAGTCTGAAGTAGGATCGCTGGCAGCAGCCAAAAGATCAGACAGCTCAGGCTTGCTCAAAGCCGCTACCAAAGTCGAAAAGTCAGGATTGCCTGCAGCGATTTGTACTATGGTTTGGGCTACGAAATCGTCCGGAAGCAAAACCTCGTCAATGATATGGATGACTCCGTTCGAAGCATCAATATCGGCATCAGTTACATTTGACGTTCCGTTAAGGGTTACTCCGCCACCTGCAAGTGAAACGTCAACGGTTTGACCCGAGAGCAAAGTTTGCACAGGGCCATTTGCAAGATCATCTGAAAACACTTCCGCTGCCACTACATGGTACTGCAAAAGTGAAGTTAACAATGATGGAGTAGAGATAATAGTATTCAATTCATCCGGATCCAATTTGGCAAAAGCCGCATTTGAAGGTGCGAATACTGTAAAAGGTCCTCCCGCGTCAAGAGCGTCGTCCAGGCCTGAGGCTTGCAGAGCACTGTAAAGTGTACTCAGGTTTGCTGTCTCCGAAGCAATTTTAGTAATTGTCTTCGAACGAGTGTTGTTGTCGTCATCATCGTCACTACAACTGGAGATGACAAAAGGCATGGCCAATAGGAAAACTATTAAGGCCAGTCTTTGAATTTCTTTGAAATTTTGAGAAATGAGTTTCATTGTTTATCAATTAATGTTTAAAAGTTCGACAAAGATATAGAAAAAAAAATATAACGTCCAAGAAAAATATTAAAAAATTGAACAAAAAGAGAAAAAAATTAAGTTGAGCCTTGGAAAAACGGCATAAAATAGTATATTTGTCCAATCTTAAGCAGTAAAATATTAAACATGATAACATATTCAGTTGCACAAGTTGAAGCATTGTCGGGCATAAAGGCTCATACTCTCAGGATTTGGGAGAGGCGTTACAGTTTTCTCAAGCCCATGCGGACTCCCACCAATATAAGGTATTACTCAGATGAGCAGCTTAAGAAGCTATTGAATTTCGGCATCCTCGTTCGCAATGGATACAGGGTGTCCAAGTTGGAAAAAATGACCGATCAGGAGGTATTTGATGCGGTCAATCAAATCCTGGCGGATCCTGAGTCTCAAGATCGCGATGAAATCAAAGGGCTGACCTTGTCGATGTTGGAGATGAACGAGGAGGAATTCGACAATATCTTCGAAAGGCAGGTGATTCGAAAGGGCTTTTTAAAGACGATAACCGAAATGATCTATCCTTTTCTGCAATATGTAGGGGTACTTTGGAATACCAATAAGGCGATGATTGCCCAGGAGCATTTTGTTTCAAATCTGATTCGTCAAAAAATCATAACTGCGATCGAGAGGTTGTCGATACCTCCGAAAAGTGCTCCTTCTGTGGTGTTTTTCCTATTAGAAGGAGAGGATCATGAAATAGGGCTGCTATTGGCTAATTTTATTGCAAAAGAAAGAGGTTGGCTTACCTACTACCTGGGTCAGGGAGTTCCAATTTCCAATATCAAAAAGGTTGTGGATCTGGCAGAGCCTCAAATGCTCATGTCGATGTTTGTGACACCGAAGCCCCACAAAATAAATAATTTTGTCGACGGTGTGATAGATGGCTCGAACATTCCCTTTGTTGTTTCGGGAAATTCAGACAACTTGGAGGCTCTGGAGGACTATCCGGCGCTGATCAAAATTTCCTCACCTGACGATTTTATCGAACAGCTCGATCATTATTATCAACACAGTGATTCTGTTGATTCTGAGACTGTGGGCAAGGAAAATGTCCAGGGTTAAAAGTTTTTGCAGGTCTATACTCTAGACAGATTCGTTAGAACTGTTTAACCTTTTTTCTGTTCAGTATAATAGCCAAAATATATTAAACAAAAAAGTTTAAATAAATTAACAAAAACTTAAACAAAAAATACAATTGTTTGTATATTTTGTCGTCAAAAAAAAAGCACCTTACATCAATGTCAAAAAAAGTTTCAATAATCGGCTCCGGGTTTTCTTCCATCTCTGCTGCCTGTTACCTCGCTAAAGAAGGTTACGAGGTTCACGTTTATGAAAAAAACGATCAGCTGGGGGGGCGGGCACGTCAATTTGTTCGAGATGGATTCAAGTTCGACATGGGCCCGACCTGGTATTGGATGCCAGACGTATTCGAGAGGTTTTTCAACGATTTCGATCGAACGACCTCCGATTATTACGAGTTGGAGAAATTGGGTCCGGCCTACCGTGTTTATTTCGACGAACATGACTACGTCGATATCGATGACTCGATCGATCAGATCCGAGACACCTTTGAGAAGATAGAAAAGAACTCTTCTCAAAGTTTGGATCGTTTTATGGAGCGCGCGCGAAAGAATTACGACATCGCCATCAAGGATCTCGTGTATCGTCCGGGTGTCAGCCCACTTGAGCTGGTGACCAAGGATACAGTATTTGAGTTGCCTCAATTCGTTTCAACCATTCACGATGTGGTCAAGAAAGGATTTAAAAATGAACGACTGAGACAGATCCTCGAGTTCCCGGTGCTGTTTCTCGGGGCCAAACCCTCGATGACCCCCGCCTTCTACAGCTTTATGAATCACGCTGACTTTGGCTTGGGCACCTGGTATCCGAAAGGCGGGATGAAATCCGTTATCGATGGCATGGTGCGCTTAGCGCAGGAATTGGGAGTTCATTTCCACCAGAACGCGTCTGTTGATGAGATCCAGGTGGATGAACACAATAAGGTGAAAGGCATTAGAATCAATACAGAGCTTCTCCCGGTAGAGCTGCTTGTCTCCGGAGCAGACTATAAACATACCGAAAGCCTGCTGCCCGCTTCGAATCGAGGTTATTCAGAGAAATTCTGGAGCAAAAAAGTGATGGCGCCCTCCTCGTTGCTTTTTTACGTGGGCTTCGATAAAAAGTTGAAAAATGTCCTGCATCATACCTTGTTCTTCGACGTTTCTTTTGATGAGCACGCCAAAGCGATTTACGATGATCCCTCCTGGCCTGATGAGCCTTTATTTTATGCTAGTTTTCCAAGCATTACGGACAAGGACGTGGCACCCGAGGGCAAAGAAGCAGCGATATTTCTGATTCCACTGGCGACCGATCTTGAAGACAATGACGAACTTCGAGAAAAATATTTCAAAATTATAATAGAGCGCATGGAGAGATTGACAGGTCAGGAACTGACTTCTTCTGTCCTTTTCAAGGCGTCCTACTGTGTCAATGATTTCAAGAAAGATTACAATTCCTTCAAGGGAAATGCATATGGGATGGCAAACACTTTGCTGCAAACTGCATTTCTCCGTCCCAAATTAAAGAGCAAGAAAGTAAAAAATTTGTATTTTACCGGTCAATTAACCGTTCCCGGTCCCGGAGTTCCACCTTCTCTGATATCTGGAAAATTGGTTTCTGACCTTCTTAACAACGAAAACTGAAATGAAAGAACTATTTGACAATCTATGCTACAAGTGCAGCCACGAGGTAACTGCATTGTATAGCACGTCGTTCTCTCTGGCCGTGAAAATGCTTTCACCGAAAATCCAAAAGGACATTTATGCCATTTATGGTTTTGTGCGATTTGCAGATGAGATTGTCGATACATTTCACGATTATGAAAAGGAGGTTCTTCTCGATGAGTTTGAGCAAGACCTGGGTAAGGCCCTCAGTCGGGGTATTAGCATGAACCCCATTTTGAATTCCTTTCAGGATGTTGTGAACCGTTATGACATAGACATCGAGCTGGTCAACAGTTTTCTAAAAAGCATGCGGGCGGATCTGCACAAACAGAATTACGGGGATGTCTCGGATTACGAGGAATACATTTACGGATCTGCAGATGTGGTGGGCCTGATGTGCCTCAAGGTTTTTGTTCAGGGAGACGCTCACAAATACGAGGAGCTCAAAGGTCCGGCGATGAAGCTGGGCAGCGCTTTTCAAAAAGTCAATTTCCTCAGGGACCTGAAAGATGACACCCAAAACCTGCACCGCTCTTATTTCCCTCATATTGAAGGCACATTTATGGATGCCGAGTCCAAAGAGAAGATAATTGCGGAAATCAGACAGGACTTTGATGACGCCTACCAGGGTATTTTGAAACTGCCCATGGAGGCCAAGTTTGGTGTTTACACGGCCTACATTTACTACAAGAAGCTCCTTGTAAAGCTCACGCGAACGGATGCTGAGAAGATTTTGGAAAAACGAATTCGGATCAGCAACCCCATGAAGATGTTCCTTTTGACCAAATCATTTGTCAGTTATAAATTGAATATGCTGTGAGAAAAGCCATGTTGCTACTTGCGATTATTGCTTTTTATTCGAATGCTCTGGGACAGGAATCCCCTTTGCTGGATGAGCTTAGACAGAATTTCCAGGAGATCGGTTCTGAAGATGACATAGAACAGATTATCGGCATGTCAATCGATCCGAAGGACCCGAAGGCTCCGACCGCCAAAGCTTACCAGGCAGCCAGTACCTGCATGATGGCCGAATACGTATTTTCACCCATCAAGAAGTTAAAGTATTTCAACCAGGGCAAGACTTCCCTGGAGCAACTGATTGCCGAGGAGAAGTCGGTTGAAAATGTTTATCTCCGACTCTTGATCCAACTCAATATCCCCAGGCTTTTGAACTATTACAAAAACATTGACGAGGATATTGCCTTTTTGGAAGCTGAGTTGCCGGCGGCAAAAATTGATGTCGATTACAAGTACACCATGATTAGAAATCTTGTAACTTTGGCAGATAAAAATGAATTAAAAGAAGTTTTGCTCGGAATCAAGGTGACGGGCACTGAGAAAAAATTGTAATTATGGTTTTATTTATCACGATTTTGGTTACTGCTGTGCTCATGGAAGGAGTTGCCTGGGCCATGCACAAATACATCATGCATGGATTTTTCTGGAACCTGCATGAGGATCATCACGTAACAGACAAGCACGATTCTTTCTTTGAGCTCAACGATTCATTTTTCGTATTCTTTGCCATTATTTCCATCAGCGCGTTCGTTCTTTGGACCATTTTTAAATGGGATATCGCCTTGGGTGTCGGCATCGGCGTCTTGATTTACGGGATCGTTTATTTTGTAATTCACGACCTGTTCATTCATCAGCGAATCAAGATTTGGAGAAACACCAAAAACCCTTATTTGCTTGCCATAAGACGTGCTCACAAAATACACCACAAGCATCTGGGCAAGGAAGACGGAGAGTGCTTCGGAATGCTGTGGGTTCCCATGAAGTATTACCGGGGAGAGTACTAATCAATTTCCCTGTACCCGCTTCAATCGAGCCGCATCAGCATGTGGCGGTGTTTGATGCCCACTTCATAGAAGGGTTCTTTGACGATCTCAAAACCCAATTGTTCGTAGAAGGCCGTCACGTCATCCCGCGCATGTATCTGTATCTCCTGAACTTCATGTTTTGAGGCGAATTCAATCAAGTGCTCCACCAGCATCCGGCCAATGCCACGACCCTGAAAATCCTTTTCCACAGCCATTTGAATGAGTTGGGTTTTAGAGGCTTTCTCATCCAGTCGAACCAAAACAACACAGCCAACCACCTTGTCATTTTCGACAGCCACGAAATGCCAGCTATTCGAATCGTTTTGTTCCCAGCCGTAATCCGGAATGCCGATCGGCCGGAGCAGAATTCTGTTTCGAAGTTCCCTTTCTTGCTGATAAAGGTGATCCTCCAGGGCGATTCTCTTGATTAGAACATTATTCATATTCAAACAGGGATTCAAGAGCAGCCAGGTTGCTCGCTTTTGACTTTTGTTGAGCCTCAGTGCCGTACATGAGCTCCAGTTTGTCCTTATAGGTCTCTGTGATTCTATGTCTCACCATTTTCAGGGTAGAATTGATCATTTGATTTTCCTCTGAAAATTCTTCCTCGACGATCTGAAAGTTCGAGGGAATCCATTTCGTCGGAAACTTATCGAGGAATTCGGGTTGTTTGGTGAACAGGAGCATTTCTTTTTTCAGCTCTTGCACCAGCTCCCCGGCAGAACCCCATTCGCCCCTGGCCAGCCTTTTTTTGATCAATGGCTTGTTGAGGGTCAAGAGGGCCGTTGTGTATTTCTTGTGGTCGTTGTAGATCATCGCCTGCAGAATCAGGTCAGAGCTCGTGACCATGGCCTCTTCAATTTCCTCCGGGGAATACTTTTCCCCATCCTCAGAGATCAGCAGAGCCTTCTCACGACCCACAACCACCAGGAACCCATCCTCATCAAAGTAGCCCAGATCGCCCGTATGCAGCCAGCCGTCTTTCAAGGTTTCAGCTGTGGCCTCAGGGTTCTTGTAATAGCCGAGCATCACATTGTCTCCCTGAATTACGATCTCGCCTTTTTGACCTCTGGGGAGCTCTTTGCCGGCGTCATCACAGATGCGGCAGTCAATTCCTTCAAGCACACGACCCGAAGTGCCCATCTTATGATCGAAAGGGGTATTGGTAGAGATGATCGGAGTCGCTTCTGTCAGGCCGTAGCCCTGGTAAACGGGAATCCCGATGGCTTTGTAGAATTGCTGCTGTTTGATGTCGAGAAGTGCTCCTCCTCCGACAAAGAATTCGATTTTGGGCCCGAAAACCTGTCGCAGTTTTTTGAATATGAGTTTTTCAGCCAGAAAATAGGGGAGGAAAGTTTCAGCCTGGACAATTGCACCGGGCTTGCGAAACCCGTCTCCGTTTCTTTTTATACCTGCAGCAACTCCATTTTTGAAGATTTTTTCAACCAGGCCACCCTTGCTCCGAATGCCGTCCTGAAATTTTTGAATGAAATTGCTTGTCAGGGCCGGAACCGTTAGCAAAAAATTAGATTCGGCTTCAACGAGGTTCTGTGGAATGTTTTTCAATGCATTCATCCCCCCGCCACGGGCATCCACAAAATGGAGGGACAGACCCTTGACCAGGGCGGTATAGATTCCAACCGTGTGTGCAAAAGAGTGATCGGTGGGCAAGATGAGCAGCGTGGCTATTCCCTCCTTTATTTTAAAAGTGTTTACCGCTGCATGACTGTTCGAATAATAGTTCAGGTGGGTCAGCATGATGCCTTTGGGATTGCCCGTTGTGCCCGACGTATAGGAGATTGTGACCACGTCATTCTCACCGGTGCTGTTTTCCAACGCCTCAACTGCAGAGCCGTGCTCTTCGATATTGACTTCCCCCAGTTTATAAAGATCGCTTATGAAAAGCAATTGCCTGGCATCGAATCCATGCTGTTGACATATATTCTTTATTTTATCCGAAGGGCGATCCAGTACAATGAGCTTGAGGTCTTTGTTTTCATATTTGTTCCATTGGCTGATCACCTTTTCCAGCGTGTTTTCGGAGACGGCAAAAAGTGTGGCATCCGAGTGATTGACTCGGAAAGGAACTTCTTCGGGCAGTAACTTTATCGAGAGTGGCACGGAGATTCCACCGGCAAACAATGCGGCAAATTCGGTGACGATCCAATCTGTTTTCGCCTCGCTCAGGATGGCTACCTTGTCTCCTTTTTTGAGCCCGATCTCAACGAATGCACAGGCGAGTGTTCGGGCCTTCTTTTCGGCTTCTGAAAAACTGGTTCGGACCCATCCCTGGTCCCCTTTGCTGCTCAGGTAGGGTTTGTCAGCGTATTTGCTCGCTGCTCTGCTCAACATGTTGAAAACAGTACGTTTGCTCATAAGTTTTGCGAAAATTTCCTACAAAAATACATTATTATGGCCTATTTGCTCACCTCCGGCATTTTCGTACTTTTAAAATCTAAATCGGATAGGATGCATTTCACACCCGGCAAAGCATTGAAACTTCTCAAAGAGAGAAACGAACCATTTCTATCTCTGATTGAGCATGGTTCACTGCGGTTGGAGATTTACAAACCCGATCAGGTTGACCTGCAGACCCCACATGACCAGGATGAGGTTTATGTAGTCGTTTCAGGTACCGGGGAATTTCTGAATGGAAAGGACAAGGTTCATTTTGGGCCGGGAGATTTCTTGTTTGTGCCTGCCGGTATTGAGCATCGATTCGTTAATTTTACTGATGATTTTTCGACCTGGGTCATTTTTTACGGTCCCAAAGGCGGCGAATCACAACTACCTAAAGAAAACTAAATGGAATTACCCAAATTCATACTCGGAGACAACACAGATTACGAAGAAGACATCTTCATCGTTCATTTGGACTACCCGCGATGCATCATCAATCTTTTGAATGACGAAGTAGAATGGCTGGAGGAGCCCGAAGGGTCGGAAGCCGAACTCAGTATTGCGGTGGCCGAGCTCGTCGAAGAAGCCAGTCGATTCTACGATCGTGAAATGCAGCGCTATGACGAAGGATAGAGCAGCCTGGGCGTGAAGACCTAGCCTTTTTTGACCAGCTCCAGCTGGTCGAGATCCGTTTTGGCGGTGAACATGCCGTAGTTGATAGTAGCTATATTCTTTTCAATCTTCTCCACTGAGCCTTTGGCATTTCCGTCTTTTAAGCGAACGATGTCATTGACCTTGAACTGATAGCCTTCTATGACAATGGCTTTTTCCCGTTTTTCCTTTTTCTTTTCCTTGCGGACCTTTTCAATTTCCGGAATCACCTTTTTCTCAATCTCCTTGAGCGCTTTGCGTTTCTTTTCTTCTTCGAGTTTCAGCTGCTTATTGATCCGGGTGCGTTCCCGTTTGGACAGTGGGCGCTCCTTCTCATCATTTTTCTTCAGCATCTCCGCCTCAATTTTTTCCTTCTTCTTTTCTTCGAATCGCGTTTTTTCTATCAGGGACCATTTGCTGAACTCTGAGATCAGTTGTTTTTTGTTTCCTGTTTGGAAAAAGCGATTGAAGAGCTCATTGGTCTTCCTCCCGAATGACAGCATTTTATGATTCGAGTCATAGAGAGTTTGAAAGGACTCGATACGATCCTTGATTTTTTGCTGCTGTTTCAGGAGCTCTTCCTGACCTTCTTTGGACTCCAACTGTTGTTTCTCCAAAAGGTCGGTTTTCTTCCGGAGCTGGTTGCGCTCCTTCTGAAGACTGGCTATGGTCTTGTCAAGCCGCAGTTTTTCACGTTCCACTTTTTTCTTGGCCCGATTGATCAGACGGAACGGAATCCCATTTTTCTGAGCCACTTCAAAGGTAAAGGAGCTCCCTGCCTGACCCGTATTCAGCTGATACAAAGGTTCGAGCGACCTCTGGTCAAACTGCATGTTTGCATTGGTGGCATGCTCGAGTTCGTTGGCCAGAACCTTCAGGTTGGAATAATGCGTGGTTATGATGCCAAAAGCTCCCTTTTCGTAGAACTCCTCCAAAAAAACCTCTGCCAGGGCACCGCCCAGCTCCGGATCACTTCCGGTTCCGAACTCGTCGATGAGAAAAAGCGTATTCCCATTACAGGCCTTGAGGAAGGCCCTCATATTCTTGAGCCTGTAACTGTAGGTACTGAGTTGATTCTCAATGGATTGGTTGTCACCGATGTCGGTAAGTACCTTGTCAAAGACGCTCAGACTGCTTCGCTCGTGAACCGGGATCAGGATCCCACTTTGCAACATGACCTGAAGCAGGCCCACTGTTTTCAGGGTGATGCTCTTACCTCCGGCATTGGGCCCGGAAATCACAATGATCTGATGATCGGAGTTTAATTCCAGGGACTGAGGAATGATCGGTATGCCTTTGGCTTTGTTTTCGGCCCATAAGATGGGGTGGTAGGCCTCACGGAGGCAGATCCGTTTATTTCTCTCAATATTCGGAAGACAGGCTCCGGTTTCTCTCGCGTATTTGGCCCTGGCTCCTATGGTGTCGAGGTGACTGAGATAATCCTGGTATCTGCCAAGAAGCTCCCTGTAAGGTCGGATCGCATCGGTAAGCCCTTTCAGGATCTTGACCACTTCCTCCTTTTCCTCATATTTGATGTTCTGTAGCTCCCGCGTGAGCTGCAATGTGGATTCGGGAGCAATGTATACGATGCTTCCGGTTTTGGAATTACCCATAATGGCACCCCGAACCTTTTTTCGATGCATCGCCATGACCGCCAAAACACGTTGATTCTCGACCACGCTTTCTCGAATGTCGTCCAGGTAGCCCTGGCTCGCATACTGGGCCAGAGCTTTGTTGAAGCTGCTTCCCAATTTTCCCCTTATCGAACCTATTTGCTTGCGTATGGAGAGCAGGGACTCCGAGGCTTTGTCAAGTACTTCGCCATGTGGGGAAATGATGCGCTGAACACTTTTCTGTATCTCTTGAGTCCTGTCCAGGTCAAGCGATTCCTCATGCAGCACCGGATAGTACTCCTTGAATTTCTCCAAAAAGGCCAGCAGGATGTTGACATTTTCAGAGAGCGAGGCGAGTCTGTTGAAGGCTTCTGCCTCCAGGAAGCTGTCTTCAATCCCCAACAGGTGAAGCTCTCTTGTGATCTCGTCGAAGTAATGGTTGGGAATTCGGTTTTCGTTTTCAAATGAAGCCAGGTATTCATTGACCTGGTTCAGCTCTGACTTCATTTCAAGAACACGTTCAATCGGACGCAAGCCTTGAACTCTTTTTCTTCCCAGGTCAGAGACGCAGTATTCCTCAATCATCGAAAGGACGGTCGAGAATTCGAGATCGCTGAGTGTTTTTTCTGTAATTCTATTGGCCAAAACCCTACATTTGTATTTGGCAAAAATAACCAAAAAAAAGACTATGCAGGTTCGAATTTCAACGAGCTGGAAACCGGTTTTGCAGGAAGAATTTGGCAAGGATTATTTTGAGAACCTGGCCCGATTTGTGAAATCCGAGTACAGGACCTGGAATTGCTACCCGCCCGGAAACGAGATTTTTGCAGCGTTTGACCATTGCTCATTTGAAGACGTCAAAGTCGTCATCCTGGGTCAGGATCCTTATCACGGAAATGGCCAGGCCAATGGTCTGTGCTTCTCTGTTCATGAAGGAATATCCCATCCCCCTTCGTTGATCAATATTTTCAAAGAATTGGAATCCGATGTTCAGAAACCTTACCCCGCGAGTGGGGATCTCACGCATTGGGCCGACCAGGGGGTGTTGCTTCTCAATGCCACCCTCACGGTTCGCGAGGGGCAGGCTGCTTCGCACCAAAACAAGGGTTGGGAGCATTTCACGGATCGTGTCATTGAGGAGCTTTCCAAAGAGAAGAAGGGTCTGGTGTTTTTACTCTGGGGAGGCTATGCCAAACGTAAAGGACGAGTGATCGACACCTCAAGGCACCTCGTTCTGACCAGCGGTCATCCCTCACCTTTGAGCGCAAACCGTGGGTACTGGTTCGGCAATCGGCATTTCAGTCAAACCAATGACTACCTTTTATCCAAAGGGAAGAAACCCATTGCCTGGTAGATTCCCGGTTTCATTTTTTCACAGGGATGTTCTTCAGGATCTCAAGAAGAAAGCTCCAGAACCTTTTAACGGATGTAATGCTCGCTCTTTCATCGGGAGAGTGCGCGCCTTTGATGGTAGGCCCGAAGGAGATCATATCCATTTCCGGGTAGTGCGAACCGATAATGCCGCATTCAAGCCCTGCATGGCAGGCAACAACCTTGGGCTCCTCCGAGAAGAGCTCCGTGTAGACCCGGGTAAGCACTTCGAGTATGGGAGAATTTCCATTGGGACTCCAACCCGGGTAGGCGCCTGAAAAACTCACTTCAAAACCATTTCTCTCGAAATTCTTCCTCAAGAGGTCCTGTACCTCCCTTTTGCTCTCTTCCACAGATGAGCGCGTGAGGCACTCGACCTTCATGGTTCCGCCTTCTACGGTGACTTTCGCGATGTTGTTCGAGGCCTCAACGAGATCCGATATTTCCGAACTCATTTTATACACCCCGTTCAGGGCCTGACCGACACTTTCGAGCAAGGCATTCTGATCCTGGATTGTCAGGACCTTTTCAAAGTCTTCTTTTCGCTCTATCTGAATCTCCAGGTCGGGTTCGATTCCAGAAAAGCTTTCCTTGAGAATCCCGGCGACCTCCTCAAAGCGTTTCATGCCGGTTTCAAGTTGATCCGTTTCGATGACGATTTCTGCAAAACTTTCCCGGGGGATCGCATTCCGAAGGCTTCCACCCATAAGGGAGCTCAAACGAATTTCATTTCGCATATGCACAAGAACACCATTCATGATTTTATTGGCATTGCCAAGCCCCTTGTGTATGTCCATGCCCGAATGACCGCCATGAAGACCCGTCACTGAGATGCGATAGGAATTTGCATTCTTGACAGGTTTTTCGGTCGTGTACTCGCGGACCGCTGTTACGTCGATCCCGCCGGCACAGCCGATGTCGATCTCGTCGTCCTCTTCGGTGTCCAGGTTCAACAGTATCTCCCCCTTTAAAAAGCCCGGTTCCATGCCCTGGGCTCCGGTCATGCCGGTCTCCTCATCTATGGTGAACAGCGCTTCAAGGGCAGGGTGGGGGATGCCTGAGCTTCTCAGAATTCCCATGATAGCAGCAACTCCCAAACCATTGTCGGCCCCAAGTGTCGTTCCATCTGCCTTGACCCAATCTCCTTCGATCAGCATCCTGATTCCCTCCTTGTCAAAGTCGAAGTCGGAATCTGCATTTTTCTGGTGGACCATGTCGAGATGGCTCTGCATGACCACCGGTTTTCTATCCTCCATGCCCGGGGTTGCAGGCTTTCGAATAATGACATTGCCTACCGGATCCACCACAGTTTCAAGACCGAGATCCTTTCCGAAATCGACCATGAACTCGATAATTTGCTCTTCTTTTTTTGAAGCTCGGGGTATCGCATTGATGGCTGCGAAATTTTCCCAAACTTCTTTCGGCTCAAGCTCTCTGACAGCAGAATCACTCATATGTAAAAGGGGTGTTTTGTTTTTTAAGAATTTATTAATCCAGGTCTATGACAACTTCTTCCAGGGGCTTTCTGATTTTGGCAAGTCCGTTGGTCGGATCATCCGCAGCGCGGTATCCCACCGGAAGCAACAGGGCCGATTTTAGGTTTCGTTCCGAAAGACCCAATGCTTCGTCCACCTTCGAGGGAATGAAACCTTCCATGGGACAGGAGTCGATTCTCAGTTCGGCGCAAACCGTCATCAGGTTGCCCAGTGCGATATAGGCCTGGTACATCGATTCACGCTCCAGGTCCACAGCTTCTTTTTTCAAGTAAATATCTTTGAGCTGCCCTCTGAATTTTTCGATGATCTCTTCTCTGGTTCCGCGAAGCTTTCTTTCGAGATCAAACTTGGCATCGACCGCCGTGGGGCCATAATCGGTTTCCGTGCAGATGACCAGCAGATGGGAACAGGTGGTGACCTGGGGCTGATAATAAGCCAAAGGCAATAATTTTGATTTGATCTCCTCGGATTTAATCACGAGCATTTTCAACGGCTGCAGGCCATAAGAAGTTGCAGTAAGGTTGAACGCTTTCTTGAGTTCCAGGAGCTGTTCCTCGCTTATTCTTTTTGTTTTGTCGAATTTCTTGCAGGCATAGCGCCATTCCAGACTATCAATGATATTCATTGTCGATATGTGTTTTTCCGTTTTGGTCAATCCAGGGCCTGCATAGTCACAAGTTTGTGATACGCACCCTTTTTTTCCAGTAATTCAGCGTGTTTTCCCTGTTCGACGATCTCTCCTTTGTGCACCACTACGATCCTATCGGCTTTTTGGATCGTTGAAAGCCTGTGCGCAATAACCACCGAGGTCCTGTTTTCCATCATCTTCTCAAGAGCCTGCTGAACCAGCTGTTCCGATTCCGTATCCAGGGCAGAGGTCGCCTCATCCAGGATCATGATCGGTGGATTCTTCAGGACGGCACGTGCGATCGAAAGGCGCTGTCGCTGCCCTCCTGAAAGAAGGTTTCCGCTGTCTCCAATGTTGCTTTCGTATTTCCTGGGAAGATCCTCTATAAACTCGTGCGCATTTGCAATCCGCGCAGCGTGTTCGATTTCTCCATCTGTCGCATGATCCACCCCGAGCATGATGTTGTTTTTTACCGAGTCATTGAAAAGTATCGATTCCTGTGTGACCAGGCCCATAAGCTCTCTCACGGATTCCAATTTGATCTCTTTGAGATTGACCCCGTCGAGCAGGATCTCACCTTCGTTGACGTCATAGAACCTCGGAATCAGGTTGGCAAGGGTTGACTTTCCGCTTCCGGACTGGCCGACAAGCGCCACAGACTGCCCTTTGGGAATGCGAAGGGACAAATTTTTGATCACGTATTCATCCTGGTATTTGAACGAAATGTTCTTGAGCTCGATTTCTTTTTCGAAACCCTCCTTTTCAATGGCATTAGGAGCATCCTGGATCGGATTTTCAGCTTCCAGCACCGAAACAATTCGCTCCGCCGAGGCATTTCCTTTCTGAATGCTGAAGATGGCCTTTGAAATCGCTTTGGCAGGATTCAATATGAGATAGAACAAACCGATGTATCCGAGGAATTCCTGGGGCTTCATTTCGTCTTCTCCGAGCAAGACAATACGACCTCCATAAAAGAGTATGGAGATGATCGTGGCCGAGCCCAGGAACTCACTCATGGGGGATGCGAGGTTCTTCCTGTTCATGACGCTGTTCATCAATCTTCTCAAACGCAAGGTCGATTCACGAAACTTGTTGTACATTTTCGTTTCGGCCGTAAAGCTCTTGATCACCTTCAGTCCGGTGAGCGTCTCATCCACAAAGGAGAGAAACGTTCCTGTTTCTTGCTGGGCAAGCAATGATTTGGCTTTCAGCCTTTTGCTCACTGAGGAAATGATGATTCCGGAAACGGGCAGCAGGATAAATGCAAAGAACGTGAGTTTGGCACTGATTGCGAACATGGAGATCAACGTGAATGTAATGGTCAGCGGCTCACTGAAAAGGGCCTCCAAGGTATTCAGAAAAGAGTTTTCTATCTCCTGTACGTCATTTGAGATCCGGGCCATTGTGTCGCCTTTCCTCTTCTCAGAATAATAGGAGATAGGCAAGGAAATGATTTTAGAATACAAGCTGTCTCTCAGATCCTTGACTACACCTGTGAGAAGAAAAGTCATTACAAAAAGCGCCAGGTACCTGAAGAGGTTTTTGAAAAAGAACATGGAGAAACTGATCAGGCAGATAAAGATCAGCGCTTTTTCGATTCCTCCCGTTTCCATCATGTCGGACACGTAGTAGTTGAGGCTGTCCTGAACATAGTCATATACACCCGTGATCCCCTGAAATACGGGTTTTTCAGTCACCTTCTCCTCACGCCCAAATAGAATTCCCAGCACGGGAATGAAGGTCAGGACCGAGAGCACATTGAAAATGGCGTAAAGGATGTTGAAAAAGATGTTCATCCCGGCGAACTTGTAGTAGGGCCGGGCGAAACGCATGATTTTCCTGAAATAGCTCATATTTTGTCAGTCCTGGTTCTGCTCATCCTTAGAGATTGAATTCCTTGATAATGTCTCTTATTTTCTCATCGAGACGGGACTCTGCCTCTTTCGCCTCATCCAGACTGTTCATCGGACCATTGACGCTGAAATAGAATTTGATTTTGGGTTCGGTTCCGCTTGGTCGGGCTGCCATTCGGGTCCCTTCCGTAGTTTCATAGATCAATACATTGGATTTTGGAAGTTCGATTGCATGCTCTTCACCCGTGATGAGGTCCTTGCAGATGGACGACTCGTAGTCAAACAAGTATTTCACGGGCTCTCCGTGAATCTCATGGACAGGATTGTTTCTCATATCGGTCATCATCTGCTTGATCTCCTGGGCCCCCTCTACACCTTTTTTAACCACGGATATGAGATGCTCTTTGTAGAAGCCGTGCTTCAGGTAAAGTTGCATCAGCTCCTTGTAAAGGGTGCTGTTTTGGCTTTTTGCACGAGCTGCGATCTCACAGGCGAGAACCGTGCTTGAAACCGCATCCTTGTCCCTGACAAAGTCGCCCACCATAAAGCCAAAGCTCTCTTCACCGCCACCTATGAACTCTTCCTTGCCCTCAGCCTCGCGAATCATCTTGGCGATCCATTTGAAACCGGTCAGACCCACCTTGGTCTTTACGCCATAACTCTCAGCGAGCTTGATGATCATGGGCGTGGAGACAATCGTCGAGCCTACGAACTGCTTTCCGTCGATTCGACCCTGGGCCGCCCAGTCTTTCAACAGCGCATCCACAAGGATGGCGAAGGTCTGGTTGCCATTGAGCAGAACCAGCTCGCCTGCTGTGTCGCGAACGGCTATTCCCAATCGGTCACAATCGGGGTCGGTTCCGATTACGATATCCGCCCCGATCTCCTCAGCCAGATCCGTGGCCATTTTAAGTGCCGCCGGCTCTTCGGGATTTGGAGATGCCACGGTTGGAAAATCGCCGTCGGGCTCCCGTTGCTCCTCCACGATGTGGACGTCGGTAAAACCTGCCAACTCCAATGCACGGGGCACCATGGTTATCGAGGTGCCGTGGAGCGAAGTGAAAACGATTTTGAGCTTGTCTCGGCCAACAGTATCCGAGGAAGTCGCATTGGCAACTGAGGCCCTGGCAAACTTCGCATCGATCTCTTCGCCTATGATTTCGATGAGTGAAGGGTCAGGTTCGAACTTTATGTCTTCAAATTTCACAGAATTGATCTCTTCGATGATCTCTCCGTCCTGAGGAGGAATGATCTGTCCACCATCGTTGAAATAAACCTTGTAACCGTTGTATTCCGGTGGATTGTGAGACGCTGTCAAAACGATTCCGGAGTCACAGCCGAGCTCACGAACGGCAAAAGACAGCTCCGGCGTCGCTCGGAGATCTTCGAACAAATAGACTTTTATGCCATTGGCTGAGAACACCTCGGCCACCGAACGGGCAAAAGTCTTGCTGTTGTGCCTGCAGTCATAAGCGATGGCCACGCTGGGCTGCTTGTCCGGGAAGTTCTTGTTCAGATAGTTGGAGAGACCCTGAGTGTTTTTCCCAAGCGTGTATTTATTGATTCGGTTGGTGCCGGCCCCCATGGTTCCGCGCATGCCACCTGTTCCGAATTCCAAATCCTTGTAGAATCGGTCTGTGAGCTCTTTTGAACCCGTTTCAATCAATTGCTTAATCTCATTCTGAGTTTCCAGATCAAAGGGTTCAGCAATCCAAAGTCTGGCCTTTCGGATAATGTCGTCGCTGTTCATTGTTAAGTGAGGTTTAGTGCTTCAAAGATAACTTTTTCGGATGAATTCGGGCCCAGCCTGGGAGCCTATTTCAGGCTTTTGCCACCCGCTCCAAGGCTCAGATTAAGCGTTTCCCGGATCTTGTAGCGATTGGGCTTTTCCTTGGAGCGCAGGATCAATTCCCCCAGGAATCCTGCCAGGAAGAACTGGGAGCCTATGATCATGCAGCTCAGGGCGATATAGAACCAGGGATTGTCGGTAACCAGTATGGCGGGTTCTTTCCAGTATAATTTCAGGAGCTTCATGACACCAATATAGAGGGAGGCTGCAAAACCCAATACGAACATCAAGGTCCCGAGGAGCCCAAAAAGGTGCATGGGTCTTTTGCCGAATCGCGCCAGGAAATTTATGGTGATCAGATCCAGGAAACCGTTGATGAACCGATCCATGCCAAATTTGGTGGTTCCGTATTTTCTCGCCTGGTGCTGCACCACTTTTTCACCGATCTTGCTGAAACCCGCATTTTTTGCCAGAACAGGAATGTACCGGTGCATTTCCCCGTAAACATCCACGTTTTTGACGACTTCTATCTTGTAGGCTTTCAGGCCACAGTTGAAATCGTGCAGCTTGAGGCCCGAAGTTTTTCGTGCCGCTGCATTAAAAAGCTTTGAGGGAAGGTTCTTACGGAGCTTTGAATCGTAGCGCTTCTTTTTCCATCCCGACACCAGGTCGTAATTCTCTTCCCGAATCATTCGAACCAACTCCGGAATTTCTTCCGGATTGTCCTGGAGATCGGCATCCATAGTGATGACCACGTCACCATTGACTTCTTTGAAAGCTGCATTGAGCGCCTGTGATTTTCCGTAGTTCAGATGGAATTTCAAGGCTTTGACCTCCGGGTGATTTCGGGAAAGTTCACTGATGAGTTCCCAGGATCCGTCTTCGCTGCCATCGTCGACAAAGATGATTTCATAAGAAAAATGATTGGACCGCATGACACGTGCGATCCAATCATATAACTCTTGTATCGATTCTTCTTCATTGAGAAGAGGAACGACGATGGATATGTCCATAGACAGATTTTTTTACATTTCAGATTTCTTCATGATCAGCCCGCTGAAAAAGGAGATGATCAATCCCATAAACAAACTGAATATAATGGTTATGGCTACATTGACTCCCGAGCTGTTGAACATCGCAGCAAATCCTTTTGCCTGCTCGAGCTGCTCATCGGTCATATTAGGGTTTTGCTCTAGAATCGTTTGTTCCTGGAGCAGGGCCAGGTTTTCAAAATAGGAAGGCTCGATCAGGTGTTGAAAAATGACCAGGTAAATGCTATAGATAATGGAAGAAATAAGCGCAATACCCAGACCCGTTTTGATCGCATCCCCCATAGACAGGAATCCGCCCTGGGAATCTTTGACCTTTTTGATTCCCAATACGATGAAAATAGCAGTCACAGCTACAGACAGCACCAAAAAGCTCCAATGCGGTTTGTAAATGTCCCCAAAAACATAGATCAGCAGTTGGGTGATTATGCTGGCGAATCCGAACAGGACTCCGAAATTGATCATGATGCTCTTACGAGAGACGGTTGGTTGATTTTCCATGGTAGTTTGATTTAGGTTAGAACAAATATAGCTAATAAAACGAATTTGCCTGTTAGTGTCCGTAACGTTTAAAAAGTTACACAAAAATGCTTGTTATGTTGCAAAAGGGTAGTATTTTTGCAGTGGCAAGTCCTGCACAACCAGCTCCCTTTGAATCCTCCAGGGCGGGAACGCAGCAAAGGTATTAGGTCGTAGCGGTGTGATGCAGGTAGCTTGCCATTTTTTGTGCCCTTCATTTTCCTTCTACTCTTCTCAACTTCCTGAAAAAATCATTTTCTTTGTAGCATGTTGTCAGCACGGAAACAAGTTGTCTTTATCACCGGGGCCTCTTCAGGCATAGGAAAGGTAACGGCTGAGTATTTGGCGGAAAGAGGCTTCAAGGTTTACGGAACCGGCCGGAATCCAAAAAGGGCCAGGAGGAGTTATTCTCTGTTGCCCATGGATGTTTGTGATTCCGAATCCATCAAAAAAGCCGTAGAAGGCATATTGGCCGAGGAGGGCAGAATCGACGTGCTGATCAACAATGCGGGGATGGGTATAACGGGCCCATTGGAAGACACCCCTACAGAAGAGATGAAACGGGTTTTCGACACGAATTTTTTTGGTCCGATTGAGGTCATGAAGGCCGTGCTTCCCTCCATGCGGAGGCAGAAAAGGGGCCTGATCATCAACATTACTTCAATAGCCGGGTACATGGGTCTTCCCTTCCGTGGAATCTACTCAGCCACCAAAGGGGCGCTCGACCTCATCACGGAAAGCTCTCGAATGGAGCTCAAGGGCTTCGGAATAGAGGTAACCAATATAGCCCCGGGAGATTTTTCGACCAACATAGTCGCCGGGCGCTATCACGCACCTCTTTTCGAGAACTCCCCCTACAAGGAGGTATATCAAAAAAGCCTGGAGCTCATGGACAGCCATGTCGATCAGGGAGGAGATCCGATCAAAATGGCTAAAAAGATTCACCAGGTGATTCAAATGCCCGCACCGGCTGTGCGTTACAAAGTTGGCGCGTTCATGCAAAAATTCTCCATTGTCCTCAAACGGGTATTGCCGTCCAAGGTTTATGAAAAACTGCTCATGAATCACTACAAGCTCTAAGTGAACACGGCGATTTCATCCAATCCCTTTCTTTTCAGATCCGGAACGTAAACCGGCTCATTGGGGTAACCCACGGGCAACAGCAAAAATGCTCTTTCGTTTTCAGGCCTGCCGAGCAGCTGCGTGAGAAACCGCATGGGGCTGGGTGTATGGGTCAGGGTGACCAAACCCGCCTGGTGTATGGCGGTGATAAGCATTCCACAGGCAATACCCACGGATTCATTGACGTAGTAGTTATTGATTTTGCTTCCATCCGGGGCCAATTCATAGGGACGTTTGCACACGATGATGAGCCAGGGGGCGATTTCCAGGAATGGCTTGTGCATGTCGGTCGCCATCGGAGCCAGGTCGTTTTTCCACCGTTCTCCCATTCGATGCTCATAGGATTCCTTCTCCTCCTTTTCGGCTGCCTCGCGAATCTTGCTTTTCAGCGCAGGATCCGACACCGCACAGAAGGTCCAGGGTTGTTTGTGAGCCCCTGAAGGAGCCGTCGAGGCTGCCTGTATGATATTTTCGATTACTTCTTTAGGGACGGCCCGGTCACTGAATTCCCTGATGGACCTTCGATGATCGAGCCAGTGATAGAACTCGCTGCTTCTCCGGATCATCTCCTCCGCCGAGTAGGATTCGTGTTCATGTCGTATATGCCTGAAACCGTTTATGATCTTTTCATCCGGGTCCTGGTTTGCTCTTTTCATGGCGTTTGATTCAAATGTGGTGACAAGATAGATATTTCTCGCTTTCTGTTCTTTACAATGTCGATCGCTTGCAATGAACAGTTCCTGTTGACAAGTTTCATCCGATCGAGAAAAAAAGGATCAGCGATTCTCAATTTATGAGCTATATTTGCCAAAATTTAAAACGGACCCATGAAATTTTTTATTGACACGGCAAATCTCGATCAGATACGTGAAGCCCAGGCTCTTGGAATCCTGGACGGAGTGACTACCAACCCATCTTTGATGGCCAAAGAAGGCATCACCGGAAGAGACAACATCATCAACCACTATCGTGAGATCTGTTCGATCGTCGACGGAGATGTTAGCGCCGAAGTAATAGCCACAGACTTTGAAGGCATGATCAAGGAGGGGGAAGAGCTTGCGGCTCTTGATCCCCAGATTGTGGTAAAGCTTCCTATGATTGCGGATGGCGTCAAAGCCTGTAAATATTTTGCAGACAAAGGTGTCAAGATCAACATGACTTTGGTTTTCTCTCCCGGGCAGGCGCTTCTGGCTGCCAAAGCTGGGGCAACCTACGTTTCTCCTTTTATCGGCCGTTTGGACGACGTTTCCACGGATGGACTGGGTTTGATCTCGGAGATTCGCCTGATCTTCGACAACTATGGCTATGAAACGGAGATACTTGCCGCTTCGGTGCGACACACCATGCATATCATCGATTGCGCCAAGATCGGTGCTGACGTCATGACCGGGCCGTTGAGTGCCATCTCAGGTTTGCTCAAGCACCCACTTACCGACATTGGCCTCGCCAAGTTCCTGGAGGATCACAAAAAGGGCAACTAACAAAAGGGCGATTAAAGGTATTCCTGTAATTCTTTGATCTCGTCGCGCAATTTGGCTGCGACCAGGAAATCGAGTGCCTTGGCAGCCTGTTTCCATGTCTTTTCGCTTTTCGCGTATCCGCTTTTCAATTTCGGATTTGGCTAGGTAACGCAACTCATGCTCGGTTGCATTGATATTCGCCTGTTCGTATTGGTAGGTTGCGACCTGGTTCTTGGTCAGGGTTTCGTCAATGTTCTTTATGATCTGTTGCGGGGAGATGCCGTGCTCCGCGTTGTAGGCCATTTGTTTTTCCCTGCGCCGCTCGGTTTCATCCATGGTCAATTGCATGCTGTTTGTGATCTTGTCGGCATACATGATGGCCTTGCCGTTGACATTGCGCGCGGCTCTTCCCACCGTTTGGGTCAAAGACCGGTGGCTTCTCAGAAAACCTTCTTTGTCGGCATCGAGAATCGCAACCAGCGAAACTTCCGGGAGGTCCAATCCCTCACGCAGAAGATTCACGCCAATGAGCACGTCAAAAAGACCCTTTCGCAGGTCGGTCATGATCTCTATGCGCTCCAAAGTATCTACATCCGAGTGAATGTAGCGACACCGAACCTGGATCCGGGTCAGGTACTTGGTCAATTCTTCAGCCATCCGCTTGGTCAGGGTTGTAACCAGAACCCGCTCATCGGCTTCTACCCGAAGCTGAATCTCTTCGATGAGGTCATCGATCTGATTTTCACTGGGCCGGACCTCAATTTCAGGGTCGAGCAGACCGGTGGGCCGAATCACCTGTTCGACGAACACCCCTTCACTGTGCTGCAGCTCGTAGTCTGCCGGGGTGGCACTGATATAGATCACCTGGTTTTGAATGGCTTCGAATTCCTCGAATTTCAGGGGTCGGTTGTCCATGGCCGCGGGCAGTCGGAAACCGTATTCCACAAGATTTTCCTTCCTCGAGCGGTCCCCTCCGTACATGGCGTGTACCTGGGGGATGGTTACATGACTCTCGTCGACCAGCATGAGATAATCGTCGGGGAAATAGTCCAGCAGGCAGAAGGGTCGTGTGCCCGGCGGTCGTCCGTCCAGGTACCTGGAATAATTCTCGATCCCGCTGCAATAGCCCAATTCACGGATCATTTCCAGGTCGAACTCGGTTCTTTCCTTGATTCGTTTCGCTTCGAGACCTCGTCCGGTTTCCTTAAAAAAATCGATTTGTTTGACCAGGTCCTCCTGTATCTCATGGATCGCGTTTTGCAGGACATCCGGGGAGGTCACGAAAAGGTTGGCCGGATAGATGTTGAGGCTTTCGAACTTGTCGATGACCTGGTTGCTCGTGAGGTCGAAACTTTCGATCTCTTCGATCTCATCCCCGAAGAAATGGACCCGGAAGCCGAATTCTCCGTAGGAAGGATAGATGGTCACGGTATCACCTTTCACCTTGAAGGTGCCGCTTTTGGCCACATCCTCGGTTCTGGAATACAAACTCGTCACCAGGCGATGCAGAAAACGCGTTCTTGAAACGGTTTGATCGACTGAGATCGTGATGACATTCTTCTTGAACTCAACGGGATTTCCGATTCCGTAAAGACAGGATACCGAGGCCACTACCAGAACGTCCCTGCGACCGGAGAGCAGGGCAGAGGTTGTGCTCAACCGGAGCCTTTCGATTTCATCATTGATCGATAGATCCTTTTCAATGTAGAGTCCCGTAGTGGGAATGAAAGCCTCGGGCTGGTAGTAATCGTAATACGACACGAAATACTCCACGGCATTCTCAGGAAAAAATTGTTTGAACTCCGAATAGAGCTGTCCGGCCAGGGTTTTATTGTGTGCCAGAACCAGGGTTGGGCGCTGCACTTTCTCAATGACATTGGCGACGGTAAAGGTCTTGCCGGATCCGGTCACTCCCAGGAGCACCTGGTACTTGTCTTTGTTGAGTATTCCCGCAGCCAGTTCCTCAATCGCCTGGGGCTGATCTCCGGTGGGTTTGAAATCCGAAACGAGTTGAAATTCCATGTTTCAAAAATACGCTTTTTCTCAAAGGTCGCGTATCTTCAAGAGGTAATATGACCCATAAACAAATAGGGCTGTCCATCCCAGGACGATGGCAATCTCGTAGAAGTGAACAGAGTAGTCGCTGCTGATGTCCTCACCGATCTGACTCGCAATGGTCTTGACCGCATTGAGCCGTGAGAAGGGCTCGTCAATGAGGTTCCACATCGAATTAAGTGGGGCAAACTGGAAAAGTGCCTCAGCAATCTCCTCGTCTTTAAGGACCTTCCATTTCATCACATTGTATCCGATCAGTTCGGCAAAGAACCAGATGAGCATGGCGCCGACGGCAAAAGCCGATCGTTTGATCAGAACGCCCAGAAAAAGTCCGAAAGAGAAGAAGCCCAGCAGCTTGACAAAGAAAGCCAGGAGGTATTCCAGGTCGGAGAAGATAATCGAGAACTCGTTGTAGTCCGAATAGATGAGTCCGAGGATCAGCGACACGACAAATACGAATACCGTTGAGACCAATGCGAAGAGGGTTACCGTATAGAATTTGCTCAGCACGAATTCCTTTTTGCTCAGCCCATCGATCAGGTTTTGTTTGAGGGTCTTATTGCTGTATTCATTGGCCATCATAGAGACAATCACTAGCAGGAGGAAAAACTTGAAAAAGGCCGCTATGAAGGTGTTGAAATGCCAGATGTAGGGAAAGTTGAATATGCCCTGCTCGGCCAGATGGAATTGAACCGGTCCGATGTCAAATTTGATCGCTGCGATCAGGGCTATGGAAGTGAGCAAGACGAAATACGTGATGATCAGAACCTTGCTGGCCCGGCTATTCCTGAGTTTATGAAGCTCTATGTCAATCAGTCTGAACATGATGTTCTGCGCTTTTTATGGAGGTTAGTTTTTTGGTAATTCAATTCTTATTGGTCAGGCTCAGGAATTGCTGTTCGAGCGAAGGTCGTTTTTTCACCAGGTGAGACAGCTCAATGCCTTTTTCCATGAGCTGGCGATTGAGATGGGCAGAGGAGACCTCCTGATTGAGACGAATAAAAATCCGCTCGCCCTCTTCGTGAACCGATTCAATCCCCTCAATGCTTTTGAGCGCGGTAAAGATCTCATTCTTATCGTGTTTGCTTTCGATCTCAATGATCCCGTGGCTGGCGGTCATTTCATCCACCCGGCCCGAGTACAGCTTGATGCCTTCCCGGATGACTACCACATGACTGCACACCTTTTCCACTTCGTCGAGCAGGTGGGAGGCGAGCAATATGGTCGTTCCGTTGGAGGCAATTTTCTGAATGATGCTCCGGATCTCGTGTATCCCCTGGGGATCCAATCCATTGGTGGGTTCGTCCAGGATCAGGATCTCCGGCTCGTTTAGCAGCGCCGAAGCGATTGCCAGGCGCTGTTTCATGCCCAGCGAGAAGGTTTTGAACTTGCTGTTTCTGCGTTCGTACAGATTTACCTGCTTCAACTTCGTGTCGATTTTGTCATAGGAGATCTCCTTGATCTTGCATACGAGCTTCAGATTCTCTACGGCTGACATGTAGGGATAGAAATTGGGCCGCTCGATGATCGCGCCCACCCTCTTCAATGCATCATGCGTCGACACTCTGCCGTCAAACCACGCGAATTCCCCCGAGGTCCTGTTGACTACATTCAGGATGATGCCCAGAGTTGTTGATTTCCCGCTGCCGTTGGGCCCCAGAATCCCATATACATTGCCCTTTTGAATGTCAAAGGAAAGGTTGTTGACAGCGTGTATTCGCCCGAATTTTTTATTCAGGTTTTGAATGGATAGGATTGTTTCCAAAGTTTTTTAGCGTTAATCGGATTAACAATAGGACGAGCGATAAGAAAAAATGTTACTCTGCATTTCCCATAAAGATTGGGAATTTAATATTAAATTGCGACAAAGAGCTTATACTGTGGCCATGGAAGAAAAGCTGATCTCGAGGAAAAAACCCACATTCCCGATCAATGAGGAGTTGTACAAATACCTTTCTATGTACAACAGAAGCATAAAGATCCCAATTTTCTATGATGATCTTCTGCGCTTTTCGGGTTCTGTGACGGTGTATGACAAAAACGAAAAAGATACCCTTTGGATTCGTGTGTATTATCCTGAATTCGAACAGCAGGAAATTGACATGAGCCTGAAGCGGATGTACAACATCCTGCATGGCGATGGCAGTGAGGGAATCCTGGAGAACCTCATCATCGACGAGATCGACTACTGCACATTCGGGAATTCAAAACCCTTTCGGGTCAAGGTGCGAAACATACTCAATGATAACTACACGTATATTTACGTCAAGAAGGCAGATGCCTCCCGGGTTTACGGACTGGAGCTGGAGCACATCCTGTCTCCGAATCACATCAACTTCCTGATCTACAAGGATACCCTGATCGAAGAGCATGTTCTTGGGATTCCCGGTGACATGTTCATGGAGGAAAGTCTCGACAGCATCTCAAAAGTGGAGCAGCAGCGCCTGAGCAAAGAATTCGTGAAATTCAACGAGCGCTGCACTTTACGTCTTCTCGGGGATATGCGAGCCTACAATTACGTAGTGATTCCGACCTATGACTTTGACCAGGTGCAATTCAGGATTCGTGCCATGGATTTCGACCAGCAGAGCTTTGAAGGCAAGTTGAAAGTCTATCGCCCTCAATTTTTCAAGGACAATTACCCTTTTGTAAAGATGGTAGAGAACAACCTGGGAAAGGAATCTGTGGATCAGTACAAAAAGGAGGAGAGATCCGCTCTGGCTAAAAGATTGAAAAGCTCGCACAATCGAATCCGTCGACTTCTGAAATGCATGAAAAACGATCAAATCTCAACCCCCGAGAATATTGAGAATCTTAAGAAGGAGCTTGTTGATTATACGCACGACAAGAATTTCAAGGAGTGCAAGACCATGGGGGAGATCATTCAGGTTGTCTTTGACTTTGTGGTGCGCAACTACGAAAGCGTGAATACCTACATTATCCGGTGATCCTGAATTTGCATGCCAATCCGGTGCAAGGCGATCCCAAAGTTTAGTTGAAGTTCAAATCCTCGAAATCTCCGTCGATTTCGCGATAGAGGTCCTCGTCGAAGTCCTCATCGAGCAAGTCATCGCTCTCGAATTGAATTTCCGGGGCCTGATTGGGAATCAAACCCAAAGAGAAAAGCAAAGCAGGCAATTCAGGGCCCATGTGATCGAAATCCTCATCGATCAGCTCCACGAAAAAGGACCACATGTTGAAAAAATCATAGACGTAAAGCAGTTTGTCTCCCGTTCCCGTTAGGACATTTCGAACCTCCAGCTCGCTCATCCGGGTCTTTTTGTCATGTCCCTCACTCATATCGAACAATGGAAACTCCTCTCCCTGTACCCAGGTGTCATCCGATTTGAAGAAGGATGCCATTTCATTTCCGACGAAGCCGAAAGCGTTGGTCAGCGCATTGTGGAGATCCTCCAGCGACGCACTGGCATCGATGGCAACTTCTCGGATCACATCTACTTCCGCATTCAATATGACTCTGATCTTGTAAATCATCACGTCTCTCATTTTGATGCAAAATTAAGACATTCTGTGAAAAGTGTTACTTTTACATCTATAAAACTCCGTTAAATTTCTGCTCTTAATGACCAACCAGGAGACCCTGAGAAAGATGAATTCCATGATGGCCGACACGCTGATGGAAACACTTGACATCAACTTCACCGAAATCGGTTCAGATTTTCTGACCGCGACCATGCCCGTGAATTCCAGGGTTCATCAGCCCATGGGCCTTTTGCATGGGGGAGCCACAGTTGCCCTGGCTGAAACAGTGGCGAGCTCTGCGGCCCATTTATTTGTGGGAGACCCTTCGAAAGAGGTAAGAGGAATCGAGATCACCGCCAATCATCTCAAGAGCAAAAGGGACGGCCTGGTGACTGCTACAGCCAGGCCCATTCACAAAGGCAGGACGACGCAGCTGTGGGAGGTTCGGGTCACAGATGAGGAAGGAAATCTCATCTCCCTGTGTAAGATGACCTGTATTATCCTGTCCAAGTCGTAAAGAAAGAGAAATGAAAAGAAGCTTTTGGCGAAAAATTTTGCGGATTGCAGGTCTATCGCTATTGCTTATTCTGATTGTTTTTGCTGTGGTTGCCTACCGCTTCATCAGTCCGAAATCGGATCAGCAGATCCTTGAGTCCTTTGAAGGGGAGAAGCATCAACCCCATATTCAGCTTTTTGATTTCAACGGGAACCCGGTTCGTGTGATTCGGATGCAACCCGAGTTGGATACGGTTCTGCCCTGCCTGGTTTTTGTTCACGGTTCGCCCGGATCCTCAATGGATTTCAAACGCTATCTGAAAGACGAGGATCTGAACGCTCGCTTTAACCTCATTGCCTACGACCGTGTTGGATACAGTGACCGAAACCCGGGAACCCCGCTCAAATCAGTTGAGGAAGAGGTCGAATTATTGCATGCGCTTCTCGGGGAATACGACTTGAGAAATACGACTGTGGTCGGATATTCCTACGGGGGAACCGTGGTCATGGCATCGCCTGCTCAGTTCCAGCGTAAAGTGGCACTGGCGGCTGCGGTCAAGGGTGAGCTTGAACCCTTGTTCTGGGGGTTGAAATTGTATCAATGGAGCCTCACGCGCCCCTTGCTGCCAGGTGCCATTCGGGCAGCTTCAGAAGAGAAATTAATGCACATTGAGGAATTGAGGGGCAACGATGCGCGTTGGAAGGCCAGCAGCGCTCCGGTTCTTGCCATCCACGGGAAAAAGGATTTTATCGTTCCTTATCAGAATTCAGAATACCTCGCAGGGATTTTAGGGGACAAGCTTGACCTTGTGACCCTTGAAGAAGGAGATCACGCGCTGGTATGGACCGAGTTTGAGTTGATCAAAAAGCTCCTTTTAGAAAAATGAAGAAAGAAATGAACACTTCCGAGCTTAGAGCCCTTCTCGAGGATCGACTCAAGAATGAAAACGCCTTCGCGACCTATCGCAAGCCGGGCTCAAATACCCTGGTGACCTGGATCTGTGACGCCCCGGAATTTAAGAGCCGCTTTGACGTTTCCGAATCGGGTTTTGTGTTTTCTCCCTTTGAACCGGATCGTGATGCGGTACTTTTTCCATCCAAGGCCTCCTCTTTGATTCGGACCCCTATTGAGCCTTTGAGCTGGAGTCCGCCTGCCCTTGTCAAAGATTCGGATACGATCGATATTGATGAAGCACGAATTCGGCATGTCGATCTGGTAAGGAGAACCATTGAAGAGATTCGCTCCGGGAAAGCTGATAAAATAGTGGTTTCAAGAAAAGAAGAGATTCGGAACGTTCAATTGGACCCGGTTTCTGTTTTTATGCGATTGGTCTCGCTTTACCCCCAGGCCTACACTTATATCTGGTTCCACCCGGAGGTGGGGCTTTGGATCGGAGCGAGCCCCGAGACCCTGGTTGAGGTGGAGAAGAGGACATTCGTTACCATGTCATTGGCAGGTACTCAACGTTATCATGAAAATGAAAAAGTCGCATGGGGAAAAAAAGAACTGGAGGAACAGCGAATGGTGACCGATCAGATAAGAAAAGAACTCGGGTCGATGCTTGACTATGTAGGAGAGCCCTTCACGCAACAGGCTGGCCATCTCCTTCATTTGAGAACCAACATTCGCGGTCGCCTGCAAGAAGACAATCTGCTTTCGGATTTGATCAGCCGCTTGCACCCGACAGCGGCCATTTGTGGTTTGCCAAGAGAGCAGGCTCTTGAGTTCATTCAACGGAATGAAGGATATTCACGTGAGTATTACAGCGGATTCCTGGGGGAAGTGCATTACCCCGTCTCCGGGAGCGCCCATCTGTTCGTAAACCTCCGCTGCATGCAGTTGCTTCCGGATGAGAAGCAGGCCTGGGTATATGTCGGTGGAGGAATCACGGCATCCAGCCAGCCCGAGAAGGAATGGGAGGAGACCCGGGCCAAAAGTGAGACCATGAAACGGGTGTTTTCCTGAAAAAATGCCGTATTTTTGCAGAGCAGTATTGAAGCGAATTCATGCCACAATATCCCAAGAAAGAAATGGCTCAGCTGGTCTTGCAGGCCCTGGTTGAGTATCAGATCGAACAGGTTGTCATCTCTCCAGGATCGCGCAATGCTCCCCTGACCATCGGATTTGCCAATCATCCGAAAATAAATACCCAAAGTATCGTAGATGAAAGGTCAGCAGGCTTTTTTGCCCTTGGGCTGGCCCAGCAGTCGGGTAAGCCTGTGGCACTGTTATGTACCTCGGGTTCCGCTTTGTTGAATTACTATCCAGCGGTTGCCGAGGCCTATTATTCCCGGGTGCCTCTGCTGATTCTGTCGGCTGATCGCCCTGCCCACCTGATTGACATCGGAGACGGACAGACGATCCGGCAGCCAAAGATATTCGAAGAGCACATCTTTTTCGAATCCGGACTCGATGAGAAAGACGATTTGGAGGCAAATGCAAGGGAGATACGCACAGCCCTCGAAACCCTGGAGGAATCGAGCGGACCTGTGCATTTGAATCTGCCCTTTGACGAACCCCTCTATGAAACAGTTACGGAGCTCTACGATTTTGGGGCGCTTTTAAAACCGAAGATAAATGATGCTCCCGCAAGTTTGCTCAAGGAAACCCCTGTTTCGGATGAAAATATGGATAAGCTCGCTTCAGTATGGAACGGCTCCGCGAAGAAAATGATCATCCTGGGAGTGCACCCCCCTGACGGGCTCATTCAGATCCAATTGGATCACCTGGCTAAGGATCCATCTGTGCTGATACTCACGGAAACCACTTCGAACGTGTCGAGTCAGAAATTCATTTCCAATATTGACCAGCTGATTTTTTCGTTGAGCGAAGAGGAGCTGTCGGAGCTGCGTCCGGAAGTTCTGATCACTTTTGGAGGGATGGTCGTCTCCAAGAAAATAAAACAATTTTTGAGAAGACATCAGCCGGATCATCACTGGCACGTCGATCCCAACAGGGCCATGGATACATATCATTGCATGGAACAGCACATTCCTGTCACGGCACAGCTTTTTTTCAGTCAGTTCTTCTTTCTGACCGAGACAGTTGAATCCGAGTACCAGGCCGAATGGCTGACCCGAAAGCAAAACAAGAAAAAAAGACACAGGGAGTACCTGAATGGGCTGGAATTTTCCGATTTCCTGGTGTTTAACACTGTTTTTCGGTCATTGCCCCAGGGAATCAGACTTCAGCTTTCGAACAGCTCCGTGATCCGGTATGCACAGCTTTTCGACCTGGGTGAGGGCCTGGATGTGTTTTGCAATCGGGGAACGAGTGGGATAGACGGCAGCACCTCTACCGCGATTGGAGCCGCTACTGCATTTTCAGGGCAAACTGTTTTTATCACCGGGGACCTGAGTTTTTTTCTACGACAGTAACGCCTTTTGGAACTCCTATGTACCCTCAAATTTCAGGGTGATCGTAGTCAACAATTCAGGAGGTGGGATCTTCAGGATCTTGCCCGGACCTAAAAGTTCAGGGGCACTTGATTACTTTGAGACGCCTCATCAATTGGATGCGAGCCATCTTTGCGAAATGCATGGAATCGATTATCAAAGGGCGACGGACCTTAAAAGCCTGGAGTCCGCCCTTGAAGGATTTTTCAATTCGACAAGCGGACCTCGATTGCTCGAGATATTTACCCCGTCGGAGGTCAACGACCGGGTCTTGATGGACTACTTCAAGTTTTTGGACAAGGCCTGAGAATGTCTTGAATACCCTTGAAGATCTTATTCACCTCCCTGCTCGGGCTCTTCTTCTTCCGGTATTTCTTCAGCATTGTTGAGGCCCAACCTATCAGCTCTTTGTTTTTCAAGCACTCTCTCGATATTGGCGTAATAGCCATCTCCGTTCGGGTTGTCTGCACCTATCTTGGCATATCCGTTCTTGTAATGCTTGAGGGCTTTTTTGTATTCGAAGCCTGTTTCGTAGTAAAGTCCTATGTAAAAATCTCCCAGGGGCGTCTCGGGGTAGAGTCGCATGATCATTTTTCCGAATTCCTCCAGGTAGTCTCCATTCATCTTGTCAATGATAATGGGCTCGATCTTGTAGATGTCACTTTCCCGGATCTTGACATTCGCACCGTACAGATATTCGATCTCCACATATTTGCGTTCCAGGTATTCAATGGCTTCCGCCGGGCTCATATCAGCGATTTCCTTATCGAATTCTTCCTGGGTGATGGCAGCATACGTTTCGAAAGTGAAGCCCATGGCACTCGCTATGGATTGTCCGATGGATGCCGTTTTATTTGAATTTGACAAGTCATCGTATTTGTAGTTGAAATTCGGGTTTTCAGACAGATTCAACAAACTGTGTACGTTTTTGATCGCTGCGGCTCGTTTCTCCGGATTGAAGTCCCCTCCACTCAGATAGTAGAAGTAAGGAGTTGCTACAGCCTGGCTCTGAGCTTCGAGTCGGGTTTGCATTTCGGGTGCATAACTCGGACTGATGTTCACATAGGCATTGAAAACGGGTTGCGGCTCCAGGAAAAAATAGTTGATAAAGTTCCCTGTCAGCGTATTTCCGATAATCGTCTTAAAGAGAGACGTGCGATAGTTGTTCTCCAGATAGGTGAGAAGCTCGTCTTTGATGAAACCATAGAATTTTGCACTGTCTTCATTAGGCAATCCTGTGTCAACGCTAAAGTCGCAGTCTGAGTAGCGCTCATCGTTCTGATTCTGGAAAACACCAACGACAATCTGCTCTGGAGCCTTGTCTCTGGCCGCAAAGAGTTTGGCATTTGCGACATAGACATCGAACAGGAACTCCCCGTCAAGCAAAATCGCGATCGGATAGGAATTATCGGTTTTCTCTTCGTAGGAATCCGGAATATAGATTTTGAGGATTCTTTCCGAATTGAGATTGAACGAATTGAATTTTTTGTAAACAATATTGTCCTGGGCCTGAAGGGCCATAGTGAAGAACAATAGTAGCAGCACTATTTTTCTCATGAGATCGCGTGTTAGGTTACCTAAATTACCTGATAAAAGCGTTTTTTTCCTAAATTCGCTTCTCTCAGTTACCTAACCAACGATAAATTGTTGCAATTATTTTAGAACTTCCTTAAAACTTATCAAATGAAGGAGCCCTTATGGAAAACCGCCAAGGAATTTACAGACATCACATATAAAAAGAGTAATGGGGTTGCCCGTATTGCCTTTAACCGTCCGGAGGTGCGAAACGCGTTTCGTCCGCAGACGACAAAAGAGCTCTACGAGGCGTTTTACGACGCCCAGGAAGACACTTCAATTGGCGTTGTGCTGCTTTCTGCTGAAGGGCCCTCTCCGAAGGACGGGGTCTATTCCTTTTGCAGTGGCGGGGATCAAAAAGCAAGGGGCCACCAGGGTTATGTAGGTGAGGATGGCTATCATCGATTGAATATTCTCGAAGTCCAGCGTTTGATTCGTTTTATGCCTAAGGCCGTTATCGCGGTAGTTCCGGGATGGGCCGTGGGAGGTGGACACAGTTTGCACGTGGTATGCGATCTGACCCTTGCGAGCAAAGAACACGCTATTTTCAAACAAACCGACGCCGATGTCACAAGTTTCGACGGTGGATACGGTTCTGCTTACCTGGCCAAAATGGTCGGACAGAAAAAAGCCCGGGAGATCTTCTTTCTCGGGAGGAACTATTCGGCGCAGGAAGCCTATGAAATGGGAATGGTAAACGCAGTCATTGAACACGACAAGCTGGAAGAAACAGCCTACGAGTGGGCCCAGGAAATCCTTGCGAAATCCCCCACTTCCATCAAAATGCTCAAGTTTGCCATGAACCTAACCGATGACGGAATGGTCGGTCAGCAGGTATTTGCCGGAGAAGCTACGAGGCTCGCTTACATGACCGATGAGGCCAAGGAAGGGCGCGATGCATTTTTAGAGAAGCGAAAGCCGAATTTTGAAAAGAAATGGATTCCCTAGGTCGCTTCAGGGCCAGTTCATGCGTGAGAGGACGTCAAATAGTATCAAAACCAACAGAAAACCAAAAGAAACCGAATGAAGATCATTTGCATAGGTAGAAACTACGCCAAGCACATCGAGGAGTTGCAGAATGAGAGGCCCAAGGATCCCGTAATCTTTATGAAGCCCGATTCCGCTGTTTTATTGAAGAACAATCCCTTCTTTATCCCCCCGTTTTCTCAAGACATACACTACGAGGTAGAGCTCGTTGTCAAGATCAAGAAGATAGGGAAGCACATCGACAAGAAATTTGCTCCCAAGTATTACGATGAGATTGGACTCGGAATTGATTTCACCGCGCGTGACCTGCAAAGCAAGCTCAAAGAAAAAGGACTGCCCTGGGAGAAGGCGAAGGCCTTTGACGGAAGCGCGGTCGTTGGAAATTTCATTGACAAGTCGGAGCTCGATACCCGTCGAATCCGTTTTCAACTTCTCAAAAATGGTGAGTTGGTGCAGGATGGCGACTCGACGCACATGCTTTGGAACATCGATGAGATCATTTCCTATGTGTCCCAATTCTTCACCCTCAAAATTGGCGACCTCATTTTTACGGGAACGCCGTCGGGTGTCGGAAAGGTAGCTGCGGATGATGTCCTTGAAGGGACCATCGAAGGCAGAAGGATGTTCCAGGTCAAGGTCAAGTAAAGAGTTTTGAGCAGCAAAGAGATTGAGCGAAAGTTCCTAGTAAAGACGCAAGGTTATCGCGAAGAGGCCCAAAAGAAAGAGGAGATGATCCAGGGGTTTCTCTCCTCTGTGCCGGAAAGAACCGTTCGTGTCCGAATGGTTGACAAAATGGGCTGGATCACGGTCAAGGGAATCGGCAATGCATCCGGGACCACCCGCTTCGAATGGGAAAAGGAAATTTCAGAACACGAGGCCAGCGACCTGCTCGACCTCTGTGAATCCGGCAGGATAGAAAAAACCCGGTACCATGTAAAAAGCGGGAAGCACACCTTTGAAGTCGATGAGTTCCAGGGGGAAAACCAGGGACTCGTCATCGCCGAGATCGAACTCGAAGATGAGACAGAAGCCTTTGAGCGTCCTCCATGGCTGGGTGAGGAGGTTACGGGCCAGATTAAATACTACAACGCTTCGCTGAGCAAATTACCCTTTTCAAAGTGGTGATTCAACTCCTAAACTTTGTATCGGACATAATTTTAGACATTATTAAAGTCAAACCCTATTCCGGTTTGCATTTGTTCAGAATGTGATCCAGTTCATCCTGGGTCAGAGACATGACATGATGTGGGTTAGGAACTATCTGCTTGATCTCAACAAGTGCACAGTCGCAATAGGCTTGGGCATCATCGTCTGCGACTCCCTGCTCGGCCTGTGCTTCCTGGCAATGTTTGACAAACAGCTTTTCAACTTCTTCTGTCCACGGATCTTCGATCTTTATGAGTAAGATGTCGTCGAGGCACTTGGATTCCTCAAACATTTGAACGATGTCATTTTGCTCAAGCTCTGAGGCAACTTCGGGATCGGGATAATTTGTTACGGAGGCCTCCAATAAACAATCACAATACTCCTTGGCATTGACAACGCCTTCACGCTCCAAAAAGCCTACACAATTTCTCTCAAATTCAAGCTTGTGTTTGTCCGTCCATTGATGCTGAACAGCAGTTGCTTCGGGTTCTTTACTTTCACTTGCAGGGTCATTTTTCTTGCCTGAGGTGCAAGAAATAAACAGTAGGGTAAGTAGGGATATGAAAAGATATAATTGGTTGGTTTTCATGATTCTAAAATTCAAGGATTTCACATTTGACTCTTTGGGTTTTCAATTTTTCACGGGAGATAAAATCCGAGGTGATATTGCCTGCTGTCGAACCCCAAAAAATAACATCTCCGGTGGTGCCTCCAACAGCACTGCCCAGAACTTGTCCGGCAGTAGCCGCTATGGCCCGGGTTTCTCTTCCTTTCATTTTTTTCTCATCAGGACGTGCCACGGCAATGATATTGTCAATGGGTATTTTTTTACCAGCAATAGGCATGAAACGGGTGCTTCTTGCGTAGTCGAATACACGAACCACACCACGGTCTTTGAAAATTCCCGTGATCTTGCCCTGGAAGTAGTGAGGATTCTTTCCCTTGTTGGCATGACCAATGACAATCAGGTCACCCAACATAAATGTGTCAACCCTGATCTCATTTTGATAGCTGGAATCATAAGTTCTCACAAGCAGTTCCTGCCCCGAAACCGATGCTGCAATTCCCAGCAGGAAGAATAAAATAAAAATGTTTTTCATGGTGTTTAAGGTTTGGGTTTTAATCTAAAATAGTCGCTTCCTCTTTTTTGTTGGCATAGAGTTTTTTTCCGGCCTCATAGTATTTGTCTCCTTCGGTCCAGAACGGGCGTTCGGGATCATTGGCGATCAAACGGGCTGATAATACATATGATTGGAAAAACTTATAGAGGTAATCGTAATCCATGGTATCCGGATTGTCGGTCACCTGGTGGTAATATTTGGTGATCTCTTCATCGAAGGCATTGAAGCCCATGCTGTAAGTCGGTGCCGGCACTCCTTTTTTCGCGAAATGCACATTGTCCGACCGGTCAAAAAGGTTCTGCTCAGGAGCCGGGTCGTCGATGGCTGTCAATCCGAATTCTTTTGCAGCGTCAATGAAGTGCTTGCCTGCAGTGGTCCTGTTCAGTCCCAGGATCGTGGTTTTGGTGGTGTCGTTATATCCCCCGTTGTCGCTGTTGAAGCAGTAAACCACTCGATCAAGAGCAATTGTTGGGTTCTCAACAAAGTATTCGCTCCCCAGGAGTCCTTTTTCTTCACCGGTGAAGAAGATGAAAAGGGATGAGCGCCGGGTCGGGTATTTGGCGATGTTTTCCGCTGCGTTCATCACGGTGACCGTACCTACTGCATTGTCTCTCGCCCCGTTGTAGATCGAATCCATCTCGGCATTGGGCTTGCCGACACCTACATGGTCATAATGGGCGGAATAGACAATAAACTCATCCTTCAGCTCCGGGTCTGTTCCCTCCAGGTATCCAAGCACATTTCTGCCACCCATCTTGTCTTTGGCAATTCCCTGGATACGCAGCTCCACGGCCTTTCGTGCACCCATTTTCAGCTTGGGCATTTCAGCATCCGGTTCGGACAGGCCCCAAAGATGAACGAATTGGGATTCTCCGCTTTTGGGTTCCAACGTGACCCTCGACTCATTGAAGTGATGAGCGAGTGAAGCTTTTTCGGGATCGGACAGCGTTGCTATTTCAACGAGAGCCACTGCACCTGCTTTTTGCGCCATCTCCCTTTTTTTCATACCCGTCCTGTAACTCTGCATCATCCCGGTAGCCCCTTCGCTTCCGGCCAACGCCAGGACCAGTTTGCCACTTACATCATGTGATTTGAAGTCTTCTTCACTGCCATACCCCAGGAAAATCACCTCTCCTTCAAAATTCAATTCACTGACTTTTAGATTGATGAACTCCGACAGGCTCAAATTTTTCATATGCATCTCTATGGATTCCGGAGGGCTGACCTTTTCAAATTTGACCTGTTGATAATAGCTCCCATCGTCCCCAGCAGGCTTGACCCCGTATCTTCTCAGGTTATTGGCCAGGTAGCTGGCTGCGATGTCAATTTCAGCGGATCCTGTAGCCCGGCCTCTGAGCTCGTCGGAGGCCAAAAAGAAGATATGCGCCTCAATGTCGTTCTTTGAAATGGTTGCTCGTACTTTGTCTGCATCGGTCTGCGCCTGGATAAAAAACGATCCGGCCAATAGCAATGCGATTAGGGTTTGAATTCTCATAATTAATATTTAAGGACGCTAAATATAGGAAAAACCTGAGAGGTATTCATTTTGAGGACAAGAAGGGGAACATTTCGTTTTGTTTCCCTCAAAACTCTCAGACTTGAGTATCTTTGTCAGCATCCTGAAAATTATTCAATGAAGGCAGAGATCATAACGATCGGGGATGAGATCCTCATAGGACAAATCACTGACACGAACTCCAAATGGATGGCGGAGCGTCTCAATGAAATTGGAATCGAGGTCCACCAGATCACTTCAGTTCATGACGACAAGGTCCATATATTGAATGCCTTGCGAGAAGCCGAAAAGGAATCGAGCCTGATCCTGATAACAGGTGGCCTGGGCCCAACGAAGGACGACATCACCAAAAATACGCTCTGCGAATATTTTGACGACGAGCTTGTCGTCCACCACGAGATCGTGGAACACATCAAGCAACTTTTTGCAAAGATCAAGTACAGGTTCACCGATAAAGACATCGATCAGGCTATGCTGCCGTCCAAAGCCAGGGTGCTGAAGAACTTTTATGGGACGGCTTCAGGCATGTGGTTTGAGATAGGGGACAAGATTATTGTCTCCATGCCCGGGGTGCCGAATGAAATGAAGGGTCTGATGAGCGATTATGTCATACCGGAGGTTCGGGATCGATTCCATTTGCCGTTTATCATTCACCGCACGGTGCATACCTATGGTCTCGGTGAGAGTCGCGTGGCACAAAGACTCGAGTCCTGGGAGGACAATTTGCCTTCCTATATTAGACTGGCCTATCTTCCGTCATATGGCAAGGTGAGGCTCCGGCTCAGTGCCCGGGGTGATGACAGGGAGACATTGGAAAATGGATTGGCTGTTGAAACGGCGAAGCTCAGGGAGCTGATCCCTGACATTCTTGTTGGATTTGACAACGAGGAGATCCTGGAAGTCGTCTTGAACAAGTTGTTTACCGAGAGCAAAACGACACTCAGCATGGCAGAAAGCTGTACCGGGGGGTCCATCGCTTCAAGGATAACTGCAATACCCGGAGCCTCTGTGTTTTTAAAAGGGGGGCTTGTTGCCTATTCGGAGGAAGTTAAAAAGAATGTTTTGGGGGTTTCAGAAGAAGCCATTCGGGAGCATACGGTCGTCAGCAAAGAAGTGGCCCTGGAAATGGCACTAAAATGTCGGGAGAAATTCAAAACCGACTATGCGATTGCTACCACGGGAAATGCGGGACCGGGCAAAGATAATACAGACAAATCGGTCGGAGTGGTTTTCATAGCCATTGCAGGTCCGGGAGGGCAAACGGTCGAGGAGTTCTATTTTGGAAAACCCAGGGGGAAGGTCATTGAAAGAGCGTCTGTTAAGGCCCTTGAGATGGTGCGTCGGGAATTTTTAAAAAACCAGGAAAATAGTTTGTTTGATTAGCAAAGAATGTTTATTTTTGCACCTCGTTTTGAAATAACAATTAAAACAATCAGGAAATGTCAAGAGTTTGTGAGTTAACGGGTAAGAGGGCCATGGTTGGTAATAACGTGTCTCACGCTTTGAATAGAACGAAAAGGAAATTCAAGGTGAACCTGGTGAAGAAACGTTTTTATTTGCCGGCAGAAGACAAGTGGATCACCCTCAAGGTTTCTACGAGAGCCTTGAAGAACATCAATAAGAAAGGTGTTGAGGCTGTGATCGAGGAAGCGAGAGCAAACGGTTATTTAAAAAAGTAAGGACAGATGGCAAAGAGCAAAGGAAATAGAATTCAGGTGATTCTGGAGTGCACTGAGCACAAAGCGAGCGGGCAACCCGGTACATCTCGTTATATCACAACAAAGAACAAGAAGAATACTCCTGACAGGTTGGAAGTAAAGAAATACAATCCGATCCTGAAGAAAATGACAGTTCACAAGGAAATCAAATAATTTAGAGTCATGGCAAAGAAAGCGGTAGCATCGTTACAAACAGGATCGAAGAGATTGACCAAAGCGATTAAAATGGTGAAATCTGAAAAGACTGGAGCCTATACTTTTGTCGAAGGCATCATGGACCCTACAAGGGTAAATGACTGGTTGAGCAAGAAATAAGAATCTGATCTTATCGATATAATGAAAGCTGCTTTCTGTCCGGAGAGTGGCTTTTTCATTTCAATCCTACCTTAACAATGAGTTTGTTCAAAAAAATATTTTCAAAGGAAAAAAAGGAAACGCTTGACAAGGGGCTTGAGAAATCGAACACCTCTTTCTTCACTAAGCTTTCCAAGGCCGTTGCAGGCAAATCCCGTGTCGATGATGAGGTGCTCGACAATCTCGAAGAGGTCCTGGTATCCTCCGATGTGGGTGTGGAGACTACTTTGAAAGTCATTGATCGAATAGAAGAGCGCGTGGCCCGCGACAAATATTTCGGCACCGAGGAGCTCAACAAGATACTGCGTGAGGAAATCGCATCACTGTTGTCTGAGACCCATTCCGGGAATGAAACGGATTTTGTCATTCCTGAGGGCAAGAAGCCCTATGTGATCATGATCGTCGGCGTGAATGGAGTAGGCAAGACCACAACCATTGGCAAGTTGGCAGCCCAGTTCAAAAAACAGGGTTTAAAGGTGGTGCTCGGGGCTGCAGACACATTCAGGGCAGCGGCCATTGACCAGTTGCAGGTTTGGGCGGATCGCGTGGATGTTCCCATGGTTCGCCAGGACATGGGAAGTGACCCCGCTTCGGTTGCTTTCGACACTTTGCAGTCAGCGGTCAACCAGGACGCGGATGTTGTGATCATTGACACTGCGGGCAGGCTGCACAACAAGGTCAACCTGATGAACGAGCTGAGCAAGATCAAGCGGGTCATGGAAAAAGTAGTGGAAAACAAGCCCGACGAGGTGCTTCTCGTCCTTGACGGATCAACAGGTCAGAACGCTTTTGAGCAGGCCAAACAATTCACGAAAGCCACCGAGGTTACATCCCTTGCCATTACCAAATTAGATGGTACGGCCAAGGGAGGGGTCGTGATTGGCATCTCTGATCAGTTCCAGATCCCGGTCAAATACATAGGTGTAGGTGAGGGTGTTGATGATCTCCAGGTCTTCAATAAAATGGAGTTTGTGGATTCCTTTTTCAAGGGACACTGATATGCGCACCAAATCATCAAAGAAAAACAAGATCAATGTAGTGACCCTGGGTTGCTCCAAGAACCTGTACGACAGCGAGGTGCTTATGGGACAGCTCAAAGCCAACAACAAGGAGGTCGTTCACGAGGATGAGGAGGAGGATGGCAACATAGTCGTCATCAATACCTGCGGGTTTATTGGAAAGGCCAAGGAGGAGTCAGTTGATGCTATTCTGCACCATGTAAATCGCAAGGAAGCCGGCGAGATCGATAAAGTTTTTGTGACGGGCTGCCTCAGCGAGCGCTACAAACCGGACCTCGAAAAGGAAATCAGCGAGGTGGACCAATATTTTGGGACGCATGACCTTCCCCAGCTGCTCAAAGCCCTGGAAGCGGATTACAAGCACGAACTTGTAGGGGAGCGCCTGACGACCACGCCTAAACACTATGCTTACCTGAAGATTTCGGAAGGCTGCGACCGTCCGTGCTCTTTTTGCGCCATACCTTTAATGCGAGGCGGTCACGTTTCCAAACCCATAGAAGAATTGACCAAAGAAGCTGAGAACCTTGCTTCCGAAGGTGTTCGGGAACTCATTCTGATCGCCCAGGATCTCACTTATTACGGTCTTGACATCTACAAACGCCGGGCCCTTGCGGATTTGCTCAGAGAGCTTGCAAAAGTAGAGGGCATAAAATGGATCCGACTTCACTATGCATACCCCACGGGTTTTCCGCTGGATGTGCTCGATGTGATGAGAGAGGAGCCCAAAGTCTGCAATTACATCGACATCCCCTTGCAGCATGTGAACTCAGAGCTATTGAAATCCATGCGGCGGGGAACAGATTCCGAGAAGACCATTCGGCTGATGAACAAATTCAGGGAGGAGGTTCCTGACATGGCGATTCGAACTACCCTGATCGTTGGGTATCCGGGTGAAACCCAGGAGCAATTTGAAGAGCTCAAGGAGTTTGTCAAAAATACCCGTTTTGATCGGATGGGATGTTTCGCTTATTCCCACGAGGAAAACACGCATGCCTATAATTTGGTCGATGATGTGCCGGAGGAGGAAAAGGAAAGACGGGTAGCTGAGCTCATGGAGCTTCAGGGGCAGATCTCGTTTGAGATGAACCAGCAGAAGGTGGGTAAGACCTTCGATTGCATCTTTGATCGCAAGGAGGGGAAATACTTTATCGGAAGGACCGAGTTTGACAGCCCTGATGTCGACAACAATGTCATCGTCGATGGCAGCAAGCATTACATTCAGATCGGTCATTTCGTCAAGATCCGCATCACGGAAGCCACTGATTTCGACCTCTACGGAGAACCTATTTGAGGAATGCCGAATCCTTGAAAAGAAAACAGTATTTTTACGAAAAAGAATTTGGCATTGGCAACCTTCCCAACATCGATCACTTTTCAGGATACAGGCTATTTTTCCGATATGATGTGCGACTACCTGGAAAGGAGTCCGAAAATCTCAGGTTTTTACAATAATTTCCCGGACTTCGATGGCTTTGACAAGCAGTTGAAGGAGAAAGGAGAGCATTATCCGACAGCCTTCAGGAAGGTCCTTTCGGATGCTTTGAAAAAGCAATACGAGGGTTTTTCTATTTCTGAGGGTACGCTCGATAATATCGAAAGGCTGAAAGGTAAGAATGCGTTTACCGTGACGACCGGACATCAGCTGAATCTCTTTACGGGCCCCCTGTATTTTCTTTACAAGATTGCTTCTGTTATCAATTTGGCGAGGGATCTCAAAACCAGGTTTCCCGGACAAGAGTTCGTTCCGGTTTACTGGATGGCAAGTGAGGATCATGACTTTGATGAGATCTGCTTTTTCAATTTCAAAGGGTCCAGGCTTCGATGGAAGAGGGAAGCCTCCGGTGCAGTTGGACGTTTGTCGACCGATGGGCTGGAAAAAGTGATGAAGGAGTTCGGTGACCTTTTGGGTCCCGGAAAAAATGCGAAGCAGCTGCTCAAACTTTTCAGGGATTCCTACCTGGAGCACAAAACTTTGGCGGGAGCGACACGGTACCTGGCGAATGAGCTTTTCGGTGAGGAAGGGTTGGTCATCATAGACGGGGATGATCGTGAGCTCAAGCGCCTCTTTGCGCCCAAGATAAAAGAGGAACTGTTGAATCAAAGCTGTTTATCAGAGGTTTCGGACACCAATACCGAACTTGAGGGGAATTACCATATCCAGGTGAATCCTCGTGAGATCAATCTTTTCTATCTGACCGATGGGTTGAGAGAGCGGATTGTTCTTGAGCACGAGTCATACAGAGTGAACCAAACCGATGTGGTGTTCACCCAAGATTCTATTCTTGAGGAGGTGGAGAATCATCCGGAAAGGTTCAGTCCGAATGCACTGATGCGCCCCCTGTACCAGGAAGTGATCCTGCCCAACCTGTCCTACACCGGAGGGGGAGGGGAGCTGGCTTACTGGATGCAATTGAAGAGGTATTTTGAAAAAGTGGATGTTCCGTTCCCGATACTTCATTTGAGAAACTCGGCTTTGCTGGTCACGGAAAAAGAAGCTGGCAAGTTGGAGAAGCTGGACATTGAGGTCCCGGAACTGTTTCAGGATCAAAACGAACTGATATCTCAAAAAGTTAAGGAAATTTCGGATTTGAATATCGATTTCTCACCTGAAAGAAAGCGATTGGAGGAGATGTTCCAATCGATGAAAGTCCTCGCGGAACAGACGGATGAATCCTTTATTGGGGCGGTACTTGCCCAGGAAAAGAAACAGCTCAACGGTCTTGACAAACTGGAAAAACGATTGCTCAGGGCACAGAAAAGAAAATACGCCGACCGAGTCGAACGCATTAAGGCTCTTCAGGATCATTTGTTTCCTAAGGGCAGCCTCCAGGAGCGCCAGGCCAATTTCTCAGAATTCTATGAGGAGCTCGGGGAAGACCTGATTCGTCTTATTCTCGAGCGTCTTGAGCCTCTCAAGCTGGAGTTCGATCTCATTAAAATCTGAATCACAAAAGTTCACAAAGTTGAAGTGCCCTGAAATAGGCGTCTGCACGGTACTCTGAATTGTACTGCACAATCTCATGGGGCGGGATCCACAACAATTCATCGAATTCATCATCCTGGGGGACGGTCATGGCCTCAGGATAATGATTGATTTTGACCACATGAAGCTCTTGTCCCATAAAGATCGGGTGGGAGCCTTTTGGAAAAGGATATCGCACCTTTTCATCATAGACCTGGATAACCTGCTCTGTTTTCAAAACGTATCCCAGCTCTTCCATCAATTCCCTTTGAATGCCTTCCAGGATGTCTTCATCATCCTCCAGCCCACCTTGAGGGAATTTATAGCTCTTGTCGCGCGGGGAATATCCAATAAGGACTTTCGTCTCGTGATTCACGATAACCGCCATGGCCGCCTGCCTGTAGATTTTTGCCATAGATTAGACCTCGTTTGCAACGGTACACTCATCAATTGAATGTCGCCATCAATTCCATATCCGAAAGTATCAAAAAAAAATGACCGGTAAAAAACCGGTCATTTCAATATGTAAACTTTTTCTTTTTTTATATCACGAACAGGAAAGAGAATAATGAGGCGAATTTGCCAAACTTCAGCAAATCAGCAACAAACAACTTCTTGCTGCTGGACATTTTGACCTCAACGCTGGATGTTTTGTCGGCAATCAATTCGGATACCTCAGCGATCAACTGGTAACACGCATTGATGAGCATTTCTTCTCTAGGCAGGTAATCGTTCTGTGGATAAAGAATCATCAAAAAATCATCATTTGCATCCTCAGATGTAAAACTGTCCTCCAAAGAGCTGGCATCGAAATTCAATTGAAACTCTTTGTATATTTCTCTGAAGACAGATATTTTGCTCTTATCGATAATGCTGAACGCAGTTGAATCGAGAAGTGCATCAATCTTCTGATCGAAGGTTAAGCCTTTCTTGCCATTTCCTAAGAATTCAGAGTTGATCGGATTCGAAATATCGAGTTTGCTCGACAGGTAATCATTGATCGCACTCTCTATAAACAGTGCCGATACCAGGAACTCATTCTTTACTTTTACCTCGGTTGTCTCCATAAAACTTCTTCCTCTGCTGGAACCAAAGGGGTCCAACGATTATACTTAATAACGTAATTTGAGGGGAGTTATTATGGGGGAATGCTCAAAGATACTGCCAAAGTACATGAACATATCTTAAAACAAAGTTAAAACTTAAAAGGTTTTGTGCAACTATTTCGCCCAAAAATACTTGGAACTGTGGATGAAAATCATGGATTTCCATGAGGTAAAGACCAAAAAAAATCCCTCCTGATCATCAGGAGGGATTGAGCTTGCTGAGACTTTTGGTCTCTTATTTTTTGAATTTGGCGTATTTTGACTTGAACTTGTCGATACGACCCGCCGAGTCGACCAATTTCATTTTTCCTGTGTAATAAGGGTGTGAAGTTCTCGAGATCTCCAGTTTGATCAAAGGATACTCAACGCCTTCCACATCAATCGTCTCCTTGGATTTGGCTGTTGATTTGGTAAGAAAAACATCTCCGTTCGACATGTCTTTGAAAGCTACCATTCTGTAATTATCCGGATGTATACCTTTTCTCATCACTAACTCGTTTAAATTTTATACTTTCGCTTCTCTAACAAAAGATTCAGCACCCGCCGAATTTGAGAGTGCAAATTTAATGATTATTTTTAATTCTCAAACAATAATTCGTTTATTTTAAGAAAAAAGAGCTATGTACAGATATGCCTTCCTCGCCCTGACGGCGCTGCTGGTTTTGTCCGCTTCCTGCAGCGACAAGTACAAGTTGCAACTCAATACGCCCAAGACGATCCAAATTGACGAGCCCCTGAGCATTTCGGTCAGGGAAAAGAACGGGAACCCCATTGATTCGGTGCAGTATTTTATCAATGGTCAAGCTCTTGAATCGAACGAGGATCTGAATATCAGCGACTATCGCCTGGGCAAACAAGCCATTTCTGCCACGATTTACTTCGAAGGGGAGAAAAGGCAGCTGAACAATACCGTATATTTTTTGGCGGCAGAGGCACCAAAGGTGTATGGCTACGAGATCGTGAATGAATTTCCTCATGATGACAAAGCATTTACCCAGGGCTTCGTCTACCACGACGGTTATTTTTATGAAAGCACCGGGCAATTTGGAGAATCGACGTTGAGAAAAACCGAGATTGAGACGGGCAAGGTAATCCGCAAAGTGGATCTGGATAAGAAGTATTTTGGAGAAGGCATGACCATCTTCAACGGTAAGATTTATCAATTGACCTGGCGAAAAAAGGTGGGCTTCATCTACGACATCGACTCCTTTGAGCTGGAGCGGACTTTCGATTATGGGAAAAGCAAGGAAGGCTGGGGACTGACCCATGACAAGGAGCATCTGATCAAGACCGACGGCACAGAGCGAATTTGGTTCCTCGACCCTGAGACGCTGGTGGAGAGCAGGTACATTGAGACCTACACGAACAAAAGAAAGGCAGAAAAGCTGAACGAGCTCGAATTTGTAAAAGGAAAAATCTACGCCAACATATGGCAGCAGAACTCGATTCTCATCGTTAACCCGCAAAATGGAACCATAGAGGCCATAGTCAATCTCAAAGGGCTTCAGTCGAAAGCGGGGCAGCAGGGGGAAGACCATGTGCTCAATGGAATTGCCTATGATGAGAGCACGGATCGGCTTTTTGTTACCGGGAAAAACTGGAACAAGGTCTTTGAGATCAAATTGACGGAAAAATAGATTCATGTTGAGAGCCACTGTTTTGATGCTTTTCATTTGCTCGCTGCTCACTGTCGCATGCGAGGATGAGATAATCGAGACCCGGCCGAGTAACGGGCAACTTGAATTTTCCAAAGACACTGTATTTCTCGATACGGTTTTCACCAACATCAGTTCCAGCACCCGATCTTTTAAGGTTTACAATCGAAGCGGTGAGAACATCAACCTGCCAACCATTGAACTGGCCAATGGAGAGTCTTCTTTCTATCGTTTGAATGTCAATGGAATACCCGGAAAATCGTTTGAAAACGTCCCTGTTTTGGCTCGCGACAGCATTTTTATTTTTGTCGAGGCGACTATTGATTTCAACGAAGTTTCGGATCCTCTTTACGTCGATCAGATCGTGTTTGACAGAGGTCCGAATCAGCAGGAGGTGGAACTGGTGACCCTGGTACAGGATGCCTACTTTCTCTTTCCGGAGCGGGATGCAAACGGGATCAAGGAGACCATTGTCATCGGGGTGGGCCCCGATGGAGAAGAAATTGAGGTGGAAGGCTTTTACCTGGATGGCAGCCCCAAATGGACCGATGAGAAGCCTTATGTCGTCTATGGTTTTGCTGGAGTCGGCTCCGGCAATACCCTGACCATTGAAAAGGGAGCTCGCATTTATTTTCACAATAATTCGGGCCTTGTGATCGAACAGGGAGCCCGACTCAAAGTGGAAGGGACTCAGGAGTCCAGGGTGATTTTTCAAGGAGACCGCCTGGAGTCGTTTTTTGAGGACATACCGGGTCAGTGGAGTGGCATATTGCTCCGGGAAGGCAGTCGGGATCATATTGTTACCCATGCTGTAATCAAAAACAGCAACGTGGGACTTTTCGTCGATGCGGCTGCGAGCAGCTCGGGACAACCTGCACTGCGGATCAGCAACACCGAAATCTACAATACATCGAGTTTTGGCCTATTCGCCAGGCAAACCGAAATGCTGGGTTCGAATTTGGTCATTGGGAACAACGGATCTGCTTCACTGGCCTGCACCGAAGCAGGAACCTATCGATTGGCTCACTCGACCTTTGCGAACTTCTGGTCGGGCGGGGTTCGGGTTTTGCCGGCCGTATTGGTGAGCAATGTTTCGGAGTCGGGGCAGGGAGAAGCAGGATTGAAGGCAACTTTCGAGAATTGCATCATTGAGGGGAACCAGGGGATTGAGTTCCTTTTGGAGCAGGAGGCCGGATCCCAGATCGAATTCAGTTTTGCAAACAGCCTGTTGCGGTTTGAAGATCCGGGTGGATTTTTCCAGAGTGATCCCTTGTATGATTTTACCAATGACGAACTCTATCGCAACAATATCTACAATGGGAACCCGGACTTCATCGACCCGGAGCTGAATGACCTGCGAATCGGTGAGGAATCTCAGGCCCGAGGAATCGGAAACATCCTGGTTGCCGATGAGTTTCCTTTTGACCTTCCTGGCGTCGACCGGAGAGACTCTCCCGATGCGGGTGCCTACCAGCATATCACAGTTGAAGAATAAGTCGATTCCGACAGGGGCAAAATGACATGGCGATCGCACCGGTGAATAAAAGGCCCCGGGTGCTTAAAATTTTCATATTTTTGAAGGTGTAGTTTTCATAATTATACAGAGTTTCAAAAGATTTCAACAGGGTGGCAAAGACTATAGCAATTTCAGGATGCAGTCGAGGTATCGGAAGAGAAACAGTAAGATGTTTGCTCGAGGACGGTCATGAGGTGATTGCCCTGTCAAGGAACTGCGGCGGCCTTGAGGATCTAAAAAAGAGATTTTCAAAGCTGTATGCTCTGGAGCTGGATTTTGCGAATGAGAAAGGAAGAGAAGGTGTGGTTGATTTCCTGGAGCGAAACGACAAGACCCTCGACGGTATCGTGCACAATGCCGGTCTTCTTCTAAACAAGCCTTTCGCTGAGACCTCCATCGAGGATATGATCTCGGTCTATACGGTCAATGTGTTTTCAGTTTCCGAGTTGACCCGGAAATTGTTGCCTTTTTTCAATCCGGGTGCCCACGTAGTGGCCATCAGCAGCATGGGCGGTATCCAGGGAAGCATGAAATTCCCGGGTTTGGCTGCCTACAGTTCTTCAAAAGGAGCGCTGATCACTTTGATGGAACTGCTTGCTGAAGAATTCAAAGACAAGAACCTATCATTCAATACCCTGGCGCTTGGAGCCGTCCAGACCGAAATGCTCAATGAAGCCTTCCCGGGCTATCAGGCCTCCGTTTCAGCAGAAACGATGGGCGCCTATGTTGCCCGATTTGCCCTCACCGGTCAAGAGCTTTACAATGGCAAGGTCCTGCAGGTATCCAACTCAACTCCCTGATCAATCCGTGGAAAACAAAAGAGACATTTTGTCGAAGTACGTTCCGGAGGCTGCCCTGGAGGAGGCTCTTATCCTTTTGGAGAAGTATCCCTGTCATCTGAAAATTACCAGGCGGAGGGCCACCAAGCACGGAGATTTCAGGCGGTATAAAGACGGAAGGGTACGGATCTCCATCAACAACGACCCCAATCGGTTTCGGTTCCTGATCACCCTGGTTCATGAGTATGCCCATCTGCTGACTTACAAGCAAGGCAAGAGGGTTAGGCCGCATGGTCTTGAGTGGAAGAACAATTTTCAGCGCCTGATGCTTCCTTTTTTGAGACCGGTTATTTTTCCTGAAGAGATCTTGCGGAGCCTGTCAGCTTATCTGAAGAAACCGAAAGCGAGCACGGATGGAGACATCGCCTTGTCGCTGGCCCTGAGACAGTTTGATCCTGAAAAAACAGGTTCAATGGTTTTTGAGTTGCCGGAGCAGAGTCTTTTTCAATACCGCAACAGGACCTTTGTCAAAGGTGAGAAGCGCCGCACCCGATATGAATGCATTGAAGTGGCAACCCATAAAAAATACATTTTCCATCCTCACGCAGAGGTGGCCCCCATAAAGAATGAAAATTTGAAAAATGACTAAAAACAAGAAGTATTACGCCGTGATTATGGCGGGAGGTGTTGGATCCCGGTTCTGGCCCGTCAGCACTCCTGATAACCCAAAGCAATTTCACGATATGCTCGGTACGGGCAAGTCCCTGATTCGCCAAACGTTTGATCGATTGGCCCGTCTCATCCCGGAAGAGAACATTCTGGTCGCGACCAATGCCCGATACAAGGAACTGGTCAAAAGTCACTTGCCCGGAATAGGGGACTCCCAGATTCTGCTGGAACCCGCCATGAGGAACACCGCACCTTGCATTCTCTACAGCTCGTTTAAAATCAGTGACATGGATGAGGATGCAGTAATGATTGTCGCTCCCTCCGACCATTTTATTGAAAACGAGGAAAAGTTTCTGAAGTATGTTCAGGATGCTTTCGAATACTGCCTCAAGTCGGATGTCTTGATGACCCTGGGGATCGAACCATCCGAGCCGAATACGGGCTATGGTTACATTCAATTCGAGGCCGAGGGTGGTGATGTCAAGAAGGTTCTAGACTTTACGGAGAAACCCGACCTGGAGACCGCCCAAAAGTTCCTGAAGCAGGGTGATTACCTCTGGAATGCAGGAATTTTCATTTGGAGTGTGCAAAGCATATTAAAAGCTTTTGGTTCCAATCTGCCTTCGATGTACGATCTGTTTCGCAAAGGGTCAGGCTCCTGGAATTCTGACCGGGAGCGCAGTTTTATCGAGGAGAATTACGAGACCTCTGAAAACATTTCCATCGACTACGGCATCATGGAAAAGGCGGATAACGTCTATGTGATGGCCACCGAATTCGGTTGGAATGACTTGGGAACCTGGGGCTCGCTCTACAACAAGCTGAACAAGGATGAGCAGGGCAACGCGCTCGTAAACGCTCAGGCGATGTTCAAATCAGCCTCCCGAAACATGGTGTCCGGACCCCGCGGAAAGAAAATTGTCGTCCAGGGCCTGGAGGATTATATCATTGTTGACACCGAGGATACGCTGCTGATCTTTCCCAAGGCAGAGGAGCAGAGCATCAAGGAGGTCTCCAAAGAGGCTGAAGCGAAGCTGGGTTCTTCCTGATGCTGTGAACAAATTTTATTACTTTAGATGTAAATCAGAGGGTTATTAATTCAAGTGAGCTATTAATCGAATGGAAGAAAAGAACAAGGAAGAGCAGGAACGGGACAAAGAATTAAAGGAACAGCAGGGCGAGGTTCAAAAGGAATTCAAAGGGTTCTTTGAAAGTCTAAAGGAGTATATACCCAAGTTGCTGACCATAAGAGTTGATACGGACAAGGAGGCAACCGCCGAACGAATCCGTGAGAATATTTCGATCAAGGGTCAAACGGCCTGGATCCTGGTTTTCTCCATACTCATCGCATCGATCGGCTTGAACGTGAGCTCCACCGCAGTAGTTATCGGGGCGATGCTTATCTCTCCTCTGATGGGGCCGATTTTGGGAATTGGATATTCAATTGCTGTCAACGACGTCGATACCCTGAAAGCGTCCGTGATCAACTTTGGGGCCATGGTGTCACTCAGCATCATTACCTCCTTTATTTTCTTCAGCATACCCATCTTCAAGGAGGCAACGCCGGAGCTCCTTGCGCGAACGCAGCCTGACGTGCGTGACGTGCTTATCGCCATCTCAGGTGGTCTCGCACTGATCATTGCGATAAGCCGACCCAGGCCACAATTCAATACGGTTGCGGGAGTTGCGATTGCAACGGCGCTGATGCCGCCGCTCTGTACGGCAGGATTCGGTCTGGCTACGGGTAATTTCAACTATTTTGGCTCGGCTATGTTCCTTTTCATGATCAACAGCATTTACATTGCTTTGGCGGCCTTTGTGATAGTCAAGTACCTGAAGTTTCCGATGCGGAAATACATCAACCATGCCAAGCGGAGGAGGATTGCAAACATTGCTTCCCTTGTGGCCCTGGTGGTACTGGCTTTCAGTATCTATCAGTTCTACCTTTTGTACAAATACAATCAGTTCACGACACGGGCAGAGCGGTTCATAGCCGGCCTGAAGGAAGAGGGTGTCAACCTGATCGGTGAGAACGAGGAGAGCATCGATTATGCCGCCAATGAGATCAAGCTTTACGTTTTCGGCAGGGACTATTCCTCCAGAGATGAGGAGCGCTGGAAGGGACAATTGAATGATCTGGGGCTGGGCAACACCAAGCTTGTGCTCCTTCAGAGCCAGGACAACACCGGAATACGCGAAGACATTGACAAAATCAAGGAGCTCTACATCAATAGCCATAAAATGTTGAGCACCAAGGACGAAACGATCCGTGACAAGAATCTTCGAATTGATGAGCTCGAAAAGGACCTCAGAAAATACTATGCCAATGAAATTCATTTCGATCGAATTCTCAAAGAGATCCAGATCAATTATGATGACTTGCAATCGATCAGTTTTGCACAAGAGTACCGATCTGATTTTGAGAAGATGGACACAATAAACATCGTTTCGGTGAAATGGAAGGCCAAAGTTAGAAACAAGAGTAGAAAAGATCAGGAAAATAAACTGAAACAATGGCTGGAACAAAGACTCAAGGTTAAAAATATCGAGATTCGCAATATGCCATGAGGTTTCTTTTTGTGACATTCGCTTTCCTCCTGATCTTTCCTTATGGGGTCAGTTCCCAAAGGGTCAAGCTCAACAAGGGAAAGCCTGCCAGCCGAAAATACCTGTCCAGTGTCAATTATCGGGAAGTGCGGGGTAAAATCATCATGCCTGTTGTCATTGAAGGCGAGACCTACTCGTTTCTTTTTGACACAGGGGCACCGAATTTGATTACAAAAGAATTGAGTGAGAAGATCAGTTCAAAGCGGATGAACCTGATCAATGTTCGTGATGCCAATGACAGCAGCCGCAAGCTCGAGGTGATATCCATTCCCTCTATTTCACTGGGTTCCGCTGAATTTGTCGACACTCCTACGATCGTCAATGATCCTGACAGCAACTTCATCCTGGATTGCTTTGGGGTGGATGGAATCATAGGAAGCAACATGGTGCGAAAGACCGTTGTTCATATTGACTCTGAAAATAAAATTCTTTCTTTGTCCAATGATCCCAAAGACTTTAACCTGGATGGCCTGGAAGGTATAGAGCTGAGCCTTTCTGATGGACAAAGCAGCCCCTACATGTGGATAAGGCTAAAAGGAGAAGGCAAGGCTTCTGAATACGTATTATTTGATACCGGGATGCAGGGCTTTTACGATATGTCTCTTGACAATTATGACAAATTGAAGGAGCTGGGAGCATTCAGCGAGAGTGAATCGGGCAGGGGCACCAAAAGCATCGGCCTGTTCAACAACTCGGAGTCCCGGACCCACTACCGCGTCAATATTCCTCAAATTGACATTGGATCGCATGACTTTCGGAATGTCAGCACCGTGACCATGTCCGCAGACCGCTCCAGGATTGGCTCAGAGATATTGAAATACGGCAAAGTGACCATAGACTACAAGAATTCCCGTTTATACTTTGAGCCTTTTGAGAAGGAGCGTGACCTGTCCGAAAAGGAGTTGGGTTTCAGCCCGACGATTCGCGACGGTGAGGTTGTCGTGGGTATAGTGTGGTCAGAGGAACTCCCCAACAACTTGAATTACGGCGACAAGATCGTGAGCATCAATGGCAAGAAGATCGCAGGAGAGGATCCCTGCGAATTTGTCAGTCAACCCTCGCCCTTTGAATCTGACGAGGTCTTTCAAATCCGTTTTCTGGACGAGGAGACCGGTGAAGAATTTGAGCTTGAAATGCGCAAGGAGTAAAAGAAAAACACTTGTTATAGACCTCACGAACCTTTTTGTAGAGGTTGGAGGAATACACAAAGTCGGTCACGGCCTGATTGTCGGTCTTGAAAATGGTCTTGTAGGAGCCTTCCCATTCCTTGATTCCCGATTTGAGAAAGATGATTTTTTCGCCGATTTCCATGACTGAATTCATGTCGTGTGAATTGATCACGGTAATCATCTGATATTCATCCGTAATTTCCTGGATCAGGTTGTCGATTACGATGGCGGTTTGCGGATCGAGCCCGGAGTTTGGTTCATCGCAGAAGAGGTATTTCGGGTTCATCACAATCGCCCTGGCGATGGCCACCCGCTTTTGCATCCCCCCGGACAATTCAGCGGGAAATTTATGATTGACATTTTCAAGCTTTACCCTTTTGAGCACGAAGTTGACGCGATCGAGCATTTCTTCCTCGCTTTGATCTGTGAACATTTTCAGAGGGAACTTGATGTTGTCCTCAATGGTCTCTGAATCGAAAAGTGCGCCTCCCTGGAAAACCATGCCCATTTCTTTTCTGAGGTCCCTTTTTTCTGACGTGCTCATCTTCCTGTAGTGTCTGCCGTCGTAGCAGATATCTCCGGAATCAGGGGCGAAGAGACCCAGCAAACACTTTAAGAAGACTGTTTTTCCGGAGCCACTTGAGCCGATGATCATACTTGTTTCACCCTTCTCAAAGGTGGTTGAAACCCCCTTGAGGACCTCCTGCTCACCGAATGACTTGTATATGTCGTTTACCTCTATCATCTATCCAAGCAGCATTTGAGTTAAGAAATAGTTCAGGAGAATGATCACGATGCTCGTCCAAACCACAGATTGGGTGCTCGCGCGCCCCACTTCAAGCGATCCTCCTTTCACATAGAATCCGAAGTATGAGGGAACGGTTGCAATTACAAATGCAAATACCATGGTTTTGATCAGGGCGTATCGAATCAGGTAGGGATAAAAATCCATACGGATTCCTGTGATAAAGTCATCCGAAGAGAAAAGTCCGGTCATGAAACCTGCGGCCCATCCCCCAAAAATGCCGAGAAACATGGCAAGAAGCACAATGAAGGGATAAAAGAACACGGCCGCAACCACTTTTGGAAGAACCAGGTAGTTGAGCGCATTGACCCCCATAACCTCAAGGGCATCAATTTGCTCGGTCACACGCATGGTTCCGATGCTTGACGTAATGTAAGAACCGACTTTGCCGGCCAGAATAATTGACATGAATGTCGGCGCGAACTCAAGTATGATCGATCTTTTGGTTGCAAACCCGATCAGGTACTTCGGGATCCAGGGGCTGTCCACGTTGAGCGCGGTCTGGATTGCGACCACACCGCCTACAAAAAATGAAATGAAAGCGACGATTCCGAGCGATTTCAGACCCAACTCCTCGACTTCCTTGAATAGACTCTCCCTGAAGACCGATAATTTCTGAGGCTTTTTGAAAACCTGCCCGAGCATCAAAAAATAGACGCCTATGTTGGAAAAGTATTTCATAGTGGTTGAACTGTGCTAAAATATTAAAATTTGACCGACATATCCTCAGGCGATTCCTTAAATTTGAAACAAAAACCGGATATGAATAAATTGATACTCCTCTTTTCGATTTTTATCATGGGGGCCACGGCGTCTCTGCAGTCGCAATACAAACTCGATCGTCCCAAACTGGTAGTCGGCATCGTCGTGGACCAAATGCGATACGATTATCTCACCCGATTCTACTCAAAATATGGTGATGGAGGGTTCAAGAGGCTGCTCAATGAGGGTTTTAGCTGCGAGAATTCCCACTACAATTTTATACCCACCTATACCGCTGTCGGACATGCCTCAATCTATACCGGAACCACAGGAAGCACGCATGGAATTATCAGCAATTACTGGTACGACAAATTTGAAAAAAAATCCATCTATTGCGTGGACGATTTCAATTATCCGGCGGTGGGCACCTCGTCAACTATGGAACAGAAATCTCCTTACCGGATGATGACCACAACCGTGACCGACGAGCTTCGATTGTCACAGAACATGAAAGGAAAGACGATCGCCGTTGGGCTCAAGGATCGCTCGGCCGTTCTTCCGGGAGGCCACAGCTCAAATGGCTCTTACTGGTTTCACGGCCTTGATGAGGGCAATTTTGTGACCAGCGCCTACTACATGGAGGCTTTGCCCAAGTGGGTGAACCAGTTCAATCAATCCGGGTTGAAGGAAAGCTATATCGGTATGAAATGGGAGACCCTTTATCCGATAAAGGATTATACGGAAAGCATTGAGGATGATAATACTTATGAAGAACCATTTGCAGGAGAAGTTAAACCTGTTTTTCCGCATGATCTTCCTGATTTAAAGGAGTTTAATGGAGGTTATGACCTTCTCAAGACAACTCCTTTTGGCAACAGCCTGGTTATGGAGTTTGCCAAAGCAGCGATCGAAGGAGAGAAATTGGGGGCAAGGGGGTACACCGATTTCCTCGCCATAAGTTTTTCAAGTCCGGATTATATCGGTCATCGTTTTGGTGTGGACTCCAAAGAGGTTCAGGACACCTATCTGAGATTGGATCGGGATCTGGCCGAATTGCTCAACTACCTGGATCAGAAAGTGGGCAAAGGTCAATACACTGTGTTTCTTACGGCTGACCATGCTGCCGTTCAGGTTCCAGCTTATCTAAAATCCAACAAGATACCCGCAGGTTATTTCGATGATGCGGCGTTTGGAAATTTGATTCGCGAGCATTGCGCCACCAGGTGGGGAAGTTCGGAAATCATTGAGTACATATCGAACTTCCAGATTTTTTTGAATCACGAGAAAATAAAGGAGCTGAAGCTTTCAAAAGAAGAGGTGTCGGATGACCTGGTTGACCTGATCATCAATTACGAGGGTGTGAGCAAGGCTTTGACGGCCCTGACCTTGCAGCGGGCTGAGTTTTCCGAAGGGATCTTTTCCAGGCTTCAGAAAGGCTATAATCAGAAGTTGTCAGGTGATGTGCTATGGGTTCCTGATCCAGCGGTTATATCGTATTCTCAACATGGGTCCACGCATGGGTCCGGGTATTCCTATGATACGCATGTGCCGGTCATTTTCTACGGGAAAGGAATCAAGCGAGGGATCACACGCGAACCGGTCGAGATCATTGACATCGCTCCAACCATCAGCTCGTTATTGAAGATCAGTTTTCCAAACGGAAGCAGTGGGAGAGTCATTGAAAGTGCTTTGGAGTAGCCGTAAATCAAGAGATTTTTAAATCAAAAAACCCTTCGATTTCGAAGGGTTTTTCTTCTTTAACAATAACAATTTTCCCTAGTTTTAAAATAAAAAAACTAATGAGTATTTAGAACGATCATTGTTTCCTAATATTGTTCGATCCAAAAAAATAATTCAATTTTTTATTTAATTTATAACTTGAAGTAAAACTCATTTAAAAACTGGTTTACAATTAGTTTATAAGCATAAAAAAACTCTCCAGTTTCCCGGAGAGTTTTTCTCTTTAACAATAACAATTTTCCCTAGTTTAAAAAAAACTAATGAGATTATTTAACGGTAATCCATGGAGTATATTGCGGGACGGATCAAAAAAAAACAGGGTCTTGACGAATTCGTGTTTTCTACCTTTTTTTAGGGGGGCGTTTTTTCGGCTTGTTATACTTCTTTTTGATCTCTCTTTTGTAAGATCCGCCAAGGTTGACTTTCTTGTTCTTGTCCTTCTTCTCGTGGTAAGCAGGGCCGGGTTTGTGAAGATCCTTGTTGGGCTGACTGATTTCTTTGTCCATAGATCGATCCTTCTCTTCCGGCATCAATTCCTTGGAGATTTCAATGTTTCCGGGAAGCTCCTTCTGAGGAATTTCTTTTAGCATCAAGATTTCAATCTCGAGCAACATTTCTTCCTCGGCTGAAGTGAATAGGGAAATGGCTTTCCCGTGTTGCCTCGCTCTTCCGGTTCTTCCGATGCGATGTATGTACTGCTCGGCATTTTTAGGCAAATCAAAGTTTATCACATGAGAGACCCCCGGGATGTCCATGCCGCGCGAGACCACATCCGTTGCAATAAGAATGCGAATGGAGCCGTCAGCAAACTTTCTTACAGATTGAAATCTGTAGTTCTGCGTCTTGTTGGAATGAATAACGTCGATTTCATCCTCAAAAGAGTTGGCCAGGTCCTCAAAGAGACGGTCGGCAATTCTCTTGTTTTTGACAAAGACAAGGACTTTTTCCATTTGCGACTCTTTCAGGGCTTGCAAAAGGTAGTTTACTTTGGTCTTGTAATTCGGGACCGGGATAGCCGATTGATCAATCTTTTCAAGGGGTGTCCCCGCAGGCACGATCTCAATCTTTTTGGGACGCAGAAAATACGTGTTGATCAGTTCTTCCACTTCCTCCGGCAGGGTGGCCGAAAACATGATGTTTTGTCTTCGTGAAGGCAGGATGTCAAGAATATTCATCAGTTGGGGCCTGAAGCCGATCAGCAGCATTTCGTCAACTTCGTCGACAACTACCTTTTGAATCGAGGAGAGGCGAAGCACGCCAGAAGCTGCCAGGTCAAAGAGTCTGCCCGGTGTTGCTATAACGATGTCGAGGCCTTCATGTATGTGTTCTTTTTGACGATTGATGTTTGAGTCTCCATAAACTCCGGCTATCCTGACAGTTTGATATTTTGCAAGGGTCTCTGCTACCCCGACAACTTGCTCGACAAGTTCGCGGGTAGGCACGATAATGAGTATTCTGGGATGCTTTTGGTCTGAAAAAGGCAGTGATTTTAAAATCGGAAGCAGGTAGGCCAGTGTTTTCCCCGTGCCCGTCTGGGCCAACCCGACAATGTCCTGCCCCGAAAGCACTCCGGGTATCGCTCTTTCCTGAATGGGGGTGGGATTGCTTATCTGCAGATCGTCAAGCGCCTTCAGCTGGGGCTTGTTCAACTTGAGCTGTTCAAATGACTTCATGGCCCTACTGAAATTTGTAAAATAAGTTATACATTTCGCAAGATAAACATTCGGATGTAATTAAAGATATATGAGGGGGGCTTGGTTGATAAGGTTTTGCTTGGGCTGGATGATTTTTTTGGCATTGGGGGGTTGCTCGGATGAAGAGGTGGATCCCACTTTTGTGGAAAGCGAGTTCCGGTTGAATGGTGCGCTATTCAAAATCGATAGCAACATGTACTGGCAACGAGCGGAGGAGGCTGGAGAAGAGGATCAGATTCGGTTGCTTCAGGAGGTTTCTACAGATGGAGAGATGGATATGATCGTATTGATACCCGTGCTCGGAAGTGGTGATCTCGAAGGTTCTTATATCTACAGTAAAACTGGAGATATAAGAACTTATAATATTGTTTATGTGAGAGATATAGAAAATAAGAATAGCTTCGAATGGATCACAAACGGCAACTTCGGCGGTCCGCTCACCATAACCAGGGCCGGTTCAGAAAACGGGGAGCCGGTCTATACGCTAAAAATCGAAGATTTTGAACTGAACTATGGTTTCTACGACTTCCTGGGAGACAAGTGGGTCTCCCTGGGGGTCAAGGATTTCAGCTTTCAATATCAGGGTGTTATTGAACGGCTTCGATAACGGTTTTTAGCTTATCCCTGATTTCTTGTGCCAATTGCCCTAAATCGGGATTTTCTATGGCCTGCATCGAGGCAATAGGGTCGACGGCAGAAACTTCAATCTCTCCTGGGTTCCTCTCCTGGACAATGACATTGCAGGGCAGCATGGTTCCAATCTTATTCTCAGCCATCAATGCTTTGTGGGCATAGGGAGGGTTGCATGCACCGAGAATTTTGTAATTGTAAAAATCGACATCGAGCTTTTTCTTCAATGTGGTTTTTAGGTCAATTTCCGTTAGTACGCCAAAGCCTTCTTTTTTCAATTCTTCTGTTACTTTTTCAACAGCGTCTTCAAAATTGATGTCGCGGAGTATCGTTTCAATGTAATAGCTCATTTTGCAGGGGTTTAGGGATAGAGTGAAATTAAACATAAAGATACTGACTTTCTGGTCGACTTTCAAGGGATTTTGGGTAAGGATCCGAACCTATTTGAGGAGTCAGCCTGAAAAATAAAGTGATATATTTACACCCCTGGAAAGTGTCCTTCGGATGGAAAAAAAAAAGATAACGGTAAAAGAGCTCGCGCAAAAGCTGGGCGTTTCGATTTCGACGGTGTCAAAGGCACTCAACGACAGCTATGAAATAAGCGACAAGACCAAGAAAAGGGTACGTCGCATGGCGGAGAAATACAACTACAAGCCCAACCGGTTGGCCGTCAATCTCAAATCGGGTAACACCCGGACCATTGGCGTGATTCTTCCCAGTATTCTCAGTAATTTCTTCACCGCGGTTCTCTATGGGATCGAGCAGGTCACCAATGAGGCCGATTACAGCATCATAACTTGTTTTTCCAACGAGTCCTTCAACAGAGAGGTCACTTACGTGGATATTCTCTCGAATGGAGCGATAGATGGTTTGATCGTCGCTATTGCCGAGGAAACCCAAATCAAAAAAGATTTCTCTCATTTTGAGAATTGCATAGAGGAGGGGAATCCTGTGGTCATGTTCGATCGGGTAACAAAAGCCATCGACTGTGACAAAGTGGTGGTGGATGATTTCAACGACGCCCGAATGGCAACACAGCATTTGATGGATTGCGGCTGTCAAAATGTGGCTCTTGTCTCGGCAATTGACTTTTTGAGCGTCGGTAAAGATCGCGTGAAAGGATTTGTTTCGAAGGTCGAAGAAACCCTGGGGCATGTGGATCCGGAGATGATCATTCGATGCAGCGTCGATGAGCTGGAAGAGAGGTTGAATCAGACTCTCGAGAGCCGCCCGGTCGATGGGTTCTTTGCTGTTGACGAGGATGCTTCGCTTGCGATTTGCAAAGTGGCAAAGAAAAGAGGAATCGCGGTTCCTGATGAGTTATCCGTGATTGGTTACGCCGGAGAGAAGCTGGCTACGAACGTGGCCCCTGGCCTGACAACTGTCAATCAAAATGGGGTTTCCATAGGTCGCGAAGCAGCGCGAATCATGCTCGATCGCATAGAATCCGGCAAAGGGTCATTTACGAAAAAGGTAATCACGACTACGATTGAGCGGAGAGCATCGACGCAGAGGAAAAAATGAGGTGACTCTCATATCCATCCTTTTAAAATTCCTTTGAGGCATTGCTGAGATATAAATCGGTCGAAATTCACTATTTTCGTTTCTTCATTCTAATTTCAAAACAAATGAATTCACTAAGTTTCAAATTTCGAAACGCTTCTTTTCTCATTGTGTTTCTATTTCTGGGGTGGATGACAGGCTGCTCGGGCGACAGCGACGGGGATGACACCGATCAGGCTCTCGCACCCAAAAATCTCCAGGTTACGACTGAGATCAAAGGAGCAGATGGCCAAAACCCTGCAGGGGATGGAAGCGGGGAAGTTACCTTCCAGGCCACGGCGGAAAATGCAGTTCGCTATACCATCAGATATGACGGAAAGGAATCCGTAATGACCAATGGGTCGTATACGATGGTTTTTGATGATCCCGGCACCAACACGTATGATGTTGAGGTAAAGGCCTTTAACAGCGCCAGTGCCTCGATAAGCAAAGCGGTCAGCGTTCAGGTACTTCGCGAATATGAAATCCCTGAGGCACTGCTGACTTTTCTGACCGGAGACGACAAAAAAGAATGGAGGATCAAGAATGAGACCACGGGGCATTTGGGCGTGGGTCCAAAAGACTCTCGTTTTCCTGAGTTCTATGAAGCTCAACCCCTTGAAAAATTCCTGACTTCCATGTACGATGATGTTTTTATTCTGGAGGCTGATCAGGATTTTACACATGACACAAAATCCTTTGTATTCGGCAAGGCCGAGCCCTTGACTGATGACTTTGGTTCGATTCCGGATACGCCCAATGGCGATGATGAATACGAAAACTATCCCTTGGAAGCCTATTCGGGAACCTGGAGTTACTCTGAATCCAACGGGCGCCCAAGAATACATATGAGTGACAATGGTTTCTTTGGGTTTTATGTTGGAGGAGACCATGTTTTCGAGATCATGAATCAGACGGAAACCACGATGACCCTGAAAACGGTTGGTTTTGATGACAATGGTTGGTTTGTGATTCTGACCAGCGAAGGTGACGGTGAGATACCGAAAGACCCTGTTTATAACAATCTGATTTTTGAGGATGATTTTAAGGTCAACGGTGAACCGGATGAGAGCAAGTGGGGGTATGACATCGGAAGAGGAGACAACGGTTGGGGAAATGCAGAAGCCCAGTATTACACAGACCGGTCCGTCAATGTGGTAGTTGAAAATGACAATTTAAAGATCATCGCCCAGAAAGAGAACTTCCAGGGGGCCTCTTACACATCAGCCAGGCTAAAGACCCAGGACAAATTTGACTTCACCTACGGAAGACTTGATGTGAGAGCGAAGCTTCCGAAAGGAGGAGGAACCTGGCCAGCCATCTGGATGCTGGGTGCTAATTTCCCTGAAGTGGGATGGCCGAATTGTGGAGAGATCGATATCATGGAACACGTTGGGAATGATCCGGGTTCAATTCAGAGTGCGTTGCACAATCCGTCCAGTTTCGGCAATACGATTTACAAGAGAAGCGTAGATATCACGGATGAGTCCGATACGTTTCACGTCTATAGTATGATCTGGTCAGAAGAGCAAATCTCCTTTTACCTCGATGGGGTGAGGTTTTATATCTATCGTCCGGAGTCCAGAAATTCAAATACCTGGCCTTATGACAAGCCTCAGTTCCTGATTCTCAATGTGGCCATGGAAGGGGCACTTGGAGGTGGCCTTGATCTCATTCGATAGTTCGGCGCGGAATTGACTATGTCAGAATTTATCAATAAAATGATGTCATGGACAAAAAGTGGTATACAGTTAAATTGTTGCCTTCATAGTGCTGGTATTCTTTCAGTTTCGTTAAGAATTCGAAATGAAAACTTAATGGTGGAACGCTAGGAATTGAAGTGCCACGCCCGCGATAGAACTTTCTGTGTGGGGGTTGGACATTTGTTCGCCCTTGATCAAGTTCTTTGGGGGAGGCCTCGTTGTAGGAAGGTGGGTTACGAGGGAGGACATATTTAAATTGGGGGAGAACTTTCATTGGAAGCGGGGCAAACGGAAGCGCAGTATAGTAAGGAAGGAGAGCCGATTGGAGACGAATAGGCTAAGCCATGAATGGGGGGATGAGAGGGGAGCGGGGAGACCAAGGCAAAGAGGGGGGCCTGAATTAGGGGGGAGGCCCGGGAGCTACGAAAAGGAGGGTATCCTAACATGTAGACTCAGTATACAAAATGAACCCATGGCCACTCAGCGTTGGGAGTCCTGCATCTATAGTGCCGAGGAAGAAAGAGACTTTCTTAAGAATTTTTTAGGACCCACTCTTGAAAAGGCGGGAATGGAAGACAAGAAGATCATTGTTTGGGATCACAATCGGGATCTTCTTTTTGAGCGGGCCAATGTGATCCTGAGCGATCCCGAGGCCAACAAGTACGTTTGGGGTACGGGTTTTCATTGGTATGAGGATTGGAAAGATGGCAAACCCATGTTTGAAAACGTGGGTAAGGTGAATCAAGCCTATCCGGAAAAGAAGTTGATATTCACGGAAGGTTGCAATGAGGGATTTGACCCGAACGATTCGGTGACCCCAAATTGTGAAAGATACGGCAAGGCCATGATCAATGATTTTAATAATGGCATGGTGGCCTGGACGGATTGGAACATTCTCCTGGATGAAACAGGTGGGCCAAACCAAATGGCAACCTGTGCTTTGCTCCCATTCATGGTGACACGAAAACGGGAGAGCTCATTTTTACGGACTCTTATTATTACATTGGACATTTTTCTAAATTCATCAGGCCCGGAGCTAAAAGACTTAGCACGGGATCAACTGCGAATTATCTCATGGCCACCTCATTTAAGAATGAAGATGGAAGCATAGTCATAGTCGCAATGAATGAAAAAGACGTAGAGATCAACTACATGCTCACGCTGAATGGTAAAACGGACCAGTCTCAGCATGCCGGCACATGCAATTCAAACCATAGTTCTCAGGTAGTTCTGAGGCTGGGGAATTTTACTAGGTAAAATCAATTTAAATGAATAGAAACTATACCCTTTTCATCAGTTTTGTAGTTGCTCTCGGCGGATTCCTTCTGGGTTTTGACAGTGCGGTAATTTCGGGAGCCGTGAACGGAATCCGGACCTATTTTGAAATGTCTGACTGGGAATTGGGCTTTTCCGTCGGTTGTGTTATCTTTGGCGCGATGGCGGGCAATATTGTTGCCGGACCCATGAGCGATAGATTTGGAAGAAAAAATGTCCTAATCGTAACAGCGCTTCTTTTTACAACATCAGCCCTTTGGTCAGCTTTGGCAACTTCCTATATTTCTTTTGTAAGTGCCAGAATTATTGGTGGGATAGGAATTGGCGGAGCTATACTGATCGCTCCGATTTAGATCGCCGAAATTGCAGCCACCAAAGCTCAGAGGAAACCTCGTTTCCCTAAATCGGTTGAATATAGTCATCGGCATCTCGGTTGCTTATTTTTCAAATTACTTTCTGAAGGATTTGGAGGGTGAGAGCTGGAGATGGATGCTGGGTGTTGAGACCATTCCGGCATTCATTTATTTTTTAGCCCTGTTCACGGTTCCAAGAAGTCCCAGATGGCTGATCCAAAGATTGAGCCTGGTTGAAATAGCAAGAAAGATCCTGATAAAAATCGGGGGCAAAGAGTACGCAGAGATAACAATTGACGAAATTCAAAGGGGCATTGCCAAAAAGCAAAAGGCAGGAACGGTTCGAGAGTTGTTCAGCAGTCGTATGTCGACGATTATGATCATTGCTTTTGGAATTGCTTTTTTTCAACAAATCACAGGGATCAATGCGATCTTTTACTACGCTCCCACCATCTTCGAACAGGCTGGAGTGAGGCACAGACAACGCCTTCTTGCAGGCCATATGTAGTGGGGTTGACCAACCTTATTTTTACGTTGGTTGCCATTCGATTGATCGATAAACTGGGTAAAAACCGCTTCTCCATCATTGGCACCACGGCGATGACCATCGCTTTGACCATGGCCACTTTGGCCTTCAACAACGCGACGTACGATGTAAACTCGGAAACCCTGTCCAAAATTGATAACGAGGAGATGCGTTTAGCTCTTGAGCCTCTGTCCGGGAATTCCTATGACTCACAGGAAGTGATTTTCACTACCGCTGCAGAGGTGTTGGATTCAGAACAGTTGTTCAGTTTCAAACGCAATGAAATCAAGAATTTCATCAGCATCAACGCGACGTTGGTTCTGGTGGCTATTTTGCTCTATGTCGCGGCATTCGCCATCTCCCTGGGTCCGGTTATGTGGACCTTGCTGTCTGAGATCTTACCGGGACATATCAAAGGAATTGCCATATCCATCGTCGGTTTCTTCAATTCCCTGGTTAGTTATACCGTAACCCAGTTTTTCCCATGGGAACTGACAAATCTGGGGCCTACCTGGACCTTCGCCATCTATGCGATTCTCTGCGGACTTTCCTTGTTATTTCCGTCTTGAAGTTTATGCAATCGAGTCCAAGGGAAAGACCCTCGAAGAAGGCAGAAGATCTCTGATCAACTGAAAGTAAACATATAAGACTGTCTAAAACATTAAATGATGAGCAAAAGTGATTTGTACATAGGAAACAACAAGGCTTCATTTGAGCAAAGTGAAATCACCGGAAAATTCGTCAAATTCGATAATGAGAATTATTACAAGATTTCCAACAGCAGTGCCATGAGACCTTTTTTCATGAGTATTGTGAGCCACTCGGATCATTGGATGTTTATATCCAGTACAGGTGGACTTACAGCAGGGAGAAGGAATAATAGATTTTCCTTATTCCCCTATTACTCTGATGATAAGATTACCGAATCGTATGAAACCACTGGAAGCAAAACAATCTTCCGAGTTTCACACCCGATGGAATAAACCTTGTTGTGGGAGCCTCACTCCGACAGATACACCGGAGTCTATCGAATTTCTAAGGAATACCTCTACAAGAACGCATTTGGAAATAAGATCATTTTCGAAGAGATGAACGAAGATTTTGATTTGACCTTTAGATACCAATGGAACTCTAGTGACAATCGATTTGGCTTCGTTAAAAAATCGAGCTTGGTCAACAATTCCAACCAAGCTCTCGAAGTGACCGTGTTGGATGGAATCCAAAATCTTCTCGCCTTATGGAGTTCCAACGGACCTCCAACAAACCAGAAGCAACCTGATGGATGCTTACAAGAAGAGCTGAACTGCACCAAGGAGCCGGGATTGGCTTCTTTACTTTCAGTGCGATCATTGTGGACAGAGCCGAACCCAGTGAAGCACTCAAAACTAATGTCGTTTGGAGCACGGGCTTTCTCAATCCAAAAAAGCTACTTTCTAGCTTACAATTGGCTTCAGTTTAGAAAAGGAAATGAAATATCCATGAAACTGATATCCGAGCTGAAAAAGGAGCCTATTTCGTTTCACTCTCGATTTGACATTGATCCCCACGTCCAAAAAAACTGGATCATTATCGCAGATGTCAATCAAACGATGGTTGATGTAAGCGAGCTCAGGGAACTCATCAAAAATGATAAGGATATCCTTGCAACCGTGCAGCGAGATATCGATCTGGGGTCAAAGAATTTAATGGAGCTCAATGCCTCAGCCGATGGCCTTCAGCTTACGGCAGATAAATTGATGAATACCCGGCATTTTTCGAACACGTTGTTCAACATAATGCGTGGAGGCATTTTTGATGAAGGGTATACGATAGAAAAATGGGACTTTACGGATTACCTATCGAAGATCACAATCATCAGAGTTTTTAAGAAGAAGGAGGATCTTTTCAAATGCCGAATGCTTTTTCATTGGATCACTTCATGGGAGTTGGCCAAACAGGATGACACAAAAATTTCAGGCGTCTTGGCAAATGGAATACCTGCCTCTTAAATTCAGCAGACGACATGGGGATCCCAGTCGACCCTGGAATCGATTTTCCATAAACACCCAAAGCGAAGTTGGATGGTTCGAAAATCCTTGAGTCTGAGGGGAACTGGAGGGATATTTTTCAGAACTGGGAGGCTTTGGCGCTATCCTATCCGAAATTTATCGAAAGTATGATTCTCAAATTCCTGAACGCGACAACCTTTGACGGATACAACCCTTATCGCGTGACAAAAGACGGATTCGACTGGGAAACCATTGAACCCGACGATCCGTGGTCCTACATTGGCTATTGGGGAGATCACCAAATCATCTATTTGCTGAAGTTCCTCGAGTTCATTGAAGATCACGAGCCGAAGAAGCTGGCGTCTTATTTTGATCAGGAAATTTTTGTTTATGCCAATGTCCCTTACCGGATTAAAAGTTATGCGGATATACTGAAAAACCCGAAAGATACCATTGATTTCGATCATGAAGCCGATGCAAGAATCGAACAGAAAAGAGAAGAGTTGGGTGCCGACGGAGCTTTATTGAGGGACAAAAACTTCTTTATCTATCAAGTGAACATGTTGAAAAATTATTGGCCACTGTTTTTGCAAATGTTTCAAATTTCATTCCAGAAGGGGGGATATGGATGAACACCCAGCGACCCGAATGGAATGATGCAAATAATGCACTCGTGGGTAATGGGGTATCCATGGTAACTCTCTATTATCTCAGGAGGTTCTTGAATTTCTTTGAAGGAATTGTGAATCATGCCACTTCGGATAGGTATGAGGTCTCCATTGAACTGGCAGAATTCTTTCAGGGGGTGATGGGAACCTTGACTGAAAATAAGAGGATTCTAGAATGTCGAAAGTATCGGATAAGGACAGGAAGACTGTGCTGGACGGACTTGGTAATGCAGGAAGTAATTTTAGAATCAGCGTTTACGAAAACGGTTTTTCAAGCGATAAAGGCAGGATCGACAAAGAGGACCTCATCGCGTTTTCGGCTCTTACCAGGCAATATCTGGAACATTCCATTGATGCCAACAAAAGAGAAGACAATTTGTACCATGCCTACAACTTGATGACTGTTGAAAGCGACTCGGAAGTTTCAATTTCTTATTTGCCCGAGATGCTCGAAGGACAGGTAGCTGTTCTTAGTTCCGGATATATCGCTCCAGAAGCGTCTTTGAAGTTACTCGATGCTCTGAAGAGAAGTGCTCTTTTCAGGCCTGATCAATACAGCTATATCCTGTATCCGAACAAAGAATTGCCAAAATTCGCCTCCAGGAACAATATTTCGGCTGCGCAGGTTCAATCCTCTTCTTTGCTGAAAGAACTCATCAAAGATGGAAATCGGCAGGTCATTGAAAAAGATGTGGAGGGCAATTTCCATTTCAACGGTTCTTTCAATAATGCCGAGACCCTGAAAGCAGCGTTGGCAAATTTGCCTGAGAAGTATGAATCTCTCGTCGAAAGCGATTCGCAGTTGCTGCTTGACATCTTCGAAGACATTTTTGATCACAAATCCTTCACCGGAAGATCAGGTACGTTTTTCGGTTATGAAGGCCTCGGCTCCATCTATTGGCACATGGTCTCAAAATTAGTCCTGAGCATTCAGGAAACATGCCTGAAGGCGATTAGCGACGGAGCAGATGAGGTTATCCTTGGGAGGTTGTTGGATCACTATTACGAGGCAGAAGAGGGAATCGGCGTTCACAAGTCACCTGAGTTGTATGGGGCTTTCCCGACGGATCCGTACTCCCACACTCCAGCGACAAAAGGTGCCCAACAACCAGGAATGACCGGGCAGGTCAAGGAAGACTTTTTGAGTCGGTTTGGAGAACTGGGTGTATTTGTGCGTCACGGAAAATTGATTTTCAATCCACGACTTCTAAGAAAAGAGGAGTTTTTGAAAGCCCCTGAGACCTTTGCGTATATTGATGTGCAAGGAGTTGAAAAGAGTATTGACCTGGAAAAAGGAAGCCTCTGCTTTACTTATTGCCAGATTCCGGTTGTCTACAAACTTGCCGATGAGGAGGGGGTTAGGATTGAGATGAGCGATGGTAGTTTTTTGGGGCTCAATGAATTGAGTTTGGATGAAGTGCTGAGTAAATAAGATCTTTGACAGATCAGGAGAGGTTAAAAAAATTGTTGTTTCAGTAGTTAAATAGTTGTCAATATGAATTCTAATCTAAGAAAAATACTGATGTTATTCGTTTTCATGGGCTTAATTGGATGTGTAAACAAATCAGCGAAACAAGCCGAAGCGGATTCAAAAGAAAAAAATATGTCAACAAAAGAAGAAATGACTGCTGCGAACATTCTGGGAAATCCCGATTATTTGGCCATTTCGTATGGAGGATACAGAAATGTCGACCACGACATCGAACCAACACTGGATGAACTCAAGGAGGACATGAAATTGTTGCACGCCATGGGAATCCGGATTTTACGTACGTACAAGGTTCACTTTCCCCATGCTTCGAACGTCTTGAAGGCAATATCAGAAATCAAAAAAGAAGACGAAAACTTTGAGATGTATGTCATGTTGGGAGCCTGGATCGATTGCAAGGATGCTCGCACGGAAAAACCGGATCATGAGGCGGAAAGTGAAGCCAATGGGCCTGAAATTGAAGAGGTCGCCAGACTTGCGAATCAATACCCCGACATCGTCAAGATAATTGCCGTTGGGAATGAAGCCATGGTAAAATGGGCAGCGAGCTACTATGTTCAGCCTTCAGTCATCTTGAAATGGGTCAACTATCTTCAGGATATGAAAAGGACCGGCAAGCTTTCAAAGGATCTCTGGATAACGAGCTCGGATGATTTTTCATCCTGGGGCGGTGGGGATGCAGAGTACCACACCGAAGACCTGGAGAGACTATATCAGTCGGTTGATTATGTGTCTATGCATACTTACCCCTATCACAACACCCACTACAACCCCGAATTCTGGATCATTGAAGACGAAGAAAAATTGTCGGACCAGGAAAAGATAGACGCTGCGATGCTCCGGGCAAAAGAATTTGCCATGTCCCAGTACGACAGTGTATTTAACTACATGAAGAGTATAGGGGTCAAAAAACCCATTCATATTGGTGAAACGGGTTGGGCAACAATTTCCAATGGATATTACGGCCCGACCGGATCAAAGGCTACAGATGAATACAAAGAAGCGATGTATTACAAACACATGCGTGACTGGACCAACAAAGCAGGGATCTCCTGTTTTTATTTTGAAGGCTTTGATGAGCCCTGGAAGGATCCTAACAACAAGAATGGGTCTGAAAATCATTTCGGATTGATCACGGTAGACGGTCAGGCAAAATATGCACTGTGGGACATGGTGGATCAAGGCGTTTTCAATGGGTTGACCAGAAACGGTAATCCCATCACCAAATCCTTTGGAGGTGACAAAGAGGCCATGATGAAAACCGTTTTGGTGCCGCCGACATCCGATTGATCTTCATCACATGAATTTCACAATACGTATTAATTGCATTAAAAACTGATTATATGTCTACAATCTCCGTCAAAGTGCCCTTCACCCAAAAGTTAGCCTTTGGGGTCGGAATGTTTGCCAATCAAATGTTTCCCGCTATTCTCGGTATATTCATGGTTTCTCTCGTGCAATCCTTTGGATTTAGTGGTTGGATGTGGTCCCTTGTATATTTTTTTCCAAGAGTTTTTGATTCGATTACGGACCCTATAATGGGTTTCATATCCGATAATACCAAATCGAAATGGGGAAGACGCAAACCCTATGTATTGATTGGTGCGGTTATAATGGGCGTGGCGTTTACGGTTATGTGGCAGCTATATTCTGATAATTCGTTGCAGTATAATTTTTGGTATTTCTTTTTGTGGTCGATTGTATTTTATTTGGGGCTGACGTTTTTTAGCGTACCCTATGTGGCTATGGGCTACGAGATGAGTAATGATTTCCACGAAAGAACCAATATCATGGCGGTTGCACAGTGGATTGGACAGTGGGCCTGGGTTATTGCCCCCTGGTTTTGGGTGATTCTGGATTATCCGGATTTGTTCCCATCTCAAGAAGTTGCGATACGCGACTTAGCGGTATGGGTTGCTGTGCCTTGCGCAATTGCTGCCATGGTGCCAGCCATATTCATTAAAAGTAAATCCACTCTTGAAGAAGATTATGAGCCGCTCAATACCTCGAATATCGGTGGCAGTCTTTTGAAAATCTTAGAAAGCTTCAAAGATGCTTTTAAAATATCGGAGTTTCGAAGGATATGTGGCGCCACTTTTTTGATATTTAATGCATTCAATACCGTAGCTGCGCTGACCTATTTTGTTATTGTTTACAGGTTATTCAATGGGGATGCTGCTGCGACCGGCATTTGGGTTGCGCTGTTTGGTTGCATAGGAGCCTTAGGTACGACCTTTATTGTGATTCCTGCAGTTACCTGGATGTCAAAAAGTATGGGCAAGAAAAGAGCATTCATGTGGGCACAGGGTATTTCACTTATAGGCTATACCATGATGTATTTTCTATTCGTACCCGGAAAGCCCTGGCTGTATCTTATTGCACTGCCCTTTTTCTCTTTTGGTATAGGGAGCTTGTTTACAATTATGATGTCCATGACAGCCGATGTAATCGATATTGATCAATTGAATTCAGGCAAAAGGCGAGAAGGTATTTTTGGGGCCATTTACTGGTGGATGGTGAAAGTTGGTTTTGCTATAGCTGGTGGGCTCAGTGGCATCATTATTGGCCTGGTTGGCTTCAATCCTGATTTAGCAACGACAGATCAACAAGGGGCGGTTGATGGATTGTTCGCATTCTTTTGCTTTTTTCCAGCGGTAGGAACCATTATTGCCATGCTGATTATGAAGAATTATGATGTGACAGAAGAACGTGCGAATGAAAATCGTGCCGAATTGGACAGGCGTAAATCACCTGCAAATGAGCTGAGTGCGCATTACCAAAGTGGCAAATTGTTATCCATAGCTTCTGTTGATTTGGAGAAGGGCTTAAAGACGGATATTGTTTTTACAAAAAAATCTAAAGATGAAATCCGGAAACTATTCACAAAATCATTGAATGACGGACTATCTGGCATTTGCTTTAGCCCTTATGCAGAAGGTCAGGATATTGGTGATATATTGTCGGAAGAACAAATACAAAAGCGCATGGATTTAATCGCGCCTTACACGAAAGGAGTTCGTTCTTTTTCCTGTATAGAAGGCAATGAGTTCATTCCCAAGAAGGCCCACGAAAAAGGATTAAAAACAATGGTTGGGGCCTGGATAGGTAACGATAAATCGCAAAACGAAAATGAAATTAGTTCCCTGATTGATCTTGCGAAACAAGGGTTTGTGGATGTCGCGGTAGTCGGAAACGAAGTATTGCTTCGAAACGATTTGTCGGTACAAGAACTGCTAAAGCATATCCGCAGTGTGAAGGAAGCCTTGCCCAATATTCCAGTTGGTCATGTAGATGCCTATTATAAATTTATAGAACATCCTGAGCTTGTTGAAGCCTGCGATGTTATCCTTGTGAATTGCTATCCCTTTTGGGAGGGATATCATATAGATCAGGCAACGATCTACCTGAACCACATGTACAAGGTCACAAAGGACATAGCTAACGGCAAACCTGTAATTATTTCTGAAACCGGCTGGCCCAGTGAAGGGGAGAATATCAATGAAGCGGAACCATCTCAGGAAAATGCCATAAAATATTTTATTAATGTCAATAAATGGGCAAATAAAAATGAAGTGGAGTTGTATTATTTTTCATCGTTTGATGAGTCATGGAAAGTGCATCATGAGGGCGATGTAGGACAACGTTGGGGAATATGGGATAAAAATGAGAAACTAAAAAAATATATAGTTATGTCTGTGAGAGCAGGAAAAATACAGTCGCTGGCGGGAATAGACCTGACCGGAAAAACCAAAGAAGAATTACACGATTTATTCATCACCATATTGAATAATGGCATGCATGGTTTGTGCTTTAGCCCTTATGAAGAAGGACAAGGTCCCGGTGATCAGATTTCTGAGGCGCAAATCAGGAGAAGGATGGAAATAATCAAACCCTACACCCAATGGATTCGCTCATTTTCGTGCACGGATGGAAATGAAGCCATTCCTCGCATTGCCCATGAAAATGGCATTAAAACCATGGTAGGTGCCTGGTTGGGAGATGATCCGGAGATCAATGAGCGAGAAGTGGCCAAATTAATTGAATTGGCTAACGAGGGCTATGTTGATATTGCAGCCGTTGGCAATGAAGTGATGTATCGAAAAGATCTGACTGAAGATGAATTGTTGGCCTTCATGCACCGGGTTAAAGATGCGATTCCGGATTCTATACCCGTCGGCTATGTCGACGCCTACTATGAGTTTTCGAACCGCCCAAGGATCACCGAAGCCTGCGACGTGATCTTGGCGAATTGTTATCCTTTTTGGGAGGGATGCAGCATCGAATACTCATTTGTTTATATGAAAGAGATGTACAATCAGGCGGTGAGAGCCGGCAATGGAAAAAAAGTGATAATATCCGAAACCGGATGGCCGACTCAGGGCGGTAATTTTGAAGGTTCCTATCCTTCGTTTGAAAATGCGCTGAAGTATTTTGTGAACACTCAGAGATGGTCTGCCGAAGAGGATATTGAGATCTTCTACTTTTCATCCTTTGATGAATCCTGGAAAGTCGGATCCGAAGGTGATGTCGGTGCTTTTTGGGGTCTGTGGGATAAAGATGAGAACCTTAAAAAATTCTAAACCGAGTTTTATTTTTTCTTGTCTTTGAGCAAAATTTTCAAAATGAATTATACTTCAGCATTGCGCACAGAACCCGGCAGGGCCATTTGTTATTCAGGTTTTAGAGCGGGGCAGAGCCCTGGGGGAATTTTCCCGAGTTACGAAGAGATCAAAGAGGACCTGCTGATACTTCACAATCATTGGAAATACTTGCGCCTTTACGACTGCGATCTGCATTCTGAAATCGTATTGGAAGTTATCGAAAAAGAGAAGCTTGATTTCAAAGTCATGCTTGGGGCCTATATTGTAGCAGAAGCCAATAACTACGGTTGTCCCTGGGGCGGAGCCTACAAGGAGGAAGAATTGCTGGAGAACAAGTCGATAAACCTGAAGAGGATCAGGAAGTTGATTGATATGGCTAATGCCTATCCCGAGATTGTATTTTCTTTATCCGCCGGCAATGAGGCTTGTGTTGATTGGACGGATCACTATGTGCCGGTAGACAAGGTTATCGAATACGTGAAGATGATTAAAAATGGAGCGAAGCAGCCCGTCACTTTTTGCGAAAACTATCTTCCATGGCTGGATAAGCTCAAAGATCTCGCGGAGGTTGTAGATTTTATTTCTATTCACACCTATCCTGTTTGGGAGTACAAGAATATTCATGAAGCCATGGAATACACAAAAAGCAATTATTTTTCTGTTGCCGATACCTATCCCGATAAGCCCGTAGTCATCACCGAGGCAGGATGGACAACCTATTCAAACGGAAAGGGAATTTGCCCGAGTAATGTAAGTGAGGAATTCCAGAGCATTTATTGCAACGATCTTGTGGAATGGAGTGAAAGAGAAAACATTCTCACATTTGTTTTCGAGGCGTTTGATGAACCCTGGAAAGGGTCAATGAGGCACTTGAGCCCGAAAAGCACTGGGGTTTGTTTACTGTGGATAGAAAACCGAAAAAGGTCATGCAAAACTTGATTTGATATATGCAAAGAAGGGTGGCATTTTTTCTTATGTTTGTGTCTGCATATTTCAAAATCACTTCATCATCATGGGACAAAACAATACCAAACGCATCAACATTTACTTCATAACCATTGTCATCACCCTCGGGGGTCTTCTCTTCGGATTTGACACCGGTGTGATCAATGGAACCCAATTTTATTTCTCCAAGTATTTTGAACTTACAGGATGGTTGAAAGGCTTTATCGTCAGTAGCGCTTTGCTGGGGGCTCTTTTGGGGGCGGCAAGCGCCGGAGTGATAAGCAAGGCCATAGGTCGGAAGAAGTCGCTCATTTGGGCAGCTGTGCTCTTCAGCATATCAGCCTGGGGCTCCGGTCTTCCTTCCTTTTTGCCGGAATCCATCTCCCTGATGGTGTTCTTCAGACTGATAGGAGGTGTAGCCATTGGCATGGCCTCCATGAATGCACCGATGTACATAGCAGAGATCTCACCTGCCGATAAAAGAGGGACCCTGGTTACCTATTACCAGATGGCAGTGGTCATTGGTTTCTTCGTCGTTTTCCTCACGACTTATTTTATCGGGAACGGATTAAGCGATCAAGAAAACATCGATATAGGTTGGAGGTACATGTTCTGGTCGGAGCTCGTTCCGGCATTGGCATTCCTCTTTCTTCTGTTCTTGGTGCCCCAAAGTCCGAGATGGCTCATGATCAAAGGGCGCGAAGAAGCGGCAAAAGACATTCTTGTGCGGATACACGGGCAGGAGATGGCCGATCAGGAGTTTGTGGATATCAAAGAATCGATCGAATCCGAAGGAAAGCAAAAAAAGGCTTCCATCTTTCAGAAATCCCTGTTTCCAATCGTGATCATAGGTACTGTTCTATCGATCTTGCAGCAATTCACAGGGATCAATGCGGTGCTTTATTACGGGGCTGACATCTTCGAGCAGGCGCTTGGATTCGGTAAAGAAGATATCCTGGCCCAACAGATCTTATTGGCGACCGTAAACCTCTTGTTTACTTTTATCGCCATGTTCACGGTTGACAAACTCGGTAGAAAACCCCTCCTGATCATCGGAGGTTTCGGAATGCTCGTTGGCTTTCTCATGATGGGCTTTACGCTCTATTTGAGTGATTACAGCCAGGTGAATTCAGCCGGGCTGCCCACGATCAATTCGACGGAGGGCATCATCTCTTTGATTGGAATTCTTTTGTTCATCGGTTCGTTTGCCATGTCGATGGGACCCATCGTATGGGTATTGCTCTCTGAGATCTTCCCGAACAAGATCCGGAGTACGGCCATGGCCATTGCTGTTGCAGCTCAGTGGCTGGCGAACTACTTTGTGTCCCAGACCTTTCCGATTGTCGTTGAGAGCGATTCCAACAGGCTGATCATGGACGGCGGAACCTGGAACAATTCCCTGCCGTATTTCATCTTCTCCGGCTTTATCGTTATCATTATCCTGTTTGTATGGAAATTCATCCCTGAGACCAAAGGAAGAACTTTGGAGGAAATGGAGACAATTTTCAACAAGAAAAAAAGTTAGTATTTGAGGGGACTTTGGTCCCCGGATTAATGCGAACAGATGTTAAAGAATTGCTGCTGGAAAAATAGGTCATTTTATTTGACCCAGGCTTTGCTTATTGCCCTGCTTCTCAATCTGAGTTGTAGTGATGACAAGGATTTTGAAACTGGTGGTCAGAACCCGGATACCGGTGAAGTTCCGGGGGAAACGCTCTATCTCCCGCTGATCGAGATCAAAAGTAGCGGTCAGATTGTGGACGAACCCAAGGTCCGGTCGACGATGAAGATCTCGGAACAGGGCAAGGTCACTTACGAGGGCATTGCAGGCATCGAGATTCGGGGTGCCTCCTCACAGATGTTCGACAAGAAATCCTACGGACTGGAAACCTGGGACAACAACAACGAAGACATCAATGTTTCGCTCCTGGGCATGCCCGAGGAGGAGGATTGGGTGCTTCACGGGCCTTACAGCGACAAGTCGTTGATGCGCAACAAGCTGATCTATGATCTGTCTTCAGACATGGGCCGCTATGCCAGCCGCACGCGTTTTGTCGAATTGATCATCAACGGAACCTATAAGGGGGTATACGTCTTTATGGAGAAGTTGAAAAGGAACAAGAATCGCATCGCCATTGAGAAGCTCAAACCCGAGGAAAACTCGGGCGACGACCTTACCGGGGGATACATCCTTAAAATTGACAAGATTGCCGGGTCCAATGTCGGCAGCGGATACAACAGTCAGAATTCTTTTGCCTCGAAGGTGCCACCGCCCCATGCCGGAAATGGAGAGATCCGGTTCCTTTACGAATATCCGGATGCCGAGGAGATCAGTTCCCAACAGAAGGACTATATCAAGCAGTACGTGCATGATTTTGAGGCGGCTCTTTCTTCAGATGCTTTCAAGGATCCGGATACGGGATACAGGGCATACATCGACGTGGAGAGCTTCATCGATTTCTTTATCCTCAACGAAATCTCGCACAATGTCGATGGTTATCGTCTCAGCACCTTTATGCACAAAGACAAGAACGGCAAACTCAACATGGGCCCGATATGGGATTTTAACCTGGCATTCGGGAATGCGGATTACTGCGGAGGTGGCAATACCGACACCTGGGCGTACCGGTTCAATGAAAGGTGTCCCGGTGATTTCTGGTCGGTTCCTTTCTGGTGGTACCGGCTCCTTGAGGACCCTTATTTCGTAGAGGGGCTCAAAACCCGGTGGTTCGAAGTCAGGTCCAATGTTCTGTCCGACCAGGCGGTTCTGGGGAGAGTCTCGAACTACGAAAAGGAGATGCGGGAATTGGATGCCATCAACCGGAATTTTACCAAGTGGGATATCCTCGGCGAGTGGATTTGGCCGAACAATTTTGTGGGAACGACCTACGAGGCAGAGCGCATCTATGTTGAGGAATGGATCGTTGACCGGATGAGCTGGCTCGATCGGGCTATCGCTGATCTCTGATTGGAAGATCCACCTTTTCAACTTTTAAAAAAGAATGAATCATTGACAAAATAGTATCACTGAATCAACTCCGCGTTGACTAATTTTGAGGTGCAAGTTTCAAGCATTTCAAGACTATGTCGGATCACAACAAACTTTCTTTAAAGGAAAAGCTGGGCTATGCCCTGGGGGATGGAGCAGCGAATATCGCCTGGAGGGGGGTCGCCACCTTTCTATTTATTTTTTACACCGACGTCTTCGGATTGAGTCCGGTGACGGTCGGGGTTCTCATGCTCGTTGCCCGGTTCAGTGACGGGATCAGTGACGTGCTTATGGGGATCATCGGAGACCGCACCAAATCAAAATACGGCAAGTTTCGCCCCTGGATCCTTTGGACCGCTGTGCCGCTGGGAGCCATCCTGGCACTGCTCTTTACAAGCCCGGACCTGAGCTCAAGCGGAAAGATCGTGTATGCCTACGTGACTTATATCTTCTTTACACTCATTTACACGGCAAACAACATTCCCTACGGAGCTCTGATGGCTGTAATGACAGGAGATGACAAGGAAAGAACAACTTTAGGCTCATTCCGGATGGTCGGTGCCTTCGCCGGGGGAATGCTCGTTCAGGGTGCCCTCTTGTTTCTGGTGGCTTATTACGGTAATGTGGACCCTACGATCCAGATTGAAGAGCTCGAACCTGAAAAGTACAGCGTGACGGTTTCGGCCCCGCGTGACGTGCCAAATGTCAATATTAAAACGGAGGATGGGGTTGCCCTGTTTACCTGGGATGATCCGGGTTTGTCGGAAGAAGAGAATGCTCCTACTCACGGCAAGAGCTTTTCCATAGAAGCTGACCGGGAATACGCCTTTATCGTTTCAGGTGAGCCTGACCTCGAGGCAGGAAAACTATCGATAATCGACCAGAAGGAAGGATACAGCAAGGCCATGTACCTGATGGCGGTATTTTTGACCGTCTTTATGCTGATTACCTTCTTCACCACGAAGGAACGGGTTCAACCACCGAGTAATCAGAAGAACAACCTCAAGCGCGATCTGGCGGACCTCATACGCAACCGACCCTGGCTGGTTTTGCTGGTCATTGGTTTGCTTTTCAACATTTACAATTCAATCAAGCAGGGAATCGTGATCATCTATTTCACCCACTATCTGCACGACCAGCTGCTTGCCGGATCCTATTTGGTGGCCCTGATGCTGGCCTCCGTTGCAGGGGCCATGATCACCTCACCGTTGGGCCGAAAGTTCGGCAAAAGAAACCTGTTCATCTTTGCCCTGATCTTTTCGGGGGCCGTCAATGCCTTGTTTGCCTTCGTGGGCCCGGAAGATGTGAGTGCAGTATTCACCATCGGAGTCATATCGGAATTTGCCTCGGCCATTTTCCCGACCCTGTTCTTTGTGATGCTGGGGGATTCCGCCGATTACTCGGAATTCAAAAACGGAAGACGCGCCACCGGACTCATTTATTCGGCAGGTTCCTTTGCCACCAAATTCGGGGGCGGAATTGCCGGTGCGATCATCGGGTTGGTGCTCGGCGCTTTTCACTATGACGGACAGGATGCCTCCTCCATCGAGGGAGCCGTTCCCGGAATCAAGATGCTCATGAGCTGGGTGCCCGCGATCATCACCTTTGCTGCGGCCGGGCTGATGCTTCTCTATCCTTTGAATCAGAAGAAGCTCGACGAGATCACAACTGAATTAAACGACAGGCGGCTCAAGGAACAAGCTGCCGACATATAAGCTGTAAACAATTCAAAAAATAAATAATTTATCATGAAATACGGTCATTTTGATGATAAGAGCAGGGAATACGTGATTACGGACCCTAAAACTCCTTATCCCTGGATCAACTATCTCGGGAACGAAGATTTCTTTTCACTAACCTCGAATACCGGAGGAGGATATACCTTTTACAAGGACGCCAAATTCAGACGTCTGACTCGCTATCGGTACAACAATGTTCCGGTGGATGACGGGGGCAAGTACTTTTACATCAAAGATGGGGACACGGTATGGTCGCCCGGATGGAAGCCCGTCAAAACCCCATTGGATCACTACGAATGCAGACACGGAATGAGCTATACCCGGATCAAAGGAGTGAAGAATGAGGTAGAGGCGGAGGTGCTGCAATTCATTCCCCTGGGATTTTGGGGGGAGATTCAAAAAGTCAAGTTGACCAATCACGGTTCGGAGAAAAAGTCTTTGAAGCTCTTCAGCTTCATCGAGTGGTGCCTCTGGAATGCCGAAGATGACATGACCAACTTCCAGCGCAATTTCAGCACAGGAGAGGTGGAGATCAAAGACAGTGTGATCTATCACAAAACGGAGTTCAAGGAGCGTAGAAACCATTATGCCTTTTATTCGGTGAATCAACCCATTCAGGGCTATGACACCGACCGCGAGACATTCATTGGCCTTTACAATGGCTTTGACAGCCCCGATGCTGTTTCCGCAGGACGTCCTTCCAATTCCGTGGCACATGGTTGGTCTCCCATCGCATCGCATTACCTCGAGATCGATTTGGAACCGGGTGAGTCCAGGGAACTGGTGTTTATGCTCGGTTATGTCGAGGTGGAGGAGTCGGAGAAATGGGAGAGCAAAGCGGTGATCAATAAAAGACCAGCGCTCTCGATGATCGAAAAATTCAATAGCGTTGAAAAGGTGGACAAGGCCTTTACGGAGCTTCGTGAATACTGGGATGATCTCCTGGACACTCTGAGCATCGACTCGGGCGATGATCGACTCGATCGAATGGTCAATATTTGGAACCAGTACCAATGCATGGTCACGTTCAACATGTCGCGTTCGGCTTCCTTCTTTGAATCCGGTATCGGCCGGGGCATGGGCTTCCGGGACTCCAACCAGGATTTGATCGGTTTTGTTCACCAGATTCCCGACCGCGCCCGGGAAAGGATCGTCGACATCGCCTCAACACAGTTTGAAGACGGCTCGTGCTACCATCAGTATCAGCCCCTGACCAAAAAGGGGAATTCGGCCATTGGAGGGGATTTCAACGATGACCCCTTGTGGTTGATCCTGTCAACTACCGCTTATATCAAGGAAACCGGGGATTTCTCCCTGTTGGATGAAATGGTTCCTTTTGACAATGACGTTTCGCGTGCCAAATCTCATTTTGAACACTTGAAGGCTTCGTTCTACCACGTGGTCAACAACCTGGGGCCTCATGCGCTTCCCCTGATCGGACGAGCCGACTGGAATGACTGTTTGAACCTGAACTGTTTCTCCACCGACCCGAACGAGTCCTTTCAAACCACAGGAAACAAAAAGGGAGAAACGGCAGAATCCCTGATGATCGCCGGCCTGTTTGTCGTCTATGGAAAGGAATACGTCAAACTCTGCCGACAGATCGGAAAAGAAAAAGAGGCCGACGAGGCGGAAGGTCATGTCGAGCAAATGGTTCAGGCCATCAAGGATCACGGATGGGATGGCGACTGGTACCTTCGCGCCTACGACTATTACGGCAAGAAGATCGGTTCCGACGAGAATGAAGAAGGCAAGATCTTCATTGAGTCACAGGGCTGGTGCAGCATGGCAGAGATTGGCAAAGAAGAGGGCATGGTGGAAAAGGCATTGGATTCAGTTAAGGAGCACCTGGACTGTGAGTACGGGATCGTACTGAACTCCCCGGCATTCAGCAAGTATTACATCGAGTACGGTGAGATTTCCACCTACCCGGCGGGATACAAGGAAAACGGAGGAATCTTTTGCCACAACAATCCCTGGATCATGATCGGGGAGACGATGATCGGCAGGGGAGACCGGGCCTATGAATACTATGCCAAGATCGCCCCGAGCTTCCTCGAAGAGATTTCCGACCTCCACAAGGTGGAGCCTTACGTCTATTGTCAGATGATCGCCGGCAAGGAAGCATTCAAGCCGGGGGAGGCCAAGAATTCCTGGCTGTCGGGAACCGCCTCCTGGAACTTCTACGCGATAACCCAGTACATCCTGGGCGTACAACCCGATTACGAGGGCCTGAGAATCGACCCGTGCATCCCAAAAGATTGGGACGGGTTTAAAATGACCCGAAAATTCAGGGGTGCCACGTACAAGATCGAGGTGCAGAACCCATCACATGTCAGCAAGGGCGTTCTCGAAACCTGGGTCAATGGTGAAAAAATGAGCTCAAATCTGATTCCGCTTTTAGAAAAAGGTAAACAGCACAGCGTTAAAATAATAATGGGATAAAAGACCTGTGAATTTACCGGATGGAGGCTCCTGTTGGCTTGGGTCAACGGGAGTTTATTCCATCATAGGACTCTTTTCATGCCGACGAACTCACGGCGGAACTCGCTGGGGGTGCAATTCTTGGCCTTTCTAAAGACCCGGTTGAAGTTCGCAATATTGTTGAAGCCGCAGTCGTAGCTGATCTCGCTGATGCTCTTTTCGGTTTCGATGAGCCAGCGGGTCGCATAACTGATGCGGGTGTCGTTGACATAATTGATAAAAGTCTTTCCGGTGCGGCTCTTGATAAACCGATTGAAGGAAACCGGACTCATATTGACCAGTTCGGCGATCTCGTTCAAAGGTATCTTGCGATGAAAGTTTTCCTGGATGAATTCATAGACTTTTTTGATGCTCTCGCTGTTCTGGAAATCGTGCAGCTCCGAAGCCTGTGTCGAAAGCAGGGTCTGATTCTCGGATGAGGCCAGCTCACTGAGGATGGAAACGAATTCCAAAAAATACTGCACCCCGTTGAGCTTAGGCAAAGTCATCAGCCTTGGCATGATCTGCAGCGTTGTTTCCTCTGAAAACAGGATTCCGTGCTTTGACCGGTTGAACATGTCCCGAATCCCTTTGAAAATGCGCCTTGAGAGCATCTTGTCATCCAACAGATCCTGCTGAATGTGAACGGTTATCTCGTAAATCTCCTTGCAGCGACAATTGTGAAGCTCCCATCCGTGTACCAGGTTGGGCCCGACCAGCACGAGCTCGATGTCAGAGATCTCTTCGGAATGGTCTCCTACGATGCGCCGCACGCCTTTACCTCGGTAGATGAAATTCAATTCGTATTCGGGATGAAAATGGACCGGGAAATCAAAGTCGTCTTTGACGCGCTCAAAGACCAGGAAACTGTCTTCCGGGCTCAGCTGGGTGATCTCTCTGTGAACTTCACTTCTCATGAAAAAATAAAATCGAAAAATGACAAAATAGTATCAGGAATGTGATACTCAGGTCAAATATATCGAAAAAGAAGTGAAATTAGGGCCCAAATCGAGTTCTTAGTCAATTTGGACCCTGCTGTAATGATAGTATTTTGTCAGATCAGTTCATCTGATGGATGCGGGCTTCTCCGATAACTAGGCCTTTGTTGACCGTAGGATTCCCTTTGTAATGGACAGAGGCCTCACCGTAAGCGGTTACCTTCAGATCATCTGAGACTGCAAGTCTCACCCTTCCTTCACCATAGGCAGTTACCTTTGCAGAGGCGTTGTTTACCCCCAGGGTGTTTACTTCACTCTCCCCGTATGAAACGATCTTCTGGCGCTGAGCCCTGCCTTGTTCGACCTCGAGATACCCCTCTCCGTAAAGAGTGGCCTGGAACTCGTCAAGATCCATGTCGGAAACATACACTTTGGGCTCTCCATAAATGTTAAGTTTGAATTCATCTCCTGTGAGTTTGCTTATGAGCTTATGGGTCTCGTCTCCTCTCAATGAGATCAGGTCCACATCGGTGTAATACACCTTGGCGGATACCAGGGTTCCATCGTAGATGGCATGCTTTCCCTTGTAGTCATCCGACTTGATTTTTTTCGATTTGGTATAGACCTTGGCATCATCCAGGTAAATGTGCAGGGTCTTTCCTTTGACCTCTATATTGAGTTCATCATAGCCTACATCGATGTTTTCGATCACGACAGATTGGGTCTCTGCTTTTTCAAAGACAACCTCAATATGGGGGCTGATGATCACTTCATCAAAAGATTTCACGTCATAGGTTTTTGACTGGGCCATTGTCAGGTTGACTCCCAATAAGAGGGCGCAAAGTATGATTGTTGATTGAATGGTTCGTTTCATGGGACTTTGTTTTTGTTTAAGTTCTTAATTTCAATTCTCTCAGACATGCTTTTTCCTTATGAAGTGCAGCACATACGCCTGATAAAATGCAGCATGTACAAAATTAAGGACTTACTCTTTTTTTCGATGTTACAGTATTGCCAAAAAAGTTTTTAAGTCGCCGGGGGCTATTTCGTAGTCATGGATTGAACACCCTTCCAATCGTCTTCTATTTCCTGGGTGATCAGGTGTGCGGCTCGGTTCAAAAAGAGTTTGGCTGTAAGGTCCTCTCGATTCTTCTTGAAGATCTGCTGGAAAGTCACGGCAGCCATGGCGAATTCCTTCTTGAAATAGAGATCCATTCCTTTGTCAAAGGTATCCAGGGTCCGCAGCTTGTGATCCAATAGGGCAGGGGAGTCTCCATTGATGCACTCATAGAGGTCGATGGGTTTTTGCTTGCCGATAACCTGTACCGGTCCGAGGTACCGGAAATCAAACTCTTCCGGATGACTGAGGTTTTCCCGGCACCCGCCTGTGATCAGGATCGAGGTGCCAAAGTGCTTGGACAAGCCCTCGATACGGGAAGCCGTGTTGACCGTATCCGAAATGATGGCGGCATCGAGTCGTTCGACGTCGCCCGTGATGCCCATGATGAGGTCGCCGTTTTGCATGCCGATTCCTATTTTGACAGGGGACCTGCCTTTCTCGATACGCTCTCGATTGTATTCCTCCAGTGCGACATGCATCTGAACGGAGGCCCGAAGTGCATGTTGAGATCCGCCCGGGAACAGGGCCATAAAGCCATCCCCGAGGTATTGCATGATGAAACCCTTGTTTTCACGGATGATGGGTCCCATCTGTTTATTGAAAGAATTGATGAACAAGAAGTTGTCTCTTGGGCTCAATTTTTCTGAAAGTGCCGTGAATCCGCGAATGTCCACGAAGAGCACGGATACCTCCTTTTCGGCCAGGTCACCCAGGGAAACTTCCGTCAGGCGATCCTTGCCCAGGGAACGAATAAACTCGGTAGGAACGAATTTTTGACTGACCTCGTGGATGCTTTTGATGGCCTGCTCCCGTTCCTGAGCTTCTTTGAGTCCTTTCTGATAGAGTTGTGCACTTTCAATGGCTACGGCAGCCTGCAGGGAAATGGTGGTAAGCAGCTTCAGCTCTCCGGCAGTGAATTCGCGCTCTTCGCTGTGCCCGAGGATCACCAAGCCCATGGTTTTGTTCTTGACCTTCAAAGGAGCGTACATCATGGCCTTCAGGTGAGAGAGCGCTGGATTGGCTGCAATGCGTTCGTGGGGCACGATAGAGGAGGTTCCGCGATGAATGAGCTCTTTCAGCACTTCATTCTGACGTATGATGTTTTCTTCCCGATCGGGATCTTCCCCAAAGGAGCTGAGCTTGACCACACGATCCGTTTCGCTTTCGTGAATGAGAAAAAGCCCGTGTGTCGAAGCGATGATCTGTGAAGCTTCTCCCAGGGTCATTTCTGCGATGGAAGGCACGTCAATTTTTTCAGCCAGCATTTCACTGAAATCATAGATCATGTTGATCTCACGGTAAAGACCCAGCACCTCGTTGCCGATACGCTTCTTCTCCAGGTCCTTTTGCGCCAGGGCCGACAGCAAATCTGCGATTATCGATCCCTGTTCGAGATTGCTTTTGACCAGTGCGAACTCATTGCCATTATCCGAAACGGGAAACTGGTGGGGCATGGGAGCATCGCTTCCGAAGAGAACGCCTCCGTCAAGATCTGTAATCGAAAGATCCATCTGCATCTCCTCTTTCAGACCTTCGAGTATTCTGACAGTCCGCTCGTTGCGCAATACGCCCTTCAGGGCTCGAATTTGTTGTTTTATGGTTTTTGCCGTAATCATTTACACGTTTAAAACTGCTACACCTTTAAAATTTCCTCCGCCACCGAAAGCATTTCATCCGGGTCAAAGGGTTTGGTCATGTAACGGTCTGCGCCCATTTCAAGACCTTTTTGCCGGTCAACCTCCTGACCCTTGGCCGTTAACAGGATGATATAGACATGAGACAGGTTCAACTCCTTTTTTACTTTTTGACAGACCTCCATGCCATTCATCTTGGGCATCATCACGTCGAGAAAAACAAGGTTGGGTTCTTCTTGTTGAATGATCTCAAGGGCCTGGGCTCCATTTTCTGCAAACAGGAGCTCTACGCCTTCATCTTCCAGGTCTTCCAGGGTTTGCTCGATGAGCATTCGGATGTGTGACTCGTCGTCAACGATCAATAATTTCTGTCCCATAGGTATTATAGTTTGTGTTTTTGATTTCTTTAATTTTTTCTGTCTTATTCATAAATGAAGAACATAGTGTTCTCCATGCCTTTCTGAACCTTCAGGTCCTTGATCAACTCCTTGTCCCCGTTGCAGACAGAGTTCAGCATGATAATGTCAGGCTTCGCCTCAGTAGCGTTTTTGATCAGGTCCTTGGGCTGACTTTCGAGGACCTTGTATCCACGGGCGTTGAGCACTTCGGACAAGGTCTTGACGGCCGACGCGTCTTCATCAACCACCAGCACCTTCTTTTTAGAAACGCCCTGCTCCAGCAGCTCGTCCACCTCGTGAAAGAGCTGTTCGGTATTTATTGGTTTGGTCAGGTACCTGTCCACTCCGATTTTAAGACCTCGTTCCTTGTCCTGCACGATTGACAGAATGATGATCGGAATATCCATGGTCGCCGGATCATTCTTGAGTACGGCGGCAACGTCGAAGCCGTTGATCTCCGGCATCATCACGTCCAGTATGATCAGATCGGGTTTTGACATTCTTACCATGTCAAGGGCTGCCTTGCCATTGGCCGCTTCCTGGACCTGGTAGCCTGCATCTCCAAGCTCCTGCCTGAGCAAGGAGCGAATGGGCGTATCGTCATCAACCACCAAAATCGTCGGCTCCTTTTTAACATCACTTAGAGAGGAATGCTTGATCTGTTTCTTCAGGCTGTTTAGAATGCGATCCAGCTGTATGGGTTGCTCCGACCCCGTGTCTCCCATGGTTGGGATGCTGAAGAAGAACGTACTTCCCACACCGAGGTCACTTTTCATCCAAATGATACCACCGTGATGCTCGATGATCTCGCGGCAGATCGGAAGACCCAGACCCGTTCCCTGGGGCTTGTCCGTCAAGGTGTCACCCGCCTGGCGGAAACGCTCAAAAACCTTGTGTTTATCGTCATCGGCGATTCCGATTCCGGTATCCTGCACTTCAACGATGATCTGTCCTTCATCCTGGTAGGCATCGATCGAAACCTTTCCTTTATCCGTGAATTTCACCGAATTCGAAAGCAGGTTGATAACCACTTGAATGAGCTTGTCCTCATCGGCACTAACAAGCGGAAGATCAGAGGAAATATTCTTTTGCAGGGTCAGACCCTTTTGATCGAAAAGGGATGAAGTACTGGCAATGGCGCGATTGATCACATCCTGCAGGAATACGGGTTTCATGTGCCATTCCATGCGACCTGACTCGATTTTGGCGAGGTCCAGCACGTCATTGATCAGGTTCGTGAGTCGTTCGCCTTCAGAGACCACAACATTGAGGTTTTCACTCACTTGCTTCATGGTGCGTTTGATCTTTTGATCTTCTACATTGACCATAGGGAAAACCTTGTCTTCCAATCGCTTTCTGATGATCTTGGCAAAGCCCAAAACGGAGGTTAGAGGCGTTCTGAGCTCATGACTCACAGTAGACAGGAATGCCGATTTTGCCTCATTGGCATCCTCAGCTTTGGCCTTGGCGACCTTCGCTTCCTCATAGAGCTCTGCATTGTGCAGCGCTACCCCCACATTAATTGCGATCGTGTTGAGCAGTCGCTTGTCTTCTTCACTGAATCGACTGGCTTGCTTGGTGCTCTGCACACTTAGTACCCCTATGATTTTATCTTCGACCGGGATGGGAACACCCAAATACGAGATGGCTTTTTTACCGGTCTGTTCCAGGCCGCTTTTCTGATATTCAGCCTCTATATCCGTATCGTGATTGATCAATAAGGCTTCACCCGTCTGGATGATCTTGGAGGTAAGACCCTCGCCAAATTTCATGGGAGCCATATTGTCACCGTCCTGAAAAGGGAAATTTATCACTTCGTTTTCGGCATCTAAAAGAGCCAGGTAGGTAATGTCAGACTTGAAGACCTTCTTCATTTCGTTACCCACCATTTGGATGAGCTCATTGAGCTCCAGCTTCTGAGTCAATGCCTGGCCCACCTGGTTGACGGTTGCCAGTTCCTCCAGTCGCTGCCTTACTTCACTGGTTCGTTCTTCCACTTTGTCTTCCAGCGCCTTTCTTTGGTTGACAAGGATGCGCGTACGAGACCTTACGATGGTATAGACCAGTAGGAGGAATCCAAGCACATAAAGTGCATAGGCCCACCAGGTCTTATACCAGGGTGGTATTATGCCAAAACTGATGGAAGCCTCCTCTGTTTCGTCTCCAAAAAGGTTTCTTGCCATAACTTTGAATTCGTATTTTCCTGGAGGCAGATTTATATACTCCTTGGAAGTTTGTCTCGAATAGTCAGACCATTCTTTGTCCAATCCATCGAGATACGTTTTGTAGACCATGGCTTCTTGCGATATGTAAAGGGGTGCGGCGAACTCAATATTTACATTGTTCTTGTCAAATGGGATTTGCAATCGATCCGGCGCCGCTATATTGCTCTCATAAATAATCGAATCACCCGACATCGTGACTGATCTGACAATGCTCTTAAATTCAGGAATATAAGACTCTTCAAGCTTTCCTTCATATCTAAAGAGCCCATCTGGGCTGTAAAACCAAACTACCTGTGAACCATCAGGCTCTGGGGCTTCAGGGTAAATTCCCCATAATATTCTATTTTTTAGTTCTTTAAATGCTGAGGTGTTCATTTCATACTCACCATTTTCATTCAAAGTGCTGATAATAATCTGTCCGTTTATTCTGAACCAAATGTTGCCTGCCGGATCCGTTACAGGATGCAAGAATCCACCCTGATCATCGGAATTGGCAAAATCCTCATAATAATACTTTGTTCTCTCAAACCGTTTCTTATCCTCGTTGAACTTATAACTATTGGTACTGTCGCCGTCGCCCGAGAAGAAATGGAATTCCGTACCATGCTTCCAAAATCCCAATCCGTTTTCTGGCACACCGTTCACGCTGTCATAAACCTCAATCACTGAATTGCTCAAGTCAATCTTTCCATCTACTATTTTTGTGTTAAAATATTCGATGGTTTCGTCCTCATTTGAATCGATCCAAAAATTACCTTTCGAATCCTCCAACATGCCTCCGTTACCTCCGAATCCGCTGAAAAAATTAATATTGATTTCAGGCGTTGTCCCCTCCATTTCAAATTGCTTTGTGTCTTCATTATAATAGAAGCTCGCAATTCCTTGGTTATGCGCTATATACATTCGGTCGGGATCAAATTCAGAAAGCAGTAAGTCGTTTGCCCGAAGATCGTAGTTGACACTTTTTCTGATATACCTCCAGGATGTGCCTTCGATTTCAATCAATCCCATATCACCCGTACCTGCATACAATCTCCCCTTGTGTTCTACAAATGCTCGTGATTGACCGAAGGTTCCTTCCAAGAAATGAACACGACTCTCCCCATCTTTAATGTAATATATTCCGCTGTTCGTTCCGATGTAAAGAATATCATCTTTCTTAAAAACTGTAAATGCGACATTGGATGGAAGACCCATTTTCGCATCGATTAGGGAGAGAGTGCTGTTTAAATTAACGCTTGAGATGCCATTAAAAAGGGGCAACCATAAAACATTTCTTGAATCCAGGTATGAAAAGGTTGCGAACCCATCTTGTAGACCATTCTTGGTTGAATAATCCTGAATTAATTTGCCATCGTGATCAATGCGAAAAGCTCCACCGCCTGAAGTGTTAAATATGAAATCTCCATTTTCGAGGGCAAGTCCCGGCAAATACAATGATTGTCCAATAACTTCATCCGCTTCGGTTTCGAATGGCTCAAATTTTTCTCCGTCGTAAATGAAGAAGCTCTTGGATCTTGTTCCAATCAGTAATCTTTTATCATCATAGGGAAGTATGGAATAGATTCTTTCGTCTGCAAACTGCTCCCCTCCCGGGACCAGCTCAAAGGTGTCGTCATCCGTTAGATAGCAGAGTCCGCGATTCCAGATTCGCAAATAATAAATATCATGTACGATCTGCCCCACGTGATATTCATCTTCGGAAGGGATTACCTTAATGGATTCCCCATCCCAGCAATAAAGTTTGGCCTGAGTTCTGAAAATGATTCTTCCTTTGTAGTAGTCCGTTTCCCAAACTTCCTCAAAATCTTTGTGCTCCTCTGGAATCTTATCCATTAATGAAATGTACTCCAGTTCACCATTCGATTTCTTTTCCAAATACCCAAAGTCACCGCCACCTCCAACGTGAATTACTCCTTTATCATCCATGGCAAGGGAGCGACCGCCTGCTTCAGTTTCAATAAGCTTCCAGTTAACACCGTCGAATTGTAAAACCCCAGCGCCATTGGCAAAATACATAATTCCATTTTGGTCTTCCAACGCCCACCAATTAATAGGTCCAGCTTCATAATCTCGATAAGAATAATTTGTGATTACAGGTCTTCCAGTTTGCCGTTGTGCCAAAACGGGCGACAACCATAAAAGACAAGAAAACAGCAAAATTAGGACATAGAAATTCCTGGAAGGGGTGTGATGATTAAGGCGTATCATAGTTGATCAATTGATAGGGATTGATGTCTAATCCTGATTAGATTCGTCCTAAAATACAAAAAATTATCATTGAGTCACTGAGAATTAGCAATCTAGACGATATGTTCAATGAAAGGGCGCCAAATCGACAGAACACTCAAACAATAAACACCGCCCAAATGATCCGAAATACTCAAGATTTTAGCCGTATTTTTGCGGGATGTTAAAAGTGAGAGATCTTTCATTTGCCTATGAGCCGGAAACCCCTGTTTTGGAGGGGATAAGCTTTGACCTGGACCCAGGGGCCCATCTCTGTGTCATGGGGGAGAGTGGTTGTGGCAAATCGACCTTATTGAAAGCGCTTTACGGGCTTTTCGACCTGGATGCCGGCGAAATAACCTGGAAGGAAAAACAAGTGCTGGGTCCGGCATATAACCTGGTTCCGGGAATGTCTTTCTTCAAATATGTTGCCCAGGAAACGGATCTGATGCCTTTTACGACGGTGGCCGACAATGTTTCCAAGTACTTGTCGAGGATAGACATGGAGGCCTCCGAGAAGAGAACCCAGGAGTTGCTCGAGGTCATCGGAATGTCTGAATTTGCCGATACGAAAGTGAAAAACCTGAGCGGGGGTCAGAAACAGCGTGTGGCTCTTGCGAGGGCCCTGGCTTTGAACCCGGAGCTATTATTGCTTGATGAGCCCTTCAGCCAGGTCGACAATTTCAAAAAGAATACCCTTCGCAGAACTTTGTTCAGATACCTTAAAGAGCACAATATCGCCTGTATTGTAGCGACGCATGACAGCGACGATGCCTTGTCTTTTTCGGATCGAATGGTGGTGATAAAAAATAACCGGGTGCATGCCATTGGCAGGCCTGGAGATCTTTTTCAGAATCCACCGAGTAAATATGTAGCTTCTCTGTTTGACGATGTGAACGAGATAGAGCAAGAAGGCAGGAAAACCCTGCTTTATCCGGATCAGATTAAAATTGTGCATCAATCGGGAGTCAAAGCCAAGGTTCGCCGGTCTTATTATAAAGGTACACATTGGCTCGTCGAAATGGATTTGGAGGGTCAGGTGATCTTTGTCAACCACCCTGAAGAGCTTCCGCGTGAAAAAGAAGCTTGCCTGGAATTTCCGGGTAGATGATTCACCAGGTTTAGATGCCTAAATATTGATCCAGTAGGTCACTTTTAAGTTGATGGATCGGTAGCGTGGGGATACCGGGTCAATGTAGTAGTTGTCATTGTATACCAGGAAAAGATCTGATAAAGGTGCAAATCGCCATTGAAGCCGTGAGTTGATCCCTAAGTTCTCCCTTTGATTGCTGTATTGGATAAGCGTTGACCAAAAGAGCGATTTGTTGAAAGTGATCTCGACACGAGGGCTCAGCAGCCAGATGTCAGCGTCGGAGTAGGGGTCGGGCAGGCGGATGCCATCGTAATTGAGGGCGAGGCTAATCTGGGCCCAGGGCTGGAAGCGCAATGCCACCTGTGCTCCCGCAGAAAAAATATTTCCGTTGAAGAACTGCCCGGTGGTAACCGAACCATTATATGTCAGGCGATTCGTGGAATTTGAGTTGTACTCTGCTGTAACCTGGTTGAATGCGTAATCCGTGTCAGCGGGTAAGGGTACAGCATCATCCACGCCCGTTGGATCGAATTCTTCAGTGAGATAAATGTAATTGTATGCCGCTCCCGCAGCTGCGGATGACCTGTCTTGAAAGTCGGCCTCCCACCTCAGGCGATAGAGTCGGTCTGTGTTTTGATAGTCGAGCGTCGGTCTCCAGTAATTGATGGCGAGGAAATTGAGCGCGTGCCGTGTTATCTTGCTGCTCTTCGGATAAAATTTCTTTTCTCCGAATATGCCATGCTTTAGAATGTCGTTACGAGGCACGAAACCCAGGTCGGCCCTGAATTCCTCATCCACGAAAGTGAGGTCCGTGACAAAAGTATAGTCGCGGGTATTGTACTCGATCTGGGTCTGTGTGGAAAAATTTCCGCTGCCGTCGTCGGGCTGAAACGATTTGTTTACATAAAACTTCCCGCTCCAGACGTTGTTGGCCGAAGCCAGATTGTACTCGGCCCCGATCACGCGGTTGAATTTATCCTCTGGATCTAGAAAGTCATAATCCTGAAAAGTCTCACGGTTGATGAAAAACACGCCTATATTCGAACGGCTGAAAACCTTGCGCTGCAGCACGAACATCATGTTGTTGTTCGAAGGGATCTCATTGGGGATGTCTTCGTCCGTTTGTATGTTGAGAAAACCTAGTCGCCAGTCTTCGTTGAGTTTTCCGCTGAGTCTCACCCCTGCCAGAATCGGGTTTTCAATGGTGTTGTCTTCCTTGTCGGTTGCCAACCCGATTCTCCTCGAAAAGAAGGGGCGTGCCTCACTGAAGGTGTTCCCGAAACTGGCGAAGAGGTCGATATTGTCGATGAAAAATTGTCTTTTTTCTGGAAGTCGCAACTCGAATCGGGTCAAATTGGTAAAAATGTCGTCGACTTCCACATTGGAAAAATCCGGATTGATCGTTATGTCGAGGTTCATGCCGTTTCCGATCGAAACTTTGGCATCTCCTCCGATTTTGTACCTGAGATCGCTCTCAGCAGTTTCATAATCCTTTTCTGCGATGGTGTTGATATAAGGGATCAGACTGAAAGGAGTTCGCGATTTCCCGAGGGGTCTGTCGAACTCAAGCTCCCCCATGAAGGCCAGGCTCGAAAGCCTTTGGTTCTGAGGCACTCTCACGGAGGTGCTCTGTTCGTTGGTCTGCACATTCCATCGAAAGGCCCTGAACCTCCAGGTGGTATCACCCTCGACGAATTTCAGGGACGTAAAGGGAATGGCCATCTCAATGACATAGCGGTCATCGTACTTTTGGCTCTCGCCCTGCCATTTGATGTCCCAGGTTCTGTTGAAATTGCTTCCGCCATCCGAAATCTGACCTTCTCTTCGAACCCCATAGGGCGTGACCCCAAAGAAAAAAGCATTGGTACCGTCCTTAAACGTGTCAAACATTATGGTAACATTGTCGTTTTGCGTGCCAAGGTAATCCCTTCGCAAGGAGGACACCACATAATCGGGGCCCGAGGAATATGCTATGATTCCCACATACAAGGTGGTTTCGTCAAAGAGGATCTTGATTTCAGTCTGATATTCGGCCTTCAGGGAGTCTGTCGGAAAGTATTGCCAGAATTCTTCGGTCACATCTGCAGATTCCCATACCGGTTCATCGAGTTTTCCATCCGGGGTCATGGGATAATCGATGTAAGTGGCCCTAGTTTTTCCGGAGGTAATTTGGGCCAGGGCAGAAGTGGTCCAGGCAAATGATACTATGAAGACAAGCAGACTTAGCTGGAAGAAATTGCTGAACTTTTCGTTTTTGTTCATCCCACTAATAATGTAGATCCCGGATTGTCACAAATTTCAACCTTTTTGGGCAATTAAGAGCTAACAAATGTTACCCTTTTGGACAACTTTAACACCTGAAAGTACAAATTTGAATCTGCAATTCTCTAGTATTTTTTGTAACTTTCTATCCATAAGTTCGATTCATAATTAATCCTTGCTCAAATTTTATGAAAAACAAGAAAGAAAAAGCGGGTTCGGGTTCCTCAAAAGGCATAAGCAGACGTGGGTTTTTAAGGGGAGCCGGATTATCAACCGCCGGAAGTGTGCTATTGACTTCAGAAGTATTCGCCTTTGAATACGAAGAAGAAAAAGGAACGGAACTCGGGCCGGATGCCTCGACCATTCAGATGAAGGTCAACGGCAGGATCTGGTCGCTGAGTGTTGAGCCGAGAACGACCCTGGCTTCAGCTCTTCGGGATCACCTGGAGCTCACAGGTACGAAAGTAGTGTGCGACAGGGGTTCCTGTTCTGCCTGTACCGTTTATGTCGACGGCAAACCGGTCAATTCCTGTATGATGTCTGTTTTCGACGTTGGTGACAAAGAAGTCACTACCATTGAGGGAATTGCGAAAAATGGCAAATTGCATCCTGTGCAGGAGGCCTTTATCGAGCACGATGCGTCGCAATGTGGGTATTGCACCCCGGGAATGGTGATGTCCTGTGCCCACCTTTTGGATCACAACAGCAATCCCACGCTGGAAGACGTAAAAGATGCCACACGAGGCAACCTCTGCCGCTGTGGTACTTACCCCCATGTATTTAAGGCTACGTTGGACGCCGCAAAAAAACTAAGTTAGAATGGATACCAGAAAAGAGAAATTTCCACACGGGATTCCGGGTCATAACCTGGGCGAGATAGAACGCGAGATCCCCATAAACGAACCACCTGCCTGGCCTGTCAACGACAAGCTCAAGAACATTGGTAAGAGAGTAAAGCGGATTGATGCCATCGACAAGGTCACGGGTAAGGCAAAGTACACCTCCGACATGAAATTGCCGGGTATGCTCTATGCTAAGATGCTTCGCTCGACTGTTCCGCATGCTGAGATCAGGTCGATCGATATATCCAAAGCGGCAAGCCTTCCCGGGGTTTATGCCATTCACCTGATAGAAAGCAAAAACAAGGAGGGAGAAAACAAAGAGGAAGGAAAATATCCTTCTGTCAAATATGTAGGTCAACCCCTTGGAGGGGTGGCAGCGGAAAGCCTGGATATTGCCAAAGACGCAATTTCCCTGATTAAGGTGAGCTACGACACAAAACCTTTTGTCATTGACGTGGAAGAGGCCATGAAAGCCGATGCCCCAATTGTGTTTGATCAACCCATCGGGCAGCAGTCAGATGGGGGTGATGTAGGGGAGACGCATGACGGAAGCAAAGGGGAAGGAAATGTGAGAGGTCCTTCAACTAGCAGTTTCTTTGGAGGCCCCAGGGGAGACCTGGAAAAAGGGTTCAGCGAAGCGGATGCCGTGGTTGAAAGAACTTATCGCACCCAAGTGCATACGCACATGCCGCTTGAGACTCATGGCATGGTTGTCGACTGGAGGCCGGATCTCATGACGGTCTATGCATCGACCCAAAATACAAACAATGTACGTAATGAAATGGCGAGCATTTTCAATCTTCCCAAGAGCAAGGTTAGGGTGATATGCGAGTTTATGGGAGGTGGATTCGGAGCCAAGCACAGCGCTGGAAGCTACGGCCCGATGGCAGCCAATCTGGCCAAAAAGACAGGCAGGCCCGTATGGCTCATGCTCGACAGGCAGGAAGAGCACCTGGCTGAAGGCAACAGGCCAAACTCGATACAATACCTGAAGATCGGAGCCAAAAAGGATGGAAGCCTGACTGCGATTCAACAGCGATCGCACGGAACGGCCGGGGTCGGCCTGGGAGCCGGCGTAGGAAGAATCGCCCAGGTTTTATATGACTGTCCGAATTTTGCAACGGAACAATATGACGTTTTGACTCATGCCGGACCCGGAGCGGCCTGGCGTGCCCCCGGAAATGTCCAGGGAGCTTTCGGTCTCGAGCAGGCCATCGATGAACTGGCCGAAAAGCTGGGCATGGATCCTCTGGAATTCAGGGATAAAATCGACAAGAGTGAAGTTAGGAAAGTTGAGCGTCAGCGAGGTGCCGAAAAATTTGACTGGTCGAGGCGCAAAGCCGCAGGAAGTGACCCGGGTGTTGTCAAGAAAGGATATGGAGTGGGCCAATCGACCTGGCCGCGTTTTGTAACCCTGGATTCCTCGGTTGAAGTCAAGATACACAATGATGGAGGCGTTGAGATTCGTTCGAGCGTCCAGGACATTGGTACCGGGACGAAAACGATACTTGCCCAGGTAGTTGCGGAAGAGCTCGGCTTGGCGGTCGAAGACATTCAGGTCAATATTGGAGACACCTTCTTCCCGGTTGGGCCCGGTTCGGGTGGTAGTGTCGTTACCGGTTCGATCACTCCACCGACACGTAATGCCGCATTTGAAGCCAAAAAGGAGCTTTTGATGATGGTGGCAAAAAAATGGGAAACCGATTCGGATCAATTGATCCTGGAAGACGGACACGTGAAGCACAAAGCGGATGCCGATAAGAAGATGACCTTCAAAGAGGCAACCAAGCTCATGCGAACCAGTCAGATCAGCAAGGTAGCAAGTCGTTCAGATGACTACGAAGGATTCCAGCAGCCCTGGGGTCTTGCCTACGGTGACCTTGGTTCGGTTCAATTTGCGGAAGTAACCGTGAATACGGATACCGGCTTCGTCAAAGTCGATAAAGTCGTCGCGGCCCACAGCTGCGGACGGCCCCTCAATATGGGTCAACTGGAGAGCCAGATCAATGGTGGGGTCATACAAGGTGTTTCCTATGCGCTCTATGAAAACAGGGTGATGGACAAAGGCACCGGACATATGATGAATGCCAATGTCGATCAATACAAAACTCCTTTGTCTATGGAGATTCCTGAGATAGAAAACTTGATCATCGAAGAGTATTCGGCCAGATCCTCGACGGATGCCTATGGAATTGGAGAACCGGCGAACATTGCAACGGCAGCAGCGATCGCCAATGCGGTTTACAATGCGATTGGAGTCAGGATCTATGAGATCCCGATCACTCCCGCAAGTATATTGAAAGCACTTAATAAAGTAGATCAGCAGGCTTGATTCGCTCGAGTCTCATTTAATAAATCAGTAAGACATGAATAAATTTAGTTGGTACGAAGCGAAGTCCGTGGAGGACGCTCTTGAAAAGGTGAACTCGACTGTTTCCGAACAGCTCTATGGGGCCACCTCCGACGCAGCCATATTTAAATCTGGAGGAGTCGATGTGCTCGACTGGGTTAAGGAAGGACTGCTCAAGCCGCAAACGATTATCAATATCAGGAATATTCCGGGTCTGGACAGAATGAGCATGGATCCCAAGAAGGGTCTCAGAATTGGCGCGAATGTGACTCTTTCCGAATTGGCCAGTGATGCTCAGATCAAAGAGAATTACCTGGCCCTGCATCAGGCTGTCAATCATGCGGCCACACCTCAGTTGAGAAACATGTCGACCCTGGGAGGGAACCTGGCTCAACGCAATCGTTGCTGGTATTTCCGGTCGGCCGAGCACAAGTGTTTCCGCAAAGCCGGGGATCGATGCTTTGCACGACACACTGAAACCGGTGAGAATGAGAATCACGCGATTATCGATAACGGTTCCTGCGTGAGTGTTCACGCTTCATCGATAGCGACGGCCCTCATGGCGTTTAAGGCTGATGTGGTCATTGCCGGAGCAGATGGGAAAACAAAGACCGTTTCCATGGATGAGTTTTTTGTTCCTGCCAGTGAGGATATTGCCATGGAGACGATTCTCAAACCCAAGGAAATCATAATCGAAGTGATCGTGCCCACTCCGTCCAAGAACACGAAAAGCTACTATATCAAACAAGTGGCCCGCGAGTCTTATGACTGGTCCCTGGGTGATGTGGCGGTTGTTATGGAGACTTCAGGTGATAACTGTAAGTCGGCCAGCATCGTGCTGGGTGCCGCGGCACCTACTCCTTATCGCTCGGTTCAGGCCGAAGAGGCCATGACCAAAAACGAGATCAACCAGGCCAATGCCGCTGCGGCAGCCGATGCTGCCATGTCGGTAGCGCGTCCGCTCTCAAAGAACGGATACAAGGTGCCGATGTTCAAATCAATCATCAAAGAAGCAATTGTTTCAGTTGCATAAATCGATTGAATGGATTCAAAAACGAAAAACCTTTGTAAATTTTTGCGTGCCAGAAATCCCTATGGCATGATGGAAGGTGGGGAACATCCCTGGCTTCTGCTGGACGACGCCAATACCATTTGCTGGTGCATCAATTCCTCCGGGGCCATGGGTCCTGACAGTGGATTGGTTTCTCCTGCCAAATGTGTAGAGGGACGAACCTGCTTCGAGCCGATCGAATGAGGGTTTAAGGAATAGGATCTTCGTTGATCATCCGACAGATTTCAGCCCTCATTGGTCTCAATGGGGGCTTCCTGTTTCCAAAAGGATTTATTGATGAGATTTTCACTATATTTGTGTAGGAAGCATTTGTGCTTCAGAAGTTTAATCAAACCCCCAAATCCCATGGCAATTTTAAAAGTAATTGAAGTAATGGCAGATTCCAGCAAGAGCTGGGAGGATGCCGCTAAAAATGCTGTTCAGCACGCGTCCAAAAGCGTAAACCATATCAAGTCAGCTTTCGTTCAGTCTCAGAGTGTAGTCGTGAAAGACGGAGACGTTACCGATTACAGAGTCAATGTGAAGATTACCTTTGAGGTAAAATAAGATATTAGACTGACTTTCTTTTCTTGAAAGTTCCTTCATTGGAATTATGAACCTCCAAGTTCAATTTATTCGATGAATTCGTTTCTCAATCAGATGGTTGAGACTTACCCGTATTACTGTGCATCAATGCATGGATACAGATAATGCATGGATACAGATAATGCACGTATACAGATAAAGAACAACTTTTTATTATCAACTACTAAAAACTTAATCAACTACTAAAACCTTAAATCATGGATAAAAGTTTATTGGAATCGCTAAACAATTACATTACACCTGATCTTATCTCAAAAGCTTCTTCAATGCTTGGAGAATCCGAGAGTGGAATTTCGAAAGGCCTGAATTCAGCCCTTCCCGCTTTGTTAGGAGGACTCCTCAGCAAAGCAGACAGCTCTGACGGAATAGACGGCGTGATGAACCTGGTCAATCAGAAAGGATTTGACGCCGATAGCGTGCTATCGAATCTTCCATCGCTTTTGTCGGGCAAAGGAAGTACATCCGCTTTGAACAGTGGAGGAAACATGCTTGACATGTTATTCGGTGACAATCAGTCGGGCTTGTTTGATATGCTGGCCGATTCGGCCGGAATCAAAGGTTCATCCGCGAAAGCGCTCATCGGTATGGCTGCTCCAATGATTTTGGGCTACTTGAAGAAATCAGGGTTAGATGCTTCATCTCTGGTTAATTCCCTTATGTCTCAAAAAGGAGATATTACATCTTTGTTGCCCAAGGGGATGAATTCCCTGTTAGGTGTTAAAGATTCATTTGGGGACAAGGTAAAAGAAGCAGTTGAAAAAGTGGAGGATGAAGCTAAACATGCGGTTGATAAGGTAGAAGATTCATTAACTGAAAAACCGAAAAACAAATGGTTGTGGCCACTTATCATCATTGCAGCCGTAATCGTAATTTTTTATTTGATGAGAAACTGCAATGGAAGTTCTGATGCACCGGCCTCCAATACTATAGAAACTGAAGCAGCTGCTGAAGTTTACGCCAAGGCGACTCAAATGGAATTGGATGAATCCTTTGAGGTCGGAGCCAATCCCGATGCGGCAACAATTGCACAGTTCGAAGAGAAAGCAGGAAAGAAGTTCAGCGTACATCGCGGATACTGCTATGTTGAGGAATCCTGGTTGAACCCATCCTGGGAGTCTGATTTGACTGCTCCTGCCAAGGCAGCTGCCGATCACAAAACAAAGACGGGCCACAACACGGGGGTCCGATGGAAATAGAATGGGGTTGAACCCGGTTTAATTATCTGGCGAACAATTAAATAGTTTAATGAATATAAAACAAAACATCATATGGGACTTTTTTCATTTTTAAAAGGCTCTGGAGACAAGGAAATTGATACGGCTGCAGAGAACAGAGCAAATGCTCAAACATTGATCAATACTGTAAAAAGCTACGGTTTCGAGGTAGACAATCTCGATGTCATCATTACAGGAGAAACCGCCACGGTTTGGGGTGAAGCCGCCGACCAGGCAACACGAGAGAAGGTATTGCTGACGCTGGGAAATACAAAGGGAATAGCCAATGTGGATGACAAAATGACCACGAAGGCACCGGCACCCGAAGCCAAAATGCACACTGTGGTTAGCGGGGAATCCTTAAGTAAAATCGCCAAAAAGTACTACGGTGATGCTATGAAATACAACGTTATTTTTGAGGCAAACCAACCCACTTTGAAGGATCCGGATAAAATCTATCCCGGACAGGTTTTGCGCATACCCGAGCTTTAAAAAATTCATTTTTCAAATTGATCAAAACCGGAACCCAGCGTTCCGGTTTTTTTTCAATGGTCCTGGATCATTAATTGTACTCAGGGACTTTTTGTTTTTTCGGTTGACAATTGCAAAGTATTTTGAGTGTTTATTTATATTTACAAAAAACCATTAATTCCTTTTGTATGCCTAATCTTATACCCAAGCTGTTCCTAATTCATTTTCTTTTTTGTTCGTTTTTGGCCCTTAGGGCTCAGGAGATTCCTGTGGATCAAATAAAGAAGCAAATTCAGAGCTATAAGAACGATCAAAGAGGACCCTATCACAGAATTAAATGGTTTTGTCAAGATGGATCCCAACGGGATCCGAAAGATCCATGTCCTGAGAACATCGGACCTGGAATTCAGCACGCTACGTACAAAATGGAAGTGGAGACCCTCGCAGAGAAGCACCGTGTTTATTTAGGCAACATCTTAGCTTTCAATGAATTCAAAAAGTTCTGGGATGCCGAGGACAACCATAAGAGAGTAAAACAGTACCAAATTGTCAAGTATTTGACGAGCATTGATGACGGTTGGATTTATCGCAAAGGAAGGTACTACCGGGGGGCAATGCAGTCAGAAGATGAGGAAACCTGGGGAAAGGACTATTTCAGTACGATTTTATCTGATAATAGCATAATTGAGTCCGATTTCTATCTTTTAAAAGAATCTCTAAAAGACATTCCTCATTCTGGGGATTCAAATATGGCACAGCTTATGCGCAGCCAATCGAAGGTGTTGGCGGAGGAACTTCCTGACTTCATGGATATCAGAATCAAGATACATGGGAACCCTGATAAAACAGATATAGCCGCCGTAAAAGAGTATCAGACCTCGAACAAATCAAAGCTCGCTGACGATCAAAATGAAAAACTAAGTGATCTTCTCAAGACACTCAATGTATACTATACTCCTGTTAACATTTCGTCGCTCATTGAACAAGCCAAATCCATGGTGAGCAATAATGAATTCGAAAGTGAGCTGGTTGCCCTGTTGAATTCTTACAAGGATGAAGAAGCTTTGGACAAAAAAATATTTGATCTTGCTAAAACCTCTGTTTTTATTCGTGAGAATATGAATCAGGCTAAGAGCGGTAAGGATCGATTGAAAATGCTGGATCTGTCTAATAAAATAGAAAGTTCACTGTTCATTCAATCGCAAGAATGGAAGCCTCAAGATTTGAACGAATTGATGCGCAAAATAGAGGTTTTAAGTTATGCTGCCCTGGGAAGTGGCCTTATCGAATTTTGGGAATGGAATGAGGTTCAGGATGTTCTGACCAACAGGAATGCTCAGAATTCTATAAGTCTTGAGAAGCTCGAAAAATTCCTTGTGATATCAAGAGGTGTTGTTGAGTGGAGCTCTGCTATGGTCAAAGCTGTTTACGGTGATGATGTGAATGTTTTTGCATCGTTTGAACCCAAGGCGTATCAATTTCTGGATGATCGAATCCGATCATCGGTCATATTGGATTTGGGAAAATCAGTTAGTGATTTGGGTAGCATCATCTCGAAGTATTCTTCTTTAAAAAATGATGTTCTCGACATTCCTCAGGAATCTACTATACGCGGGTTGAATCCGGGATATGCTTTTGGAGAGTTTGTAGTGGCTGATGAAGCTGTAGAGAGCATTGAGTTCAGTAAGGATAAGATCTACGTCTTTGAAAGACCTCCTTCAGGCCTCAAGCCGGTTGCGGGGATTATGACGGTTTCAGAGGGCAATTTGGTATCTCATGTTCAGCTGTTGGCCCGAAATTTGGGAGTGCCCAATGCTGCCCTGTCCAATGAAAATTTAAAAAGCCTGAAGAAGTACAATGGGCAGAAGGTTTTCTATGCTGTATCCAACAAAGGAAATGTCATTATCAAACTTGAAAAGGATATGACAAATCTTGAAAAAGGTCTTTTTTCCAAGGAACAACGAAACAGCAATAAAATCAAGGTCCCTGTCGACAGGATTAAACTTGATCATACCGACATTATCAATCTCAGAGATGTCACAGCTGATGACTCAGGAAAAATATGCGGTCCCAAGGCTGCAAACCTGGGACAACTCAAAGCGATATTTCCGGATCATGTGGTAGAGGGTTTTGTTATCCCATTCGGCATTTTCAGGAAGCACCTCGACAATACGATGCCTGGTCAAAACACAACCTACTGGCAGTACCTTAACAATATTTATTCTGAGGCGGAACAGATGAAAAAGAGCAACAAAAGCCTGACCGAGATTGAGGCGTTTGAACTCGAGAGATTGAAGGTTTTAAAAAATGCCATCCAGGAGATGAAGCTAAATCCTGACTTTTTGAACCAATTGGAAACTGAATTTGCAAGGGCTCTTGGAAGTGATCTTGGAACAGTGCCCGTATTTCTGCGCAGTGACACAAATATGGAAGACCTAAAGGAGTTTACAGGTGCGGGTCTGAATCTTACTCTATTCAACGTACGATCGAAAGAAAAAATTCTCAATGGAATAAAAGAAGTATGGGCATCCCCATACATGGAGCGCAGCGTCAAGTGGAGACAGAAGTATTTGCTTAATCCAGAGTATGTTTTTCCTTCGATTGTCGTCATTCCTGGTGTAAACGTTGACTACTCGGGTGTTGTTATTACGACGGGAATCAATGCAGGCGACAAAGACGATCTGACAGTTGCCTTCAGCAGGGGTGCAGGGGGGGCTGTTGATGGGCAGGCTGCAGAAACCACGTGGGTAACATCCGATTCGTATCATTTGTTGTCTCCTTCCCGGGAGCCATCTTTTGTTTCTCTTCCTGATACCGGTGGGACTCAGAGAAATTTTACCAGTTTTGAGAAACCTATACTCAGCAAAAGGAATGTTCAATCCATCCGCGATCTTGTCAAGGAGGTCCGTGTTAAGGTACCGGAGCGAACAGATCCGAACTATAAAGGGGCCTACGATATGGAGATGGGATTCAAAAATGATAAGCTATGGTTGTTCCAGATTCGTCCCTTCGTTGAAAACAGGAAAGCGAAAAGCTCGGATTACCTGGAGTCCATATCTCCTAAAATAGATTATTCAAAAAAAATTCCTTTATCTGAAAAAATATAAACTATGAAGAATACGTTTATCGTTTCAATTCTTTGTGCATCGTCAATAATGTTTTTGGGTTTTTATCCCATTGACGGATACGATAGAACAAAAATCGCTAGATTGAAGTACTTGCAGAAGCAGGTGGAGAAAGGAGAAAAGATAACAAGAATCCCTTCAGGGGCTCTTCATGCTACAGCATCTGTCGTATTGAATTTAAAGGATTCAAAAGGTAAAATGGTTGAGGACTTTTTTGTTGAGGATACGGAGTTTTCCGACCAGATCAAAAAAGTGATCCCACGTGGATCCTATTCATTGACTGCCCTTGACATGTCAGATCCGAACAATCTTAAATACGCCGCATACAACGAAAATATTGGATACCAACCGGGAAGTGTGGGAAAGCTGGCTGTTTTGATTGCTTTGTTTACGGAATTGGATAAGATCTACCCCGGTTCTTGGGAGAAAAAGCAAGAACTTTTGATGAATAAGAAAGTCGCCTCAAGGTATTGGGGCGAGGGAGATCATCATACGATCCCGGTTTACGATATTGAGAAGGATAAACTGGTCAGGAGAAAGGTCGTTGCCTCAGATGAATTTTCTCTATATGAATGGTTGGATCACATGGTTTCGGTTAGCAACAATGGAGCTGCTTCGGTAGTATTTAGAGAAGCTTTGTTGATGAGGCAGTTCCGGGAAGCATACCCAAATGTCACCGATGATCTTGCTGAAAGATATTTTGAAAGTGTTTCAAAGGACAGCTTGACCAATGTGGCTCATGATGTTGTCAATGAACCCTTGAGGAATCTGGGTATTTCAAATGATGAATGGAGGTTGGGAGGAATGTTTACCTCTTCCTCCGAAAGACATGTTGGGAGAAAAGGAGGTAGTCAGGCAACTCCAAAGGGACTTATGAAATTTTTAATTCAATTGGAGCAGGGGAATGTGGTGGATGAAAGGACCAGCCTTGAGATGAAAAGACTAATCTATCTTACGGACCGCAGAATCCGTTATGCGAAATCACCTAAACTGGATGACGCTGCGGTGTACTTCAAATCAGGCAGCTATTACAAATGTGACAGGGAGAAAAATCCTGATTGTGGTGCTTATCAGGGAAATGTTTTCAATTACATGAATTCGGTCATAATTGTGGAGCAACCCAATGGCAAGAAATACATGGTCTGCCTGATGACAAACGTTCTGAATAAGAATTCTGCAAATGACCATTATTACCTGGCTGGTAAAATTGATGACATCATTCAGACCAATTAAACAATTAATGAACCAGGATCTTATTGATTTTCAATAGATTTCAGCAAACGCCTCGCCGACTCGAGAATACCTTTATCCAATTGAACTGAGCGCGCGCCGACAAGATGCTGTAAACACTCTGTTTCTGAACGAGTGATGAAGGGCAGTTCCGCGATGTCTGCGGATGTTAGTAGATGGTATTCCAGGAGCGGAAGAAGGTTTCGTTTCATTTGCGAGTCGATCAAATTATCCAGAAATTCAAGTGCATTGGCCCTCGAGGCTTCCGTCTTGTTTTTTATCCCAAGATAAGCGACATCCATATCGGAAGCATTGTATTCCAGGCCAAGAAGGTAGAAGATGACTTCGATGTTCCAATCGATCTTTCGACTCAAATACTCGATTAACTGCTCCCGAAGCTTTTGATCCTCCAATGGAGCGACCGGATCATCTCCATAATTGTTTATTGTTGCGAGAAAGGATTTTTTGATACTGTAAAAGGACCCCATTGCCTCAGACAGGTAATCACATTCATCGGCAATCAGCGTATTTAAATTCTCCTTTGTCAATTTAAAATTAGTTTTGACAATTTCACAGACTGCCAGAGTTTTTAATACCTCCAGGCGTACTTGAACATCTTCACTTCGAAGCAGACGGAACAGTAATCTGACGGATTCGGTGTTTTCAAGAGGTTGAACAATTGCCGGCAAATACCTTTTGACCGAATCAGGGATCTTTCCTTGATCCAGATATTCAGATAGTATGGTTGAAATCGTATCCCCATAATTTTGCAATGCTTCCAGGCAGGTCTCCGTATATTCTTCCCTTTCTATTAATTTCAAAAGTTGAGGAACAAAATCCTCATTTAAAGTTAAACCGACAGCTTTTATTGCATAATTGGTCAACAGTGTGTTCTCACCTGCCAGATATTGGTTTATGAAATGGTAATGCTTTTCGCTTTTGGCGAACCCAATCGTCAGTAGTAATTCTGCTCTTTCCTCATCCTTGTGGAGGTTTTCAAATTTTGCAAATGTCTCAAGTCGCTCGTCAATTCGGGTGACCAGATCATACTTTCGAGCGAGTGTTCTATTGTTTTTTGAAACATCTGCCAAACAGAGTAAAGCTGCATTCTTCAAATGATCTTTTTCATTATTCAAATAAGACAGAAAGACGTTGCTGTCTCGCTGAACAGAGGTGTGTAACAAAATATAGTGCATGGCTTCAAAAACTACTTCATCATTCTCGCTGGTGTTCAGGATTTCCATTATTTTTTCTGAGGCGGTCCCGTGTTTGAAATGATAGATCTCTCTTATTGCAGCCGCCTTCACCTTATTTGAGGAATGATCCAATAATTCAAGAATATAGGGTTTGTAGAAATCGTGCATGGATTCAGACAGGTTCTGCAGCAAGAAAAGTATCTCTTTTTCTTTCCCTGACGTAAGAATCTCAACATTCATTTTTTTACTGGAATTTCCATCTCGGTTGCCAGCAGCCCTATCTTCATGTATAAATGCCCTGATGTTTTTTCTGAACGATTCAAAATAGGATTCTCTAAGCCTGTACACAATAAGTATCCATATCAAGAGAAAGAAGAGAATAATCAGGGTTATATCGAAGGAAGCAACCCCAAGTTTTTTGATTACCAACAGCAATAAGCATCCTGCTATTCCTGTAGCAATGCTGTCCACAACGACATCTATGAACGGCTTTGCCCTTTTTTTTACCTTAAAGGACAGTGGCACAATGGACAATTCGAAGGCTGCCTTGTTAACGGATTGTTTGAAACTACCATCCATACCTTTCATCAGGATCAGGGCCCATAATTCTGGAAACGCGAGGAACAAAAGTGAGCCCAAAAGAATTCCCACAGGCAAGATCAATAAATTGGACGTTACCCCTAAATAGGACAAGAGCCTGTTCGTAAAAAACAATTGAATCACAAACGCGATGACGTTGAAGCTTGAGAACCAAAAACCAAAAAAAGAACTAAGTTCATTCGGATCCGAGAATGCCTTGTGTGAAAAGTCACTGAATTGATAGTCAACCAGTTTAGAAACGATAACACTTACCCCTACAATTGAGGACAGATAAATAAGGTGCTTCGATGCCAGAATAACCCTTAAGGAAGAACCTGATACCTCATCGTTGTTTTTATTTCTGGTTTTAATGATGACACGATTAAGCCTAAAAATGCGCATTTTCCAAACCGTGAAAAGGATAGGTAAACAGAGAAGGAGCAATGAAGCAGCTGCGTAAATTACAGCGCTGTTTCCAAAATAGACGGCCAGAAAACTGGTGAGATACCCCCCGAATATACCTCCTGCAATTCCACCGGCTCCGATAAAGCCGAACAGTCGTTTTGCTTCTCTCGCGTCGAAAACCAAATTGGAAATAGTCCAGAATTGAGAAGTGACGAGAACGCCAAATAAGGACAAGCTCAAATAATAGAAATACAAAACGGAAGCATCAAAATAGTGTTTGTCAACAACATAGGCGAGAACAAAAAAGATGCCGCTGAACACCAGGATGGTTGAAACAGCAATTATCCGGATTGAAAACCTTTCAACCAGGCGACGATAAAGAAAAGTGCTCAGAACGGCAACCGTTGCAACGAGCAAGTAGCCATAAGGCAATTGTTCAACACCGAGATTTGACAGAAAAAGCGCATTAACAGTAGGCTTTATGAGAAGCAATACCGTGATTATGAGGAAAATGTAACCTTGCATGAGAAATGCAAGCTTAATTTCTCCTTCCTGCAAATTGAAAGCCTTCTTTACTATGCTTTTAAGCATTTGAACCTTTTGTGATTAGTCGCATCGCTCAGAAGGCAATGCTTTAAGAACCCTTTCCAACGGAACAACTAGATCGCGAATGATCTGTTCTCCTCCGTAATCAGTGATCAGGGCGACCATGATGTACTTTCTGTCCTTTCCCCAAACAAGAACGGAATCTGAATGATATTGCTTCCAGGATCCCGATTTTCTGTAAATATCAGTATCAGGCGCTACGTTTTTCAATGTGTTTACGAATTTATGGTACAGTTCCGGGTCCTTAAGAATTTTAAGCATTTGTGCAGACTGTGTTTCTGAAACCAAGGTACCAAAGGCCAGCTGATAATAAAAACTGGCAACTTGACTCGCTGTAGCCCCATGGCTCAATCCTGCGACCGGATCCAGTTTTCTCTCTCCGGACCTGGCATAGCGTTTTCCAACCCAAAGACCTCCTCCGACGTCTTCATCATAAAGTTTGTGATTGGTACTTCTCAAGGTTTGTTCAATGCGGTCAAATCCCAACGTGTCAATTAACCTGGTGGTAGCTGCATTATTGGACTTGCTGATCATCAACCTCAAGTCGCTATTCAATTCATCGGTAAGTTCAAGTTCACCCTTATCAATAGCGTCGAAAGCAGTCAGTAAAACAGCAATTTTGGGAAGGGATGCCGCGTACATCATTATATTATCATTTAGTCCGGCATATTTTACCCTATCAATGTCTTCCAAATTAACAATTGCCAAGGCCATTTTTTTTGCCATAGCCAATTTCTTCCAGGCAGGGTTCTTATAAATTTCATTTTTCATTTCTGCTTCCAAGGCTTCACACCTGAGATCTGTTAAGCGAGGTAAAGGCTGATGACCTTTGAGTGGCAGGTTCTCCTGACCATAAAGCCAAGTTGTCCCTGGCGATTGAAAACTTAATATTAATAAAAAAAGAAAAGGCCTTAAAGACATGAATCAAAATTCTCAATGAGACTCTAAATATAATGAAACAATTCGTGCACCCCATCTGTGCTAAAGAGCGTTAAAAAGCGATCTCGCATTTTGGTCCTTTTTCATTTTCGGTACGATTGTTGCATTTTGATATGCTTGTAAAGTAATATTTGTTCAATTAAAACCCTTAAAGCTATGAAAATGAAACTATTACTCACTGGATTTTTGGTACTCACCCTCGCAGCATTCAGCTGTAAATCCAAGAAAAAAATTGCAAAAATTGAAGATTCCACGGAAATTTCGATCCCTTTCTCGGGCAAGCAATACGAGAACAACAAGAACTTTTTCAGGGCCAAGCAGGTAGGTGAGAGCACTGACCTGGCCACGGCAAAAAAGATCGCCGAGCAGAATGCAAAGGCCGAGTTGGCCGGCAATATCGAAGCGGTCATCAAGCGTGTCACGGATCAATACACCAATCAGAGATCCGTAGGCGACAAAAAGAATTTCGAAAACAAGTTCGAAGAAATGTCACGTGAGGTGGTTCGCCAGGATGTCCGCGACGTCCGTGTGATCGGTGAAAAACTCTACAAACAAAAAGATGGGCTTTACAGCTATTGGATTGCCATTGAAAGTCCTAAAGAGGCCACACTCACTGGCGTGTATGACGGAATCAGCAAAGACGCCCAGTTGCAGCTCGATTTTGACAAGCACCAATTTGAGAAGATCTTCAACGAAGAAATGAGAAAGTATGAACTGGAGCACAGCATCAATTAAGGGCTGGGTCGTATCGATTTCATATTTTACTTTTTGTCTTTTATCCTTTTCCCTTTTCGCTCAGAAGCAGGTGAGTGTCCACGCGGATGGCACCTCTGTGAGTAGCGATTTGACACCTAAACAGGCCTTTGAAGAAGCGCTGGCGCAAGCCAAGAAAAATGCACTTCTCAAGGCCGGTGTCCCGGAAAACCTATTGGTTTCTAACCTCATGTTTGAATATGGCAATGAGCAAAATGTGCAGTCGTACTTTCACGGCATTTCCAATACGGAGTTGAACGCCAACATACTTGTCGACAGCATTTATGAAGACAAAAGATGGTTCGATTCGTATGGATACATGAATGTCCAGGTTGAAATAGATGCAACGGTCTTTACCTATGGCAAGCCGAAGGATCCTGCCTTTTTCTTCGACATTGAAGGGTTGAAGGAAGTCTATCTCGACCAGGAGCAGATGCGATTTGCTTTCAAACCCTCTGCCGATGGCTATTTGACCATTTTTGCCTTTAATGAGGATGAGTCGTACGTGCTGTATCCCTTTGAAAATCGAGAATACGACTATCTAAGTGATGAAAGCGAGCGCCTCTTTGTGAAAGAAGAACCCGTGTCATTTCCGATCCATCCGGCTTATCGCAATGGATATTCCATTGAAATGGATGACCCTTTTGAGGATGAGGCCAGTATTTTGCTTTTTGTTTTTACCAAGAAGCACATCCCCTGGATAGACGAGCAAGTGTCGTTGGAATCCGTTCGTTCCTGGATCTATAAGATACCTATGGATCAGCGGGAGATCTTGTACAGAAACGTCCTGCTTAAGCACCCTAATTAAACTTTGAATTGTCAAAATGAAAAAATTTATCCCTCTATTGTTTCTCATTTTAGTCGGCTCTCAAGGCTTCGGACAGATGTATGACAGCAAATATGCCGTATTTGATCGCAAAGTGGTTCTTGTCAAGGGCGTCAAAGAAAGCTCTGAGCTTGTATGCGTGGTTCCGAAAGGGAACCCGGTTCGGATCGTGGAACGCGTTGGCGGACCTTTTTACAAGGCCCAGTACAAAGACTGGAAGGGCTACCTCATCTCTTTTAACCTGGACAATCGATTTAAAAGCGATTCAAGAAAATCCAGATCGGAAGATGTGCGGATTCCATCTCCTGAAAAGCTATTCGTGAAAGTCTCAAGAAAGACCTATATCATGAAGAAAAAGGATTTCAAGAAAGATTATAAAATGATCATTACAGTTCCTAAACATGAAACTTTGGAGATACTTGATCGCGTGAAAAGGGGAAAGTACCTGGTCAGATACAAGACGCATGTCGGGATTACGGATTTGAACAGCTACAATGTCAAAGATGATGTGGAGCTGGCTTTTCTCGAACGCATGGACATCCACAGGCCCAAAAGGTCTGTTAAGTCAAGGCCTGCGGCCCCAGATCTGATCATCACAGAATACAAGGTCAATGAGGTTCGCAAGGATGAGTCGAACAAAAAAATTGATCTCAACGAAATGCTCGATCTGAATTTTACGATCAAGAATATGGGTTCGGTGGATGCAAATCTCGATTTCGAAGTCGTTTCGGACCAGGCCGGCGTCAAGATTCTGGGCCAGGTGGCTGGAGCAAATCTGTTGCTGCGCAATCCAGCGCCCAAAAGGGTGCTGCCGGGTGACTATCATTCGCTTAGCTATCGCTACTATTTGAGTCCTGAGTTTCGCGACAAGGAGTTGAATTTTGTAATCCGCGCCACCGATCAATCCCGTGGAACCGATTTTACAGCCGAGATGATTTTTCCGGTTCATGGCGAAGGAGGTTTTGACAGCTGGGCGAAGTATCGGTCCCTGAATCAGTCGAGGAACATCTCAGATGAATTGCCGAGTCATATCGAAAATGTGGATGACGACATTCCGGTTTCGAGAAGCAAGCAGAGAAATACCTATGCCCTCATCATTGGCAACGAAGATTACAGATCGCGACAACGCAGTCTGGCTGTTGAGCAAAATGCCGAATTCGCGATTCGTGATGCGGAGGTTTTTAAACGCTACTGCGAAAATACCCTCGGCATACCCGAGCGTCAGATCCGGCTTCTGAAAAACGCTACTGCGGCAGAAATCAGCCAGGGTCTTGCCTGGATCAATAATTTGTCGAAAATCGAAAACGGCAATGCCAACCTGATCTTTTATTATTCCGGTCATGGCCTGCCCGATCAGGAGACACAATCTCCTGTTCTCTTACCGGTTGACGTTTCTGCGAATCATGTAGAATACGGGGTTCCGCTCGCAGACGCCTATGCCTCGCTTGTCGAGCACCCGGCTCGAAAGATCACGGTCTTTTTGGATGCCTGTTTCAGCGGAACGGGCAAGAACCAGGGGCTTCTGCCGAACAAGGGAATCAAAGTCAGATCCGATAAAAACGTCATCCTGGGCAACATGGTGGTGTTTTCATCCAGCTCGGAGTTGGAAACCTCTTCGGTTTATCGAGAAGCCAGGCATGGATATTTCACTTATTTCCTGTTAAAGAAACTCAAGGCGACCCGGGGCAATGTGAGGTATGATGAGCTGGGTTCCTATTTGATCCGTTCCGTGCAAAAGGAAACCGGACTCAATGGGATCGTGCAGACCCCGGAGGTCAATGCGAGTGAAAAAGTAGCCGACTCCTGGCAGAGCTGGAGGCTAAAATAGTAGGAAAGAATATTGAGAATTCGTCCAAGGATTGATCAAAGGATTGTTCAGTGGTCTATTTTCCAGAGATATTCAGTTCATAAACCTCGACAGGCCCGTTATTCACCCCAACAACTGCAAAGGTCTTATTCTGCGTTTCGTGTTTGACCAGTTTAACGGATTTGGCATCTCCATTGAGGTAAAAGCCGGTTGATTCCGGTCCCAGTACCTCATAATTGTCATTTTGATTCGAGATGAGCAGGAGGCCGAAGGGGTTGTCCAGGCGGGGTGTGTCGGGTTCGGTATGAAAAATGTTGCCGACCAGGATCAAATCCTCGAATCCGTCGCCGTTAAAATCGAGTGATTCCCCACCCAGGATTGGAATGGACTGTGCGCGGCTCGGAAGCTCAATTTTTTTAAACTTTCCCTGTCGGTCATTCAATAGCAGCAGGGATTTGAACTGGTTCACGTCTCTTTGATACGCCACGTGAATGCTTTCACCATAGAGCTCCTCAACCGTAGAATTCGCGAACTGACTGTATGTTGTTACTTTTTTTGCAAGCATGGGCATTTGCTGTGTGGATGCTTCTTTTCCCCTTGCAGGAACGTACCTTCCCTCATGCATATAACTCATCACCACGTCGAGGGTCCCATTGAGATCGAAGTCATCTGCGTAAACCCTCAGAGGACTTGACGGGGACGGTTTGTACTTATGGTTCAGGCCGACATTCCCGATCACATAATCCTTGTTGCCGTCATTGTTCACGTCGGTCTCCGTAATGCTGAACCACCAACCTTTTTCACTCTCCAGGCCGCTTTCGGCAGAGATGTCACGGAACACGCCGTCTTCATTCAAGAAAACCCCGATGCCGGTCCATTCCCCAACGGCAATGAAATCTTCCCAACCGTCATTGTTGATGTCCGTGCTGATGACTTTGTTGACAATCCCGAAGTCTTCAAAATCCGGGGCAACGCGGGCCGTCACATTCTGCAGCGTACCGTTGACGTTCTCATAAATGAGTGAAGGTTCGTGCAAAGGGTATTTTTGAGCTTTGATCCGGTTGCCTACAATCAGGTCGGTGTCTCCATCCTTGTCGAAATCGATTTTGGTCACGCTCTTTCCGCTGATGGTGTAATTGTCGATCTCTGTGGAGCCTTGCCTTTCGAATTGACCCGTTCCGTCATTGAGATAAATTCGATCCCTGTATTCTGGAGCTCGTTCCATGAATTCGTTGCCACCGCTTACGACATAAAGGTCCTGGTCTCCATCGGAGTCAATATCAATGAACAGCGCCTCCATGTCTTCGTGGTTCTCATCGTTTTGAAAGGCCCTGTTGTTCTTTTCGGTGAAGCCTTTTGCAGTCTGCAAGAACAATTGTCCTGCCTGTTTGTGAGCCCCTCCGATGTAGAGATCTTCCTTTCCATCTCCGTTGGCGTCTCCCTTTGCAATACAAGGTCCCAGTGCAGACTGTTTGTAGGGGAGAAGAGCTTCTTTCATAAAATCGTCATAATCGTCTTCCTGATGAACAAAGTCGATTGTATGGTTTGAACGCGTAAAAGCCGGGATCGTTTTAGATGAGCTTCCCCGCCGATCGACAGAAGCCTCTTTCTCGTTAAAAGTGAGCGTGGTGTCTGACGATATATTGTAAAGCTCCTGGTATTTCCCGGAGGGCCAGGTAACAGAAACCGTGTCAACCTTATCGATATTACCCAGGCCAAAATGAATGGTTTTGTCTACGGAGGACAAATAGCCGCGGACCCGTTTCGATTCCTTGCTTCTTTTCTTGCCTTTAACAGAAATGGCTACCTGGGCAAAATCCTCCGATAGGTTGCCGCGGGTCTTGATTTTGATATAATTTCCCCCACCATTCTCTACCGTTGTGTTCTTAAAGAGGAATGCCTCCTGGTCCATGTTGTTGACCACTATGTCAAGATCTCCGTCATTGTCAAAATCCGAATAAGCGGCTCCGTTGGAGAAGGAGGGCGCGCCGAGACCCGAAAGGGAGGTCGCGTCGTCAAAGATCAAATCCCCCTGGTTTCTGAACAGGATATTGGCCAGTTTCTCGGTGGGCAGACTGTTGTAGATCTCTTCTTTGACTGAAAGCGGCACATTTCCTTTAAATCGTTGTTTCGCCTGGGTTACCTGGTTCCTGATGTCGAAATCAGAGGAATACCGGCGATAACCATTGGTCACGTAGATGTCTTCATCCATGTCGTGATCTGTGTCAAGAGCCAGCACGGCCCAGCTCCAATCAGATTTCGATACCTCTGCCATCTGGGCAATGTTGTGATACTTGTTGTTGCCCACATTCAATTGAAGGACGTTGTACATGTATTGGGCCTGGTAGTCGTATTTGTTCACCAGAAGATCGAACTGGGGCATGTTGATCGATGCCATCAAAGTCTGTGATTGTACGTGATTGGTCGGAGCCATGTCGAGGACAAAAATATCCCTGAGATTGTCGTTGTTGATGTCCGCTATGTCAATGCCCATGCCCGAGAAAGCGATCTGGTTTGTCGTTTTCTTGATCTGATCGGAAAAGGTGCCATTTCTGTTGTTGACATACATGACATCCGGCAGGTAATAGTCATTCACCAGGTAAATGTCCAGCCAACCGTCATTGTTGAGATCACTGATGCAAAGACCCAATCCAAATGAAGGTCGCAACAGGCCCGCCTGCTCCGTGACATCGCTAAATTTGCCGTTGTCGTTTCGGTAGAGATGACTTGAATTTTCCCAGAGCTCTTTCTTGTCACTTAGAATTTTATAGAACATCGAAGGGTAGACCCCGTAGTATTCATTCTCATTCATCACCACACAGTCGAGATCACCGTCTTTGTCATAGTCGAAAAAGGCCGCATGCGTGCTGATTCCATGATCATCAAGACCGTATTCGGCGGCCTGTTCGATAAAAGTGTTGTCCTGCTGATTGATCAGCAGCAGATTCTTTCTTTGTTCTTTTTCATAAGGGCCGCCTTGTGCGACGTAGATATCCATCCATCCGTCATTGTTGACATCGGCGAAGGTCACCCCGCTGGACCATTTTTCATTGACCGGATTGACATTTGCCGAAGCTGAGATGTCTTCAAAGATCAAACCGCCCTTGTTCAGATAGATCTTGTTCGGGACCTGGTTCCCAGTGAAGAATATGTCCATGAGACCGTCATTGTTGATATCTTCAACCCCGACTCCCGATCCGTTGTAGAAATAGTCATGGTCAAATACATTTGATTTGGTTGTCAGATCGTGGACCAGGGCATTGCTGAACCTTAGACCACTTTCTTCCGCAGGAATCTGCTCGAAGTTATAGGTCGAAGCCGCTGAGTTTTCGGTGGCAGCAGGCGCAGAAGGTGAAGTGGTATCACTTTTTTCTTTTTTCTCACAGCTGACCAGGGCAATCGCCAGTACCAGGGTCAGGAGTTTAATTGGGTTGTTCATAATTCAAGCCTGTTTGACCTGCAAGTTTAAATCACACGCAATTTACTGTCTTATTTCGATTTCTTTGACCAAAGATGTAATCGGAATGGCTTCTACTTTATCGCCAGACAACAAAAAAACGACATCCTTTGTTTTTCCGATCATTTTTCCACTTTTTATCTCATCGTCCGAAAAGCGTATTCGCGTCAATGGCTGATCCATGACTTCTTCCCTGGAAATCTTTCCGTAAAACCCTGAGGCTATGATCAAGTAAAGGACAATCAGAATCGCTGTGGAGATAACTCTCAAGGTGGTAAACCAGGTTTTTTGATCCCATCCCATATTGAATCTCGAGTAGGCTTCCGGAAATTTCTTTTTCCACAAGACGTCGAGATAAGCAATCAGCAGGGCCAGCAGGATCGAAATCACTGTGAATGATAAGATCTTCACATCCGAAAAAGGAGAAATCAGAAAGTCAAAAACATCGGCGTAGTCAAATATGTTTATCCCGAACAGGATGTACTTTTGATAGTTGAAAAGCATCCCTATTCCCACAGCTGCGACATAGGAAATGGAGATAATGGTCTGAACTTCTTTTATGACAAGCTCGTAGGCGTCCTTTATAATTCCTTCTTTCACTTTTTTGGTTTTTTTATCGGTTCTATTTTCACTTTTGTCACGCCTTGATCTATATAATCAAGTTTGACAGCCGCGGCCTTAGAAAGATCGAGGATCCTGTCCTTGACAAAGGGTCCGCGATCGTTTACGGTCACAGTGACTGATTTGTTGTTCGACAGGTTGGTTACTTTGACCCGGGTTCCAAAGGGCAGGGTGCGATGCGCCGCAGTCATTTTTGAGGATTTGTAGATTTCTCCGCTCGCGGTTTTCTTTCCTTCAAAGGCATCACTGTAAAAAGATGCCAGTCCGGTTTCAGTACCCTGGGAGTATCCGTTGAGCCAGATGGCGATGAATAGCAGTGAGAAAATAATTGGGTTTCTAAGCGGGACTTTCATCTAATGAGATTTTTCATTCAAATGTTTGTTTTTTCTGGTCGTAAGCAAGCGGGCTGCTCCGGGCAGGAGTTCGATGTCGATAACCTGCAGCGGTTCGATAACTTCCCCGTCCAGTTGAAGCAGTCTGGGTTTGTCAAACTCGATCCGGGCTTTTGTGGTCGTGATCACCTTTGACTTCTGGCTGTCGAGATATTTGTCATTCAGCGAGGCCATTCCGGCCATTATAAGCGAGGGCAGATCAAGTTTTTCCAGCAGTACGATCTCAAATTTTCCGTCCATTGGATTTCCTGTGGTATTCAATGGCACCCCCGTTCCATACTTTCTCGCGTTGCAGATAGCCGCCATCAAAACCTGGTCCTTATAGCTCTCTTCATTCGTTTCAACTTTTACCGAAAATGGCTGGAGCTTGTGCAATTCGGCGAGAAAATACTTGGCATAAGTGATCATGCCTCGATTCTCATCGTTTTCATAGGATTCCACGATCTGTGCATTGATTCCGACGTCACCCAGGTGCATGGTGTAGTGCTCGCCATTGATCAGCAGCAGGTCAAGAGCACCCACTATTTCGGTCATGATGATATCTCTCAGCGCATTGATCGGAACAGGATCTACATAAAGCTCGGTTGCCATGCCATTGGCGGACCCTAAGGGAATGATACCCATTGGATAGTTCGTGTCGAGCAGGGTGGTAGCTGTAAAAAGCGTGGTGCCATCTCCACCGACGGAGACGATTTTATCCGGTTTGAACGAATCGATTCCTTTCAGCGCATTTTCATTGTCTTTTTCCCCCGTGGTTTTGAATATTTGATATTCAATCCCATACAATTCGCAGAGTTGGCGAGCTTCCTTGAGAAAGGGTTCCTTGTCAACGCCACCGGAAATGGGATTTACAATAAAAAAAAGCTTCATTGGGCTAAAATTTAAGGTCGGTCAAATCAGTGGCGTCGTTAAAATACAGCATATTTTTTACATAATGATCCAATTCTTTCCATTCGGACGAACGTCTTCTGTCTTTTCGTAAATCGGTTTGCCGAATAAATATCTTTCGGATACGTGGCCCATGCATCCTTGCGATTTCCGCATAGACATGCAAATCATGCTGGGTGTCATCCCCGACCAGAACAATCTGCTTATGATTTGAATGCTCCAGGAGCAAATTGATGGTTTTGATCTTGAAGTCCGGATCTTTTCTGTTTCGAAGGAGTTCCCGAAAGGATATGAATGGAGTAAGCAACAATGGACCTCTCGGAATTTCGTGATGTTTCATGAAATTTGACAGCAGCGGAAACAGGTTATACTCGCTTCTCGAGACATAAACAATGTCGTGTCCTTCTCCAAGGGCGTCAAATATCTTTGAAGTGGAAGTCACCGGCTTTCGTTCCATATAGGTCTTGAAAAGAGTGGTCATAATACTTTTGAACCTTTTATTCGTGTGAGATACGACCACCGTATCGTCAATGTCCGAAATAATCAGATTATGATTTTCACGAACGGCGTAAACGTTCAGAATTTCCTTTTCATAGCTCAAAGGCATTCCGTTGAGCAAGACCTCTGGATTTTGGTTTCCACTGAATGGATGATCAGCCGTTAAAGCAAAAAATCCATGACTATCGGTTTTAGCAGATTGTTCGACACCTTCCCATTTCACTGAAACCTTGTCCCCGGAACGCGTACTTTTAAAATAGGAATTTGCAATTTCAATCGCGCTTGAAAGTTTTGCGGAGGAGATTCCCGAAGTCTTGTTCGCTCCGTCCAGAATGACGCCGAGAATAATGGTCTTAGAAGGGAAGACAATTGCTGTTAATTGCCAAATGGATGCCATTTACGAATTTATTGCGGTCAGCCTGCAGGACAGACCTGATCATTGAATGTTGTAAAGATAGGAATACTTGTTAAGCATCTTCATCAACTGTAACCCGATACGGACTGCTCTAGTCTTATCTGTATAACCAATCTCTAAACGACCATGAAAATATCATTTTTGACTCTGAAAGGGCTGCGCATTATCGGTCTACTCACTTTTCTGATCCATTACCAAACTATTGCCCAACCCAATTTTCCGAGGAATCCGGGGGAAGCAAAACTGATTTACACCGATCTGGCAAATTTTATGGATGCCTACAAGGAACTTGAAACGAATACAGACACACTTCAGGTATTGCAGGAGCATTATTTTGATCGGGGATCAGCGGGGCTCGCGGAATTCATCAAAAGACATGGTCTGACCCCTGAATTACTTAAAGATGCGCTGTCGGCCAACCCGGAGCGCTATGCCCTTCTACCCGGTTTTCTGAAAACTATTGATGAGACCGAGAAGGAGTTCAGAACCCTCATGATGGATTATCACAAAATCATGCCCGATGCCATTTTTGCTCCTACCTATTTGCTGGTTGGAGCCAACCGGGGTATTGGACAGGCCTCTTTGGCCGGACAACTTATTACCGTGACCCGCGTCGCCGATGACAAGGTTAAACTGCAGAAACTGATCGCACATGAATTGTCGCATTTACAACAGGCCATGACCATGGGAGGACAAAAATATGCTTCCTTATATGCAGCTGAAAATAACATGCTCGATCTGTGCCTCAGGGAAGGAGGAGCCGAATTTATCACTTCCCTTGTTCTGGGCGAAATCACGCAAACCAAGGCTTTGGACTATCTGGACAATGATCCGGTACGTTTAAAGAAACAGTTTCTCACAGACCTGGAGGCTCAAAACAAGGAGTTTTGGCTTTGGGAATCGCTGGAGCAGAAATCTCATCCCAAGCTGATGGGTTATGCCATGGGATACAGAATATGCGACTATTTCTACGACAAGGCAGATGATAAGAGGATGGCCATTCAACAAATTTTAATGATGGAGGATGCGGAAGCTTTTCTCAATTCAAGCGGTTATTTTGATGAGTGATCGATTTCGCAGGTTGCCAATCGTGAATCCATAAAACCAACAAATATCATAGTTTAGGGCATTTGATTGTAATATTTTTGTTGTGTAGAAGTAAGAGATCAATGGCAGAAATAGATAGAAATAGTGTCAAAACATTCGATGATAACCTGGTGAGGCATGAAGGAATTGTCTCGAAGATTTCGAGCAATTCTATCACAGTATCCCTTCAGGGAAACCTGCATTGTGAAGCGTGCAATGCAAAGTCTGCCTGCGGTGTGTCAGATTCCGGCACAAAAGAAGTCGAAGTCAATGCTCCCGCCCAATCCTTGAAACTGAATGAGAATGTGGAAGTCTTTCTGAAGAAGGATTTGGGGCTAAAGGCCGTCTTCTGGGCCTATGTGTTTCCATTTGTTTTGTTGTTTGGCGTGTTGTTGATTGCTTCTTCTATGTACCCAGAGTGGATAGCCGGATTGCTGGCGATTGGCATCTTGATCCCATACTACCTATTGCTCTATGTTTTAAAGAATTCATTTAAGAATACGTTCAAAGTTTCCGTTTCAAAAATATCCTGAAAATGATTTCCTCAATTATATATAGCGCCGTTTTACTGTCCTCCATCGGAACCGTGGCTGCGGTTATACTGTTCATTGTTTCAAAGAAATTCTATGTTTTTGAAGACCCGTTGATCGCAGAAGTCGAAGATGTGCTGCCGGCGGCGAATTGTGCCGGCTGCGGTTCTCCTGGATGCAAGGCTTTCGCCGAGAAGCTGGTTGCCACAGATGACATTTCAGAATTGTTCTGTCCGGTAGGAGGGAACGATGTCATGAAAAAGGTTGCCGAGATTTTAGGCAAGGAGGTTGCGGAAAAGGATCCTACGGTCGCCGTTTTACGGTGCCAGGGAAGTTGCGATGTCAGGCCCAAGACCTCGGAATACCAGGGTCCGAAATCCTGTGCCATCTCGGCCCTTATTTACAGCGGAGAAACAGATTGCCAATACGGCTGCCTGGGTGATGGCGATTGCGTTGACGTGTGCAAGTTCGATGCAATGTACATGGATGAAAGCACGGGAATCCCAGTCGTGATCACCGATAAATGCACCTCTTGTGGCGCCTGCGTGGATGCCTGTCCGCGCGACATCATAGAAATGCGACCACGAAACAAACGAGATCTCAAAATTTATGTCGGATGTCTCAACGAAGACAAAGGAGGTATCGCGAAAAAAGCATGCCAGGTGGCGTGCATCGGTTGTTCCAAATGCGAGGATGTTTGCCCGAAAGACGCTGTAATCATGACCGATACGCTCGCCTATATCGATCCTGAGCTGTGCACCCTCTGCCGAAAATGTGTGGAAGTATGTCCTACGCATTCCATCATAGAGACCAACTTCCCGCCTAAAAAAGTCAAGAAGCCGAAGAAGGCAGAGAAGCCCGTCAAGGTTGAAGCAATTGTTAAACCGGAAAAACCAGGTCCAAATGCTTAAAACATTTCCAAAAGGAGGCATACACCCGGAGGAGAACAAAATAACCTCCTCCAAGGCCATCAAAAAGATGCCGGTGCCCAAGGTTGTGTATGTACCGATTGCCCAGCACATCGGTATCCCATCTGAAATCGTTGTAGAGAGAAAAGAGAAGGTGGTTATCGGCCAGGTCATTGCGAAATCCGGCGGGTTTGTCTCGACCAACATACATTCCCCGGTTGCGGGAACCGTCACCAAGCTCGACAAAATCGTTGACAGCAGCGGCTATAAAAAACAGTGCATCGTCATTCGGACCGACCAAAAAGATGAATCCAATTTTCGGGACGTAGAATACACGCTATTGGAAGAGATACTGATGTCTCCCCAAGACATTCTTCGGCGCATTTCGGACTTTGGCATCGTAGGTCTTGGCGGCGCGACTTTCCCTTCTCATGTGAAATTGACCGTCAAAGAGGACAAAAAGATAGACTGTCTGATCATCAATGGGGTAGAGTGTGAGCCCTATTTGACGGCCGACCACAGGTTGATGCTTGAAAAAGCAGACGAGATCATCGTCGGAATCCGAATCCTGATGCATGCCTTGCACGTTGAAAAAGCCGTGATCGGGATAGAAAACAACAAAAAAGACGCCATTGAAGTCCTGAGAAAAGCGGCCCGGTCGGATGATCGCATTCAGGTAGCGGCGCTCCAGGTAAAATATCCGCAAGGAAGCGAAAAACAGCTAATCAAGGCGATCTTAAAAAGAGAGGTTCCTAAAAACGGACTTCCGCTGGATGTCGGGGTAATCGTCCACAACGTGGGTACCATCTATGCCATCTATCAAGCCGTACAGCACGATCAACCTTTGATCGAGCGGGTAGTAACTGTTACCGGAAAACACTTGGAAGAACCCTCCAATTTTTGGGTCAAAATAGGAACCCCTGTCAAAGACCTGGTTGCCGAGGTGGGAGGTCTTCCGGAAGGCACCAGAAAGATCGTCAACGGAGGCCCCATGATGGGGAAAGCGATCAAAAGCACCGATGTGCCCATTACAAAAGGAACTTCGGGTATCCTGGTGATCTCAGAGAAAGAAGCCAGCCGAAAAGAACCAAAGAACTGTATTCGCTGCGGGGAATGTGTTTTTGTCTGTCCTATGGGCCTTGAGCCTCATCTATTGATGAATTTGACCGAAAAAGGACTCTACGAAAGAGCGGCCAACGAAGATGTCATGACCTGTATTGAGTGCGGTTCCTGCAGCTATGTATGCCCTTCACACCGACCCCTGTTGGATTATATCCGATTTGGAAAAAACATTGTCAAAAAATTAGAAACTACAAGGAATTAACATGTCTGATCAAACAATCGTTATATCAGCCTCGCCGCACATTCATTCCGACAGAACTTCGAAAAAACTCATGTATGACGTGCTCATCGCATTGATACCTGCGTTTTTGATGTCCATCTACCTGTTTGGGATAAGCGCCCTGGTACTGACTTCTGTGGCAGTGAGCACGTGTTTGCTGTTTGAATACCTGATTCAAAAATACCTCTTGAAAACGGAGGTGACCACGGCAGACGGATCCGCACTGCTTACCGGAATATTATTGGCCTTTAACCTGCCCGCGACCCTGCCCATCTGGATGGTCGTGGTGGGGAGTCTGGTAGCCATTGGCGTTGCCAAGCTTTCCTTTGGCGGACTGGGCAACAATATTTTCAACCCGGCTTTGGTCGGACGTGTATTTTTATTGGTGTCCTTTCCGGTGCAGATGACCACCTGGCCCATCCCGGTCGAGAATAACACCACCCTGGCGGATGCCACGACGGGGGCCACAACCCTGGGAATCATAAAAGAGGAATTGATGTATGGTGGCACCATGTCGGCGATCAGCTCAAAAATTCCATCGACGGCGGATCTTTTGCTGGGAATATCCGGCGGCTCAATCGGTGAGATGTCGGCATTGGCACTACTTCTTGGAGGAATGTATCTACTGGCCCGAAGAGTGATCACCTGGCACATCCCTGTAACGGTACTGCTCAGTATGGCCGGTTTTACCGGTATCTTTTGGCTGATCAACCCCGAACAATATGCGAACCCGGTCATTCATCTGCTTGCAGGTGGAGCTATTCTGGGAGCCTTTTATATGGCCACCGACCTGGTGACAAGCCCGATGACTAAAAAAGGCATGGTCATCTTTGCCCTGGGCATTGGAATCATCACCGCGGTCATCCGTTTGTTTGGAGCCTATCCCGAAGGCATTTCATTTGCCATCTTGATTATGAACGCCTTTGTGCCTCTGATCGATACCTATTTTAAACCGAGGCGTTTCGGGAATCCGATCAAATCAAAAATCGTGCAATGATGAGCCAAAAGAAATCTTCATTCTTCAACATGACCCTCACGCTCTTTGTGATCACGCTGGTTGCGGGCACATCCCTGGGATTTGTCAATGACCTGACCATCGGTCCGAAGGCCAAAGCCAAGTTGGAGCGAAAAGTGAATGCCCTGAAAGAGGTGCTTGCCGCCTTTGACAACAATCCGGTGGAAGATGTGGTGAAGATCAAATCAGACCGCGCAAAAGACAGCATTGAGATCTATCCGGGAAAGGCAGGCGAAAATATTACCGGTATTGCCGTTGTCGGATCTTCCGAAAACGGGTACAGTGGACTGGTAAAAATCATGGTGGGATTCAATCCTGACAAAACCATCCAAAATATTGTCGTTTTGGAACAAAAGGAAACCCCGGGGCTGGGAACCAAAATGAAAGATGACAAGTTCATCCGGCAATTCAGGGGCAAGGACCCATCTTCCTTCAAGCTGCAAGTTGCCAAAGATGGGGGAGATGTGGATGCCCTGACCGGGGCCACAATCACAACACGTGCTTTTTGCGAAGCTGCGCAATTGGCCTATGATGTGCTGCTCGAGGAGAAATTGTCTGAAGCGGCCCCGATTGAAGCGACATCGACCAAAGTTGAATCCGGAAACGAATAGCCATGGCAGAGAAATTGAATCAAAAGCAAAATTTCCTCAAAGGAATCATCAAGGACAATCCTGTTTTTGTCATGCTGTTGGGTATGTGTCCGACGCTGGGGGTAACCTCATCGGCATTCAATGGGCTTGGTATGGGTATAGCGACACTCTTTGTATTGCTCATGTCGAATATCGTGGTCTCGATCATCAAGTCCCAGATCCCGAGCAAGGTGCGAATCCCCGCCTTTATCATCATCATCGCCTCCTTTGTGACGATCGTGGAGATGGTTTTGGAGGCCTATATTCCCTTTTTGTTCGAACAACTGGGTATTTTTATTCCACTCATCGTGGTCAACTGTTTGATCCTGGGTCGGGCAGAAGCCTTTGCTTCGAAGAATAATCTATTGTCGTCTATTGTTGACGCCTTAGGCATGGGAATCGGGTTTACCATTGCACTTACCCTTCTGGGGGCCGGTAGAGAGATTTTAGGTAGCGGAAGCCTGTTCAATTTCCGATTTGTGTCGGAAGATGCCAATACGTTCATCCTGTTCATTCTGCCTCCGGGAGCCTTTATCGCCCTGGCTTACCTAACGTATTTGTTTAATCGGATCTCAGCCAAAACCAACTGAAAATGGAATATATCTTAATCCTCATAGCTGCTGTTTTTGTCAACAATATCGTGCTCTCGCAATTCCTGGGCATTTGTCCTTTTCTGGGTGTTTCCAATAAGGTCTCGACCTCAGTTGGAATGTCAGGTGCGGTCCTGTTTGTCATGACCCTGGCGACCCTTGCAACTTATTTATTGTATCAGTTCGTCCTGGTACCTTCAGGATTGGATTATCTTCGGACGATCACCTTCATCCTGGTCATCGCTTCGTTGGTTCAGATGGTTGAAATCGTCTTAAAGAAAGTGAGCCCACCTCTGTACCAGGCCCTGGGTGTTTTCCTGCCTTTGATCACCACGAATTGTGCGGTTTTGGGTGTGGCCATCCTGGCTCTGGGACTCGAAAACGGAAGTTTGCTCAAGGCTGTTTTCTTTGCGGTGGCCAATTCAGCGGGATTTGCCCTGGCTCTGATCGTTTTCGCAAGCATACGCGAGCGCCTGGAACTGGTCGATTTGCCCAAGGGCATGCAGGGTGTACCCATCAATATGCTCGTAGCCGGACTGCTTTCCCTTGCCTTTTTAGGGTTTACCGGTTTGGTCTAGGGCATTACCGGTCTGGTTTAAAAGGTTTTGATAACCCTTAAAACCGCCGACCCATCTGTTTCACCATCGGCAAACCGAGGACCTACGCCGAATTGTAGCGAAAAACCATTGTCAAATTCGTAGTGTGCCTGTGGCAAAACGAGCCATTCCATCTCATTGTCGTCTATTCTCTGAAACAGGGCATTTGTATTGTTTACTTCGATTCCAACCACGGTGTGGTTATTGATGTCAGCAAAAACAGAAGTATTGATGATTACGGTGTGAGACTTGTCAGCGGCATCGGATCCGAATTCAAACATGACTCCAAATAAACCGATGGCAGTCCAAATCTCATTGAATCGGTAAGCGGGTACATAAAGGAGATTCAATTCCGTGATATCATCATGGATATACATTTCCCCAAGGACCTGGATGCCATGAATGAATTTATTGTTTTTTGACGAACCGATTGTCCATTGAATTGCCGTTTTGAATGCCTCAAGCTCCAAGTTGTTAAAAGGGAACTCCAATTCAACTGCCAAATTGTCAAAGAGGGCGTATTCGATTTCCGGCGCCCAATCCACACCGCGTTCAGAGCCATTATTCAACGGAAACTCGGCAAGCGTATTAATTTCTAGTTCACCTTGTCTGGCACCTAAACCCCGAACAAGATCAAACATCAAGGGTTCAGGAACGTTGACAATTTCTTCCATGGCTTTTTCCTGGCCAAATAGAGAATGGCAGAGAAGAAGTAGTACCCAGGTTTTATTGTGAATGGAGATCATTTTCCTTTACAAAGATTCAAAAATTTTTATTTTGTTGGGGTTTATTGAATAGTGAGGCACAAATAAGGTACAAAAAGTATAATTCCCCCAATCTTAGGTAAAGAAGAGTCCTTAAAGGGTAGCGACCCAATGGGAGCTATCACGATTTATAAATACTTTTAGCAGTAGTTTATTTTTCAATTACTAAGTTTTCCAAATACCTTAGAGCTGAAGCTATTAGGTTCTTTCGATTTTTTGCCTTTTCATTAAAAAATTCCAAAGTCTCTCTATTTAATTTTCGTCCCTTCACAAAAACATAGGTGGGATTTTTAAGGGAAGACAACTTAACAAGCGGGTTTTCATCCACTAATAATAAATTAGCAATCTTGCCCTCTTCAATAGTTCCAAGTTGATTCATACTTGAATGCGTTAGAGAGGCATTTACAGTAGCTGTTTTTAAAACTTCATAATTAGAAAGGCCAGCCTTTTTGTAAAAGGCCAGTTCTTCATGAATTGAAAAACCTGGAAGGGTAACTCCAATACCGCCATCAGTGCCACAAATTATAGTAACACCCGCTTCATGTAGCTTTTTAACAATGGTCATGTGAAAATCATGTTGTTTTTTTATCCGCACGATTGTCGAAGGATCTTCTTGCTTTGCATTAAACCAACGTTCGAACTGTTTTTTGCTATCCGTATTTTTAATGAGTGGATTCATATACTCCAACGATTCCGAATCTAAAATGGAATCATCCATCATCATTTGATAAATATTATTAAAAACAGTAATTGTAGGACAATAACTCGTGTGTTTGGATTGCGAAATTGAATCAATTATCGGTTGCAGCTTAATGGTATCTAAATCAAAATGTAAAGGTTGCTGTACAATTTCTTCAGCATGTTCGATGGATTTTATTTGAGTGTTTAAATGATATGAAAATGGCACTTTTTGAGAAGGGTGAGCAATAATATCAATATCAGAATTTTTGGCTTGTTCAATCACAGCATCAAAAACCTCTTTATCCAATCCGTAATACGTTTTAATGAAATCGTAACCTCTTTCTTGATATGAAATTACCTTGTCTTTAGCTTCACTCGGATTACTTAGATTTAAATTGTCGTCACCAATGAATTCTGAGCCCGTTAGTTTTGGTCCTGTAGTAAAAAACGTAGGTGAAATGATACTGCCCTCAAGTACATCTTCTTTAATTCTTAAATGCATAGGCATGCCCCAAAGATTTCTAACTGCTGTTACACCATTTGACAGGTAAAGTCCGAGTTCATATCTATCCCAAACATGCACGTGCATATCGATAAGTCCTGGTGTTAGGTATTTGTTCTTTGCATCAATAATTTCAATCCCTTTGAACTCAAGAGTGTCTGCAATCTTTTCAATAATTCCCTCTCTTACATACACCATTTTATCAACTAAAACAGTGTCCTGGTTCATTGGAATTATATTGACATTAGTTATTAGGTAAGAATTATTGGATGTTGGTTCATTCTTATTAACCTTTAAGTAACTAGTTCTAAATGAATCAACCCAAATTGTAATGATTCCGATTAGCACAAGCAAACCGATGAAAGCGAAGACAATTTTTAAAAGTCGTTTTACTATTTTCATTTGTATAAATTTAAACAACGGATTATATCAGTTAGAAATAAGCAGTAGTTGTGTTTTTATATTTCTTTTCCTTCTTGTGATTCTTAGTTAAACTCAAAAGTCTAATAATAAGACCGAATTGTTCTACGGAGGTATGACGCGTAGCTCATGTGGACTTCAGTTTAAATATTTATTTCCATTTCATATTGATTAACAGTATTGGGTAATCCAATTGAATTGAGAAAATCTATTTTCTCGTTTAATCTTGTATCAACATTTATTATTTTAATTGAGTTTGACACTTCCTTTATTCCTTCAAACAATCTATGCCAACAGCCATCACTTTTTTTTAGAATCTCAAATTGTGCTAAATATTCATTCATAGGATTAATAATAAAAAAAGATTCAGGAAAATTGTCTTTTAATATTTGATAGTATTTGTAATCTCCGTTTTTAATTACTTTGGAGTTAAAATCCCAAGAATATAAATTTTGATTAGGTAATTTTTCCCAATCAAAAGCATCATAGTCAACTTGATTCAACTCAATTTTTTCTTTTGAGCTTAATTGAATCTCTCCGCTGAAACAATTGAATGTTTTACAAATATTAAATCCAATACTCTGGTAAGACTTTATTGCTTTAATATTTTCAATGATCACTTCTAATGAACATTTTTCAACACCATTTATTTTTAAATCTGGTATGGCAAAATCGTAGATTGATCTGACAATTCGTTTTCCTCTGTATTCTGGAAGTACACCTGTCCCAGTATTAAATGCTATTTTCTCTCCATTTCGTGTATCGATTGCATTTATAATAAACCCAACTAATTTACCTCCATCAAACATTCCATAAGAAAGAGCATAATCAACTTTTGCCATTTTCCACCTCTCTTTAAAGTAATTTTTGTCTGTTGGAAATTTGACATAGTAGTTCTCGAAAGATTTTAAAAAGCAATCAACAATTATATCAAATTCTATATTCTCTAATTTTTCTACTTTCAAATCTTTTTGTAGTTATCGTTTTTAAATTGTAGCCAACACCTGTCAACAAAAGCCAGATACCTAATATCAACTCAATTAACGCTGTTGCCATTACTAACTATTAACTGGTTTGAATGTTTCCTGCATTTCATGTTAACATGTTCACCCTTTTTGATTCTTCACTTATGCTATTATTTTTGGTGAATAATAGTTTTGTATTTCTTTAATTAGATTGTTTACGATTACCATATTCCAAAGCTGCACCTATGGCAATCCCTAAAACAAACCACAGCTGCATATTTGATGTTGCATAGCCAACAATGGCTCCTAGTATAATCCCTATTCCTAATTTTACTCCTTTTCTACTTTTTTTTAGTTTCATTATTTCCAATATTACTATTCTTCATTGATTCATGATAAGGTTATGATAGCTCCATCTATAAGAAGTTCTACTTAAAAAAATGGAACGAATTACTTTAATCGGCAAACTGCACACGCATTAAAGGACTGTTTAGTAAGCTTACAAAAGTTTTTACATTCATATGAAAGCTACCAGCGGCTGTTTCTGTAAACTCCTTTAGTTCAGTGAGTTTTTCTTCATCATAATACACACCGTCTAACAACACGCCTTTGATGCTTTTTGTATTTTTAATATCCTGTAAAGGATTTTTATTTAGTAAAACCAGATCTGCTTTTTTCCCTATCTCTATAGAGCCATAATCCTCTTCTACATTGGAATATTTTACGGGTATTATAGTAGCAGACTGTAGCGCTTCGAGGCTAGATAGCCCACTTGTTGTCAATTCATATAATTCGTCATGTAAACTAAATCCAGCAAACACGTAAGAGTCGGTTACATCGGTTCCTGCCATAATTGGCACCCCCATTCTATGTGCCATGGCTACTTGTTTTTTCGAAGCTTCAAAAAATTGCTCACTTACACTATTACCTTCTCTTTCGAGATTTTTTTCTTTGTTATGGTCTGCATCATATTTCCACCATAGTTGCTTTCTAACGTTGGTTACATATTTTAGATTTTCATTATCCGTAAACTCATTTTTATGCGCATTGGCTTCAAACTTCAAGGTCTGCAAGGTTGGTGTCCAATGGGCTTTTTCTTGCTGCATTAAACGCATTAATGCTTTTGCTTGAACACTGTCAAATTGTTGTACAATCTTTGCTTTAGATTTAGAAAAATAGGCTTTCCAGTGGTTAGGGCTCTTTAAACTATCAGCCTCTGGAAAGCACTCATACATGAAAATCCGCCCGTGTTCAAAACTTCTTTGTCCTGAGTTGACCGCTTCTTCCAAGCTCAGAAACATGGGTTTATGCCCTGCTAAATGCAACCCATACTGAGACGCTTTTAATGCCAATGATTTATAGGTGTCTTTAGGCAATTGTTGGTACACCTTTATAAAATCTACCTTTTCATTTTTATAAAATTGCAGCAATGAATCTACTTGAGATGGATTCTGCAGTTTAAAAAAGTTTGGTGCATCCTCAGGGATGGCTTTTTCACCATCCATTTGGTAACTGCTTTGCAACACGTATCTCGGTGTGACTCTGGTTTTATTCTCTAGGTCTCTATTCCACTGCAAACGCTCTTTACTGCCCACCCAGTAGCTGTCTTTCTCATTCAATTGACCCGACATGTCTCTAACACCTGTAACACCGTTAGCAATATACAAGGGATGATGCAACCATTCTGAATGTTGATTGGAATGTGTGTGCATATCCCACAAACCAGGAATGAGGAATTTACCAGTGCCATCGATAATTAAAGCATCATCAGTAGCTGTGATATGCGTAGAATCAATTTTTATAATTCGAGATTGTTCAATCAAAACAAATTGATCCACAGCCACTTCTCCTGTTACAACATCTACAATATTTACATTTTTGATGATAGTTCTTTCAAAAACTACTGGTGTTTGTAATTTGGAAGTTGGCCAGAAGTAAGCTGTAATAATTATTGCAATTGCTACGATAATTATTGCAAACACAACTTTAGTGAAGTAGATAAGCTTTTTTTTCAAAATTGTTTTTCATTAATGCAGTGCAATACCAGATTTAAATAAAAAAGTAAAAGTTCCATTTTTTAAATCCGAACTAAGTTGGTGATCATTTTGGGCTTTTTTAGAACTATGTTCCGACGATTTACTCTTCACTAATTTAAGGCCTATATTAGAAAGAAGTTTTTTTACTCGACTAGTTTATATGTGCTATAATCCAACTCGAAATTTCTTTTAATGCTATTGGGGAAACAGTTTGCTCTATCTTTTGATATTCATCCATCTTTCCTGTTTCACACTCTTGAAAAAAGTGGTTCAAGTCTTCTAATTCTATGATTTTATAATCTTGATTACCTCCTTTAATCAAAGATTGACGTATTCCATTTTGATTTATTTTGGCATTCACTTGGGTATCTTTACTACCATTTAAAGACAACACAGGAATTTCTAATTTTTCAATTTCAGCAGCAGGATTGTAATTGTAAAAATAGCGAATCCAAGGTGTAGTTCTCATTTCAATTAATCCTCCAATAATTTCATTTACTTTGGCATCATTACCAACCAAGGGTTTTAATATAGGGGCAATCGTTTTGTTATAATGTATGGTAAGTTCTTTTTTAATTGTAGGCAATTCATTATCTGAAGCGGCAATTTTAATGGCTTTTCTAATCGCTTGCTCATAGGCAGCTTCATTTGGTACAGGAAAAGGTCTCATTGATAAAGACTGCATTAATGATATTTCGCTTCCTGGAATACCCGTGGCGGCCAATAAAACCATAAAAGACACATCTTTTGTTTGGTTTGCAGCTAATGGCGCTATAATACCACCTTCGCTATGACCTATTAAACCAATATTATCAGTATCAATATCTGATCTTGATTTTAGATACTTTACAGCACTTATTACATCTGTTGAAAAATCTTTTGTTGTAGCGCTACTAAAATTACCAGTCGATTTTCCAACTCCACGATCATCAAAACGCAAAACTGCAATTCCTTGGCGAGTTAAATGATCTGCAAGTACCCAAAAAGGTTTGTGATTTGCAAATGTTTCATCTCTATCCTGCGGACCACTACCACTTATTAAGATAACTGCTGGAGATTTTTTATTATTGCCAGGTAAAGTCAATGTTCCAGCAAGTGATACATTAGCTTCTTTATTCTCAAAAACGACTTCCTCTTCATAGTAGGGATATGGTTTTACTGGCTCTTGAGGCCTATTGTTTTTAGATTCTAATTTTAGCTTTCCTTCTTTTAAATTCAAAGGAAGTGTATTTGCTCCTTCCGAAAATTTGCCTTCAAACTGTTGAGATGTTGTATTAAATTTGCCTTCATACTTTATGCCCAAGTTTGTACCATCAATTTGTAAGATTCCATTTTCAAAAGTTGTTTTTTGAGGTTTTAAACCAGCAACACGTTGCGCCGGTATGGATAGATCTGTGACATAGTTATTATCAATTTTCTTTATGTTAAAAATAAAACTGATTTCTTTATCTTCTCCCAGTTTTACTGTTCCGTTCCATATGCCTGTAATGTCTTGAGAAAAACTCGAGATTGAGTATAGTAATAAAGCGAATGTGATGTGTATTTTTTTCATTTTTTGATATTTTAATGCGTTAGAATTTGAACGTATATTTCCTATCCGAATAAAATTCAGAATTAGAGTAAATACGTGAAGTAATTGTAATGTAACTAGTCTTCTAGCTCGTTTAATATAGTATTTGCCGAACCTTTAGCTTTCTTATTTTTTGAATTCATTTCAAAGACAAAATAGGTGACAGCAAACATGCTTTAATTGCAATGACACCGGTAGGCTGCAAATACCATAGTTATTTCTTAATTTGTGATTTTATAAATAAGACCTTCGTTCTCTTTTGTTTGCATGTAAAGATTAATTACACGCTATTAGTATTTGAAGTACTCTAAAAATCACAAAAAAGTGTGTTCATTTTTTAATGCTACTGTAAAATACTGAAATTCAAATACATAAAAAATTGATAGCAACTATAATTTCATTAATAAATCACCTTTTGGTGTTAATAATTTGATGAGATAAAATGAATTGTAAACTATAAAACTCTTAGAAAGTGCAATTGGAATCTCTTGAAGATCCTGTAAGTAAGGGAAAGTAGCGGAAAGTCTTTTGAATCTATTTTCCGATACAGAAATTGGCAAAGATGTTGCCCAACAGGTCGTCAGTGGTGATCTCCCCTGTGATTTCGCCGAGGTGGTAGAGTGCCTGGCGAATGTCGATGGCGATGAGGTCGGATGAGATGTCCTGGTCCAGTCCTTTTTGAACTTCGTTGAGCGAATCCATGGCCTTGCTCAGGGCCTCAAAGTGCCTCGAATTGCTCACAACGGTCTGTTGGTTGCTGAGCGCACCCGTGTTCACGAGGTCGGTCAAGTTTTTGAGAAGCGCGTCGAGTCCTTCTTTCGTTTTGGCCGAGATCAGGAGCCAGTCGGGGTGGTTTTCTTTAAACTGGGTACGACTCTCCGCTGAAATCTTGTCGGATTTGTTAATCAGGGTCAGGACTTTCTTTGCGGGATATTTTTTTTGGAGCACGCTCACTTCGACCTCCACTTGATCGAGTTGAACCTTTTCCCCGTCGATGAGTTGAAGAACCAGTTGGGCCTTTTCAATATTCTCATACGTTTTTTGGATCCCGATGCTTTCGATCACATCAGAAGTCTCGCGTATTCCGGCCGTGTCGATGAAACGGTAATTGACCCCGTTGAGATTCATTTCATCCTCGATGGCGTCGCGGGTGGTTCCGGCAATGTCGGATACGATGGCTTTTTCTTCGTTGAGAAGAGCATTGAGCAAGGTGGACTTTCCGACGTTGGGTTCCCCTACAATAGCCACCGGAATACCATTTTTTAACACATTTCCAAGCGAGAAAGAATCGATAAGGCGCTTGACAACCTCACGTATCTTATGGATAAGCTTTTGAAATTCGGCCCGGTCGGCAAATTCGACATCCTCCTCAACAAAATCCAGCTCGAGTTCAATCATGGAGGCAAAATGTACGAGCTGATCTCGGAGCGCGGCGATCTCCGAGGAAAAGCCTCCGCGCATTTGTTGCAGGGCCAGGTCATGAGAAGCCTGGGAGTCTGAAGCGATAAGGTCGGCCACGGCCTCGGCCTGACTGAGATCCATCTTCCCGTTGAGAAAGGCTCTTAGCGTGAATTCTCCTGCATCCGCATGACGGGCTCCTTTTTTCAGGAACAGCTGAAGAATCTCCTGTTGAATGAAGGTCGAGCCGTGGCAGGAAATTTCTACCACGTTTTCCCCGGTATAGGAGTGAGGTGCCCTGAAAACGGTGGCCAGCACTTCATCCAGGATACGATCGCCTTCTTTGATCAACCCAAATGCACGGTATGAGACGCCTGGTCCTTCAAAACCTTTGATTTGGACCGTCCCTCAAAGTGCTCAGAAACCAGATCGATGGCGCCTTCACCCGAGAGTCGAATCACGGCAATGGCGCCTACGCCATATGCTGTGGCCAGGGCGATGATCGTGTCGTTTCGGATTCCGGACTCTTTTTGCTCCATGGGTTTCAACTGATTTTTGCAAAGGTAATCAAGTTTGATGGCTTGTAACAATTTTACAGATTGGGCGTCAAACAAATAAGCACAAACAATATTGAATCGTTTACTTTAAAATACCTGAAAAATGCGAGTTGCACCCTACACGATGAGAGAAGACCGTCAAAGCCTTATGCTTACCCATTTGAGCCAGCTGCTGGACCTGATAACCGGTTTTGGAGGCTTTATCGTGCCCCTGGTGGTATGGTTGACCAAAAAGGATGAGATCTATGGTATGGACGAGCATGGGAAATCCATCATAAACTTTCAGCTCAGCATGTTTCTCTATGCGCTGATCTGCATTCCCTCTGATACTGCTGGTGGGATTGGGCATTATCGGATTGATCGGAATAGGCGTGTTGTGCTTTGTGTTTCCCATTGTCAATGCCGTTCGAGCCAATAATGGGGAAGAGCCCCACTATCCGCTTACGATCAACTTTATCAGTTAATCAACCGTGAACTTTGGCCGACGTGCCGCGTGACTTCATGAATTCGGCCTCATAATCGAGCAGGCCCTGCCATTTCTCGTCGACAATTTTTCGATCCATGAATTTGCGGGCGAATCCCAAAAATGTCGTGTAGTGATTGGCTTCGGAGATCATCAGATCGCGATAGAACTTGGCGAGTTCAGGATCCTCAATATTTTCTGAAAACACTTTGAAGCGCTCACAGCTGCGGGCCTCAATAAGCGCTGCGATGAGCAGCCGGTGAATCAGGGCCAGCTTTCTGTCGCCCGTCTTTGGGAAATAGCTCTGCAGGTGCCGGGCATAGTCATTGCTCTGATCCCGACCCAGGGTCATTCCCTTTTTTACCATGAATTCATGCACCATCTTAAAGTGCTCCATCTCCTCGATGGCGATGTCGCTCATGGCCTGGACCAATTCTGTTTCTTCCGAATAATTGATGATGATTGATACGGCGTTCGAGGCAGCTTTCTGCTCTGCAAAGGCGTGATCGGTCAGCACCTGTTGGAGTCCGGCGCTCGCCACTTCCACCCAGGAAGTTTCGGTTTCAAATTTCAATCCAAGCATGGCAAAAAGGGTTTAATACACGGTTTTTCCAGGCGACAAATTTAAAGCTTAATTTTCATTTGACTGGGTTCCAGGCGCGAGACAGTTGTTAAAAAAAGTCTATTTTAGAGCAAATTTTGATTTTGAAGAAACTAGAGCGTAGTTTGAATTTGACCTCGGTTATCGCGATAAGCATCGGAGGCATGCTGGGAAGCGGAATTTTCGTGCTTCCGGGCATTGCCGCAGCCAAAACCGGGTCTTCCATTTGGCTGGCCTACCTCCTTGCCGCTGTATGCATACTTCCTGCCGCTCTTTCCAAATCGGAGCTCGCCACGGCCATGCCTTCCTCAGGAGGAACCTATTTGTACATTGAACGTTCCTTTGGCCCAATATTCGGTACCATTGCCGGGCTCGGGCTCTGGCTTTCGCTGCTGTTGAAAAGCGCTTTTGCCCTTGTTGGATTCGGTGCCTACCTGGCTGTTCTTGTAAACGCCTCCAACGGATTCACGCAGTACGTGGCTCTCTTTTTTCTTGCTGTCATTCTGATGCTGAATATCTTCGGTGTAAAAAAAGTGGGAAAGGTGCAGATCGTAATCGTGGCAATCAGCCTGATTACGCTTGCCATGGTTCTGATTTTTGGTCTCCCTGCCGTAGACAAAGAATTACTCGATCCCTTTTACACCGATGGAACGATGGGTCTATTTTCCACAGTGGCTTTTGTCTACATCTCCTATGCGGGCGTTACCAAGGTGGCGGCCATCGCTGGCGAAATCAAAAATCCAAGTAAAAACCTACCCAGGGCCATGATCCTTTCGTTGTTCATAATGACCTTGATTTATGTTTTCATCGCTTTCATCCTGGTGGGCAATCTTCCCATGAATGAACTCTCCACGGATCTCAGGCCCATCTATACGGTAGCGAACAAGTTAGGTGGTCCATTGATTGGAACAATCACGGCTTTAGTCGGAGTTATCACTTTGATCTCCATGGCGAATTCAGGGGTGCTTGCGGCCTCGCGATTTCCTTTTGCCATGGCCATGGACAAGCTTCTGCCGGATTTCATGGGCAAGATTCATTCCAAATTTCTGACGCCGGTTTCATCGATTGTACTGACCTGTCTGACCATGGCCTTGGTGATCTTGTTTCTCGATGTCGAGAAAATTGCAAAGCTCGCGAGCGCCTTTATGGTTACCATGTTCATCTCGGTCAACATTTGCGTAGTGATCTTACGCGAGACTTCGGCCCAATGGTACAACCCGACCTACCGATCTCCGCTCTACCCGGTGGTGCAGATCTTCGGGATCATATCGGGGTTTCTTCTGTTGATTTTCCTGGGCATGATACCTCTGGTTGCTGTCGTAACGATCTTCCTGCTGGGTTTCGTGATTTACTTCTTCTACGGAAAGAAAACAGCGCGAACCGGGATTCTGCGCAAGTACGGCCATCGACCGGCCCTTTACATGCTCTATAACAAAAAGAGAAGGAAAGGTGTTAAAATACAGGAACCGCCTCGGGTCAACAATACGATCCTCGATGGCAAGATCGCTTCGGACGCGGGTGTGGTCATTCCCCTGCTCGGGAACGAGAAATCGCCTGAAATGCTCGTAGAGATTGGAGCGGCGTTGAACAAAAAGGAAATTACTCAAGCCGTTAATATCACAGAGGTTCCGAATCAGACTTTTCTGGATGCCTTCATGGAGGACAACCCGGTCATTCGCTCCTTGGGGCGAAGGTTTTCAGGTTTGGCCCGGGCGCGTAAAGTGAATATCGATTTTGAAGCGGTGGTGACGCACGATCTGACAACTACGATTCAGGAGCTCAGCGAGCAGACACACAGTGACTGGATGGTCATGGGCTGGGACGCCCGGGCTCACAAGGGCTGGCTGGTGCGAAACCCGATTGGGTGGTTTGTCACCCATGTCAATTCGGATTTTGCCCTTTTCAGGGACAACGGCGTTCGGCATATCTCCAAGGTCGTTATGGCACTCAGACCCGGTAGAAAGGACAAGAACTTTGTCGCTATAGCGGATCGAGTCTGTCGGTTCTATGATGCTTCTCTGACCCTGTTGCATGTTGTTCCTGAGCACATGACCGATCCGCAAATTGCAGCCATGGAACAGGCCTCCGTACGGTTGCTTTTAAAGGCTGAATCCGAATCCAAGGTTCTGATTCAAAGGGCGAAGGACCCTATAGAGACAATTGGTTTGATTTCAGCGGAATACGATTTGTTGATCATCGGTACGCCTGAAAAAGACAATTGGCAGAATGTGTTATTCGGTAAAAACAAAGACAAATTCGCTGACAGCTCGGCCTGTTCAGTGCTTCGATTGACGGTGAAGGATTAGGGTTCCTTCGTAAACAAGTCCTTAGAGCTCGAGGTTGAAGGTTTTTCTCAAAAAGGATATATCACCGTTTTTTTCTTTCAGCAGCTCATACTTCTCCTGTGGGGTATAGGCAAACCTTTTCTGATTCTCTTCTTTGACTTCAATTTCAAAGTCCACTGCGTGGTTGTTCAAGGCACTTCGAATGTGTCTGAGCACTTTTGGTCGAACCCGAAGAAGCTCTTTCTTCATGAGTTGATTGGGGTAGGTGACGTGGATCATATTCTCTTTGAGCACCGGTTTGTCTGCCATGAGCACAGAAGCCAGGATTTTTTCACCTCCATGGATCAAACCGTCAATGTATTCCTGCCATACCTTGTTGAAAGTCTCTTCCGTGAAGGGGTCCTGTGGAAGATTTTCTGTTTTGCTTTCACGTGCCTTCTTTTGCCTCAGTTTTTCAGCTTCCTGTTTATTTCGCTTTAGGCTGGAAAGCGACAGGGCAGACTTCCTTCGGCCATTTCCTGCCTGCTCAAGTGCAACAGGCACCTCTTTCTCCGGATTTTTCACCTCAAGCGGCGGCATGGGTACAGCCTTTTCATCGGAAGATGCCGGCCTGTGCATGGTTATGAAGTTTATCGAAGGGACGATGAATCCTTTAGATTTTTTTTTTGCCATCAAAAGTGATGGATGCGATTTTCATAAGGTTGAGCTCTACAAGAAGCCTTTGGTTCTTGCTGGTTTTGTAGTTCAAATCGCATTGATTGGCCAGGTCGATCGCCTGCATGAGAAATCTCAGGTCGGATTTTTTGGCCTGCTCCAGGTATTGTTTTTTGGTTCGATCACCGACTTCAAGGAGCTGCAGCGTTGCAGGGTCTTTGGCCACGAGAAGATCCCGGAAATGGGACGCGAGTCCGTTGATGAAGTGATGCCCTTCGAAACCTTTGGACAAGATGTCGTTAAAGGCAATGAGCACCTCAGGAATCTTATTCTCCAAAAGAAGATTTGTAATCTCAAAATACACCTCGTGATCCAGCACATTGAGATTGCTGGAAACCGCTTCTCGAGTCAATTCGTTTCCGGAAAAGGAGACCACGCGGTCAAAGATGGACAGTGCGTCTCTCAAAGCGCCATCCGCCTTTTGAGCAATGATGTGCAGGGCGTCATCTTCAGCCTTGACGTTTTCTCCCTCCGCGATCTTGTGCAAATATTGCTTGATGTCCTGAACGCCGATGCGTCGGAAGTCAAAGATCTGGCAACGAGAGAGTATCGTTGGGATGATCTTGTGCTTTTCGGTGGTTGCCAAAATAAAAATGGCGTGAGCCGGAGGTTCTTCAAGGGTCTTCAAAAATGCGTTGAAGGCCGATTGTGACAGCATGTGCACCTCGTCAATGATATACACCTTGAAGTTTCCCGTTTGCGGTGGGATCCTGACCTGTTCGGTAAGGTTGCGGATGTCATCTACCGAATTATTTGACGCCGCGTCGAGCTCAAAAATGTTGAAAGCAAAATCCTCATCGCCACTTGTGTGCTGCATGCCCTCTTCGTTGATCCTTTTGGCAAGGATTCGCGCGCAGGTCGTTTTACCCACTCCCCGAGGGCCCGTGAACAACAGAGCCTGCGCGAGATGATTGCTCTTGATCGCGTTTTCCAGGGTGTTGGTGATCGCCTTTTGTCCCACCACGTCGTCAAAGACCTGCGGTCGATATTTTCGCGCTGAGACAATGAATTGTTCCATGATTTGAGGCTAAAGCGTAAAAGTAAGAAATGAGGTCGCTAATTACAACAAAAATAATCGATTCCAGGGCATCTCTCGAGAGTTTTTTTCAACAATTACGAGTCTTTTGTTATTTGTCGGCACGTAGATAATTCCGTAGATTTAAAGGGTCCCAAAATTTGTAAATCATGAGAAATTTTAAATCAGTATTGCTACTTCTTTTAATGGCTGCTTTCTTTCAGGCGAAGGCTCAGGAAGAATACCGGGTTATGCTGCGTGCAGATGATTTCGGAATGTCCCACGCCGTCAATTTGGCCCTGAAGGACATGGTTCGTTCAGGCATCCCGTTCAATGCCTCGGTGATGATGGTAACCCCCTGGGTGCAGGAAGCGGCAGAAATCCTCAAGGAAGCCCCTCACGTGTCGATCGGTCTGCACCTGACACTGACTTCTGAATTTGAGCAACTGAAATGGGGACCGATCTCAGGAAAATCAGCAGTTCCCAGTCTTGTGGATGAGCGGGGTTTCTTCAGGACTTCCGTCAAGGACTTTTTGCTGAGTGATTATGACTTGAACGAGGTGGAAACTGAGCTTCGGGCTCAAATAGATCGCGCTGTGGCCATGGGCATGAAAGTGGACTATCTCGACCATCACATGGGAATCGCGCGCTCCACGCCGGAGATCGCTGCAGTGGTCGAAAAGTTGGCGAATGAGTATGGCCTGGTCATCTGCAGGTATTTTGATGAGCACATGGCAGCCGACATTTGGGGTCGGCCTGTGGAAAATAAAAAGACGGCTGTGCTGGATGCCATGAGCAAACTGGAAAAAGACAGGTATAACCTCTTTGTATTTCACACGGCCCATGACAATGCTGAACTCGATCAGCTTGATGATCTGAACACGGATTTGATGTCAGATCCCGCCACGGGACATTCCATACTCGGCAAGCACCGGCAGGCCGAGCTTGACGTTTTCTTGTCGGATGAGCTCAGAAAAGCCCTAAAAGGAAACAAAGTCATGACCTACGGAGATTTGAAAGAGGATCATGCCGATGAGATGCACAGGGGAGGAATAATTCATGCGTCCATCGACGAAGCCAGAGCGGCTTATCAGGGCCGTTAAGGAGGTATTATCCGTAGATTCTGTCGTAAAGATGCTTGTAGCGTTTCAGGATCACTTCCCTTTTGGGCTTGAAGGTTGGAGTCAGCAAATCGTTGTCAACCGACCAGACCTCGGGTGCAATTTCAATTCTCTTGATTGTCTCCCACTTTCCAAAATAGCTGTTTCCTTCTTCGATCTCCTCCATGATGCGGTCGTGAACCTCTTTGTTCTCGGCGATTTCTTCGATCGTCTCACCGAGTGTCACATCGTGCCTGCGGGCCCACTCCCTGACAAAGTCGAAATTGGGCTGTACTATGGCGGCAGGCATTTTCTGCCCTTCTCCGATCACCAGGATCTGTTCGATGAACCGGGACTGTTTCATCTGGTTTTCCAGCAGGGTAGGAGCAATGTATTTCCCCCCTGAGGTCTTGAATATCTCTTTTTTTCTTCCTGTGATCCTCAGAAAACCGTCCTTGTCGAGCTCGCCCTTGTCCCCGGTGTGGAAATAATCACCTGTCATCACCTCCGAGGTTTTCTTTGGGTCCTTGTAGTATCCCTGCATCACATTGGGTCCTTTGATCAGGATTTCACCGTCCTCAGCGATCTTGATCTCGACATTGTCGATGGCCTTGCCCACGGTTCCTACTTTGAAGAGGTTGTTCTCATACATGTTGACCGAGACCACCGGTGAGGTTTCGGTCAGCCCATAGCCTTCCATGACCTGCATGCCCGCGGCAGCAAAGATTCTTGTCAGCCGGGGTTGCAAAGCGGCCGACCCAGACACCATGGTTGTCAGGTTCCCGCCAAGGGCCTCCCTCCATTTGCTGAAGATCAATTTGTTTGCCAGTGCCAATTGCTTCTCATACCACCAGCCGTTACGACCATAGGGCTCGTATTTCAGGCCTACTTCAACGGCCCAGAAGAAAAGCCTTCTCTTGATGCCCGAAAGTTCTGCTCCTTTGGCAATGATGCTGTCGTAGATCTTCTCCAGAAGTCTCGGCACGACACTCATAAAGTTGGGTTTCACCTCCTTTACGTTGTCTGCGATCTTCTCTATGGATTCTGCGTAATGTATGGTGATCCCACTGTAGATGTAAAGGTAGTGCAGCATGCGCTCAAAGACGTGGCAGACAGGCAGAAAACTCAGAACCGTGCTCTGGCCCTTTACGATGGGTAATCTCGGAATGCTGTCCAGCACATTGGAGACAATATTGCTGTGAGAGAGCATGACTCCCTTGGGAACGCCTGTAGTTCCCGAGGTATAGATTATCGTTGCCAGATCGGATGGTTTGACTTTGTCTTTCAGTTTATCCACCTTCTCCTGTAGCTCAGGATCTGATCCAAGGGTAAACACATCCTCCCAGAGGTCACAACCCGTCACAGCTTCAAACGAATAGATCCCCTTCAGGCTCTTTACCTGAGGCTTTACCGCGTTGGCTTTGGTAAAAAGCTCTTCATCCGACAGGAAACAGTACTTGACCTCGGCATGATTGAAAATGTATTTGTAATCCTCTTCGCTGATCGTCGGATAGATCGGAACATTGATCGCCCCGATCTGGAGTATGGCCATATCCATGATGTTCCATTCCGTTCGGTTGGTAGTAGAGATCAAAGCGATTCGATCCCCGGCTTTTACGCCCAGTTTCAATAAACCCCGGCTTGCCATGTTTGCCCTTTCCACGAATTCCCGGGATGAGGTGGCTTCCCATTGCCCGGTAGTCTTGGAAACCAGGGACTTGCTCAGGTTGTATGTTTCAAGTTGATAATAGGCGAAATCAAAGATCCGCGTGATAGAATATGACATTGTCTGGTGATTTGAGTGAATAGTGATTTGTGTATCGCAAAATAATTAAATTCTGACAAATCGTAAAAAGGGTCTTCAAGGCTCAAAAAAAAGACCAGGACTCTTGTCTTATCATCTATCAATTATATCTTTGCAGCTTATGACAGCAGGGGTGATCTGCCTTCTGCAAAATGGATCCTTAGATGAAAATATCGTACAACTGGCTGAAAGACTTCCTCAATATTAACCTCGACGCTGTGCGCGTTGGAGAGATACTTACCGATCTCGGACTGGAAGTTGAAGGAATTGAAAACTACGAGTCGATCAAGGGTGGGCTTGAAGGCGTAGTGGTAGGCAAGGTGCTAACTTGTGAAAAACACATCAATGCGGACCGTTTGAAAGTGACTACCGTTGACCTGGGCAACGGGGAGCCGGTTCAGATTGTCTGCGGTGCACCCAATGTGGAAGCAGGCCAGCTGGTTCCGGTTGCGACCGTGGGGACGACTCTGCATCCGACTGGGGGAGATCCCTTCAAGATCAATAAAGGGAAGATTCGGGGAGAGGTCAGCATGGGGATGATCTGTGCCGAGGACGAGCTAGGTATTGGAGAGAGTCATGACGGGATCATGATTCTCGAAGAGGGAATTGACCCGGGAACTCCGGCAAGAGAGGTTTTTGAGCTCTACAGCGATCATGTGTTCGAGATCGGGTTGACACCCAACCGTGCGGATGCCATGAGTCACCTCGGTGTTGCCAGGGACCTGTATGCGGGGCTTTTGCAGCTGGAGGAGACCAAAAAGAAGCTGAACACGCCATCGGTCAGTGATTTTCACGTCGATGAGCGCACCTACAACATCAAGGTGGAGGTACAGGATTCCAAACTCGTGCCCCGATACTGCGGAATTACCATTACCGACCTGAAAGTTCAGGAATCTCCTTCCTGGATTCAAAACAGACTTCGTGCCATTGGCTTGAGCCCGATAAACAACGTGGTTGACATTACCAATTACGTGTTGCATGAATTGGGCCAACCCCTGCACGCCTTTGATGCTGACAAGATCAAAAAAGACAAGGTGCTGGTTCGCACACTGCCCACAGGGACGAAATTCACAACCCTGGATGGCGTCGAGCGCGAGCTGCACAAGGAAGATATCATGATCTGTGACGGTGACAGCAACCCAATGTGCATCGGAGGTGTTTTCGGAGGGATCAAGTCGGGAGTCACTGAAGAGACAACCTCCATTTTCCTGGAGAGCGCCTATTTCAATCCGGTTTCTATCCGGAAAACAGCCAAGCGCCACGGTTTGAACACCGATGCTTCTTTTCGTTTCGAAAGAGGCATCGACCCGAATACGGTTGAATACGCCCTGCAACGAGCGGCCATTCTGATCGCCGAGATCGCAGAGGGCAAGATCGTTTCGGATATCAGTGATTTTTATCCCAATAAAATTGAGGATCATCAGATTCGACTCTCCTACGAAAGGGCTTTTCGCCTGATCGGGGAGGAGATACCGACAGATACGATGAAAAATATCCTGGCATCGCTAGATATTCGCATCGACAGTCAAACCGAATCCGGCTTGGGCCTTACCGTTCCGGCCTATCGCGTGGATGTGACCCGTGAGGCGGATGTGGTGGAAGAGATTCTGCGTGTTTACGGATACAACAATGTAGAGATTCCCGAGAAAATCAAGACCTCGGTGGAAACCTCGTCCGGTTTGAGTCCTGAAAAAGTGGATATGGTAACCTCGGAGTTTTTGATCTCCAACGGCATATATGAATCGATGAGCAACTCGCTGACCCGACCAGATTACACCTCTCTTTCAGAGGGGATATCCGAGGAGCGAAACGTCACCATCTTGAATGCCCTCAGCAACGATCTGTCTGTGATGCGCCAGTCCATGCTCTTTGGTTTGCTGGAATCAACAGCTTACAATCTCAACAGGAAGTCGGCGAACTTCAGGTTGTTTGAATTTGGAAACACGTATCACAAATACGATTCCGGATATACGGAGAACAAGCATCTGGCTCTTGTCTTTACGGGCAACAGAACAGGTGATCATTGGGGGTTGCAGGCCCAGGAATCCGATTTCTTCTACATGAAGGGTGTTGTCGCCGGGCTGCTCCAGAGGTTGGGTGTCAGGGGAACCCGATATGGAAAAATGAAGAATGACATGATCCCGGAAGGGCTGGCGCTGTATTCAGGGAAAAAGAAACTGGTTGAATTTGGTGTGGTCCGTTCGAATGTGCTCAAGTCTTTTGGCATCAAGCAGGAAGTCCTGTTCGCTGATTTTGACTGGGCAAATGTCATAGAGAGCATGGAGGGAACCCGGATCAAGGTGGAGGAACTTCCGAAACATCCGGAGGTGAAGAGGGATCTGGCCCTGTTGCTCGACGAGGAGGTCAATTTTGTGGATCTCCATGATTTTGCGAAGCAGGCTGAGAAAAAACTGCTGAAACAGGTCGACCTGTTCGATGTTTACCTGGGAGACAAGTTACCCAAAGGGAAGAAGTCCTATGCGCTGAGCTTCATCCTGCAGGATAAAAACAAGACCCTTACAGACAAGCAGATCGACAAAATAATGAAAAAGCTGCAGCAGGGCTTTGAACATCAGTTCAAGGCAGAGTTGCGCTAGAATAATTTCTATTACACCCCGTCTATGAGTTTTTACAAATCCGTGGTTCGCAAGGTTCTGTTCCAGTTTGATCCTGAGGATGTGCATCATTTCACTTTTGGAATGATCAAAAATCTTTTGAAGTTGCCCCTGACCGGACGAATTGTCAAATCCAGGTTTGGCTTTGAGCATCCTTCTTTAGAGCGCGAACTTTTCGGGTTGAAATTCAAAAACCCGGTGGGCCTCGCAGCAGGGTTTGACAAGAATGCTGTGCTTTTTGATGAATTTGCCCAGTACGGATTCGGTTTCGTGGAAATCGGTACGGTGACGCCCAAACCTCAGCCCGGAAATCCCAAAAAACGCTTGTTCCGATTAAAAGAAGACGAGGCGATCATCAATCGCATGGGATTCAACAATGACGGCGTGGATAAGGTCGTCACCCGTCTAAAAAAAAGAAAGAGTGACATCATCATCGGAGGGAACATTGGAAAGAACAAGGTTACGCCCAATGAAAAGGCTACCGATGATTACCTGATCTGTTTCGAGAAACTCTTCGAGGTGGTCGACTATTTTGTGGTCAATGTGAGCTCACCCAACACGCCGAATTTAAGAGAGCTTCAGGACAAGGAGCCCCTGACGGCTTTGCTCAATGCGCTGGAGAAAAAAAATCGGACCAAAAGTCACCCCAAACCGATTCTTCTGAAGATTGCTCCCGACCTGACCGACGCTCAGTTGATGGATATCATAGATATCGTCAAGGAGACGGGCATAGCAGGGGTGATTGCTACAAACACCACGATCTCACGGGAGGGACTGCATTCAGAAAACAAGATTGAACAGGGGGGCTTGAGTGGCAAGCCCGTCAGAGAGCGCTCCACAGAGGTTATTCGCTTTCTCGCTGAGAAATCCGGAAAAGCGTTCCCGATAATTGGTGTCGGAGGCATACACAGTGCCGATGATGCCATCGAAAAGCTTGAGGCTGGCGCGGATCTCGTGCAGTTGTATACCGGATTTATCTACGAAGGACCTGCCCTGGTAAGGGAAATCAATAAAAAACTGGCTGGCCGTTGACGCTACACCCTATCCGTTGACGACTTCTGAGAAGTTGTGGTTGGCGATGGGAGAGTTGCTGAGGTAGTGTTCCTCCGGGAAGTAGATGAAGAGAAGGGTTCCTTCTTTGATGGTTTCCACGATTTGGTCATACCCTTCTTTTGGGAGTGACGGACATCCCAGGCTTCTGCCCAGTCTGCCGAATTTCTCGATAAAATTCTGAGAGACGTAATCCGCTGCATGGATCACTATGGCTCGTTCGCGTGCTTTGTTGTTTGACTTTTCAAGGCCGTCCAATCTCAGCGACAGACCGTGTTTTCCGTGATAGGTTTCAGCGGTCCTGTAAAAGCCCAGGCTCGTCTTGAACGAGCCTTCCTTGTTCGAGAAATGTCGTGCAAACTCCCCTCCGGAATTTCTTCCGTGTGCCACTACGCTTTTGTGCTCAACTCTCTTGTCCGACAGATTGATCACAAAGAAACGATGCTCATTGGCCGAACGGCTCATGTCGATGACGGTCAAATACTGGGTGTTGAGGATCTTATCTTCCAGCTGAAGTTTCACAAAACCTTTCAAGGCCGTTTCAAAAGCTTTGTAATCCAGTGCAGGCTCATTCAGGGCCGTGTAAAGATCTTTGGAATAGGCAGAGAAATCATCCAGAACAATTTTCGGCGGGTTCAATTCACCTGACTCTGACAGAACCGCTGCGTGACTGAATCCGAGTGAACTCAGAAACAGGCTCATCGTCAGAACTATGAAAAACGGTCTTTTAAGCATTGTTTCCCCCGGTTTAAGGTAAGATTTTGTTACGCCTGCAAAATTAGCATAAAATCTTGAAATTGAAGGAGTTTGTTAACAATATTTAACGGTTCTGTCACCAAAGTTACCCGTTTCAGGCATACAGGCTTTTGTATTTTACCGGATCACTTTCATGCATGACTTTGTAGACGCCTTCGAAAATATCGTTGACCGAAGGTTTGGAGAAATAGTCGCCATCCGTACCATAGGCGGGTCTGTGTGCCTTGGCTGTGATCGTGGTTGGCTTGCTGTCCAGGTAGTAGTAGGCGCCTTGCTTATTGATGATCTCTTCGAGCAGATAGGCGGATGCTCCTCCCGGAATGTCTTCGTCGATCACGACGAGTCGATTGGTCTTCTGAACGCTGAGCAGTACTTCCTGGTCCAGGTCAAAAGGCAGGAGGCTCTGGGCGTCGATGATCTCGGCGTCTATGCCAACCTGTGACAGGTCGGCAGAGGCTTCCTCCACCAGCCTGAGCGTTGAGCCGTAGGACACCAGGGTGATGTCACTTCCTTCTTTGATTACTTCCACCTGACCTATGGGCGTTGTGAACTCTCCCAGGTTTTCCGGAACCCGTTCCTTGAGACGGTATCCATTGAGATTTTCCACAATGATACCCGGCTCATCCGAGCGGATCAGCGTATTGTAAAAGCCTGCAGCTTTCGTCATGTTGCGAGGCACCAGGACGTAAACTCCGCGCAGCAGGTTCAGCAGGCTGCCCATTTGTGATCCGGAATGCCAGATGCCTTCCAGGCGATGACCTCTTGTGCGGATGATCATAGGCGCCACCTGCCTTCCAAAGGTTCTGTATCGCAGGGTTGCCAAATCGTCGGTAAGCACATGTGAGGCATAAAACAAATAGTCCAGGTATTGAATCTCTGCAATGGGCCTCAGACCGCGCATCGCCATGCCTATGCCCTGACCGATGATCGTCGCTTCCCGAATTCCGGTGTCGTAAACGCGTTCTTCTCCGTGTTTTTTCTGTAGCCCTTCGAGACCCTGGTTCACGTCCCCGATTTTACCCGAATCCTCGCCAAAGATGAGGATCTCCTTGTGCTTGCTCAGCAAGGCGTCAAAATTGTCTCTCAAAACGATGCGTGCATCAACCTCTTCCTTCTCATCGTCGTATTCGGGCTCTATTTCCTCAATGTTTGTCGCTTTGCTGTCGAGCTCACTGTAGAGATGCTCGTTATAACGCGCGTTCTGCACCGCCATATATTCTTTGATCCAGTTCTGAAGGATCTCCTTCTCTTCGAAATCCTCGTCCTTGAGGTAGATCAGGGAGCGTCGCGCTGCGGTCAAAATGTTTTTTCGTATCGGCTCGTCAATTTCTGCAAGCTCTCTTTTGAGTTTGTCAATGAAGATGGAGTTCTGACTTTTGCGAGCGGCTCGATCCATGAGTTGCATGAGGATGGCTCGCTCCTCAACCATGGGTTTTACAAAATCATTCCAGGCCTCTCGTTTCGCTTGCGAAACGGTTCGTTTGGCCTCTTTTTCAAGTTTCTCCAGCTCCTCCTCACCATCGACAAATTTCAAAAGCTCTCCGTTGGCATCTTCCAATTCAAACTGAAGGATCCACTCCCGCATTTTTCGTATTCCGTCGTGTTCCTGCTCCCACTGGAGTCGCTCCGGGCTTTTGTAACGCTCATGAGAGCCGGAGGTAGAGTGTCCCTGGGGCTGAGTGAGACCCTTGACATGGATCATGACCGGCACGTGTTCCTCTCGTGCTATTTTACCGGCTTTGCTGTATACGTCGACCAAACCGGTGTAATCCCAGCCGTCGACAACGAAGATTTCATACCCCTGTCCTCCCTCTTCCCGTTGGAAGCCTTTGAGGATCTCTGAGATGTCTTCTTTTGTAGTTTGATATTTGGCGTGCACCGAAATGCCGTAATCGTCGTCCCAAATGCTGATCACCATGGGAATCTCCAATACGCCCGCCGCATTTATGGCTTCAAAGAAAGGGCCTTCCGAGGTGCTAGCGTTGCCTATGGTTCCCCAGGCGACCTCATTTCCGTTGTTTGACAGATAATGATCTTTGTCGAGGCCTTCAATGGTCCTGAATTTTTTGGAGGCTTCTGCCAACCCGACCAGCCGGGGCATTTGACCCGCGGTAGGGGAGATGTCTGAACTTACATTGTATTGCTCGCTCAGCTTGTTCCAGCTTCCGTCTTCATGGATTGAATGGGTTGCGAAATGCCCGTTCATCTGCCGCCCTGCAGAGAAGGGGTCAATCTCAATGTCGGGATGGGCATACAGACTTGAAAAGAAGTGTTTCGGATCGTATTTTCCTATGGCCATCATAAAGGTCTGGTCCCGGTAGTATCCCGAGCGCCAGTCACCCGGCTTGAAAGCCTTGGCCATGGCGAGCTGAGGTATCTCCTTGCCACCCCCGAAGATTCCGAATTTGGCCTTTCCCGTCAAAACCTCGCGCCTTCCAAGAAGACTGCATTCACGACTTATGAGGGCAGTTTTGTAATCAGTAAGGACTTCGTTTTTAAACTCTTGAAAAGATAATTTTTTCTGGTTTTCGGTAACCTTATCGATCATAATTTACAAGCCTTTGGGAACGTTGCGAAGATATGAAAAAAAAGGCAATTTTTTTGTTCTAGTAGAACCCGCGCTTGACCAGATTGTAGACCCTCTCGAAATCGATGGTCACGACAAATCGGATGCGGGAGGCGTAGTCAGAGAATCCCGGTTCGAAACCCAGAGAGGACTGAATTGGAAAGTAAAGCTCGAGGAAATTGGGTACAAAATTGAGACGGATTCCGCTGTCATAGCGAAACTCCGCTGTTTCATTGCGGTTTTTGATGAACCCCGCATCGGCATAGACCTCCACCCATCGCCAAATGCTCGCGCTGGCATTGGTTGTGAGCATCCATTGGTTGGCAAACTGATCCGGGAAGATGGTTTTGAATCCTCCCTCGGCAATTATCGTCTGTTGGCTCAAAAACCCGGAGTCTTCCGACCTGCCGAGGTACGCCAGGTCGAACATGTAATCGCTGGGTCGGTCAAGCGCAAAACTGAAGAAATCCGTTTCGGTCTCATTGTGAAAAAATGTGCCGAAAAAGAGCCTCAGGTCATAATGGCGGTTGAACCGCGTGAGCTTGCGATACCTGACATCCACCGAGAACTTGCTGAAGTTTTTTTCGAATTGCAAATCTGCAAAGTACCTGAGGTCATTGATGATATCCGGCCTGCTGTACCCATACCTGAAGTTGAGCACGTTGTAATTGAAGGTCTCGTCGGCTTCGACATCGGGAGGAAGCTCCTTGTCTACGTAAACAACCCGGGTAACCAGGGATTTGCCTCCGACATCTCTCAAGCTGTTTCGTTTGAAGTCAATCCGGAAAAACGGGGTGAACTTGTTAACAGCCAGATCATTGTCATAATGAAAGCGACTGAAAAAAAGACCCGCGCGATACCGGTAGACCGGTGTTGTTTCAGGCAGAAACTCATAGGCCAGTGAAAAGGTTCCCAGGAGGCTGTTGCTCTTAAAACCGTAGACCGGGGTTGCCGAAAAGAGCCAGGTTTTCTTGAAGAGGGCCTGGTTGTAAATCGTTGGCCCAAGAAGCACCCCGTCATAAAAATTGTAGTTGAAATAGGGTTTGTAAAACACCTGGTTGTAGTAGGGGTCTTCAATGTCCCGGTAGAATCGAAATCTCAGAGGGCGGTTGAATAACGAAGGATTGAGTTTTTTCCAATTGTTTCTCAGGTTGTTCTCCGGATACAAAAACTCATAATTCAAACTGAGCCTGTCAATGCCCTGCCTTGAAAGCATCAGGGTATCCTGATCGGGTATGGCCTCCAGCCACTTTTTGAACTTTACTTCCTTTTTGTCAATTCCGTAGATGGTTAACGGGGCGGCATAACCCGTTTTGTTCTTGAGGACCACCTCAACCGAATCTCCCTTGATCTCGGTTTTTTTAATGATGTAATCGATCTTTTTGGTCGTATTGACATAATCCTCAAAGAACCAGCTCAGATCCTTGTCCGTCTTTTGCTTTACCAGCTCTTCAAAGTCTTGGGCATGACTGAATTTCGTACTGTGATCGCGATAGTACTCCTTCAGGGAATTCTTTATGATGCTGTCCTGCAGATAGGTCTCGAGATAGCGAAGCCCCAGCCCGGATTTGTAGCGATTGACTAGTTTTTGGTTCAGGTTTGACAATGAATCCGAACGCGTGCTCAGCGACTGATCAAGGACCTTGCGGGTGGTGAATTGCAGCACAAAGGGATATTTGCCATTGAAATCAAGCTGTGCGATGCTGTATCTTCGAATTCCCCATCTCTTGGAGATGCTTCCGATGGCTTTGACCTCCGGATAATAGCGACTGACATACTCCATCATCAGGTAGATCTGAATCCCGTCCGGTAGCCAGTACTCGGTGCGGTCATTGACCAGGATCGTATTGTCGATAAACCGCTCCGACATGGCCTTGAACATCTTGATGTCCCACTCGAAAATGTCTGAAAACGGATTCATTGATTTGGGCAGCTGATTGAAACCGTATACCGGGTTTTTCAGGTAGGTCGTTCGATTGACCAGGATCTTTTCGTAAGGGAAGTCGCCCAGGTAGCTTTCTATAAAATCAATTTGTCTTTGAAGGACGTCTCCCTTGAGGTTTTCGGTCAGGTTTTTACTTTTCAGGTTGGTTTGAACCTCGAGCTCCCGCAGCTGATATGTGGAAAAATCATTTTGGTATTGAATGTTGACTTCCACCTCAAGCTGATTCTGCTCTTTCATGGCGTATCTCACATGATTGTCGAGGATTTCAGCCTGGGCCAGGAGATTCGAATGCAAAGTGAACCCCATGGGAACATCAAATTGAATGTCGTAGTCGGTGGGTTCCATGAAATAGTCATCCATGTTCAGGTTGCTGTACAGATTCCATTGACCATTGAACACGGCGGGTGTGATGTACCAGTACCTCAGATTGTAGTTCACACCATCATGTCCATATTGAGTGAAGCGATCGCTGGGAACCTTCACCTCATAATTCATTTCAAGGTTCACCGAAGCTCCCGGTTCCAGTGGCTCTTTCAACCGAATCCAAATCAGGTCCTGCTTGTCTTCAACCTCCCCAAAATAAACCCTCTGCCCATCGCACAAGAGACTATTCACCTTCGAATATCCCCTGTCTGACTTCTTGGAGAAGTAAAATTTTCTATTGTAGTCTTCAATCAGGCGTTTGGCAAGAGGCGTTTTTCGATCCTTGTAGGCATTGGCCCAGTTCAGAAGATAGATGGAATCAAGCGGAACTTCCGAACGATTGTAAAAAGTGATTTCCTGTTGGATGGATAGACGGTGACCATCGAGGACTTGCACGTCCATTGAAATCCTGTTACTCTGCGCGTGAAGCCAGGCTTGTGCAAAAAGCAAGAGGATTGCTATGATCTTTGTCTTACCCAATCAAACGGCGTTAGGCAGTTAAACTGAAGAATCAGAAATTCGGACTCAGCAGGTGTTTGTTGTAGAAAGTGTTAATGATTTCAACCACTTCTTCAGCAGTATCCACAATGTGAAACAGGTCGAGATCAGACTCCGAGATGTTTCCGTGCTGTTCGAGCAGTACCTTTTTGATCCAGTCGAGCATTCCGTTCCAGAATTCCGAACCAACGAGCACGATTGGGAATTTTCCGATTTTATGGGTTTGTATCAGGGTCATGGCCTCAAACAATTCATCCAGGGTTCCGAATCCACCGGGCATGGCGACAAATCCCTGTGCGTATTTGACGAACATCACCTTGCGCACGAAAAAATAATCGAACTCCAGGTTCTTGTCCCGGTCGATGTAGGGATTGTCCTTTTGTTCAAAAGGGAGTTCAATGTTCAGGCCTACGGATATCCCTTTGCCTCGATGTGCTCCCTTGTTTCCTGCCTCCATGATGCCGGGGCCTCCACCGGTGATGATGCCGTAACCCTGTTGGGTGAGCTGATAGGAAATTTCTTCGGCCAACTCGTAATATTTGTCTCCGGCTTTGGTGCGCGCAGATCCAAAAATGCTCACGCAAGGGCCGATCCGGCTCATTTTTTCAAAACCGTCAACGAATTCGCTCATGACTTTGAAAATAGCCCACGAGTCGTTGGTCTTGATCTCGTTCCAGGTCTTCTGCTTTAATTTCTCTCGAATTTTCTTTTCCTCGTTAGGGGTCATAGCTTTTGCTTTTCTGTTGATGAGCTGCTGTCTCAGTTCGGAGCAGCGTCTAAATTAGCTCTTTTTTTAAGAACTGTCCGGTATAACTTTTATTGTCTTGGGAGACCTTTTCCGGGGTCCCGATACTGACGATTTTGCCACCCTTCATTCCGCCTTCATAACCGATATCGATGAGGTAATCGCACAGTTTGATCACATCGAGATTATGCTCTATGATCAATACCGTGTTTCCTTTGTCGACCAGCCTGTTCAAGACTTTCATCAGGATGTTGATATCCTCAAAATGCAACCCCGTAGTGGGTTCATCGAGTATGTAAAAGGTATTGCCTGTGTCCTTTTTCGAGAGTTCGGCAGCCAGCTTTATCCGTTGGGCCTCTCCTCCCGAAAGGGTGGTTGATTGCTGGCCAAGGGTGATGTACCCCAGGCCAACGTCCTGAATGGTCTTAAGCTTGCGGTTTATTTTGGGAATGTGCTCAAAGAAAGCCACGGCCTCCTCGATAGTCATGTTCAATACGTCCGAAATGGACTTTCCCTTGTAGCGAATTTCCAGGGTCTCTCTTGTAAAGCGTTTGCCCTGGCAGGTTTCGCATTCTACCTCCACATCCGGCAGGAAATTCATCTCTATGACGCGAACTCCTCCTCCCTTTGCAGGTTTCACAGCGCCCCTCTTTTACATTGAACGAGAAACGCCCCGGCTTGTAGCCTCGAATCTGGGCTTCGGGGGTTCGGGCAAACAGACTTCGAATCTCGCTGAATACCCCGGTATACGTGGCTGGATTGGAGCGCGGGGTCCTGCCAATGGCCGATTGGTTGACATCGATGACCTTGTCGATATGTTCCAGTCCTTTGATTGCTTTGAAGGGCAGGGGCTCTTTCACCGCCTTGTAGATATGGCGATTGAGAATGGGGTAGAGGGTCTCATTGATCAGACTGGATTTCCCACTGCCAGAAACACCCGTAACCCCGATGAGTCTGCCCAGTGGAACCTTGAGCGTCACATTCTTGAGATTGTTCCCGCTTGCTCCGGTCAGCACAATTTCTTTTCCTGTTCCCTCGCGCCGGGTCTCCGGTATTTCAAAGAAACGGGTGCCGTTGAGATAGTCTGCTGTAAGCGTATTTCCGCTGAGAAGCTCCTGTGGAGTTCCTATGCTGATGATCTCACCCCCGTGTTTGCCGGCCTCGGGCCCGATGTCGATGACGTAGTCCGAAGAGATCATCATGTCTTTGTCGTGCTCCACCACAAGCACCGAATTGCCAAGATCTCGCAACCGGATCAACGACTCAATCAATTTTACGTTGTCCCGTTGGTGCAGCCCAATGCTGGGTTCATCCAAAATGTAGAGCACCCCAACCAGTTGAGACCCGATCTGCGTCGCCAGTCGAATCCGCTGGGCCTCCCCTCCGGAAAGGGTTTTTGAGCCACGGCTGAGAGCCAGGTAATTCAAACCTACATCCAACAGGAACTGGATGCGCGTTCTGAGTTCTTTTACGATTTCAGAGCCTATGATTTTCTGCTTGTCGCTGAGTTTGGCATCGAGCTCGTCGAACCACTCCGCCAGGTGATCCATGTCAAGATCTGCCAGGTCTGAGATCGATTGTCCGTCAATCAAAAAATGAAGGGACTCCTTCTTCAAACGCTTGCCGTTGCAAACCTCGCAGTTGATCTCGTCCATGTAGCCTTTCGCCCATCTCCTGATCGAGCCGGAGTCACTTTCTTTGTATTGGTTTTCGATGAAATTGTAGACTCCTTCGAAGTCGATCTGATAATTTCTTGAAACCCCGAGGTCTTTGGAGTTGATCTCCAGCTTTTCTTTGCCACCGTAGAGTATCAGGTTCATGGCCTCTTGAGGAATCTTGTCGATGGGATCGTTCAACGAGAACCCAAATTTTTCGGCGATATGGCCGAGTTGTCGGAAGATCCAGGATTTCTTCTGTTCTCCAAGGGGTGCAAGGCCTCCATTTTTTATGGACAACTTCGGGTCTGGAATAATCTTGTCCAGATTCACTACATGAACCTTGCCCAAACCGTTGCATTCCGGGCAGGCGCCTTTTGGGGAATTAAACGAAAAGGTGTTAGGCTCCGGTTTCGGATAAGAAATTCCCGAAGAGGGGCACATGAGGTTTCTACTGAAATATCGCGGAGCATCCCCTTCAGCGTCTGCATCGATCACAAGCAAGGAGTCTTCCCCATGATGCATGGCGGTTTTGATGCTCTCTCCAAGTCTTTTCAACGAGGAGTCGTTGACCTGAAGGCGATCGATCACGATCTCGATATCGTGTGTTTTGTATCGATCCAGTTTCATTCCCTTCTCTACCTCGCGAATTTCCCCATCCACCCTTACGCGCACAAAGCCCTGTTTCGAAATTTGCTGAAACAGCTCCCTGTAATGGCCTTTGCGAGATTTGATGATCGGAGCCAAAAGCATGATCCTTCGCTCTTTGAAATCCTGCAGGATCAGTTCGAGTATCTGATCGTCACTGTAGCTCACCATCTTCTCACCCGTGTTGTAGGAATGAGCCTCTCCGATTCGAGCGTACAAAAGTCGCAGGAAATCGTAAACCTCGGTAATCGTACCCACTGTGGACCTCGGACTTTTGCTCGTTGTCTTTTGTTCGATTGCAATCACTGGGGACAGACCGTCGATCTTGTCCACATCCGGCCGCTCAAGGCCGCCCAGGAACTGTCGCGCATAGGCAGAAAAAGTCTCAATGTACCTTCTTTGGCCCTCCGCGTAAATCGTGTCAAAAGCCAATGAAGACTTGCCGCTGCCGCTCAGGCCCGTGATCACGACGAGCTTGTCGCGCGGAATGGTGACATCTATGTTCTTCAGGTTGTGAACCCTTGCGCCTAAAACCTCAATGGAGTTCTGTTGCATGCTTGTCCGGGGATGAAAAATGCAAATTTAATTAATTGAAAGCAGAAAAGATTTACGGGCTGATTCTTAATTTTATTTTTATAAATTGCATTGAAAAGCAGATTGTGAAAGTCATTGACTCGATTCGGCATTTTTTTGAATTAAGAGGGTTCGATGTTTCGTCCCGTCTGGCGGATGCATTGGGTATGCGGGCGACCAACGTGCGACTGTTTTTCATCTACATCTCCTTTGTCACGGTCGGTTTGTCCTTTGGGATTTACCTCACCCTGGCTTTTCTGCTGCGGTTGAAAGACATGATTTACACAAAAAGGTCTTCCGTATTTGACCTTTAAGCGAAAATAAGGGGAATTTGGCTCGTACACGAAGTTTTATCAAATCCAAGATCTATACAGCACTTCTGCTGTTGTTGGTGTTGATTTCTGTCGGAACGATTGGATTCATGGTTCTGGCAGACTATGTCTTCATCGACGCGCTTTACATGACGGTCATAACCGTGTCTACTGTGGGCTTCATGGAGGTGAAGCCTCTCGATCTCGATGCGAAAATTTTTACCATTTTCCTGATCATAACCAGTGTAACGATTTTTGGTTACATCATTTCTGCAGTTACCGATTACATTTCAAACAACAAACTCATGGAGGACATCAAGCACAAAAAGGTTCAGAAGTCAATCAGCAAGCTTACGGGTCATACCATTGTATGCGGTTACGGCCGAAATGGAAAACAGGCCCTTTCCAGACTTCGCAGTCACAAGCAGAATTGCGTCCTGATCGAGAATGATCCCGAGCTTATCGACGAAATCGAGATGGAAGGAGACATTCTCTATATCAAAGGAGATGCCACCGATGATGAAGCCCTTCTGGCGGCAGGGGTTAAAAGCGCTGCCAATTTGATCACAACCCTGCCCTCAGACGCCGATAACCTTTACGTTGTGTTGTCCACACGGCAGCTGAACAGGGAATGCTGCATTGTGAGCCGGGCTTCCATAGACTCGTCTTACAAGAAGCTCAAGGTCGCCGGTGCCGACAATGTGATCATGCCCGATAAAATCGGAGGAGCGCACATGGCTTCCCTGGTCATCACGCCGGATATCATTGAATTCATTGACAGGCTGTCCATAGAGGGAGAGAGCTCCTCGAATATTGAAGAGCTGGTCATAGAAGATCTTCCGGAAGAGTACACCAATAAATCCATATTCGACCTGGATCTGCGCAAACGAACAGGTTGTACCGTCATAGGATTCAAAACCCCCAACAAAGAGTATATTATCAATCCCGATGCCAGCACAATCCTGGTTCCCAAGTCCAAGCTAATTGTCATTGGACGACCGGAGGAGATCCGAAAACTCAATGAGCTTTTCTAACAAGTTTCTCAAAGAGCCATGAAAAGAAAAAAGGTAGTTGTGACGGGAAGCAATGGTCTGCTTGGGCAGAAGCTCATCAAATTGCTTGTCGATAAAAAAGACTACGAAGTATTTGGGCTTTCCCGAGGGGAGAATCGTCTGCATTCGAAAAGTGGGTATACCTATTATAATATAGACCTCGCCCAGGAGATAGAGTTGGAGAGGTTGCTTAGGGCGATCGAACCGGATTTCCTGGTGCACACGGCAGCCATGACCAACGTTGACGCCTGTGAGCTCAACCCTGGGGAATGCGATAGAATGAATGTTGAGGTCGTGGAATACCTGGTTCGGATTCTCAAGCCAATGAATACCCACCTGATCCATTTGAGCACGGATTTTGTTTTCAGCGGACTGAAAGGATCTTTCTACACCGAGGAGGACGAACCCGATCCCGTGAATTATTACGGGCGCTCGAAACTTCGCTCTGAAGAGGTTTTGCAGGAATCCGGGATTTCATGTGCCATTCTGAGAACGGTATTG
>CALOEQ010000002.1:0-373978 GCA_942492425.1 uncultured Flavobacteriaceae bacterium
AAAAATTCCAGAGTTGCAACTCGTTGAATGCCAATTGGAAACGGTATCTTTTGAGCGACCCATCGACTCTTCCGACATGACCCCGGATCTATGGAGGCGCATAGCCGAGATCATCGAGTCGCGCTACGCGGATCAGGATGGCTTCGTGGTGCTCACGGGCACTGACACCATGTCATATACGGCTTCGGCCCTGAGCTTTATGCTCGAATATCTGCGTAAGCCCGTCATCTTCACTGGCTCCCAGTTGCCCATCGGTGACCTCAGAACCGATGCCAAGGAGAACCTCATCACGGCCATACAGTTGGCTTCGGCCCAGGAGAAAGATGAACCCAAGATCCAGGAAGTCGCGCTCTATTTCGAGTCCCAGCTTTATCGGGCCAACCGCACGACCAAGCTCAGCTCCGAGCAATTCGAAGCCTTTGATTCGCCGAACTTTCCTCACCTGGCCGAAAGCGGGGTGCATCTGACTTTCAACGATCCCATCCTGAGGCGCCTCAAACGGGCAGAAGCGGGGATGGATCTCACGGTCAGAAAGGAGATGTCATCCGACGTGGTGATCCTGAAGCTCTTTCCGGGCATTACGGAAACCACGGTCAGGCATGTCCTCTCGATTCCCGGTTTGAAGGGCGTCGTCCTGGAGACCTTCGGTGCCGGCAATGCCCCGACGGCAACCTGGTTCCTGGATTGCCTCCGCGAGGCAATAAAGGCTGGGATCCATATCGTCAACGTGACGCAATGCGTCAGCGGAAGCGTCCTGCAGGGGCGTTACGCCTCAAGTTCGGAAATGAAGCGTATCGGGGTGCTCAGCGGCGGTGACATCACAACCGAATCGGCCCTGGCAAAATTGCGTTATCTGCTCACCTTCGATTTCAGCCGGGAGGAGTTCAAGACCCATTTGAGAGGCCTCTGAAGGAGAACTCACTTAGTTGTTGTTACTAAATATTTTTGGCAATTAAATTATTTTTTGTTACTTGTTGCTCTATTGAAATTTTGGCTTTTTGGAGAAGTGGCCGAGTGGCTTAAGGCGCACGCTTGGAAAGCGTCTTTATGAAAGATCGTAACAAGGGTTCGAATCCCTTTCTCTCCGCGGAAGATGTTCTATTATTCCAAAATTTTTATATCTTTAAACCCATTAACTAAATTTAATAACAAACATTACACAAATGAAAAAAGTATCTACTATCCTTGTCATGACAGGATTGATGTTGTTGAGCTCAGCTCAAGACGTATTTATGCGCAAACAGAACAAGTTGTCGAAGACAAGACTTTTCACCAAGTCTTGAAGCAGCGTTTTATCGAGGGAGGTCCTTTCTTTATGGGGATTGTATTGGTTACCCTTATTTTAGGGTTGGCAATCGCCATCGAAAGAATCATTTACTTGAATATGGCGACTACCAATACAGACAAACTAGTCGACAGTGTTGAAGAGGCCATGAGTTCTGGTGGTGTTGAAGCTGCCAAAGAATTGTGCAGAAATACAAAAGGTCCTGTTGCCTCGATCTATCAAGGCCTTGACAGAATGGATGAAGGAGTAGATGCTGCTGAAAAAGCGGTTGTTGCTTACGGAGGAGTTCAAATGGGATTATTAAGAAAAACGTTTCTTGGTTATCTCTTTATCGCTCTTGCTCCAATGCTTGGGTTCATGGGAACGGTAATTGGTATGATTAGCGCCTTTGACTCGATTGAAGCAGCGGGTGACATTTCTCCAGCGGTAGTTGCAGAAAGGTATTAAGTGGCCCTTTTGACAACAGTATTTGGATTAGTTGTTGCGATCATTCTTCAAATTTTACAACTACATTATTTCAGTCGATGGTATTGTGAATAACAGGAGACGCATCGATCAAATTAGTTGACCTTTTGATCAAAAATAAATAATTCATATTATGAATAGTAAAGTGTCAAAATATTATCACTGGTTTCAGGATTGATCGGACTTATTGCGATCTATTTCTTAGTCAGGATAATTATGGAAGGCGATGACGCCATAAAAGAGAACTTGGACTTGCAAAAATAGCCTATGGTATCTCCATTTGTGTGTGCATTCGCGAGAGTTATACTGATCATCACTGCTATTAATTGCCATCGTTTTCTCTTTGTGGAATTTGGTTAGGCAACCAAAGCTGTTGAAAAAATCATTGATTTCGTTGGCTGGTATGGCCGTTCTACTTATCATCGCTTATGGATTAGCTTCAGACGCTGCAGTAACAAATGCATCTGGAATGGTAATTAAGAATGGAGGATGCCGGATCCATATCAAAATGGGTCAACACCGGAATCATTTATTCTATGATCCTTGGAGGAATCGGATTAGCATTCTTCTTATGGGATTTTGTAAAATCGTTAGCAACAAAGTAATATTATGGCAAAAAGAGATGTACCGGAAATTAATGCTGGGTCAATGGCCGATATTGCGATTCCTACTCCTCATATTCTTCTTGGTAACAACTACCATGGATGTGGATACAGGGTATCAGTAGGAAATTTACCTGAAAAGCAGCCGGCGGAAGACATGCCTGATCCGCCGAAACTTAAGGAAAAGAATGTTTTTATTGTAACTGTGAACAGAAACAATGACATTCTTGTGGAGGGTGAAACCTTTATGACAGTGGACCAGATTCGCGAAGAAGCGATGAATTTCATTGACAATGGTGGAGGACTGGGTAATCCTATTGATGGAGCTGAGCCTGCCGAATGTGATTGGTGTGAAGGAGCTAAGAATCCTGAATCATCAGATCATCCAAATAAGGCAGTTATTTCTTTGGAGAGTGACCGAGGTACTTCCTATGGAACGTATATTTCAGTTCAGAATTAATTGGTTGGTGCCTATACCGATCTTAGAAATCGATTATCTGAGAACATGTATGGGGTGAGTTTTGAGCAAATGATTAAAGATGCTAATAACAACCCGACTAACGAAACTCTTAAGGAAAGAATAAACCTCGTTAAGAATAAGTATCCTCAGATTATTTCTGAGGCTGAACCTACAAAGTAAGATCTTATGTCAAAGTTTAAAAAGAAGAAAAAAGGGATGCCGGGTATTTCGACGGCGTCGTTACCTGATATTGAGTATTTATGCTTTTGTTCTTCTTTGTGGTGACCACGGTAATACGTGAGACCGAATTGAAGATTCAGAAACCTCAACTGCCGAAAGCGACTGAGATTAAAAAGCTTGAGCGTAAGAGTTTGGTGAGTTATATCTACGTCGGAAAGATCAAAGGACAAAATGGAGACAAGATTCAGTTAAATGATCGCATTGCGGATATCAAAGATGTCAAGTATTTCATCTTTGCTGAGCGCGAATCGCATCCTGAAGACGAGATTCCACTATTGACTACTTCGATCAACGCAGATATAGAGTCGAACGTAGGAACGATTACAGATATCAAAGAAGAATTGAGAAATATTAACGCGTTGAAAATTAACTATTCTACCTTGAAAGGAGATATTAGAGATAACGTGAAGAAATAGTATTTTATTAAATTTAGTAGATAAAGGAACTCCTGAAAGGGAGGGGAGAAGAGCTCCCGATTTAATCGGGAGTTTTTTTAAAAAGAAGAGGAGGGTTAGAACAAACCGTGAATCTGGGCATCAATTCGATCGATAACAGAGCCCAGGTCTTCTTGTTTATCAACAATGTTCAGGTTGTCAACGTCGATGATAAGAAGTTTTCCTTTTTTGCAGGTTGATATCCATGCTTCATAGCGTTCGGTGAGTCTACTCAGGTAATCGATGCTGATTGAATTTTCAAATTCTCTTCCTCTTCTGTGAATCTGTCCCACAGAGGGTAGGGATGCTCGCTCGCAGATAAATCAATAAATCGGGCGGGGCCACCAATCGCTCCATAAGTTCAAAAAGGGTTTCGTAGTTGCTGAAATCCCGATTGGTCATCAGCCCCATCGCATGCAGGTTTGGGGCAAAGATATTTGCATCCTCATAAATAGTCCGATCCTGGATGATGTTCTTGCCACTTTCCCGGATTTCGAGAATTTGTCTGAATCGACTGTTTAGGAAATAGATCTGAAGATTAAAAGACCAGCGTTCCATCGAACCGTAAAAGTCATCGAGGTACGGATTTTCAGCAACCGATTCAAAATGTGGTTCCCACTTATAATGTTTGGCCAACAAGTTTGTTAGGGTTGTTTTTCCTGCTCCGATGTTTCCGGCAATAGCGATGTGCATAAGAAATAAGGTTAGTCAATGGGTTATTCCAGGTTCAGTATGATAAATCACTGAAGTGTAAAATTAAAAAAAATATACTTGAATTCCCGTATTTACAACAAATTTCAGAGCTGCAACTGATACTGACACACCTTTTTTCCGTCGTAAATAAATAGAGATGAGCCGCTAACAGAGAGGTTTGGATTTCATCCAGGTTGTTTTAAATCGAAGCTTCACCATCCTGCTCTCTATCGTCAAAATAGTATTCGAAATTGATCTGAGTCAAAATGAGAATTCCTTTCTTAAAAGGGAAGATCTGATCCGTATCTTTAATGGCATAGGTCTGAACGTAGTTCCCGTACTCGTTGAATTGAAGAGCTTCTGCTTTTGACTGTATCCAGACGTTTTTAAAACTACTCACCACGTCAAGCGCAATGAAGTCACTTTGATAGAAAGTAGTGGCCTGGGTCTGAACTTCTTCAGAAAGGTTCTTATAATTATACAGGTGTAGTTTATTGTCATCGGCATAGAGCCAAATATTATTGGCTGAAGAATTACTGACAAAAATTACATTGTTAAATAGAGTTTCTTGGGTAAAATCGAGGCGTTGACTCAATTCATTCAGATTGTTATCGAGAATGATGACCGAATTAAAATCTTTATAAAACAGAAGAATTTTAAACGGGTTGCTCACGTCAACTTGACTAATTTCTCCCAGATCTACATTGCTAAACGAAAAAATCCGAGCTCCGCTTTTGCGATAAAAAACCTGATTTTCAAGATAAAACAGATTACCGAGTTCATCGGCACCAATGAATTCGTCAGCCTTCAGCTCGGTGGTCCGAGCACCGGTTTTGTAGAGATTGTGTTGATTCTGTCTTGTACTCGGTCGTGTCTCTGGTAGGGGGATAACGGAGATAGCAAGGTCGAAGGTCGGCACCAACCCAATGGCCCAAAAGGAGATTAGAAAGTAGGAAAGAAAGATCATTTTTATACCTGGCTTTCATTCCTCCGAAAATTACCCTCGAATTTTTTGAAATTAAAAAAGCTCCCGTGGAACCTTTTATCTGTGTATGGAGCGATATCCACGTAATCCAACTTTTCCCAGGCGAAGAGTTCTACCTCAACGGAGCGTCGCCCGCATAAGGTGACGAGAAGTGCTTGATTACGGTTCACGGGTTCGTCCCATGTGTCCGTAGGCCGCAGTTTCGCCGTAAATTGAGTTTCGAGTTTTAATCTTTTTCAATGGCGGCTGGGCGCATATCGAAAATGCCTTCAATGATTCTAGAGATTTCGCCATCGGTTTGTTCACTTTTGAGGTACCGTAGGTATCTACATTAATTGAAGTAGGCTCGACAACGCCAATGGCGTAAGACACCTGTACGAGTACCTGGTCGCAAATTCAGGCGGCTACCATATTTTTGGCTATATGACGCGAAGCGTAGGCCGCAGAACGGTCTACTTTGCTCGGATCCTTGCCGCTGAAAGCTCCACCCCCATGGGCTCCTTTCCCACCGTAAGTATCAACAATTATTTTTCGTCCGGTCAAACCGGTATCTCCATGTGGGCCACCTATGACATATTTGCCGGTCGGATTCACATGATAGTTGATCTTATCGTTGAACAGGGCCTGAATCTTTGCAGGAAATTTCTTTTTTACCCTTGGGATAAGAATGGTGATGACGTCACTTTTTATCTTGGCCAGCATGCGCTCATCTTCATCGAACTCGTCGTGTTGAGTTGACAAGACGATTGTTTCTATACGCTGTGGTACGTGATCATCGGAGTATTCAATGGTCACCTGACTTTTCGCATCGGGTCGTAGATAATTGATGTCTTTGTCTTCTCGTCTCAGATCAGCCAGCTCGCGGAGTAATCAATGACTCAAGTCGAGCGCCAAAGGCATATAGTTTTCGGTTTCATTCGTTGTGTAGCCGAACATCATACCCTGATCGTAGGCTCCTTGTTCTTCGATGCTGCCACGATGACACCCTGGTTGATTTCGGGCGATTGCTCGTGTATCAGGGAGATCACCCCACAGCTGTCTCCTTCAAACTTGTACTCGCCTCTGGGGTGTATCCGATCTCGTTGATCATTTCTACCGCGCAATTTGCTCCGCGTCGATATAAGTTCGGTCTTGTCTTCTCCGGCGAGTACAACCTGGCCCGTGGTTACGAGCGTCTCGCAAGCTACCTTCGCATTCGTGATCGAAAGCTAGAAAATTATCATAGTAGGCTATCAGAGATCTGATCTGCTACCTTGTCGGGATGACCTTCTGAAACGGATTCAGAGGTAAATAAGTACGACATTTAAACACGATTTAAGGGAGGCGCGTGAAAGTGGATTGCTGATGCTAAAGTAGGTATACCGCTTTGGCATTTTTAAAGAGGTTGCAATCAGTTCAAATCTTTCCTCCAATTGTTAGGTGCTAATTTAATCAATATTCTGTACTATTGTTCTTGACACAAAAAAAATGATTTAGATTTACTAGTTCTGCGCACATTATAATCACATTAAACTGAATTATATAAATCGCATGTATATCAACCATTTAGTCATAAACAAATCACTAAAAAATCAAAAAAAGTCTTTAAAATTTTAATGTGATCTTAGTAGATTTGTATCCGAAATTTAAAACGAGTTGATTTCTAATGCGAGTGCAGTTGAATACTATGAAATGATGATGTGTCTGGCGAAAGTGCAGAGGAAGTCGGTATGCTATTGATTTGTATGCCAATGTATAATGAAAAGCCTCTGAATTTACTTCAGAGGTTTTTTTGTGCCACTGTTTTAAGAAAAAGTGTTTTTGAAACAGTACAGAGAGTCAGCGAAATGATATTTATCCGGGAGAGACCCAACACAATCACATCAGAAAATCAAACCAACAAATAAAAACAAAAAATCAAAAACTAAATTTCATCGACATGAGCCATCTCCACCCCTTTAGCAACCCAAGCCCTGCACGCCAGGCACCGATACTAAGCCAACGTCAGGTACCCGAGCGGTGCCGATCTATCAATCGACGTCGTATGTCTTTAATGACACGGATCACGCGGCGAACCTCTTTTCCCTCGCGGAACTGGGCTTTATTTACACGCGTTTGAATAATCCGACCAACGACATTTTGCAGAACCGATTGGCGGCCATTGAAGGCGGCATAGGGGCTGCTTGTTTTCGCTTCGGGAACTGCTGCTATCTCAACGGGGTTGTTCACCCTTTTAAAGGCGGGCGACCATGTTGTTGCCTCAGGGAGTCTTTACGGCGGGACCTATAACTTGTTGAACGTTACTTTGCCCCAGATTGGGGATTACCACCACCTTTGTGGACGCATCGGATCCTGAGAACTTCTTTGGGACCGCGGTCAGGGAGAATACCCGGGCGTTTTTTGTCGAGTCATTGGGCAACCCGAAGCTGGACGTTCTTGACCTGAAAGGGATTTCGAAATCGGCAAAAGAAGCAGGAGTGCCTTTTATAGTTGATAATACAGTGGCTACACCGGCCTTGTTGAACCCGATTGAGCACGGGGCAGATATTATTATTCATTCGCTGACCAAGTACATTGGGGGTCGTGAGGAAATTCACTGGGGGGAGCGATAATCGATGCTGGTACCTTTGACTGGTCGAACGGCAAGTTTCCGGAGTTCACCGAACCGTCGGCGGGATATCATGGCTTGAAATACTATGAAACTCTGGGTAATGCCTCCTATACCTTTAAGCTGATCCTTGAGGGACTGCGTGATTTGGAGGTGCGTTGAGTCCGTTTAACGCTTTTCAGATTCTGCAGGGCCTGGAAACCCTTCCGGTTCGAATCAAGAAGCACAGTGAGAATGCGTTGGCTCTTGCCCAATGGCGTAGAAGGCCAGGATGAAGTAGCCTGGGTCAATTATCCGGGACTTGAGAGCAGTTCATACAAGAAGCGTGGCCGAGTAATATTTGCCGAAGGGCCAGAGCGGTATCGTTACCGCTTTGGAATCAAAGGAGGATTTGAGGCAGCCAAGACGTTTACCGATGCGACGAAAGTCTTTTCACTGTTGGCCAATATTGGTGACACCAAATCATTGATTATTCATCCGGCGAGCACGACCCATCAGCAACTCAAAGAGGACGAGCAGGAAGGCGGCTGGTGTGTCTCAGGATCTGATCCGACTTTCTGGTAGAGTTTGAAGACCTCGAAGACCTCAAGGGTGACATCGAACAGGCCTTTGGGCCACTATAACGATATCTCTGGCTTAAGTAAACTCGAAGAAATCCTTTCCTCCGGCGCGCCTTTCCCAGCTGGAGGATTTTAAAATAAGTGCTTAATTGAAAAATGTATTCCTTTGCTTTGCAGCCACGTTACAATCAAAATAGACAATAGTTATTAAGAAAGGCAGAGGGATTAGACCCAGCGAAGCCTTAGCAACCCTTTGAGTCCGATCCTGCGTGAGAGAAGGTGGCTAGAATTCTACCCATAGGAAAAAGATAACGTTCTACACAAGTGACTCATATTCTTCCTTCATTTTCTTAATCAATTCATTTTAACAACATTTTAATTCATCCTTGGGGGGGTTTTGCGTGGACTGGACCGATCATGAGCCGCGATGGGGGGGCGGCGCGGGGAGATTAAGTGCGGAAACTGAAGAATAAGAAATTGAAGAACATACAGCATATTAAGCTAATTGAAGAATTTTACCTGCGAAACTGGCTATTTCTGTACTCCGGCGTTTGCGCTGAGTTACCAACAGTTTGGTCACAATCCGGAGCAGGCCCCCGTGGTGCTGGTCAATCACGCTCTTACCGGAGAATCCACTGTGGCCGGAGATGGCGGTTGGTGGAAGGACCTGATTGGTCTGGGCCGGTTGATGGACTTCAATAAATTCGCGGTGCTGGCCTTTCAACATCTCGGGCAACGGGTTTGATGGGCATTGAGGAGAACCGTATCGACAATTACGAGGACTTTACGGCCCAGTGATATCGGACGCCTTTTTCGACTGGGCCTTCCGGGCCATAGGCATTGATCAGTCTTTATGCGGTGATCGGAGGCCCTCTGGGCGGTGGAATCGCCTTGGAAATGGCGGTCCTGTTCCCGGATCTCATCGAGAATCTGGTCCCGGTGGCTTCTGACTGGAAGGCTTCGGATTGGATTTTGGCGCATAATAAAACCCAATTACAGATCCTTTCGAATTCGAGTAAACCCGGTTCATGATGCGCGGATGATGGCCATGTTGTTTTACCGAACGGCTGAATCCTTTAAATGAAATTCAATAGAACCCGAAACGAAGAGCAGGGCAATTTCAATACCGAAAGTTGGCTCTTGCATCACGGAGAAAAGCTCGAGAACCGATTTCCGCTGCCGACGTATAAGATGATGAATCATCTACTTAGCTCGGTGGATATCACCCGAAACCGAGGAACCTTTAACGAAGTGGCCAGTGGGATCAAGGCCCGAATCTTTCAGGTAGGGGTCGATTCTGACTTTTTCTTTGTGCCCAAAGAAAACCTTGAAACTCAAAAACTACTGACGGCTGCCGGAGTTCAAAATGATTATGGAGAGATTAAATCGATCCATGGACACGATGCTTTTTTGATTGAGTTTGATCAGCTGGGCCAGATACTTGAACCGGTATTTAAACAGCCCAAAACACGAAGTCTAAAAGAATAGAAAATTCAAAGTACTCAAGTTTGGAGGTCGATCGCTGGCCAATGGTGAAGGGCTGAAACGCGTACTTGATATCATAGCTAAAAAGCCCGAAGAGGGTGAGAATTTTGCCGTGGTGCTTTCTGCCCGTGGCGGAACGACAGATGCGTTGGAAGATATGCTTGACAGAGCGCGCCAAGGGGAGGATTTTTAAAAGGAATTCGAGGATCTCAAGGCCTATCAGTTGGTTCCCCAGCCCGATTTTGATTTTGAAGAAGAATTCACACTGCTGAAAGACATATTTGAAGGCGTCAGGTTACTTGGAGATTTCAGTGAAAAAATTAAGGACCAGGTGCTGGCTCAGGGGAAGTGATGTCGGTTAAAATGGTGGCCAGTTTGCTTGTGAAAGAGAAATGTCCAGCCGAGGCCACAGACTCGAGAAAGTTGCTCAAGACCGATGGTAATTTTGGCGAGGCTCTGATCATTCCGGAAGTGTCCAAAGAGAACGTCAAGCTGCATTTTAGAAAGCACGACGATCGTTTACAATTAATCACAGGCTTTATTGCCTCAAACAGCAAGAACGAAACCACCACCCTGGGAAGAAACGGAAGCAACTATTCCGCCTCGCTTATCGCGAACTATTTGGATGCGGCTGAACTAGAAAGTTATACCCACGTGAATGGTATTTATACGGCCAATCCTGATCTGGTGCCCAATGCTCAGATGATTGAAGAGCTCACTTACGAAGAGGCCAATGAACTGGCCAGCTTTGGAGCAAACATCCTTCACGCCAAAACGATTATCCCGCTGATTGAAAAAAACATACCCTTGCGCTTGCTCAACACTTTTGACAAAGACAATACGGGTACTCTGATCAAATCACAGGCCACCAAAAAAGGAATACGATCGGTAACGGTTCAAAAGAACGTTTCGCTGATCAACCTTGAAGGGCGTGGCTTACTCGGTAAAATTGGGGTAGATGCACGGATCTTTCGGCACCTTAAGCCATGCCGGGATCAGCGTGAGCATAATTTCACAAGGATCTTCAGAACGTGGGATTGGTTTGTGGTGAATTCATCCGAAGCACATCAGGCCAAACAGCTGCTCGAAGAAGAATTTGAACATGACCTCACAGACCAAAGACGTGAACCGCATTTATGTCAAAGATGACTTGGCGGTGGTTTCAATTATCGGCCAGAACCTCACCGGTTTTCACAAGGCCTACAACGCCTTGTCATTTAACAAGGTGCAGCCTATTTTGATCAACAATACGGTAACGGGAGACAATATTTGTCTGCTGCTTCACGAAAACGATTTGCACAAAGCGGTCAACGTGATCCACGGGCAGATTTTGGCGTATCCACCAATATCAATATCGCTTTGTTTGGCGTCGGACTAGTTGGCGGTACCCTGATTGAGCAGATCCTGAAAAGCAAAGAAGACCTGCTTAGAAGAAGAAACATCAATATCAATATTTTTGCCCTGGCGAATTCAAAAAAGCTCCTTTTACGGCGAGAAGGGATCGATGGAAGGTTGGCAAGAAGAATTGGTACAGGGTGGCCTTGAAGGATACACGATTAATGAGGTTATCGGCTATGCCAAGCAGGAGCACCTTGAGAATTTGATCGCCGTTGACAACACGGCGAGTCCGAGATTTTATTCAGAATTATTTGCCTTTGGCGAAAACAGCTTTGACCTGGTCTCTTCAAACAAGATAGCCAACACGATCGAGTTTGACTTTTATAAAGAACTGCGTCGAACTCTGAAGCGAAACGAGAAGAATTACCTCTATGAAACCAATGTGGGGGCCGGACTTCCTTTGGTCGATACCATCAAGCTCTGCATCATTCGGGAGAAAACATAACCAAGATCAAGGGTGTATTCTCCGGGTCTTTGAGCTTTTTGTTTAATTCCTTTCGGATAAGGAGGAGCTGTTCAGTTCTATCTTTAGGTCAAGCGGTTGAAAGGGCTTTACCGAACCCGACCCGCGTGAAGACCTCAGTGGCAATGACGTGGCGCGAAAGCTATTGATTTGGCCCGTGAGCTGGATCTTGAAAACGAGTTTGATGACGTTCAGGGTACAAAACTTAATCCCGGAAGGACTGCGGGAAGGAAGTACGGCTGATTTTTTAAATCAGCTTAACCGAATTGGATGAGGTCATCTATGCTGGTGAAAATCAAGCTCAGCAACCCGGACATGTACTGCGCTATGTAGGAGAGCTCTCAGGAGACTTGACCCAGTCAAAGGGCGACCTCGAAGTAAAACTGGTTTCAGTGCCTCAGAAGAGCTCTTTGGGCCAGGTACAAGGTTCTGATTCTATCTTTGAGATCTATACCGAATCGTACGGCGAGCGTCCGCTGGTAATTCAGGGAGCAGGCGCCGGAGCCAAGGTGACGGCCCGCGGGGTGTTTGGCGATATCCTGCGCTTGACCGAAAAAGCCGGTTAGGTTTGATGAAGAGATTAGGGCGTTCAGTGAAAGAAGTGAAGAGAAGAACGAGAAATGAAAAGAAGAACGAGAAATGAAAAGGATTGGATACCTAAAGAGAAAAGCACAATAATACAGAAAGCAAAAGCTATGAACGAACAAGAAAAATTTGAAACCCAGGCCATACGCATACAAGCCGAGCGATCGGGCTATGCGGAGCATTCTACGCCGCTGTATTTGACCTCGAGTTTTGTTTTTGAGGATGCTGAAGACATGCGTGCCTCATTTGCCGAAGAGAAAGAAAAGAACATTTACAGCCGATTCAGCAATCCGAACAATTCAGAGTTTGTTGCCAAGATGGTGGCGATGGAAGGTGCCGAAAGTGGGTATGCCTTTGCCTCAGGAATGGGCGCCATTTTCTCTAGCTTTGCAGCCTTGCTCAGTAGCGGGGATCACGTGGTTTCTGCGCGTTCAGTTTTTGGATCAACCCACGCCTTGTTTACTAAATTTTGCCCAAATGGAACATCTCAACTTCTATTTTAATATCGAGGATGTTGAACAGGTGGAAGATTTGATTCGTCCCAATACCAAGATTTTATACGCTGAAACACCTACCAACCCGGGCCTTGATATTCTGGACCTGGAGTTTTTAGGCGAGGTAGCGAAAAAGCACAACTTGATGCTGGTTATTGACAATTGTTTTGCCACGCCATATCTTCAGCAGCCCATAAAATATGGGGCTGACCTAGGTATTGCATTCAGCCACTAAGCTGATCGATGGACAAGGCAGAGTTCTCGGTGGGGTGGCCGTTGGGCGCGCTGATTTGATCAGAGAGATCTATCTGTTTTCAAGAAACACCGGACCTTCATTGTCACCCTTTAACGCCTGGGTCCTTTCAAAGAGCTTGGAGACCCTTGCTGTACGTGTTGACCGGCATTGCGAGAAGGCCGCTGGAGTTGGCCGAATTTTTAGAACAGCAAGAAAAGGTAAACTGGGTGAAATATCCCTTTTTGAAATCTCACCTCAGCATGAGATTGCAATCAAACAAATGAAACAAGGCGGCAATATCGTCACCTTTGAGATCAAAGGAGGCCTTGAAGAAGGTCGCGCCTTTTTAAATAGAATAAAAATGTGTTCCCTTTCAGCGAATTTGGGGGATACACGAAGCATTGTGACCCACCCGGCTTCATCCACTCACAGCAAGTTGTCTGTAGAAGATCGGGAGGAAGTTGGCATCACAGACGGACTGATACGGGTATCAGTGGGATTGGAAAATATTTCGGATATTGTTAGCGACTTAAAGCAAGCGCTAAATTAAGATTCATGGTATTGTTCCAACCCAAGAAGGAGGATTATTACAAACGCGGAGAGACTAAAAGAAGAAGTATTGTCAAGGCAATGACCTGGCGAACTTTGGGTACGCTTGACACGATTGTAATTTCCTATGTTTTGACAGGTGAGATCACTACTGCGATTTCAATCGGCGGTATAGAGGTCTTCACCAAAATGTTTCTCTACTTCTTCCACGAAAGGATCTGGAATACGATCACAGTGGGGAAAAGAGGGATGCATGGAAAATGAAGAGCACGAGTCTGAGGAGGGTTATCGAACCTGAAAGGAAGTGTGTTGAAAAGGAGAAGATAATTGCGAATAAACTAAGGAAGAATTCTATACCATGAAAGAACCTATTGAACGCTTGTTGCGTGACCGAATTCTCGTTTTAGACGGGGCCATGGGCACCATGTTGCAAGCCTATAAATTTGAAGAAGAAGACTATCGCGGGGAGCGGTTTAAAGACTATGAACTTCCGCTGAAGGAAATAATGACCTCTTGTCAATGACCCAGTCCGAGGCCATCAAAGAGATTCATGGCAAGTATTTGGCGGCTGGTGCCGATATCATTGAAACCAATACCTTTTCAGGAACTACTATCGCGATGGCTGATTATGCCATGGAAGACCTGGTGTATGAACTAAATTATGAATCAGCTCGACTGGCCAAGGAGGTAGCGGATGCATTTTACGGCCAAAGAACCTGACAAGCCCCGTTATGTAGCCGGTTCAATGGGGCCGACCAACAAAACGGCGAGTATGTCACCCGACGTGAATGACCCGGGGTTTCGAGCAGTATCCTTTGATGACTTGCGAGAAGCTTATAAGCAACAGGCAGAAGCCTTGCTGGATGGCGGAGCAGATATCTTGCTGGTTGAAACCGTGTTTGACACTTTAAACGCGAAAGCCGCTCTATTTGCCATCGAAGAGATCAAAGAAGAGCGAGGCATGGAGATTGCCGGTGATGCTCAGCGGAACGATCACGGATGCCAGCGGACGAACCCTTTCAGGGCAAACGGCTGAGGCCTTTTTTGATCTCGGTATCTACACTTCCCCTTGCTGACCGTTGGGTTCAATTGTGCCCTTGGAGCAAACTTGTTACAGCCCCACCTGGAGGCCATTGCCAATAAAACAGAATATGCCATTTCTGCCCATCCGAATGCAGGTTTACCCAATGCTTTTGGAGAGTACGATGAGACGCCAGAGCAAATGGCGGCTCAGATTGAGGCCTATCTGGAAAAGAATTTGATCAATATTATTGGAGGTTGCTGCGGCACGACTCCAGAACATATTACGGCCATTGCTGAACTGGCAAAAAGGTATACCCCAAGGGTTTTGGAAATAGATAAAATAGAATCATAAGCGATAAATACAAGCACCAGTGTTAAAAACAAGCAACAATATTGGTGTATAGAATTATGAAGAAGAGAACAAAATATTTGAAATTATCGGGTTTGGAGCCTTTGGTCTTGAATGAGAACAGCAATTTCGTCAACGTTGGTGAACGAACCAACGTAGCCGGGTCGCGTAAGTTTTTACGACTGATCAAGGAGGAGAATTTTGAATAGGACTTGGATATTGCGAGGCATCAAGTAGACGGAGGAGCACAGATTATCGATATCAATATGGACGACGGCCTGATCGATGGAAGGAAGCCATGGTGCGCTTTTGAATCTGATTGCGGCTGAACCTGATATTTGCCGGGTACCGATCATGATTGACAGCTCAAAGTGGGAGATTATTGAAGCGGGGTTACAGGTGGTGCAGGGAAAATGCGTGGTGAATTCGATCTCGTTGAAAGAGGGCGAGGAGAAATTTATCTGGGAAGCTACCCGACTCAAGCGCTATGGAGCGGCTGTAATTGTGATGGCCTTTGACGAGGTCGGGCAGGCCGATAATTATGAGCGTCGTATCGAAATTACCAAACGATCGTATGACATCCTGGTGAACAAAGTTGGCTTTCCTGAAGAAGACATCATTTTTGATCTGAATATTTTTCCGGTGGCTACCGAGGATGGAAGAGCATAGAGCGCAATGCCATAGATTTTATTGAAGCCACGCGTTGGGAGAACCTCCCGAGGTCAATGTCAGTGGGGGAGTGAGCAATGTCTCGTTTTCGTTTCAGGGCAATAACACGGTGCGGGAGGCCATGCATTCGGTGTTTTTGTACCACGCCATTCAGGCCGGGATGAACATTGGAATTGTGAATCCGGCATTGCTCGAGGTCTATGATGAGATTCCGAAAGATTTGCTGGAGTTGGTTGAAGACGTGATCTTGGATCGACGCGAAGACGCCACCGAGCGACTACTCGATTTTGCCGACAGCTTTAAGGGCGTAGCCAAAGAAAAAATAAAGTGATCGACGACGCCTGGAGAAAAGAACCCCTGCACGATCGAATCACCCACGCCCTGGTCAAGCGGATCGACGCTTATATCATTGAAGGATGTCGAGGAGGCCCGTCTGGCTTCTGAGCGCCCGCTGGATGTGATTGAAGGTCACCTGATGTTCGGGATGAACGTGGTAGGCGACCTCTTTGGGTCGGGCAAGATGTTTTTGCCCCAGGTGGTCAAATCGGCCCGGGTCATGAAAAAGGCAGTGGCCCACCTGAATCCGTTTATCGAGGCAGAAAAGGAAATACGCAACAATCTTCTGGGCAAGGTACTGCTGGCCACCGTCAAGGGTGACGTACACGACATCGGCAAGAATATCGTCAGTGTGGTGCTGGGTGCAATAATTACGAGATCGTCGATCTGGGGGTCATGGTACCCCCGGAGAAGATCACTTGAAACGGCTATCGACGAAAAGGTGGATATCATCGGGCTTTCAGGTTTGATTACCCCTTCGTTGGATGAGATGGTCTACCTGGCCAAAGAGATGAAACGACGCGAGCTAAAGATCCCCTTGTTGATCGGAGGCGCAACCACTTCGAAGGCCCATACGGCCGTTAAGATCGATACCGAATATCCGAATGCCGTGGTGCACGTCAATGATGCTTCGAGTGCCGTTACCGTAGTGGGAGATCTCATCAAGAAACGTCCTCAAGCGAGTATGTGGTTAGCCTAAAGAAAGAAGACTACGCCACGTTTCGTGAGAAATTTTTACGCAGGGGCAAGGCCAAGAAATACGTGTCCTTGATCATGCAAGAGCCAACCAGTTTCAGATCGAGTGGATAAGGCTGAACTGGCATTGCCCCGAGAGAGATGGGAGCACAGCGACTAAAGCAGATCAGTCTGAAAGAATTGCTTCCGTTTTTTGACATGGGCCTTTCTTTTTCTTCCCGCGGGATCTGTATGGGAAGTATCCCGAATTTTAGAGGATGAGGTGGTCGGCGAACAGGCGACTCAGTTGTACGAAGACGCCAAAGCCATGATCGACTTGATTATCAGTAAACAGCGCTCTTAAAAGCAAATGCCGTATTTGGACTTTTTGAGGCCAATTCAGTGGGCGAGGATGATATCGGTGTGAGCAAGTGGGCGCGAACTGCTTCGTTTCAGAACGCTCAGACAGCAATTGAAGAAAAAGAAGGAATTGCAAATCTCTGCTTGGCGGATTTTGTGGCTCCCGGAGGATAACCGGCTAGCAAGATCATATGGGCGCCTTTTGTGTAGGCGATTTTTGGCCGATGAGATTGTTCAAAAATACAAGGAAGGCGACGATGACTACCAGGCCATCATAATGCTAAGGCCATTGCCGATCGTTTTGCCGAAGCCTTTGCCGAGTATCTGCACCATAAGATCAGAACCCAACACTGGGGCTATGCAGGTACAGAAGACCTGAGTAACCAGGAACTGATCAAGGAGCGTTATCAGGGGATTCGTCCGGCGCCCGGTTATCCGGCCTGCCCGGATCATTTAGAAAAAGACAGCATCTGGCAGTTGTTGGATGTGGAAGAAAATATAGGCGTCACCCTAACGGAGAGCCGAGCCATGTGGCCAGCCGCAGCTGTTTCGGGCTATTATTTTGCCAACCCCGAGGCCAAGTTGTATTTCGGTCTGGGCAAGATCACCCGCAAGAACAGGTGGAAGATTACGCCGAGCGTAAAGGAATTTCAGAAGAGATGGCTGCAGAAATGGTTTGCAACCCTGAATCTGCCTAGAGTGCATGAGGTAAATCGCTGCGAGATGAGGAGAGTGAAAGGGAAAGAGGAGAGGATGAACAAAATAAGAAGGAGGGAAGCAGGAATGATGGTGGGCCGAGTGGTGATTAAGGAAGATGCAGTGATGATGAAGAGTTAAAAGAAAAAAGAAAAAACAGAAAGTTATAGAATAGATGAGAATAACCGAACACTTTGAAAGGGCAAAAGGTGAGACCCTCTTTTCGTTTGAGATCATTCCGCCTCAGAAGGGGCAAAGCATACAGAAACTCTATGACAATATCGATCCGTTGATGGAGTTTAAACCGCCGTTTATCGACGTGACCACTTCGCGTGAGGAGCATGTGTATATTCAAAAAGAAGGAGGCTTGTTGGAGCGTAAGGTGACGCGTATGCGTCCGGGAACGGTAGGGATTTGTGCCTCACTGATGAACAAGTACAAGGTAGATACGGTTCCGCATGTGTTGTGTGGAGGTTTTACCCGTGAAGAGACCGAATACGTGCTGGTAGACTGTCATTACCTGGGTATTGATAATGTGATGGCCCTTCGTGGGGATGCGATGAAGCACGAATCGTATTTTCCAACCGAATCTGAAGGGAACAAATACGCCTCCGACCTGGTCAAGCAGATCAGCGATCTGAACCAAAGGGCAAGTACCTGCATGAGATTGACCGAAACGAACAGTCAAGGCCAATTTTTGCATCGGGGTGGCCGGTTACCCCGAAAAGCACTTCGAGGCCCCGAGTTGGGGATCGACCTGAGGCTACTCAAAGAAAAGATTGACGCCTGGGTGCCGAATACATAGTGACCCAGATGTTCTTCGACAACCAGAAGTACTTTGACTTCGTCGAGGCGGCCCGCGCGATAGGCATTGACGTACCGATCATTCCGGGGATCAAACCAGTGGCGGTTCAGCGACACTTGAGTGTACCTCCGCAGGTATTTAGCTTGGACCTGCCCGACGAACTGGTCAAGAGAGGTGAACAGTGCAAAACCAACCAGGAAGTCAGGCAAGTGGGCGTCGAATGGGCCATTGAGCAATCAAAAGAGCTGTTCTAAGCCGGCGTTCCGGTGCTGCACTATTATTCTATGGGAAAATCCGACAATATCAAAGCCATCGCCAAAGATTTCCTTTTTAGGGCTCCTGCGGTGACTTAAGAGGTCGAGGAAATAGGTCGTGAAGCGATAGCAAGGAACGTGAAAAAGCCTTGAATGACGAGGGTTTGAAGCGTATGAGCAATTCAGAAGGTATCAGCGGAAACACATGGACACATCAAATAAGAAAATAGATTTGCCGAGAATCAAGAGGGTGGAATTATTTCTTATTTTTGCGTCTTATATGAAGATAATAACTTATTTAAACTTTACAATTATGGCAATAGAAGTAGCAGATGCTAACTTTCGAAGAAGTAGTATTGAACTCTGACAAACCTGTTTTGGTTGACTTTTGGAACAAGCGTGGTGGAGAGGAGGGGGTATTTGGGGGGGTAAGTGTTGTGATGGGTTGGGGGTTTTTTTGTGGGTTGGCAATTTCTGTTGAGAAGTGGGGGAGGGGAGGGGGGGAGGGGGTGGGAGGGGTGTGGAAGTGGAGTTTTTGGTGGCTGCGCAGGTTGGTCTCTTCTTCATAGCGCTTGATAAAGAGCTTCTCGGTCTTGGCAAAGAGCTTCCAGTCGATATGACGCGTGCTTTCCCCTTTGTTGTAGAGCCGGTGCTCGGCAAATTCCACCGAAAACCCGTGAAACGGACTCTTGTGCAATCCCGTGATAAACCCCTCGACCACCTGTTTGGCCAGGATCTCCAGGTTGCCCACGTTCGATATGCCGGTGCTGTCTACTTTGCTCATCCCTCAAAAATACAGAGAATTGGCCAATAAAGGCCCAACAAAAAAAGGTCCGCACCCAAAGATGCGGACCTTCCAAATGTCATCATATCAAAAGCCTTTCGGCCCGGATTACATCAGGGCGTTCAGCTTGTCTGTGTAAACGTTCTTCGGAGCCACGCCTACTTGCTTGTCGGCTACTTCACCTCCTTTGAACAACAATACCGTCGGAATATTTCTGACGCCATACTTGGCTGCATACTCCTGGTGAGCGTCTACGTCCACCTTCACGATCTTCGCCTTTCCGTCAAAATCCTTGTCGAGTTCCTCAACGATCGGAGCGAGCATTCTGCAGGGTCCGCACCACGCGGCCCAAAAGTCAACCAGTACAGGTTTGTCAGAGTTCAATACTACTTCTTGAAAGTTAGCATCTGTTACTTCTATTGCCATAATTGTAAATTTAAATAAGTCGTTCTCTTCTATGAGACGCAAAAATAAGAAATAATTTCACCCTCTCGATTTTCGGCAAATCTATTTTTTCGATGTGTCCATGTGTTTCGCTGATACCTTTACAGGTGGCGCTTCAAACCCTCGTCATTGCACGCGCTTTCGCGGACCTAAAACACCTCCTTGGCGATCGCCTTGATATTGTCGGATTTGCCCATCGAGTAATAATGTAACACCGGAACTCCGGCCTCGACCAGCTCCTTGGATTGCTGTATGGCCCACTCGATGCCCACTTCACGCACCGCCTTGTTGTCTTTGCACTTCTCCACCTCGGAGACCAGCTCGTCCGGAAGGTCCAAACTGAACACCTGCGGAAGCACGTTCAAATGCCGCTTGACCGCCACCGGCTTGATCCCCGGGATGATCGGCACGTCGATGCCCATCGCCCGGGCCGCCTCGACAAATTCAAAGTATTTTTTGTTGTCGAAGAACATCTGGGTCACCACGTACTCGGCCCCCAGGTCGATCTTTTCCTTGAGTCGTCTCAGGTCAGAAGCCAGGCTCGGCGCCTCCATGTGCTTCTCCGGGTAACCGGCCACCCCGATGCAAAAGTTCGCCTTGTAGGTCGTCTCGATGATCTCGTGCAGGTACTTGCCCTGGTTGAGATCGCTGATCTGCTTGACCAGCTCCGAGGCGTATTGGTTGCCTTCCACCTTCGCTTGGAAGATCGCCTCGTCTTTCATCGCATCCCCGCGCAGCGCCATCACGTTGTCGATGCCCAGGTAGTGACAGTCGACCAGCACGTACTCGGTCTCTTCGCGGGTGAATCCGCCACACAAAACATGCGGAACCGTGTCGATCTGGTACTTGTTCATCAGCGAGGCACAGATCCCGACCGTTCCCGGCCGCATCCGCGTCACCTTCTTTTGAAGCAACCCCCCCGGCTTCTCGATGTACACGTGCTCCTCCCGCGAAGTCGTCACGTCGATAAACGGCGGCTTGAACTCCATCAACGGATCGATGTTGTCATAAAGCTTCTGGATGTTCTGCCCCTTCTGAGGCGGTATGATCTCAAACGAAAAGAGCGTCTTTCCCTTCGCCCCTTTGATATGGTCAGTTATTTTCATGTATTTCTAAATTCTATCTAGTCTTAATCTATTTTTTCTTTTTTTCTCGCTCGCCGCTCACCTGATCACTCGCCTCTGCGCACGCTCACTCCGCCAAATTCGGGTTGCAGCCATTTCTCGGCCATCTCCTCGGAGATGCCTTTGCGCTCGGCGTAATCTTTTACCTGTTCGGAGGTGATCTTGCCCAAACCGAAATACTTCGACTCCGGGTTGGCAAAATAGTAGCCCGATACCGCCGCAGCCGGCCACATGGCCCGACTCTCGGTCAGCTTGACCCCGATATGCTCTTCAACACCCAAAAGCTCCCAGATGCTGTCTTTCTCGAGGTGGTCCGGACAGGCCGGATACCCCGGTGCCGGACGGATTCCTTTATAGGCCTCCTTGATCAGCTCTTCGTTGCTCAGGTCCTCGCTCGCAGCATAGCCCCAGTGCTTGGTCCGAACCTGGTGGTGCAGGTATTCGGCAAAGGCCTCGGCGAACCGGTCGGCAATCGCCTGGACCAGGATCGCGTGGTAGTCGTCGTGTTCCTCCTTGTATTTTGCAGCAATCTCTTCGGCTCCAAAAATGGCGACACAAAAGGCGCCGATATGATCCTGCAACCCGGTTTCCTCAGGAGCCACAAAATCTGCCAGGGCATAACTCGGTCTTCCTTCTTTCTTCTTCAGCTGCTGCCTGAGCGTTCTGAAGGTCACCAGCTCCGTGCCGTTCTTGCTGACGCGGATGTCATCCTCGCCCACCGTATTGGCTTCAAAGAGCCCAAAGATGGCCTTGGGTTGGAGCAGCTTTCGACTGACGATCTTTTCGATCATCTTTTGCGCGTCTTCATAAAGATGGGTCGCTTGCTCCCCGACCACCTCATCCTCCAGGATGCGCGGAAACTTCCCGTGCAGGTCCCACGACAAAAAGAAGGGCTGCCAGTCAAAATACGGAAGCAGGTCCTTCAAACTGATCTGCTTGAGCCGCTGCACGCCCATTTCCCTGGGCTTCACCAACTCAGCCTCGGACCAGTCTATGGCGAATTTGTTCGCACGAGCATCCGCCAGGGAAATGTATTGCTTGGCTTTTCCGCGCCTCAAAAACTTCTCTCGAAACGTGGCGTAGTCTTCCTTGACGCGAGCCACATAGGCCCCCGAGGTACGCTTGTTGAGCAGATCCCCCATCACGGTAACCGCTCTCGAGGCGTCATTGACATGCACCACGGCATTCGAATATTTCGTATCGATCTTGACCGTCGTATGCGCCTTCGAAGTGGTCGCCCCACCGATCAGCAACGGAATCTTCATTTCACGACGCTCCATTTCCTGGGCCAGGTAGACCATCTCGTCGAGCGAAGGCGTGATCAGACCGGAAAGCCCAATGGCATCCACATTTTCCTGGATGGCCGTCTCAAGGATCTTCTCCGGCGGCACCATCACCCCCAGGTCGACGATCTCGTAATTGTTGCAGCCCAGCACCACGCTCACGATGTTCTTGCCGATGTCGTGCACGTCCCCCTTGACCGTAGCCAGCAGGATCTTGCCCAAAGTCTGTTGCGTATTTCCTTTTTCTGCCTCGATAAACGGATTCAGGTAGGCTACCGCCTTTTTCATCACCCGCGCCGATTTCACCACCTGCGGCAAAAACATCTTGCCCGAGCCGAACAGGTCACCGACCACGTTCATGCCGTGCATCAGGTGACCCTCGATCACATCCAGCGGTTTTTCGGAAGCCTGTCGGGCCTCCTCCACATCTTCGATGATATAGGCATCGATCCCCTTGACCAGGGCATGCGTGATTCGATCCTGCAAGGGCTCGCTTCGCCAGGCGTCATCCACCACCGCACTTTTCTTCACTCCCTTTCACCGATTCGGCAAAATCAAGCAGGCGCTCGGTGGCGTCGTCTCGGCGATCGAGGATCACGTCCTCGACGTGTTGCAGCAGATCTTTCGGAATCTCGTCGTAGACCTCCAGCATCGTCGGGTTCACGATCCCGATGTTCATCCCGGCCTGTATCGCGTGGTACAAAAAAACCGAGTGCATGGCCTCGCGCACCGTGTTGTTGCCCCGAAACGAAAAGGAAACATTGCTCACGCCCCCGCTCACGTTGACCTCGGGCAGGTTCTCCCGGATCCATCGCGTCGCCTCGATAAAATCAATGGCGTTTCTTCGGTGCTCCTCCATACCGGTGGCCACCGGAAAGATATTCAGGTCAAAGATGATGTCTTCCTCCGGGAAGCCCACCTTGTTGACCAGTATGTCATACGATCGTTTGGTGATCTCGATCCGTCTTTCGTAATTGTCCGCCTGGCCGACCTCGTCAAAGGCCATGACCACCACGGCGGCTCCGTAGCGCTTGAGGCGCGTGGCCTCCCAGATGAACTTCTCCTCCCCTTCTTTCAGCGAGATGGAATTCACCACGCACTTGCCCTGCACCACTTGCAGGCCCGCTTCGATGATCTCCCACTTCGAGCTGTCGATCATGATCGGAACCCGGCAAATGTCCGGCTCGGCCGCGATCAGGTTCAGAAAGCGCACCATGGCTTCCTTTCCGTCGATCAGGCCGTCGTCCATGTTGATGTCGATGATCTGGGCCCCGCCGTCGACCTGGTGTCGGGCAATGTCCAGGGCCTCCTCGAAATTCTCTTCCTTGATCAGCCGCAGGAACTTGCGCGACCCCGCCACGTTGGTTCGCTCGCCCACGTTGACAAAGTTGCTGTTCGCATTCAGAACCAACGGCTCCAATCCCGAAAGCTTCATGTATTTCGTTCGCTCTTTCACTTTCTCTACATTCTCGTTCATCGCTTCCTTCTCTTTCATGATCCCACGTTTTCCGGTTTCACTTTACGTGGGGAATATCTTTTGGCCAGCTCGGCGATGGCCGTGATGTGGGCCGGCGTCGTGCCGCAACAGCCCCCGATGATATTGACCAGGTTCTTTTCCATATAGGCCTCGATCTGCTCGGCCATTTGCTCGGGGCTCTCGTCGTATTCTCCAAAGGCATTGGGCAAACCCGCGTTCGGATGGGCCGAGATGGCCATGTCGGTCTTGTGCGCAATCGCCTCCAAATGCGGCTGGAGCAGGTTCGCTCCCAGGGCGCAATTGAAACCTACCGTCAACAACGGAAAGTGGGATACCGAGATCAAAAAGGCCTCAGCGGTCTGCCCTGAAAGGGTACGGCCGCTGGCGTCAGTAATCGTTCCACTCAGCATGACCGGCACCTCAATCCCCCGCTCATCTTTGATCTCTTCGATCGCAAAAAGAGCGGCCTTGGCATTCAGGGTGTCAAATACGGTCTCCACCAGCAAGACATCCGATCCCCCGTCCAGCAGGGCCTCGGCCTGCTGCTTGTAGGCAGCGCGCAGCTCGTCAAAGGTCACAGCACGGTAACCCGGGTCATTCACATCCGGTGAAAGACTGGCCGTTTTGTTGGTTGGCCCCATCGAACCCGCCACAAAGCGAGGCTTGTGAGGTTCCTTCTCCGTGAATTCATCCGCAACTTCGCGAGCCAGCCGGGCCGATTCGTAATTCAGCTCATAGACCAGGTCCTCCATGTCGTAATCCGCCATGGCGATGGTCGTTCCTGAAAATGTATTGGTTTCGATGATGTCGGCACCCGCCGCCAGGTATTTCGCGTGAATCTCCTTGATGGCCTCGGGCTGGGTGAGTGACAACAGGTCGTTGTTGCCCTTGAGCGAGGTCGGGTAGTCCTTGAAACGCTCCCCGCGGTAGTCTTCTTCTTCAAATTTGTAGGCCTGCAGCATGGTTCCCATGGCCCCGTCCAACACGAGGATCCGTTCACCCAACAGGCGTTCAATGCTTTGCTTCATGATATGTCGTTCTTCTATAGTCCTCTTTTGCCCCACTTGATCATGTTCCAGATCCGTTCGTGGCCAAAATAAAGAAACATCTTGGTAAAGACCTCGATCCCGCCGATCGAAACGGCGGTCTTGATCTCTCCGGTTAAAACATAGGCAATCACAATCGTGTCGAGCGTGCCCAAAGTCCGCCAGGTAATTGCCTTGACGACACTTCTTCGCTTGGTCTCTCCTCTCTTGTAATAGTCCTCACTTTTAGGTTGGAACAATACCATGAATATCAGTTTAGCGCTTGTTGCAAGTCACTGACAATATCCGAAATATTTTCCAATCCTGTTGATACTCGTATCAAACCATCGGTGATTCCCACCTCGAGTCTTTCCTCTTTCGAAAGCTTGCTGTGCGTCGATGACGCCGGGTGGGTCACAATGGTTCGTGTGTCTCCCAGGTTCGCCGAAAGCGAACACATTTTTATTCGGTTCAAAAAGGCTCTTCCGGCTTCTACGCCTCCCTTGATCTCAAAGGTCACGATGTTGCCTCCTTTTTTCATTTGTTTTTTTGCAATCGCGTGCTGCGGATGCGAAGCCAAAAACGGGTACTTCACCCAGTTGACCTTTTCCTGCTCTTCCAAAAATTGGGCCAGTTCCAGGGCATTGTCACAATGTCGGTCGACCCGTACCGCAAGGGTCTCCAGGCTCTTGGACAGTATCCAGGCATTGAAAGGTGACAAGGACGGTCCGGTGTTTCGCGAGAACAAATATATCTCCCGGATCAGGTCGGCCTTTCCCACGGCTACACCCCCCAAAACGCGACCCTGCCCGTCGATCAGCTTGGTCGCCGAGTGAAGCACGATGTCGGCCCCGTATTTTATGGGTTGTTGCAGGTAAGGCGTCGCAAAGCAATTGTCGATCACCAGGATCAGGTTGTGCTTTTTCGCTACCTGGCCCAAAAACTCGAGGTCAAGTATGTCCAGCCCGGGGTTGGTCGGGGTCTCTGCAAACAGGATCTTCGTGTTCGGATGAATCAGATCCTCCACCTGCTCCACCTCGTCGATATTGAAATAGGAAGTCGAAATGTTCCACTTGGGCAAGAACTTGGTAAACAGCGCATGGGTCGATCCAAAGACCGAACGCGCCGAAACCACGTGATCCCCACTGCTGAGCAAGGCGCCAAAGGTTGAAAAGATGCTGGCCATCCCGGAGGCAAAGGCATATCCGCTCTCGGCCCCTTCCATTTTGACCATCTTCTCCACGAACTCCGAATTGTTCGGGTTGCTGAACCGGCTGTAGATGTTCTTCTCCTTCTCCTCGGCAAACGAGGCCCGCATGTCTTCGGCATCGTCAAACACGAAGCTCGAAGTCAAATACACCGGCGCCGAATGCTCCCCAAAACCCGATCTCTCGATTTGGGTGCGTATCGCCAGGGTCTCAAATTTTTCTTTCTCACTCATTCTTAAATCGCTTTGTCGGTTAATCGTAAAATATCTCCAAACACGCCACGGGCCGTCACCTTGGCCCCGGCGCCTGCACCCTGGATCACCAGGGGTCGCTCTCCATACGACTCGGTGTAGATCTCGAAGATCGAATCCGATCCCTGCACCTGGCCCAAAGAGCTCTTTTGCGGTACCGAAACCAGTTTGACCTCCAGGTCGCCCTTTGTCTGGGTCAAATCCCCCGAGAGGTCTCCCACGTATCGCAGCACGTGGTCATTTTCTTGTCCTTGCTTGATCGCGGCATAGGTGGCATCGAGGGCCTCCAGGTTCTGCAGGAAAGACTCAGTGCTGCCCTCCCGCAAATCTTCCGGGATCAGGTTCTGCACCTTGACATCTTCAAACTCGTTCTCCAGGTCGAGCTCCCGGGCCAGGATGAGCAGCTTGCGCGCCACATCATTGCCGCTGAGGTCCTCCCGCGGGTCGGGCTCCGTAAAGCCCTTGTCGACCGCCTGCTTTAGAATGGAGCTGAAGCTCGCATCCTCATCAGAGAAGGTGTTGAACAGGAAGCTCAACGACCCCGAGAACACGCCCTTGATCCGCGTGATGTTCTCCCCCGAATGGTGCAGCAGCTTGATGGTATCGACCAGCGGAAGCCCGGCCCCCACATTGGTCTCGTAGAGGTAACTCTTTTCGTTACGCGCCAGGGTCCGGCGAAGTTCACGGTAAAAGTCGAAATCGACCGTATTGGCGATCTTGTTGGAAGACACCAGGTCGAAGCTGTTCTCGACCAGGGGCAGGTAGTTCTCGACAAACTCCAGGCTCGCCGTGTTGTCGACCGCGATCAGGTTCTCCAGGTGCTTGCTTTTGGCAAAACCGATAATATCATTGATCGTATAGCCCGAAATGCCTTTCTCCTCGAGCTCTTCTTTCCAGTCGTTTCCGATCCCGTTTTCAGAGAGCAGCACCTTTTTCGAGTTGGCCAGGGCAAAGATGTTGATGTTGATGTTTCTTCTTCTGAGCAAATCTTTTTTGTTCTTCAGGATCTGATCGATCAGGGTGCCGCCCACCAGTCCGACCCCGAAGAGGGCCACATTGATATTGGTCGATATGCCAAAGATCTGCCCGTGGATCACGTTGACGGCCTTGTTGAGGTCTTCCTCTTCCAAAAGCAGGCAAATATTGTCTCCGGTAACCGTGTTATTGATCAGAATGGGCTCCACCTTGTTGAAGGCCAGGGCGTTGTAGGCCTTGTGGAATCCGGCCAGGTTCTGTCCGACAATCGAGACGATGGCGAGCTTGTCTTTGACAAAAATTCGATCCACATCCCTTTCTTTGAGGTCCTGGGCAAACTCGATTTCCAATACCTGTTGGGCTCGTTCCGCTTCGGATGCACTTACGACCAGCCCGATCCCACGCTCTGAGGACCCTTGCGAGATAATGCTCACGCTGATACCGGCCTTGCCCAAAGAACCGAAAATCCGGGCATCGACCCCGATCTTGCCGAGCAGGCCGCGCCCCTCGAAATTGACGAGCGCCACATCTTTTTGAACCGTCACCGAACGGATGCCCTTTTGGGTCGCCCGCGACTTGATCAGGGTTCCGGTGTTCTCGCGGTCAAAGGTGTTGAGCAGCCTCAGTGGGATGTTCTTTTCAACCAAAGGAATGATGGTCTTGGCATGCAGGATACTGGCCCCGAAATTGGCCAGCTCATTGGCTTCCTGGTAGGTCAGCTCCTCGATCATCTGGGCGTTGGGCACCAAATCCGGGTTGGCCGTATAGATCCCGTTGACGTGCGTGTAGCTCTCGAGCTCGGCCGCATCCAGGAAATTCGCGATCAGAGAGGCCGAATAGTTGCTCCCGTTTCTGCCGAGCGTTGTGGTTTCATCCCGGCTGTTCGAGGCGATAAAACCGGTTACGAGCTGTAAACGCTCACTGTTCTCCCTGAAATGCAGCTTGACGTTTTCCTTCGACACGTCCTGCAAAACATGGGCCTCTCCAAAATTCCTGTCGGTCTTGAGCAGGGTTCTTGAATCCACGGCATCGGTGTCCACGCCTCTTGCATTGAGCAGGGCGGCCACCGTTTTGACTGAGAGCAGCTCCCCCTGGGCCAGGACCTGGTCCTTGATCTTTTCGCTGTAGTCCCCAAGCAGTTTTACCCCTTCAAAGATATCCGCGAGCAGTTGGAACTCGGCTTGCAGATCCAGCTCCGGCACGGGTTGCTGCTGATAGGTCTTCAGGTCTTCGAAATCCGGGTAAAAGTCATATCCCAGGCGCGCTTTGTCGAGCAGGTTTTCCAGCGCATCTGTCGTTCCGCCTCGAGCTGAGAGGACAACAGCAAAGTTCTCCCCCTCTTCATGCTTGTTGGCGATGATCTCCAACACGCGCTCCAGGCCCTCTCCGTTGGCCAGCGACCGACCCCCGAATTTGAGCACCTTGATCTTTCTGTTCTTCAGGCTCCGGGTTTTGGGCTGCTTGAAGACGGGCTCCAGGATCTCGGTGAGCTGGTCGAATTCGATCAGGAAGGCATCGTGCCCATGCACCGACTTGATCTCCCCGTAATCGTTGTCTACGCCCGCCTCGGTCAACAACTTGCGCGTCTCGAGGTTCTCTTTGGGCACAAAGAAGAAATCGGAATCGACACCCACCTGGAACACACGGGCCTTGATCTGGCTCGCCACCTCGTTGAAGGTTCCGCGATTGCGCGTGATGTCCACCGAGCTGAGCAGGTGGTTCATCATCTTATAGGTCGGCAGGCTGAAACGATTCTCGAGCTTCTGCCCGTGGTGAAGCAACCAGCTTTCGGTGTTGAAATTGCCCTGCTCCTCGTTTCGGGTGCGGTTGAACTTCAATTTGAACGACTCGGCCGTTCGGTAAAACAGCATCGCCATCATCCGCGCGTCGTGCACCGGCTTGCTCGAATTCGAAAGGATCTGCTGCTGGGTCTTGTTGTGCGCCAGGATCCAGTCGGAAGCCTTCCAGTCGGACGCCACCGGAACCAGGTTCTCGATCATGTCCGGGAACAGGACCGCCATTTCCCAGGCGATTCCACCACCCAGGGAGCCTCCGATCACGGCGTATAACTGCTCGATGCCAATGGCCTGGAGTCCCTGTCCGAAAAGGCGTCCGATGTCACGGGCCGTAAAATCCTCGTAGTTGTCGATGCGGTTCTCCTCGATGCCGTCAAACCCGTTGCCCGGGATATTGAAAGCCAGCACCGCGTATTTGTTGGTGTCGATCAACCGGCCCAGGCCGATCAGGTCCCTCCACCAGCCGCCATCACCCGCCACATTGGAGTTTCCGGTAAGAGCGTGATTGACCAGCACCACAGGCGCCTCCTCGGGGTTCTGCCCGAAATGTTGATAGCTCAGCGAAAATCGGGGGTAGAAATAGCCCGTTTCGGTGGTAAAGTTCTTCAATTCTATGTGCTGTAGGTTCTTCACGTTCTCTTGTGTTGTGTTAAAAATTAAGAAAGGAAGAAGAATTTGGTCACATGTGTAGAACGTTATCTTTCCTATGGGTAGAATTTAGCACCTTCTCTCACGCAGGATCGCGCTCAAGGGTTGCTAAGGCTTCACTGGGTCTAATCCCTCTGCCTTTCTTAATAACTATTGTCTATTTGAATGAACTTGGCTGCAAATTAAAGCAATATTTTTCAATTAAGCATTATTTTCTGGCTGACGCCCCGGGGCGCGTCTTCAGTTCAAGTGCCCAAACGCCTGTTCGATATCGGCCTTGAGGTCGTCGATGTCTTCGAGCCCTACCGACAATCGGATCAGGTCCTGGGTCACCCCTGCGGCTTCCTGCTCGTCCTCTTTGAGTTGCTGGTGGGTCGTGCTGGCCGGATGGATGATCAGGGATTTCGTATCCCCGATGTTTGCCAGCAGCGAGAAGACTTTCGTCGCATCGGTAAACGTCTTGGCTGCCTCAAATCCTCCTTTGATCCCAAAGGTCACAATGCCACTCTGGCCCTTCGGCAAATATTCCTCTGCCAGCTTCTTGTAAGGGCTGCTCTCGAGTCCCGGGTAATTGACCCAGGCCACTTCCTCCCGTCCTTCGAGCCATTGGGCCAAAGCCAGGGCGTTCTCGCTGTGCTTCTGGATGCGAACCGGAAGCGTTTCCAGGCCCTGCAGGATCTGAAAGGCATTGAACGGGCTCAAGGCACCTCCAAAGTCACGCAGGCCCTCCAGGATCAATTTGAACGTGTAGGAGGCATTACCCAGGGTTTCATGGTATTTCAGGCCGTGATATCCCGCCGAGGGTTCGGTGAACTCCGGGAACTTGCCGTTCGACCAGTCAAAGGTTCCGGCGTCGATGATCGCTCCGCCCAGGGAATTTCCCTGGCCCCCGATGTACTTGGTAAGCGAATGAATGACGATGTCTGCCCCGTGCTCAATGGGGTTCAGCAGGGCCGGTGTCGCAACTGTATTGTCAACTATAAAAGGCACACCCGCTTGCTTCGCCTGTTTCGAGATCGCTTTCAGATCGAGAACATCCAGCTTCGGGTTGCCCAGCGACTCGACGAAAAACGCCCGGGTATTCTCCCGGACCGCGGTCCCGAAGTTCTCCGGATCGGATGCATCCACGAAAGTGGTGGTGATCCCCAGTCGGGGCAAAGTGACGTTCAACAAGTTGTAGGTGCCGCCGTAAAGACTCCCTGAGGCAACAACGTGATCTCCCGCCTTGAGCAGGGTGAGCAGCCCGGTTGAGATGGCCGCAGTGCCCGAGGAGAAAACAACGGCCCCGATACCGCCCTCAATGGCCGCCAGGCGGTTCTGCAAAATGTCATTGGTCGGGTTGTTCAGCCGCGTGTAAATGAATCCCAGCTCCGCCAGGGAAAACAGGTTGGCCGCATGGTCGGTGTCTTTGAAGACATAGGACGTCGATTGATAGATCGGCACCGCTCGGGTACCTGAGGTTTGGGTCGTGTCGTGCCCTGCATGCAGGGCCTGGGTTGCTAAATGTAAATGGCTCATGTCGATGAATTTTAGTTTTTGATTTATTGTTTTGATTTTCTGATTTGATTTTCTGATTTGATTTTTTTGGGTCTCTCCCGGATAAATAATTTCGCTGCCTCTCTGTACTGTCTCAAAAACACTTTTGCTGAAAACAGGGCAAAAAAAAACCTCTGAGTAAATCAGAGGCTTTTCTTTATGCATTGGCTTCATATCAATCCATACCGATCCTCTGCGCTTTTGGGCACATCATCATCATGGATTTGCAGAAGATTGAAATCATATCGTTTTTAATTTCTGATGCAAATCTAGTAAGTTCATGTAGAATTTTAAAGACTTTTTTGATTTTTTAGTGATTTTTATCAATAAATGGTTGATTCTGATGCGTTTTTATCAATAAAAATCTGTGCAGGGAGTCGTTCCGGGAAAGAAACTATATCCACTTTGTCATTTGGAATGAACTATTTTCTTTATTTTTGGTGCTCAAACCTCGAGGAAAGATTTGAACTGATTGCAACCTCTTTAAAAAATGCTAAAGCAGTATTCCTACTTTAGCTTCAGCAGTCACTTCACGCGCCTCCCTTAAAAAAATTGATATGTCATACTTATTTACGTCTGAATCCGTTTCAGAAGGCCATCCCGACAAGGTAGCCGATCAAATCTCTGACAGCCTGCTCGACAATTTTCTCGCTTTCGACCCGAATTCGAAGGTAGCTTGCGAAACCCTCGTGACCACGGGCCAGGTTGTGCTCGCCGGAGAGGTCAAGACCGAGACTTATATCGACGCGGCCCGAATCGCACGGGACATGATCAACGAGATCGGATACACAAAAGGCGAATACAAATTTGAAGGAGACAGCTGTGGCGTGATCTCCCTGATACACGAGCAATCGCCCGACATCAACCAGGGTGTCGACAGGGGCAGCATCGAAGAGCAGGGAGCCGGCGATCAGGGAATGATGTTCGGCTACGCTACTAATGAAACCGAAAACTATATGCCTTTGGCCCTCGACCTGAGTCATCGCTTGCTTCGCGAGCTGGCTGAGCTGAGAAGAGAAGGAAAGGACATCAAATATTTACGACCCGATGCGAAGAGCCAGGTGACCATTGAATACTCCGATGATCACGTACCGCAGCGCATCGATACGATCGTCCTTTCGACACAGCACGACGAGTTCGATGAGGATGAGCGCATGCTCGAGAAGATCAAGAAGGACATCATAGAAATACTGATCCCGCGGGTCAAAGCTAAATTGCCGGCCAAAACCCAGGCGCTTTTCAATGAGCAGATCAAATACCACGTCAACCCGACCGGGAAGTTCGTGATCGGAGGTCCGCATGGAGACACCGGGCTTACCGGCCGTAAAATAATCGTCGACACCTACGGGGGCAAAGGTGCCCATGGGGGTGGAGCCTTCAGCGGCAAGGATCCGAGCAAAGTGGACCGATCGGCGGCTTACGCATCAAGGCACATTGCGAAGAACATGGTAGCCGCCGGAATATGCGATCAGGTGCTTGTCCAGGTTTCTTACGCCATAGGCGTCGTGGAGCCTACTTCGATAAACGTGGACACCTACGGCACTTCAAAAGTGGATCTCTCCGACGGGGAAATCTCTCGCATCATTGAAAGGGTCTTCGACATGCGCCCGGGCGCGATTGAACAGCGACTGAAGCTTCGCAATCCAATCTACAGCGAAACTGCCGCTTACGGTCACATGGGAAGAAGCCCAAGAACCGTGGTGAAGAACTTCTCGTCTCCTTATTCGGGTGAGCGCTCCGTTCAAGTGGATCTGTTCACCTGGGAGCAGCTGGACTACGTGGATACACTGAAAAAGGAATTTGAGTTGTAGAAATTCGAAGTATCTTCGGATTATGAAAACCCGACTGATCTTCTTTTTCTGATGCTGCTGCCGGCAACAGGGCAGGCTCAGGATAAGACAAAGGACCCTGCACAAAACAGGGGCCCCGTGATCTCAACGAACCTGGTCTCGGAAACCGTCCTGCAGGCAGAAGAATTCATCGGGGCGGATGAGCTGGGCAATCTGTTTTACATGGAGAACCAGGTCTTCTATAGAAAGAGCGGCCAGCGGATCTTTTCTTTCAGCAATGTCGACCTGGGTGCGATCACCACAGTTGATGTGGGCAACCCCTTTAAGATCCTGTTGCTTTACAGGGATTTCAATTCGGTGATCATCCTCGACAACAACCTCAATGAGTTGAGTCAGCGACTCGACTTTACAGACGAGACCCAGTTCAACAATGTGTTGTTCGTAGGCAACTCCTCTCAAAACAACATTTGGCTCTATGCGGATGACAACAAGCTTCACCTGTACAACTATGAGACCCTGTCGGAAGAGCTTCAGACCCAGGCCATGACCTTTTACGAAGACGATTTCACGGCCCAGGGCCTGGCGAGCACCTTCAAGCGCGCCTGGATACAATCCGAAACCGAGGCCCTTGAGTTCAATGAATACGGCAACTATGTCAGGACCTACCCCATTGCTGGAGCGGAGCGGATCTTCCCTTTTCAAAAAGGAATTCTCGTTCTGAAAGAGGGCACTTTCGAATACTATTTTGAGGAAGAGCGCAGGATGGTGAAGCTCAATTTCAAAGGAACGATGAAAAATGTCTCGGTAAGCGGCTCATCTCTATTTATCTACGATGGAAAAAAGGTGAGTCAATTTCAGTTGCAGCTCTGAAAATTGGCTTAAATACTCAAAATAAGCCATATTTTTTTTATTTTCGTTCTTCCGTTCGACCCGTGACGGGGTGCCCTTTCTCAAAGGGGCACATCGAATCAAATCAAACCCTATTCATATGCATATTGCAATTGCCGGAAATATTGGAGCAGGCAAAACGACGTTAACCAACTTATTGGCAAAGCACTACAAATGGGAACCGCATTTTGAATCGGTAGCGGAGAACCCCTATCTGGATGATTTTTACGGCTCGATGGAGCGCTGGTCCTTCAATTTGCAGATCTATTTCCTGAACACGCGCTTTCGCCAGATTCTCGAAATCCGGGAAAGCGGCAAGAACATCATACAAGATCGGACCATTTACGAGGACGCAAATATCTTTGCCCCCAACCTGCATGCGATGGGCCTGATGACCAATCGGGATTTCAGCAATTACGAGACCCTGTTTGACCTTATGGAGCGACTGGTGGCGCCGCCTGATCTTCTGATCTACCTGAGGGCGAGCATCCCGACCCTTGTCGGGCAAATCCACAGGCGAGGCAGGGAATTCGAGAATTCGATCAGCATCGATTACCTGAGCCGTCTCAATGAGCGCTACGAGGCCTGGATCTCTACCTACAAGAAGGGAAAGCTCTTGATCATCGATGTCGACAACCTGAACATCGTCGACAACCCCGAGGACCTCGGGTCGGTGATCGATCGCATCGACGCCCAGATCCACGGTTTGTTCTAAAAAAAAACTCCCGATAAAATCGGGAGCTCTTCAGTACTAAATTTAATAAGATATTTACTTCTTGACGTTGTCTCGGATATCTCCTTTCAACGTCGAATAATTGATCTTCAAGGCATTGACATTTCTCAACTCTTCCTTGATGTCGGTGATGGTACCCACATTGGACTCGATGTCCGCTTTGATGGAAGTGGTCAACAGTGGAATCTCGTCTTCAGGATGCGATTCGCGTTCGGCAAAGATGAAATACTTCACATCTTTTATGTCCGCAATACGATCATTCAACTGGATCTTGTCACCGTTCTGTCCTTTCACCTTACCTACGTAGATATAACTTACCAGGCTCTTACGCTCCAGCTTTTTAATCTCCGTCGCTTTCGGCAATTGCGGCTTCTGAATCTTCAACTCGGTCTCCCGCATTACGGTTGTCACCATAAAGAAGAACAAAAGCATAAATACAATGTCCGGCAGGGATGCGGTAGAGATACCTGGCATTCCCTTTTTCTTCTTTTTAAACTTTGACATACGATTCTACTTTGTAGGTTCTGCCTCAGAGATGATCTGAGGATACTTCTTCTTGATATTGTCTATACGCTCCTTCAACGCTTCGTTGGATGGGTTGTTTGAAGCATCTTTCACCATCTGCTCATAACTTACACCGTACAGTTTCTTGGAGAGCCTGTTCCGAAGCTCGGTATAGGCTGCCACCAGTTCGTTCTGAACGGATATGTAAGTTCCATAGGAGGTTCCGCGATCGCTCTCCAGGGAGATCACCGCCTTGTTCGGATGATCCGATGACTCGGGATCCTTATTTCCTTCACACCAATCGCACTCTGCGGGATCCGCTCCGTCGATAGGGTTGCCCAATCCTCCACCGTTGTCGATGAATTTGATCGCTTCTTCGCGAATCTGATCTACGGTCATGAAGGTCTCTCCCTCCACGAGAATGTCGTTGTTCCGGTTAACCGTCACAATGAAAACATTCTTCTCCTTCAGCTTCGGCGGTTCAGGCATGTCTTCCGGCTGCTTCTCGGGCAACTTTCGATTGATTCCCGTGTCGACGTCCATCGTGGTAGTCACGAGGAAGAAGATCAACAATAGGAATGCAATATCGGCCATTGACCCGGCATTGATTTCCGGTACATCTCTTTTTGCCATAATCTTACTTTGTTATGAGTCCTTTCACAAAATCCCACAAGAAGAATGCCAAACCGATTCCTCCCAGGATCATAGAGTAAATAATCCCTGTGCTGACCCATTTGGATACGGATCCGGCTTGTCCGTCCTTGATTACCATTCCTGAGGCATTGGTTACAGCGGCATCCGATGCCAATCCGTAAGCAATGATAAGGAGCGCTGCCATTGCAGCGAGTGAGATCAGCGATTTTTTCAGCAATTTCGGTTGCCTGATCAGGTTCCACAAAGAGAACACGATGGCAATGATTGCTGTAATGATCAGTATAATTCTCGCGAATGACACAAAAGGAGAAACCAGGCTGTTCTGCAGGTCAAGGCTCTCTTTTACAGCGTCATCGCCTTCCATGATTATCCTGACCAGGAAGTAGATCGCAATCAATCCGATCAATCCCGATGCCAGAGATAATATTTTAGATACAGTACTGTTCATAGCTGATTATTTATTTCTGATCAACAAGTCAACCAATTTGATTGAGGCGTCTTCCATGTTGTTCACAATACCGTCAATCTTCGAAATGATGTAGTTGTAAAAGATTTGAAGGATGATCGCAACGACAAGACCGAATACGGTTGTCAAAAGGGCCACTTTAATACCCCCAGCAACTACCGCTGGTGAAATGTCACCGGCTGCTTCAATCGAGTCAAAGGCGCTAATCATACCGATTACCGTTCCCATGAAACCAAGCATTGGAGCCAGGGCGATGAAAAGCGACAGCCAGGAAACATTCTTCTCAAGCAATCCCATTTGCACACCACCGTAGGCCACTACAGCTTTCTCTGCAGCATCTACACCTTCGTCCATTCTGTCCAATCCCTGATAGAAGATCGAGGCAACAGGACCTTTTGTGTTTCTGCACAATTCTTTGGCAGCTTCCACACCACCTGAGCTCATAGCTTCCTCAACACTGTCGACGAGCTTGTCAGTATTTGTTGTCGCCATGTTCAGGTAAATGATTCTTTCTATGGCAATGGCCAACCCTAGAATCAGGGTAACCAACACAATCCCCATAAAGAAAGGACCACCCTCAATAAAACGCTGCTTCAAGACCTGGTGAAAAGTTTTGTCTTCGACAACTTGTTCTGTTTGCGCATAAATGTCTTGAGCTGAGCTCAATAACATCAATCCTGTCATGACAAGGATAGTAGATACTTTTTTCATTTGTGTAAAGTTTGTTATTAAATTTAGTTAATGGGTTTAAAGATATAAAAATTTTGGAATAATAGAACATCTTCCGCGGAGAGAAAGGGATTCGAACCCTTGTTATGATCTCTCATAAACACGCTTTCCAAGCGTGCGCCTTAAGCCACTCGGCCACCTCTCCAAAAAGCCAAAATTTCAATAGAGCGGCAAGTAAAGAAAAATAATTTAATTGGAAAAATATTTTGCTTTAAAACTCCGTGAGCTCTCCCCTCAGAGGCCTTTCAAAATGGGTCTTGAACTCCTCCCGGCTGAAATCGAAGGTGAGCAGATAACGCAATTTTGCCAGGGCCGATTCGGTTGTGATGTCACCGCCGCTGAGCACCCCGATACGCTTCATTTCCGAACTTGAGGCGTAACGCCCCTGCAGGACGCTTCCGCTGACGCATTGCGTCACGTTGACGATATGGATCCCAGCCTCTATCGCCTCTCGGAGGCAATCCAGGAACCAGGTTGCCGTCGGGGCATTGCCGGCACCGAAGGTCTCCAGGACGACGCCCTTCAAACCGGGAATCGAGAGGACATGCCTGACCGTGGTTTCCGTAATGCCCGGAAAGAGCTTCAGGATCACCACGTCGGATGACATCTCCTTTCTGACCGTGAGATCCATCCCGTTGTCGGCCATGCTCAAACGCCTAAGGATCGCTTCGTTGAATGTCAGATGCACCCCGCTTTCGGCCAGGTGAGGAAAATTCGGTGACTCAAAGGCCTCAAACTGCTCGGAGCTAACTTTGGTCGTCCGGTTTCCCCTGTAAAGCTTGTATTCAAAATAGAGGGCAACCTCCTGCACCTTGGGCGATCCGTTCTCATGAGCCGAAGCCACCTGTATAGCTGTGATGAGGTTCTCCTTGGCATCGGTTCTGAGGTCACCGATGGGCAACTGGGAGCCTGTGAAAATGACGGGCTTCCTCAGGTATTCGAGCATAAAGCTCAGGGCCGAGGCCGTGTATGACATGGTGTCAGTGCCCGTGAGCACCACGAAGCCATCTTGATCCGCGTAGCGCGACTCGATGATCTCGGCTATGCGCCTCCATAGATCCGGGGTCATGTCGGAAGAGTCGATGGGTCGCTCAAAAGATACCGTTTCCAATTGGCATTCAACGAGTTGCAACTCTGGAATTTTTTCCTTGATATTCTCGAAGTCGAAGGCCTTGAGCGCGTTGGTCTCGTAATCCTTGATCATCCCGATGGTTCCCCCGGTATAGATCAGCAATAATTTGGGAGGGTGGGCAGCCATAGAAAAATTTTGCACAGTTTTTGATATCTTGGTAAAAGTAACTGAAAAAAAGAAAACACAATGACAGGTTCATTTATATTGATCGTAGCCATCGGTCTGCTGGGCATGCTGGTCCAGGGCAGGCTCAGGAGCAAATTCAAAAAGTACTCGCACCTTCATCTTCAGAACGGTATGAGTGGCAAGGAAATCGCAGAGCGGATGCTCGCAGACAATGGCATTTACGACGTCAAAGTCATCTCTACCCCCGGTCAGCTCACGGATCACTACAATCCGCAAAACAAGACGGTCAACCTCAGTGAGGCCGTCTACGGGGAAAGAAATGCTGCAGCCGCTGCAGTAGCGGCACACGAATGCGGACACGCCGTGCAACACGCACAGGCCTATGCCTGGCTTCAACTCCGGTCCAGGCTGGTTCCCGCGGTGGGCATTTCCTCTAAACTCGCGTCTTTCCTGCTGATCGCCGGAATCTTTACCGTGGAGATCTTCCCGCAGCTCTTGCTTCTGGGAATCTTGCTTTTTGCCGCTACCGTGGTCTTCACCATAGTGACCTTGCCCGTCGAATACGACGCCAGCAAACGGGCCCTGGCCTGGCTCGAGAATAAGCAGATGGTGACGCCACAGGAGCAGGACGGGGCAAAAGATGCCCTCAAATGGGCAGCCCGCACCTATGTTGTTGCCGCACTCAGCTCGATTGCCACCTTGTTGTATTACGTGAATATTTACAACAGCAGGAGCTGATCAGATTTTGATCTGTCGATCGATCTGTTGGTCCAGGGAGATGAAGGTTTCCGTTCGGGCCACGCCTTTTATGTTTTGGATCTGGTGGTTCAGCACCTGCATCAGGTGTTCGTTGTCGCGGCATAAAATTTTTACGAAGATCGCATAGTTGCCCGTGGTGTAATGACTCTCGATGACCTCATCGATGTCCTGCAAACGCTTGATCGCCTCTCGGTACTTGCTGCTGCTGTCGAGAAAGATCCCGACAAAAGCGAGCGTCTTGAAGCCCAGAACCTTGGGGTTGATGACAAATTTGGAACCCGAGATCAGCCCGGAGGCTTCGAGCTTTCGAAGTCGTTGATGAATGGCCGCGCCTGAGATGCCGATCTCGCGGGCAATGCTCAATATGGGCGTCCGGGCATCTCCCATGAGCCGATTCAGGATCATTTTGTCTATGCCGTCCAGCTTGAGCTCCCCCTGTTTCATCAGAACCTAGTCTTCAGGTTGCATGACAAAGTCTTCCATGAACTTGGTGGTGTAATTGCCCGACAGGTAATCCGGATGATCCATCAGCTGCCTGTGGAACGGAATCGTGGTTTTGATCCCTTCAATGACAAACTCGTCCAGGGCACGTCGCATCTTGCTGATCGCCTCTTCCCGTGTCTGAGCGGTAACGATCAGCTTGGCGATCATCGAGTCGTAGTTTGGAGGAATGGTATATCCGGCATACACATGCGTGTCCAAACGCACTCCATGCCCGCCTGGGGCGTGAAATATCGTGATCTTGCCCGGTGAGGGCCTGAAGCCGTGATAGGGGTCCTCTGCATTGATACGGCATTCGATCGAGTGTTGAGTCGGGTAGTAATTGATCCCGATGATGGGCACTCCCGCCGCTACCTTGATCTGTTCACGGATCAGGTCGAAATTGGCAATCACCTGTTCGGTGATCGGATGCTCGACCTGGATTCGCGTATTCATCTCCATGAAATAGAAGTTTCGATGCTTGTCCACCAGGAACTCAATGGTCCCGGCGCCTTCGTATTTGATGAACTCCGCAGCTTTCACCGCAGCTTCTCCCATTTTCTCGCGCAGCTCCTGGGTCATGAAAGGAGAAGGTGTTTCTTCGGTCAGCTTCTGATGCCTCCGTTGCACCGAACAATCACGCTCAGACAGATGGCAGGCGCGACCTTTGTCGTCACCGACGATCTGTATCTCAATGTGCCTGGGCTCTTCAATGAGCTTCTCCATGTACATCGCGTCATTGCCGAAAGCTGCTTTCGATTCCTGTCGAGCCGAATCCCAGGCATCGCGCAGAGCTTCTTCGTCCCAAACGGCACGCATGCCTTTGCCACCACCACCGGCCGTGGCCTTGAGCATTACAGGATATCCTATTTCTTTTGCAGTTTTCTTGGCCTGGGTAAAGTTTTCGAGAAGTCCCTCTGAACCGGGCACGGTGGGAACACCTGCTTTCTTCATGGTTGCCTTGGCGGTTGCCTTGTCTCCCATCATGTTGATCATTTCTTCGGAGGCTCCGATGAATTTGATCCCGTGCTCTTCACAAATTTTCGAGAATCGGGCATTCTCCGAGAGAAAACCGTATCCCGGGTGAATCGCGTCCGCATTTGTGATCTCAGCTGCCGCGATGATATTGGACATTTTCAGATAAGACTCCGAACTGGGAGCTGATCCGATGCGAACCGCTTCATCTGCAAATCGAACATGGAGGCTCTCTTCGTCGGCCGTTGAATAAACCGCTACGGTTTTGATTCCCATCTCCCGGCAGGTCCGAATGACACGCAGGGCGATTTCTCCCCTATTGGCAATTAGTATCTTTTTAAACATGGGTTCAGTACATTAAATTGATCACGAAGGATCAACCAGGAAAAGAGGTTGATCGAATTCAACCGGTGAAGAGTCCTCGACAAGAACTTTTACAACCTTGCCGGATACTTCCGATTCCACCTCGTTGAATAATTTCATCGCCTCGATGATGCAGACCGTGTCTCCCGCTGAGATCGTGTCACCAACTTTAACAAAAGCGGGCTTGTCCGGTGAGGGTTTTCTATACAATGTGCCGATGATCGGGGATTTGATCTCAATGTATTTTGAGGTGTCGTCAGCCTTCTCTGCTTCAGCCGGTGCTTCCTGGGTGGGTGCTGCCGGAGCAGGTGTTTCCACCGGAACAGGCGCCGGTACGGCAACCTGCTGAGGCTGTTGGATTATAGTTGTTTCCGACTTGTCTGAACCGGTTCGGATGGTGATCTTGACGTCACCGGTCTCCAGTTTGACCTCGCTCGCTCCCGACTTGGCCACGAATCTGATGAGGTTTTGTATTTCCTTTAAATCCATAATTGATTATTTTGAATGTTCTAAGAGTTGTAGCACCATTTGAAATAGATCGCTCCCCAGGAGAATCCTCCTCCAAAGGCAGCCACAATTACCGTATCACCCTTTTTCAGCTCTTTTTCATAATCGGCAAAAAGCAGGGGAATCGTAGCAGAGGTCGTATTGCCGTATTTGCTGATATTCAGCATCACCTTGGATTCGTCGAGCTTCATCCGTCTCGCCGTCGCCTCGACAATTCTTTTGTTCGCCTGGTGAGCGGCCAGCCACTGCACATCCTCACCCGTGAGGTTGTTTCGCTCGAGAATCTTCTCGCTGACATCCGCCATGTTGAACACGGCATTCTTAAATACGGTTTGACCGTCCTGGCGCGCGTAATGCAACCGGTTCTCGACGGTTTCAACGGTTGCCGGCATCACGGATCCGCCCGCAGGGACCTTCAGAAACTCGCGGCCCGAACCATCGGATCTCATATATTCATCCAGCAGGCCCAATCCCTCGGTATTGGGCTCCACCAGCACCGCGCCGGCTCCATCACCAAAAATGATGCAGGTCGTTCTGTCCTGGTAGTCGATCATGGAGCTGTTCTTGTCTGCCCCGATCAACAATATCTTTTTGTACTTCCCGGACTCAATGTATGCCGAGGCAACAGACATTCCGTAAAGAAAGCTTGAACAGGCCGACTCGAGATCGAAAGAAAAAGCATTGACGGCTCCTATCTCAGAGGCTACGTAAGCTCCTGTTGAAGCAGCCTGCATGTCGGGCGTTGCGGTGCACAGAATGACCAAATCAATTTCTTTCGGGTCGAGGCCCGTCTTGGCCAAAAGATCTTCAGAGGCTTTAATGGCCAGGAAGGAGGTTCCCTTGTCGGGATCCTTCAAAATGTGCCGCTCCTTGATGCCCGTACGGGTTGTGATCCATTCATCATTAGTATCGACCATGGTCTCCAACTCCTTATTCGTCAGAATGTAATCAGGAAGGTACTTCCCGACAGCTGTGATCGCGGCTGTTACTTTGCTCATTTTTGCAGATTTACTGATTCACGCCCTTCATTTGAAGCGAAAAGGAAGACAAAACAGAATTCAAAAGTAATAAAATTCGGATTCTAAGTGGATCAAAAAAAATCTATTTTTTGAAATAAAAGGTCTAAAAACACAAAAAAACCCTCAAAATTGAGAGTTTTTTACTTTTTTTTCACCAAAAGTACCGAACGAGAAGTGAGCCTTAGGCCTGGTTCTCCTCGGCATCGATCAGCACCTGACCCCTGTAGTAGAGTTTGCCTTCGTGCCAGTGTGCACGGTGGTACAAATGAGCCTCTCCTGTCGTCGGGTCTTTCGCAATTTGAGGAACTGAAGCTTTGTAATGCGTTCTTCTCTTATTTCTGCGCTGCTTGGACGTTCTTCTTTTAGGATGTGCCATTTTTGCTTATTTTTTGTCTATTAGTAATTTCTTCAATTCGTCCCATCTGGGATCCGTTTCTTCTATTTCTTTTTTGTTCTCCGGACTCAATTCATCCAGTTTTTCAAGTATGTCCGATTTCAGCGTTCCGTCCTCGATTCCGGGATGCACTTTCTTCGAGGGAACCGCCAGCACCATCATTTCGTAAATGTACTGCGCTACATTCAACTGGTGCTCTCCATGAGGCAAAATCAACACCTCGTCGTTGTCATCGTCGTAGTGCTCGCCGAATTTGACCACCAAATCCAATTGACCCTCAATCGGAAGATCAAATGGCTCATTGCTCAGATCACAGCTCACACGGACGTTTCCGCTTCCGGCAAAATGCAATTCAAGCATGTTGCTCTTTTTTCGAAACTCCAGATCTATGAACAATTTCGCCTTGCGAAATTCATCATACTTAAAAAACTCAAAGAACTCTTTGTCAACTTCGTACTCGAATCTGTGCAGACCTTCTTTCAGTCCGAAAAAAGAAATCTCATATTCTTTCAACATTTTCATCCGAACACAAATTTGAGCGCGCAAAGATAATCATTTGTTTGAATTAAAAAAAGCATTCCTTTCAGATTATTGCTTTTTCGTTTCCCGTTCCGGTCTCTTGGTTTCTCGTTCTCCTCTTCTTGTATCTCGCTGGATCTCAAGCTTATTTTTTCCCAGTTCCATATTGCTTGTTCTGGACTTGAACAATTCTATGGCGGCAAACAAGGCCTCTCTGAACGATTGATGATCGGCTTTTCCCTGACCCGCAATATCAAATGCCGTACCGTGATCCGGTGAGGTGCGGATCTTGTTCAGCCCCGCCGTGAAATTCACACCGTGTCCGAAAGCGATAGTCTTGAATGGAGCGAGTCCCTGATCGTGGTACATGGCCATGACCCCGTCAAAATTCTTGTAGTTGCCGCTGCCAAAGAAACCATCCGCAGCATAGGGTCCGTAAACCAATCGTCCTTTTTTCTGCAATTCGGCAATGGCAGGAGCCACGATCTCATCGTCCTCCGTTCCAATGACGCCCTTGTCCCCGCAATGAGGATTCAGGCCCAGGACAGCAATGCGGGGCCTATTGATGCCAAAGTCATTTTTAAGCGCCTGGTGCATGATTTCCACCTTTTTTACAATCCGCGAGGCATCTATGGCTGCCGCCACTTCCTTCAAGGGCAGGTGTCCCGTTATCAATCCGACGCGCAGTTCCTCGGTCATCAGGATCATCAGTGCCTCCCCTTCGAGTTCCTGCTCCAGGTATTCGGTATGTCCCGGAAATTGAAAATCTTCGGACGCCATGTTGTGCTTGTCGATGGGAGCCGTCACCAAAACATCGATATCCCCTTTTTTCAGGGCAGCCACGGCCCGACTCAGAGACTCGAAGGCGTATTTGCCCGAAATCTCGGTCGGCGTCCCAAGCTCCAGGTCTATCATCTCTTTCCAGACATTGAGCAAGTTCAACTTGTTGTGAACCACTTTGTCCATCCGATCGACGCCGTGTATCCCGGTGTCAATGCCCAGAGCCTTCTTGTGAAAGCTCACGCTTTTCGAAGAGCCGAAGACAACCGGTGTGCAAAACTCGAGCATGCGGCTGTCCTCAAAGGTTTTCAGGATCACTTCGATGCCTACACCATTGAGATCTCCCACCGAAATTCCAACCTTAATTTTCTCCTGTTTTTTCATTCAGATCTAGTAGATTTCTTAATTTTGAACGTCCCAACGGAACGTCGGAGGACAAATTTAATCAATATAAATAGAACATGTTCACAGGAATCATCGAAGGGCTTGGAGAGGTGACAAATCTCCAGCGGGAAAAAGACAATCTTCACATCACCGTACGGAGTTCATTGTCGTCGGAATTGAAAATCGATCAGAGCTTAGCGCACAACGGGGTTTGTCTTACGGTAGTAGCCCTGGGCGAAGACACTCACACCATTACAGCAATTGATGAGACCCTGGAAAAATCGAACCTGGGAGAGCTTCAGATAGGCTCAAGGGTCAACCTCGAGCGAGCGACAAAAATCGGATCCAGGCTTGACGGACATATCGTTCAGGGCCACGTCGACCAGAGAGGCACCTGCACAAAGGTCGAGGAACTGGAAGGCAGCTGGATGTACACGTTTGAATACGATCCCGGTTTTGACAACATCACCATTGAAAAAGGATCCATTACGGTCAATGGAGTCAGTCTCACTGTCGTGGGCTCAAAGGAAAACAGCTTCAGTGTGGCGATCATCCCCTACACCTATGAGAACACGAACTTCAAACAGATTCGCGTCGGCAGCACGGTGAATTTGGAATTTGATGTGATTGGGAAATACGTAGCAAGACTTCTTCAGAAGCAGGAATAGCTCAAAAACCTTCTTGAGCCAGTCAGTTTATTTCTTGGAATGATCGTGGATTTTCTTCACGGCATAACCCACACCCAGGATAAGCAACCCTATGATACCCCCGTCAATGGGTAGGGGCGGAGGAGGTGGGGGAGGTCCCTGAGCCAAGGTTATGTTAGTTGCAAAAAGGGCAGAAAGCGCCAGAATTGCTCGAAAGTATTTATTTGCCATAAATTTATTTCTTTCCGTAGGTATAACGAAAACAACTCGATTTTGTTGCAAATATATAAAAATGAACAAAAATTGTTTCCAAACGAAAGTACAAATTTAACATTTAATTCAATGAATTCGCAAAAGTAAGCAAATTAAATGTTGAGCAAACCCAAAATCAATGGTGATTCTTTAGTATTTGCGGCTATTTCCTTGAAAAAAATAAAAAGCCTGATCGGTTGAACAGGCTTTTAAAATTTTTTTTCTCGGTGGACCCAGAAGGGCTCGAACCTTCGACCCCCTGATTATGAGTCAGGTGCTCTAACCAGCTGAGCTATGGGTCCCAAACGGGCTGCAATATTACTATTTTTTTACGTTCTATACAATAGTTATATTTGAATAATTGAACGCCATAATCCACGTCGCCATGTTTAAAACTCTCCTTACGGGCCTGCTTTTATGTTTGCTCGTTTCGAATGCCTTCGGACAACAGAACACCCAATCATCCAACTCACAATACACCTATCAAAAAGGCGTTCAGGAACAAAATTCGACCCAATCCCAATCACAACAGCTACCGGATTATCAAAGGCACTGGAGTTTCGGGGGATGGTTCAGCATGTCTTTCTGGAACGGAGGCACAGATCTGCTGATTGCACCAAAGGCCTATTACCACGTATCACCCAAGTTTTTGACCGGATTCGGCGTCACCTATATCTATTCAGACTCTGATGATGAATTTTTCAGCTATCACTCAAATTCAATAGGCGGAAGCCTCATGGTGGGGGCCCGACCTGTCCCGATGTTGCAAATCTCGGCAGAATACGAAGGATTGAATACGACACGCAGCGGAGCTTTTGCAGACACCTATTGGAACAACGCGCTCTACCTGGGGGCCTCTTTCGTCTCCGGAGTTGTTTCCTTCGGAGTTCGCTACGACGTTTTGTACGATTCGGGAACCAGCGCTTTTGGATCTCCCTGGACCCCCTTCATCGGATTCTATTTCTGATCCAAACCTTTTGCCATTCTCTTTTGAGCAATTCGTAGGTGCTTCTCTCGATATAATCGGAAAAACTGCTGTCTTCGGACCGGCTCATTTTGGATTGGGGCACATCGACACGGTATAGAAGGTTCAGAAAAGCCTGAAAATCATCCCTGACAAGACCGTGGAGAATCTCTTTCAATCGTCTCACCACCTCCCCCGGGGAAAATTCCTCATCGATCAATGCGTTGACACCGCACATCGAAAGATCCTTGTTGAGCTGCCGGATCAATTGCTGCTCCAGGCCCTGCGATTCGGGTTTTGAAAACAATTGAAGACCTTTTTCAGCTGGACTCTCTTCCTTGTTGTCGTCTGGGGTCATGCTTCGTGTTTTGAAGTCATACTTTCCTTTTCATCAGAAGGTTCGAAAACTCCCGCAAAAGTGCTTTGCCCTGCTGATCGAGGCTGAGTCCTTCAACACTTTCAAGGGCCTTGTGCGTATAGTCTTGTATCTCTTTTAGAAGAAGCCTGTCCGCCCCGTATTTCTTGTAAAGCGCCTTTACCTTTTCTATTCGCTGTGAAGCCACAGCCTCATCGACTGTCGGGGCATCGTTGGCAAGTTGAATGGGCTCCGCGTAAATTTCCAATATGGATTCCCGGTCTTCTGCATCGGCGCGTTCCAGGGTCTTGAGATAGAGGAAAGTTTTCTTTGCTTCCAGTATGTCTCCCCCGATGCGCTTGCCGAAATCGTCTCCCCCGAAGCTGTCGAGATAGTCGTCCTGAAGCTGGAAGGCGGTTCCCAGGTTGACCCCGAAGTCGTAAATGGCCTTTTGATCCTCAGAACTTGCTTCCGCAATTTTTGCTCCCATTTGAAGGGCACATCCCAACAGGACAGCTGTCTTGAACCGGATCATCTGAAAGTATTCATGGCTTTCCACATCCGTTCTCAACTCAAAATCCATATCCATCTGCTGACCTTCACACACCTCAACGGCTGTTTTGTTGAATAGCTGCATCAACTCCTTGTAAAGTCCGGCCTCGTAACTCTCCAACTGCTCGTAACTCAGGATCAGCAGGACGTCACCGGAAAGAATCCCCGTATTGAGATCCCATTTTTTGTGGACCGTCATTTTACCTCTTCGAATGTCTGCCCGATCCATGATATCGTCGTGAATCAAAGTGAAATTGTGAAACATTTCAATGGCCATGGCCGCATCCAGGGCTTTGGACGGTTCAACTCCAAAAAGATGGCAGCTCATCAGGGCCAGGGCAGGGCGTATCCGCTTGCCTCCCAGTGTCATGATGTAATTGACGGGGTCATATAGGTTGGCCGGTTCTTTTGATTCTAGGATCTCCTGCAAATGAGTCTTGAACAGATCGGTGTAAAATTCCATGGGCAGTAGGTGTCTTTGAGGAATATATATATGTAGCAAAAATAGCCATTATCCCGTAACGAATGCCGCATGCTTTCGTCTAATTTACCCGAGCATGAGTTGTTGCGGTTATCCTTAAGGCCCTCAAAATTCCTGAAAACTTCAATTGTTAAATTTATGTAAACTTTGGAAACTTTTTTTGTTTCGATAGTTTCCTGATCGTATCTTTGCAGTCGATAATTCTGAAAATGAAAGACAAGATTCTAAACAAGGCGGCCGACCTTTTCCTTTCTTACGGATTCAAAAGTGTGACGATGGACGACATTGCGAATTCCCTGGGGATCTCCAAGAAAACCGTCTATTCGAACTATCCGACAAAGCGCGACCTGGTGAATGACACGACTTTTCACGTCTTCGAACAGATCAACCAGGGCATTTGTCAGATCTGTGCAGGTGAGGAAAACCCGGTGCACGAGTTGTACAACATCAAAACTCTCGTCATGGAGCAGCTCAAAGGTGAAAAAACCTCACCTCATTACCAGCTGCAAAAGTACTACCCGAAGATATTTGCAAAACTCAAGGAAAAGCAATTTGAGTCCATCAATCAGTGCGTCTCAAAAAATCTCGAGCGCGGGATAGAGCTTGGCTTCTATCGTGACGACCTCGATATCCAGCTGATGACCAAGTTCTATCTCAACGGAAATCTGGGCCTGATGAATCTCGACATCTTTCCAATAGATGAATTTGACATGGGCTCGCTCAAGGCGGCTTTCCTCGAATATCACATCCGTGCAATCGCAACTGAAAAAGGATTGAAATCACTAGAAAACCTATTGAACAAATGAAAAGAATTTACCTTCTGATACTTTTCGCTCTTTTCCTGAATGCCTCTCTCAGAGCGCAGCAAGAGGTCTATACCTTTTCCCTGGATGAGGCTGTAGAATACGCCCTGCAAAACAACTACACGGTCAGAACCGCCGGTCTTGATATCGATTCGGCAGAAAAGCAAAAATGGGAAGCCACAGCATTCGGGCTCCCACAGCTCGACGCGAATATAGATTATAACCAATGGCTCAAACAGCAGGTGACCTTTCTGCCCTCCGAGATCGTTGGAGGACCTGCGGGCGAATTCACCCCCGTAATATTCGGTACTCAGCAGAACATGACCGCAACAGCCACTTTGAATCAGCTGATCTTCGACGGCTCCTACCTGGTTGGATTGCAATCTGCCAAGACCTTTTTGAAGATTTCGAACCTGGCCAAGGAAAAGACGGATCAGACGATTCGCGAAGCGGTGATCAATGCCTACGGCAACGTATTGGTGGCGCAAGAAACACTCGAAATACTTTATAAAAACAAGGAAGTCCTGGAAAAGAATCTCAATGAGACCCGGATCCTTTTTGAGAACGGTTTTGCCGAGGAGCAGGACTTCGAGCAGCAGCAGATCACCCTGTCGAACATCAACAATGACATCAACCGATCATCTCGACTCGAGCTCATTGCAAAGCAAGCCTTGAACCTTACCCTGGGCATACCTGTCGAAACCCAAATCGAGCTTACTGAGAGCCTTGAAAACCTGGCCTTGAAAAGCACGGACCTTCAAATGCTGTACCAGGAATTTGATCTCGAGAATCACGTTGATTTCAGGATTGCCGACAACCAGGTCCTTTCGGATGAGTTGCTCGTCAAGTACGAAAAAAGCAAAAACATTCCCTCGATCAACGCCTTTGTCAACTATTCCACATTCCAATATGCAAACAATCTCATATTCTTTGAGAACCCCGAGGACAACTGGTTTACTTCTTCCTTGCTGGGGATCAGCATGAGGATTCCAGTGTTCAGCAGCTTGCAGAGAAATGCCAGAACCCAGCAAGCGAAGATCAGTCTGATGCAATCGGAGATCAAGCGCACCGAAATCTCTGAGAATCTCAAGCTTCAGGTGAGCACGGCGAAGAACAAATACCAGTTTGCCCTGGATCAGTTTCAAACCTCGAAGGAGAACCTGGCTCTTGCCGAAAGCATTGCAGGCAAAGAACAGATCAAATTTTTCGAGGGGCTGAGCACCAGTATTGACCTGACCAACACACAAAATCAATTGTTCGGCTCACAGCAGAGCTATATCCAATCGATCCTGGAGATCATCCAGTCAAAAGTAGAACTTGAAAACGCACTTAACCTATTCTAAAATGAAAAAAATAATTCCCCTGATCATCAGTCTTCTTGTCCTTGTGGCTTGTGGATCCCAAAGCGAGGGGTCCGTGGAGAGTATTATTGCCTCCAACGACCTCAAGGCCATCCGCGCGAAAAAAGCCGAGGTCATAGCCGAGCAAAACCGAATTAAGGACCAGATTCAATTGCTCGATGAGGCAATTGCCGGGCTCGACGAGAACACCAAGATTCCATTGATAACCACCTACCAGGTGGACCATGAGGAATTCACCCATTACCTCGAGCTCCAGGGCAGTGTGACAACCAAGGATCTCCTTGTGATCTATCCGGAGTATTCCGGCATCCTGACCGATGTCTACGTAACAGATGGTGACAAGGTGAGAAAAGGACAGGTTCTGGCCCGCATAGACGATGGCGGACTGTCCCAGCAATTGGCACAGCTCAAGATCCAGGCAGAGCTTTCCAAAACCACTTTTGAAAGGCAGCAGCGCCTTTGGGATCAGAAGATCGGCAGCGAAATGCAGTATCTGCAGGCCAAATCGAACTACGAATCCCAGGCCCAGGCCATTGCTCAGCTGGAGCAACAGGTGGCAAAAACCGTTATCACGGCCCCTTTCTCGGGTACCATCGATGACGTGATGTCAGAACAGGGAAGCGTGGTCACCCCGGGTCAGACCCCCTTGATGCGCATTGTCAGCCTGGACAACATGTACATTGTCTCCGATGTTCCGGAGAAATACGTCTCAAATATCAAAACAAACAAAAAGGTCCTGGTGGATTTCCCGATTCTGAACAAACAGATGGAGTCGAAAATCAGACAGGTGGGCGACTTCATAGATCCCAACAACAGGACATTCAAAGTCGAGATCACCGTACCTGGCAACGACAGTTCGATCAAGCCCAATCTGACGGCCAAGTTAAACATCAATGATTATACGAATCCAGAGGCTCTTTTGATCCCCCAAAGCGTGATCTCAGAGAACGCCAGCGGCGAGCAATACATATATATAGTCAAGGACAAGCAGGGAGAAGACGCTGTAGCCGAAAAGATCACGATTGAAACCGGATTGACACAAGGCGACGTTATTGAAGTGCTCAAAGGTCTTGAGAGCGGAACAGAGATCATCCTGGAAGGCGCAAGAAGCGTGAACGACGGACAGAAGGTCCGTATTATTAACTCCGAATCCTAAAACTATGCCCCCGAAAAATAAAAAACTGGACAAGGAATTTCGGTTGTCCTCATGGGCGATCAACAATAAGACCACGATCTATGTGATCATCGCCATCATACTCTTTGGCGGTTTGTCTGCCTACAACAGCATGCCCCGAGAGAGCTTCCCGGAGATCAAGGAGACAAAGATCTATATCAGCTCCCTTTATCCGGGCAACACCGCAGAGGATGTTGAAAAGCTGATCACCGATCCCCTGGAGGACCGGCTGAAGACCGTGAGCAACGTGATCGAGATCACTTCGACCTCTCAGGAGGACTACTCGATGATCATCGTGGAATTCGACGAGAACATTTCGGTCGATGCCGCCAAACAAAAGGTAAAGGACGAGATCGACGCCGAAACGGCAGGCGAAGACTGGCCGACCTTCAATGGCGCCAAGGTGGAGCCCAATGCCTTTGAGCTGAGCATATCTGAAGAGTTCCCGATCCTGAACATCAATATTTCAGGGGACTACCCTGTCGGGAAACTCAAGGAATTCGGTGAATATTTGGAAGACGAGATCGAGGAGCTACAGGAGATCAAGCAGGTCGACATCCGCGGAGCCCAGGAAAAGGAGGTTGAGATAGCCGTTGACATCTACAAGATGATGGCGGCCAAAGTGAGCTTTGATGACGTGATCACAGCGGTTAACAACGGAAATGTCACGATGTCAGCCGGAAACCTGGTGTCAAGCGGTCAGCGAAGAACCATTCGGATTCTGGGTGAGATCGACACTCCAGGTGATCTGGACAACTTTGTCGTCAAATCCGAAAACGACAAATCCATTTACCTCAAGGACATCGCAGAGGTGTCCTTCAAGCAAAAAGAGCGCACGACCTATGCACGCGAATTCGGAAACACGGTGGTCATGCTCGATGTGAAAAAGAGAAGTGGCAAGAACATGGTGGCCGCTGCCGAAAAGATCAATGTCATCGTGGAAGATGCCATTCAGAATGTCTTCCCGAGGGATCTCAGCGTTACGATCACCAACGACCAGTCCTCAAAGACCATCGGTCAGGTGGATGACCTGGTCAACAACATCGTATTCGGGATCATCCTTGTGGTCACGGTGCTGATGTTTTTCCTGGGCTTTCGAAATGCCCTCTTTGTCGGTTTCGCGATCCCGATGTCGATGTTCATGTCACTGATGATCCTGAACGCTCTTGGGTACACCATGAACACGATGATTCTCTTCGGCCTGATCATGGGACTGGGAATGCTTGTAGATAACGGAATCGTCGTTGTGGAAAACGTCTATCGCCTGATGGATGAAGAAGGGATGAGTCGCAAAGAGGCCGCAAAAAAAGGAATCAGCGAAATCGCCTTCCCGATTATCATCTCCACGGCAACTACAGTTGCAGCCTTCATCCCCCTCGGCATGTGGCCCGGGGTCATGGGTGAGTTCATGATCTATTTCCCGATCACGCTCTCGGTGGTGCTGGGATCATCGCTGTTCGTGGCCATCTTCTTCAATTCGGTCATGGTCTCTCAATTCATGAGCATTGAAGACAAGGACATGCCGCGCAAGCAGATCATCAGAGTAACGGGCATCTCCTTGCTCTTCGGCACCTTGATATTGATCTTTGGCGGTCCCTATAGATTGATCGGATCCCTCCTCATTGTCACGGCCGTCCTGTTGTGGGTGTATCGATTGATCCTAAGGAAAATGGCCAGGTACTTTCAAACCAATATCCTGAGCAAGCTGGAGGCTGTTTACGAGAAAACCCTGAAAAGTGCCCTTACCGGATGGAGACCCTATGCGATTACGATCGGAACTTTTGTCTTGCTATTCATCGCCTTTGGCGGATTTGGCGCCTCGGTGGGAAGCCAGCGAACCAAGGTGGAATTCTTCCCGGACAACACCCCGAACCAGATCATCGTCTATATTGAGTATCCCCAGGGTACCGATATTGAGAAGACCAATCAGATCACGAAGGAGATCGAAAACAAAGTGTATGCCTATTTGAACGAGGAGCAATACCAGGAGGGAGACTTCAACTTCATGGTGGAAAGTGCCGTTTCCCAGGTGGGAGAAGGTGCCGGAAATCCGCAAACGGATGGGGGTTCCACAGCTGAAATGCCCCACAAGGGAAAGATCACGGCCTCGATGCGCGAATACAAATTTAGAAATGGCAAAGACAGTGAAGAGCTTCGGCAAAAGATACAGGAGGCCCTGGTTGGAATTTACCCTGGAGTAGCCATCAGCGTGGAGAAGGACCAGAACGGACCTCCGGCCGGATACCCCATCAACATCGAGATCGAAGGTGATGACTATGCGGAGCTGATCCACACGGCCGAAAGAATGAAAGACTTCATCAATCTTCAGAACATTGAGGGCATCGACGAGCTGAAAATTGACGTGAATCGCTCCAAACCCTCGATGACGGTGGAAATCGACAGGAAAAAAGCCGGGGAGCTGGGCGTCAGCGCCGGGCAAGTGGGTCAACAACTGAGAAACTCCATTTTCGGGGCCAAGGCAGGCACCTATAAAGAGGAAGGTGAGGATTACGACATCTATGTCAGGTTCCGTGAAGAAGACAGATACAACAAGAGCGCCATTTTCAACCAGAAAATAACGTTCAGGGATCCCGCAACGGGCAAGATCAAGGAAATCCCGGTTTCGGCGGTGACCCGCGTAAAGAACAATTCAGGTTTTTCTGCCATCAAGCACAACGACGGCAGAAGGGTGGTTACCCTCTACTCTGCCCTTTCTCCCGGGTTTACTGACGCCGGTGCCATCGTGGGCCGAATTCAGTCGGAAATGGAAGGCTTTGAGGGTCTGCCCAGAGGAACAAAAGTGGACTATACCGGTCAGATCGAGGAACAGAACAAGCAAATGAATTTCCTGATGGGGGCATTTTTCACCGGACTGGGATTGATATTTCTGATTCTTATCTTTCAATTCAATTCGGTTTCCAAGCCTGGAATCATCATGTTGGCCATCTTCCTAAGTCTGATCGGGGTGTTTGGTGGCCTCATCATTACGGGCAAACCCTTTGTAATCATGATGACCATGATGGGAATCATCTCTCTCGCTGGAATTGTGGTGAACAACGGGGTCGTGCTGCTGGATTACGCGCAGCTGCTTATCGACAGGAAAAAGGCCGAGTTGAATCTTGGGGAAGAGGAGTACCTGGAAACCTCCAAGCTCTTCCAGACCATCGTACAGGCCGGTAAGGCTCGTCTGAGACCTGTTCTGCTGACAGCCATCACCACCATACTGGGATTGATACCGTTGGCCATCGGTTTCAACATCAATTTCTACACGCTATTCACGGAGTTCGATCCTCAGATCTATTTCGGAGGGGACAATGTCATCTTTTGGGGACCCCTGGCCTGGACGGTCATCTATGGTCTTCTGGTCGCGACCTTCCTGACCTTGATTGTGGTACCCATCTTGTTCTTCCTGACCACCAAACTTAAAATGAGAATTAAAGGAAAGAAGCAACCCGTGACGGTCACAAAAAGAAGAAAGCTCGAAGCAGCCTAGTCGAATCCGGATCCTTAAAAAGGTCCGGATTTTTTCTTTGAGCAAGAACCGTACTTAGAACCAGAAGCCCACATTGATATACCAGACGCTATTGCTGTTGTCTGGGTTCCAGGAATAGACCAGCTCAATGGGCCCGACAACGGTGTTCAGACCATAGCCAAGAGCATATCCGGATCGCGTGTCTTCGAAAATGTTTCCATCGTTCCAGATGTCATCATTGACCCGGGCAAAATTTCCGGTGAATGAGAGGAAGTTCTTGCGAAAGATCTCTATACGAGCCGTCAATGCTGTCCTTAAGAAAGCTGACTCGTTCAATTCGGAAAATCCATACCCATAAAAGGGGACAAATGTGTTGATGTAATTCTCGTTGTATCCCCCCAGGTGATAGTCCAGGACCTCATTTGCATTGTTCCCCAGGGTCACCCCCGCTTCAGAGATCAGGTGCAGAGTGAGCCTGTCCCAAAAGGTTTGGGCGATTCCAAGTCGTCCAAATAAGTGTGAAAACGGATCAAAGTTGCCGTTGAAATCGCTTGAATAGGCATATAAGATGTAATCTGCGTTGAAGTAAAAGCCTTTCTTTGGAAACACCTTGCTGTCGTAGGTGTCGAGGGTCACCTTTCCAACCAGGTTCAGGTAATGGCTCTTGTCAAAATAGACCCGATTGATCTCATCGTCTATGATCTCATCGGTATGGACATTCAGAAATTTGTGCTCCGCCCCAATGCTGAGGGCCCAGCGATCGCTGAATGTCGTCTGAAGATATAGGCGGGTGGTGAAGTCAAAATAGTCGATGGGCACTTTGAAACCGGATTCCAGGGGGGCATTTCGAACCGGCTGCGGCAACGTGCTCGACACCACATCGGCCTTGAATGAATTGAACCGGGTATTGATCCCAAAACTCCAGTTGAACCCGTTGTCGAGGAAGTAATCAATGTCATAACGCAGATTGTCGCCGATCACGAAATCCGCCGATATGAAATCGTTCTTGAACAGGAGGTGGCGCGTCGTGAAATTCACCAGGATACCGGTTTTGTAAAGATCGTCATAATGAGCTCCAAACTGAATCATGCTTCGCCCTTCTGTCTCAGTGATCTCAAATTCGACTTTCACCCCGTCTTCCACCGGGATCAACCTGTAGAAAACACTTTCAAAATTTCCTGTTGCCGTAAGTTTGTCAATGCCCTTCATGAAGTCCTTGCGTTTTACAAGCTCACCTTCTTCCAAACCCAGTTTCTTGATGCAGTATTGATCCGTAAAGCTTCGATTGCCACGAATCGAGATCTCCCGGATCAGAAGGTCCTGATTCTCCGGGTAGTTTTTGATGGTTCTTTTGGGCTCTGAGCGTTTTTGACGCTTAGCGAGGGCCACAAGCTCCTCCTTCAATTTATTTGCGGCTTCTTCACCCTTGACGATGATCTCCTGACCCTCCTCGAATGAAAAGGTACTGAATTCATCCAGTTCCGGCCGAATGTAGATATCGCATTTCTCGATCTTGGAATCCCATTGATCATACATCTGAAAGCCAGCGATCTGCATCAGGATCTCCGGCAGGCTATTGATGTTCTCAATGTCCCTGAGTCCTCCCGAAACATTCACTCCAATGATGATGTCTACGCCTTTCTCTATCATTTTCTCTACCGGAAAATTATCCACAAGCCCCCCGTCGACAAGGACCTGATCGCCAACGCGAACGGGGGTCAGGAGACCCGGGTAGGAACCGCTTGCTCGTATGGCCTCGGGGAGAAAACCGTGATCCAAAACAACTTCTTCCCCGGTCTCCAGGTTGGTTCCGATGCAAAAGAAAGGGACCGGCAGTTTGCTGAAGTCATCAATTGCATGCACATGCTCGGTGAGTTGAGAAAAGACATTGAAGGCACTCTGACCTCTCGAGACCGCCGAGGGCAGCTCGATCTTTCCACTGACCAGTGGCAGGGAGATGGCGTATTTGGCATCATTCTCCTTTTGGTAAAAAGACGACACGTCTCGTGGCAGCTGATCACGAACGAGCCCATTCAGGTCATAGACGCGCAGCACAGAATCCAGCTCCCGGGCATTGTACCCTGAAGCGTAAAGACCCCCGACGATGGCACCCATGCTGGTACCGGCCACGTAATCCACCTCGACTCCCGCTTCTTCAAGGACCTTGAGTACGCCAACGTGGGCGAAGCCTTTGGCCCCTCCCCCGCTCAGCACCAGGCCAACCTTCAGGTCCTCCTGCCGATCGGGATCTGTCTGACCCGCGACCATTGCGGAAATAAACAGCGCAATAAGAAAGAAGCAATTTTTCACGTTTCGGACTTGTTGGTTTTTTCTGCTTGAAAATGGGTGGTAATGCGAAGAGCCTTGTCCCTACCTATAAGTTGCTCCAAATCCTCAAACGTTGCATTTTTTATTCGTTTTAGTGATTTGAATTTCTTCAAAAGGCTCACAACCGTCTTCTCACCAATACCGGGAATCTGTGTCATTTCAGTTTGTAACGCGCTTTTGCTTCGTTTGTTGCGGTGATGATTGATTCCGAAGCGGTGAGCCTCGTTGCGCAGCTGCTGTATGATCTTCAGGGTTTCCGACTTCTTGTCGAGATAAAGGGGAATCGGATCCTCGGGGTAGTAGATCTCCTCCAGCCTTTTGGCGATTCCGATAATGGCTATCTTTCCCCGCAGACCAAGCACATCGAGGCTTTTTACTGCGGATGAGAGCTGTCCCTTGCCCCCGTCGATCACAACGAGCTGGGGCAATTCCTTGTCTTCCTCCACCAGACGCTTGTATCGCCGGTGCACCACCTCCTCCATCGAGGAATAGTCGTCCGGGCCGACCACGGTTTTGATGTTGAAGTGCCGGTATTCGCTTTTGGCGGGTTTTCCGTCTCTGAAAACCACACAGGCCGCCACAGGATTCGTCCCCTGGATATTCGAGTTGTCGAAGCACTCTATGTGACGGGGCTCTCTTGCAAGCCTCAGGTCCTTCTGCATTTGCTGCATGATCCTTTTTGTATGACGGTCGGGGTCCACAATCTGTATCTGCTTGAGACGCTCCAGTCTGAAGTATTTTGCATTTCGTGTTGAAAGCTCTACAATCCTCTTTTTGTCACCCTGTATGGGCACCGACACTTTGATATCTTCTCCCAGGTCAATTCGGAAAGGCACATAGATCTCTCTGGAAGTTGACCTGAACCGCTCCCGAAGCTCCACCACAGCCAATTCCAGCAAGGAGTGGTCCGATTCGTCCAGCTTCTTTTTGATTTCCACCGTATGTGACTGGATGATCGCCCCATTGGCCATCTTTAAGAAATTGACATAGGCATAGGTCTGATCCGAAACGATGCTGTATACGTCCACATTGTTAACGGAAGGATGAACTACCGTGGATCGCGCCTGGTAACTCGACAAAACCTCAATCTTCTCCTTGATCTTCTGGGCCTCTTCGAATTCGGCTCGTTCAGCAAATTCCATCATCAATTTCTCAAAGCGCTTGAGAGACGATTTGAAGTTTCCTTTGATGATGTTTCGTATTTCCCGGATGTCTGCCAGGTACTCCTCTTCCTCCTGCATGCCCTCGCAGGCGCCCTTGCAATTCTTAATGTGGTACTCAAGGCAGACCTTGTACTTTCCGCTTTTGATGTTGTCCTCGCTCAGGTTGTAGGCACAGGTCCTTAACGGATACAGCTCCTTGATCAGGGCGAGCAACGCCCGGGCTGTCTTTACCGAGGTGTAGGGGCCAAAGTACTCGCTGCCGTCCTTCCAGATATTGCGGGTCATGAAAACCCTCGGAAAGGCTTCTTTTTTGATGCAGATCCAGGGATAGGACTTGTCATCCTTGAGCAGCACATTGTACTTGGGCTGGTACTTCTTGATCAAGTTGTTCTCGAGGAGCAGGGCGTCGGTCTCCGTCTTGACCACGATGTGCTCGATCCGGGCGATCTTTGAAACCAGGACGCGCGTCTTGCCATTCTCATGGGTTTTGGTGAAATAAGAAGAAACCCTTTTTTTCAGGTTCTTGGCCTTGCCCACGTAGAGAATTTTGTCCTCCCGGTCATAATATTGATAAACCCCGGGGGAATCGGGCAATGAACGTATTTGAATATCCAGCTCCAACACAATTCAATACTTAACGAGCAAAAATTCCGTCCCTGAAAACGGTTTATTATTCTTAATTTTGTGCTCACTTTTCGCGTTAAAAATACGCTTTTAAAAGCAAGCAGATGAAATATTGGAAAAAACTTCCCCACCGGGAGTTGCAGGAGAGAATTGAAAAAGCACTGGAAGAAAACGTAGATTTTGAAAGGGATGTGTCCCTGGGATATCCGGCTTCCAAACTCGATGACAAGGTATTCTACAGTGATGCTCCTTTTTTAAAGGATGCTCCTACCTTGAAAACCTATGTCGCCAATCCGAATCACATTGGCTGTCATACCTATGGAACTTCCGAAAAGGCCTTCAGCGGCACCCAGGAGATAGAACGAGAGGTGCTGCGGGTGCTTGCTGTGGATTTCTTTAAAATGGAAGATGAGCAGTTCGACGGTTACATTGCCACGGGTGGGACAGAAGCCAATATCCAGGCCATGTGGGTTTTCAGAAACTATTTCAGGCGCAAATTCGCAGCCCGAACCGAGGAGATCTGCATCCTCGCCTCTGAAGACACGCACTACTCCATTCCCAAGGGCTCAAACGTTCTGAGTATGGACCTCTACCCGGCTCCCGTGAAATTTGACAACCGTGAGCTGGATCCGGAGGCCCTGGACAAAGTCATTGACAAGGCGATAAAAGAAGGGAAAAAATATTTCATCGTGGTTGCCAACATGGCCACTACCATGTTTGGATCGGTTGACGATCCGGATTTATACACGGAAGCCCTCGAAAAAAGGGGTCTGAATTACAAGCTTCATATCGATGGGGCCTATGGAGGGTTTGTTTATCCCTTCAGCAACCTGCAGTCAAAGATCAATTTTTCAAACCCTAAAATCGATTCGATGACCATCGATGCGCACAAGATGCTGCAGGCTCCCTACGGAACCGGGGTTTACATTTGCAGAAAGGGACTCATCGAGAATGTGCTGACCAAGGAAGCCGAATATGTCGAGGGCATGGATCTCACCCTGTGCGGCAGCCGTTCCGGTGCCAATGCCGTAGCGGTTTATATGATCCTCTTTACCTATGGCCCTTATGGCTGGTACGAAAAAATCAGCGTCTTGCAGATGAGAACCGACTGGTTTTGCAAACAGCTCGATCAGCTCAATGTAAAGTACTTCCGCAATGAGCATATGAACATCGTCACCATAGATTCCTCCGCCATACCGTCGGAGCTGGCTCTGAAATACGATCTCGTTCCCGAACAGCACAATGAGAACAACAAATGGTACAAGGTGGTGATCATGGATCACGTTGAAATCGATGACTTGATGAAATTGGTGGATGCACTGAAAAAAACCGAAAAAAGTGATGCCTAGGACTCAGGCTCTTCAGCAGAAGCAGTCTCATTCTTTTTAGGAAAGATCGACTTGTTGAATACGATCAATAATCCGACCCCTGAACTTATCGCCGTGTCGGCAATGTTGAAAACCGGGTCAAAAAAGGTCAGATGTCTGTTTTCGAAAATGGAGAAGCGATTGCCGCCCAACAGGGGTAGCCAATCCGGGAAATTGAACCCGATGGCAGGAACCCAATCGGGCAACATGGTATCGATGATTGGAAAGTAGAGCATGTCGACCACTTTCCCGTAGAATAGGTCTTCATATCCTCCCTCCGGAGGTAAAAATGTAGCCACTTTGTGGTAACTGTCGCTGAAAAATATCCCGTAGAAGACCGAATCGATTATATTGCCTAGAGCCCCGGCAAAGATCAGGGAAATTGCAACAACAAGAAGCTTGTGTGCCTGGTTCTTTAAAGCGTCGTAAAGCCAGTATCCTATCCCGGCAATGGCAACGACTCGAAACAGGGTCAGGAATAGTTTCCCGGATCTGCCCCCAAATTCCTTGCCCCAGGCCATTCCATTGTTTTCCAGGAAATGAATGCGGAACCAGTCAAGGCCGAACACACGTATCTCCTCACTCAAAACGAAGTGGGTCTTAATGTATATTTTGCTCGCCTGATCGACGAGCAGGACCAGAAAAATAATGATGAGGGCCTTTTTCACTCGGTTGGCTTGCTATCAATACTGCTGATTCTTGGCCTCGATGCTCAATGTCGCATGAGGGACCAATTTGAGCCTTTCCTTTTGGATCAGTTTCCCGGTTACACGGCACACGCCATAGGTCTTGTTCTCAATGCGCATCAAGGCGTTCTTGAGATCACGAATAAACTTTTCCTGGCGGATGGCCAGCTGCACGTTGGCTTCTTTCGACATGGTCTCAGACCCCTCTTCAAAAGCCTTGAAAGTAGGAGACGTATCATCCGTACCGTTGTTGCTGTCATTCTTGAACGTGCTCTCGATCAATTCCAGATCGGTCTTTGCCTGACGTATTTTCTCTTCAATAATCGCTTTGAATTCAGCAAGATCCTTGTCTGAATATCTAACTATGTTCTCGCTCATTTTTTTAAACTTTTTCTAATAACAATGCTGTGTTCACTGAATCAAACACCACATCATTTCCGTTATCAATCTCTTCCTTTAATATCAAATCCCTCGTAAGGGTCTCATTTTTTATATAATCCGCATTGGATTCAATAGCCCGATCCACAACTCCGTCCTTTTTCACGAAAAGCCTGATCTTGTCGGTTACTTCCAGACCTTGCTCCTTTCTCATATTTTGAATCCGATTGACCAGCTCACGAGCTATGCCTTCATTCTTCAGGTCTGTACTTATAGAAACGTCCAAAGCAACAGTTAAATTGCCCTGGTTTGCAACCAGCCACCCTTCGATGTCTTCCGTGCTGATCTCCACCTCGTCAAGCAGGAGAATCTCCTTGTTTCCATTGACCTCCATCTCGATCTGACCTTCCTTCTCCATTCTGATGATGTCTTCATCTCCCAAGCTCTGAATCGCCTGGTTAACGAAGCGCATGTTGGCCCCGTATTTGGGTCCCAAAACCTTGAAGTTCGGCTTTATCTTCTTGACCAGGATCCCGGCCGCATCATCCAAAAGCTCCACTTCCTTTACATTGACCTCTGATGTGATCAGGTTCGACACGGCTTCTATGTCGTTGCGATCCTGCTCATCCATCACAGGGATCATGATCTTTTGCAAAGGTTGGCGGACTTTGATCATCTCCTTCTTCCTCAAAGAAAGCACCATGGAGGAAATATTTTGGGCTTTCTGCATCTTCCTTTCGAGATCGGCATCGATCCACGAAACATCAGCTTCCGGAAATTCAGCCAAATGTACAGAACTTATTTCATTTGAAGAAACGTTTTTGGTGAGGTCCCGATAGAGGTTGTCCATGAAGAACGGGGCGATGGGAGCTGCGAGTTTTGACACGTTCAACAGACAGGTGTAGAGGGTCTGATAAGCAGATATCTTGTCCTCCTGGTATTCCCCTTTCCAGAATCTTCTTCTGCAAAGTCGCACATACCAATTACTGAGGTTCTCACCCACAAACTCCTGTATGGCACGGGCCGCTTTCGTCGGCTCGTAATCCTCGTAGTAGGACTCCACCTTCCTGATCAGGGTGTTCAATTCAGAGAGTATCCAGCGGTCGATCTCCGGGCGTTTCTCTTTTGGAATGTCGTTCTCTGCGTATTCGAATCCATCGATGTTCGCGTAGAGTGAGAAAAACGAATAGGTATTGTAAAGCGTTCCAAAGAATTTTCTCTTGACCTCTGCCACACCTTCCAAATCGAATTTGAGATTGTCCCAGGGATTTGCATTGGAGATCATGTACCAGCGCGTTGCATCCGGTCCGTATTCTCTCATCGTCTCGAACGGATCAATGGCGTTGCCCAGTCTTTTGGACATTTTCTTGCCGTTCTTGTCGAGCAGTAGCCCGTTTGAAACTACATTCTTATAGGCAACACTGTCAAAATTCATCGAAGCAATCGCGTGCAAGGTGTAGAACCATCCCCGGGTCTGATCCACTCCTTCGGCTATGAAGTCAGCCGGGAAATACTTGTCATTCTCAATGCGCTCCTTGTTCTCAAAAGGATAGTGCCATTGGGCATAGGGCATCGCCCCCGAGTCGAACCACACGTCGATCAGATCGGCCTCCCTCTTCATGGGTTTCCCTGTTGGGGATACGAGAACGATCTTGTCTACAATGTTCTTGTGAAGATCAATTCGATCGTAATTTTCCTCGCTCATGTCGCCGACTACGAAATCCTCAAAAAGATCTTTCTCCATCAAGCCGTGTTCCACCGCTTTGGCCATCTCTTCTTTGAGCTCCTCCACCGATCCGATGATCAGCTCTTCAGATCCGTCTTTCGTTCTCCAGATTGGGAGCGGGGTTCCCCAATAGCGGGAACGCGACAGGTTCCAGTCATTGGCGTTCTTCAACCAATTGCCGAAACGACCTTCTCCCGTTGACTTGGGCTTCCAATTGATGGTCTGGTTGAGCTCGTACATGCGATCTCTTTTCTCGGTCACCTTGATGAACCAGGAATCCAATGGGTAATAGAGGATCGGTTTATCGGTTCTCCAACAATTCGGATAGCTGTGCTTGTATTTCTCAACTTTGAAGGCCTTGTTCTCTTCCTTGAGTCGGATGGCGAGCTCCACGTCCACCGATCGATCGGGTTCTTCTCCGGCCCCGTAGTATTCGTTCTTTACGTATTTGCCGGCGTGCTCACCCATGTCACGGGTGAATTTTCCCTGAAGGTCCACCAATGGAACCGGGTTTCCGTGGTCATCCATCACCAGCATAGGCGGCACTTCGGGCTCGGCCATTTTGGCAACCAGGGCATCGTCTGCTCCAAAAGTAGGTGCCGTATGAACAATTCCGGTTCCGTCTTCGGTCGTGACAAAATCACCTGCAATCACCCTGAATGCGTTCTCAACTCCCTGATAGGGTTGGGCATAGGGCAGCAATTGTTCGTATCGGATCTCCAGGAGATCCTTTCCCTTGCATTCTTTTACCACCCGGTAGGGGATGGTCTTGTCTTCCTCCTTGTATGTCTTGAGCTCCGACGGGTCGGAGACCTCGTGAAACTTCTTTCCGAATTGATAGCCCAACAAATTTTTCGCCAGCAACGACGTTGATGGGCTCAAAAGTATATTGGTTGTATGTACTCACAACCACGTAATCGATCTTCTTGCCCACCGTCAAGGCGGTGTTGGATGGAAGCGTCCATGGAGTTGTGGTCCAGGCCAGAAAATAAAGATCTCCTTCAACATCCTTCAAGAACGCCGGCAAGGTATCCCGGACAGCCTTGAATTGGGCAACAACCGTCGTGTCTGTGACATCCTGATAGGTTCCGGGCTGATTCAACTCATGTGAGCTCAATCCGGTTCCTGCCTTTGGAGAGTAGGGTTGTATCGTATAGCCTTTGTAAAGGAGCCCTTTTTGGTACAGCTGCTTCAGAAGCCACCACAAGGTCTCCATGTACTTTGGTTTGTAGGTCACATAGGCCTCTTCCATGTCCACCCAATGCCCCATCTTCTTCGTCAGGTCTTCCCAAACGTCGGTAAATCGCATGACCGCTGTCTTGCAAGCCTCGTTGTACTCCTCGATGCTTACCTTCTTGCCGATGTCTTCTTTGGTGATTCCAAGCTCCTTCTCGACTCCCAGTTCGATGGGCAGTCCATGGGTGTCCCAACCCGCTTTTCTTTCAACCTCGAAGCCCTGCATCGTTTTGTAACGGCAAAAAATATCCTTGATGGCCCGGGACATCACGTGATGGATTCCGGGAAGGCCATTGGCAGATGGCGGACCTTCGAAAAAGACAAACGGGGTGTTGCCTTTGCGGGTAGAAATGCTCTTCTCAAAAATAGCATTGTCGTCCCAAAAACGAAGTATTTCGTCGGCGACATTCACCAGATCCAAGCCCTTGTATTCTCTGAATTTCTGACCCATAATCAACTGCAGATTCCTTTAAGAGTGCAAAAGTACATATTTTCTCAAATAGAACAGACGCCTCAAACAAAAAAAGCATCCGGTTTTGCCGAATGCTTTTCCACTAAAAGTTTGATCTTTTGAATTCTAACGCATTACTTCTTGATCACTTCAAATTCGGTTCTTCGGTTCTGTTGATGCTCAACCTCGGTACATTTCACACCGTTGGAGCAGTTGTTGACCAGGCGGGTCTCTCCATAGCCCTTCCCGGTTATGCGTTTTGGATCAGCACCTATGCTGATCAGGTAGGAAACCGTGGCAGAGGCTCTTTTCTGAGAGAGCCACATGTTGTACCCGTCACCCCCTCGGGAATCCGTATGAGATCCGAACCGGATGATCATCTCCGGAAACTTTTCCATGAGTCGTACGACCTTGGCCAGATCGTCATAGCTGCTCTCAAGAATGTTGGATTTATTCAGCTCAAATTCAATCGACTTGATGTTCAAAATCTGTCTTCCCTCCAGGTCGATGAACTCTTTTTCATCCAGACTCAGGGTCAGATTGTTCTGAAAGGCATTTTCCTTGCTCGTCACCAGGGATTCTTCTGCTACAAAATAGCCGTATTTGTCACCGGTGACCTTATAGGGCTGATCGCATTTTACATTAAACGAGAATTCCCCGTTGCGCATTGTTTCCAGTCGTCTCAACTTTTCACCCGAAGCGTCATACAGCGTCGCAAAAGCATTGGGAATCGGCTGACCGCTGATCTTGTCTACGATAACTCCTTTGATCACCTGGTCACAGATTGGATTGACGGTCACTTCTTCAAACCAATAGATGTCGTCATCTCCTTTGCCTCCTCCTCGATTGGAAGAAAAATATCCACGTTGCGTATCGGTGTCTATAACAAAGGACAGGTCATCTCCCTTGCTATTCATTGGCTCGCCTAGATTGATGGGCTCTTCGATCGACTCATCCAGTTTGGTCATGTAAATGTCGAATCCACCGATACTCCCCGGACGGTTGCTTGAAAAATAAAGGATATCCTTATCCACGTGAGGCGTGTACTCCTTGTATTTCGAATTGACCGTGGGCCCGAGATTTTTCGGCGCTCCGTAGTGGCCATTGTTGATGCTGACTACATAGATATCTGTATCTCCGAAGCCTCCCGGCATGTTGGAAATAAAATAGAGACGTTTGCCATCCTTGCTTACTGAAGGATGACCCGTGTCGTACTTGTCACTGTTAAAGGGTAAGGTCATCACGTCCTTCCACTGTCCACCGGATCCCACCGAGGCCCTGAAAATTTTGATCCCGCCTCCTTTTCTACCCTGGCGACTGTTGTTCGACGTGAAATAGACATAACGCAAATCAGGTGAAAAAGCCACCATGGCGTCATGGTATTTTGAGTTGAGTGTGCTGCTGAAGGGTCTGACTTTGGTTATCTCTCCATCGGATTCGACGTCTCCGATATACAAGTCGAGAAAAGGCTGGTCATTGCCATCCCATTTTTTGGAAGAAAGCCCCACCTTGCGCGAAGATGAAAATACAATTTTGTCGGTTCCATAGAAAGTGGTTCCGAAATCACCATACTCTGAATTGGCCTCCAAACTCTTGACTTTATACTGGGCCGCTGTGAGCTGGCAGTAAGTCGAGACGGAGAATAGAAAAATAAGGAGGAATAGTATACTTCTCATAAACTTTCAAACTTGCGCAAATGTTACTAAAAAGCCAACGGAATCCGCTGGCTTTTAGTATCTGATCTAGTACATTTTTATGATATCTGTACTACATTTTTATGATGACAAACTCGGTTCGCCTGTTCATGGCGTGTTGGGCCTCGGTACATTTGACCCCATCCGAACATTCATTGATGAGTTGCGTTTCGCCGTATCCTTTTCCGGTGATTCGACTTGGGTCAATTCCATGATCCACAATATAGTTCACCGTAGACGCTGCTCTTCGCGTTGACAGCCAGATGTTATATCCTGTAATACCTCTCGAATCGGTATGCGATCCAGACTCGATGATCATCTCCGGATAACGGTTCATAAGATCCACAACCTTGTCGAGTTCACGCTTGGCTTCCTTGTTCAGGTAGGATGAGTTCAGTTCGAAGTATATCGGTTCGATGTTGACCACATAAGTACTCGGTCTGACTTTCACAATCTCTTCAGGAATCTCCTCGGGCATCCCTTCCGGACGGTCTTCTGTGGCCACTGCCATTTCGGTGATATCACCGGTTCCAAGAAGGATCAGCAACTTCAACTCCTTGTCAGGCTCCGAAGAGGTTGTCAGCGATTTGCTCTGCGTGGTGTAACCTTCTTTGCTTCCTTCCAGCACGTACTCCGTTTCGCAATAAACCGGCAGTTGGAAAGAGCCGTTCTCATTCACTTCCACCTGTTCGACTACATTTCCATCGGCGTCTTTGATGGTCACAGTGGCTCCTGCAATGATCTCTGTTGTGTTCTGATCTCTTACCTCACCAGCAATTACCTGGGCGCATTTGAAGATCACAGGCTCCTCTTCCAAAAACGAATACAGGTCATCATCGCCTGCTCCGCCTTCGCGTTTGGACGAAAAATAGCCTCTTCTCGTTTCCGAATTGATGATAAAGGTAATATCATCTGCCGAGGAGTTGATCGGTTCGTTTAACAGAATCGGATCCGGAACAAAAGTCGTTAGTCTTGTAGCGTAGATATCCAGGCCTCCCATGCCTCCGGGTCTGTCGGATGCAAAGTAAATCACGTCCCCGTCAATAAACGGAAAAACATCTTTGTTTGGAGTGTTGATCTTGGGTCCCATATTGACCGGGTTGCCAAAACCACTGTAGTTGATGTCTACTTTGTATATATCGGTTTCACCATATCCGCCAGGCATGTCAGAGACAAAATACAGGGTTTGCTCATCCTCGCTCAGGGCCGGATGACCTACCGAATACTCTACGTTGTTAAAGGGCATAGGAATGATGTTCACCCATTCCCCCAGGTCATTCACCGTTGCCTTGAACATGGCCAGATTCGCCATCTCCCTTGAATCTCTTGATAATTTCTTGTTGTAATAGTTGTTTCGGGTGAAGTAAACCGTCTTCATGTCTTTGGTGAATGCCACATCCGCTTCGTGATAACGTGAGTTTACATCTCCTTTGAGGTATTCAGGGTTCATCAGGTCTCCATCGGGAAGAATGTCTGCCACATAAAGCTCCAGGTAGCGCTGGTTGTTTTCGAGCCAGACGTCATTTACGATTGTGATTCCCTTTTTTGGTGAGGCAAAAACCAACTTGTCTTGTCCGTAAAAGGCGCCGCCAAAGTCCGAATTCTCGGTGTTGACTGAAAGTTGTTTAATGGCGTATTTTCCTGCTCCTTCTCTCTGTTGAGCCATTAATGTGACTGTGCAACAAAGCATAAAAGCCAAGATGTACTTTTTCATGAGTTCCCCTTTTTTTATATTTTACTTCTACCTCCTAGAAGAATCTAGGCGACTTCAAGTTCTTTTTCGACAGGTCAAGATCATACAGCAATATGATCTCGTGGGATCCTCCCGTTTGAGAATTTGAAAACTCTGAGATCGTGTAGTCATACGCATAACCTATTCTAAAGTCAGGGGTCACTCCAAAATTGACTATGGCGCTAACTGCATCCTCCCAGCGGTAACTTGCACCAAACTCCAATCTTTCGTAGAGCAGAACGTTGGCGTTTATGTCAAACGAGATCGGTGCGCCAGCTACTCCTTTCACCATCAGGGATGGTTTCAGCTTCACTGTGCTCGAAAGATCGAAAACGTATCCACTGGTCAAAAAATAATGAACTTCTTCTGAAGCCTTGGTGTTGATATTGTCTTTGTCCAAATGCTCTGATTTCAAGATATTCGGAACGGAGAATCCTGCATACCACTTATCGGTGTAGTAAAAGACTCCAGCTCCAAAATTCGGAAAGGCGTCATTGATGTTCTCATCAAACACAGGGTCCCCTGCATTCAACGTTTCCGGCAAAACAACGCCCAACAGGTTAACGTTAAGCAAAGTAACTCCGGCTTTCAATCCGAAGGCCAATCTTCCAACGTCTGAGGTGTTCAAAGTATAGGAGAAGTCGGCATAAATATTCTGCTCTTTTGCAGGCCCAATCTCGTCAGCGATCACCGAAATCCCTACTCCCACTTTCTTACCTAGAGGTGCGTGGGTGTTGAACGTCAGGGTTTTTGGAGCGCCATCAATACTTGTCCACTGGGTCCGTCCTAACAAACCAAAACTCAAAGTCCCTCTTGAACCAGCATACGCTGGATTTACAACGTTCATGTTGTACATATATTGTGTATACTGGGGATCTTGCTGGGCCTCGGCTTCTTGTATGAACAGTAAAAAACCTAAAGCAAGGAAAATTGATAATTTTTTCATTTGTTAAAGTTTATTCATTTGACAATCGCTTGTCATTTAAATAGATCGGAGCAATTTCAGCTTAACCTCTCTTGTTGTATGTCTTTATTGAGGGAGCAGAACCCCTTTCGGGATCCTGCACCATTCCTTTAATAATTAACGTAAACCCAACCTTTGGCAGGTTTTGTATTTCCTCCGTCATTGAAATCAATCAAATAGAAATAGGTCCCGGCCGGAACGCGCTCTCCTTTGCTGAGGGTCATGTTCCCGGTCGATCTTCCATCCCACCAAACAGGATTCGCACTGCCATTGTTGTTGTACTTGTAAACGCTGTTACCCCATCTGTCAAATACCTCCATTTTGAAATCAGGAGTCTCGATTAATCCGGGGATAAGGAATACATCGTTGCTTCCATCTCCATTTGGTGAGAAACCACTTGGTATGATTCCGGTATCGAAAATGAGTCGAACCGCATTCGAGATTAACTCCGGATTCGGATCACAAGCAAAATCATACGAGGTAAGCACCACCCGATAGCGATTGCCTTCGAGGCGTCCACGCGCTCCAAAAATGGTCAGGCGATCCGTATTTACACCGCTGTACTGGTCGCTGTTCATCAAATCGGTCCAGCTTGTTCCACCATCTGTGCTTTCCTGCCACTGGAATGCTGAAGCGGATCCTGAAACTTCAAATACAGCATCCTCACCCAGGGAAATAGTCACATCTGTCGGTTGACTGCCGATATTAGATGGTGAACCTGCTTCCTGGAAGTCAAATGTTCCGTTGTTGTTGTTGTCATTCGGAGTTGTATAACCCCCCTGTCCGACAACCTGTCCGTCAGCGTCGACACTTACAGGAGAGGTTCCAAGAATTCCGTCTCCGTCAGGATCGGGATTTGAACCTGGATCGCTTATATCTCTCAAGGCCTCAACTACATCGTCACAACCGTCACCATCTGAATCCAAACTTATTCTGTCAGGTGTGCCGTCGTTATTGGAATCCGTGTTTTCGCCTTCAACGGAATCGTAAATACCGTCGTTGTCATCATCGATGTCAACTATGTCGAACACGCCGTCATTGTCAGTATCTGCCAAAGTGTTGTATGATACCGAATCTGAAATATCCCCGGGATCACAAGCGTAAGCTACATTGGTAGCCACCGCCCTGTAGAAGTCGAAGTAATTTGGAATCAACAAGTTCGATACGGTAAGACTATTCGTTGTCGTACCACTGTAAGTGGCATCATCCGTCAGATCGGTCCAGTTCACGCCATCTGTGCTGACTTGCCACTGGTAACCGGTTCCGTCACTGTCAACCGTAAAGGTTGCGCTGCCATTGAGTATGAAGTCCTGATCAACGGGTTGCGTTGAAATGGTTGCTCCCGAGCCGGCTTCCTGGAAGTCACGTACTCCGTTGCCGTCCAGATCGTTCGGAGGTGTGTAACCGTCCGTTCCGCTGGTCACCTGCCCATTGGCATCAACCGTTACTGGGGCACTTCCAAGCTCACCATCCCCATCACCATCGGTGAATCCGGCTTCTGTGACGTCAAAACATCCGTCAGAGTCCGAATCCAGTTGAATTCTGTCAGGTGTTCCGTCACCATCCGTGTCGCGATCAACCACTCCATCGTCTTCAACGGAGTCCAAAATACCGTCATTGTCATCATCTACATCCACCAGGTCAGGCACACCATCATTGTCTGTATCATCCAGCAGCACGAAACCGACTACATCGGAAGTCGTCACCGGGTCACAGGCATAAGCTATGTTGTTTACCAAAACTCTGTACTGGTAAGACAATACAGAAACGTCCAGGTTGCTGACCGTCAAATCGGCCGTTGTTGCTCCCGCATAGTTTCCTCCGTCAGCCAATGGGTTCCATGTGGTTCCACCATCCTGGCTCTCTTCCCATTGGTACGTGTCTGCCGTCGCAACGACAGAGAAAGTAACACTGTTTCCAGGTAAAAACTCCTGGTCAACAGGTTGTGTTGTAATTGCTGCTGCCGCTCCTGCTTCCTGGAAGTCTGGCGTTCCGTTTCCGTCGAGATCATTCGGTGCGGTGTAGCCATCCGAGCCACTGGTCACCTGACCGCTGGCGTCCACCGTTACAGGTGCATCACCCAATTGTCCGTCACCGTTGTCATCTGTAAATCCGGCTTCCGTAACATCAAAACAACTGTCGCCGTCAGCATCCAAGTCGATTCGGTCCGGATTGCCGTCTCCATCCGTATCGCGATCTGCGACACCGTCGTCTTCAACAGAATCCAAAATACCGTCATTGTCGTCATCTACGTCAACGACATCCACAACACCGTCTCCGTCAAAATCATTCAAGGCTGCGAATCCAACCTCTGCAGAAGTAGTAACAGGATCACATGCGTAAGCGATATTGTTTACCACGACTCTGTATTGATAAGTCGCCTTGCTGATGTCTGAATTTGTAATGCTGAGATCTGCGGTATTCGTTCCTGCATAGTCTCCGCCATCGGCGAGAGGGGTCCATGTGGTTCCGCCATCCTGGCTCTCTTCCCACTGGAAGGTATCCGCTGTGGCCACTACGCTGAAAGTATTTACTCCGATCACCAAAGGCTGGTCAATCGGTTGTGTGGTGATCGTTGCTGCGGCACCGGCTTCCTGGAAATCAGGCGTTCCATTGCCATCCAAATCATTCGGTGGGGTATATCCATCGGTTCCACTGGTAACCTGCCCATCTGCGTCAACCGCAACAGGAAAGTCTCCAAGGAAACCATCTCCGTTCACATCTGTGAATCCAGCTTCCGTGACATCAAAACAAGTGTCCCCGTCTGCATCCAAATCGAACGCGATCCGGGTTTCCATCGCCATCGGTGTCGCGATCCACAACTCCGTTATCCTCATCGACATCCAGAATTCCGTCGTTGTCATCATCTACGTCTACGACGTCAAAGACACCATCACGATCAAAGTCACCAGGCGTGACAAAGGTTGCTTCAGCTGAAGTTGTTGTGGCATCACAAGCAAATGCAATGTTGCTCACAATAACCCGGTAGCGATTAAACACTTTGCTGAAATCAGGTGTAGATACGACAAGGTCCGCTGCAGTGGTGCCCGCATAATCTCCTCCGTCAACCAAAGGCACCCAGGTTACTCCGTTATCCGTACTTTCCTCCCACTGATAGGTTGCATCGCCTGCCGCCGCATCCGTAACAACAGAGAAGGTCGAACTTCCTGCCAGAACAAAAATCTGGTCTGTGGGCTGAGTTGTAATATTTGCAGCTGCTCCAGCTTCCTGGAAGTCAGCAGTTCCATTTCCGTTTAGGTCATTTGGCGGTGTGTATCCATCAACGCCTGTGGTAACCTGCCCGTTGGCATCGACCAACACAGGAAGATCTCCTAAGAATCCATCTCCATTCACATCCGTGAAACCGGCCTCTGTTACGTCAAAACATCCATCTCCATCGGCGTCCAGATCAATGCGATCGACAAAACCGTCACCATCCGTGTCACGATTCACGTCGCCATCCTCTTCGACTGTATCAAGGATACCGTCATTGTCGTCATCAACATCCACAATGTCAAAAATACCATCCAGGTCAAAGTCTTCTGGAGTGATGTAACCCACATCCACCGATGTCGTAGTCGGATCACAAGCAAAGGCTATGTTGCTCACGATGACTCTGTATCTGAAAGTAATTTTCGTAACATCGCTATTCGTCACCTGCAGGTCAGGTGTTGTAGTTCCTGCATAGTCCCCTCCGTCAACCAGAGGCACCCAGGTCGTTCCGCCATCCTGTGTTTCTTCCCACTGGTACGTGTCAGCCGCGGCGACTACGCTGAATGTAGAAACACCTATGATCAGGTCCTGATCGGTGGGCTCTGTCGTAATTGTTGCTGCAGCTCCAGCTTCTTGAAAGTCTGGTGTGCCGTTGCCATCCAAATCGTTCGGTGGCGTGTACCCGTCGGTGCCACTGGTCACCTGGCCAGTAACCGGATCAACCGTAACTGGAGCATCTCCTAAGAAACCATCACCGTTCACATCCGTGAAGCCGGCTTCTGTCACATCAAAACAAGTGTCCCCGTCCGCATCCAAATCAATGCGATCCGGGTTTCCGTCACCATCGGTATCGCGATCGACGACACCATTGTCTTCATCGACATCCAGGATTCCGTCGTTGTCATCATCGACATCCACAATATCAAAAACACCATCCAGGTCAAAATCTTCTGGAATGATATACCCAACATCTACCGATGTCACCGTAGGATCACAGGCAAACGCGATGTTGCTCACGATTACCCTGTATCTGTATGCCAGTTTGGTCACGTCGCTGTTGGTCACCTGAAGGTCAGGAGTTGTAGTTCCAGCATAGTCTCCACCATCAACCAAAGGCACCCAGGTCACACCAGCGTCTTGTGTCTCTTCCCACTGGTAGGTATCGCCTGTTGCGACAACACTAAAGGTCGAAACCCCAATGATCAGGTCCTGATCAGTAGGCTCCGTAGTAATGGTTGCTCCTGTTCCAGCTTCCTGGAAGTCAGGCGTGCCGTTGCCATCCAGATCGTTCGGTGATGTATATCCGTCGGTTCCACTGGTCACCTGCCCGTTGGCATCCACCGTTACCGGTATATCACCAAGCTCTCCGTCTCCATCACCATCCGTAAATCCGGCTTCTGTGACGTCAAAACATCCATCGGAGTCAGAATCCAGCTGAATTCTGTCTGGTGTTCCGTCTCCATCTGTATCCCTGTCGACAACTCCGTCATCTTCTACTGTATCCAGTATACCATCGTTGTCATCATCAACATCTATATTATCCGGTACCCCGTCCAAATCTGTATCTAAATCAATAATCAACGTATAATCTTCAACCTCACCTCCAGTTGCAAACCCGCCAGGAGAGGCTGACGTCAAATCATTGTCGCTGGTAAGCCTGAATCGAGCATAAGTTTGTCCCGTTTGAATGTCCGCGCCCAGAGCTGTAATATCCCAGTTTAAGGTGTATGTTGACTGACCTGCATTGGCAGGAATGGTAAGCGTGCCATATTCATCAGTATCGAATCCACCACTTCCATCAAAATCAATCCATGCATGAATAAATACAGGCCCGTTGAAATTATTGGTAGCTGTAATATCGATGTCTACATTGGTGGTAGAAGTCGAAATCCCCAAGAATTCATTGGGATCAACTGCATCTTCATCGTTGAAATTATTATTATCATCGCCATCTGCATCGACACTCGGAAAACCATCTCCTTCAGCATCTTTGGCATTTCCCAAAATGAATTCATCTCTACTGGGGTCATACAAGTGAACGGCCCCGCCCAGAGTCAATTCAGTCCCATAACTTGAAGGAGCGTCTCCAAGTTCAAAACCTTGAGGCGGTTCAATTGACCAACCTTTACTGAGCAAACTAATATAAGCCGCAATACCGTTTGTTGTGATTACACCACCTGTTGTATTTCTTAGCCTTAAATCGCCATTTGAAAGACCAAAGCCATCAAGAGTATTTAAAATATCGTCGATTGTCGCACTTGTCAGTGGCGCATTTGTAAGATCTATGTCCGTGAGTAAGGGAGTTTGAGAGATATCAAGTGTCGTAATTACCAATATCTCTTGGCCGAAAGCTCCTCCAGATTCGGATTGTTGCTGATATCTAAATTTGTCAGATTTAAGTTTGCATCAACATTCAGGATTTCGAGATTAGTATTTTGACTAACGTCAAGTACAAGAAGGTCATTTCGTTGCAATTCCAATTCAACCAGCTGAGTGTTCTGAGAAAGATCAATGCCTGTCAACAAATTATCTGCTAAAAACAACTCTTCCAGATTATTTAAATCAGTCAAATCCACTGAAGTGATTTGCTGACCAAACCCAGCATCTGCAGTCAATGACGTGATCGAGCTAAAAATCAATGGAGTATTTGTCGTTTCCACAAAAATGTCACCTCCACCTCCATTTCCGCTGAAATCAAAAACCGGAGTATTGGTATTAGGCCTGGTGTCAGTCACTGCTCCTGTGGCAGTCCAATCCATAAAGATCGATGGATTCCCCACAGCAACTTGCCAATTCGGGCTATTGGAGGTCGTAACAATGGTTAGTGTACTCTGAGAATAAACCATTGTAGTCAAGAAGAATATGGCTAAAACGACCATTCGCTTCTTTGGCAACCAAAAATCCAATATATCCGAATTGAATGGTAAGTAATCTCTTTTCATATGATTAATTTTTAAGCAGGGAAATCCCGAGCAGGAGATTTCCAAATATTTTTGTTGGCTCAATTATACACTAAGACTCACTTCATTTTTCAACAAAGTGAGTCGTAATATTTATAAAATCAAGCCTTTAATTTTATAAGATTCGCTAGTATTTTCGAATAGTTTTCCCACATTCTATACCGTATAAGCAAATATATAAAAATTTGCTTCTTATCAATTTTTCCTTGTTTTTTTTCTAAATGAAATGTTAACAAGGTTTTAAACAATATTACTGGGGAGAAGGAACCAGCTCGAAACCACTTTCGTTGTTGATCGTGAACTCTGTTCTTCGATTCAATTGATGCTCTTCCTCAGAGCATTTCTTGCCGTCTGCACAGTCATTCACCAGTCGGGTCTCGCCATAACCTGTAAAGGTTAACCTACTGGCATCTATTCCTTTAGAGACTATATAGTCTACCGTTGCCTTGGCCCTTCTCTCAGATAATTTCTGATTGTATTTGTCGCGGCCTCTCGAGTCGGTATGCGAACCGGCTTCGATCAGGAGCTCAGGATACTCGTTCATAACCTGGACAACTTTGTCCAGCTCCTTAGCAGCATCCGGGCGGATATTATATTTGTCGAAATCGAAATAGATCGTATTGATGTTGACTTTATTGGACACGAACTGATCCGGCAGGTTGAGATCCACGCGCAAAGGGCCCACATCGATGTCATTGACCGTTCTAACGGCACGCTCATCATTCAAATAGCCCTTGTTCATGCCAACTACGACAAAAGGCGAATTACAGAGCCTTGCATCGAAGCTGTATGAGCCATCACTCCCCGAAGTCACAGTTTGAAGAACTTCACCACTTTCATCTCTCAATTCTACGGTGGCCCCTGCAATGGGCTCCTGGGAGGATTCAGATCTCACAAAACCGGATATTTCCTGGTCACAGTGTATGTAAAGGCCCGGGTTGGCCAAAAACGAGTAGATATCATCGTCTCCTTTGCCTTCTTCCCTGTTGGAAGAGTAAAAGCCGCGATCTCTCTCGTCGTCAATAATGAAGGCAAAATCGTCGTCAACACTGTTCACCGGTTCCTCGAGGTTCAAGGGTGTCGATACCGTCGTGTCGAAGATCTTACTTGCAAAAACATCGAGTTTTCCATATCCCGGATGGGTGTCTGACGAAAAGTATAACACGTTGTCCTTGTCGATATAGGGAAACATCTCTCTACCTTTCGTGTTGATCTTTGGCCCCAGATTTCGAATTTCTCCAAAGGACCCGTCTTCCCGGATGTCAACCACGTAAATGTCGGTTTGGCCATATCCTCCAGGCATGTCCGAGACAAAGTACAATTTCGTGTCATCATGACTCAGAGCAGGATGACCCAAGGAATACTCCGTATCGTTAAAGGGAAGCTTCTCCTTTTCGATCCAATTTCCCGCCAAATCCAGGGAAGCCCGAAACAACTGTAAATTGTTTACTCCTGACGAGTCGGTCAGGTACTGTTTCTCATAATAGTTGTTGGCCGTATAATAGATCGTTTTCAAATCCTTGGTAACCGAAACACCGGCCTCGTGATACTTGGTGTTCACATCGCCAGGCATATTCTTTTTCTGGATCACCTGCCGATCTTCCGTAATCAGACCGGTATAGAGATCTAAAAATTGCTGTCCGCTTTCGGCCCACGTTTTTCGAACGATCATCGTATTGGTAGTAGGCGCCGCAAAGATGACTTTGTCCTTGCCTAGAAAGGCGGTTCCAAAGTCTGACTCCTTTGTGTTGATGTCCAGGTTTTTGATTGTGTATTCACCAGGCGTGGTCACGAGTTGTGCAACCGCTGGAATCATACATAAAATCAATAGTAAAAACGTAATCGTTTTCTTCATATTCGGGGAATTTTTGGGGTAAATTTAACAATAATTGAATAGAACTAGAAAAATCTTGGAGATTTTAGATTCTTTTTAGTGAAATCGATATCATATAACAGGAAAAGTTCATGTGCTCCTCCGGTTCTTGCATTGGAGAATTCAGAGACGGTGTAATCATAGGCATACCCTACCCGGAATGAACGTGTGACTCCAAAGTTGACGAGGAGACTGACGGCATCCTGCCACCTGTAGCTCGCTCCGAGCTCCAAACGATCATACATCAGGAAATTCGCATTGACATCCCAGGAAATTGGAGCTCCTGCAACACCCTTAACCATAACTGAAGGCTTAAACTTCAGGGTGCTCGAAAGATTGAATACGTAACCACTTGTCAGGAAGTAATGCACTTCCTCAGAAGCCTTGGTAAAGACGTTGTCCTTGTCCAGGTGTTCCGATTTCAAGATGTTTGGCACGGAAAATCCTGCATAAAACTTATCGGTATAGTAATAGACCCCAGCTCCGAAATTCGGAAAGGCGTCATTGATGTTCTCGTCAAAAAGCGGATCATCGCCCGTTTGGGTTTGTGGCAAAGTCACATCGACCAGGTTGACATTCAGAAGAGTTACCCCTGCCTTGAGTCCAAAGGCCAGGTTTCCTTCCATAGAAGTTGAAATCGTATAGGAAAAGTCTGCATACAGGTTTTGTTCTTTGGCTGGCCCGATTTCATCCGCAATCATGGAGAGCCCCATTCCAACACGTCTTCCCACCGGTGCATGCGCATCGAAGGTCATGGTATTCGGCGCCCCGTTCACATTGGTCCACTGGGTCCTTCCCAACATCCCGAGCGAAAGGGTTCCCCGGGATCCTGCATAGGCCGGGTTGACCACATTCATGTTGTACATGTACTGTGTGTACTGCGGATCCTGCTGGGCAAATGTTTCGTATATCCCGATCAGGAAAAACACTAAAATTATTACTCTCGTTTTCATCTTCTGAAAATTGTTATTTCTTAGCGGGCAGGTCTGCGCCTGCCCGCTCCCTTTTTTTACTTGTTCAAATACACCCAGCCTGTCTCCGGCTTTCTGCCATCCCTGTTGAACTTGATCACGTAGAAATACGTTCCAGCAGGAAGAATGTCATCTCCCAGGTTCAACTGACCGGAGGATCTTCCATCCCACCAATCCGGTTTCAGGGCTCCATTTCGCTTGTACTCGTAAACTTTGTTCCCTTGTCGGTTGTACACTTCCATTTCAAAGTTCATATAGGTCGACAATGCGGGTACGATCAGCTCATCATTCTTACCGTCACCATTCGGTGAGAATCCGTTTGGCACGATATTACACGGAGTGACATCCAGGTAATTCGGCGTGAGGTCCTCATCACAATCATCATTGGTCGGGTCTCCGTCCTGGTTGTCGTCCTCTTCGATCGTGGCGATGCCATCATTGTCGTCATCCATGTCCCTGTAGTCCACGTCGTCTGCGCCGTCGTTATTCGGCAGATCCGTTAGCGGATCCAGGATCTCATCGTTCGGAATGAACCCGTCATTCGCATCTGAACCTTCAAAGGCATCATCCAAACCATCATTGTCCTGATCGTTGCCTGACATGGCGATGTCAGCGGATCCATCGGCATTGAAATCGTGACCTTCAATCTCATCCGGAACATTGTCATCATCTGAATCGAGATCCAGGTAATCCGGAGTACTGTCATTGTCCGAGTTGGCCGGTGATATTCCTTCGCCATTTCCAGGTGCACTCTCATAGGCGTCATCCAGTCCGTTGGAATCGGAGTCTGCGAATGAAGGCAGCACATAGTTCAACGTGGGCTGAGCTTCTATATTGTCAGGGATTCCATCCCCATCAGCATCCAGATCCAAATAGTTCGGCAGACCATCGTTGTCCTCATCTCTATCGCCTTCAGCCGAAGTGAGAATTCCATCACTGTCATCATCGATGTCCAGGTAGTTTCTCACAATGTCACCATCGGTATCATCTGTTGTCGGATCATTGTCTCCATTCAGGTCTTCGTCAATCGTTGCAATGCCGTCATTGTCATCGTCCTCATCCCTGTAATCGGCTTCACCGTCCCCATCTGCGTTGGGCAGCTGTGATGGATCCTGGATCTCATCATTTGGCACAAAACCGTCGTTGATGTCTGATCCTTCGTATCCGTCATCCAATCCGTCTTCATCCGCATCGGTACCCAGCGGGAATACATCTCCCATGCTGTCACGATCGTAATCATGACCTTCAATCGAATCGGGCACGTTGTCATTGTCGGAATCCTCATCCAGGTAATCCGCGATAGCGTCACCATCAGAATCCTCAATGCTCAATCCTTCACCGGCACCAGGCGCACTCTCATAGAGATCATCCAGTCCGTTTCTGTCGGAATCCGTTCCCGAAGGAGCGATAAATCCTGAAGTAGTCTGAGCTTCCACATTATCCGGCAATCCGTCGTTGTCTGAATCGAGATCCAGGCTGTCGGCATAGCCGTCACCATCTGAGTCGTTGGTTCCTTCGACTGTATCCAGGATTCCGTCATTGTCATCATCCACATCATAGATGTCTCCAACCAGGTCACCATCCGTATCCACCAGCACCTCTATTGTCACGGTTGCCGTGGACGTATCGCCACTTGTCGTTCCGATCAGTCCCTGACCATCTTCAATCGTATAGGTGAATGAATCAAAGCCCACATAGTCCGGATTCGGAGTATACTCGATGAAGTCATCGGTCGGATCCGTTGGCGTACCATTGTCATTGACCGCGGCCACACCATTTGTCGGATTCGTCGTCAACACGATCGGCGAGTCAGAAGGTCCGTCTCCTCCAAAGTCATCCGCACCATTTCCATTGTCATCCAGCACGCGGATAGCGTTGTCATTCGTGTTTTCAACAACAATCACCTGATCATCTATAGCCGTTGGCAAGAAATTGATCACCATGTCATCAAGAATGTCTTCGTCATCATCTTCAATGCCATCACCCAGGTCATCCGCGTCAAAGCTCACCGCAGGATCACTGTCAAAGTCGATCACATCCGAGGCGATGATCTCCGCCTGGTTCACATAGGTTCCAGTCGTCAATACTTCCGCATTGAACTCCAGGGCTACCGAAGTGCCACTGGCGATAGTCAAACCGGACCAGGTCACAGTCGAACCACTCAGGCTTCCTCCATTTGTGATGCTCGCTATCGATCCGAATCCATCCGGAACAATATCCTCAACAGATACTCCTGTAGCTTCACTTGGTCCGTCATTCTGCACCGTGATCGTAAAGGTCACAACATCACCCGTTGTTGGATTCATGTCATTCACTGTTTTGATCAGACTCAGATCTGCAACCGGAATCGGATCAATAGTGATCTCCTCCTGGTCATCCTCAGACGCAACTCCATTTCCAGGCGTCGAATCAGGATCCGTATTGTCTGAAGCGCTCACTTCGGCAATGTTCGTATAGTTTCCTGTCGGATTCACAAGCGCCGTGATTTCGATGCTTGCAGAAGTTCCTATAGTCAGGTCTCCAGCCGTCCAGGCTCCAGTTCCCGCGTTGTAGGCTCCACCTGCATTGTCCGAAACATAAGTGTATCCGCTTGGCAACAGGTCTGAAACCTCGATTCCCGTTGCGTCGCTTGGACCAATATTGCTCACTTCAATCGTAAAGGTCACATTGGCACCCACATAAGGATTCATTTCATCCACGATCATGCTCAACTCGAGGTCAGACACAGGAATCGGATTCGTTTCCGCATTGTCCTGGTCATCTTCTGTCAGCACATCATTGCCCGGAGTAGAATCCGGATCCAGGTTGTCAGCAGCGACCACTTGTGCCACGTTGTTATAATCTCCTGTTGCCAAGACATCCGCTGTCATTGTCAGGGAAGTGCTGGCGCCAATACCCAGATTTCCAACAGTCCATAGTCCCGTAGTATTGTCATAATCACCGCCGGCATTGTCAGATACGAATGCGTATCCATCAGGTAGCAGGTCTTCAACTACGATTCCTGTAGCCACACTCGGACCTTGATTCACCAGGGTCACTGTGAAATTCACCTGACTTCCCACAAATGGCGTGCTGTTGTCCACAGACTTGATAAGTTCAAGGTCTGAAACCGCAACCGGGCTGATCGTCACTTCGTCCATGTCATCTTCAGTGATGTCTCCATTGTTTGGCGTCGAATCCGGATCGATATTGTCGGAAGCCGTAATCTCAGCCTGGTTCAAATAGTCTCCTGAAGCATTCACTTGTGCCGTGATATTGATAGTATCGGATCCACCTGCTACCAGAGTAGCGAGTGTCCATGCCCCGGTTCCCGGGTTGTATGTCGCTCCTGAATCATCGCTGACATAGCTGTATCCCGAAGGAAGCGCATCTGTCACAACGATACCTGTAGCGTCACTTGGTCCATTGTTGACACGGTGATCGTGAAAATCACATTCTCACCCACCAGTGGCGTCGCATTGTCAACCACCTTGCTCAGTTCCAGATCAGAAACCGGATTCGGAGTCACGCCCGCGCTGTCCTGGTCGTCTTCTGATGCATCTCCATTGCCTGGAGTTGAATCGCTGTCGCTATTGTCTGAAGCCGTTACTTCGGCACTATTTGTATAGTCTCCGGAAACATTGACCGTAGCAGTGATATTCAAGCTCGCACTGGAACCTGAGGCAATGCTGCCAACGTTCCAAAGCCCTGTGCCACTGTTGTACGATCCACTCGCGTCATCACTTACGTACGTGTATCCGCTAGGCAAAACATCTACTACTTCAACACCCGTGGCGTCACTTGGGCCGTCGTTGTTCACTGTAATTGTAAAGACTACATCAGCACCCACATTCGGATTCGAATTGTCAACTACTTTCGTCAAACTCAGATCGGATACTGCCTGAGGAGTCGCCCCCGCACTGTCCTGATCGTCTTCTGACGGATCATTGTTGTTCACCGTTGAATCCGAGTCAAGGTTGTCGGCCGCAGTGATTTCAGCTACATTGTCATAGTCTCCTGTAGGATTCACGTTAGCCGTGATGTTCAGACTAACCGTACTGCCCGTAGCAATCGCTCCGGCACTCCAGATTCCGCTGATCGCGTCGTAGTTTCCTGCTGCATCATCACTCACATAGGCGTAACCCGTTGGCAGAAGATCTGTCACTTCCACACCTGTTACATCATTCTTGCCGTCATTGGTCACCTCAATGGTAAAGACCACATTCGATCCTACCAATGGAGCATTGTTGTCAATCGTTTTTGTCAGACTCAAGTCGGATACGATGAGTGGTGTAATCGCCGTATCGGTTTCGGGTACCACAATCTCAGCCGACGTTACAGCAAGCGAATTGATCAGGTCAATCGCATTCTGGAAATCAACCAGGCTCGATGTATAGCTCGTTGTATAGGTCCAGGTCTCCCCGATATCCAATACTCCCGGTGTTCCACCGTCTCCGGCAGGACCCGTGATCGTACCCGCACTTCCATCAGGTTGCGTTACCAGGGCATTGATTGCGGTCACATCAAGTGTACCGATATTCTCAATCACAATTGTGTATTCAATTGTCTGACCAATGTTGTCTACCTGGGCCGGACCACCCGTCTGTGTAATGCTGACATTGATGTCTGCCACACAATTCGGAGCCGTCAAGACCACTGGTGTTCCGTAGATTGTTACACAACCTGTAACTGCATCTCTGATTACTATATCATAGGTTCCTGCTGTCAGTCCGGCAAAATTGCCTGAAGCTTGGAATGTAACTCCACTATCTATACTGTATTCAAGATTAGAACCAGTTGCCGTCACATCTATAGTTCCGTTGTCCAAGATTGGGCACGCAATCAATGTTGGATCACTTGAGACCACATTGTCAATTGTTGGGCCTGCATTCTCAATTATCGTTGAGCTAATCGTGGTACTACATCCATTAGCATCCGTTACCGTCAAGGTATAGCTGCCCGCTGGTGCTGCCGACAAATCCTCAGTCGTGTCACCATTGCTCCAAGCGTATGTGAACGGAGCTGTACCTCCTGTTGTGCTTACCAATACTGAACCATCAGACTGACCACAGTTCGAGTTCACTACACTGTCCTCGGTAAGAGCCATGATAGTCGGCTCACCTACTACAGCACTCGCCGTAGCGGTACATCCATTAGCATCAGTGATCGTAACATTGTACGTACCTGCAGCTAACGTAGAGATATCTTCTGTGGTCTCACCGTTGCTCCATGCGTATGTGAACGGTGCCGTACCACCGGATACCGTCAGGTCTATCGATCCGGTGCTGTCTCCATTACAAAGTGCATCCGTAGCTACTGCTGATCCGGCCAATAGTGTTGGCTCACCCACTACAGCACTTGCCGTAGCCGTACATCCATTAGCATCGGTAATCGTAACATTGTACGTACCCGCTGCCAGGGTAGAGATGTCTTCTGTTGTCTCTCCATTGTCCCAAGCGTATGTGAACGGTGCTGTACCACCTGTAACTGTCAGGTCTACACTACCATCAGCAGCTCCATTACAAAGTGCATCCGTAGCTACTGCTGATCCTGCCAGCAAGGTTGGCTCACCCACTACAGCGCTTGCCGTAGTAGTACAACCTACTGCATCAGTGATCGTAACATTATAAGTACCTGCAGCTACCCCTGAAAGATCTTCAGTAGTCGCTCCATTGTCCCAAGCATAGGTATATGGTCCTGTGCCGCCTGATACCGTCAGATCAACCGACCCGGTAGTATCACCAAAACACAAGGCGTCCGTGGCCACAGCCGAAGCCGTTGGCGATGAATTGTCATTTATAGTCGATGTAAGCGTCGTGCTACATCCATTGGCATCTGTTACCGTCAAGGTATAGTTGCCCGCTGGTGCTGACGTCAGATCCTCAGTCGTGTCACCATTGCTCCATGAGTACGTGAACGGTGCTGTACCTCCCTGTTGTGCTTACCAATACAGAACCATCTGACTGACCACAGTTCGAGTTCACTACACTGTCCTCGGTAAGAGCCAAGAGTGTGGGCTCACCTACTACAGCACTCGCCGTAGCGGTACATCCATTGGCATCGGTAAACGTAACATTGTACGTACCTGCTGCTAGCGTAGAGATATCTTCTGTGGTCTCACCATTGCTCCAAGCGTATGTGAACGGTGCCGTACCACCGGATACCGTAAGATCTACACTACCATCAGCAGCTCCATTACAAAGTGCATCCGTAGCTACTGCCGATCCAGCCAATAGTGTTGGCTCACCCACAGTTGCACTTGCCGTAGCCGTACATCCATTAGCATCAGTGATTGTAACATTATAAGTACCTGCTGCCAGGGTTGAGATATCCTCTGTGGTCTCACCATTGCTCCATGCGTATGTGAACGGTGCCGTACCACCGGATACCGTAAGATCTACACTACCATCAGCAGCTCCATTACAAAGTGCATCCGTAGCTACTGCCGATCCAGCCAATAGTGTTGGCTCACCCACAGTTGCACTTGCCGTAGCCGTACATCCATTAGCATCAGTGATTGTAACATTATAAGTACCTGCTGCCAGGGTTGAGATATCCTCTGTGGTCTCACCATTGCTCCATGCGTATGTGAACGGTGCCGTACCTCCTGATACCGTCAGGTCTATCGATCCTGTGCTGTCTCCATTACAAAGTGCATCCGTAGCAACAGCTGATCCTGCAAGCAAGGTTGGCTCACCTACTGTAGCACTCGCCGTAGCGGTACATCCATTGGCATCGGTAATCGTAACATTGTACGTACCCGCTGCCAGGGTAGAGATGTCTTCTGTTGTCTCTCCATTGTCCCAAGCATATGTGAACGGTGCTGTACCACCTGTAACTGTCAGGTCTACACTACCATCAGCAGCTCCATTACAAAGTGCATCCGTAGCTACTGCTGATCCTGCAAGCAAGATTGGCTCACCTACTACAGCACTCGCCGTAGCGGTACATCCATTAGCATCAGTGATCGTAACATTGTACGTACCTGCAGCTAACGTAGAGATATCTTCTGTGGTCTCACCATTGCTCCATGCGTATGTGAACGGTGCCGTACCACCGGATACCGTCAGATCTACAGTACCATCTGCAGCTCCATTACAAAGTGCATCCGTAGCGATAGCTGATCCAGCCAATAGTGTTGGCTCACCTACTACAGCGCTCGCCGTAGCCGTACATCCATTAGCATCGGTAATCGTAACATTGTACGTACCGGCTGCCAGTGTAGAGATGTCTTCGGTCGTCTCACCATTATCCCAAGCGTATGTGAACGGTGCTGTACCGCCTGATACCGTAAGATCTACACTACCATCAGCAGCTCCATTACAAAGTGCATCCGTAGCTACAGCTGATCCGGCCAAGAGTGTTGGCTCACCCACTACAGCGCTTGCCGTAGTAGTACAACCTACTGCATCAGTGATCGTAACATTATAAGTACCTGCAACTACCCCTGAAAGATCTTCAGTAGTCGCTCCATTGTCCCAAGCATAGGTATATGGTCCTGTGCCGCCTGATACCGTCAGATCAACCGACCCGGTAGTATCACCAAAACACAAGGCGTCCGTGGCCACAGCCGAAGCCGTTGGCGATGAATTGTCATTTATAGTCGATGTAAGCGTCGTGCTACATCCATTGGCATCTGTTACCGTCAAGGTATAGTTGCCCGCTGGTGCTGACGTCAGATCCTCAGTCGTGTCACCATTGCTCCATGAGTACGTAAATGGTGCTGTACCTCCTGTTGTGCTTACCAATACAGAACCATCTGACTGACCACAGTTCGAGTTCACTACACTGTCCTCGGTAAGAGCAAGGATAGTCGGCTCACCTACTACAGCACTCGCCGTAGCGGTACATCCATTAGCATCAGTGATCGTAACATTGTACGTACCTGCAGCTAACGTAGAGATATCTTCTGTGGTCTCACCATTGCTCCATGCGTATGTGAACGGTGCTGTACCACCGGATACCGTAAGATCTACACTACCATCAGCAGCTCCATTACAAAGTGCATCCGTAGCTACTGCCGATCCAGCCAATAGTGTTGGCTCACCCACAGTTGCACTTGCCGTAGCCGTACATCCATTAGCATCAGTGATTGTAACATTATAAGTACCTGCAGCTAACGTAGAGATATCTTCTGTGGTCTCACCGTTGCTCCATGCGTATGTGAACGGTGCCGTACCACCTGATACCGTAAGATCTACACTACCATCAGCAGCTCCATTACAAAGTGCATCCGTAGCTACTGCCGATCCAGCCAATAGTGTTGGCTCACCCACAGTTGCACTTGCCGTAGCCGTACATCCATTAGCATCAGTGATTGTAACATTATAAGTACCTGCTGCCAGGGTTGAGATATCCTCTGTGGTCTCACCATTGCTCCATGCGTATGTGAACGGTGCCGTACCTCCTGATACCGTCAGGTCTATCGATCCTGTGCTGTCTCCATTACAAAGTGCATCCGTAGCAACAGCTGATCCTGCAAGCAAGATTGGCTCACCTACTACAGCACTCGCCGTAGCGGTACATCCATTGGCATCGGTAATCGTAACATTGTACGTACCGGCTGCCAGCGTTGAGATGTCTTCTGTAGTCTCACCATTGCTCCAAGCGTATGTGAACGGTGCCGTACCGCCTGATACCGTCAGGTCTATCGATCCGGTGCTGTCTCCATTACAAAGAGCATCGGTAGCTACTGCTGATCCAGCCAGCTAGTATTGGCTCATTCACTGTAGCACTCGCCGTAGCGGTACATCCATTAGCATCAGTGATCGTAACATTGTACGTACCTGCAGCTAACGTAGAGATATCTTCTGTGGTCTCACCGTTGCTCCATGCGTATGTGAACGGTGCCGTACCACCGGATACCGTCAGATCTACAGTACCATCTGCAGCTCCATTACAAAGTGCATCGGTAGCTACTGCTGATCCGGCCAATAGCGTTGGCTCACCCACTACAGCACTTGCCGTAGCCGTACATCCATTGGCATCAGTGATCGTAACATTATAAGTACCTGCTGCCAGGGCTGAGATGTCTTCGGTCGTCTCACCATTATCCCAAGCGTATGTGAACGGTGCTGTACCGCCTGATACCGTAAGATCTACACTACCATCAGCAGCTCCATTACAAAGCGCATCCGTAGCGATAGCGGATCCTGCAAGCAAGGTTGGCTCACCTACTACAGCGCTCGCCGTAGTAGTACATCCCTACTGCATCAGTAATCGTAACATTGTACGTACCTGCAGCTACACCTGAAAGATCTTCAGTAGTCGCTCCATTATTCCAAGCATAGGTATATGGTCCTGTGCCGCCTGATACCGTCAGATCAACCGACCCGGTAGTATCACCAAAACACAAGGCGTCCGTGGCCACAGCCGAAGCCGTTGGCGATGAATTGTCATTTATAGTCGATGTAAGCGTCGTGCTACATCCATTGGCATCTGTTACCGTCAAGGTATAGTTGCCCGCTGGTGCTGACGTCAGATCCTCAGTCGTGTCACCATTGCTCCATAGGTACGTGAACGGTGCTGTACCTCCTGTTGTGCTTACCAATACAGAACCATCTGACTGACCACAGTTCGAGTTCACTACACTGTCCTCGGTAAGAGCCAGGATAGTCGGCTCACCTACTACAGCACTTGCCGTAGCCGTACATCCATTGGCATCGGTAATCGTAACATTGTACGTACCGGCTGCCAGCGTAGAGATGTCTTCTGTAGTCTCACCATTGCTCCAAGCGTATGTGAACGGTGCCGTACCACCTGTAACTGTCAGGTCTACACTACCATCAGCAGCTCCATTACAAAGAGCATCGGTAGCTACTGCTGATCCGGCCAAGAGTGTTGGCTCACCCACTACAGCACTTGCCGTAGCCGTACATCCATTGGCATCGGTAATCGTAACATTGTACGTACCCGCTGCCAGGGTTGAGATATCCTCTGTGGTCTCACCATTGCTCCATGCGTATGTGAACGGTGCCGTACCACCGGATACCGTAAGATCTACACTACCATCAGCAGCTCCATTACAAAGTGCATCCGTAGCTACTGCCGATCCAGCCAATAGTGTTGGCTCACCCACAGTTGCACTTGCCGTAGCCGTACATCCATTAGCATCAGTGATTGTAACATTATAAGTACCTGCTGCCAGGGTTGAGATATCTCTGTGGTCTCACCATTGCTCCATGCGTATGTGAACGGTGCCGTACCTCCTGATACCGTCAGGTCTATCGATCCTGTGTTGTCTCCATTACAAAGAGCATCGGTAGCTACTGCGGATCCTGCAAGCAAGGTTGGCTCACCTACAGTTGCACTCGCCGTAGCCGTACATCCATTGGCATCGGTGATCGTAACATTGTACGTACCGGCTGCCAGCGTTGAGATGTCTTCTGTAGTCTCACCATTGCTCCAAGCGTAAGTGAACGGTGCCGTACCACCGGATACCGTAAGGTCTACACTACCATCTGCAGCTCCATTACAAAGTGCATCCGTAGCGATAGCGGATCCAGCCAATAGTGTTGGCTCACCTACTACAGCACTCGCCGTAGCGGTACATCCATTAGCATCAGTGATCGTAACATTGTACGTACCTGCAGCTAGCGTTGAGATATCTTCTGTGGTCTCACCGTTGCTCCATGCGTATGTGAACGGTGCCGTACCACCGGATACCGTCAGATCTACAGTACCATCTGCAGCTCCATTACAAAGTGCATCCGTAGCGATAGCGGATCCAGCCAATAGTGTTGGCTCACCTACTACAGCACTCGCCGTAGCGGTACATCCATTAGCATCGGTAATCGTAACATTGTACGTACCGGCTGCCAGGGCTGAGATGTCTTCGGTCGTCTCACCATTATTCCAAGCGTAAGTAAACGGTGCTGTACCGCCTGATACCGTCAGATCAATCGATCCTGTGCTGTCTCCATTACAAAGTGCATCCGTAGCAACGGCTGATCCAGCCAATAGTGTTGGCTCACCCACTACAGCGCTCGCCGTAGTAGTACAACCTACTGCATCAGTGATCGTAACATTATAAGTACCTGCAGCTACACCTGAAAGATCTTCAGTAGTCGCTCCATTGTCCCAAGCATAGGTATATGGTCCTGTGCCGCCTGATACCGTCAGGTCAACCGACCCGGTAGTATCTCCAAAACATAAGGCGTCCGTGGCCACAGCCGAAGCCGTTGGCGATGAGTTGTCATTTATAGTCGATGTAAGCGTCGTGCTACATCCATTGGCATCTGTTACCGTCAAGGTATAGTTGCCCGCTGGTGCTGACGTCAGATCCTCAGTCGTGTCACCATTGCTCCATGAGTACGTAAATGGTGCTGTACCTCCTGTTGTGCTTACCAATACAGAACCATCTGACTGACCACAGTTCGAGTTCACTACACTGTCCTCGGTAAGAGCAAGGATAGTCGGCTCACCTACTGTAGCACTTGCCGTAGCGGTACATCCATTAGCATCAGTGATCGTAACATTGTACGTACCTGCAGCTAACGTAGAGATATCTTCTGTGGTCTCACCATTGCTCCATGCGTATGTGAACGGTGCTGTACCACCGGATACCGTAAGATCTACACTACCATCAGCAGCTCCATTACAAAGTGCATCCGTAGCTACTGCCGATCCAGCCAATAGTGTTGGCTCACCCACAGTTGCACTTGCCGTAGCCGTACATCCATTAGCATCAGTGATTGTAACATTATAAGTACCTGCTGCCAGGGTTGAGATATCCTCTGTGGTCTCACCATTGCTCCATGCGTATGTGAACGGTGCTGTACCACCGGATACCGTAAGATCTACACTACCATCAGCAGCTCCATTACAAAGTGCATCCGTAGCTACTGCCGATCCAGCCAATAGTGTTGGCTCACCCACAGTTGCACTTGCCGTAGCCGTACATCCATTAGCATCAGTGATTGTAACATTATAAGTACCTGCTGCCAGGGTTGAGATATCCTCTGTGGTCTCACCATTGCTCCATGCGTATGTGAACGGTGCCGTACCTCCTGATACCGTCAGGTCTATCGATCCTGTGCTGTCTCCATTACAAAGTGCATCCGTAGCAACAGCTGATCCTGCAAGCAAGATTGGCTCACCTACTACAGCACTCGCCGTAGCGGTACATCCATTGGCATCGGTAATCGTAACATTGTACGTGCCGGCTGCCAGCGTTGAGATGTCTTCTGTAGTCTCACCATTGCTCCAAGCGTATGTGAACGGTGCCGTACCACCGGATACCGTAAGGTCTACACTACCATCAGCAGCTCCATTACAAAGCGCGTCTGCAGCTACTGCTGATCCAGCAAGCAAGACTGGCTCATTCACTGTAGCACTCGCCGTAGCGGTACATCCATTAGCATCAGTGATCGTAACATTGTACGTACCTGCAGCTAACGTAGAGATATCTTCTGTGGTCTCACCGTTGCTCCATGCGTATGTGAACGGTGCCGTACCACCGGATACCGTCAGATCTACAGTACCATCTGCAGCTCCATTACAAAGTGCATCCGTAGCGATAGCGGATCCAGCCAATAGTGTTGGCTCACCTACTACAGCGCTCGCCGTAGCCGTACATCCATTAGCATCAGTGATCGTAACATTATAAGTACCTGCTGCCAGGGCTGAGATGTCTTCGGTCGTCTCACCATTATCCCAAGCGTATGTGAACGGTGCTGTACCGCCTGATACCGTAAGATCTACACTACCATCAGCAGCTCCATTACAAAGCGCATCCGTAGCGATAGCGGATCCTGCAAGCAAGGTTGGCTCGCCTACTACAGCGCTCGCCGTAGTAGTACATCCTACTGCATCAGTAATCGTAACATTGTACGTACCTGCAGCTACACCTGAAAGATCTTCAGTAGTCGCTCCATTGTCCCAAGCATAGGTATATGGTCCTGTGCCGCCTGATACCGTCAGATCAACCGACCCGGTAGTATCACCAAAACACAAGGCGTCCGTGGCCACAGCCGAAGCCGTTGGCGATGAATTGTCATTTATAGTCGATGTAAGCGTCGTGCTACATCCATTGGCATCTGTTACCGTCAAGGTATAGTTGCCCGCTGGTGCTGCCGTCAGATCCTCAGTCGTGTCACCATTGCTCCATAGGTAAGTGAACGGTGCTGTACCTCCCGTTGTGCTTACCAATACTGAACCATCTGACTGACCACAGTTCGAGTTCACTACACTGTCCTCGGTAAGACTTAAAGCCGATGGCTCATTCACCGTGTAACTCGTCGTGCTGGTCGCTCCATTGGCATCGGTAACCGTAACACTGTACGTGCCACCCGACAATCCACTAATATCTTGCGTGGTAGCTCCTGTATTCCATGAGTATGTGTAAGGAGTAACTCCACCACCTACGGTAATATCTACACTACCATCAGCATCTCCATTACATGCCAGGTCGGTCGCCACACCCGTAACGGTCAAAGCCGTGGGCTCGGTAACAGTATAACTGTCTGTGATCGTACACCCATTAGCGTCGGTAACGGTAACACTGTACGTGCCTGCAACTAACCCTGTAATATCTTCTGTGGTAGCTCCCGTACTCCAGGCATATGTGTAAGGTGACGTACCACCACTAACCGTGATGTCTATCGCACCCGTAGACTGACCATTGATCAGTACATCGGTAACCGTATCACTTAGACCCAAGGCCGATGGCTCTACAACCGTGTAACTCGTCGTGCTGGTCGCTCCATTGGCATCGGTAACCGTAACACTGTACGTGCCGCCCGACAATCCACTAATATCTTGCGTAGTAGCTCCGCCAGTCCATGAGTATGTGTAAGGAGTAACTCCACCACCTACGGTAATATCTACACTACCATCAGCATCTCCATTACATGCCAAGTCTGTCGCCACACCCGTAACGGTCAAAGCCGTGGGCTCGGTAACAGTATAACTGTCTGTGATCGTACACCCATTAGCGTCGGTAACGGTAACACTGTACGTGCCTGCAACTAACCCTGTAATATCTTCTGTGGTAGCTCCCGTACTCCAGGCATATGTGTAAGGTGACGTACCACCACTAACCGTGATGTCTATCGCACCCGTAGACTGACCATTGATCAGTACATCGGTAACCGTATCACTTAGACCCAAGGCCGATGGCTCTACAACCGTGTAACTCGTCGTGCTGGTCGCTCCATTGGCATCGGTAACCGTAACACTGTACGTGCCGCCCGACAATCCACTAATATCTTGCGTAGTAGCTCCGCCAGTCCATGAGTATGTGTAAGGAGTAACTCCACCACCTACGGTAATATCTACACTACCATCAGCATCTCCATTACATGCCAAGTCAGTCGCCACACCCGTAACGGTCAAAGCCGTAGGCTCGGTAACAGTATAACTGTCTGTGATCGTACACCCATTAGCGTCGGTAACCGTAACACTGTAACCGCCTGCAACTAACCCTGTAATATCTTCTGTGGTAGCTCCCGTACTCCAGGCATATGTGTAAGGTGACGTACCACCACTAACCGTGATGTCTATCGCACCCGTAGACTGACCATTGATCAGTACATCGGTAACCGTATCACTCAAACTTAATGCCGTGGGCTCATTCACTGTAGCACTCGCCGTAGCGGTACATCCATTAGCATCAGTGATCGTAACATTGTACGTACCTGCAGCTAACGTAGAGATATCTTCTGTGGTCTCACCGTTGCTCCATGCGTATGTGAACGGTGCCGTACCACCGGATACCGTCAGATCTACAGTACCATCTGCAGCTCCATTACAAAGTGCATCCGTAGCGATAGCGGATCCAGCCAATAGTGTTGGCTCACCTACTACAGCGCTCGCCGTAGCCGTACATCCATTAGCATCAGTGATCGTAACATTATAAGTACCTGCTGCCAGGGCTGAGATGTCTTCGGTCGTCTCACCATTATCCCAAGCGTATGTGAACGGTGCTGTACCGCCTGATACCGTAAGATCTACACTACCATCAGCAGCTCCATTACAAAGCGCATCCGTAGCGATAGCGGATCCTGCAAGCAAGGTTGGCTCGCCTACTACAGCGCTCGCCGTAGTAGTACATCCTACTGCATCAGTAATCGTAACATTGTACGTACCTGCAGCTACACCTGAAAGATCTTCAGTAGTCGCTCCATTGTCCCAAGCATAGGTATATGGTCCTGTGCCGCCTGATACCGTCAGATCAACCGACCCGGTAGTATCACCAAAACACAAGGCGTCCGTGGCCACAGCCGAAGCCGTTGGCGATGAATTGTCATTTATAGTCGATGTAAGCGTCGTGCTACATCCATTAGCATCCGTTACCGTCAAGGTATAGCTGCCCGCTGGTGCTGCCGTCAGATCCTCAGTCGTATCACCATTGCTCCATAGGTAAGTGAACGGTGCTGTACCTCCTGTTGTGCTTACCAATACAGAACCATCAGACTGACCACAGTTCGAGTTCACTACACTGTCCTCGGTAAGACTTAAAGCCGATGGCTCTACAACCGTGTAACTCGTCGTGCTGGTCGCTCCATTGGCATCGGTAACCGTAACACTGTACGTGCCGCCCGACAATCCACTAATATCTTGCGTAGTAGCTCCGCCAGTCCATGAGTATGTGTAAGGAGTAACTCCACCACCTACGGTAATATCTACACTACCATCAGCATCTCCATTACATGCCAAGTCTGTCGCCACACCCGTAACGGTCAAAGCCGTGGGCTCGGTAACAGTATAACTGTCTGTGATCGTACACCCATTAGCGTCGGTAACGGTAACACTGTACGTGCCTGCAACTAACCCTGTAATATCTTCTGTGGTAGCTCCCGTACTCCAGGCATATGTGTAAGGTGACGTACCACCACTAACCGTGATGTCTATCGCACCCGTAGACTGACCATTGATCAGTACATCGGTAACCGTATCACTTAGACCCAAGGCCGATGGCTCTACAACCGTGTAACTCGTCGTGCTGGTCGCTCCATTGGCATCGGTAACCGTAACACTGTACGTGCCGCCCGACAATCCACTAATATCTTGCGTAGTAGCTCCGCCAGTCCATGAGTATGTGTAAGGAGTAACTCCACCACCTACGGTAATATCTACACTACCATCAGCATCTCCATTACATGCCAAGTCTGTCGCCACACCCGTAACGGTCAAAGCCGTGGGCTCGGTAACAGTATAACTGTCTGTGATCGTACACCCATTAGCGTCGGTAACGGTAACACTGTACGTGCCTGCAACTAACCCTGTAATATCTTCTGTGGTAGCTCCCGTACTCCAGGCATATGTGTAAGGTGACGTACCACCACTAACCGTGATGTCTATCGCACCCGTAGACTGACCATTGATCAGTACATCGGTAACCGTATCACTTAGACCCAAGGCCGATGGCTCTACAACCGTGTAACTCGTCGTGCTGGTCGCTCCATTGGCATCGGTAACCGTAACACTGTACGTGCCGCCCGACAATCCACTAATATCTTGCGTAGTAGCTCCGCCAGTCCATGAGTATGTGTAAGGAGTAACTCCACCACCTACGGTAATATCTACACTACCATCAGCATCTCCATTACATGCCAAGTCAGTCGCCACACCCGTAACGGTCAAAGCCGTAGGCTCGGTAACAGTATAACTGTCTGTGATCGTACACCCATTAGCGTCGGTAACTGTAACAGTGTAACCGCCTGCAACTAACCCTGTAATATCTTCTGTGGTAGCTCCCGTACTCCAGGCATATGTGTAAGGTGACGTACCACCACTAACCGTGATGTCTATCGCACCCGTAGACTGACCATTGATCAGTACATCGGTAACCGTATCACTAAGTGCCAAAGCCGAAGGCTCTACAACCGTGTAACTCGTCGTGCTGGTCGCTCCATTGGCATCGGTAACCGTAACACTGTACGTGCCGCCCGACAATCCACTAATATCTTGCGTAGTAGCTCCTGTATTCCATGAGTATGTGTAAGGAGTAACTCCACCACCTACGGTAATATCTACACTACCATCAGCATCTCCATTACATGCCAGGTCGGTCGCCACACCCGTAACGGTCAAAGCCGTGGGCTCGGTAACAGTATAACTGTCTGTGATCGTACACCCATTAGCGTCGGTAACGGTAACACTGTACGTGCCTGCAACTAACCCTGTAATATCTTCTGTGGTAGCTCCCGTACTCCAGGCATATGTGTAAGGTGACGTACCACCACTAACCGTGATGTCTATCGCACCCGTAGACTGACCATTGATCAGTACATCGGTAACCGTATCACTTAGACCCAAGGCCGATGGCTCTACAACCGTGTAACTCGTCGTGCTGGTCGCTCCATTGGCATCGGTAACCGTAACACTGTACGTGCCGCCCGACAATCCACTAATATCTTGCGTAGTAGCTCCGCCAGTCCATGAGTATGTGTAAGGAGTAACTCCACCACCTACGGTAATATCTACACTACCATCAGCATCTCCATTACATGCCAAGTCTGTCGCCACACCCGTAACGGTCAAAGCCGTGGGCTCGGTAACAGTATAACTGTCTGTGATCGTACACCCATTAGCGTCGGTAACGGTAACACTGTACGTGCCCGCTGACAAACCACTGATGTCCTCACTGGTCGCTGTTGTGCTCCAGGCATATGTGTAAGGTGACGTACCACCACTAACCGTGATGTCTATCGCACCCGTAGACTGACCATTGATCAGTACATCGGTAACCACATCACTCAAACTTAAGGCCGATGGCTCATTTACTGTATAACTCGTCGCGCTCGTCGCACCATTGGCATCGGTAACCGTAACACTGTACGTGCCACCCGATAAACCACTAAGATCCTCTGTCGTAGCCCCTGTATTCCATGAGTAAGTATAGGGACCAACGCCTCCACTGACCGTAATGTCTACACTACCATCAGCATCTCCATTACATGCCAGGTCGGTCGCCACACCCGTAACGGTCAAGGCCGTGGGCTCGGTAACAGTATAACTGTCTGTGATCGTACACCCATTAGCGTCGGTAACTGTAACAGTGTAACCGCCTGCAACTAACCCTGTAATATCTTCTGTGGTAGCTCCCGTACTCCAGGCATATGTGTAAGGCCCTGTGCCACCACTGACCGTGATGTCTATCGCACCCGTAGACTGACCATTGATCAACACATCGGTAACCGTATCACTAAGTGCCAAAGCCGATGGCTCTACAACCGTATAACTCGTCGTGCTGGTCGCTCCATTGGCATCGGTAACCGTAACACTGAACGTGCCACCCGACAAGCCACTAAGATCCTCAGTCGAAGCCCCGTTGCTCCATGAGTATGTGTATGGACTAACTCCACCACTTACCGTAATGTCTACACTGCCATCAGCATCTCCATTACACGCCAGGTCTGTCGCCACACCCGTAACGGTCAAGGCCGTAGGCTCGGTAACGGTATAACTGTCTGTGATCGTACACCCGTTGGCATCGGTAACTGTAACAGTGTAACCGCCTGCAACTAACCCTGTAATATCTTCTGTGGTAGCTCCCGTACTCCAGGCAAACGTGTAAGGCCCTGTGCCACCACTGACCGTGATGTCTATCGCACCTGTAGACTGACCATTGATCAACACATCGGTAACCGTATCACTAAGTGCCAAAGCTGTCGGCTCATTCACTGTAGCACTCGCCGTAGCGGTACATCCATTGGCATCGGTAATCGTAACATTGTACGTACCGGCTGCCAGGGTTGAGATGTCTTCTGTGGTCTCACCATTATTCCAAGCGTATGTGAACGGTGCCGTACCTCCTGATACCGTCAGGTCAATCGATCCGGTGCTGTCTCCATTACAAAGTGCATCCGTAGCTACTGCTGATCCTGCAAGCAATGGAGGTTCTGTAACATCCAACGTTCCAGTCACTGGTCCGCAACTATTGGCATCCGTTACACTCCAGTTATATCCTGTACCTGCAGAAACACCTGTAAAAATACCGGTGGCATTGGTAACACCATTAAAGGTATAAGACAACGGAGCGGTGCCTCCACTCGCCGTGATGGAAACGGTTCCTGTACCTCCGAAACAATCGATAGCAGTGCTGACAGCAGCATTTGCTGTAGGCACATCGTTCACTGTAATTGTTAAAGTGGTTGAAGTAGCGCACTCTGATGGGTCAGGAGTAAACGTATATGTTGTTGTAGCCGTATTGTTTAAGGCAGGTGCCCACGTACCTGAAATCCCATTATTCGATGTCGTTGGCAAAGAAGACAGTGTTTCACCAGAGCAAATTGGTGCAACAGGATCAAACGTTGGGGTCACCGGAAGCACTAACTCGATCTGAGTCGTTGCTGTAATATTTATAACAGGATCACCGGGGGTCCCGCCATATTCAACAACATAACCTTGAGGGGCGTAAGCTCCTCCTCCACCAATATTTGGCAGATCATTCCACGAACCTGGCATAGAAGTAACCGAAACATCTGTAATATGCGCGTAATTTTCCTGCTGCGGAACACTATTGTTTGGATAATCATTGGGCTCGTTGTTATTCCAAAACGCAAAATTGTAGGGCGCAGTGGTTGAACCTCCAATAGCACCACTCCAAAACTGAGTTCCGGCCTCAGGGCCTGTAACCCATCTCCATTCCCCCTCAACTGTTGAACCTTCTGAAATAGCATCACTTGCACCTAACCAGCCAACTCCCAAAGCTTGGCTTCCTGAAAAATCTGCTTCAATTTGAGAAGTTAGTGTCGCCAAATAACCTTGCAAGCCGTAATATGTTCTTGCTGCCGCTGCTGCTCTGGATGCGGTCCATGTGACTCCCGGATTCGAAACGAACTCATAGTAGTGACCTGTCGCTGGTAAATAATTTGCGTCACCTACAGAAATAGAGAATTGACGTTGTCCGGTTGCAGTTCCAGAACTATTTGAATAAAGCACATTTTGAACGGCACTTTCAAATTCAGCATAGTTGTTGGTTGGACTGCTTCTTGTTAAAGTCAATTTACCCTCAACAGCACTCCATGTAGCTGTAAAATTTGGATTCGATCCCGATAAGGTCAAAAGATCTTCTCCATTGACATATCCGTTCGAGATTTGAATAGACACAAAAGATATCGGGTCGTTTTCCGGATCTGAAATTGAGATTGCTGTGACAATTTCAAGTGAAGTTGTCGTGCCCTGACAGAACTGCTGATCCCCATTTGCTGTGATCGTTGGGGGCTGATTGGAGTTGGCCCCATTGTTAATATCCGAAAAAGAAAAATCTGCACCGGCTCCACCGTTGCAGGACGCATAGACATTAGAACCAATATAAACACGTGAGGCTGCCGTACAGTTTGATGCAGACAATTGAGCTCCGGATTCTACTATAAATTCGGCGCCACTTGGAAGTCTGATCCTATCATTGACTCCAAAATTCAAAGCCCCATCACTTGAAACCACCATTATTCGAGTCGAAACAGTACGGTCTCCAGAAATTATTAATGTATCCGTTGTTCCATCTCCGTTACCAACAATTAAGGAACCAATATTGTTCGTGATATTGAGATTCAAATCAATTGAATGTCCATTTCGGATGAGCACGTCATTCGTACCTCCGGTCTGCCCCGGATAGTTCGTTGCGGGCACCCAGTTGGTACCATTGTAATATTCCCAGTTAGATGCATTATTCCAATTGCCACTGCCATTTGACCTGTAGTCACCTACCAGATTCTGAGCAAAAATTCCAATTGAGAAAAGCAGAAAACCCAGGAGAAGCAAAATCTTCATTCCTTTGCCGGAATACAGAGACTTTCTCGAGCGTTTCGACTTGAAAATAGTCGGGTTGCTTTTAGGGTCCATTGTTAAATTGTTCATACAAATTGTATGTTTGGTTCTGTTATTGTTTGGTATATGCGCAAAGCCTGATATCACAGGCTCTCCTTGTGAAATCAGGGTTAAATCGTCTCTTTTTGATAGTCTACCGAATGGGGAGGGATCGGTTTTCATATCCTATATTTTAATTTAACTGTTTGTATGTCAACAATTTAATTGAGGATAAACCGAAATCCCTTTTAAAGGAGGTTCATTAGCTTTTTAACAAGCTGTTGATAACTCAAGAAAATTGTTAATATCGGAAACGGTCCTAAAACCCCATTATTGCGTCTTTTTTCTCCTGCAAAAAAATTTTTTTTATTGTGTTTTGACTCCAATTTTTTTTTCGGCATTGTCTTTGAAGAGTTAATTTTCCTGTATATTTGCAATTATTTAGAATGAATCTAATTTGTCATGATACAAGTATCTGAAAACGCCAAAAAGAAGGCTATCGAGCTGATGACTGAGGATGGCTATGACGCCTCAAGGGATTTTATCCGTGTAGGGGTAAAAAGCGGGGGTTGTTCAGGATTGTCCTATGAATTGAGTTTTGACAGGGAGGAAAAGGAAAATGACAAGGTTTTTGAAAGCAATGATGTTCGGATTATTGTGGACAAGAAGAGCTTCCTTTACCTGGTGGGTACAACCTTGGATTATTCCGGTGGACTGAACGGTACAGGATTTACCTTTAAAAACCCTAATGCGAACAGGACCTGCGGCTGCGGCGAGAGTTTCTCACTATAATCAGTATTCAAGTAGCGAATTATGAATAAATATACCGAAGACGACCTGAAGAAGGAACTTGAGACCAAGGAATACGAATATGGTTTCTACACCGATATCGAATCGGACACCTTTCCCAAAGGTCTGAATGAAGACGTCATCCGTGGAATTTCCGCCAAGAAGAATGAACCGGAATGGATGACCGAATGGAGATTGGAGGCCTATCGAGGGTGGAAAGAAATGACTGAACCCGAATGGGCGAATGTGCGCTATGAAAAACCCGATTTTCAGGCCATAAGTTATTATTCGGCACCCAAGAAGAAAAAAGAACTCGAAAGCCTGGACGAAGTAGACCCTGAGTTATTGAAAACGTTCAGTAAACTGGGGATCTCGATTGACGAGCAAAAACGATTGACAGGAGTAGCCATGGACATCGTAATAGATTCTGTATCTGTCGCCACCACCTTCAAAGAAACGCTGGCGGAGAAGGGCATTATTTTTTGCCCCATTTCTGAAGCGATTCAGGAGCATCCGGAGTTAGTCAAAAAATACATTGGTACGGTGGTCCCGAAAAAGGACAATTTCTATGCGGCTTTGAATTCAGCCGTGTTTACCGACGGTTCGTTCTGCTATATCCCAAAAGGGGTCAAATGCCCCATGGAACTTTCGACCTATTTCAGGATCAACGAAGGCGGAACGGGGCAATTCGAAAGAACACTGGTAATCGCTGACGAAGGAAGTTACGTGAGCTATCTGGAGGGTTGTACGGCTCCGGCCCGGGATGAGAATCAGTTGCATGCCGCAGTTGTGGAGCTGATCGCCCTGGACGATGCTGAGATCAAATACTCCACCGTTCAAAACTGGTTTCCGGGAGACGCTGAGGGCGCAGGCGGGGTTTACAACTTTGTGACCAAACGAGGCATCTGCCATACCAATTCCAAGATATCCTGGACTCAGGTCGAAACCGGTAGTGCGGTTACCTGGAAGTACCCAAGCTGTGTGCTCAAAGGAGACAATTCGATAGGGGAATTCTATTCGATTGCGGTGACCAACAATCACCAGCAGGCTGATACCGGCACCAAAATGATCCACCTGGGCAAGAATACCAAAAGTACGATCATCTCGAAGGGTATTTCCGCTGGTAAGTCCCAGAATTCGTACCGTGGGTTGGTGCAGGTCAATTCAAGGGCCGACAACGCCCGAAACTTCTCCCAGTGTGATTCCCTATTAATGGGCAATGAATGTGGCGCGCATACCTTCCCTTATATTGAGGTGAAAAATAAATCGGCTCAGATCGAACACGAGGCGACTACCAGCAAGATCGGTGAGGACCAGCTTTTCTATTGCAATCAGAGAGGTATTGATACTGAAAAAGCGATCGCACTGATTGTCAATGGTTTCAGCAAGGAAGTGTTGAATAAATTGCCTATGGAATTTGCCGTTGAGGCTCAAAAGTTGCTCGAGATTTCACTGGAAGGCTCGGTAGGATAAACAGGAGTAGGAAAAAGTTAAAGAAGATTTTAATTTAAGATAAGCAAATAACAACATGTTACATATCACGAACTTACATGCAGGGATCGAAGATCGGGAAATCCTCAAGGGAATTAACCTGGAGGTGAAGCCCGGTGAAGTGCACGCAATCATGGGGCCCAACGGCTCGGGAAAAAGTACCCTCTCATCTGTCATCGCAGGAAATGAGACGTATGAGGTGATGGATGGTGAGATCGAGTTCCAGAACGAAAGCATCCTGGAATTGGCTCCAGATGAGAGAGCTCACAAGGGAATCTTCATGTCCTTCCAGTATCCGGTAGAAATTCCCGGAGTGAGCACGACGAACTTTATCAAGACGGCCATCAATTCAAAACGCAAAGCGCTAGGACTCGACGAGATTCCTGCCAAGGACATGCTGAAGATGATCCGTGAAAAGTCTCAGTTGCTCGACATGGACCGAAAGTTCCTTTCAAGGTCATTGAATGAAGGCTTTTCAGGAGGAGAAAAGAAAAGAAATGAGATCTTCCAGATGGCCATGCTGGAGCCGCAGTTGGCCATTCTCGATGAAACCGATTCCGGTTTGGATATCGATGCCCTGAAAATTGTTGCCAACGGGGTGAACAAATTGAGAAATGAGAACAATGCGGTCATTGTAATTACCCACTACCAGCGCCTTTTGGATTACATCGTTCCTGATTTCGTACATGTATTGCACGACGGTAAGATCGTAAAATCTGGCGGCAAGGAGTTGGCGCATGAGCTGGAGGACAAGGGATATGATTGGTTGAAGAATTAGCATCTATTGAAAGAAATGGATTTAAAAGACAAGTTATTGGCCTCTTTTATGGCCTTTGAAAACAACGGTTCGCTGGACCTGGACTCAAAAGTTCACGAGATTCGAACGGAAGCGATCGAAAGATTTGAGCAGAACGGTTTTCCTACGCGAAAAGACGAAGAGTGGAAATACACCTCGTTGAACAGCCTGCTCAAAACCGACTACAGTGTTTTCCCCAAAGCGGAAACCGGAATCGAATTCAAGGAAGTCAAAAAGTATTTCCTTCATGAAATCGAGTCCTATAAAATTGTATTTGTTGATGGGGTCTACAGTTCCTTCCTTTCGGATACAAGTCATGAAGGCGCTGACATTTGCATCCTTTCCTCGGCCCTGAAACAACCCAAATACAAAATGGTCATCGACCATTATTTTGGAACCGTTGCCTCTGAAAAAGACAGTTTGACTTCTTTGAACACGGCATTTTCCAAAGAGGGCGTATTTGTTAATGTCCCGAAAAACACGGTACTTCCAAAGCCGATCCAGGTGCTTTACTTTTCGACTGGAAGTGAAAAGGAGATCATGCTTCAACCGCGCAACCTGATTATAGTCGGTGAGAATTCCCATGTGCAGATTTATGAGAGACATCAGAATCTGAGCGAAAATGTAGTCCTGACCAATGCGGTGACTGAGATCTTCGCTGCAAAGCGCGCCATAGTGGATGCCTATAAAATTCAAAACGATCGACCCAACTCGTCTTTGATAGACAACACCTATGTTCAGCAAAAGGACAGCAGCATAGTTTCGGTTAATACCTATTCATTCGGTGGCAACCTGATCCGTAACAACCTGGAATTCCACCACGAGGGACAGCACATCACCTCCAATCTGAACGGAATTACGGTGATCAGCGACAAGCAGCACGTTGACAACCACACCCTGGTGCATCACAAGCACGAGAATTGTGAAAGTCACGAGCTGTACAAAGGAATCTTTGACGGTAAATCGACGGGTGTTTTCAACGGCAAAGTCATTGTTGACAAGGAAGCTCAGAAAACAAATGCTTTCCAGCAGAACGACAACATTTTGATCAGTGACAAGTCAAGCATCAATACGAAGCCTCAGTTGGAGATCTTTGCAGATGACGTAAAATGCTCACACGGTTGTACCATCGGACAGCTTGACGAGAAAGCGCTTTTCTACATGCAGTCCAGGGGAATTCCTGAAAAGGAGGCCAGGGGTCTTATGCTTTTTGCCTTTTGCAACGAAGCAGTCGAAAAAATCAAGATTCCGGCGCTCAAATCCAGGATCATCAAACTTTTGGCAGAGAAGCTTGACGTTGAGCTCGATCTGGACCTCTAGATACTTCGTGATTAGACTTCACGCCTGATTGTTCAATCGCCTGTTCGTGTTACGAATGGCAAGGTCATTTTTTTCGTCGATCCATTTTTGACCTTTTACCCGGCGCATTAGATTGTCAAAATGACGCATGACAAATATATTGTATAGAGCCTGTGACAGATTTCTGGGGTTCCTGGCAATAGAGCGCATACTCATTGAAAATCCGGGAGTGATATAACGCATATGGTGCCAGTATCCCTCAGGCATATACAATGTCTGACCATGCTTGAGACGGGTCCTGTACCCCCTCGCATTTTCCAAAGCGGGCCATTTTTCAAAGTCCGGATTGGAAAAATCTATCGATTCATGAGTGATCAGGGAATGAGGCACCTTGTATAAATGCTTTTTTTGGTTAAACGGATAGAGGATGCACTCCTTCTCCCCGACAAAGTGAAAATGCAGAATATTGGCCAGGTCAATGTCATAGTGCATGAACGTATAGGAGTCTTCTCCCCCGAAAAACAGCATCGGAAGCGATTTCAAAAGGCGCAGACCGATGTCGGGATAATCAAAATCCTTTTGGAGCTCTGGCACCTCCTTCAAAACATTGTATAGAAAGATCCGGTATCTCGTCGGTTCGCTCTCCAAAAGATCAAGGTACTCACTCATTTTCATTTTCGCATGAGGCTCATTGAACCCGTCCTTGTGATCAACCGGACGGTCGTCATAAAGTGGGACGACCCTGTCTCCAACTTTCTCCCGTATATAGTCGAAATTCCATCTTTCGAATGCAGGCCAGTCTCCCACCAGGTTTTCAATTACCACAGGAACCTGGGGTTTGACAAAATTCGCGACAAATTCCTTTTTGCTGATCGATCCTACCCTTTCGATCTCCTTCAGTTTTAACTCGCTAGCTGGCATTTCAACTTCTTTTTCTTCTTATCGAATACAGGATACAACATCTCGCAACAGCCCATTGACGTCGAATTCCGGCTCTTCCATCAGACCCATTCTCACAATGACAAGATCCCTGGAAGGGATAATAAACACATACTGACCCTGGTAGCCATTCGCTGAAAACAAATCTCTCGGCGCATCGGGATAGTGACCTCCGGCATTCAACCAAAACTGGGCTCCGTATCTTCCGTTTGAAGTGTTGGTTGGAGTCGACACGTAATCCACCCAGGTCGAATCGATGATCTGCTCACCATTCCAGTTGCCTCTATTCAAATACAAAAGGCCGAATTTTGCCCAATCCCGGGTATTCGCCCATCCATAGGACGATCCCACATAGGTTCCCGAAAGGTCGGTTTCTATGGTAGCCGAATGCATTCCAATCTTGTCGATCAGCTCCCTGTACCAGAAGTCAAGGTATTCCTGTTGGCTCCTGAACTTCTTCTTAAGCAGGGGCCCTGCAAGCAAATTGGTAGTGCCGGAAGAATAATTCCAGGTGCTGTCAGGTTTTCCTACGAGCGTCTTTGATGCCTGCATCGCTCCCATGTCGCTTTTCTGGAAAAGCATCCGGGTCACATCCGACAGGGTGTTGTAGTCTTCTACCCATTCCAGGCCGCTGTTCATATGGAGCAGGTCATTATAGGTGATATTCTTTCGCTCGTCATTCTGCCATTGCGGCACATCCGCTGGCTCGTATACATCTATTTCACCTTTTCTCGAAAGAATCCCATACATGGTGCTGGTTATGCTCTTGGTCATCGACCAGCCCAAAATGGGTGTAGACTTGTCGAATCCTTCGGAGTAGTCTTCAGCAATGATATGATCCTTATAGACCACCAGCAAAGACCGGGTTCTTTTGTCCTCCATTCCAGGGCTGTCAAAAGCATTTTTGACAACATTTTCCAATTTCTCATAGTCCACTTCCTGGAAAACAGTATCCTTCTGTGGAAGGTCTCCGTATGGGTAAGGAAGCTCTTTTGGAGCTCTGGATCTGTTCGGAACCTTGAATTCCATCCCTTCCTCATAATCCTTGTTGATCAAAATGGCGCCAAGACCTTCGACATAAACTGCGGTTCGCTTCTTAAGACCGAAAACAGAAGAGCTTACCGATTTTTCTTGGGCATTGACCTTGTTGCTCGACAAGTTCACAGGGGAGAAACCATTGTCTCCTTCTTCAATTGATTCCTGGCTCCTTCCAGCCAGGAACATGCCCGAAGCGACATTCTTTGAGGCAAAGCCCGTTAAGATGTCTAGCCTGGGATAATTGACTGCGATAACCCAAACCAGGGCAATCACAAGAATCACTGAGAGAACTCTAAAAAACTTTCGCATAACCTATATGTTGAGAAATCCGAACAAAAATAATAATATTCACATCGCAATGACCTGAATGCAGGCATTCTTTCGTAATTTTGTATTTTGAATGATTCTAAATAAAGCTATGTTGCAGAGTACCATTTTTGACGTTGAGAACATACGGAAGGAGTTCCCTATCCTGGAAAGAAAAGTGAATGGTTATCCGCTTATTTACCTCGACAATGCGGCAACTTCGCAAACCCCCAGGGTAGTGATCGATGCCATTGTGGATTACTACAGTCGTTACAACGCCAACATTCATCGAGGGGTCCACAGCCTCAGCCAGGAAGCAACAGACGCCTACGAAAAAGCCAGACAAAAGATTCAGGAACATTTTAACGCCTCAAAGCCGTATGAAATCATTCTGACTTCGGGAACCACACACGCCATTAACCTGGTGGCCAATGGCTTTTCGGATCTCTTGAAAAAGGGAGATGAGATCATCGTTTCCGCACTCGAGCATCACTCGAACATCGTGCCCTGGCAAATGCTCTGTGAACGAACAGGTGCAGAACTCAAAGTGATTCCCATGTCTGAGGAAGGGGAGCTGCTTATGTCTAAATATCGGGATCTGCTCAACGAGAGAACCCGGCTCGTTTTTGTAAATCACGTTTCGAATGCACTCGGAACAATAAATCCTGTTGAAGAGATCATCGAGCTGGCCCATGAGCATGATGCTGCCGTCCTTGTCGACGGTGCCCAGGCTACTCCTCATATCAGGCCCGACGTTCAGGAGCTTGACTGCGACTTTTACACCTGTTCCGCACATAAAATTTGCGGCCCTACCGGGGTGGGGATGTTGTATGGCAAGGAAGAGTGGCTGAAAAAACTACCTCCTTATCAGGGTGGTGGTGAGATGATCAGTGAAGTGACCTTTGAAAGGACGACCTACGCCGATCTTCCGCATAAATTTGAAGCGGGGACGCCCAATGTTTGTGGGGTGATTGCTTTTGGTGTCGCTCTGGATTTCATGAATGGGATCGGTTTTGATCGCATTGCCGCATACGAACATGAATTGCTCGAATACGCCACAAAAAGGCTTCTGGAGATCGAAGATATGAGAATCTATGGCCCGGAAACCAACAAGGCGTCCGTAATTTCCTTCAATATAGGAGACATACATCCTTATGACATTGGAGCCATAATCGACAAACTGGGAATCGCTGTTCGAACCGGGCATCACTGTGCTCAACCCATCATGGATTTCTATAAAATTCCCGGTACCGTGAGAGCCTCCTTCGCTTTCTACAATACTAAAGAAGAAATTGATATTTTTGTAGAAGCCGTCAAACGCGCAAAACTAATGTTATCATGAAATATTTACTACTACTTCTATTTCTCGCCTGTTCTTCGGCTCAGTCTGAAGAGATTCGAACTATTTTTGTTGCCGATCACCTGGCAGACTGCACAGGTGTCTCCGAGCAGAAATGCATGCTGATCAAAGAAAATCCCGATGAGGACTGGTCCTATTTCTACGATAAAATTTCGGGTTTTGACTATGAGGAAGGCTATTCCTATGAGTTGCGCGTGAAAGTCGAAGAGATTGACAATCCACCGGCAGACGGGTCCAGCAAGAAGTACACCTTGACCGAATTGGTAACTAAAACCCAAACAGAAGGAAGCGCACAAGGTTCAAACGAGCTGTTAGGAACCTGGAAGGTCATTCAAATGGACGGATTGGAGTCAATGAAGAACTTCCCAACCTTTGTTTTTGTCGAAGAAGAGAACCGGGTTTCCGGTTACGCCGGATGCAACAACTATTTTGCCACTTACGACCTCAGGGGCTCCGAACTCACATTCGGCAACGCGGGTGCGACACGGATGATGTGCCAGGACATGAGCGTCGAAGACGTCTTTCTCAAAAAAATGAACGAGATCGCCTATTACAAGATGGTGAAAAGTGAATTGCACCTCTTCGATGCCAAGGACAAGCTGATCATGCTTGCGATTGCCGAACAGGCCTCAGAATAAATAGGCTTCAAAACAAACCTTCCGACTGGGAAGACTCAAAGCCCTCATCGATATCCAGATTTTCGGAGGAGGCTGCTTTGACTGCCAATGCGTCACAACGCTCATTCTGGGGATGTTCGTTGTGCCCTTTAATCCAATGAAATCGGACTTTATGCTTTTTGTACACCTTGAGAAACCGGCGCCATAGGTCGGGATTCTTCTTGCCCTGAAAGCCCTTCTTTTGCCAACCGAAAACCCAACCCTTGTTTACGGCGTCAACAACATACTTGGAGTCCGAATAGATGTCTGTTTCCAGGCCGTCCTTTTTCAGCTGCTCCAGGGCTACGATCACAGCGAGCAGCTCCATTCGGTTGTTCGTGGTCTTTCGATAGCCCCTTGAGAACTCCTTGACATAAGGCTTGCCCACCCACTCCATGATGATTCCATAGCCCCCTTTGCCGGGATTGCCCTTGCAGGCACCATCGGTGTAAATGTTAACCTTCATCTGCCTTGCGTATCACCTGCTCGACAACAGCTGGAAAGTTCTCCTGCTCCAGGATATGAATCTTTCTGGCAACGTCCTCGGGACTGTCTTGAGGATCAACTGCTACTTTCGCTTGAAAAATTATGGCACCCTCGTCATAATTCTCATTCACAAAGTGGATCGTGATTCCCGATTCTTTTTCCCGGTTCTCAACAACGGCTCTGTGCACGTTCATCCCATACATGCCCTTGCCGCCATACTTGGGCAACAGGGCAGGATGTATGTTAACCATGGCCCCTTCGAAAGCGCGTGTCAACTCATCGGGCACTTTCAACAGAAATCCAGCCAGCACCACAAAGTCTCCCTCAGCGATGACAAAATCAAGAAACTCCTTGCTGAACAGCTCTTTTTTCGTGAATACCCGGGTGGGCACCCCCAATCGTTCTGCACGCGAGAGAACTCCTGCCCCTTCCTTGTTGCACAAAACCCACTTTACGCGGGCCATGGAGGAGCTCTTAAAATGACGAATGATATTTTCGGCATTGGTTCCGGAGCCGGAGGCAAAAATCACGATTCGATGCATCACTTCATTTGGATTTGATCCTGACAAAAGAAAGAAGAAAAGCCTGAAAGAAAAAACGATTCCGGAAGAATCTGACAGGCCCTGCAATTCAAATTTTTACACTTTTTTCCCTGTAGAAATCCAAAATATATTATTTTTGCAGCAATATTTAAATTTAAAATCAAAAATTATGTCAGACATTGCATCAAGAGTAAAGGCCATTATCGTTGATAAATTAGGTGTTGACGAGAATGAGGTTACCAATGAAGCGAACTTTACTAACGATCTGGGAGCGGATTCTTTGGATACTGTTGAATTAATCATGGAATTTGAAAAGGAGTTTGATATCCAGATCCCTGACGACCAAGCTGAGAACATCGGTACTGTAGGTCAAGCTATTAGCTACATCGAAGAGGCTAAATAATTATTTTTTATTATATCTTTGAAATTACGAGCTTTTCCGGCACGGAACGGCTCGTAATTTGTTGTATTCATAACTAATTTAGATCCAAATGGAATTGAAACGGGTTGTTGTTACAGGGTTGGGAGCGCTTACTCCAATCGGTAACTCTGTTGAAGAATACTGGAAAGGTCTTGAAAATGGCGTAAGTGGGGCGGCACCCATAACCTATTTTGACGCTTCCGATTTCAAGACTCGTTTTGCCTGTGAACTCAAAAACTTTGTGGTGAATGACCACCTGGACAGGAAAGAGGCACGCAAAATGGACCGATTCACACAATACGCCATGGTGGTTTCGGAAGAAGCCATCAAGGATTCCGGGTTGGATCTGGAAAAGGAAGACACGTCCCGAATCGGAGTGATCTGGGGAGCCGGGATCGGCGGATTGGAAACCTTCCAAAATGAAATGCTTAATCACGCTGCGGGAGATGGATCACCTCGATTCAACCCTTTCTTCATTCCAAAGATGATCGCAGACATCGCTCCGGGCCAGATCTCAATCAAATACGGCTTGCGGGGTCCGAACTTTACAACAGTTTCGGCCTGTGCTTCTTCAGCCAATTCCATAATAGACTCCCTGAATTACATTCGTTTGGGGCAAGCCGACGTATTGGTGACCGGAGGCTCTGAGGCCGCGGTGGCCATTGCGGGAATTGGAGGATTCAATGCCATGCATGCGCTTTCAACCAGAAACGACGATCCCAAAACGGCTTCTCGCCCGTTTGACAAAGACAGGGATGGTTTTGTTCTTGGGGAGGGAGCAGGCGCATTGATTTTGGAAGAATTGGAACATGCCAAGGCGCGAGGAGCGAAAATCTATGCAGAGGTAATCGGTGGAGGCCTGTCAGCTGACGCACATCACATTACGGCGCCACACCCGGAAGGGCTCGGGGCTCAGAGTGTCATGATCAATTGCCTCGAGAATGCAGGTATTAAGGCCGAAGATGTGGATGCCATCAACATGCATGGTACGTCAACACCTTTAGGCGATGTGGCCGAACTAAAAGCCGTTCAGGCAGTGTTTGGAGACCACGCCTATAAATTGAATATCAATTCGACAAAATCGATGACCGGGCATTTGTTGGGAGCAGCAGGAGCCATAGAGGCCATTGCCTCAATCATGTCGATAGTAAAAGGGGTCGTGCCTCCTACGATCAATCATTTCACAGATGATGATGCAATCGATCCGAAACTCAATCTGACTTTCAACAAGGCGCAGAAAAGAGATGTGAATGTTGCGATGAGCAACACCTTTGGTTTCGGTGGACACAACGCTTGCATCCTGTTTAAAAAATACACAGATTAAAACAGAATGAATCTGATTCGCAAAATAACAAATTCCAATTCCAACCCGGATGAAGAGTTTGTTCTCGCGATGAAAAAGATTTTACGCTACCGTCCGAGAAAGGTCGAATTCTACAAAGAGGCATTTACGCACAGCTCCCTTAAGGAATTGAACAGTAAGGGGTATCCCATGAATTACGAAAGGCTGGAATTTTTAGGAGATGCTGTCCTGGGCTCTGTGATTGCCAATTACCTTTTCAAGAAAATTCCGAAAGGCGACGAGGGGTATTTGACCCAGATGAGATCTAAAATTGTGAGCAGGGAGCACTTAAATGAATTGGGTAAGGACCTGGATCTGATCAAATTTGTGAGAAGTGCCATCCCGAGCAGTAATTTTGGAGAGAATATTCACGGCAACCTGTTCGAGGCTCTGGTCGGGGCAATCCACTCGGACCGGGGTTACGGCTTTACGGAGAAGTTCATCTATCGATTCATGATAGAGCCTTATGTTGACATCGAGCGCCTGGAGGGCAAAATCACCAGTTACAAAAGCGTATTGATCGAATGGGGTCAAAAGAACCGAAAAAAGATTCGATACAACGTCTACGAAGACACGGGTAATGATGCGTTGAAGCATTTCAGCGTTAAAATGTTCATCGATGAGCAGCTGACGGCGAAAGGAAGAGCCACTTCCAAGAAAAAAGCGGAAGAAATTGCCTCTAAAAGAGCTTATTACAAGCTTCAAAAAGAAATAGAATCCTCATTTTAAAGTTCGTTTTCACACAATTTATCACCGTGTTCACAAAACTATGGCTATTTTTGTGGCACTAACAATAACAAACCAGCAGAAGTGTCTAAGGTACATACCATAGGTTTCGATTTCGATCACGACTACACTTTGATCGGCATTCATTCGATGTTGGAGGACTATCACATGGCTTTTTATCTGAATCAAGAGCTGAAACTCTATCTGTCGCGTTTCAAGGATGATTTGGATTTCAAATCCAGGAATTGCTCCTTTTCCTTGTACACTTTTGACGATGAGGCGACCTACACAAACTGGTCACTGATTTCAAATAAACATGTGTCGGTGAATGATCTGGCACTGAGCAACAGGAATCTCTTCGAAAAGGAGACCCGAATCTCCTATTTGATTCCCGAAAAGAAGCAGGTGGACTATTTCATAAAGGTCGACGGCCTGGAGGATGAAAAAAAAATCAACACGACCCTGCAAAAGATCAATAGAATTCACAAAGTGATCACTTCCTACTCGATCGATGTCATGGAACTGAAATCACGCGATAATTTAATTTTTTAGAGATGATCAAAAAAAGAAAAAAGACGAAAATAGTTGCAACATTGGGCCCTGCGGTAAACACCAAAGAGATGATGAAGGAAATGATGGTGGCCGGTGTGAACGTTTTCCGAGTCAATTTTTCTCATGCAGATTATGACGACGTGAAAACAAAGATTCGCTGGATCAGGGAATTGAATGAGGAAAACAATTACAATGTCGCGGTACTGGCTGACCTTCAGGGGCCAAAGCTCCGAGTAGGCGTCATGGAAAAGAAGGTGAAGTTGAAAGTGGGCGACGAGTTTGTCTTTACGACAGAGGAATGCATCGGAACGGCAGAAAAAGCCTTCATGACTTACCAGAATTTCCCCAAAGACGTGGAAGCCGGGGAGAAAATTCTCGTCGATGACGGTAAGCTTCTCTTTGAAGTCATTGATACAGACAGGGACACCAGGGTGGTGACCCAAGTGCTTCGCGGCGGTTCTCTGAAATCCAAGAAGGGGGTCAACCTGCCCAATACGAAGATTTCGCTTCCGGCCCTGACCAAAAAAGATATCAAAGATGCCATTTTCGCGATTGAGCAGGAAGTCGACTGGATTGCCCTGTCTTTTGTTCGAACCCCTGAGGATCTGGTCAAGCTGGCCGATCTCATCAAGGAGAAATCGAGTTACAAGATCCCCGTGATCGCCAAAATAGAAAAGCCTGAGGCAGTGGCTAATATCAATCACCTCACAGCCTATTGCGATGGAATCATGGTGGCCCGTGGTGACCTCGGAGTGGAAATTCCCATGCAAAAAGTTCCGATTATTCAAAAAATGCTGGTGAGAAAGGCTAAGGAGGCCCGGATCCCTGTGATCATTGCAACCCAAATGATGGAGTCCATGATCACGAGTCAGATTCCTACACGTGCGGAGGTCAACGACGTGGCCAATTCAATCATGGATGGTGCGGACGCAGTTATGTTGTCCGGAGAGACTTCAGTTGGAGAATTTCCCTTGGAAGTGATCAAGGCCATGCGCAGCATTATTGTCGGTGTCGAAGATTCTGAACTGATCGAAGGATATGTTCAAGGTGTCCAATGCATCAACGATCGATTCATTTCCAAAGCCGTGTGCAGCACAGCTGCAAAAATGGCGAACGAGATTGGTGCCGCCGCCATTACAACGCTCACAAATAGTGGATACACGGCCTTTCAAATTTCGGCAAGACGACCCAAAGCCAACATCCTGGCATTTTCAGACAATCCCAGGATACTCGCGATGTTGAACCTCCTCTGGGGTGTCAAGGCGCAGTTCTATGACAAGATGGTCAGTACCGATGAAACTGTTGAGGACCTCAACAAGATGACCGTGGAAAGAGGCTATGCCGAGAAAGGGGATTTTGTGATCAACCTGACCTCCATGCCCGTGCATGAGAAGGGAATGGTTAATACGCTGCGCGTCTCTCAAGTATAAGAAACCAATCGCAGGCCATCAGAGACCAGGTGGCCTGTCTTCTGATCTTTTGCCAATTCCTCCAGCCTGTTTTTGATGCGTTCAAACAAATCTGAACTATCGTTCTCAGATAGCAGTTCGTAGATTTCCAAAGGCAGCAGCCAGTCTTTGGGATAGTCGCATTCCAGCTGATCCAGGATGGTTGACAGTCGGTTTTCATCTGTCGCGCCTTCTTCCCTCATGCTTCTCACTTCGCCATAGAGCCCGAACAGGTTCTTGTCCTTTTCACTGTATTGAATCTTATGGGTTTTTTCCCGGGGAACATCGAATTCGAGTCCGTATGAATTCGGATCGGCAATACCTGAAAAAGCGGATTCCAGGGAACCTCCGACAACCATGTCGTATATACCCCACTCGGGTTGAAACAAAATGCGGTCGCCTCTTCTGACGGTGCAATTCTTGAAAGAGATCAGGATGATCTTTCCCTGGAGATTTCGTTTGCCCGTTATGATCTCTCCCCTCACTTCGATGCCTCCTTCAAAAGTCAGGGTGGTCACCCGGCCCTCGTAGATGCCATAGGCCTCCAGATCTGTGGGTGACATGTCTTCAATGGCCAGGTTGATCCCTTTAAGTTTGCCTACAGGCGACCCAAAACCGTCTGCATGGTACTCTTTGTGATGGCCGATGACCTCTTTGTTCTTGTAGGCCAATGCCGTAGGTCCTTCCGTTCGGATATAGACGGGCCTCCTGTATTCGTCCTCCAGGACCTCAATGAACTTCCCGGAGATCTGGATACCCGTATTCAACTCCACAGTGCCCAGAGCTTTGGAGTCGATCAGCTTTTTCACACCCGTAAGACCTCCTCTTCGAAGCGCCATTTTATTGGCGAATTCCTCGAGCACAAAGCTCAGTTGAGGAAAATCAGGTGTCACAAAAAGCTGGGGCTGGGGTTTGGTGATGTCAAACTCAACGTTGGAAGCCTCAAGGGTATAGGGCAGCTTGCGCACCTCCTCACCCATGCACCATTTGCTCTCTCCGATCGATGACAAGAGACCTGCTCCATAGATTTTCGGATCTTCCATCGTTCCGATCAGGCCGTATTCCACGGTCCACCAATGCATGTTGCGGATTTTGGACATCTCACTGGGTTCCCCCATATTGGCAGAAATATGCTCTATTCGTTCCTCCGCCTCAAGGATCTCCTTGGGCTTCGTATTGGGATCCTCCTTGATAATGGAAAGGTGACGGATGGCCTCATAGAGCTCGTAATCCTTGGAAGATGAGATCGCCTTCGACCCAATTTCCCCAAATCTTCTCAAGTACTCTGCGTACTCCGGATTGGCAATGATCGGGGCATGACCTGCAGCCTCGTGGATGATGTCGGGAGCAGGGGTATATTCTATGTGATCGATCGTACGTATGTCCGCAGCTATGACCAGGGTATTGTAGGCCTGAAACTCCATAAAGGCATTTGGAGGGATGAATCCATCCACGGAAACAGCGGCCCAACCAATGTCCTTCAAAATACGGTTCATTCCCTCCATTCTTGGGATGCGATCAGGTGTGATCCCAGTTTTCTCAAGCCCGGGAATATAGGATTCATGCGCGACATGATGCAGATAGTCCATGTTTTTGCGCATCACATAGCGCCAAACAGCCTGGTTTTGCTCTGTGTAGTCGTCATAGGGTTGCGGAAGGATAAAAGCTCTCAGATGCAGAGGCAATTTATCCAGAACTCGATTTGACATGGGTTTTCTCTCAAGCATGGTTTGAACTCTATTTTTTTGAAGAATACAGGAAGAATCAAGATTCCTGCGCTATCTGTAAAGTTAACGATAATTTGACTATTTATCCTCATGAAAGGCACAGGATGAAGTTTGAAAAGGTATCCCTCTTTAGAGATGGATTTGATTTATTTGCCCTATTTTCGTAATCCTGGATAACAGACTTCGAATACCTCATAACCATGCGTAAAACCCTTTTTTCGCTTTGCTCCCTGCTTGTGATGGTCGGATCGTGCTCGACCGTGAAAATCACAGACAAGCCCATTGTGTTTGACCAGCAGCGAACTGAGCTTTCGCTGGACTATTTGCGGACCCGTTACAACCTGGAGAAAAGCGAACCTGCGATCGAACCTCAAATGATTGTCGTTCATTGGACGGCCATTCCCACGCTGGAAGAATCGTTTGAGGCATTCAAAGACCCCCTCCTGCCAAATACCCGGCCCGACATAACAAGTGCCGGCGCCCTGAATGTTTCTGCTCATTTTCTCGTAGATCAGGACGGAACCATCTACCGCTTGATGCCAGAGACGACTATGGCTCGGCACGTGATCGGTTTGAATCACTGTGCCATCGGAATTGAAAACGTCGGGGGAACAGAAGAGACCCCGTTGACCCGTAAGCAATTGAGGTCAAACATTGAACTTGTCAAGTATCTTAAAGAGAAATACCCCGAGATCGAATACCTCATTGGCCACTTGGAATACACACGTTTCGAAGGTCATCCCCTTTGGCTCGAAGTGGATGATTCCTACAGAACCGAAAAAACAGACCCCGGAGTCGATTTCATTGATAAAATCAGATTGGAAACCTCTGATTTCAATTGGAATTCCCTACCTCCAAAAAACGAATAATTCCTGTTAAACACTCATTATATGACTAAATATCTACTGCTGCTGCTCTTGCCTTTGATTACAATTGGACAGGAAGACTTCGATCAGGTTCTGTTTGAGCAATACGACCGCTACAAGGAAAAGAGCATTGAAACCCGGCGTTTCAAACATAAGGACATCCAACCGCTTATCGAAGCTCTTGGCAAGGAAAATGGATTTTCAGTGACAAGCCTCGGGGTTTCAATCCAGGGAAGAAGCATTTCCATGATAAGTGTGGGGACGGGTGGGACTGACGTTCTATTGTGGTCCCAGATGCACGGTGATGAATCAACCGCTACAATGGCGATGTTTGACATTTTCAACTACCTGAAAGAAAACAGGGGGATTCTGGAAGGGATTAAGGTTCATTTCATACCGATGCTCAACCCCGATGGGGCCGAGCTGTTTCAGCGAAGAAATGCCATTGGCATTGATATCAACAGGGATGCTTTGCGACTCCAATCCCCCGAATCCAGGATTCTCAAAGCAGCGCGTGACAGTCTGCAAGCCGATTATGGTTTCAACCTCCACGACCAAAGTCGGTACTACAACGCTGAGAAAACGGCAAAGCCAGCTACGCTGTCCTTTCTTGCGCCTGCATTCAATGATGAGAAAGACATGAGTGAAAAGAGAGGCGATGCCATGAAGATCATTGCCATGATGAACGAGGTCGTTCAAAAACATGCCAAGGGGCAGGTGGGCCGATACTCGGATGCCTTTGAACCTCGGGCATTCGGCGACAACATGCAGAAATGGGGCACCCGAACGATTCTCATCGAGTCGGGTGGTCATCCCGAAGACAGGGAAAAGCAATTCATTCGAAAACTGAACTATCTTTCCATTTTGACGGCAATCAGGGGAATCTCGGACCAGTCTTTTAAAGCGAGATCGACGAAGGCCTACTGGGACATCCCGAGAAATGATCGCAAATTGTTCGATCTGAAAATAGAGAATCTTGCCTTTCCCTATCTAGGAGCGACTTACACGGTTGATTTAGGGATTATTTACGACGAAATTGAAAACAACAATCACAGCGACTTCTACCTTGTGGGCAAGATTGTGGACATAGGAGACCTGTCCACACATTACGGATACGAAACCCTTTCGGCCGAAGGATTCACATTTAAAACCGGAGAAACCTATCCCACCATACTTTCGAATTTCGAAGAGTTCAGGGAATTGGATATCCCGCAATTGCTCAGAGACGGATATACCTCTGTCAGCATCAGTGATCTTCCTGATGAAATCAAGTTTGTGACTGCCCCGATCAACGTGATCGACATCAGCAAGATTCAGATACCCAGGAACAATGAGATGCCCAGGTCCCCGGTCAATTTTGGCAAAAACCCAACCTTTCTTCTATTGAAAAACGACCAGGCGGCCTATGCGGTTGTCAATGGCTTCGTGTACCGAATTGATGGCCCTGTAAACGGCGTAAAAAACGGTCTGGTGGAATGAGATCCGTTTTGCGTCAAAGAATCAATTTGGGGTCATTCGTGACTTTGTTGTTCCTCACCACAGGGTTTGCACTGGCCCAGGCGCCTTCAGGAAAGGTGATCAGCAGGGAGAATTCCATTGAGCTTTATGGCGTGAAGGTTCTTGATGCAAAGGGCCTACTTGTTGACAGCACGGATCAGAATGGATTTTTCAGGATAGCAACCGCAGGGGAATATCTCTTCGAAAAAGAGGGCTATTTCTCACGGAGATTGAACATGGACCCCGGAGAATTCGAAATGGTCACCCTCGAAGAGGAGCCCCAAAACCTGAATGAGGTCCTGATCAAGACGGATAATTTCCAAACTGAGCTGCGCCGGATTGCTTCCTCCATATCCTTGCTATCACCGATCGAGATCCAGAGCAACGATCAGATCAACATCGCACCGGTCCTGAATATGACCCCGGGGGTGTATATGCACAACGCGACCTTGACCACCAATCGGATCACAATTCGGGGAATTGGTTCTCGCAATCTCTTTGGAACCAGCAAAATAAGGGCCTACTACCAGGATATCCCCCTGACGAACGGTTCCGGCGAAACGACCATAGAAGATATTGAGCTCAAAGGAGTCGGACGCATGGAGATTCTGAAGGGACCTTCTTCCTCCCTATATGGAGCAGGTCTGGGCGGAACGATACAGATGATCCCCGACAAGGGACTGTTTGACCAGTACAAGGTTTCCGGGGAGGCCCAGTTCGGCTCCTTTGGCCTTCAAAGATATTTGCTCACGGCCAACCTCGGCAACAAGACCAACTCCGCACTACTGACCTATTCGAATACTCAGAAAGAGGGGTACCGTGACAACAATGAAACAGATCGCCAAACTCTGACCCTGTCTTCCAATCACTACCTGGACGAGAAAAACAACCTTATAGCCATCGCCAACTTCATCCGCCTAAGGGCAGAGATTCCCAGTTCCCTCAACGAGGAAGACTACTTGAATGAACCTGAAAAAGCGGCTTTCACCTGGGGGCAGGCACAGGGTTTTGAGGATTATGACAAATTTCTCGCCGGGCTCTCCTGGAATCACACCTACGGAGGTGAGGCAAAGCAGATCACCAGCATTTTCGGCTCCTTCAATGACGCTTATGAGGCCCGGCCCTTCAACATTCTCGAAGAAAATACCTTTGGGTTGGGCCTGAGATCCAGATTCGTCAATCAAAACAGGATCTTTAAAAAATCACTGCAATGGACGGCCGGAGTTGAGTTTTTCTACGACAGAAACAGCTATCAGACCTATGAGAATCTATATAGGGATTTCCCTCCGGGCACGGGAAGCGTTCAAGGGGAATTGCTCAGTGATTTCAGCGAGAACCGATATTACCTGAACCTGTTTGCGGACTCAAAACTCCAGCTGTCGGAAAGAGCTAACCTGGATTTCGGCTTTAACATCAATCAGACGAATTATCGACTGGATGACGACTTTGATGAAAACGACACGGACTTCTCAGGAGACTACTCTTTTGATTTGATGTTCTCTCCGCGTATAGGGTTAACGTACCAGTTCAATGACAAGAATATGGCCTATGCCCAGATCAGTCACGGTTTCTCACCCCCCAAGCTGGAGGAGACCCTTCTCCCTGACGGTTTGATCAATACCGAAATACAACCTGAAAACGGATGGAACTACGAAATCGGCAGTCGCGGAAGATTCATCAAAGACATTTTTCAGTATGAGATCTCCCTTTATCTCATGGATGTCGATGATCTCCTCGTTGCGCGAAGAACTGGAGATGACCAGTTTATAGGTGTAAACGCCGGTCAAACAGAGCTCAAAGGAATGGAGATCGGGCTCTCCTATTTTCTTCTCAGATCTGAAAAGATCAGCATCAGCCATGCCAATGCCCTGAGTCTGAACGCCCATGAATTCAAAGAGTTTGAGGACCTCGATGAAGACTATTCCGGCAATGACCTGACCGGGGTGCCTTCACATACCTTCAACTCCCAGCTCTATTTCAATTCCAGCGTTGGAATTTACGGCTATGTCAATTACTATGGCGTCGGGAAAATCCCTGTCACCGATGACAACTCGATCTATTCAGACGCCTACCAGGTGGTGAATGTCAAATTGGGCTATCGCAAAAGCCTCGGTTCGAATTGGCAGCTGGATCTGTACGCGGGCATCAACAATCTCTTTGATGAGAAGTACGCTTCCATGCTCCAAATCAATGCCGGGAGTTTCGGAGGCAGCGCTCCCAGGTACTATTATCCCGGGGAGCCCATCAATTTTTACAGTGGCCTCCGACTTGGGTATACATTTTGAAAGTTGTAACTTCGTAGCTTACCTTGAAAATTCACAATCATGAAAAAAATATATCTTCTCGCCGTCTTGATGAGCGTTTCTTTTGTCAATTGTCAAAAAAATGAGTTCACGAGCGACGGGGAATTCAAATACAAGGCTGAAACCGTCGTTGATGGACTTGAGATTGCCTGGGGGATGGTTTTTCTGCCGGATGGTTCGATTTTGATCGCGGAGCAGGAGGGTAAGATGATTCTCTTCAAGGACGGCAAAAAGACAGATATTAAAAATGTTCCCGAGGTCTTCTACGAAAATCAGGGTGGACTGCTGGACCTTGAGCTCCATCCCGATTACAAAAACAACGGTTGGATCTATTTCTCTTTCTCGGGCAATTTGGGCGACGAAGGAGAAGGAGGCAACACCACCATCATGCGCGCAAAATTACAGGGTGACGAGCTCATCGACGAGCAATTGATCTACAAGGCCACTCCTAATACTCGAATAACAAGGCATTTTGGCTCGCGACTTGAGTTCGATCGAAACGGTTACCTGTTCTTCTCTGTTGGAGACAGGGGGAATCGAAATGAGAATCCCCAGGACATCACAAGAGATGGGGGAAAAATCTACCGCTTGATGGATGACGGCAGCGTTCCCGTGGACAATCCGTTTGTCAACGACTCGACAGCTAAAGCCGCCATCTATTCGTATGGTCACAGGAACCCCCAGGGAATGGCACTGGATCCGATCAGCGGAAAAATATGGGTCCACGAGCACGGACCGCAAGGCGGGGATGAAATCAATATCATCGAACCCGGAAAGAATTACGGATGGCCGAAGATAACCTATGGCAAGAATTACGACGATTCCATCATAACCGATGACACTGACCTTCCGGGCATGGAGCAGCCTCTTCACTATTGGGTGCCTTCAATCGCTCCCAGCGGAATGGCTTTCGTGACGAGCGATGTTTATCCGACCTGGAAAAACAACCTTTTGGCGGGTTCTTTGAAGTTTCAATACCTCAACCGGGTGGTGATCGAAAACGGAAAGGTCGTCAAGGAGGAAAAGCTTCTCGATAGCATAGGTCGCGTGCGTACCGTTCGACAAGGACCGGATGGATATATTTACGTCTCCATCGAGCAGAAAGGAATTGTTAAACTCGTGCCTCAGAATTAGAAAAAAACTTCGACAAATCGGCTTTCTTCCGTATCTTTGCAATTCATTTTTAACAACGGCAAAGTCATGGAAAAAAAAGTTATTCTTATCATATTGGACGGCTGGGGCCAGACCCAAAATCCTGATGTTTCAGCAATTTACAAGGCCGACACCCCCTTCTTTGATTCGCTCCTGGACGAATACTCAAATGCATCGCTTCGTACAGATGGCCTGCACGTTGGGCTTCCGGAGGGCCAGATGGGCAACTCTGAGGTTGGGCACATGAACCTGGGCGCCGGTCGCATCGTTTACCAGGACTTTGTTAAGATTAACAATGCGGTAGAAGACGGTTCTCTTGCTGAGCAAAAAGTTTTGACAGATGCTTTTTCTTATGCCAAAGAAAACAAGAAAAAGATTCATTTTTTGGGGCTCCTTTCAGACGGAGGGGTTCACTCTCACATTTCTCACCTCAAGGGTTTGTTGGATGCCGCCGACAATTTTGGCTTAAAGGATGTTTATGTGCATGCCTTTACGGATGGTCGGGACGTTGATCCGAAATCCGGAAAAGGATTTGTGAAGGAAATTCAGGATCACATGCAACAGAGTACGGGTCAGTTGGCCAGCATCTGTGGTCGATATTACGCCATGGACCGTGACCAGAGGTGGGCAAGGGTAAAGCTGTCGTATGATGCCATGGTCAATGCCATCGGAGAAAAATCGACCAATGCCGTGGAAAGTGTTCAAAAAAGCTACGACGAAGGGGTAACGGATGAGTTCATTAAGCCTATTGTCATGACTCAAAGCAGTGGTGAGCCGGTGGCCAGGATTGAAGCAGATGACGTCATTGTGTTCTTCAATTTCAGAACGGATAGGGGCCGCCAATTGACACGTGTGCTGACACAGGAGAATTTCCCGGAATTCGGAATGCACACACTTCCTCTTTACTATGTCACGATGACCAACTATGACGACTCATTCAAAAAAGTCGAAGTGATCTATCCGAAAGACAACCTGACTGAAACCCTGGGCGAGGTCCTGGAGAAAAACGGCAAGAAACAGATTCGAATTGCCGAGACCGAAAAATATCCGCACGTCACCTTTTTCTTCTCAGGAGGTCGGGAAACCGAATTCGAAGGGGAAAAGAGAATACTGTGCCCATCGCCTAAGGTCGCAACCTATGATTTGAAACCCGAAATGAGCGCATTTGAAATCAAGGAGGCCATTGTTCCAGAACTCGAAAAAGGAGAGGCTGATTTCATCTGTCTGAACTTTGCCAATACGGATATGGTAGGTCATACGGGAGTCATGGAAGCGGCAATGAAAGCCGCAGAAGCGGTCGACAGCTGTTTGAAAGACGTTGTCACTGCCGCCCTTGAGAACGGATATTCGAGCATTATCATCGCCGATCACGGAAACAGTGAGACCATGATCAACGAGGATGGCTCTCCCAACACAGCGCATACAACGAATCCTGTGCCGTTGATTTTGGTTGAAAAAGAGAAGGAAAACGAGATCGCTGATGGAATTCTGGGCGACATAGCCCCTACTATTCTCGAGCTTTTGAACATCGAACAACCGGAAACCATGACCCGAAAATCACTTTTGAATACGGTTCTGACCAAATAGGCCTATACCAGATCGGCGATTCTGTCGTTTTAATTTGATAGAGGTTTGGTTTATGCTTAGATTTGAAAAAATTAGAATATGAAAACGCTCCCTAAGAATTCTCTGTTGATTGCCGTTGATTTTGACGGGACGATCGTGGAAGATGACTATCCACGGATCGGACCTGCAAAGATCTTTGCCTTTGACACCCTGCTGGAATTGCAGCAGAAGGGACATCGTCTTATTCTGTGGACCTACAGATACGGAGAGCGACTCGACGAAGCCGTGGAATTTTGCAGGAAAAACGGCCTGGAATTCTATGCGGTCAACAAAAGCTATCCCGAGGAGAAATTCGACGGATCTGTCAGCAGGAAGATCAATGCCGACGTTTTCATTGATGACCGCAATGTAGGTGGCCTATTAGGGTGGGGCGAAATCTATCAGCAGCTTTTAAAGACTGCAAAGCCCAAGGAACACAAATCCAAGAAAGGAATTCTGGGTTTTTTCAAAAGTTAAAATCACTACCTTTACCCTTGGTTACTGGCAATAACTATCCGATTTATCGATATTAATTGCATCGAGGTCCGACCTTGAAGTCGCATCGCGTTCCGAATCCTGTCCTTATCCATGGAAAAGAAGAGAATTACAGTACTGCCACATCAATTCAACAATAACGATTACTTCCTGCTCAAGTTCAACTACGAAGAAAGCCTGGTATCCATTGCGCGCTCTTTGGGATGCAGGTGGGTGGTTGAAGAAAACGGCTGGGCCATCTACCGGTCAAGAGAAAACCTCAAGTCATTGATTCGGGCCTTCGCCGACATTTCTATTTTCGACACATCCAAAATTGGTATTATTGATGCAGAAGAAGATTATGACGAGCGCATCACGCTGGTTCCTGAATCTTACGCACAATTACTGATTCGAAAAGGGTATAGCGAGGAGACTGTACAGGTCTATAAATCACTTTTCAGAGAATTCATTCATCACTTCAAAGACAAAAAGCTCAAGGATCTAAAACGAGAGGATTTGGTATCCTATATTGAGAACCAGGTGTCTGGCAAAAAGCTTTCAGGAAAATCGGAAGAGCAGCTTGTCGATGCCATAAATTTCTATTACACAGGCATATTGAAACGGCAGGCATTGACCTATCCTCTGGCGAAAAGAGAAAACTCGGGGCGCAGCCAAAGAAAGATTTCCAGGAAGGAACTTGTGCGGATGCTCGATGCAACACCCAATGTGAAACACAAAGCTGTAATGTCCCTTCTTTATGGATCTGATCTTCAAAGGGCTCAATTGGTAGAACTCGAGAAAGAAGATGTGAACCTGGACAAAATGACAATTCATACAACAAGCGGTGAAGAAAAAAACCCGGTTACATTGAAACTCGATGAAGACTCCAGGGAGCTGCTTGATCAGTACCTGAAAGTTTATAAGCCCGACAAATGGTTGTTCGAGGGAGCCAAGGGAGATCGGTATTCAAAATCAAGCATCGTGTCCGTAATTCGGCGTGCCACCTACAAGGCCGGTATTGATGAAAAAATTCCAAAAAGCAAGAGAGAACCTGAAAACGAGATGCGCTCGGGCAGCTGATCTACTTGTAACCATAATGCGAACCGTATGAGTCCTTTGCCAAAACTGACAACTTCCAAAATTGTTCTGGGATCAAGTGCTATCATTTTGGCCGCCTCTGGCCTGGCGCTGACCTTCTTTCCCGATGAGCTCGCTGATAGCATCAACTTGCCTGAGGGCGCCTCAGTGAAGCTCCTTATCCAGACGATAGGGGCCATGTACTTCGGCTTTGCCATGCTGAATTGGATGTCGAGAAGAAGCCTGATCGGGGGCATCTATAACCGCCCTATAGCCATTGCAAATATGACGCATTTCATGATGGTAGGGATTACACTGACAAAACTTATGCTCAGCAAAGCCCTATCCCAATCTTTTTGGTTGGTAACCTTGATCTACGTGGTCTATGCCCTGATTTTCGGATGGCTTCTGTTTACAACGCCAAAACTGGGTCAAAAAGCCGATTAAACCCAGATCAATCTGATTCGTTGAAACCAAATTTTTTCAGGCCTTCGTGGCTTGTTTTTATGACTTCGAGTGGCTTTTTGTCCCAGGTTCTGTCTTGCTCCACATAGTAGTAGATCATCCCGGATTTGTCTTTTTCTTTGAGTATCCTGGAGAAATCAATGCTACCCGTTCCCACCGGAGCAAACTTGCCTTCTTCATCCATGTCCTTGACGTGCCAAAGCTTGAATCTGCCCGGGTACTTTTCAAAATAAGCCACTGGATCCGCGCCTGCCCGGGTAACCCAATACAGGTCCATCTCAAAATTAACGGTGCCCGGATCGGTGTTCTCCAGAAAGTATTCAATAGGTACTATTCCCTTGCTGTTTTTGACAAATTCGAAGTCGTGGTTGTGGTAAAGCAGCTCCAAGCCGGCAGCCTTGCATTTCTTGCCCACCGTGTTGATAACATTTGTCAGGAACTCAAGCTCTTCACTCATACTCATTTTTCCATCTTCACTTTTGAAATGGCCCATCGGAGGGACAGGAATGACAAAATATTTGAAACCGGCAGCTTTCACATCGGCAATCATTTCATCTATGTTGTCCATGTTTTCGAACCCCTGGTGCGTGCTGACCGGTTCGAGGCCGACTTCTTTCAAGGTTTTTTTGAAGTCCTTCGGTTCCATGCCATAAAACTTGCCATCGTTGTATCCGGCAGCCTCAACATAGGCGTAGCCGGCATCAGCAACCGCTTTTAAGGTCTCCACTGCATTCTTTGACATATCATCTCTGACCGTGTAAAGGGCCAATCCACCAAATCGATCCTGTGCCTGCATGGCAAGCGTCAACAGGACCGCACATAAAGTCAAAGTTCTTTTTCTCAATAATTGGGCTATCATGATCTACTGATTTATTGTTAATATCGCGGTCCAATTTAACGAAATCACGCCTGAATTCTGTTCAAAAAATATCAGCTCCACGTACAAATTCTTTCACTCCCCACCTACAAACTCAATTATTTGATATCTTTAAAAATCAAGAATGTATTATGCGAAATCCATTTATCATTTATTTTCTTTTCTTCAGTGTCTCAATCATCGCTCAAGAAGCGGCTCACACCCTTGAACTTTCTGAAGGCCAAAGCTCCCCCGTGGCCTCCCTTTCTGATGTGCATTGGATCCAGGGGCATTGGACAGGAGAAGCCCTGGGAGGTCAGGTAGAGGAAATATGGTCCCCGCCTCTCGGAGAAAGCATGATGGGATCCTTCAAACTTGTCCAGGATGGCAAGGTGAAATTCTATGAAATCATTACCATATCCGAAATCGAACAAACCCTGATCATGAGACTCAAGCATTTTGACCCAAACCTCAAAGGATGGGAAGAAAAAGATGAAACGGTCGACTTCAAATTGGTGAAACTGTCTCCAGGCAAGGTCTTTTTCGATGGACTCACGTTTGAAAGAATCAGCGAAAATGAGATGAACGTTTATGTTCGTTTCGAGAGCGACGAGCAACACTCTGAGGGTAAATTCAATTATCATCGGGTCAAACCTTGATGCCTAGGGAGTATTTGCTATTTTTATCCCAAAAGAAAAATGGAATCAAATGTTTATACTCAGAAAGTTCGGCTTTACACCGATCCTGCTGTTCCTTCTCCTTATTGGTCAGTCGTGTGAGAAGAACGTGCAAAATGAATCAAAAGATTCTCAAATCCTGACAGAAGAGGTTCAAGAAACCGAGAAACAAGGGTACGATCCCCAATTGGCCGAAAAGTACGGTGCCGACGATTACGGAATGAAAAAATACGTGCTGGCCTTTTTGAAGCGAGGTCCGAATCAAGACCTCGACTCCGTTAAAAAGATGGAGCTTCAGTCGGCTCATTTGGCCAATATCACAAGAATGGCCGAGGAAGGAAAATTGGTTCTTGCAGGTCCTTTCTTTGGAAACGATGATCTCAGGGGCATTTACATTTTCGACGTTAAGAGTCTCCAGGAAGCTGAGGATCTAACCAATTCCGACCCGGCGATCCAGGCAGGAAGCCTCGTAATGGAGCTCAAAGAATGGTATGGGTCTGCTGCCCTGGTAGGGGTAAACGAAACCCACAAATCTTTGATGAAAAAACACATAACGGAAAATTGATACTCATAAAACGCTTTCCCGGTTACCAAAAACTTTTCATCGGATTCCTGGCGATCTATCTGATTCGCCTGCTGATTGTCTTTACCATGGGGATCATGCCCCAGGACGCCTATTACTATCTTTACAGTGAGCACCTGGATTTCAGCTATTTCGACCATCCACCCATGGTGGCCTATATGCTTCGCCTGTTCAGCCTGGTTCTCGGCAAGAGTGTTGTCGCCATCAAGCTTGCGGATTTTATTGTCACTTTATTGAGTTTGATTGCTTTTTACAGGCTCGCCCGTTATTTCCTGTCCGAAAAACAAGCGGTCAGGGCGTCACTTTTCTATGGAGCCACACTCCTTGTCACCGTTCTTTCTATCAATACAACCCCTGACGTGCCCCTGATCCTCTTCTGGACACTTGCCCTGATCTTTAGTTATAAGGCTCTGTTTGAAGGTGAGTTGAAGTATTGGATCGCCGCCGGTTTTTTGATGGGGCTGTCTTTTATCAGCAAGTATACCGGGTTGGTTCTTCTTTTCGGATTTTTTACTTTTCTCCTATTTTCAGAATCTCACAGAAAATACCTACTCTCGAAGCAAAGTCTCCTTCTTCTGGCTTTTTTCGCCATAGGCATCTTTCCGGTGGTCTATTGGAACTACTCGAACGACTGGATCTCCTTTACTTTTCAGACAGCCGACCGGGCCGAGAGCATAAATGAATTCAAACTCCATCCCGAGCTGTTTCTGGGGGAACTGGCGACCCAGCTCATGCTATTAATTCCGTTTCTTTTTGTGGGGATGAATGTAATCGTCTTTAAAATCATACTCAGGATGTCGCGAAAAAGGGCATTGCCCAATGAGAAGCACTTGTTCCTTTTGATATTCTCCTTGCCCATAATCCTGTTTTTCATTGCGGTATCCCTGGTTTATTGGGTCAAACTGAATTGGATCATGCCGGGTTATATCAGCGCGATCATACTCGTAACTGCCTTTTTGAGTCAAAAGGTGCTTCGCGGGCAGATTATCACCTCTCTCATTCTTCATGTTTTGTTGGCTGTTCAGATCGTGTTCTACCCGGTTAGTATCAAGAGCGATGACACCTGGTTCGGTTGGGAACGATTCTCTCAACAGGTAGAAGAACGCATGAACCAGCACCCAAATTCTTTCCTTTTCGCTGACGACAATTACAAGACTTCAGCGGTTCTCAATTTCTACCTCGACCGCAAGATTTATGCAGGAAACGTGGTTGGAAGGAACGGAAAGCAGTTCTTCATTTTGGATCCTGATCTTTCCCACCTGGAAGGTTCCGACGCCATATTCATCGATACGGACAAGCGATTCAAACATGTGGAAAAATCGGAAGAGATTCCTGAAAAACTACTTCCTTATTTCGATAGGGTAGTCGAACTCGATCCCATTCTGGTAGGCAAAGAGGGTCAGGAACCCTTGCGAAAATTCCTGGTATACAAATGCTATGGATACAAACCACAACCATCGGATGATGCGAAACAAGAATAGCAGTTTGGTTCCGATAAGAGCTTTCATGCTTTCATTTATGCTGCTGGGTCTGTTTTACTCTTGCAGCAACGATTCCAGCCCGGAATCATTTACAGCTCCTGTCAGCCAGGAGGGTCAAAATCAGATTGTGGAAGCAATCATTGACGATTCTGATTTGAAACTGTTGCCGGAAGATGCCGGCGGAAAACAAGAGGCCCTCCCATTGGGAAGCACTCCTGCCACATTTGGATACAACATCTATCTTCCCTCGGGATACACGGAGGATGGTCCGGAGCATCCACTGCTTGTATTTCTTCATGGATGGGGAGGGCAAGGTGACAGCAGCCTCGACCCTGCTGTGTTGGAAAGAATTACGTACCAGGGTCCACCGGGCATGATTCGCAGTGGCATTTGGAATCCCACCTACCCTTTTATTGTCGTCTCACCCCAAGCGCACCCGGAAGAGTATTGGCACCCTGAGGAGGTTCACAATTTTATAAATTATCTCTTGGACACCTATCAGATCAATGCCCAGCGCATCTACTTGACGGGTCTGAGCATGGGCGGTGGTGGATGCTGGCACTACGTGGGTGAAATTGAGGCTAATCATGCCGCGGCAATTGTCCCAATAGCGGCCTCTGGTCTGCCGAGCCTGGTTGAAAACCTAAAAAAAATACCGATTTGGGCTTTTCACGGGGCCGATGACTCAACGGTTTTGGCTTATGAAGGATATGGTTCTGTACCCATGGTTGAAATGATAAATACCGCAAGTCCTTTAATTCCCGCCAAAATAACCGTCTACCCAAAAACCGGACACAACAGCTGGTCCAAAACCTACCGGGGGACCGGAATGTTTACCGGTGATTTCAGACATGATCAGTACAACATGGACATCTACGACTGGATGCTTCAATACCGCAAGAATGATTTTTAGATTATCTTTGCCGCGAAACAAACGAGAATGATCAAAATAAAGAGCCGGGAAGAAATTGAGTTGATGAGGGAGAGTGCCCTGATCGTTTCAAAAACGCTGGGGGAAGTCGCAAAAGCGATCCAACCCGGTGTGAGCACCCTGGAATTGGATAAGATTGCCGAGACCTTTATCCGGGATCACGGAGCCGAGCCGGGCTTTCTGGGCCTGTATGATTTTCCGAACACCCTGTGCATGAGTCCGAATGAGCAAATCGTTCATGGAATACCCAACAAGGATCCCTTGAAGGAAGGAGATATTATCTCTGTAGATTGCGGAGCCCTTAAAAATGGATTTTACGGGGATCATGCTTATACGTTTGCCGTTGGAGAAATTGATCCCGAGACGGAGAAGTTGCTTCAGGTCACCAAAGAGAGTCTCTACATAGGTATCCGCGAGTTTCGTGTCGGAAACCGCGTGGGTGATGTCGGAAATGCGATCCAGCAGTACACCGAGAGTCATGGCTTCGGAGTGGTTCGGGAGCTGGTAGGTCACGGAATTGGAAAGGAAATGCACGAGGACCCTGAAATGCCAAACTACGGGCGCCGAGGCCGGGGAAAGAAAATTGTTGAAGGTATGGTCGTGGCGATAGAGCCCATGATCAACCTGGGAACGCATCGCATAAAGCAGTACCCTGACGGCTGGACCATCAAAACGGCTGATATGAAACCAAGTGCGCATTTTGAGCATGATGTTGCCATCGTGGATGGAAAACCGGAGCTGCTGTCCACATTCCAATACATCTATGAAGCCCTTGGCATCGTTTCGGATGAAGAAGAAGAGTTCCGGGCCTCATCCTAATATCCTATGAAGCTCTTTAAACTGGTTCTTAACACCATCCCAAGACCGTACCTGATTCGTATGAGTTATTGGGCGCGACCCCTTTTGAGTGCCTGGTTGAAAGGGGATCGATACACGGATCCCATCGATGGAAAGAGCTTTAAAAAGTTTCTTCCTTACGGATATGGGAAGCAAAGGCCCAACGTGCTTTCGCCGAGCACCTTATCCCTGGAGAGGCACAGACTTCTCTGGCTCTGGCTCAAGAATGAAACGGAATTCTTCTCCGCACCGCTAAAAGTCCTTCACATGGCCCCGGAGCAATGCTTCCTCGACGTCTTCAAGTCGATGAAGAACCTGGATTACCTGACTGCTGACCTCTTCTCGCCCATTGTTGACGTAAAAGCGAATATCCTGGAATTGCCCTTTGAAGACAATTCCTTTGACGTCATTTTCTGCAATCATGTGCTGGAGCACATCGAGGATGATTCCAAGGCCATGTCAGAGTTGTATAGGGTCATGCGGCCCGGTGGAATGGGAATCTTCCAGGTTCCCCAGAATCTGGGTCTAGAGAAGACCTACGAGGATTTCTCTATCACCGATCCCGAAGAGAGAGCGCGGCAATTTGGACAATATGATCACGTAAGGGTCTACGGAAAAGACTATTTTTCCAGATTGCGCAAGGCGGGATTCCGCGTGGAAGAGATCGAATATGCCAAAACCCTGGATGAGCAGACCAGTGATCGATATCGACTGAATCCCAATGAGATTCTCCCGGTGTGCTACAAAGACACTGATATGACTTCATGAAGTCCTGTCAAATCTCCTTGAGGTCCTTCTCCTCGATCCAGCCGATCTTCCCATCTGCAATGCGAATCTTTTTCCAATTGTCAAGGCTTTCCAGAACGGTTACCTTGGTACCCTCATGAAGTTCAAAATAAGCTTCACTTGTAGTGGTTGGAGCATTCATCACTTCAGCCTCCGTGGCAAAAATGATCGCCTCCTTGTTGTTCTTCATATAGAGTTGATTTCGAAAGGCGAAGAAAACGGAGGTCGTCACTAAAATGACCGTTATTATGCTGCTGATAAAATAAAATCTTTTTTTACCTGTGCTGTATGAAAAGTGATACATCAAAAAGAGCAGGGCAAACAGAAAAGCCAAGCCTACTGCAATCTTCGCCCAGGTCTCATAGGTGAGTTTCAAAATCACTGCGTCCATGAAACGTTGCCCCAGATTGCGCGGCAGGGGCTCAATATTGTCGAGCACCATTTGATTTGCAAATTCCAGGTTGAATCGGACATCCGGCTGATCCGGACGCAACTTCAGGGCCTTCTCATAATAGAATATCGCCGGAGCCACCCGGTTCATCTTGTAATGGATATTGCCGATATTGAAATAGAGGGCCCAGGATTCCTGGTCCATGGCTTCGATCTCCTCATAAACCTTCAGAGCCTCAGTGTAGTTTTCCTGTCGGTACAGCTCATTGGCCTGAACAAACAGGCTGTCGGGATTCTGGGCCATCCCCAGAATTCCGTTGAGTGTCAATGCAAGTAAAAACAATATCCTCATTCTATAGCTGTTTGTCCAAATTCGCGATCACTTCCCTGGCCTTGTCGTATTCCTGCTTCATCATGACGTCTGTCGATGGCGTGTACCGAGCGTAGTCACAGTTGTCGAGAACCGTTGTAAACTCAGTTATTATGCCGTCATCAACGTTCTTGTCTCGCAATATTTCCGCGATTTTCTCCTTGGATATCTCTGAAGTCTCTATGTGCAGCTTGGCCTTCAGGTAGTTGTGCAGGGCCTTCTCAAGCGCCACATAGAAGTCCTCTTTTTTGCCCAGTTCCTTTTTCGCCTGTGAGAGGTACTTTTTCGCCAGTCGGTCCGCTTTTCGCCTTTTGTTGCCGACGACGTCCATGTCTCTTTCCCTTTTCTTCTTGCCGATGAATATTCCCAATGGGATGGATAACAGGGGAGAGATCATCAGAAGGTAAAAGAGCCTGGATCCGAAAAAGTCATTGCCTTCTTCCGAAGAAACAAAGGTCGTCCGGGTCTGGATGTAACGGATATCGGACTCATTTCCCTCCACGGCCCGTTTTGCAATGACAGCAGCTCCGTCATCCGGCAATTGCGCGCCCTGTATGGCATTCAGAACGATCGGCTCGGTATTGACAGACACGTACTCTTCAGTTTTCGGATTGAAATAGGAGAATGAGACGGCTGGAATAATGAATTTCCCCCTGAACTGAGGAACCACCGCGTACTGGTCGTACACGGATCCTTTCATGCCACTCAGGTTCGTCGTGATCTTCTCCTTGTGCTCGGGTTCGTATACCTCCAGTCCATTGGGCGTCTCAATACCCGGAAGCTTCACCAGTTTCAGGTTGCCCTCACCTTCGAGCTCGACTTTGATCTGTGACGACTCATTGGCCTTCAGATCCGTCTTGCTCGGGGTTACTGAAAATGAAAAATCTCCGACGGCCCCGGTAAAGTCCAAGGGCTTGTTTTCCTCCGGAAGAGACTTGACTCGTATCGCCTTTCGACCCGAAGTCACAGTCATGTTCACGTCATTCATCAGCAAATTGCCGAAGAAGTCCCGCTGACCCATGGGCACTCCGGCCGTGATCTCCATCTCCAACGGGTCAAGCTCCAATTCTCCCGCCGTATGAGGGATGAGAACCGCCTTCTTAAGCACAACATAACGGTAGGGTTTTCCTCCATAAGTCCCGTTCTGGGCCCCTGCTCCGCGCTGGAGCTCGATATTCTGATTCCAAAACCCTCCAAAACTCGGGGAGGACGACTCCCGGTAGTTTTGAACATTGACCTTATTGGTGTTCACATACAATTTGTAGGTAACCGAAATGCTCTCTCCCACATACGGGCGCACATTCGAAATCTCAGCAACCAGGTGAATGTTCTCCTGGGCGACATATCTCGGGTCGTTCGGGTCCTTCGGGATCGCAACGGCATCGGTAACCGTGACCCGCACCGTATTGGATTTTATCACTTCCCCGTCGTAGGTGATGCTGGCAGATGGTATGGTAAAGGTCCCCTTTGAAATCGGCTGAATCACATAGGAATAAGTCAACTTGTAGTTGGTCTTTCCGTTAATCGAAGAAAAACTGCTCGACTGGCTCGGTCCGGCAAGCACCTTGAAATTCACAAAGTCTGGCGGCGTGAAATCGTCCCCTCCCTGCTGGTCAATGGAGAATTCGATCCTGAGGCGTTCGTTCAGACCGAGTTGTTCCTTGCTCACGGTCGTCTTGAACGTGACCTGTGATTGGGCGCTTTGCAAAGCAAATACGAGCAACGCTATGTAAACAACTAACTGTTTCATTCAAAAATCAACTACCAGTCTTTTTCTTGATTCACTTTCTTGCCCCTGGCTTTCTTGGCGTTCACCTTTTGCTGGGTTTTGTTCTCCTCGTTGTTCATCGCTTCGAGAAGTTGTTCGATCTGCTGATCACTCAGCTTATTGGGTTGAGGCTGCTGATTTTTCTTTTCCTGGTCTCCCTCGTTGTTATCCTTGTTGGGATCCTGATTGTCCTGACCGTCATCCTGTTCCTTGTCCTTCTGCTGATTGTCCCCCTGATCCTGATTCTCGCTATTCTGGTCCTGGTTCTGATCCTGATTTTGGTCCTGGTTCTGATCTTGATTCTGATCCTGGTTCTGGTCGTTGTTTTCGTTGTTCTGGTTTTGTTGCTCATCTTCCAGGAGCTTCTGGGCCAGGGCCAGGTTGTATCTTGTTTCCTCATCCGTAGGATTGAGGATCAATGACTTTTTGTAAGCATCAATGGCCTGGGCATATTGCTTCTGTTTCATCATCACGTTACCCTGGTTGTGAAAGGCACCGGCGCGGGTTTTCTGATCACGCGCCGATTTGGAGACCATGTCGTACTGGGGCAAAGCCTCTTCATATCTGCCCTGCTCATAGACAGCATTTCCGAGGTTGAAACCCGCGGTTTCGTAATACGGGTTCTTCTGTAAGGCCTTTTTGTATTTCACTTCCGCATCGACATAGCGCTGCTGTTTGTAAAGGTCGTTCCCGGATCTGAGAATCTGCTTCTCAGCCAGTTTGATCCTGGGTGGCTCTTTGGGTTTGTCCTGTTCCTCTGCCTGTTGCTTTTCCTGGCCAAATAGCACCACAGGGATAAACATCAAAATCAGAATAAGTAATCTCATGTCATCTTTCATTAAACAGGTTCAACTTCTGTATCCACTTCGTCTTCTTGTCCAGCAGGAAGGTGTCCAAGAGCAAAAAAAGCAGTCCAAAACCGATAAACCATTGAAACTGGTCCTTGTAATCTGAAAACTGCTTGGTTTCAAACTCCTTCTTGTCCGCCTTGAGCAAGAGATCATCAACGTACTCTATGGTGCTTGAGGTGCGGTTGCCGTATATGTAGCTTCCGTCTCCTTTATCGGCTATGTCCTTGAGTGTTTCCACATTCAATTTCGTGATCACCACCTCATCGTCCCGGTCTTTTTTGTAGCCGATGAACTTCCCGTTTCGCTTCACCGGAATCGGGCTTCCCTTGTTGGTCCCTATTCCGATGGTATAAGTCTTAATGCCCAGGTCCACCAGCTCTGCTGCAGTCTCAGCGGAATTCTCTTCATGATCCTCACCATCCGAGATGATAAAAAGGAACCGGTTGGTCTGGGTGTCGTCATCGAAAAACGTCTTGGCCAGGTCGAGAGCCTCATTGATGGCTGTTCCCTGGGAGGAAACCATATCCGGATGGGCGTTCTGAAGGAACATTCTGGCCGCCCCGTGATCGGTGGTTATAGGCAACAAAGGATAGGCATTCCCGGCATAAATTATGATCCCGACGCGATCACTGCCCAACTCTTCAATGATCTTCGACACGATCTGCTTGGATTTTTCCAGTCGGTTCGGCGCGATGTCTTCTGCCAGCATGCTTTTGGACACGTCAATGGCGAATACGATATCCACCCCTTGCCGCTTGACGGTTTTTAGCTGTGTTCCCATTTTCGGATTCACAAGAGCGATCACCAGGAGCGTAAGTCCAAGAGCCACCATGATGATTTTGAGAGCAGGCTTGAACACAGATCGTTCCGGGCTGAGTTGATCCAGCAATCGAAGATCCGCAAACTGCGTCTGCTTCCTGCGCTTCCAAAAAACCACAAGCAAGTACATCAGCAACAGCGCACCAACGGCGAACATGAGATAGAAATATTTCGGTTCTTCGATCTGATACATGTCTTAACTTCGTTCTATTTAATCATTTTCGGATTTAATCATTTCCAGGTGCGGGGCTCAGATAAAACTTCTGAACACGGTGAACCTGAGCGTCATTTCTATCAATACCAGGAAACCCGCGAAAAAAACAAGCGGCCTGAATCGCTCCTGGTAATTGTAATATTTCAACTCTTCAATTTCTGTTTTCTCCAATTTGTCGATCTGGTTGTAGATCGATTCCAGTTTTTTGTTTCCGGTTGCCCTGAAATACTGACCTTCGGTCTCAGAGGCTATGTATTTCAAAAGGTCCTCATCGATTTCTACCGGTGCATTTCGGAAAATCAGTTTCCCATTCAGGTCCTTGGCCACCGGGAACATGGCGGTTCCGTTCGTCCCCAAACCAATGGTATAAACCTTGATTCCGATTTGCTTGGCCAGCTCCGTGGCAGTCTTCGGGTCCACGAAACCCGTGTTGTTCACCCCGTCGGTCAGCAGGATGATCACCTTGCTCTTGGCCTTGCTGTCTTTCAGTCGGTTCACTGCCGACCCGAGTCCCATGCCTATGGCCGTTCCGTCTTCGATCTGGCCCCATTGAATCTTGCGTATGGTGTTTTGAACGATCGTCTTGTCACTGGTAATCGGGGTCTGGGTGAAACTCTCCCCCGCATATACCACTATACCTATCCTGTCATTGGGCCTCTTTTGGACGAATTTGGTGGCGACGTCTTTTAGAGCCTCGAGCCGGTTGGGCTTGAGGTCCTTTGCGAGCATGCTCGCTGAAACATCGATCGCCATGACGATGTCGATCCCTCGCGTCGTTTTGGTTCGTTTGCTCACTTCTACATTTCTGGGTCGGGCCAGGGCCACGATCAGCAGGGCCAGGGCCAACAAGCGCAGCACATACAAAACCGGTTTGGTTTTGGACCAGAAATTTCCTTTTTGGAAACCCGTCGTGCTCGGTATGCTCAAATCCGCGCTGTCTCGTTTTCGGATAAGAAAAAACCACAGCATCAACAAGGGAATGATGAGCAACATCCAAAGAAATTCCGGGTTTGTAAATTCCAAATTTGCAAACATCTTTTAGCCTCTTATTCTTTTAACTGGGTTTCTTCCTCCATCTTTTTCAACTCCTCTTTCTTTTCCCGTTCTAATCTATTCTTTTCTTCTTCCTGCTCCCGTTTCATTCGTGCCTCGTGGGCCGGATGCATAACGTCGATAACGGTCTCGGCATCCTGGCGGTGCAACTCGATCTCATTGAGCAGGGGCTTCATCTTGGCGAACTTGACAAGATCCGCTTCCTGCAGGAGTCTCCTCAATTTGGCGAGTGTTTCCGCAGGAATGTTCAGATTGCTGCTCGAATTGAAATCCGTAATGGTTTCGATCAGCTCCTCGGTAGTCGATTCCAGGGCCGGGATTTTCATTTCCCTTTCAATAAAGGTTCTGACAATGTCTGTCAGCTCGACATAATACAGCTTGATTCGATTCTGTTCGACCAATTTCTTCTGATCCAATTCCTGGAGACGCTGCTTGGCCATGTCAAAGGGAGGAATTTTCTCAACGAATTCTTCGTGCTTGGGCTTGTCCCTGAGCACGAAATAAAGGATCGCACCGATAATCAGCAGGGCCACGATCAGTCCCCAAAAATAATTGAGGTAATCCGAGAACAGGTAGGGCTCGCTTTTAATGGTCTTGATGTGATGCATCGGCTGTTTGATCGTATCGACAGGAACGGTTCCCACATCCACAATCACAGGGTCCGTGAGATATCGCTTGTCACGAACAAAGACTTCCTGACCGGGCAAGACGTACTGACCACTGTCAAAGCTCGTAAGCGTGTATTTGATGATCAGTCGATTTTTCAAAGAGTCGATCTTGGAAGTGACGACCCCGACGCGATTCAAGCTGTCCGACTCAAACTTGGGAAGCCTCACGCCCTGGATCTCCTCCACTTCAATCTCATAATGAAACTGCTCCCCAATGCGAATCTGGGTCGTATCGACCCGGGAGGTCACCTGCGAGAAGGCCTCTGTCGAACTCAAAAAGAAGATGAATGCGAAGAAAACCGGGCCCAAAAGAGTCCAGCTGTTCAAATTCAATCTCGATATTTTCTTTTTCCAATTCATGGCGCGTCGAACCCTTCAAGGAGGTTCGTTTCTGTATTTTTAATTTCGGCGCTTGAAATAACTGAGCAGCTTTTTGACATAGCTCTCATCCAGGCGGGTGTGAATGGTACCCGACCCGCTTTTTGTGAAAGCGTTCTCAAAGTAATCCACGGTTTTCAAATAATTCGCCCTGTAATTTTTTCTCACTTCCCTCGAATTGGTATTGACCAAAACAATTTCTCCGGTTTCTGAATCCTTCATCGGAACCATTCCCAACTTTGGAAGCTCTTCTTCATACCTGTCATACACTCGTATTCCCGTGACGTCGTGCTTCTTCCCAACGATCTTCAAAGCACTGTCATATCCCTCGTCCATAAAATCCGACAGCACAAAGACAATGGCCTTCTTTTTCATGACATTCGACATGTAGCGCAGGGCCTGTCTGAAGTCTGTTCTTCGGCTTCCGGGTTCGAACTCCAGGAGTTCCCGGATGATCCGGAGCACATGAGTTTTTCCTTTTTTGGGCGGAATGAACAGCTCAATCTCATCTGAAAAGAGCAGCAGTCCCACCTTGTCGTTGTTCTGGATGGCGGAGAACGCAAGAGTTGCACTGATCTCCGTGATGACATCTCTTTTGAACTGCTCGTGGGTCCCGAAGGATTCGGATCCACTGACGTCCACCATAAGCAGCATGGTCAGTTCACGTTCTTCCTCAAAGACCTTGACGTAAGGCTCATTGTACCTCGCCGTGACGTTCCAGTCAATCGAGCGGATGTCATCTCCGAACTGGTATTGTCTTACCTCCGAAAAAGTCATGCCTCTCCCTTTGAATGAACTGTGATATTCACCCGAAAAGAGATGATCAGACAAACGCCTTGTCTTTATCTCGATCTTTTTGACTTTTTTTAGCAGCTCTTTAGTGTCCACAGAGGGTTATCACGTTTAAGGCACTTCTACTTCATTCACGATCTTGTTGATCAGGTCGACCGAAGTCACATTTTCAGCTTCTGCCTCATAGGTGATCCCGATCCTGTGTCTCAGCACATCGTGTACGACGGCTCGCACGTCTTCAGGGATGACATAGCCTCTTCTCTTGATGAAGGCATAGCATTTCGACGCCATGGCCAGGTTGATGCTTCCCCTTGGGGAGGCTCCAAAGCTGATCAAAGGTTTGATGTCGTTTAAACGGTATTCTTCAGGATATCTCGAAGCAAATACGATGTTCAGAATGTATTTCTCTATTTTCTCATCCATGTATACCTCCTTGACAGATGCACGGGCCCGGGTGATTTGCTCGATGCTCACGACAGGATTCACCTGGTCGAAGTTGCCACTGAGATTGTTTCTCATGATAATTTGCTCATCGTCGAGTTTCGGATAATCGATCACGGTTTTCAACATGAAACGGTCGACCTGCGCTTCCGGCAGCGGGTAGGTTCCCTCCTGCTCGATCGGGTTCTGTGTCGCCAAAACCAGGAATGGCTCGGGAAGCTTGAACGAGGAGTCACCGATGGTAACCTGGTGCTCCTGCATGGCCTCAAGCAATGCGGATTGGACTTTGGCCGGGGCCCGGTTGATCTCATCCGCCAGGACGAAATTCGCAAAGATCGGTCCCTTTTTGATGGAAAAATCATTCTCCTTCATGTTGTAGATCATTGTACCGATGACGTCGGCAGGCAACAGGTCAGGAGTAAACTGGATTCGACTGAACGAACCCTTCACGGCTTTTGCCAGGGTATTGATTGCCAGGGTCTTTGCCAGACCTGGAACCCCTTCCAGTAAAATATGACCATCCCCCAACAGGCCGATAAGAAGTCGCTCGAGCATGTGCTTTTGCCCCACGATCACCTTGTTCATCTCCAGTTGAAGCAAATCTACAAAGGCACTTTCCTTCTCTATTTTCTCGTTGATCAGGCGGATGTCAACGTTCGCATTTTGTGTATCCATTTTTTTAATTCTATATCATAGGTTCAAATGTCCTCAAGGGCCACAAATCTAAGGGTTAAGGACAATTCTCCCTGTTAAAATTCAGTTAAAAACCACAAATAAAAAACTCGCCGAAAGTGGCGAGATTACTGACTTTAATACTGTTCGTCATCATTCGGGAAATCCCTGGATTTCACATCCGAGATATACCGTCTGAAGGCATCACCCATCTCCATGTAGAGGTCGAGATAGCGCCTGAGGAATCGGGGGCTGAATTCGTGGGTCATGCCCAGCATGTCGTGCGTGACAAGCACCTGGCCGTCAACGCCATCTCCTGCTCCGATTCCGATGACCGGAATGGATATGCTCTCGGCCACTTCGCGGGCCAGCTTCGAAGGCACCTTTTCAAGAACTATAGCAAAGCAGCCCAGTTCCTCGAGCAATTTGGCGTCGCTTTTGAGCTTAAGCGCTTCTTCTTCCTCCTTGGCCCGAACGGTGTAGGTCCCGAACTTGTAAATCGATTGAGGCGTCAGGCCCAAGTGCCCCATCACAGGAATACCGGCGGAAAGGATTCGCGTCACAGATTCGGCGATTTCCTCGCCTCCTTCCAACTTGACAGAATGCCCGCCCGACTCTTTCATGATTCGAATCGCCGAATCAAGAGCCTGCCTGGAGTTTCCCTGGTATGTTCCGAACGGCAGGTCCACAACCACGAGACAGCGTTCAATCGCACGGATAACTGAAGAAGCGTGATAGATCATCTGATCGAGTGTGATCGGCAAGGTGGTCTCGTGACCCGCCATGACATTGGAAGCCGAATCTCCTACGAGGATGATGTCGATTCCCGCATGATCGATGATTTTCGCCATAGTGTAGTCATAGGCGGTGAGCATGGCGATCTTCTCACCTTTCTTTTTCATTTCCACCAGGGTTTTGGTGGTTATTCTTTTGTACTCCTTCTTGGCTGAAGACATTGGTCGTGATTTTAGGGGGTAAAAATAGTAATATTTTAGATCGGTATCTCCTATATCTTCTTCTTAGGCTTCTTCACCTCCACCTTGACAAGATCAGGAAAAACAGTAGGAGCAAAGTTCTTCACCGGCTCGTAAAGCACCGAAGTACGGGTCTTTTCTTTCTCGACAAAACGCAGCGACGAATTGATCTGATCGTATACCAACAGAACTATGCTCAGGATCAGGCCATATTTTAAAAGACCAAAGACCGCACCAATGATCTTGTTGAAAAATCCGAGTGCCAGCGTATCTGCAACCTTTGTCATCGCCTTTCCGAGAAGAACCAGGGCAACCAGGATGATCAGGAAAGTCCCCGCAAACGAAACCAGCTCAATCATGGATTGATCCCAGGTGACACTTGACTTGAGGAAATCTCCCAAAAAGTAAGAAAAATGGATGGCCCCGTAAATCCCGAGAACCAATCCCACGAGGGTGGTGACTTCAATAAAAAGACCTTTCATGAAACCGTTTACGGTTCCGACCAGTAAAATAATGCCTATGACTATATCAATCGTGTTCATTGAGGATAGGTATAAGTAGTACAACACAAAGCTATTCAATTTGATCGGTTCAGAAGCCTATTTCTGAGTCTATTTTGACCACTTTTACCGAACCGTCGACATAGACCAGCAGGCGTTCCACAACCTCATATCCCATTTGCCGCATGACCTGAGCATAGTGATTGATCTGCTCTGCGTGTTTGATGTCTTCTGCACCTGTCTTGTAGTCGATGATCCAAACGCGGTGATCCCTGAAGACCAGGCGGTCGGGAATAATCGCGATACCCTCGGAAACAAAGATCTGCCTTTCATTCAGGACTTCAAGTCCCGGCTCGAACTGTTCCCTAAGCTCCGGGTGCTCCACGAGTGATCTCAATACTGACGTTATGCGCTCCCGCTCCGAGGATTCCAGGAATCCACTGCCGATGGAGGCCTCAACCACCGGTTCAAGATCATTTCTGTCATGTACCTGCGCCATGAGCTCGTGGAATCGATTTCCAAAAGTTATGGCTTCTCCCTGGCGCGTCTCCCAGAGCTCCGAAGCTTTGGAGACCAGGTGCAAATCGTGATCCATCCAGGAGCTGCTGATCAACTCCTTTTGAGTCAGACTGTGGCTGCGTCCCGGCTCTCTGGAAGAAACACGCTGCTTCGAGCCGATGCAATAAACGCTTCTGCCTTCTTCCCAAAGTCCGGTGCTTTTCAGATAGCCCGACAAGAGATCCGAGGTTGTTTTTGGGGGTACGCTGTTGTTCCGTGTCTCTGTGATGACATGGAGCTGCTCAACGGCTCTTGTCAGACAGACATAGAGCAGATTGATGCTGTCCAGTTCCTGTTCGGTCTGCAGCTCCTCAAAGATCTCCTCGCCCCGCTCACCGGTCAATTGAATTTTACTGCTCGCTGCGACCAATAATGAAGAGAAGTCTTTGAAGACCTCGCCTTCCAGGGGTTTGTACCAGGCGGTCGGGGTGCGCTCCCCGTAGATTTGCATGTCGTAGGGAAAAATGACCACCGGGAACTCAAGGCCCTTGGATTTGTGAATCGTCATGATACGAATCGCTTTCGCCTCTTCAGAGCTTGTTATGTTCAGTTTGTCTTTCTTTTCCTCCCAGAATTCCAGGAAACCCAGGTTTTTTTGGGATCTTCTCTGCGTGTAGTCGAAAACAAAATCGAGAAAATACTGCAGAAAGGCGTCCGAGCCCTGATTCAGACCAAACTCCCGAATTATGGATTCGACCTGCTCATATACCGAGAAGGTGCTGAAATCCCCGGAAGATGACTTGAAGCCATAATGCTCAAAGCTTTCCATGAGTGGGTTCAAGTCGAGGTTAAGGTGCCTCTCGTAAAACTCATGTTCGGGTCCCTGTACGTTCCAATGCGAGTAAAGAAAGCTCAGAGCTTCGAAGAGCGCCTCCTTGTTGTCAGGATTCTCTTGAAACCTAAGAAACTCGATGATGAAAGCCACCTTGGCATTGTTCTTCAAAAGGAGGGTCTCTGAACTGAGAATGTCTATTCCTTCTTCCATCAAGGCCTTTGCAATAACAGCTCCCTGCGACCTCTTTCTGACCAGAACACAGATTTCTTCCGGCTGAAACTCCTCGAGCAGCTCTTTTGTTTTTCTCAGGACAGCCTCAGAATACGCCTCATCTTTCTCTTGTGCTCTTCGCATTGACGGCAAAAACTGCAACTCGACATAGCCTCCCGATCTCTTGTTTTGCTTCTGATCATTGCCCCTTCGGTACAGATCCTTGTAGGAATCTCCCCGGAAAAAGGAAGAGATATAGCTGAAAAGGTCATTGTTGAAGCCAATGACCTCAGAATAGGATCTGTAGTTGGTCTCAAGATCCCTGACCCGTTTCTCCACCACAAAAGGGTGAGATTCCTGGCTCTCCCTTTCGGATGCCAAATTGATGAATTGTTCTGCCCGTCCTCCTCTCCAGCGGTAAATAGCCTGCTTGGCGTCACCCACCAGCATGAGTCCGGTCCCGGAACCACTCAAGGCATTGCCCAGGAGCGGGACCAGGTTCAACCACTGCAGCACCGAGGTGTCCTGCATCTCGTCGATAAAAAAGTACTTGAACTTCTCCCCGATCTTCTCATAGATAAAGGCAGCAGGTTGATCGCGCAGATGCACGCTGATCAGTTGATTGAACTCTGCGTTGAGTCGGATGTTGTTTTCGGTTTTTATTTCCTCGAGGATCTTGTAAATGCTGCTCAAAACTGCCAGAGGCACAAGGTTTTTCAGGATCAAACCGTAAAGATAGTAGGCTCCGAATCGTTCCTCGGATTCCCTGTAAATACGAATCAATTCTCCGGCAATGGCATCAATGGCATCTTTGGTCGACTGCTTTTTGCTTTGGGCATAAAACTTTCCCGAATCCATATTCTTGTCAATGCTGCTGCCCTTTTCAAATACAAGGTCAGAGGCTCCCTCCTCCATCTTTCTGAAGAATTTCGGGGCCTGCTTGCTGAAGAAATCCTCTTCGGAAAGACCTTTTGAAGCCATCAGGGACAAGGCTTCCTTTCCGTTTTCTTTCCAAATTGCCAGTATCTTTTTTCGTTCGGCGATCAAAGTTCGGTACAGGTTTCGAAAATCCGAAATGCTTTTCTCTCTCAACTTCTCTATCTCATGGAGATGATTTTCATTCAGCAACAATTGGGAGATTTCAAAAAGGTCGCGCGTGATGTCCCAGGACCGGTCCTCGTCGGTCTTGTACCGGGCAAAAGCCACCAGGATCCTGGTGATGTCTTCATCCTGACCGATCCGTGAGATCAATTCATCCACGGCCTCCTGAAAAAGAGAATCCGTGTCGAGCTCCACTTCAAAATCCATGGAGAGACCGAGATCGAAGGCAAACGCTTTGATCAATTTGTTCGTGAAGCTGTCTATGGTCCGGATGTTGAAGGAGCTGTAATCCTTGAGTATTTGTTGCAGGACCTCAAGAGATTTGACCTGGATTTCAACAGGGCTCAGACCGGTTTCGCCAATCAGGTATTCCTTCATGTCGTTAGGCTTCTCAACCTCTTCCGTGGCGAATTCTACGAGGTAGTCCAGAACGCGGTCTTTCATTTCACCGGCTGCCTTGTTGGTAAAAGTGATGGCCAGGATTCTCTGAAAGCCGACTGCCTTTTTAGGATCGAGGAGCAGGGTCAGGTAGTCCCTTACCAGTGTAAAGGTTTTACCGCTTCCCGCGGATGCATTGTACACCGTAAAATGAGCCTGTTCTGACACGGAGAATTTTTGACTAAATGTAAGAAAAAAAGGTCAGCAGCTATGCGATGATCCGCCACACCTGGGCCACGAGAAACGTGACTATGAATCCAAGTATCAGAGGGAGAATGGAAGCCACCAACGTCCAACGGGCGCTTCGGGTCTCCTTGTAAATCGTATATATGGTCGTGCTGCACGGATTGTGCAACAGGCTGAAAAGCATCAGGTTCACCCCTGTCAGCAAGGTCCATCCCCCGGCTTTCAGAATGCTCGCCGTATCCGAGGCTGAATCAAGCTCGAACATGACTCCTGCACCTTCGCCGGCTCCCAGGCCCGTCATAAGAACCGTAAGCATCAGAACCGTGGGAATCACGATTTCATTCGCCGGAATTGCCACTATGTAGGCCAGGAGTATGACCCCGTTCAATCCGATCAGCCATCCAAAGCCGTCCATGCCCTCAATCATCCAGGCGGCAAGAGACTGATCTCCGATTGCTATGTTGGAAATCAGCCAGATCACGGCCCCGGCCGGGGCGGCAAAAACAATTGCCCTCCACAGAACGATCAGGGTCCGGTCGATAATGGACGTATAGATGGTCTTCCAGAACCTTGGGGGCCGGTAAGGTGGAAGCTCAAGGTTGAAGGTAGAGACCTCCCCCTTGAGAATGGTTCTCGACAGGCCCAGGGAAACCAAAAACATAAAGGCGATCCCCAAAACTGCGATTCCAATGACCGCAGACAAAGACGCCAGACCCGACCAGGCGGCCGGAACGAGAGCCCCGATGAAGATAGTCGCAATCAGGATCTGGGTTGGCCAACGCCCGTTGCAAAGAGAGAAATTGTTCGTGATAATTGCGATGAGCCTTTCCCTTGGGCTGTCAATGATTCGAGTCGCCACAACCCCTGCCGCATTGCAGCCAAATCCCATGCTCATGGTCAGCGCCTGCTTGCCATGCGCTCCGGAGCGCCTGAAGAGCTCGTCCATATTGAAGGCCACCCTGGGAAGATATCCAAAATCTTCAAGCAGGGTGAATAGCGGAAAAAAGATTGCCATGGGCGGAAGCATAACCGCCACGACCCAGGCCACCGCCAAATAAATTCCGTCGATGAGCAATCCGTCCAGCCACCAGGGCATGCCAATTCCTGCAGAAAGGCCCTTTAAGAAGGGATGTATCTTCTCCAAAAGAAGCTCGGCCAGCATGGCAGACGGGTAATTTGCACCAGTGATCGTGAGCCAGAGCACTACTCCGAGCAAGAGAAACATGATCGGAAATCCCCAGGTCGCACTGGTCACGATGCGATCAATCTTCTGATCGAATCTCAACTTCTTCTTCTCCCTATCCCGACGTACCGCATGGCTGGCGATCTCGGAGGCGTCGGCGTAAATACCCTCTGCCAGATTCTCGTGAAAATCCTCTCCGATCTGCCATCTGAGCTCTCGGGTCAGATTGATGATCCTGTTGGCACCGCTATTGTCCATTTGCGACGAGTTCTCCATTTTTCAAAGCTTCAACAATTCGGCCGTCTCCTTCGAGCAGTCGCAAGGCGATCCATCGGCTGTTCGGGATGTCCGGGAATTCCTTTTCGATCTCCCGGCTGAGTTCGACAACCGCTTTCATGATCTTTTTAGGAACATTGTTTATTTTTCGGGGAGTGCATTTGATCTGACCCGAGGCTACCCCCTGAATGGCCTGGATCAGTTCCGGTATGCCTTCCTGGTATCTCGCACTGGTAGCCACTACCGGGATTCCCAGGTCCCTCGACAGGGCCCGAAGGTCGATTTCAATTTTATGTCGTTTGGCCTCGTCGATAAGGTTCAGGCAGAGCACGGCCCGGTCAGTGATCTCCAAAATTTGAAGAACGAGGTTCAGATTCCGCTCCAGGCGACTCGCGTCAGCAACGATAACGGTCACGTCGGGCTTTCCGAATAGAATGAAGTTCCTGGCCACCTCTTCGTCCTGGGAGGTCGACAACAACGAATACGTCCCTGGGAGGTCCACCAATTTGTACTTCTCATTGTCATAAGAGAAAGCACCCTCAGCACGCACTACCGTTTTACCGGGCCAGTTTCCAGTATGCTGCCTCAGGCCGGTCAGAGCGTTGAATACGGTGCTCTTGCCTGTATTTGGATTTCCGGCCAGTGCGATGACATAATCCGAATCATTCAGGTTTACACCCAATTTCTTCAGACCTTCGGCATTGTAGTGCGCACATCCCTCGCATCCCGCCTGAACATTTTTATTCTCTGTCTTCATCCTATCCATTCTTGGTGATCAGAATTTTTGAGGCCTGGTCCTTTCTCAGCGCAATGCTTGTGCCCTTTATGGAATAAGCCACAGGATTCTTCATCGGGCTCTCCATGTCAATTTCAATCTCGGCCCCTCGGACGAAGCCAAGGTCGAGCAGTCGTCTTCGGTTCTCTCCCCGGCATTCTTTTGAGATTCCTGCAACTCGGGCAGTTTCATTGGATTTCAAACTTGATAGTCTGACCGCGGCTTCCTCCGTTTCAAGCACAGCAGGGGCCACGGTTATATTCGAGGCGACAACGGGAGCGAGAACAAACTCTTCCCCCTCAGAGTAAAACACGATTCTTTCCGGGTTCTGCTCGACCACCCTGAGCGTCGATCCGATATGTATCTTCTCGGCTAAAATTTGTCTGTAAATGGCATCGGGCTCGTCTTCGATATGAATGATGCGGCCCACCTGGTCCGACCCGAATGCCGACAACGGCACCCCTTCGAGCTTCTTGATTTCTCCTTGTCCTGTAGGAATCGGGTCCCCATGAGGATCGTAAAGCGGATGTCCGAGATCAATGGCGAGTCGATCTGTCTCCTCTTTCGAGAGATTGTGTTCCATTTCCTCGGCCCTGTCGTGCCATTCGCGTTTGTCAAATCCGGTTTTTTCTGCCAGGTATTTCTCCCAGAGTCGGTGTACCCGAATGATGCGAAGTGCGTACTTCCTTCCTTCCCGGGTAAGACTGACCTGATCGCCGTCCAGGTGAACCAGCTCTGAGACTGCCATCTGGTGAATGGCATCGATGATCAATTTGTCCTTCATCTTCAAAGCGTTGGTAAGGGCATTTGTATCCGCCACCAGGCCCGAATTCTCCATTCGGTAAAGTTGTTTCAGGATGTCTTCAATGATGGTCTTCTCATTGGATTTCCAATTGTTCTTCAGGATCCAGTACCAACCTTGAACCGGACGGAACAACAGGTAGGCAAACAGGCAGATCAAACCGAAGATCAACAGGGCGTATATGGGATTGTACGAGTTCATTTCACATTTCTGAGATAGAGGTTCTCGGCAACGTTATTGCTTATGACCAGGCGATGCGTCCGCGTTTCGATATGGACAGACTGATCGTAGGGCTCAATGTCAATCACTTTGATTTTGTCACCCAGCGCCAGGTTCTTTTTATTGAGATATTTGAGAAAGGGTCCGGAGGAGTCCCTGACCCCGGTGAGAATTCCGGAGGAGCCGATTTTCATGTCCAGCACCTTTACGGTCTCACTGATGATCATCCTTCCGTGTTTGTCGGGAATTGGATCCCCGTGTGGATCGGTCTTTGGAAAACGCAAAAAAGCGTCCAGCTTGTCGATGAGGAGATCCGACTCGATGTGTTCCAGCTGTTCGGCAATTTCATGCACCTCATCCCAATTGAAGTCGAGCTTTTGAACCAAAAAGCACTCCCAGAGCCGATGCTTGCGAACCACACGCAACGCGGTCTCCCTGCCGCGTTCGGTCAACTTGACTCCCTGGTACTTCTTATACGCAACGAGGTCCTTCGCGGAAAGCTTTTTGAGCATGTCTGTAACCGAAGAGGCTTTTGTTTTTATCTTGCTCGCAATAAGATTAGTGCTGACTTCTTCACCATGCTCCATTTCAAGGGCATAGATGCATTTGAGGTAATTTTCTTCTGCCTGGGAATACAAAACAATTGATCTTTGCAGTTAATTTTTGCAAAGATAAAACATTTTTTAGACTAATCTAAATATTCTTGATATCAGGTTGTTACTTCAACTATGGAAAAACTTTTCCGACGGGCATTTTGGAGGTGCTCTTAATGAACTTTCAAATTCAGCAGCTTGTACATCCCGGATTTGAATTCTTCCATGTCCGTCTCTTCGATATCCGTCGCGATCGAGTGATCGACTATCTTGTCAACGGATTGTAGCGGAAAGGCTAGACCCGTTACGATCTTCCTGAGCATGTTCACCTCTCTTTTCTCGATCTTGTGGTCTATCTCCACCATTTCCAGCAGCTCATAGAGTCTTTCCACCCTCTCTTCAAATTCGAGATGAGCCAGAGTTGGAATGCTCTCCGGATTTCTAAGGATCTGCTTGAATCTATCATTTGAAATATTGTATTTCTTCGCTATTCGCGAAAGCAACTCCACTTCTTCCATCGAAATCTCCTGGTCCGATTTTGCAATTCTGACGATGTTTGCAAAGTGGCTGATATTACGTTTCTGCCCAATGCTTAAATAAATGTCCGAAATATCCATAGGCACAACTTTTGTCTTAACGTAAATATAAGAAATCCGGGGCAGAAAACCAGTCATTTGGATTCCGAAGTTCAACCTTGGGTTTTCATGTGAAACCTTATCTTTGTCGAAAATTTGCCGCACTTGACCAAGCACGAATTTATCGATCGATACCGCCGGTTTGAAAAGGTAACGGATCTTGTTGAAGCCCTTGAAAAGAAAGATGGGGCCATCCATCTGTCCGGTCTTGCCGGGTCGTCCTTGTCTTTTGTTCTGGCTGCAGCTTATAAATCACTTGAACTTCCCTTTGTGCTGATATGCAATGACAAAGAAGAGGCGGCTTACTATCTGAATGACCTGGAACAGTTTTTGGCCCCCGAGGGAAAGACAAACCGTCAGGACGTCTTGTTCTTTCCGGGATCCTACCGGCGCCCCTATCAGATCGAAGACACCGACAATGCAAATATTCTTTTGCGTGCCGAGGTCCTCAATCGCATAAGCTCTCAAAAAAAGCCGGCTGTCATTGTTACCTACCCCGATGCCCTGTTCGAGCAGGTCGTTACTCGCCGAGAGCTCAAGCGGAATACCCTGAAAATAAGTCAGGGTGAGAAGGTGTCCCTGGACTTTGTGCACGATGTGCTTCACGAGTATAAATTCAACCGGGTGGATTTTGTGGTTGAGCCTGGTGATTTTGCCATTCGGGGGGGCATAATCGACGTATTCTCCTTTTCGAATGAACAGCCCTATCGGATCGAATTCTTTGGCGACGAGGTAGACAGCATTCGGTCCTTTGACATAGAGAGTCAGTTGTCTGTCGATCGGCTGAACCGGATCGACATCATGCCCAACCTGGAGAACAAGAAACTCGAAGAAAAAAGGCAGATCTTCCTGGAATACATCCCGGCCAAATCCGTGATTTTCACCTTCAATACAGCCCTGATGGCTCAACGCCTAGACAAGTTGTATGAAAAAGCCACTGAGGCATTCGCCCGGCTCAAAGGGGAACTGAGCCAGCTGGAGCCGTCTGAGCTCTTTTGCGATGGAAAGACATTTCTTGAGAAATTATCACAGTTCCAGGTGTCGAAAATCAACGAGCCAGCGGCGAGCCCTGAATACGTCCTTCGATTCGATACCCTTCCCCAACCCTCATTCAACAAGCAATTCGATCTTTTGATTGCCAACTTGCGGGAAAATGATGATCAGGGCTATTCCAATTACATCTTCTGCGACAACGAAAGTCAGGCCAAGCGCTTCCATGACATATTCGATGACATGGATGAAGAGGTGCCCTACAAGACCATTACCTTGCCCATTTACAGCGGATTCATCGACCGCGACCTGAAGATCGCCTGTTACACCGATCACCAGATTTTTGAACGCTATCACAAATTCAAGCTCAAAAGCGGGTTTGCCAAAAAGCAATCCATCAAGCTCAAGGAACTCACCCAACTCGAGCCGGGAGATTATGTCACCCATATAGATCACGGCATCGGGCGCTATGGCGGATTGCACAAAATCGAGGTCGAGGGCAAAAAACAGGAGGCCATTAAGCTGATCTACGGGGATCGGGACGTGCTCTATATCAGTATCCACGCCCTGCACAAGATCAGCAAATACAACGGAAAGGATGGAAAGCCCCCCAAGGTGCACAAATTGGGCTCGAACACCTGGAAGAAGCTCAAGCAGAAAACCAAGGCGAGGGTCAAGCACATTGCCTTCAGTCTGATCGAGCTGTACGCCAAACGAAAACTGCAAAAAGGACTTTCCTACGGCCCTGACACCTTCATGCAGCACGAGTTGGAGGCCAGCTTCATCTACGAAGACACGCCGGATCAGCTCAGTGCGACCGAGGCCGTAAAAGTCGACATGGAGAAGGACCAGCCCATGGATCGTCTGATCTGTGGTGACGTTGGCTTTGGCAAGACCGAGATCGCCATCCGCGCTGCCTTCAAAGCTGTAGACAATGGAAAGCAGGTAGCCGTTTTGGTTCCTACCACTATCCTGGCCTTTCAACACGCCAAGACCTTCCGGGAGCGACTCCGGGATTTTCCTGTACGCGTGGAATATCTCAATCGTTTCCGAACCGCCAAGCAGAGAAGAGACGTCCTCGAGGGCCTGGCTGACGGACAGGTCGATATCGTGATCGGAACGCATCAGCTGGTCAATAAAAATGTCAAATTCAAAGATCTTGGACTGCTCGTGATAGACGAGGAGCAGAAGTTCGGAGTCGCGGTAAAAGAGAAACTCAAAACCCTGAAGGAGAATATTGACACACTCACCCTCACTGCTACGCCGATACCCAGGACTTTGCAGTTCTCTCTTATGGCGGCGCGTGACTTGTCGGTCATTAAAACTCCTCCGCCCAACAGACATCCCATAGAAACTCAGGTTGTCGGGTTCAACGAAGAGACCATCCGTGATGCCATTCGTTATGAGATCCAACGTGGAGGGCAGGTGTTTTTCATCCACAACCGAATTGAGAATATCCGTGAAGTGGCAGGGATGCTTCAACGGTTGCTGCCTGATGCCCGAATCGGGATCGGTCATGGTCAGATGGACGGAAAGAAGCTCGAGGAGCTGATGCTCGAATTCATCAACGGGGAATTCGATGTATTGGTCAGCACCACCATTGTCGAAAGCGGACTGGATGTGCCCAATGCCAATACCATTTTTATCAACAACGCCAACAATTTCGGGCTGAGTGACCTCCACCAGATGCGAGGGCGCGTCGGGCGCTCGAACAAAAAGGCCTTTTGCTACCTGATCACGCCGCCCTATCACGTCATGACGGAGGACGCGCGAAAGCGCATCCAGGCCCTTGAAATGCATTCCGAGCTGGGCAGTGGTTTTTACATTGCCATGAAGGACCTGGAGATCAGAGGAGCCGGGGACCTTCTGGGTGCCGAGCAGAGTGGCTTTATCAATGACATCGGTTTCGAAACCTATCAGAAAATTCTCAATGAGGCCATCGAAGAGCTCAAGGAAAATGAATTCAAGGAGCTTTACGCGGATCAGGATGCCGGGAAGAAAGAATACGTCAAAGAGGTACAGATCGACTCGGACTTCGAGATACTTTTCCCTGATGATTACGTCAGCAGCATCTCTGAGCGGCTGAGTCTGTACAAGGAGCTGAGTGATTTCACAGAGGAAGAGGAGCTCAGGGCCTTTGAAGAACAGTTGATCGACCGTTTTGGAGAATTGCCGGATCAGGCTCATGACCTGCTCGACTCGGTTCGCATCAAATGGATTGCGAAGGAACTTGGTCTCGAGAGATTGGTTATGAAACAAAAACGCATGATCGGATATTTCATCTCGGATCAGCAGAGTGAATACTTTCAAAGTGAGACCTTCTCCAGGGTCCTGGCCTATATTCAGAAAAATGGCCAGACCTGCGTCATGAAGGAGCGTGAAACCAAAAAAGGGCTTCGCCTTCTGATCACCTTCATACGTATCAATTCGGTTTCCAAAGCACTTGAAACCCTCCGAAGCATTTGATGCTCTCGACATTTGGTTAATTTCTTGTTAATAAGTCTGCCTATAAATCGCATTTTACGATTTCCACCCTATTGAAATTTTCGTACTTTTTTAAAAAATTTGAGAAGAAGAAAATTGCTCCACTACCGATGAAGTATTATTTCCCCTTATCCTTTGTCTTAATGAGGTAAGTCCTTAAAATCGTTTATATGACCAAAAAAGTATTTGTTTTAGACACGTCGGTACTCCTTTTCGATCACAACAGCATTCGAAATTTTGACGAACATGACGTGGCAATCCCTATTACCGTTCTCGAAGAGCTCGACCAATTTAAAATCGGTAATGAAACTAAGAATTTTGAGGCCCGCGAAGTCATCCGGTTTCTGGACAAGCTCTCTGGAAACAACGGCCTGAACAAATGGATGAAAATCGGAAAGGGCCGTGGCAGGCTGAAGGTGATCATGGATGCTCAAAGCCTGAAGAACATGGATGCCGAAGAGATCTATGGCAATACAAAAAATGATCACAAGATCATCAATGCCGCACTGGCTTTGGTAACCGAGGAAAAAGACAAGAACATCATCCTTGTTACTAAAGACATTAACTTGAGAATCAAGGCGAAAGCCATAGGATTGATCTCTGAAGATTACGAAACCGGCAAGGTCAAGAACCTGAAAAGCTTTTCGGATGGATTTCCGGTCATCGAGAACATCGATGCCCAGGTCATTCAAACCATTTATCAGAAAAACAGGATCAAGGAGGGCGGAATACTCGGTTCCGAAAAAGTAACCAACGGCTACTATATCCTGAACAATTGCACCAATTCGGTCCTGGCTCGATACAACGGAGAAACCGATGCGATCGAACGCGTCGACAAAAAATACGTCTTCGGGATCAAACCCAGAAATGCCGAGCAGACCTTTGGCTTGAACGCGCTGCTCCAGGATGAGATCAAACTGGTCGCCCTGGAAGGTGTCGCCGGCACGGGTAAGACTCTTCTGGCCCTTGCTTCGGCCCTTGAGCAGAAGAACAAATATGACCAGATCATTCTCGCCCGACCCATCATCCCTCTGAGCAACCGGGAAATCGGTTTCCTGCCGGGAGATGCCGAAAGCAAGATCTCTCCATACATGCAACCCTTATGGGACAATCTGAATTTTATTAAGAACCAATTCAAGGCGAACGAGAAGAAGAGCAAGGTCCTGGAGCAACTCCAGGAGTCGGGATTGCTGACCATCACGGCACTGGCTTTCATCAGGGGTCGCAGCCTGATCAATTCCATATTCATCGTGGATGAGGCCCAGAACCTGACGCCCCATGAGGTCAAGACCATCATTACCAGGGCCGGCGAGGGAACCAAGGTGATTTTCACCGGAGACATCAACCAGATTGACACGCCGTACATGGATGAGCACAGCAACGGTCTGACATACCTGATCGACCGCCTCAAGGGCAATCACCTGTTCGCACATGTCAAGCTGGAGAAAGGAGAGCGGTCGGAGCTCGCCAATCTAGCCAACGAAATGCTTTAACAATTTTCCTGAACCAATGGAAGTAGGAACGGCCCTTTTTTAAGGGTCGTTTTTATTTTAAAAACTTTTTGTTACAAATCTTTGATCCACTCGTCTTAGAGAGGAACATCATATCTCTAAAACTGAAATCATCATGAAAAAAATATTCTTTGCCCTGATTGCCTTGACGCTTTTGAGCTCGTGTGCCACAAACACCTCGTTCAACTCTTTCTACCAGGAACACCAGGACGATTCGGATTTTTCTTTCGGCCTTAGCAGTTCCCTGATCGCCAGCTTCCTTCCGGATGAAGACATGGAAGAAATCAAACCTCTGCTCAAAAAAGCCAAGCACGTCAGGATTCTTGTCTTTTCTGAAGATTCGGCAAATAAAACCAAACAATTTGACAAGTTCATCAATCGCTCAAAATTTGACAAGGTTGTAAAAGTGAAAGATGACGGCGACAAAATTGCTTTCTTCACCCTGGAAAACAAAAATAAAATCAAAGAAGTGGTCCTGGAAATTTCTTCGGAAGATGACCTGGTTCTTTTAGGCCTCAAGACCAACCTGACCCAGGATGACCTTGACGGCATTCTTCAATAACCTAATTGCCTTTGACTGAAATAGGGCAGCAGGCATTTGGTAAGCCCGATCGTGCCAAAATAATTGGTCTCAAAAATGCTTCTGTCCACAGAAAGCGGGGTTTCCGCCACCAGCGATCGCTGGCTTATTCCCCCATTGTGGATCATGACATCCACCCCGTCAAACAGGCCCCAGGCCTGCTCGACAATTCGGGGAAAGGATTCGATGTCGGTCAGGTCCAGAGGCAGGATGCGGATTCGCTCCGGTTCTCCGATCTCCTTCTTTACTTTTTCCAAACGATCCTTGTTGCGTGCTGAAAGAATAAGGTTCACGGGGTCCTTTCCATAGGCGATTGCCAGGCTCCTTCCAATACCAGAAGAAGCTCCCGTGATCCAAATCGTGTTTTTCTTTTTTGTCATAAATCAGCATTTGGCTTTATCCTTCTGATTCGGCCAATTTAAGTCATTTGAGGATAAATCGTACCTTTGCAAAAATTATCTTGACTGTGAGGATATTGCCATTTTTGATCGTTCTGCTCAGCACGGGAGTCTGGGCTCAGTACTCAATCAAAGGAACGATAGACCCGAACCACGATTATTCATGGATACTGTTGTACAAACTTGAAAACGGTGACCAGACCTATGTCGACAATGCCGATGTGGTAGACGGCGCCTTTGAATTCAAAGTCGATGAGGGAGCTCCGGGAATATACAGGGCCTACTACCAGATTGAGAACAATCTTTACGTGGAATTCATCTACAACAAAGAAGAGATCGACTTCACCTTCAATCCCGAGAATCCGGCAGAGTCCATTTTTTTCAGTCAATCTGATGAAAACAATCTCTACCAGGAGTATTACAAAACAGTTCGAGCCAGTCAAAAAGCCATAGACTCGGTACAGGGGCTCTATTTCGAGGCCTCGGACCCGAAAGAAGCCAATCAATTGGAAACCCAGTACAAGACAGCCATAACTGAGCTTGAGACTCAACAAAAGGATTTTGAAGAGCGTTCAAAAGGCATGATGGCGCATCATATCGTACGCGCGAGCCGACAGTACAATCCTCCGACGCCGGTTAAAGAACCACAGGTGTATATAGACGAGATCAAAGCCCACTTTTTCGATTCCATGGATGTGAATGACAGCGTGCTCGCCCATTCCTCATTTATTACCGACCGCATGCGTGACTACGTGCTTTATTTGAACCAGTCAGATACCCAGGAAGCGAGCAATATTCTTCAGAAGGAGGCCATTGACAAAGCTGTAAACTGGGCAGGAGACAAGCATGTTTTGCTTGAAAAGTTTGAGGAATCGCTCATTCAGGAATACCTCCAAATGCAAAACACACCTATGGTCCAGTACGTGATGGATGAACATTACATGAATTTGCCCAAGGAGGTTCAGGACATACAATTCATGAGCAAGATAACGGCATCCATGAAAACAGCCATTGGGATCAGAGCCCCCGATTTCTCATGGGAGGTCGAAGGTCAGGAGAAGCATTTGTACGGCCTTATGGGCACCGACTATTACATCGTCCTGTTTTTTAGCTCCGGATGCCCGCACTGTCAAATGGAGGTACCCGAATTCCATAAGTTCATAAGTGGCATAGAGAACATGAAAGTGGTTACCGTTGGCCTTGAAGATGAGGTCAAGAGTTGGGAGAACATGACCGCCAACTATCCGGAATTCATCAATGTTCTGGATTTGGACAAGTGGTCGAGTCCGAAGGTTAAGGACTACGGTGTTCAAGCCATTCCAAGCTACTTCGTGCTGGATTCGGAGAAACGCATCCTTGCAAAACCCGAAGATTTCGAAGAACTCAAATCCTTGTTTGAGGAGCGCTAGCATCCAGTCCTGTTGGCTTCAAAAAATGAAGCAGGCATCTTTCATGTGAGAGATCTTGTGATGATTCCTTTCAATGACAATTCCGATATAATCGAAGCGAACATCCAAATTCAAACGGTTCATGTTGACATAGGCGTTCGCTGCCCTTTTCAAGAGGTGAATCTTGTTTCGGCTTATGAACTCTTCAGGGTCTCCGAAAGCTATTGATGAACGTGTTTTGACCTCAACGACAGCCAGCGTGTCGTCCTTTGTGGCGAGAATGTCGATCTCTGCTTTTTGGAACCTCCAGTTTCTCTCCAAAATGGTGTAGCCTTTTGACAAAAGGTGCTTGCTTGCCAGTTCCTCTCCTCGGACCCCCAAATCATGTGACCGCATTCAACTCAAATCTTAGTGCCCGTCAATTGCTTTATAACCGACTGGTTTAATCGCGAAAGACAATTTTGCTCTTCTTTTTACCAACGTTCAGCTCCACCTGCCTGCCCATGATAAGAGCTCGGTTGTCATCCACATGCCCGGCAGGAAAATCAAATACAATTGGGAAATCCGTTCCTTCGGTGGCTTCAAGAACGATCTCCTGAAGGGTTTTGCCAAAGGGGTTTCCCTTGTTCTCCTTGAGTTTGAAGTCTCCAATGATCAATCCGTTGCACCGCTCGAAATAGCCGGCTCGTTTCAGACTGATCATCATTCGGTCAATGTGGTACAGTCTCTCACCTACCTCCTCAAGGAAAAGGACTTTGCCCTGCATTTTCAGGTTAGTGTCAGATCCGAGCATACTGTAAACAATGGAGAGATTTCCTCCGACCAATTGTCCTGTTCCGACCCCTTCCCGGCCGCTGACATTGTTACCGTCATCAGCACTGATTTTGTATTCCAGCTTCTTCCCGAAAAGGGCCCTGTGAAGCGACCGTATCGATTTTCTCTGTTCGGGGTTATCCAGCTCCAGAGTGACGGGCATTTGGGCATGGATGGATTGATATCCCAGTTGATTCAGCTTGTTGTGAAGTATTGTGATGTCGGAGAAGCCCACGATCCATTTGGGGTTTTGACGGAATCTCGAAAAATCCAGGTCATCGACTATCCGCACGGTTCCGTATCCGCCCCGAGCGGCCCAGATCGCCTTGATGCTCGGATCGTCCAGGGCCTTTTGAAGATCATCCAGGCGCTCCCCATCGGTTCCCGCAAAACTTCCTTCTTGTGAAAGAAGGTGATTGCCGTAAAAAACGACCAGGCCCCAATGATTGGCCAACTCTGTTCCGGCTTCGACGCCCTTGCGGTCCCTCAACCTGCCCGCCGGCGAGAGAATCATGATCGTATCTCCTTTTTTGAGATAAGGTGGTCGTACAAGGTTCCCTGCCTTTTCCGAAATATCCTGTGCGTTCATAAGGCCCGAACACGCGAGCATTGCAAGAGACATAACAATCAATTCTATCTTAATCTTCATGGGTGTCGTTTTTCTCCCGGTAAAAATAGGATTTCTTGACCGTATGGCTCTATATTTATCTAGTATTCAAGTTGCTTTCCTGACCTTTTTCTTACTTTTGTGGTCTTAATTTTCACTCATGCAAAGTCCTAAGCGATATACAATTACAGCGGCTCTTCCCTACACCAACGGACCGGTTCATATCGGTCACCTGGCAGGCGTATATGTTCCGGCAGATATCTATGCCCGATATCTGCGGATGAAAGGCAAAGACGTGGCGTTCGTTTGTGGTTCCGACGAGCATGGTGTTCCGATCACCCTGAAAGCCAAGGCGGAAGGAACGACACCGCAAGCGATTGTTGACAAGTACCACGAAATCATCAAGAATTCATTTGCAGAATTTGGGATAAGCTTTGACAATTATTCGAGGACCTCTGCTCCCGTCCACCACGAGACGGCTTCCGAGTTTTTTAAGGATCTCTACAAAAAGGGGAAATTCATCGAAGAGACTTCGGCCCAACTCTACGATGAGGAGGCGAAGCAGTTCTTAGCGGATCGCTTCGTTGTCGGAACCTGTCCGAAATGCGGCTTCGAAGAGAGCTATGGCGACCAATGTGAGAATTGCGGCACGAGTCACAACGCCCAGGACCTGATCAATCCGAAAAGCGTGATCACCGGAAACAAACCGACGATGAAGGAGACCAAACACTGGTATCTGCCCCTGAATGAATACCAGGACTGGTTGAAGGAGTGGATTCTCGTCGGTCACAAGGAAGACTGGAAGGCCAATGTCCTCGGGCAGGTTAAATCCTGGATCGACGATGGATTGAAGCCAAGAGCGGTTACCCGCGACCTGGACTGGGGCATCCCCGTACCCGTTAAAGGCGGTGAAGGCAAAGTACTCTATGTTTGGTTTGACGCTCCTATCGGATACATTTCGTCGACCAAAGAATGGGCCGCTGAGAAAGGAAAAGACTGGGAGCCCTACTGGAAAAACAAAGACAGCAAATTGGTTCACTTCATCGGAAAGGACAATATTGTGTTTCACTGCATCATCTTTCCTTCAATGCTGAAAGCGGAAGGCAGCTATGTCCTCCCGGAAAATGTACCGGCCAACGAGTTTTTGAACCTCGAGGGGAACAAGATCTCAACTTCGAAGAACTGGGCTGTTTGGTTGCACGAATACCTCCTCGAATTCCCTGAGAAGCAGGATGTGCTTCGCTACGTTCTAACGGCAAATGCCCCGGAGACCAAGGACAATGACTTTACCTGGAAGGATTACCAGGCGAGAAACAACAACGAGTTGGTGGCCATTTTCGGGAACTTCATCAACCGCGTGGTGGTGTTGACCAATAAATACTACCAAGGCGTCATTCCGGAACCGGGACCCCTTTCCGCTACAGACCAAGAAACACTGAAACAACTCGCCAAATACCCGGAGATCATTGCCTCATCGATTGAGCGATACCGCTTTCGGGAAGCTTTGTCTGAGCTCATGAACCTGGCTCGCCTGGGAAATAAATACCTTGCCGAGGAAGAGCCCTGGAAAAAAATCAAAACCGATCCCGAGCGCGTCCAAACGATTATGTATGTTGCCTTGCAGGTTGCTAAAGGTCTTTCCGTTCTGAGTGAACCTTTTCTCCCGTTCACCGCGGAAAAATTACGCAAGATGCTTCATTTCGAAAAAGCAGGTACAGGCGCCTGGGAAGAAGTCGGCAGAGAAAAGAGTCTGCTCCCGGCAGGACACGCAATTGGAAAGGCTGAGCTCTTGTTTTCAAAAGTGGAGGACAAAGAAATCCAGATTCAGATCGACAAGCTGGAGGCCTCGAAAACAGCAGATGCCACTGCCGAAGTGCCGGAGCAAAAAGACACGATCGGTTTTGACGATTTCACCAAGCTGGACATGCGCGTAGGCACCATCCTGGAGGCAGAGAAAATTCCAAAGACAAAAAAACTCTTGAAATTAAAGGTTGATGTAGGGATAGATGTACGAACGATCGTTAGCGGAATTGCCGAGAGTTTCTCTGCTGAGGAGGTTGTTGGTCAGCGCGTCATCGTACTGGTCAACCTGGCCCCCAGAAAGCTCCGGGGAGTTGAAAGTCAGGGCATGATTCTTATGAGTGATACGGTTGATGGCAAGCTCAGCTTCATTGAGCCCGACCAGGACTCCGTGTCCAATGGAGAACGGATCAGTTGAGAACGGATCAGTTGAGGGCACTTTTCAAAGCAGCCTCGACGTGCAGGGAAGTCGTGTCAAAGACAGGAATCTCAACATCCTCCTGCTGAATGAGCATGGGAATTTCCGTACAGCCCAAAATCACGCCTTGAGCCCCTTGTGCCAGAAGGTCTCTTATGATGCGTTGGAACTCCTTTTTGGAAGAAGGAAGAAATTGCCCCCGGACCAGCTCCTTGTAAATGCAGTTATGGACCAGGTCGCGATCCTCAACGGAGGGAATGATCACATCCACTTTATATTTTTCCTTTAAAATCTTCGAATAGAAATCCTTTTCCATGGTGAAACGGGTTCCTAGAAGCCCAACCCTTTCCAACCCCCCGGAGGCAATGGCCCGTCCTGTCGCATCCGCGATATGCAGGAAAGGGACATTAAGGTCTGCGGTCATTTCAGGTTCGCAGACATGCATGGTATTGGTGCAAAGAAGTATGATTTCCGCACCGGCCTTTTCAAGCTTCAGGGCCTTGTCCCTCATGATTTGGCAGAGCTCTTCCCATTTGCTGTCGTGCTGGAGTCGTTCGATATGATCGAAATCCACAGAATCCATAATGCATTCACAAGAATGCGACCCCCCGAGAATCTCACCGACACGCTCGTTCAGAAGTCGGTAATAGACTGCACTGGACTCCCAGCTCATACCTCCGATCAGGCCAATGGTTTTCATATGCCTTTCGTCTTCTCCTTATTTCCATCCTCGCCGGACTCTTCAAACCGGATCACAGACTGGCGTTCCCGGTTAACAATCAGACGCGTCACATCCGGACGCGAATAGTGTCCGCTGGGGTCAAAATTTTGGCGCTCTTCCAATACACGTTTGAAATTCAGCTCTACCCTATAGATTTCTTCCTGGCCAACCTGCGGTTCCAGTATCCACTCCCCATCCGGTCCTGCAACGCAGGATCCGCCATTGGTCAATATATCAGGTGCGTTCTCAAGAATTTCCGCAAGATACGGGGTGGTTTCCGGAAAATCTTCCTTCCGCATCAAGCTGGATACCGAAACAACAAAGGAACGAGATTCCCTTGCCATGAATCGCGTGATGTCCCGGGTATTATGATCCGATCCGGGCCATACGGCTATATGCAGGTTTTCTCCCTGAGCATACAGTGAGCTACGGACCAGGGGCATCCAATTCTCCCAGCAATTGAGACCTCCCACGGTGAATTCCTTAAGTGGGTGCACCTGCAGCCCATGACCGTCTCCGGGTGACCAGGTCAATCGCTCGTCGTAGGTAGGTCTCAATTTTCGGTGCACCGATCGCACTTTTCCGCTGCTATCGATAAATACAAGCGAGGCATACAGGCTGTGACCACCCCGGTCAGAAGGTCTTTCGATTACTCCCAGGTAGGAAGCCATCTCATACTTTTTCAATAAGGAGCATACAGTGTCCAGATCTCCGTTCTCAATAACTACAGCATTTGCCGCATAATGGGCATGGAGCTCTTTCTGCATCGGAGAATCGAACACGGTTGCATCTGTCAAACCCGTCCACAAGGGATAACCCGGCACAAATCCTTCTCCAAAGACCAGCAGATCGATGCCTTTCTGTCCTGCCTTGTGAATGGCTTCGATTATTTTCTCCAGGGTCGCCTCCTTGTCAAGCCAGACAGGAGCCAGTTGGGCCAATCCTACAATCAATTTTCCATCATTTTTCTCCATGATTCACGCTTTTCCGAATCCAGTGTATAAGATACTTGATCCTCCGTTCTACTCTTCCAGTATTATGGCGGGCAGATTCAATTGCTTGAATTTTTCATTGTACCCGGCCATCTCATTTTCAATGATCGCATCCCGCTCATTCAAATAAACCTGCCAGTCGTCCTGAAGGTCTTTGAATCGTTCCCGCGAACCCTGGGTCAGCTCTGCATCGGCATTGTCGACAAAGCCTCTCAGGTACATGATCTCGGCGTTGAGTTGATTGTTGAAATTGATGACATCTTGAAAAGTCTTCTGATCGGGCTGAATGAGATTCCTTTCCCAGGAATCTATTCTCCCGATTAGCGAGTCTCCTAATTGTAAAAGCTCCTCTGCGGTCTCATTGTCTTCGAGCAGCGATTTGTACCCATTCAACTGTTTCTTCGCAGAGCGCATCTGATTGACGGAATTGTGAATTTCCTCCACCATACCCGCTAGATCTTCCAGCATTTTCTGCTGCTCCGCATAAGATTCGGTTTTGACTTCCAGGTTGGGGTTGGCCAAGATCTGAACCGATTGTTCGACGGTTTTTTCTTCCAAAGAAAGTCTTAGAACATAGGTTCCGGGGCCCACCCGGGACCCCCTGTAGTCACCAAAAACGAACACATTGTCCACGGCCGGAAGGTTGTCCCGTCGGAAGTCCCAGGTAAAGCGTTGATGACCCTCCGAAGATGGTAAAACCATGGGTTTGGGAGGACCGCCTTGCCAACTTTTGAAATCCTTGGGTTTGTTGTTGGTAAGGGTTCTTATCACCTCACCACCCTGCAGGACCTCCAGTTTTAGCTCCAGTGAGTCGGCATCGGCCGGCAGGTAGTAATCGATGGTGACTCCCGACTTTGGATTCGAACCCAGGCCGGGTACCGGTTTTTCAGTGCTGCCGCCAAACAGCAAATAGGTGTCCTGCGGCTTGTAAAGTTTGAATTCCTCATTACTTGCATCGAATTGCTGCAAAGGGCTCAGATCATCCAGGATCCAGAAAGAGCGACCTGCCGTGGCCGCAACCAGATCATTGCTTTGAACGATCAGGTCATTGATCGGAACTACCGGGAGATTCAGTTGAAGCTTCTGCCAGTGCCGGCCGTCATTGAATGAAATGTAGAGACCGGTTTCGGTGCCGGCATAGAGCAATCCTTTTCGGACAGGATCCTCGCGCACAGTTCTCACAAATGTGTGCTCATCATCGAAACCATTTACAATTTTGCTCCAACTCTTGCCGTAATCCGTAGTTTTGAAAACATAGGGTTTTAAATCCATGACCTTGTATCGCATCACTGTGATATAGGCTGTGGCCGGATCATGCGGAGAGACTTCAATGGAATTGATGATTCCCTCAGGAAGATTCGATGGGGTCACATTCTCCCAATTGCTTCCGCCGTCCCTGGTGAGGTGCAACAGGCCGTCATCGCTTCCTGCCCAAAGCACTCCTTTTTCGTGCGGAGATTCAACCAGGGCCATGAGGGTGTTGTAGTTTTCACCTCCTGCAGCCTCATTGGTGAATGGCTTGCCTCCAGGACCCTGCTTGCTCTTGTCATTTCGGGTCAGGTCAGGACTGATGACTTCCCATGTGGTTCCCATGTCGGTGGTTTTAAAAACCACATTGCCCGCGTGATAAATCGTTGAACGGTCATGAGGGGAACTGATGATAGGCGCGTTCCAGTTGTACCGGTATTTGAAATCCTCGGGAGCATTGCCCAGGGACACCTCAGGGTATTCCTTGATTTCCTTGCTTAGCTGGGTCGCTCTGTACCAACGATCTATGATTCCCTGGTAACACCCTCCGAAAATTACTTGTGGATCGTCCGGGTCAAAAGCCAGGAAAGCACTTTCGCAGCCCGCCACCGAATACCAGTCCTTCCAGTCAATTCCCTGGTCATAGGTTCGACTGGCGATGCCGATAGCAGAATTGTCCTGCTGACCCCCATAGACGTGATAGGGTACCTGATTGTCTGTAATCACCCGGTAGAACTGAGAGGTCGGTTGGTTTCTCTGGGTGCTCCAGCTTTTGCCTCCATTATTTGAAATGTTGGCCCCTCCGTCATTGGAGTTGATCATTTTCTGATTGTCGTACGGGTGTATCCACAAATGGTGGTTGTCACCGTGTGGCGTCGGAACCCGTTGAAAGGTCCTGCCTCCGTCGATGGATTTCATGGCGGGGGCATTCATCACCCATACCACGTTCTCGTCCATGGGATCCGCAAAGATCTCCATATAGTACCAGGAACGCGTGACATTGATGCGGTCCTTGTTGATTTGCTTCCATTTTTTTCCTCCGTCATCAGAACGGTAAACCCCGGACTTATCCCCTTCGGCCTCAATGACGGCAAAAACCCGCTCAGGATTTGCCCTGGATACGGATATTCCTGCTTTTCCCATCAACTCTGGCAATCCTTCACTCATTTTTTGCCAGGTGTTTCCTCCATCGGTCGACTTGTACAATCCCGAACCCTGACCTCCGGATTCCATGGTCCAGGGATATCTGCTGTGCTCCCACATGGCTGCATACAGGATCCTTGGATTCGTCATATCCATGACTACGGAGGAAGCGCCGGTTCGACTGTCCACAAAAAGCACCCGTTCCCAGTTCTTTCCCCCGTCGAGGCTTCTGTAAACGCCTCGTTCCTCCGTCGGGCCATACTGGGCTCCCTGTACGGAGACAAAGACAACATCAGGATTCTCAGGATGGATCACCACGTCAGAAATATGCCTCGAGTGATCCAGACCCATGTGCTTCCAGGTTTTTCCGGCATCTTCCGATTTATAGATCCCGTCTCCCATGGAGGTCATGACCCCGCGTGCCGCATGCTCCCCCATTCCGGCATAAACCACATTGGGGTCACTTTCCGAAACGGAAATCGCTCCTACCGTTCCTGTCTTCAAGAAGCCGTCAGAGACGTTTTTCCAGGTGATGCCATCATCGACAGTTTTCCAGATTCCACCCCCTGTGGAACCGAAATAGTAGGTCATCGGCTCCTTGACAACTCCGCTTGAAGCCACGCTCCTTCCTCCCCGGAAAGGTCCGATGTTTCTCCATTGAAAACCGTGAAAGATCGAATCGGGGATTATTTCATATTCTGTTGCCTTGCTTTTCTTTTTTCTCTTTTGAGCAATGGATTCCGTTGAGCTGAATACCAAAGTCAGCATCATTAGCACTAGTATTTTTTTCATGGGTTGGATATGGATTGTTAAGTTTCTTGCGTCATACGGTCAAGATGCGGGTTCATTAGCCCGAACCAGATGGGTGGCACAAGGGCCAGAACCATCATGCCAGGATAGCCCGTAGGCATTTGGGGGCTGTCCTCCAGGGACTCGAGAACCTGATATTTCTTGCTGGCTTTGTAATGATGATCCGAATGCCTGGAAAGATTGAAGAGCATGAGTCTTCCTATCTGGTGATCCGAGTTCCAGGAATGGCTGTGCCTCACGCGCTCGTACCTTCCTTTGTCGTTGATTCTGCGCAACAGGGCGTAGTGCTCGATATAATTCACGGTCTCCAATAGAAGGATTCCGACAACAGCTGCGAGGACAAAAGCAATCAGGACCTGAAAGCCGAAAAAATAATAGATGCTTCCCAGGACAAGCATGTTCGCTATCGAATAAATCACCATTCTGTTTTGAATGGATAGAACAGGCTTCTTTCTTTTTCTCATCCTGGAGGCCTCAATCTTCCAGGCCTTGATATAACTCCCAAAATGGGACGTGATCCAGAAATGAAAGAGCCACTGCCCTCGCTTTGCCGTCGCAGGGTCCTGCGGGGTGGCCACTTCTCTGTGGTGCCCTTCATTGTGATACGGCAAAAAATGTGTGTTCAAGGAAGTCAATAGCAATATCTCGCCGAGGAGCTGATTGATTCGTTCGGGCCTGTGCCCCAGTTCATGACCGATATTGATCCCCATGACGCCACACATGAGCCCCATGGCGAAAATTCGCCCATAGAACTCCAGGGAATCGTATGGCGTAGAGCCTATTACATAAAAAAAATAGATCAGCATCCCAACCTGAACAGGTACAGCCAGATAAAGGATCCAATCGTAGATTTGACTGTTCTTCTCCAACAGAGCCGTTTCCTGATCAAAATTGCTGTGATCCGGCTTCAAAAACAATTCCAAAAGCGGTACGAGAACGAAAAACACAAAAACCGGAAAAAAGGAAATCAGCCCCTCCCCGTGAAACGACACGTACGCCGTCAGAGGAAGCAAATAAACCGAAAAATATTTCACTCTTTTCATTGGAATCAAAACTTCTTTGTGCAGGTACTATTCAACAAGCAGGTAATTCAATCGCGATTCATTGAAAGAATTGTTGAACTTCTCTACCTCTTCTGTCACAAGCTTGTCAAAAGCCTCCAGCTCCTTGTTGATCTCTGCCGTCAACTCCTCTTTGAGCTGAACATCCTGCTCCGTGGGTGCAAAGTCATCAAGGGTCACCAGACTGTTCAGATGCCCCAGCTTATTGGTCAGCCGAATCGGAAAGTTAAGTGGATCCTGATTGCTCTTGTTTTGGGTCTGATAGAGGGCTTTCTCGATGTCCGAAAATGATTTCTTCAGGTCACGCGCATTTTGAACCAGGTCAGCCACCTCTTCGTTATCCTTGTATTGCTTTATGAATGCATCCAGCTGATCGTTTATTTTTCGAATCTTTTTGATGGATTGATGTGCCCGGTCAACAGTTTGATTCACTTCTGAAACGAAGGCATATTGCCTCTGCATCTCCTCCGGGCTTGCTTCGCTTCTTGGATCCGCCAGGACGTTGAATGTTTGCTCCATGTCCTCTCCATTGACGTGCAGCACAACCTTGTAGGTTCCCGGAACCACCTTAGCCCCATTGAGGTTCGCCCACCAGAGAATCATTCCTTGCAATTTTTCTGCTCCCTGGGTCCGCATGTTCCAGGTAAATGTGTTTGGGCCCTTCTCAAGTTTCAGTTTCTCTTCCTTCTTTTCAGCCTTGTTGAAGAAGGATGCCAGGGTGTCCCCCCCAGGTGTAAAATAACTCAGGTAAACGGAGTCTTTCTCCTTGTCGTAGTCCGGTACATTAAAATAGGTCATGACCCCATTGTCCCGGTTTGTGCCGTTGAGTTTGGACTCTTTGCCTTTGCTGCCTTTGGTCCTGTAGGAATCCCTGGGTTTGAAGAGAAAGTTGTTTTTGGCTTTCGAAGCATCCTCCAATTGGTGCAAAACCGTCAGGTCATCAATCATCCAAAGGGATCGCCCCTGGGTTGCAACAATCAGGTTATTGTCCTTGATGGCCAGATCCGTGACAGGCACCACGGGAAGGTTCAATTGGAAGGGCTCCCAGCTCCGTCCATCATTGAAAGAAATGTACATCCCTGTTTCTGTCCCTGCATAGAGTATGCCTTTTTGGGATGGATCCTGACGGACGACCCTGGTAAAATGCTCCTTGTCAATCCCAGTCGTGATTTTACTCCAGGATTTCCCGTAGTCAGTCGTCTTGTAAAGATAAGGCGTGAAATCTCCCAGCTTGTATCGCGTTCCTGCCACATAACAGGTTCCCTCATCAAAATAAGAAGGCTCGATGCTGTTGATCATCATCCACTCTGGCATTCCTGATGGCGTCACATTCTCCCAGGTTTCTCCCCCATCCCGGGTAACGTGAATCAGACCATCATCGGATCCGACCCACAAAAGACCTTCTTTCAAAGGACTCTCATTGGCTGCGAAAATCGTACAGTAGTACTCAACTCCGGTGTTGTCCTGGGTTATGGGCCCTCCGCTGGACACCAGGCGTGCTGAATCGTTCCGCGTCAGATCCTCACTGATCAGCTTCCAGCTTTGACCTTCGTTTTCGGAGACATGGACATGATTGGAAAAGGTGTACAAACGCTTGGGATTGTGCCGGCTGAAAATGATCGGAAAGTTCCATTGAAAACGGTATTTCATTCCTTCCGCTCCATATCCCATCGGATTGTCCGGCCATACGTTTATGGCTCTTTCCGTTTTGTTCTTGTGATTGACACGGGTGAGATATCCGCCATAACTTCCCCCATATACGATGTCGTTGTTCAAAGGATCAACGGCAATATGCGCGGATTCTCCTCCTGCCGTTGGCTCCCAGTCTCTTTCAGTGATATGAGACCCTTCACTTCTGTGCTTGATGCGAATCGTTGAATTGTCCTGCTGTGCCACATAGATCCTGAAGGGGAAACTATTGTCGGTCGTTACCCGATAAAACTGGGCGGTGGGTTGATTGTGATATGTCGTCCAGGTCTCACCTCCGTCATAGGTGACCTGGGCCCCACCATCGTCTCCAATAATCATGCGTTCGGAGTTGTTTGGGTCGATCCAAAGATCATGATGGTCGCCATGTGGCGCGTTGTGGGTATTAAATGACTTCCCCCCATCTGTGGATTTGTGGTAACTCACGTTGAGCACGTACACCACATTTTCATCCTTAGTATCGGCATAAACCCGGGTGTAGTACCAGGCTCTCTGCCGCAATTTTCGCTCTTCATTGACACGCGTCCATTTCTCTCCCCCATCTTCACTGCGATACAGGCCGCCTTTGTCTTTGTTCTCTACCATGGCCCATACCCGATTCGGGTTGACCGGTGATACCGTAACTCCTATAATACCCAGCTTATCCTCAGGAAATCCTTCATTCTTCGAGATTTCCTTCCAGGTTTCTCCGCTATCCGTACTTTTCCACAGAGCCGATCCTTCACCCCCACTGCTGAGACTGTATGGCGTTCTTTGAACGCGCCAGGTTGAGGCATACAAAATTCTCGGGTTGGTAGGATCCATCTTCAAATCAACTGCTCCAGCCATGTCGTTGGCAAACAGAACCTTTCTCCAGGATTTGCCCCCATCTGTACTTTTGAAGACACCTCTTTCCTGTGTGGGCTTGTAAATATTACCCATTACGGCAGCGTAGATGACATCCGAATCATCGGGGTGGATGGCCAAACGTGAAATATGCCTCGATTTGTCCAATCCGGAAGCTTTCCAGGTCTTTCCTGCGTCCTCACTTTTCCAAACCCCGTAACCTGATGAGACATTGCCTCTCACTGTTTTTTCACCTCCTCCTGCATAAATGACATTCCTGTCAGATGGGGCAACGGCAATGGAGCCAATGCTTCCTCCAAAAAAACCGTCTGAGATGTTTCCCCAGGTACGACCTCCGTCTTCGGTCTTCCAGATTCCGCCGCCGGCGGCTCCAAAATAAAAGAGATTGGGTTCTCCCGGCACTCCGGTTACAGCGGCAGACCTGCCTCCCCTGAAGGGCCCGACCAATCGATATTCCAGTGAAGAATAAAGGTCCTGTGAATAGGTTGCCTCAGGTTCCGGTTGTTTTGACTTTTTCCTTTTTTGCGCCTCAGCTGCATGGCTGAAAACCATCAACAGACAAACAAAAAAACCAGTTCGAATCAGGGTCGTATTATATCTCATAATTTGAATTTGAAGGTAGCTAAAATAAGGAATATCTGCACTTTTTATCAAATTGACACATTAAAAACCCGGCAACCACTTAATTGAGGTTCCAAACGGTAGTTCTTACCCCTTGAAAATCAACTTTTACTTTCGTATCTTAGAAGAGTGAAGAGTTACAAGAACATCAATGATCCCCAAAGAAGCTTTGTCAGTGCCTATGTCGAAAAGCACGTGGAAAAGAATCAATTTTTCAGAAAAGTGAAAAAAGTGATTGACTGGGCATCAATCGACAAAGAGCTACGATCCGTATACACGAAAGGTCTGACCGACCGTGGCGCCAAAGCCTACGCACCTCTGCTTCTCTTCAAAATGCTCCTTATTTCGGAGTGGTATGAGCTTTCGGACACACAAACCGAATCCATGGTGAATGACAGTCTTTCGGCTATGAAGTTTTGTAACCTGACCATTGAGGACAGCGTTCCGGCGCACAGCACCTTGAGCAGGTTCAAGAAAGAGCTTCGCGACAAAGGAGCTCATGACCGGATTTTGACAAGCTTCAATGAGCAGCTCGAACGTCAGGGTCTTTCCATTGAAAACGGAAGTGCCCGGGTCGATGCCCGTCTGAAGAAGACCTCTTAAACCTCGTCCATTAAAGCCCCCAGGCTGTCAGTACCAATTTCCTGCTTCCCCCATGATCCCTGTGCTCGCAAAGATAGATGCCCTGCCAGGTACCTAAATTCAGGCGCCCATTTGTTATGGGTATCATTAAAGAGGACCCCAAAAGAGAGGCTTTGATATGAGCTGGCATGTCATCGTCACCTTCATAGGTATGCGTATAATAGGGTTGTCTTTCAGGCACGAGGGTATTGAAATGGGACTCCATGTCTGTGCGAACCGATGGGTCGGCATTCTCATTCAGGGTGAGGCTGGCAGAGGTATGCAAGATGAAAGCTTGAAACATTCCGGTGTTCAGTTCGCGAATCTCCCTGAACGAAGATGTAATTTCATCTGTGACGAGATGAAAACCTCTTGATCTGGAAACGAGCCGAATGTTTTTTTGAAAGAATTTCATACGCAGTGATCTATGACCGAGGGCCTGGCTTAAAATGTAAAAATACCCAATTTCCATCAACGGGAAACGGATCCGGGGAAGCTATCTGCAGCCTCCCCGAAATACCTGTTTCAATCACGGCTGCCGAGAAAGACAATTTCGCTGCATACAACTTCGGTCGAATACTTCTTCGTTCCCTTTTCATCTTCCCAGGATCGAGTGACCAATTTTCCTTCAAGAGCGACTTCTTTCCCTTTTTGGAGATAGGTCTCAATCAGGTCAGCGGTCTTGTTCCAGGCAACAACCTGGTGCCATTCAGTTTCCGTCACCTTCTCTCCCGACGAATTCGTGTACGTCTCATTTGTTGCAAGTGTGAACTTCACCAGCTTACTGCCGGATTCCATAATTTTCACCTGTGGGTTCATTCCCAAATTACCGATCAACTGTACTCTGTTTCTTAAACTGTTCATGTGCTTGATGTTTTGTGACCCGCAAGGGATCGTTGAACTTGATCGCGGAGTTTCTTCATCCGCTTCTGCAAATTTGTGATCCTGGCAATCAAGTATTTACATGATAACTATTTACTTACGTATGTAAATGAATGTAGTCGATTGTAATTAGATATTTATGCCTATCTTTTCTCTATGATACGAAAACATCTTAAATCCAAGAAATTGACTTACAGCGAGTTTCAGTTTCGAGGCTTGGACAATACCCGGGTTGAGGCCTTGAGCGACGGCGTCTTTGCGCTTGCAATCGCCCTACTCCTGATCTCTTCAGAAGTGCCCAGTACATTTTATGAACTCAGAAAGGGTTTCTGAAACATTTGTTCCCTGCTGCAGCAATTTGATTCTAACGCTGATCTGGTATCAGCATTGACATATATGAAACGAACGTCAAAATGCGATGATTGTCGCCATTAGGATGGACAGTTTTACTGTTTCTTGTAGCTCTATCTTCGGTTACTCCTTTAACATTCGTTTTGCTGTGCTCTTTGACCTTTTCAGAGCCATTCCAATGGATATTTCAAAACCATGGAACAATTGAAAACTCCGCCATCTGAGGTAATCAATGTGAATGACGCCCCGACTCTCATGATTATCTACGGGGTAGGAAGCACACTTGTTTTTCTGACCATGGCCTGGATGATTTTGTGGCCACTTAAACGCAAGGTTTTTCTAAAATTGACGCCTTAATTGAAGTATTTGACACACTCTTCAATATATTTACCGATTTAGTGTATGGCCTTCTTCGAACCATCACCGACGATCAAAAGATTTTATCTGCCTTGATCGCCCTTTTTGAAATTGGAGGAGGAGGCAGCTTGACCTTCAGCATCTCAGGCCTGTTTTACATGTCTTACATTATTGTCATGCCCATTTTTGGATACCTTAGAGGAAGAACGAGGAACAGGTTCATCAATGAATCACTGAAATAAAAGAGTTCAAAAGTTGGTCTTCAAAGTGAACGCCTTATTGGTTTACCCAGGGAAGAATAGTGGAACAAAGTATAATAGAATGCCATGCAAGAAAGAAAATGCCTCGAATGCGGAGAAGCCCTCAAAGGGAGAAGCGATAAGAAATTCTGCAGTGATTATTGCAGAAATACTTATAACAACAAGGTGAATCGCGACAGCAAGAACCTCATCAGGAACGTGAATAACCACCTGAGAAAGAATTACAGGATTCTGTCAGAGCTGAATCCCGGTGGCAAGACCAAGGTGAAGAGAAGGTCCCTCCTTCAAAAGAACTTTGACTTTGAGCTCTTCACTTCGATCTACGTGACTCGAACCGGAAGCCAGTACTTTTATGTCTATGATCAGGGCTACCTCGAGCTTGAGAATGAATATGTCCTGCTGATCAAAAGAGATTGAATTGACAAGCATCTTGTAACAAAACCCGAACTGTCTCGTCGAACACTAAAATTCTTTTATGCTCAAGAAGCGCTTCATTGTTATTATTGGGTTTTTCATGTTGTCCGCAGGTCTGCACGCGCAGGTGCCTTATGCGATTTCGGGAACCATTGTAAATAAAGAAAATGGCGAGCCCCTGCCCTACGCTTCGGTGCGACTTAAGAACCATCCTATCGGTACCGTGAGCAATGATGATGGAGCCTTTGATTTTTATGTCCCGAAATCAAAGCGAAACGACACTCTGAGCATCAGCTTTATCGGGTTCAATTCCTACGAAGTTCCTCTTTCGGCTGTCAGCGAATTTCTGAAGATCGGGCTATCACCCAGTGTCAATGTGCTCGACGAGGTTTTGCTCACGGAGAAGAGCCCGCTGGACTACATCAAAAAGGCTCTCGAGCGCATGCCCGAGAATTATCCCCAGGAACCCTATCAGAGTTTGGCCTACTACCGGGAGAAGTTTATCGAAAACGGGGCCGTGATCAATAAGGAAGAGGGTGTCTTCAAAACCTATTATCCCGAGGTATCCGACTCGAGCAAAAACAAGCATCAGCTCCTGTTATATCGACCCGAACCGGATCCTCAGCAATTTCAGTTCATGAGGGAATGGTTTGAGAAAAAGCAGGAGAAGCGAAAGAAGAAAGCCATCAAAAACGGAGAAGAATTTGATGAAGATGAATACGATACAGACATCGACATGGACCTGGGAGGCCCCGAGACCGTCATCGACCTGGACATCAACAACGAAAGAGACAACTATCTCGATCCGAAACACTTCAGCAAATACGAGTACAGCTTTGGAGATGAGACCTGGTTGAACGGAGAACGACTGGTGACCATTTTGTTCAAGGCCAAAAGAAAGATCGATCACAAAAAGGACGAGGGCAAGATCCTGATCAATACAGAGGATTACGCCATCGTATCGATAGAGCAAAAAGGCAAATTCAGCATCCCGTTTATCGTCAAACCGATCCTCTTCGTGGTCGGGCTCAAAATCGGTAACCCCACGTTCAGCACCGTGATCAACTATCAGAAATTTGAAGGGAAATGGTATCCCGAGCTCTTCCGTTGGGATGCGAATATCATGCTCACCAAAAAACACACCTTCGATCCGAATGAGAACTCGGATATCAACATTGGCCAGGTATTTTTCATCAACGAACTCAACGGGGAAGCTCTCCCGGTCCCGGAAGAAAAGGTTTTTGACTCCAGTGAGGATATGGAAAATCAGGTGTTCAATGACCTCAACCTGGAATGGAACGGCCTGAATATCATCAAGGACTGAGATCAACGCCCTGAATTCATGGGAATTGTCTAATTTCGAATTCCATGAAGACGACCCACAGCCTCAAAACCACGGTTTCCCTACTTCTGATCTTTTTGACCTGCCTCTTTGCTCTCAAGCGCATCATGCCGCGGGCGATCGTAAATGACTCGGTTCCTCCGCAGGAGTTCTCTTTGGCCCGGGCCCTGGATCATTTGAAAATCATATCTGAAAAACCTCATTTCGTGAGTTCTTCGGCTCACGAAGAGGTCAGGGAGTACCTGGTGGCTGAGTTGGAAAAGCTGGGCCTGGAAGTAGAGATCCAGGAAGCCGAAGTATTGGGTCAGAAGAATCGAACCGGCACAAAGGTGCGAAACATTCTGGCGCGCATTGAAGGCAGCGAGCCCGGTAAAGCGCTCATGCTCTTGTCACATTACGACTCTGAGGTGTCAACGTCTTTTGGAGCCAGTGATGCCGGAAGCGGGGTCGTCGTCATTCTTGAAAGCCTCAGGGCCTTTCTCGAAAAAGGAATTCCGCCCAAAAACGACATTATTATTCTGATCTCGGATGCAGAGGAACTGGGCCTTCTCGGAGCGCAGGCCTTTGTGGACAAGCACCCCTGGTCAAAAGACGTCGGGCTGGTTCTGAATTTTGAGGCCCGCGGAAGCGGTGGTCCTTGTCTGATGTTCGTCGAGACCAACGAGGGAAACGAGAAACTGATACAGGCCTTTAACGAGGTCAATGCCTCCCGGCCTTTTTCCAATTCTCTGTTCTACAGTGTCTACAAATTGCTTCCAAACGACACGGATCTGACCGTCTTTCGCAAAAATGCCAATGTGCAGGGTTATAATTTTGCATTCATCGATGATCATTTTGACTATCATACCGCACAGGACAACTATGAACGTCTCGATCGCAACACGATGCAACATCAGGCTTCCTATCTGGTGCCTGCCCTGGCCCACTTTTCAATGGCAGACCTCAATGACCTGTCTGCCGATTCCGACCTGGTTTTCTTTAGTTTTCCGGGTGCCGGATTGATCAGCTATCCGTTTTCCTGGGTGCTCCCCATGTGCATCATCGGACTATTGGCCCTTCTCCTTGCAGTTGTCTGGGGGCTGAAGAAACAGGTCCTTTCGCTGAAGGACATGGCAATTGGGTTCGTGCCCCTGCTGATCGGACTCAGCGTCATTGGACTTGGGTCCTTTTACGGATGGAAGCTCCTTTTGAAGATTCATCCGGGCTATCGGGAGATTTTCCACGGATTCACATACAACGGACACCTCTACATCATCGGATTTGTATCCTTGTCGCTCTGGTTTACCGTTTGGCTCTATCAAAGATATTTGAAAAAAAGAAGCGCTTTGAACCTGTTTTTTGCACCTCTTGTGGTTTGGATCCTGATCAATTTCGCCGTTGCAGCGTATCTCCCGGGCGCAGGTTTTTTCATCATCGCGTCTTATTCAGGAATCCTGGTCTATTTGCTTTTTCTTTTAAAGTCTGAAAACGCGACTAAACAAGTGATTTTCGCTACGATCCTGAGCCTGCCCATGCTGTTGCTCATGGTACCATTGATCGAGTTGTTTCCGATTGCCCTGGGTCTTCAAATGACCCTGATCGCCACCCTGATCGCATCTCTTTTGCTGCTTCTCTTGATGCCCATTTGGTCCTCCTTTGCCGGCCTGAAGAACCTCAACAAGCTGTTTTTGATAACTGCAATTCTGATGTTTGCATCCGCCTCGTACACCGCAGGTTTCAACGAGGATTCCAAACGACCCGACAGTGTGCTTTACATCAGAGACGAATCGACTTCAAACGGCTATTGGGGGAGCAGAGATCTGGAAACGGATGAGTTCACAAGACAGTTTCTGGGAGAAAACCCGGAGCAGGGCGCCATCCCGGACAAGGTTTTCCAGGATGCGGGAATCAGCAATTTCAATTTTCACAACTCAGCAGCACCGATTCAGCTCGAACCCTCTCTCGTCAAAATTCTCTCTGACACGGTCATGTCCGATCAGAGGCACCTTCGTATCAGCATCCGACCCAATCGGGCCATCAACCGAATGGATATCAGGCTGAAGAAGGGTACTCGTGTCCTATCCCTGGAAGTGCAGAAAGAGAAGGCGGTCAAAAAAGGAAATACGCCGTTTCTTGTGTCTGACAAGGGCAGTCGCAGTCTTTTCCGGTATTATTTTTCCGATGCCGGAGAACCACTCGTCTTTAGCTATGTCATCCCCCTCGAAGATGACCCTTCACTGTTTCTTTTCGAACTGACCCATGACTTTCAAAACCTGCCAGAAATCAAGAAGATAAAACCAGATTTCCAGCCTCGCCCCAGCCACCTCATGCCCAACACATTTTTCGTTTCGGATGCCGTTCTGAACCTGAGGGAAATCAAATTCTGACCTCCCGGCAAAGGGCTCAATTAATCCGTTTTTTAGAACAAAATAGCCTGTCTTTTTTAGTATATTTGTGGTCCAATAAAAACTACAAATGAAAACTATAGACGATTTTAATTTTGAAGACAAAAAGGCTCTGATACGAGTCGACTTCAACGTGCCCCTCAACGAAAATTTGGAAGTCACTGACCTGACGCGAATAGAAGCCGCCAAACCGACGATAGTCAAAATCCTCGAGGACGGGGGAAGTGCCGTTCTGATGTCACACCTCGGACGTCCTTCAGGACCCGAAGAGAAATTCTCGTTGAAGAATATAGTAGAAGCGGCGAGCAATGTGATCGGCGTACAGGTGAAATTTGTAGGTGACTGCGTGGGTGAGGAAGTTCAACAGGCGGTTGCCGATCTTCAGAATGGAGAGGTCTTGCTTTTGGAGAATCTTCGTTTCCACAAGGAGGAAAAAGCCGGTGACAGGGATTTTGCCGCAGAACTGGCCAAAAATGGTGACATCTATGTCAACGATGCCTTCGGTAGTGCGCACAGGGCGCATGCCTCTACTGCGATAATTGCAGATTTCTTCCCGGACACCAAATGTTTCGGCTACTTGCTGGCCAAGGAGATTGAAAGTCTGCAGAAAGTCCTGGGCAGCAGCGAAAAGCCTGTTACCGCTATTTTGGGAGGCTCCAAGGTGTCATCGAAGATCACGGTTATTGAAAATATCCTCGACAAAATAGACCACCTGATCATCGGGGGCGGCATGAGTTTCACTTTCGTCAAAGCCATGGGAGGACAGATCGGCAATTCGATCTGTGAAGACGACAAGCTGGACCTCGCTCTTGATATTTTGAAACAAGCTGAGGAAAAAGGAGTCAAAGTGCATTTGCCGGTAGATGTGGTCTGCGCGGATTCCTTCAGTAATGATGCCAATACGCAGGTCGTGGACATCAAAGCGATTCCCGATGGCTGGGAAGGACTCGACGCAGGACCAAAAACCAATGTCGGGTTCTCGTTTGTGATCGCCCAATCCAAAACCATCTTGTGGAACGGCCCGGTTGGTGTCTTTGAAATGCCCAAGTTCGCCAAAGGAACCATTGAAATTGGTAACGCCGTCGCGGATGCTACTGCGGAAGGCGCTTTTTCACTCGTAGGAGGTGGCGACTCGGTTGCTGCCGTGAAACAGTTTGGCTTTGCGGACAAAGTGAGTTATGTGTCCACAGGTGGAGGCGCCATGCTGGAAATGCTCGAAGGAAAGACCCTTCCCGGGATCGCAGCCATAATGAGTTAAGAAATGAGGTACACCACCATCCCCCAAACAGACATCAGGGTTAGCAAGATCTGCCTGGGCACCATGACCTACGGGCAACAAAATACCGAGGCAGACGCGCATGAGCAATTGAGTTACGCCCGGGATCAGGGAGTCAATTTCATCGATACGGCCGAGATGTACTCCATCCCCGGGAGAAAGGAAACCCAGGGGAGTACGGAGCGCTATATCGGAAGCTGGCTGAAGGATCAAAAGCGGGAGGACCTGGTTGTTGCCACCAAGATAACGGGGCCCATGCCCTATTTCAATTACCTGAGGGACAACCTCGGCTTTTCCAGGGAAGTGATCCACTCGGCCCTGGAACAGAGCCTTAAACGCCTTCAGACCGATTACGTCGATGTCTATCAATTGCATTGGCCCGAGCGCAACGTGAATTTCTTTGGCCAGCGCAATTACGTGCACAAGGAAAATGAAGCCTGGACCGACAATTTTCACGAGGTCATCGAAACCCTTGACGGTCTTGTAAAAGAGGGAAGAATACGTCACTACGGGGTGTCCAATGAAACCTCCTGGGGCGTTATGAGACAGTTGCAGGAAAGTGACAAACACGGTCTTGCGCGATGCAAGACCATTCAAAACCCCTATTCCCTGCTCAACAGGACGTTTGAGATCAACCTGGCGGAGGTGTCGATGCGTGAAAAAGTAGGCCTGCTGGCCTATTCACCCCTGGCTTTTGGCGTGCTTTCAGGAAAGTACCTGGGTGGCAGGATGCCGGAGAAAAGCCGGATCAAGCTCTTCCCAAACTATTCGCGCTACAGCAACCCGCAAGCCCTGCATCTTACGGAGAAATACAAGGAAATGGCCGATCGCCATGGCTTGAGCCTGACGCATCTGAGCCTGGCCTTTGTGAATCAGCGCCCTTTCGTTACGAGCAATATCATCGGGGCCACGACCATGGAACAGCTGAGAGAGAATATTTCCAGCATCGATATAGAGCTTAGCGAGGAAATGTTGAGCGAAATAGATGAAATCCAGAACCTGCAGCCCAATCCGGCGCCGTAGGTTTAAAACCCATTGCCTCAGTGTGAAAAAACTCTTCTTGCTTATTTTGATTCTTGGCAGTTCCCTGCAAGTCCGGGGCCAGGAGTCTTATGAGCCGGCACCTGAGAATCTCAAAGCGCGGCAATGGTTTCAGGACGCCAAATTCGGCATGTTCATTCACTGGGGTGTCTACAGTGTGCTTGGAGACGGTGAATGGGTGATGAACAATCAGGACATTCCCATCGAAGCCTATGAGAAGCTTCCGGGTTTTTTCAATCCTGTAGAATACAATCCGGAGGAGTGGGTAAAGCTCGCCAAAGCGGCAGGGATGAAATACATCACCATCACCAGCAGGCATCACGACGGGTTTTCCATGTTCGACACGGAGGCAAGCGACTACAACATCGTCAAGCAAACTCCTTACGGAAAGGATGTCCTCAAGCCTTTGGCCGAAGCCTGCAGGAAAGAAGGCATCAAACTCTTCTTCTACTATTCGTTGCTCGATTGGAACCGGGACGACTACTATCCCCGTGGAAGAACGGGCACAGGGATCCCAGGTCGCTCGGATTCGGGTAATTGGGAAGAATACATCGCGTTTATGAAGGCCCAGCTGACCGAGTTGCTGACCCAGTACGGAGAAATCGGTGGAATTTGGTTTGACGGGCACTGGGACCAGGTCGAATGGAACGGGAAAGAATACGGCGACCTGAAAGTGGACTGGCATTATGACGAGCTCTATAACTTGATCCATGACCTTCAACCGCAGTGCCTCATCGGCAATAACCACCACGTGGCTCCAATTCCCGGGGAAGACTTCCAGATGTTTGAAAAGGACCTGCCCGGAAAGAACACGACAGGATGGGGAACCCACTCGGAAAACATCGGGCAGCTTCCGAAAGAAGTATGCGAAACCATCAATGGCTCCTGGGGTTTCAACCTGCAGGATCAGAAACACAAAAGTGACAAGGAACTGATCCGTTACCTGGTAAGTGCTGCCGGTTATGGCAGCAATCTGCTTCTGAATGTAGGTCCGATGCCCAACGGGAAGATCCAGGAAAAACACGCAAGCTCCCTGGTCAACATCGGAAAATGGCTCGAAAAGAACGGCCAGACGATATACGGCACGCGTCAGGGGCCTGTTCCGCCGAGTGAGGAGATGGTTTCGACCCAAAAAGGAGATGAGATCTACCTTCACATTTTGGATGAAAAGAAACAAAGCTACCTCATTCCAGGATTTTCGGGTAAGATCGATAAGATGACCTTCGCTTCAGGTCAAAAAGTGAACTACAAAATCAATGAGTTTGGGTTGGTGTTCAGCATTCCCGATCAGGAACGTGACTCCTTAGATACGATCGTCACGATGCGCGTACGGCAGTAACCTCGATTTCGATCTTCATGTTGTCATCAGCCAGTCCGGCGGAAATCATAGTGGCGGCTGGAAGCACGCTGCCAAAATACTTGCGAAGAACGGGCCAGCAAGCTTCAAAATCACGGGCATCCGGCAGAATATAAGTAACCCGAACGATGTCTTTAAGAGATGAATCCGCCTCAAGCAGCGCTTTCTCGATATTCTTGATGCACATTTCTGCCTGTTCGGCGACATCCTCAGAAATGGTCATGGTGGCATAGTCGTAACCGGTAGTGCCTGAGACAAAAACCATGTTTCCAACGGCTATCGCCCTGGAATAGCCTACTTCCTTCTCAAATCGGGAACCTGAACTGATGCGTTTGCGTCTCATGGTTTGATTTTTCAATAGCCGAGTTTTTCCCGGACTCGGTCCAGAACCCGATCGGCTACCACGCTTGCTTTATTTGCCCCCTCCAAAAGCACCGCGTCAATTTCTTTCGGATGGCTCATGAAGTGGTGATATTTCTCCCGCTCTTCCCCAAACCTGTCCAGAATCAGCTCGTAAAAAGCCTGCTTGGCATGACCGTAACCATAGTTTCTTCCCAGGTAATTGGCTCTCATCTCTTCTACCTGCTCTTCATTGGCCAGCAATTTGTAAAGGGCAAAAAGGTTGCAGGTATCCGGATTCTTGGGCTCTTCGAGAGGCGTCGAATCGGTCTTGATCTTCATGATTTGCTTGCGCAGCTGTTTGTCCGGCAGGAAAATATCGATGATATTGCCCTTTGACTTGCTCATCTTCTGCCCATCGGTACCCGGAACGTACATGGTGTTTTCCTGGAGCTTTGCTTTTGGAGGAACGAGCGTTTCGCCCATCTGGTGGTTGAATCGGTTCGCCACGTCTCGCGCCATTTCAAGGTGCTGAAGCTGATCCTTTCCAACAGGAACGACATCTGCGTCATAAAGGAGTATGTCAGCCGCCATCAGCATCGGATAGATGAAAAGACCGGAGTTCACGTCTTCCAGGCGATCCGCCTTGTCTTTGAAACTATGGGCCAGGGTAAGCCGCTGATACGGGAAGAAGCAGCTCAGGTACCACGACAACTCGGTAACCTGCGGGACGTCACTCTGACGGTAAAAGACCGTTTTCTCGGTGTCGACCCCAAAGGCGAGCCAGGTCGCAGCCGTGCTGTGGGTGTTGCTTTTGAGCTCTGCCGCATTCTTGATCTGTGTCAGGGAATGCATGTCAGCGATGAACAAAAACGATTCTTCTTTGGATTCTTTGGCCATGCGGATGGCCGGGATGATCGCACCCAGTAAATTGCCCAGGTGCGGGGTTCCCGTACTTTGCACCCCCGTTAGAATTCTCGACATACCTTTCAATATTAAAAGGCAAAAATACGCATTTCGATATGATGTGCAACTCGCCTGAAGGCGCCTCCGCGAAACCTACTTTTTGATGAGCCGGGCGACGTAAAGAAGAAGAACGGCTCCCACAAGGGCGGTAACCAGGGATCCGATGAGTCCACCGTCCGCACTGATGCCCAGCAAGCTGAATACCCAGCCACCGATAACTCCACCAACGATGCCTAAAACGATGTTCATAAGAAGGCCAAAACCGCCTCCCTGCATGATTTTACCGGCTCCCCATCCTGCAATGGCTCCGATGATAATAAAGTAAAGAAATCCCATTTTTATAAGGTTTAAGATTAGAGATTCTCAAATTTACCAAATTATTTTCAAGTGCTTTTCGCTAATTTTGAACTTTCGACAAACAAAATGACAAAGTGAAAGACAAGCTCACGTACTACGATTCCAAAGAGGAACAACTCAACATTATCACGCACGGCATTGGACTGCTGCTCAGTGTTGTGGCACTCGTCCTGCTGATCGTATACGCCTCCCGTTACGGAACGGTTTGGCACATCACGAGCTTCGCCATTTTCGGAGCGAGCCTGATTGTGCTCTATGCGGCTTCGACCTTCTATCATTACGCTAAAAACCCGGATTTAAGGATCAAATTGAACATCCTGGACCACGCCGCCATCTACGTTCTCATCGCCGGAACGTACACTCCGTTTACACTCGTGGTTTTGAAAGGATGGATCGGCTGGACCATTTTCGGCGTTTCCTGGGGACTGGCATTGATCGGGATCATTTTCAAGGTATTTTACTTTGGTCGCTTCGACCGGATCTCAACGATTGCCTACGTGCTCATGGGCTGGGTGGTGATTTTCGCGATTAAGCCCCTGATGGACGAGCTTCCGACCAAGGGTTTGCTCTGGCTCTTCGGCGGGGGCCTTGCTTATACGTTTGGCGCCTTTTTGTACAGCCGAAGAAAGCTTCGTTTCAACCACGCGCTTTTTCATGTTTTTGTCCTGATCGGGAGCTTTTGTCACTTCATGGCCGTGTTTTTCTATGTCCTGCCGGCCCGCTGACTCGGGTTCTTGGGGTTGGGTCTAGAGTTCTTTCTTGTGCAGAAATCGCGTGAGTTGCATGGAGAGATCGAGCAGAATGATCTTGGCATTGCCATTTCTCTCTATATGGTAGGTCGCATCCTCAACGGCCTTGTGAATGTCTTCAATATTGGCTCCGTGGATGAAAGGGGCAAACTTTTCCAGGTCGAAATTTCGCGTTCCGGTCTCCAGATAGACCAGGGAACCCGCTCCATAATTGGCGAGCATGGCTTGCCTGAAAAACTGGGAGCAGTAGTCGAGGAAGCGCTTCTGGGTCTCCCTCCCGGTTTTCGCAATCTCCTCGCTCCAGGTGATCAGGTCCTGCACGACTGAGGCGTCGCCCTTGGCCTTGAATGCCGTGCGAACCCAGGTGATGAACCACTTTTCAAAAGCGAGCTCATTGTCGTCACGTTTCAACATGTGAACAGCCTTGTTCCAGCTTCCATGCGACTGTTGAGCAATGCGAATGGCCTGGCTCTCCTCCAGCTGATGATCTTCCATGAGCCTGTTCTTGATGTCGTATTGGGTCAGTCCCTGGAAGTGGAGGATCTGACAACGCGAGGTGATGGTCTTCAGGATCTGCTCCTCATCTTCTGCCAGCAAGAGAAAAACGGTTTTTGAGGGAGGCTCCTCGATGAGCTTGAGCAATTTGTTGGCAGCAGAAGTGTTCATTTTCTCCGCCATCCAAATGATCATCACCTTGTATCCTCCTTCATAGGCTTTCAATGACAGTTTTTTGACGATTTCCTCCGCCTCATCCACACCAATCTGCCCCTGTTTGTTCTCAATGCCCAGGCGCTGGTACCAATTGAACAGGCTCCCGTAGGGATGGTCAAAGACAAACTCCCTCCATTCCTCGAGGAAGGCATCGCTGGTAGGGTGCTTTTTCACCTTTTCATTGGTTGTCACCGGAAAGGCAAAATGAAGGTCCGGATGCGATAGTTTTTCGAACTTCAGGTTGCAGGCCGGATCACCGGTATTGTTCTCGCCACCCGTGTTGGAGCACAGAATGTATTGGGCATAGGCAATGGCCATCGGAAGGGCACCGCTTCCGGTAGGTGCCACGAAGAGCTGAGCATGAGGAATTCTACCGTTGTCAACGGTTCGAGCCAGATGACTTTTGATATTTTCCTGTCCGATGATCCTTGAAAAAAGCATGCTGCTGTCTTTGCTTGCAAAGAAAACAAAAAAAGAGCAACCAGATGGCTGAGCCACTTGAAAATAGCTATTTTTGCCGGAAACTCAGAAGAACCTTTCATGGTCATCATCACACTTCAGAGAAAGAAATGCATCGGTTGCAACTATTGCGTCGAATTGGCCCCGAGTCAGTTCCAGATGTCCAAAAAAGACGGGAAATCAGTCCTGCTTCACTCTGAGGAGAAAAAGGGCTTTCACACCATAAAATCGCCGGACGAGTCCATCTATGACAGCGCTGAGAAGGCGAAGGAAGCCTGCCCTGTGAAGATCATCAGCGTAAAAAGAAGCTGATCCCCGAGCGCCTTTTTAATTAGGTATTATTGAGTATATTTACCCTAAATTTTATGGGTCTGTTCTGTTGATGACAGCAGTCATGACTCTACCGGGCCAGCGAGTTCAAAGAAGGGAAATAGATTGACAGTTAAGAAGTTGGCTCTTCATTTTGCAAAATACGATATCCTATGAGCTGCAATTCGTGCTCATCCACTATAAAAGGAATCCCAAGGGGATGCAAAAGCAATGGCGCCTGTGCCGACGGCAGCTGTGACAAGCTGAACGTCTTCGACTGGCTCGCCAACATGGAGCTTCCTGCCAGTCAAAAGCCTTTCGACATCGTTGAGGTCCGTTTTAAAAATGGACGCAAAGGATTCTACCACAACTCCAAGGAGCTCTCGCTCAGCATGGGTGACGTGGTGGCTGTTGAGACTTCGCCCGGTCATGACATCGGGGTCGTCTCCCTTACGGGTGAATTGGTGCGTGTTCAGATGAAGAAGAAGAACTCGCGCAGAAGAAAAGAAGAGATCAAGCAAATCTACAGAAAGGCCAGTCAAAGAGATATTGACGTTTGGAATACCGCCAAAGGAAAGGAGTTGGAGGTCCAGAGAAAGTCGAGGTTGATCATCTCAAGGCTCCAACTCAAAATGAAGCTTTCCGATGTTGAGTTCCAGGGTGACGGCAACAAGGCCACTTTCTATTACACGGCGGACGACCGTGTAGATTTCAGGCAACTTATTCGCGAGTTGGCAGGCACTTTCAGCATCCGAGTTGAGATGAAACAGGTAGGGCTGCGCCAGGAGGCATCCCGTTTGGGAGGCATAGGATCCTGCGGAAGGGAGCTCTGCTGCTCAACCTGGCTGACAGATTTCCGGTCTGTGAGCACATCGGCGGCGAGATATCAGCAACTGTCGCTGAATCCGCAGAAGCTGGCGGGACAGTGCGGCAAACTCAAGTGCTGCCTCAACTACGAGCTCGATTCCTACCTCGACGCCCTCAAGGGATTTCCAAAGACCAATCTCTGGCTGCATACCCAGAAGGGAACAGCCATCTTTCAAAAGATGGATATCTTCAAGGGCTGGATCTGGTACGCCTACAAAGACAACCCGGTCATTTGGCACAAACTCACCCTGGAGCAGGCCAACCAGATCATTGAGATGAACAAGCAAAACAACAAGGTCAATAGCCTCGAGGAATTCTCATCAGAGCACGAGTATGAAAAAGAGGCGGAATCCGTGTTCACGGATGTCGTTGGGCAGGACAGCCTGACGCGATTTGACAAACCCAAGAAGAGTCGTCGAAGAAAAAAAGGCAGGAGCAATCGCAAAGGGAATTTTAGGAATTCGGGTCGCAAACCCCAGCAAAAGCCCCAAAAAAAGAAGAATTGACAAGCAGTATATGAGAGAGAATAGCAGAGTATTGGCAAATGTCCTGTTGCTGGCCTTTAGCATCATTTTTCTGGGCTCCTGCAAGAGACAGGTCGTCTACAACCAGTTTCAGTCGATTGAAGACAATCGGTGGCACAAAGACTCCCTGATCCATTTCACGATTCCCTCGCAGGACACCATTCAGAAAAACAACATCTACCTGACCCTTAGAAACAACAAGGAATACGAGTTCAGCAATCTTTTTTTGATCGTGGGCATTCGTTTTCCGAACAACTATCAAATCGTCGACACCCTGGAATATGAAATGACCACACCCGAAGGTCGCTTCCTGGGAACAGGCATCTCCGATGTCAAGGAGAACAAGCTCGAATACAAGACCAATGTCACCTTTTCTCAGATGGGTGATTATGACCTGACCGTTCAACAGGCGATGCGCAAAACCCGGGAGGTTGACGGTTTGGAATATTTAAACGGCATCACAGATGTGGGCGTGCAAATTGAAAAGGCGGATTAATGGCAAAGAAAGAACAACAGAAAGAGCATAAGGGAACCAGTAAATTTACCCGATGGATCTGGAGAATATTCTTCGGTGGTCTCCTGTTTACCATACTCATCTTCGGCCTCGCTGCCCTGGGTGTTTTTGGAAAGCTTCCCTCCTTTGAGGAGTTGGAAAACCCTGAGAACAACCTGGCCACAGAGGTCATTTCCATCGATGGGGAGACCCTGGGGAAATTTTATCGGGAAAACCGGACACCGGTCAAATTCTCGGAGCTTCCCGACAACCTCATCCAGGCCCTGGTCTCTACGGAGGATGAACGTTTCTACGAGCATTCCGGAATCGATTTCAAAGGTACGGCACGGGCGGCAATAAAGCTGGGAAGAGACGGGGGAGCCAGCACCATAACCCAGCAATTGGCCAAGATGCTGTTCACCAAGCAAGCCTCTTCCAATATCATGAAGCGATTGATCCAGAAGGTAAAGGAATGGGTCATCTCTGTCCGACTTGAACAGCAGTACACCAAAAATGAGATCCTTACCATGTACCTGAACAAATACGATTTCGGGCACAACGCGGTCGGCATCCGGTCGGCAGCGAGAATCCATTTCGGCAAGGAGCCCCTGGATCTCAGCATCGAAGAGTCGGCCATGCTTGTGGGCATGTTGAAGAACTCCTCGCTCTACAATCCGATGCGAAGACCCGAAATGGTGAAGGATCGGAGAAACGTGGTTTTCCTGCAGATGGAAAGGAACGAAGTCATCACCGAGAAAGAAAAGGACTCCCTTCAGGAGCTTCCGCTCGAACTGGACATCAATCTTGAAGGGCACAGTGACGGTACGGCCACTTACTTCAGGGAGTACGTCCGGGAGTTCATGCGAGGCTGGATGAAAGACAATCCAAAGCCCAATGGGGAGAATTACAACATTTACAGGGACGGCCTGAAAATTTACGTCACCCTGGATTCCCGCCTGCAGAAAAATGCCGAGGAAGCCATGGCCGAGCACATGGCCAATCTTCAAAGGGTATTCATGAAGCAGCAGAAGAAGAACCCAACGGCACCCTTCTACGATCTCGATGACGAACAGATCGAATCCACCATGCGAGCCGCCATGAAGCGCAGCGACCGTTGGAGAAAAATGAAACAGAACGGTGCTTCGCAAAAGGAAATCGAGGAATCGTTTTTCAAAGAGACGCCGATGCGCATCTTTTCGTGGAAAGGTGATATCGACACGGTCATGACTCCCTATGATTCGATCCGGTACAACAAATTCATACTGCAGTCGGGTTTGCTCTCTACCGACCCTACGACGGGCCACGTGAAGGCCTGGGTGGGTGGAATCGATTACAAGCACTTCCAGTACGACCATGTAAAACAGGGTCGTCGACAGGTGGGCTCCACCTTCAAGCCTTTCGTCTATGCAACTGCGATCAACCAATTGGGTCTTTCTCCCTGTGACGAATATCCGAACACGCCGTATACCATCCCGGCCGGGAAATATCACCTGGAAGAAGACTGGACGCCCAAAAACTCAAGCGAGAAATACGGGGGACTCCTGTCTCTGAAGAGCGCCCTGGCCAACTCGGTCAATGTCATATCAGCAAACCTGATAGACCAGACAACTCCTCAGAATGTAGTGAAAATGGCCAACAACCTCGGTATCGAGGCGGAGCTTCTCGCCGTCCCTTCAATCGCCCTGGGAACCATTGACCTGAGTCTTTATGAAATGGTTGGAGCACTCAATACCTTTGCCAACAAGGGCATGTATGTCAAACCCATGATGATCCTTCGCATTGAAGACAAGAATGGTACCATCCTTGAAGAATTCAGCCCGGAAACACGGGAGGTTCTCAGTGAAAGCATTGCCTATGCGACCGTGAACCTCATGGAAGGTGTCGTGAAATACGGCTCGGGGATTCGCCTTCGTACCACGGGAGGAAAATACGTGGACGACGTAGTAACAGGCTATCCGTATAAATTTGACAACCCGATCGCCGGAAAGACGGGTACGACCCAGAATCAGTCCGACGGATGGTTCATCGGAATGGTGCCGAATCTCTCCACCGGCGTCTGGGTAGGGGCCGAGGACCGTTCCGTCCACTTTGTAGACATCACGCGTGGCCAGGGAGCCTCCATGGCCCTGCCGATCTGGGCCCTTTTTATGAAAAAGAACTACGCCGACGAGGAGCTGGGCATCAGCAAAGAAGAATTTGAGCGCCCGGAAGAACTTACCATTAACGTAGACTGCGACAAGGAAGTGGATCCTGAAGAAGATCAGTTGGTTCCGAAACCTGACCCGAATGAAGAAATAGAATTCTGATGACACCCCAACATTCCTGGCATCCGGATAAAGAAGTGATTGAAAACAGCAATATCCACAAGATGATGCTGCAAAATGGTTTCAATGACTACGCGGAGTTTTGGAAATGGTCAGCATCAGACAAACCGGAGTTCTGGAGGCAAACGCTTTCAAACCTGGGCATCCGCTTCAAGCGCAAATACGATCGGATTGTGGATCTGAGCCAAGGAGAGGAACGGGCCAAATGGATTCCGGGAGCCCGACTTAACATCGTAGATTCCTGTTTCCAGAATGCGGATGACTCGACGGCGGTCGTTTTCCAGGAAGAAAACGGACCCCTGCAACGCATCAGTCAAAAACAACTTCTTGAGAAGGTCAACCGCGTGGCAAACAGCCTCGTGAGCGAGGGTCTGATCCCGGGAGACCGAATCGCCATCGACATGCCCATGACCCTGGAGGCCGTCTGCATCTACCTGGGGGCCATAAAGGCCGGAATCGCAGTGGCAACCATCGCTGACAGCTTCACTCCCAACGAAATTGCGGTTCGCCTGCGAATCACCCGACCCAAGCTGCTTTTTACCCAGGACCTGCTCCATCGGGCGGGTAAGACCTTGCCCATGTATGCCAAGGTTCTCGAGGCTCGGCCCCCGAAAACCATCGTCGTGCAAACCTCACAGGCAGGTCCGGAACTTCGGGAAGGGGACAAGTACTTTTCTGATTTCCTGGTTGAAAAGGATGAATTTGAAAGTCATGTTTGTGATCCTGGGGACGCAATAACGATCTTGTTCTCATCAGGAACCACGGGAGAGCCCAAGGCGATTCCCTGGAACCACGTAACGCCTGTCAAAGGGGCATCCGATGGGTATTACCACCATGACATACATTCAAACGACGTGGTCTGCTGGCCGACGAATCTCGGTTGGATGATGGGGCCCTGGCTCATTTTCGCAGCTTTGATCAACAAAGCCTCCATCGCCCTGTATTACGGTGCGCCGTTGGGCGAAGGTTTTGGACGTTTTGTTCAGGATGCCCGTGTCACCATGCTGGGTGTGGTGCCAAGCATTGTTCGCCAATGGAAGATCACCGCATGCAATGAAGCCTTTGACTGGACCAGCATCAAATGCTTCAGTTCCACCGGTGAAGCCTCTAACCCCGTTGAAATGACCTACCTGATGAATCTCGCTGACAACAAACCCGTCATCGAGTATTGCGGGGGAACGGAAATCGGGGGTGGATACGTTACGAGTACCGTGGTTCAAACCAACATACCCAGCACGTTTTCTTCCCAGGCCCTGGGTGGAGAATTCGTGTTGCTGGATGAAAATGACGAGCCTGCAGACGCCGGGGAGATGTTTTTGATCCCTCCGATTCCAGGGCTCTCATCAGAATTGCTCAACAGGGACCATCACGAAGTCTATTTCAAAGGAAATCCGAGGCATCGTGGAATTCAACTTCGCAGGCACGGAGATGAGCTCATACGGCTCGAAAATGGCTATTACAGGGCCCAGGGAAGGTCAGATGATGCGATGAACCTCGGAGGCATCAAGGTGTCTTCCGTCCAGATCGAAGAGGTCATCAACCAGCTCGAATTTGTAAAAGAATCGGCGGCCATCGCTGTATCCCCTGAAGAGGGAGGACCGAGCGTGCTTGTCATTTACGCGGTCTGCCTGCCTTCCATAGAAAGTCCGGAGAACAAGCTCCGTCAAACGCAATTGATTGTCAAAAATCGACTCAACCCGCTTTTCAAGGTACAGCAGCTCATTGAAATCGACAAGCTTCCTAGAACAGCCTCGGGCAAGGTCATGCGACGTGAATTGAGAAAATCCCATCAAAATCAGAAATAGCAAGAGATGAAAATTCTTTCCTACAACGTAAACGGCATTCGCGCCGCTTTGAAAAAAGGATTTATGGAGTGGCTTGAGGCCGCTGACCCCGATGTGCTGTGCATCCAGGAGACCAAGGCCCATCCGGAACAACTGGACCTCCAGCTTTTTGAAGATGCCGGGTACCCGCACCACTATTGGTTTTCAGCCCAGAAAAAAGGTTACAGTGGCGTAGCCGTGCTGTCGAAACGGGAGCCTAAAAATGTGGCCTACGGCACCTCCATTGAGTCCATGGACCACGAAGGACGCAATCTGCGATTGGATTTCGACGAGCTGTCGGTCATGAGTCTCTACCTGCCTTCGGGCACCAATGATGCCCGCCTGGATTTCAAACTCAATTACATGGATGAATTCCAGGAATACGTCAATGATCTGAAACAGGAGATCCCGAACCTGCTGATCTGCGGGGACTACAACATCTGCCACGAAGCGATTGACATTCACAACCCGGTCCAGAACAAAAACACCTCGGGCTTCCTGCCGGTTGAAAGAGAGTGGATCGGAAACTTCATCCAAAGCGGTTTTATCGACACCTTCAGGCACCTCAACAAGGAGCCGCACAATTACTCCTGGTGGAGCTATCGCGCCAATGCCAGGAACAACAACAAAGGTTGGAGAATTGACTACTGCATGGCGAGTCAGCCTCTGGAACAGAATATTAAAAGGGCCTTCATTCTCCCTGAGGCACGGCACAGCGATCACTGTCCGATTGGCGTGGAATTCGAATTTTAGGCCGTTTTGTTGGATCAGGCCGTCGTCTTGTTGGCCAATTGACCGCAAGCAGCATCAATGTCTTTACCCCGGCTGCGCCTGATGTTCACGACGATTTTGTTCCTCTCGAGATCCTGCCTGTATTTCTCGATCACCTCTTCGTCGGCTTGCTCAAAACCATCTTCTTCGATCGCGTTGTATTCGATCAGGTTGACCTTTGAGGGAACTCTCCTGCAGTAGGCTACGAGGGCATCAATGTCTTTCTGCCGATCGTTGATGCCTTTCCAGACGACATACTCGAACGTAACCCTGCTATTGGTCTTTTCATACCAGTATTGAAGCGAGGCCAACAAATCCTCAAGATTCGATTTCTCATTGATCGGCATCATCGTGGAGCGGACCTCGTCGATGGCTGAATGCAATGAAACAGCCAGGTTGAATCGAACCTCGTCATCCGCCAGCTTCATGATCATTTTCGGGAGTCCGACCGTAGACAGGGTGATTCGCCTGGGCGACATGCCCAGACCTTCGGGTGAGGTTATCATCTCGATGGACTTCAAAACATTCTTATAGTTCAGCAGGGGCTCGCCCATACCCATAAAAACGATGTTGCTCAGCTTGTGATTCTTGTACGCACGACTCTGCTGGTCAATGGCCACTACCTGGTCGTAGATCTCATCGGGGTTCAGGTTGCGCATTTTCTTGAGACGTGCCGTGGCACAAAAGGTGCAGTCGAGGCTGCAGCCCACCTGGCTCGAAACGCAAGCCGTAGTGCGGGTCGAGGTGGGAATAAAGACCGATTCGACGATCAGGCCATCGTGAAGGCGGATGGCATTCTTGACGGTTCCGTCAGAGGATTGCTGCATCTGGTCGACACGAATGTGATTGATCACAAAATGCGTGTCGAGAAACTCACGCGTCTCCTTGGACAGGTTGGTCATTTCCTGGAAGCTGTGTACCCCTTTGTTCCATAGCCACTCATAGACCTGGTTCCCGCGAAAGGACTGCATGCCGTTGTCTGAGAAAAAATCTCTCAGCTCCTCCCTTGTCAGGGCCCTTATGTCTCTTTTGTCTGGCATCAAAAAAAAGCGCCCTTGATCCGGGCGCTTCAACTTTTATTTTTTTATAGAATCAGCATCGCGTCGCCGTAGGAATAGAACTTGTAGTCTTTCTTAATGGCTTCCGCATAGGCTTTCTTCAAAAAATCATGTCCGGCAAAGGCCGAGGTCATCATCATCAAGGTGGATTTCGGTGTGTGGAAATTCGTGATCATGCAATTGGCCACGCTGAATTCGTAAGGAGGGAAGATGAATTTATTCGTCCAGCCCTCAAAGGGTTTCAAATGGGAATCGGCAGATACCGAGCTCTCCATGGAGCGCATAACCGTCGTTCCAACGGCGCAGACCTTTCGGTTCGCGTCAAGAGCACGATTCACGGCATCGGCAGTAGAGGCTGGAATGATCACCTCCTCCGAATCCATTCGATGCTTGGAGAGGTCCTCCACTTCAACCGGGTTGAAGGTACCCAGACCGACGTGCAAGGTAAGCTCCTTGAGGTCGACTCCTTTGATCTCCAGGCGCTTTAAAAGGTGCTTGGAAAAGTGAAGACCCGCAGTCGGTGCCGCAACGGCGCCCTCATGCTTGGCATAGATCGTCTGATAGCGTTTCTCATCCTCGGGCTCAACGTCCCTTTTGATGTATTTCGGAAGCGGGGTCTCCCCCATCTCATTCAATTTCTTGCGGAATTCCTCGTAAGTTCCGTCATACAAAAAGCGCAGCGTTCTTCCTCGTGAAGTGGTATTGTCGATGACTTCTGCGACCAGGCCGCTGTCTTCACCGAAAAAGAGCTTGTTCCCGATTCGGATCTTTCGCGCCGGATCAACCAGCACATCCCACAAACGGCTCTCCGCATTGAGTTCCCTGAGCAAAAAGACTTCAATTCGTGCCCCGGTCTTTTCCTTGTTCCCGTAGAGTCGGGCCGGAAAAACCTTGGTGTTGTTGAATACGAGAATATCTCCCTCATCAAAGTAGTCCACAAGGTCCTTGAAGGTTTTGTGCTCTATTTCCCCGGTATCCCGGTGGAGGACCATCAGTTTGGCCTCGTCGCGATGTTCGGATGGATATTCTGCCAGTAAACCTTCGGGCAAGTCGTAATTGAAATGGGATAACTTCATAGTGCAAGTGTCGTTTTTTGATTATAGCGTGCAAATATACGATCTCGACAAGGGCCTTGTCAAGTGTTTTACCAATTAAATTGGATTTTGGGGTCAATTATGCATTGTGTTGGATGAATGCCTATCTTTACCGAAAATTTTCAAATGTCAAGCAAAGTCACTCCATACAAGGATTCCTCCCTCGGGAAAAAGGAGCAGGTGACCCAGATGTTTGACAACGTCTCCTCCAATTACGATACCCTCAACAGGATCCTGACCTTCGGGATCGATGTGGGCTGGAGAAAGAAGGTGGTGCGGATGGTCATGGAGGCCCATGCCAAAAAGGTGCTCGATGTTGCGACAGGCACCGGAGATCTGGCCATCATGTTCGGGAGAGAAGCCACTGAAGAAGTGGTTGGCCTTGATATTTCACCCGGAATGCTGGAAATAGGAAAAAACAAGGTCAGCGACAAAGGCCTTGACAAGAAGGTGGAGATGATCATTGGAGACTCGGAGAAGATGGAATTTGACGACGGTACCTTTGATGCGGTCACAGTGGCTTTTGGTGTGCGGAATTTTGAAGACCTGGAAAAGGGCCTCAGGGAAATCCTAAGGGTGCTCCGCCCGGGTGGCATGCTGGTCGTTTTGGAAACCTCACAACCTGAAGGCGCGGTAGTGAAACAGCTGTTTCAATTTTATTCGAAATACATTATCCCCAATATCGGCAAATTGATGTCCAAAGATAAAAAAGCATACGACTACCTGCCCGAATCTGCAGCGGCCTTCCCCTATGGAGAGGCCTTCAACAATATTTTACTGAAATCAGGGTTTAGTACTTCAAAAGTGTATCCGCAAACCTTTGGAGCTGCCACCATTTATCAAGCGATCAAATAAGACAATGACCAAGAAGATTCTACTGCTTATCGTGTTTGTTTTTCTGACCGTCCCTTTGATCTACAGTCAGAAAGAGCGCATTGAGTACCTGCCGAATTTTGACAAGAGAACTTTGCATTTCGGCTACTACCTCGGGATAAACAGCAACAGTTTTGAAATCAATTATCACGATCAGAGCGGGTTCGATCCGAATTCGCCGGTGAACCCGATTCCGCCACGAGACATGTTCGTATCTGTGGATGCCTCCCTGGGCTTCAACATCGGCTTTGTGATCGATTATCGCCTGCACAACAACATCAACCTGAGATTTGAGCCGGGACTTGTCAGCAATACCAAGACGCTCACCTTTGTCGATCCGAACCTCAACGCTACAGTTGACGGCATCCCGATCTATGCGAATTCAACGAACAACCTGGAACGTGAAGTGGCCGGAACCTATCTCCACCTGCCCCTGCTGCTCAAATTGAGCACCAATCGCCTGAACAATATACGCCCCTACATCATCGGGGGGGTTTCCTACGACTACAATTTCTCGAGCAATGAGAACAACGGCAAGGACAATTTTGAGGGAGAGTTCCGGATGACCCAGAGCAATTTCATGTATGAGATTGGGTTCGGGGTCGATTTTTACATGTACTTCTTCAAGTTCACCCCGTCCATTCGAGGGGTGTTTGCCATCAACAATGAGCTCGTAGAGGATTTCAATCCGGTGGATTACCCGGAGTACTCCAGTCCCTGGACCGGTCCTATCGATTTCCTTGGGACCCGCGGCATCTACCTGAACCTGACCTTCGAATAGGTTTTACATGCCTTTGAATAGGTTCCAGAAAAAAAGCACCGTCCTTTCGAACAGTGCTTCTTACTTAGCTTACTTAACTCACGAATACAGCCGGGTCATCCGCATTTGGTATGTCCACAGCTCTTGCACTTCAGGCAGCCTTCCGAATAGATCAGTCCTTCCGGATCACCACATTCAGCACATTTTTTGTCCGCAGCAGCGGTTCCATCCGGCACGTACCTCTTAAGGGCTCGTGCAACCCCATTCTTCCATGTATTGATGTGATCGTCATACATGTTGAGATTCTGGATCAGGTTGACCACATAAGGCATGGGCATGTCGTGGCGCAGAATTCCGGAAATCAGCTTGGCGTAGTTCCAGTACTCCTTGTCGAAAGACCTTGAGAGGCCCTCAATGGTCGTTTTATAACCTTCTCTGTCCAGGTACTGGAAGTCATAGCGAGCTTCTCCGTTCTCGTCGCGACTCTTGATCACCCACCCTTTTTCGAGCCATTGGGGAAGGTTGAAGGCATCCTCCATTTTCCCCGTGAAGATCTCATAAGGATGATTGTCGATCAGACCCACAACAGCCAGCCATTTTTCAGACTCGTTGTGGAACCTCACGATATCAGCCTCGATCTTCTTGGGTCGCCGTTTATACGCTGTCTTGCGGGTCTTCTTCTCTTTTTCTTTTTCTTTCTTGTCCTCGGCAATTAAAATCCCGCTTCGTGAACCATCACGGTACACGGTTATTCCCTTGAGTCCTTTTTTCCAGGACTCCAAGTAGATGCCGCCTACCAGCTCTTCGGTCACGTCAGAAGGAAGATTGATGGTAGAGCTGATCGAATGTGTGGTGTACTTTTGAACCAGTGACTGCAGGGCCACTCGCTGCTCCCAGTCAATTTCCGGTGCTGTAGCGCCGGCATAAGGACTCTTGGACTCATCGGTTTCGCCCGTGATCTTCATCCACTCCTCCAGCTTCTTGTGATATACCGTGAATTCTTCGAAAGCATCGCCAAGGTCATCCACAAAGTCAACTTTGGCATTCTTGTCGTGCGCATTGATCTTGCGTCGGCGTTTGTAGGAGGTCAGAAACACGGGTTCAATGCCCGAAGACACCTGGGCCAGCATGCTCAGTGATCCTGTGGGAGCGACGGTGCTGATCGAGATGTTCCTTCTTCCATGGACCATCATGCGCTCGTAAAGCTCCGGGAACTCCTCTTTCAACATCTGCACAAACTCCGATGTGTCTTCTATGTTGCGGTTGAAGACCTCGAACTGACCTCGTTCAATGGCCATGTCGACGCTGCTGTCAAACTCCCCGGAGAGCTTGGTTCGCATGATCGTATCGACTTTTTCAATGGCCTCAGGAGTATCGAATTTGAGCCCGAGGGCTGCAACGGCATCAGCAAGTGCCGTGAATCCAAGTCCTGTTCGTCGCCCTTTTCTACCTGTTTCCTGGAGCAGTTTCCAGGTTTCGATCTCATTTTGTTTAATGTTGTCGGGCTCCGGATCCTGCGCTATTTTATCGAGAATGCGGTCAACGGCTTCGAGCTCGAGGTCCACCAGGTCATCCATCAGGCGCTGGGTCTCATAGACCACCTCATAGAATTTCTTGTAGTTGAATTTGGCCTTTTTTGTAAAGGGATGCTCGACAAAACTGTACAGGTTGATCGCGATCAGTCGACAGCTGTCACCCCCCTGCATGGCAATTTCCGAACACGGATTGGTCGAAGAATTCTTGAATCCGGGGTACATCGAAGACGTCGAGTATTTGTGCTGGCGATCCCAGAAGATGAGGCCTGGCTCTGCCGTGTTTCTCGCGCTTTTGATGATGGTGTCCCAAAGGGGCTTGGCGTCAATTTCCCTGGTGTATTTGGGTTCCTTCGAATCTATGGGCCAGCGCAACGTGAATTTTTCTCCTTTTTCAACCGCTTCCATGAACTCGTCAGAGAGGCGAATGGAAATGTTCGCTCCGGTCACCTTGGTCAGGTCCTGCTTGATGGTCACGAACTCTTCGATATCCGGGTGAGCGATGTCCATGGTCATCATCAGGGCCCCTCTTCTTCCGTTCTGAGCGACTTCACGTGTAGTGGCAGAGAAGCGATTCATGAACGACACGGCACCGGTGGTGGTTCCGGCTGCGTTTGACACCTGGGCATTCTTGGGTCTGAGGCCCGAGAGATCTACTCCGACTCCGCATCTTCTTTTGAAAAGCTGGGCCATCTGCTGATCCGTATAGAAAATCCCACCGTAGGAATCCATGACCGGAGGAATAACGACGCAATTGGATAGCGAGGCGATGATCTCATTGTTTCCAAGACCGAACATGACGCTTCCTTGTGGAATCACATACTTGAAATCCTTGAAGAGCTGATAAATCTTTTTCTCGGATAGCTTGGCCCTTTTCAATCCATACTCGGACTGACCTTCGAGCTTCTTTCTTTCCGGGTTGTACCGGTCTTCAATTTTTGCAAATTCCCTAGCCATGCGCTTGTGCATGTCATCGGGGTTTTTTTCCAGAAAAGTACCGTCGCTTTGTTTGAGGGCATACTTGTTGATCCACGTAGTTGCAGCGAGCTCATCACCCTTAAAGTATGATAATGAGCTAGTTAAAACTTCCTCATACGTATAACCCTCTTTGATTATCGTTTCCTCCACCATGATTATTTTGAAATTAAAAGATTTGTTTGGCGAGAGTAAAATTAGCACAAATCACCTTGGTTTTTTTTTTGAGGTTTTTAAATTATTAACAATGACCCGTTAACATTTTTTTTGGTTTTCTTCTTCCCTGCATTCATGCTATTCTTCGTTCAGAATTTGTTGTATTTATTTTTCTTGAGATCGAATCTTTGGTTTTTTTTTCTTACTTTTTTCACTCAATTTCTTCCCGTGGACTATCGTTCAAAGATTTTTATTTACTCCGGTGTCTATGCCTTGCTCGGCATCCTTTTGGCCAGGCAACTCGTCCATCAGTATCACTATGCCGAATCGGGCCTGAATCTCTTACCTATCAATCTTTTCGAAATCCTTTTGTTTAGCCTGGCGGTTGCGGTTTTCCTGATCTCTGTCATTACCGCCTATATTTTGGCCAGAAGAAGCAAAGTGCCCATCAGCTTCAAAAAACGGTTCAATTTTTTGATCCCGGCCTTTGTCGGATGGATCATACTCTTTTTGCTCTTGACCCAAAACCTTGCCGAACTCACCGTCCCGGTTTCCCTGATCCTGTATGGCCTGATCCTGTTTAACCTGAATCGGTTCGTCACGAGCCGCCTGATCTACTTTGCCTCGATCCTGGTTGTCTTGGGCCTGCTCGCTTTTTTCTTCAAAAGCGCACCCTGGCTCTTTCTGATTTTGGGATTTTCTGTCCTTCCTGTCGGATTCGGGCTTATTGCTCGCCGTCAACGTATCCCTGAAGATACGAGTAACGCTCCGTGAGCTTTCCGTTTTGCGTCATCCGCCCACGCTGAAGTATTCCGTCTTTGTCTCCGTTGAAAAACGAAGGGATCACGTGTTTGACAAAATTTTCGCTGAACCCTTTGGAAGCCTCCCGCGGAAGCTCATTGGGAAGATTGTCCACAGCCATGACGGCTATGGCACCCGGTTGTTTGAAAGCAACCTCTGACTCCGAGCCTGGATCGTAACCGTAGATTGGATCCGCAATGGTGGAAGCCCTCAGCGTCGAGGCCACTGGCCCATCGATGTCACAGCTGATATCCGCCACCACCGAGATTCTAAAATCCGGGGATTTCGCATCCTCGCGGCTAAAGATATAGGGAGCACCCGATGCATAGAAATGACCGGCGATATAGACATCACTTACCCGGGCAAAGCGAAAGAAATCGCCTTCGTATTCTTCCGGGTGATCGAAGAAGTCATACATGTCAATGACCCGGCCATCCTTGCGGCGGTTGTATTCCAGAACATCGATCTGGGTATAGACCGCCTCCTGAAAATCTTCACTGAGATAGGCTTCAAAGCCCACCTCTCTGATTCCCATGCCGTCGAGCATCTCTTTGGCCCCGTTGCTGACCCTTCCTTTGCCGGTCAAAACAATTTTGATGGCCGGAAGCTTGACCTTCTTCAACTCTGAGATCAGCTCCTGCTGGTCCTTAAGCGTCTCCGCCTTTGGAAGTTCAAAGCTTCCTGTTTTCAATCCATAGGCTCGAATCCCATTATAAGCACCGACAATGCCTGCATAGCGTCCAAAGGCCACCAGTCGGATCTCCCTGGGGTCAGTGATTACCTCGTGGTCGTAAAGCTCAATGTTCTTCTCCAAAATCGCCCGGAGCAGATCCCGGTTGTAAGGTTGCGCCTTGATGGTGTGCGAGAAGAAAAAGTATTTCTTGTTGGGGATCAATGCCTCAATCGGCACCTCTTTGACCCCGAGCATGACCTCGGCTTCAGAAACATCCTCGGTCACGGTTATCCCTTTGTCCCGGTATTCCTGATCCGCAAAGGTCCGGATCGGGCTGGACTCAGCCATGATCTCCATTTGAGGGTAGGTCTTGAGCAATTCCCGGCAGGCACTGGGCGTAAGCACGACTCGTCTGTCAGGTGGATTCTTTCGTTCGCGAATAAGGGCAAATTTCATTTGGTACGGTCTTTGCGCTAAGGTATCCTGAAAAGCAGAAATGCACAAGAAATCGCCCGAATTTTAATACATTTGCCGGGTTACGTTCTTTAAAATATGGGGATGACTGGTTTTGACAGCGAGATCAGTCTGAGTATAAGCATGTCGAGCCATGAAATTGCACTCGTAAAATCGATTTCAATCTATAAACGGCGAAGATAACTACGCTTTAGCTGCTTAATCTGAATCACAGTAGGATCGAGCCTTGTCCCGCCAGGCGGGAAAGCTAAATGTCTCTGGAAAGCCTTGGTTAACGGCGTTCTGATTAGAGGCATCGTAAAAGTAAACCTAGAGAAGCTGAAGTTTCGGCGGCCTCTCGAAATTTAAGAAACTAAGCTGGAAGTAGAATGTTTTTAGTCGGCTTCCTGACGAAAATCAAATAAAAACTAAGCATGTAGAAAGTACGCAGGTTGCTTGTTTGGACGAGGGTTCGAGTCCCTCCATCTCCACGATCAAATAGAATTTTTTAATCACATCAAAAGCGAGCCATAAAAATAGCTCGCTTTTTTTATGGTGAACGATTGATGTGCTATGGTGTAACCATAGAAATATTGAGATTCTCAACATGGGAGATAATAGGGACCAACGTAGTTAATCCCGACAATCACTTGAGCGTCTTTTTTTGTGAATAGATGCAAAATGGCGATCTAGCCATTTCAGATTTCAATTTTTTATTTGCAGGACTGAAGTCATTAGGGACCAGCGAAGCTAATCCCGAGAATCATTCGAGCGTCTTTTTTTGTGAGAAGATGTTGGTAGAGAAATTGTGTTTACGAAAATATTTAAGAAAACCTGTGCTTACTTTAAAGCAGAGAAAGTTACTAAATTGATCAGCATCAACTAAAGAGGAATTTGCAAATTGGAGGAGCCAATTTGTTACCTCCAATTCTTCAAACAAAATGGGATTACGATATGCTCCATATGTTTTAAATAGCCCAAAAGCAATCGCCGTAAACATTAAAATTATTAGAGTATTTTGAGATTTTCAACTAAATTTCATTAGATATACCAAGTTGTGCCAAATGATCCTCCCATTCAACTTTATCGAAATATGATTAACTTTATCAAAAGAATATGAAAATGGACTCATCTCAAATAAAAATTGATTTGTTCAGGAAACTAGACTCGCTGAAAGGTCGAAATCTTGAGGAGGCATATGGAATGTTGCTTAACTTCATTAATGGCAAAAGCCAAATTGATGACTGGAAAAATTTGACTTCAGAACAAAAAGATGCTCTTAATTTAGGCATTGAACAGTTAGACAAGGGCCAGGGTAGAAATCACGGTTCGGTAATGACTGACATGAGAAAGCGCTTCTCAAATGGCTAATCAGGTCATATGGTCACCAGCTGCTGAAAAAGATCTCGAAAACGTACTGGATTACTTGCATTCCAAATGGAACAATCGGGTTCTAAATCGAATCCTCAACAGAATCGATGACTGTGTTGGGATCATCATGGAGGATCCCAAAATATTTCCCATAATTAATCAAGAATTGAACATAAGAAAGTGTGTTGTAACGATGCACAATACGCTCTATTACAGAGAATCCGATTCCAGTATTCAAATTATTCGACTCTTCGATTCTCGTCAAGATCCCAAAAAGTTGGTCTTTAAATAATCCCTTGGCACAACAAAGAACTGAGTTAAATTCCAAATCCAATCAAACTAATTTCGAGCGATAGTTTTCATCATAGGGTCTTCCAGATTTAGCCACGGCAAAAGCCTGTTTCAGTAATTTGTTGGCCACAGCGATCAGGGCCAGCTTTTTACTCTTTCCTTTCTCCACGAGTCGATCGTATAGTTCCTTACAGCCCTTGTTGTGCTTGCATGCGGAGAAGGCACACAAGAATACCAGGTTGCGTAACTTCTTATTTCCCTTTTTACTGATCCTGCTCCTTCCCCTGAGGCTACTTCCTGATACACGTATGGTAGGTGTGATTCCCACATAACTACAAAGTTGTGAGGCCGTTTCAAACTTAGTAAACCCATTAGTGATCACGATCAGGAACAAAGCTGTTTTAACCCCCATTCCCGGGATACTTTTCAGGTGGGTCAATTGCTGTTGTCGCTCCTCCTTAACCAACTCCAGTAGCCGACTCTCTATGAGCTCGATCTCCTTACACAAATGTTTCAGGGTACGGTTCAGGGAGTGATATACCTCTTTGGAGGGCCTTCCCAAAGCATGCTCCCCGTGTAACTTATTCTTCACTGCGGTACGCTGCTTCAGGTAATTATCCAGTAAACGAAATAACTGCAAACACTCGGCTTGGCTTTTATTGAGCGCAGTGTAAAGAGGCACCTGGTTCTTCTGAGCATATTCACAGAGGGCGCTGGCATCACTCTTGTCGGTCTTTATCTTCGATAGCTTCATCTGGATAAAACGCTTTACTTGAAGAGGGTTAACTACAGATACCCCTATTCCCTGACCATAGAGGTATTGAGCCAACCGGTAGTGATAATAACCAGTTGCTTCCATAACTACCAAGGCTTCCCGATCCAGGCCTTTTAGGAAGGATTTAAACCCGGAACAATCGTTTGAAAACTTTTGGTGAGCCCCTTGTTCATCCATTACATCAAAAACATCTTTGCTGATGTCCACTCCGTAAATTTTAGTATTTTTAATCATATGAACTTAATGAGGAAAGAACTGGCTACTGGTGTTTTTCAAGTCCACTTCAAAAAATTTTTCGATGGTTCATTTATTGAATTTGGAGAAAATCAAAGAAAACTGTTCGGAATAGCGGAATGATTGAATTAAAAAAACTAAGTACAATAGCGTGTATATCTCTTTAACGCTGAATACCTATTCGGAATTGAATGCAATTCGCCATCTTTCGATTACGTCGGAAAATCAAACCCAACACGTTGTGCTTCATTATCAGAAACGACTAACCAATGATTCTATTCTTTAGAAAAATTCGCGAAAACTTGATTATGGAAAATAAAACCGGAAAGCCAGCCTGGCCGGTAGGCAGGTATTTGAAATATGCCATTGGAGAAATTATACTTGTGGTTATTGGAATTTTGATTGCACTTCAAATTAATAATTGGAACGAGCAAAGAATCGAAAACCGAAAAGAGCAGGCAATTCTTAAAAGGCTCGCCAATGAGTTTAAGTCGAACCGGGACCAACTACTCCAAAAGATAGAAAGTAGAAATGACATAAATAAAAAATGCCTTCGTTTACTCACCTTTTATAATGAGCCAGAAAATGTCCAAAAAGATAGCATTCTTTTGTATTTGGGCAGTATGGTTCCGACCACCTATGACCCCATCCAAAATGATTTGGTGAAATCGGGAAATATTGAAATTATAAAAAATGAAGAATTAAAACAGTTACTAATCAATTGGAGTACAGATGTTATCCAACTTCAAGAGGTAGAGCAAATGTATTTAAGATATTACGAGACCTCATTTGCGTCTTACATCAATGAAATAGGTATTCAACGCGATTTAGGGTTTTCTTTTTGGAAGAAAGTAAGGTCTAGCTTATTGGAAGCTAAAGAAGTTCAAAATCCAATTCCGGGAACATCGAAAATAAGTACAATCAGTAAAGAACAATTGCTTTCAGACCAAAGACTGGAAGGCATAATTGCCTGGAGCTTAAACTTAAACACTTTTAACAATCAAGAAAGTGAAACACTGATGAAGCGAATTGATTATATTCTCGGAGTTGTGCAGTCTGAGATAAAAGAATAACGAAAGTACAACAATGGAAATAAGTAATTGTAAACCACGCAACTAATCATACCCAACACGTTGCGCTTAATACTGAACAAATCTAATGACACTTGAAGATTTAGGATATAACAAAGATTTGGAAAATTATCGACAAGACCAAAGTCTCGATCCATTCGAAGTGGGACGAGTTATATCCGAGCACAAGGAAAGATACATTGTAAAAACCACGGAAAATGAATATGATGCAGAGATAATCGGAAACTTACGTTTTTCGGCACAAAAAAGGTCTGATTTTCCTGCAGTTGGTGATTGGGTTGCGATTTCCAAATATGATGAAGATAAAGTGCTTATTCATTCTGTTTTTCCCAGAAAAACGATTATTGAAAGACAAGCGGTGGGAAAACAGGGCGAAAAACAGATTATAGCAACCAATATTGATTATGCCTTCATAGTACAGGCGGTTGACAGGGATTTTAACATCAACCGAATAGAAAGGTATCTAACAATTTGCAATGCATCCAACATAAAACCCATTATCATTCTCAATAAAATTGACTTGATAAATGATGCCGAATTATCAAAGTTAATAGCTGCAGTTCAAGAACGAATAAAACAAGTACCGGTAATTCCGATAAGTAATGCGTCCCAAAAAGGAATCCAAAGACTGAAAAAGAATATAGAAAAAGGTAAAACTTACTGTTTGTTAGGTTCATCGGGTGTCGGAAAATCGACCCTTTTAAACAATCTTTCGGGAAGACAATTGATGAGAACGAATACGATTAGTACAAGCACAAACAAAGGACGACACGTTACAAGCCACCGGGAATTATTAGTTCTTGATAATGGTGGTATTTTGATTGACAATCCGGGAATGAGAGAAGTGGGAATTGCGGATTCGTCCAGTGGGTTAGAAAAGACGTTTGGAACCATAGTCGAGTTATCCAAAAACTGCAAATTCAAAGATTGTACACATACGACAGAAGTAGATTGTGCAGTTTTGAAAGCAGTTGAAAGTGGTGAAATAGACAAATCGTCCTACGAAAACTACTTAAAGATGGAAAGGGAAAAAGAGCACTTTGAATCAACTGTTGCTGAGAAGCGTAAGAAAGATAAGGATTTTGGAAAAATGATTAAGAAGTATAAAAAAGACAATAAATTGAATAACTATTAAGCACAACAATGTGCAAAGCGCATTCCCGCCGGCTGGACGGGCAGGAAAACAGGCTTTACACGAGCCGTTAACTCCCATTAAAAAAAATGAATCGGTTAAAATCCATAGTCGCTTTGTCCGTCATTGTCTTCATTCCATTTGGACTGATGCTATGGATCAGAAATCATCAATCCACAGGTTTTGCCAGTATTGAGCTCATCACATATCCATTACTGTTCGGAGGGTTGAGCATTGCAATACTAGTATGGCTCAAAAAGTATTATCTTAAAGAGGAGCTGTCAGATTTTAATTCAGGTGAAGGAAACTGGACAACAGACATCGCCTGGGGTCTATTCCTGACCCTGATATATTTTGTCCTCTTCTATCTGGAACGTCTGACTCTGTCAAATATCTTGCAGTTTAATTCCAATAGGGAGCTCTTGGGATTAATGCTGGACATGCGGGAAAATCCAATTCTTCTTTTTATTTGGTTCGGGCCAGTGCTTTGGATAGGAATTGCTTTGTACGAAGAACTGATCCGGGTATTTATGCTTACCAGCTTTTGGAAATGGTCCGAAGGAATGATCTGGACAATAACGGCTATCATAATATCCGCAATCCTGATAGGATTAGCCCATTGGAGTCAAGGTTCATATGGAATGGTGACCATTGGGATTAAAAGCCTCGTAAGTGGTTTTTTCTTTTTGAGAAAAAAACGCCTCATGCCACTTGTTTATGCACACGTTCTTTATGATGGCATACAAGTCTCTGCTTTGTTGCTTACATATCCTGATCAATAAAATCAAATATATATGTTCGCTGTAATTTATCAATTCAACGTCAAAGAAAACAGGGAATCCGAGTTCATAGGGGCCTGGAAACAATTGACTCAATTAATTTATGAATACGAAGGAAGTTTAGGTTCCCGATTGCACAAACTGAATGACACAAGTTATATCGCCTATGCTCAGTGGCCCGACAGAGACACTTGGAAAAACTCGGGAAACAACCTACCGGATTCTGCTAACCGTGTCAGAAAATCAATGAGAGATTGCTGCACTGAAATTGAAACTCTTTACGAGCTGGACTGCACCGAAGATCTGTTGAAATCTCAAACTCGCCATGACGGGCCCTACTCCTGAGCCGCCTACGACTCGGGATTCTCAGGCGCCTCCGGACTTTGAATCACCACGTAGTCGTACAGAATCTTCCAGCCATCTTTGTATTTCTTCCAGTAGACCAGGTAGTCTCCCACCATTTTCATGGATGGCATCGGACTCTCCTCATTGGCCGTAAAAGTTTGAATTCCGCGACCTCGTTCCACGACATGGTCACCCATAAACTGGAAGTCCAGGATTTCCAGCTCCAAGTGCCAGTCTCCGATTTGGGCGGCATCTTCTTGGGCTTTCACCCAGGCCTTACGCCCCTTTAAGGGCTCTTGCCCGGAAATGATCTGAACGACATCTTCGGCAAAGTATTCACCCGCTTCTTTGAATTTACCCTGTTCGACCAGGAGTGGAATCATTTTGTTGGCTTCTTCAATGGCCGCCCGGGCTTCTTTTTCAGACCGCTCCATTTCCAGGGCGGCCTTTTCAGCTTCAAACTTGGCGGTTTCCTCGTTTTTGCATCCGGTAAACAGCAGAAGCATCGAGGCGAGTAATGCAGTTGATCTTAATAGTTTCATGGTTTTGTTAATTGGTTTTTACTCCTCTAAAATAACAATTCTTTTTTTGGTTCAAAAAGAAGGCCGGAGGTTGTAAGTAAATCCTCAAAATTCCTCACTGATCAAAATCCCTCACTGAATTCCAACTTGGGCAATATTGTCACTTTTTTCTTCTGAATGATCTGCATCTTTCTCACTACTTTATCCAGCATTCTAACTGCCTTTTCGATATAGGGCCCCTTATTGAGCATGATGCAGTCGGCGCGCTGTGCCATGGCCGCATCCGTGATCTCTGCTCTGGTTGGAGTTCCCTTTTTGGCCAGGTTCTCCAGGACCTGTGTCGCCCAGATATCCGGCAAATGGGCCGCCTCGCAAAGCTGCATTATTTCTTCCTGGATAATGGCAAAATTCTTCCAGCCCGCTTCTATGGCCAGGTCTCCTCTTGCGATCATGACACCCACAGGATAGTTTTCCATGGCTTTCAACAAAATGCCCGGTAAATTTCTGTAGGCCTCCTTGGTTTCAATTTTCAAAATGATGCCTATCTCGGCATGTAATTCTTTTAACTCGTCGAGCAATTCCTGAACATCATCTATGTTGTTGACAAAGGAATAATTGACTGCATCCGCGTGCTCTACCACAAACTTCAAATCCCTTTTGTCCTTTTCGGTCAATCCGCTGACGCCCAATTCACTATTTGGAAAATTTATGCCTTTGTCAGCTTTCAATTTTCCTCCTTTTTTACTTGCACCGGTGATCTCTACAAGTAAATGATCCGGGTGGCTTTCTTTTACAAACCCTTCAATTTTCCCATCATTGAAGTAAACTTCTTCTCCCGGCTTGACATGGTCGAATATCTCCGGCAAAGTGCAGGAAATATGGGCCAATTCTTTTAGGTTTCCATCCTCGTCATAAGCGGCCGGTTCACCTGGAATCGGATCTTTGTCCAACCTCAAAAAATCGCCCTCGAATAAAAAGATGACTTCCTCGAGGGGTATCAATTCCTGGACCGAGTGGATTTCAGAAGCTGATTTCTTTTCAAAAAACACATTGAACAAAGTATCCGTTGTAACGAAAGCTGACGCTTTGCAAGATCCCCAGCGGCCTCGACCTTCTTCTCCTGTGATTTTGATCTTGCAGTTTCTTCCGCGCGAATCTTTAAAAACAATATAGGAGCCCTTTTTGGTTTTACGAAGCCATTTTTTGTTTATCGGAATCACAACATCTGCCTCTTCACCCTTGGGAGGCCGGGTGCCGTAGGGCGCTAGCCAAATCTTAGCGGGCTCCGTTACCTGGCCCATTGCATTTATTTTGGGCTTGATGTGAATGACTTTCGGACCCGGTTTCATCTTGCCCGTTCTCAGCTTAGGGCCACCAAGGTCCATCATGATTTTGCAGGGCTGTCCGCTCGCTTTGATGTTATCGATGATTCCTTGCCAAACCACATCATCATCATGCGCACAGTTGATCCTCGCGCAGTCCATCCCTTGTTTCAGAAGTGTTGACACAAACTCCTCGTCACACGAAGCCTCAAAAGGCTGGGTAACCAGAATGGCTGTTCTCCTGTTGTTTCTCACTTCTCCGAAAACGGCCCGGTGATTCTTTTTCAAAATACCTCGAACCTCATTGTTGCTCAGACACTCATGCTCTTCCTCAATTAATGCATTATTCATCAAACTGTTGATCACGGTTCTGAGATTGAGCAGTCCGAACAGGATATTGTCTTGAGATTCCAGGTTGACAGGCAATCCGAGATCCTGTATTTTATCCTGAAAAACATTCATGTTAAAAGATCGCATCGCCAAATAGTGCGCCAAATTCCTGGCGCTTTGGGTGTAATTGCGGTGTACTTTATTCAGCTGAGATTCATACTTGGATTCAAATTCATACATCCTACCAATTACCGAATCCAGGGCAGTGCGTATTTCCTGTAGTTTGTCTCTTTCAAAAACCATCGTCCATCATTTTAGAGTCTACTAAAGTTACCACCCTTTTTTGATATTTTCAATGATTCGAAGGAGTATTTGTGTCGCATTAAAATTAGTTAAACCCTTGACTTTCTGAGTTGAATGTTTATTTTTACGATATGAAACCCCTTTTGTCTAACTTTCTTAAGAATCATAATCATGAGGCTGCTGTTTATTTTGTTCCTCTGCTTATCCTCCCTCTCATTGCATAGTGATCCGATTTGTGAAACCTGTGACCTCGACAAGGTCAACGTCACGCAGGAATACCTGTATGACCTGAACTTTGCCCGGGTCCAGGATTTCCTTTGTACCCTGGATGAAAGCTGCCAGGACAATCTCGAGTTTGCAAAACGAAGCAACGAGACCCTTTTTGACGTGGTCCACAACGCGCCGGAGGTTTTTTTAAAAGTACTTCAGTTCGGAAAACTGAAAAATCAGGACTTCATCCTGGAGGAGTTGGGCCGTCCGTCACATGCGGGCATCAATGTGGAGGTGATCCGGAACAAGATCAAGGAGCAGGATGAGAAGTACATGTTCAAATACGACGTGTTGTCCGCTCTCAAATAATGCAAAACTTTCAAGTTTCCTTTCTTTGTGTGGATCAGTTGGCTACTTTAGTGGATGAATATGTCGCTTAATCTGAAACAACCATGAAAACCCTATTGAGAATCCTCCTTTTAACCCTCCTGCTCCAGGCCTGCCAGGAAAAAGTCGAAACCAGCTCCATCGATCAGATCAATTGGGAAAAGAGATTTATAGATCCCCAATCCAGGGATTCCCTGACAAAAGGTGCCACATACCTCTCCGTTTACTCGCAGATCTACAGCCAGTCAGAAGGTCGGACACATGACCTGACTGCCACGATCAGCATGAGAAACTTGAACACAACCGACACGATTTATATCAATAAAGCCGAGTATTTCGACACCCATGGACGTTCCATAAGGACTTATTTCAATAAGACCATATTCATCCCGCCGATGGCCACCGCAGAAATCATCATCGACGAACACGATCAGGAAGGTGGAACCGGAGCCAATTTCATCTTCGAATGGATGATCAAACCCGGCTCCAACGAACCCTTCTTCGAAGCTGTGATGATCTCTACATCGGGTCAACAGGGCCTTTCTTTCAAAACCGAAGGGAAAAAGTTGAATTGACGGGGTGAATTCAGCGGTTCAAAACTCATCTTCAAAAACATGTGATTATCCCTTGGCCATCTCTCGTGGATGAGTAATTTTGTGTAGAGAAAGAACTATAACTCTCCACCAAAATACTATCAAATTGAACACCAATATTCTGAATCGATTTTTCCTCGTAGCGTTGATGATTTTCGTAGTCGGATGCAAGGAAACAGGCAAAACAGGAACAAGTCAAATCGCGGGACTTGAAAAGGAGCCCACGGGAGTAGACAATGTGGCTTACAAATGGGGTCAGATGGCACTCAAGGCAACAGCCAATGACACGGAACGCTTCCAACCCAGACCCACGATAACTTCGAGGTACCTGGGGCTGATTTTCGTGGCGGTTTTTGACGCCTGGTCGCGCTATGATGACAAAGCAACCCCTGTATATCTCTCAGAAGTTGAAAGAAGGCCCGGGCAGGAGCATTCCTTGAAAAACAAGGAGATTGCCATCAGCTATGCCGCATTTCGGGCCATGAACGAATACTATTACTCAGATAGGGCACTGTTTGAGGAATTCATGAAAGAGCTGGGGCTCGATCCTGCCAATGAAAGTCTGGATCCGAATACTCCTGAAGGCATCGGAAATCTGGCCGCCAAAGCCGTGATTGAGGCCCGCAAGGGGGATGGCGCCAATCAATACGGAGAGGAAGAAGGATCCAACGGGGAGCCCTATTTTAACTATGTCGGGTACGAGCCTGTGAATTCGGCGGATAACAACGTGGATCCCAATCGCTGGCAACCCAAATATTTTGCCGATGGAAAAGGCGGAAAGTTCGCCCCGGGCTGCCTCACCCCTTATTGGGACAAGGTCGAACCCATTGCATTGAAATCAGGAGATCAGTTCAGACCCGGACCACCACCGATGATCGGCTCGGAGCAATTGGAAATGGAAGTAAAAGAAGTGATCGAGTTGCAGGCCAATTTGACCGACTACCAAAAAGCACTGGTCGAATTCATGCGCGACGGACCGGAATCCGTGCAACAGGCGGGTCACTGGTTGAAATTTGCCCAGGATGTCTCGCGAAGGGACAATCATACGCTCGACCAGGACGTCAAGATGTACTTCTACAACCAGGTGGTGGCCATGGATGCCTTTATCGCTTCCTGGGATTCCAAGATGTTTTACGACTATGCCCGGCCCTATGCGTTGGTCCATGAGTACTATAAGGATCAAAAAATAAAAGCCTGGGGTGGAGAAGGCAAGGGAATGATGGAGATTGACGGAAAACAATGGCGCCCCTATTCGCCCGAGACCTTCTTGTGCCCGCCTTTCCCAAGCTATGTTTCGGGGCACAGCACCATCAGCGGGGGCTGCGGGGAGGCTTTGAAACTTTGGACCGGAAGCGATGAATTCGGATCGGAATCCCAATTGGTGGCAGGAGCCATGACCGAACCGGACAATCTGGGAGATACGATCACCCTGGTGTTTCCAACCTTCACGGAAGCGGCTGAAATGGCAGGAATTTCTAGAGTCTTGGGTGGATATCACATTCAAGCCGACAACATCGCCGGGCTGGAGCTCGGAAGGAACGTGGCCCGCGAAGTTTGGAAATTCTACAAAAAACACGTGGGGGAAGAATGACAAAAACCTGATGAAATGGGCAAAAAAAGGAATCTTCTGAACTTGCTATCCGATCGTCTTCTGTCGGAGCATACCCGCAGAAAAGCGGAAAAAGTGATTCTGAATGTGGCCCTGATCAGCTTTTTGGCTCATGTAGGGGTCATCTACCTCATGAAATTTGGCTTTCTGCACCTCCCATCGAATTGGGAACTGCTGAAGAACCCCATCTCTGCGATTTATACTCCTTTTTCTTTCATTCTTATTTACGAGGTATATCTGCTGATCTACTATCTGCCCAAATCCTTCACGACCTATATCAACAAGCAATACCAGATCATTACGCTGATCATCATTCGAAAATTATTCAAGGACCTGTCAGATCTCGAGCTTACCTCGAACTGGTTTGAAATCAAGGGGGACCTGCAATTCACCTACGACATACTCGCATCCGTCATTCTTTTCTATCTCATCTACCTGTTTCAAAAGCAGGGTAAGCGAAACCTCGAGCTTCAGGTCCAGCTCCAACCCGTGATTGAGCGCTTCGTCAACACGAAAAAATTGATCGCCATTGTCCTGATCCCGCTGTTTTTCATCATGGCCCTGTTCACCTTGTTCGATTGGTACACGGTGATTTCCTTTTCAGCCAATGAGCTTCCATCCTTTGAAACCATAAACAACCTCTTCTTTGAGCACTTCTTCACCGTCTTGATCCTGGTGGATGTTGTGCTGCTGCTGATCTCCTTTTTCTACACGGACAGGTTCCACAAGATCATCCGGAACTCTGGCTTTGTGATTTCAACTATTCTGATCCGCATCTCATTTGGCGTGAGCGGACTGATCAGCACGGTTCTGATCGTGGTTGCTGTTTTATTCGGATTGGCGATTATCACGATCCACAACCAATACGAGAAAAACCCCTTGCCGGATAATGAGTATATTGAATAAAAATCATCCAGCATGAAAAACCTTGTCATCCTATTTCTCTCCGCAGTATTTTCTTTTACAGCCTGCAACAAGGCTGTGGCCCCTTCCATTGAAGCTGATAAAACCCCCGAAAGTGGAATCTCAGAAAAAAGAATAGTTGACCTGTCTCATTCCTATTCTGACAAAACCATCTACTGGGTGACGGCCAAGGAGTTTGACCTCGATACGGTTTTCAAAGGTGAGACCGAAAAGGGGTATTACTACGCAGCGAACAACTTCAGCACCGCTGAGCATGGCGGCACCCACATCGATGCGCCGATCCATTTTGCGAAAAACGGACAGACGGTCGATCAGATCCCTTTGGAAAAACTGATCGGAAACGCCATCAAGATCGATGTTTCATCCAAAGCCCAGGACAACCCGGACTACCTCATCAGCATTGAGGACATTCAAGCCTGGGAAAAAAAGCATAAGAAGGATGTACCGGAAGGCAGTATCGTCTTGCTCGAAACCGGTTTCTCAAAGTTTTATCCGGACAAGAAAAAATACCTGGGAACCACAGAGCGGGGGGAGCACGCCGTCCGTGAGCTTCATTTTCCCGGTCTTTCGCCTGAAGCAGCCCAATGGCTTGTTCAAAACAGACGTATCTCGGCCATTGGAATTGACACCCCAAGCATCGATTACGGCCAGTCGGAGTACTTTAAGAGTCATGTCATTTTGCTTTCCGAAAACATCCCGGCTTTCGAAAACCTCAAAAACCTGGAAAAGCTGCCTGAAACCGGATTCGAAATCATAGCCTTGCCCATGAAAATAGCCGGGGGCAGCGGGGCACCTTTGCGGATTGTGGCGCTGGTCGAGTGATTCCCGTTCTCGGGAGACAATAAAGATAAAATCTCATACCTTGCATCGGAAGCCAGGTATTGAAATTGCTTATGATCAAATCCAAGCTGTCCACTTTCATATTGTTGATTAGTATCGCATTGCTTTCGGGATGTGAAGATAATGACGACACCTCTGCCATTCCGCCCGATTCGGGTACGGAGATTCCGGATACGCCGTTGACAGATGAAGAGCTTCTTGACCTTGTTCAGCGCGAAACCTTCAAATACTTCTGGGACTATGCCGAACAAAACTCAGGTTCGGCCCGGGAACGCTATCATCCAGGCAACCCTTCGCTGGATGCCAATGTCGTTGCCACGGGAGGAACCGGCTTTGGGCTCATGTCTCTGTTAGTGGGTATGGAACGAAATTTTGTTACCCGTGCACAAACTGTTCAGCGCATTGAAAAGATCCTGGGATTTTTGGAATCGGCTGATCGCTTTCACGGTGCCTGGCCGCACTGGATCAACGGAACCAGTGGCAAAGTGATCCCTTTCAGCCCGCTCGATGACGGAGGTGACCTGGTTGAAACCGCTTTTCTCTGTCAGGGATTGATTTGCGTTTATGAATACTTCCGTGAAGGGAATCCCGAAGAAAAACAACTCGCCGACAAGGCCTATGAGCTTTGGTCGGGTGTTGAATGGGACTGGTACACCCAGGGAGAGGACGCACTCTACTGGCACTGGAGCCCCAACCACGGATTTGAAATCGACTTCAAATTGCAAGGCTACAACGAGGTGCTCATCACCTATGTCCTTGCAGCGGCGTCTTCGACTCATCCCATTTCCAAAGCAGCTTATGACTCCGGTTGGGCTTCAGACGGTTCAATTCAATATCCGGGTTCTGCCTACGGCTATCCGCTTTTAGTGAGGCACCAGGGCGAGACGGAACTCGGTGGGCCCCTTTTCTGGTCGCACTACTCCTATCTCGGACTGAATCCCAACGGGCTTTCCGATGCTTATGCGAACTACGAAGAAGTCAATAAGAATCATGTGATGATCAACTATTCCTATTGCCAGGACAATCCCAAGGGCTATCAGGGATATGGGGAGGGTTTCTGGGGTCTCACAGCCAGCTACTCTCGAAATGAAGATGGCAGTCTGGGCTATGCGGCTCATTCTCCAATAAATGACCTGGGGATCATTTCTCCAACTGCTGCCCTGTCATCTATGCCTTATGCCCCGGTGCAATCGATGAAGGCCCTGAGAAGTTTTTACCAGAACCGGGAAAAGCTGCTGGGTCCGGCCGGGTACTATGACGCCTTTGCCTCCGATTTGAGCTGGGCGGCAGAAGCCTATCTCGCAATTGATCAGGGCCCCCAGATCATCATGATCGAAAACTACCGCAGCGGACTCCTGTGGAACCTTTTCATGCGGAATCAAGAAGTACAGGAAGGCCTGGATAAGCTCGGTTTTTCCTATCAAAATTGATTTTTATTCTCTTACTTTGTTAGGATAAATCTCAATCCCTGTCACCCTATGACACGTATCTCCATCCAACTGATTTTAAAAGCGCTCGCACCAATATTTCTAAGCTTTTTTTGCCTTTCAAGTTTATCCGCCCAGGAGGGTTTCTACGGCTATTACCGCTACCCGGACGTACATGGAAGCACCATCGTATTTTCTGCCGAAGGGGATCTCTGGACCGTTCCGCTGTCAGGAGGACTTGCTCGACGACTGACCACCCATCGGGAAGAAGAAACGCATCCCTCTTTTTCTCCAGACGGGAACACCATCGCCTTCACCGCCAGCTATGAGGGTCCAAGGGAATTGTACACGATGCCCGCAACCGGTGGAATACCTACCCGTTGGACCTATGAAAGGGAATTTGCCATTCCCAATGACTGGTTGCCAGATGGAAAACTTGCCTTCTCGACCCTGGCCTATTCACGAAGACCCGACGAACAAGTTGTGGTTCTGGACACTGAAACCAAAGAAAAGACCAGAATGCCTCTTTACCAGGCCAGTGAAGCCAGCTTTGACAATACGGGAAACACGATTTATTTTGTCCGGCCGGCCTATCATCGCAACGTGACCAAAAGATACCAGGGAGGAACCGCCCGACAGATCTGGAAGTATGTCATGGGCAGTGAAGAAGCTGTCAAACTCACGACCGATCATCCGGGAGAAAGTCATCACCCCATGTATTATGACGGCAGGGTCTATTTCATCACCGACCGTGACGGAACCATGAACATCTGGTCGATGAATGACTCGGGGGGCGACCTCAAACAGCATACGGCCCATTCGGATTTTGACGTTCGTTACGCCAACCTTTCAGAAGGAAATATAGTCTATCAGAGAGGAGCCGATCTTTGGCACCTCGATCTCAATTCCGGCCAGGACAAAAAGCTCGACATCCGACTGGCGACCGACCTCGATCAACTCCGGGAAAAGTGGGACGACAATCCGGCCAAGTACATCACTTCGGTCCACGCGGATCCGGATGGGGAACGAATCGTCATTACGGCTCGCGGAAGGGTTTTTGTTGCGCCGGTAAAGTCGGGTCGCTTCATTTCTTTCACTGACAAGAAAGACGTCCGATACCGGGATGCTGTGTTCTCAAATGACGGAAAGAGCATCTACACCCTTTCGGATGAAACGGGTGAGTTTGAGTTTGTGCGTATGCCGGCGGATGGAGTGGGCAACTCCAAAACACTCAGCAACGACGGAAAAATATTGCGCTACAAAGGGGAGCCTTCGCCGGACGGAAAATGGATCGCCTATGACGACCTGGGGAACAACATGTATGTGCTCAACATCTCGACGGGGGTCAGCAAGAAGATCTCATCGAACCAGCAGGGCATAAGAGATTTTTCCTGGTCACCCGACAGCCGGTGGCTCGCTTTTGTACAAGAGGCCAAAAACACAATGACACAAATTATCGTCTACAATGTCGGTGATGGCTCATCTTTCGAGCTGACCACAGATCGGGCCAACAGTTTTAATCCGAGATGGAGCCCCGATGGCAAGTTCATCTATTTCCTTTCTGACCGCAGCTTTACCTCGCTGGTCGGCAATCCCTGGGGAAGCCGACAGCCCGAACCCTATTTCGATGCCAGCGAAAAACTCTACCACGTGGCGCTGAAACGGGGTGGCCGATCTCCTTTTCGGGAACCGGATGAGTTTTTCAAAAAGAAAGACGACGAGGACGATGAGAAAGAGTCCGATAAGAAAGTGGTCGTTTCCATAGACAAAACAGACATAGAAAGGCGAATTGCGGAGGTACCGATCCCGGCGGGCAATTACAGCAGTCTCGAGGTCAACAAAGACGCTTTGTATCTCATGTCTAAGGAAACAGGGCTCAAGGCAGACAGCCATCTTTCCTTTGTCAAAATAAACAACGAAGACGTTGAACTGGGAACCCTGGTGGCCGATGCCGACCGGTTCGAGCTCACCGCCAACGGGGAGAAAATCTTAATCAGGAAGGATAAGAAATACTATATGGTTGAGGCCGGAACCGATGAGATAACTGACCTTTCTGACCATGAAATCGACCTGAGCAACTGGAAATTCCCTCTCAGTCCGAGGGAGGATTGGAAACAAATCTTTACGGATGCCTGGCGCATGGAACGGGACTACTTCTACGATGAGAATATGCACGGGGTCGATTGGACAGCCATGTACGAAAAATACCTTCCAATGGTGGATCGAGTCACCACGCGAAGCGAACTGTCTGATCTGATCGGGCGTTTTGTCGGTGAATTGTCGGCCCTGCACACGAGTGTTCGGGGAGGTGATCACCGTTTGGATGACAACGATATTGACGTGGCCAGCCTGGGAGCTGAATTCAGTAGAGACGAGGCCAAAAATGGATTTCGAATCGACTATATCTACCAGGGAGATCCCGATTACCCGGATGTGAAATCCCCTTTGGACGATCCCTACCTGGACGTTCGTGTCGGAGACATTGTGACCCATGTGGACGGGCGTAAATCCCTTACTGCAACAGATATGGGCCAGTTGATACGCAACAAAGTTGGCAAACAGGTGCGATTGAAGCTTCTTCGAGGCACTGTATCCAAAGAAATCATCGTCAAGCCAATCAAAAACGAATACGACCTGAGGTACAGGGACTGGGAGTATGGCAACCGGCTTATCGTCGAAGAGAAAGGTAACGATAAAATAGGCTACGTCCATCTTCGGGCCATGGGCAGTGGCGATCTGAATCAATTCTACAGGGAGTTCTACCCGGTCTTCAACAAGCAAGGACTCATCATCGACATGCGATACAACCGCGGGGGAAACATCGACAGCTTTATCCTGGAGAAATTGATGCGAAAGGCCTGGATGTATTGGAAGGCCCGTTCGGGGGACACCTACTGGAACATGCAGTACGCCTTCAGGGGGCACATCGTGGTTCTGGTCAATGAGAATACCTATTCGGATGGTGAGGCCTTCGCGGACGGATTCAAAAAACTCGGCCTGGGTACGACCATAGGCGTGAGAACCTGGGGCGGTGAGATCTGGCTCAACAGCAACAACAGACTCAGCGACAATGGTCTGGCTCGTGCTCCCATGATCGGTGTGTACAGCGAAAAAGGCGACTGGATCATCGAAGGCCACGGCTTCGTTCCTGACATCGAAGTCGACAACCTGCCGCACGAGACCTTTAACGGAAAGGACAGGCAGCTGGATACCGCGATCGAGCTGCTCCAAAAGAAGATCAAAGAAGACCCAAGAGAAGTGCCTCCTGTACCTGCCTACCCGGACAAGTCTTTTGGCAATAACAAAAAACAGGATTGATCATGTATCGTACAAAAGCTCTAGCATACTTGATTCACAACCTTGCGTTCGCTCTATTGTTCTTTACAGGGCTCGTGAATTCTCAAAAGCTTACCATTGAAAAAACGAATTTTGGGAACCTGAGCTCAGGTGAGGAAGTTCGGCTCTTCACTTTGCGAAACAGCCAGGGAATGCAGGTGGGAATTCTCGATTATGGAGGCATCATCACCTCCCTGCTGGCCCCGGATCGCAAAGGTCAGTATGAAGATGTGGTCCTTGGTTTTGATCACCTGGCCGATTATGAAACCCGGAATCCTTATTTCGGTGCCCTCGTCGGCCGTTATGCGAACCGGATCGCGGGGGGCAGGTTTTCACTTGACGGGAAGGAATACCAACTTGTTCAAAACAACGGCAACAATCACATCCATGGAGGCACAAAAGGATTTGACAAGGTAATTTGGGAGGCGAAGCCCATCGAATTTGCCGACAGGGTGTCTTTGGAGCTGTCGTATACGAGCAAGGACATGGAAGAGGGCTATCCCGGAAATCTGGCCTGCATTGTGACCTATACGCTCACGGAAAGCAATGAGCTGCAGGTGACCTATCGGGCGACTACCGACAAGAAAACCGTTGTGAACCTGACCCAGCACTCGTATTTCAACCTGTCCGGAGACTTTTCAAAAACGATCCTGGATCACAAGCTCTTCATTTCTTCGGATGAATTTGTCCCGGTCAACAAGGAGTTGATTCCCTACGGCGAGTACGCAGCAGTTGCGGGTACCCCCTTCGACTTTAATAATCCTAAAACGATCGGAAGTAATATCGAGGATTCCCACGAACAGATTGCTATTGGGAAAGGATACGATCACAGCTGGGTACTTAAAGACTACGACTCGAAAATCCGAAAGGTGGCTTCTGTATTGCATCCGGAAACGGGAAGGTTTCTTGAAGTGTTCACAACCGAACCGGGGATGCAATTGTACACCGGAAATTTCCTGGACGGAACCCTCCCCTCCAAAGGAGGAGGAACATACGCCCGGCGATCCGGATTTTGCCTGGAGACTCAGCATCATCCCGACTCCCCGAATCAACCGTCTTTTCCCTCGGTCGTTCTAGAGCCCGGACAGACCTATCGGTCAGAAACTCTGTTCCGATTCCGCGTTACAGAATAATTGCATCGGCGACTCCTGTTCTGACTCTATTTTTTTTCTTTGGTCGAACAGGTATTCAATCCAAAGGGCACATAGGCCGGGCAGAAACTCACAAAACTGGTTACGGCGAAGACAACGGCCACGGCAAGAAGCACGATACCCAGGGTTCCCGAAATAAAGCCTCCGTAATAAAGCCCTGCAATAATGACGGCCAGGACTATGCGAATGATTCGGTCTGTTGACCCCATGTTTTTTTTCATGATGTTTTGTTTTACAAATTAGTTGTTTGTTTCTATCCTGTAAGATAGGAATTTTGATTGTCACCCTGAAATTTAAGTAAACCTTTTCGTAAATCTCAGGGTGACTTACAAATCAATTTAAATGACTTGTTACTAGCAAATTAATTCATAGGTCTGCGAATTCAAAATCAAGATTGACCTCATTGATTTCTGAAATTCTTGCCATCCATTTCGAGATGGTATCCATTCTATTTCTACCTTTAATGGTATTATTCGACTTCTCCCGGGTAAGGGGAGGTTTATCTGTCTTTTTTAACCTTGAGCTTAACCTTATGAGTAAGATTATCACACTTTCATTTCTCCTGTTTGTCATGGGTCAAACTTCCGCATTCGGACAAAACGCACAGAAGCATCCTTTTCAAAACCCAGATCTTCCCTTTGAGGAACGTACCGAGAATTTGCTGGGTCTTCTCACGTTGGAAGAGAAGATCGGAATGCTCAACTACGAATCCAAAGCTGTGGAGCGGTTGGGAATACCTCAATACAATTGGTGGAATGAATGTTTGCACGGTGTTGCCCGCGCGGGTATCGCCACGGTATACCCTCAAGCCATTGGACTGGCTTCTACCTGGGACAAGGACCTGATGAAAAGGATTGCCCTTTCGATTTCTGATGAGGGAAGAGCCAAATACCACAGGTTCTTAAAAAACAACAAAAGAGGCATCTACCAGGGCATTACCTTCTGGTCTCCGAATATCAATATTTTCAGGGATCCAAGATGGGGAAGGGGTATGGAGACTTATGGCGAGTGCCCACATCTTACCGGCGAAATGGCGGTGCAGTTTATCAATGGCATTCAGGGTAATGACTCGAAATACTACAAGTCAATAGCCACTTCCAAACACTTTGCGGTTCACAACGGACCGGAGTCTTCGCGCCATTCATTCAACGCCAGGGTCTCAGAACACGATCTGAGAAACACCTATTTGCCGGCTTTTGAGAAGACGGTGAAGGAATCACATGTAGCCTCGATCATGTGCGCTTACAACCGCCTCTATGACGAACCTTGTTGTGGAAGCTCTCCGCTTCTCAATGAGATCTTGAGAAAGGAATGGGGTTTTGACGGTTATGTCGTTTCCGATTGTTGGGCGCTAGTGGATTTCTACGAGAAGGACCGTCACGCGGTTGTCAAAACTCAGGAAGAAGCGGCTGCCATGGCATTCAAGAATGGAACTGATGTGAATTGTGGAATCGTTTCCCCTTACCTGTCAAAAGCGGTGGAACAAGATTTGATCTCTGAAGATCAGATTGATGTCGCCGTAAAACGACTCCTGCTGGCACGATTCAAAATGGGTCAGTTTGATCCCGATTCGCTGGTCAAATATTCAGCCATTCCATACGATGTTGTGGATAGCGAAGAGCATAAAAAACTGGCGCTCGAAGCGGCACAGAAATCAGTGGTCCTCCTTAAGAATGAATCCGGAAAGAATGAATCCCGGCTCCTTCCTCTGAGCAAAAACATAAAAAAAATCGCTGTTCTTGGGCCAAACGCCAACGATATCGATGTGTTATTGGCCAATTACAACGGGATACCCTCTGATCCAGTAACCCCACTGGAAGGCATTCGTCGCAAATTGCCTGACGTCGAGGTCCTGTATTCGCAAGGCTGCGAGCATGCCGAAAGACTTCCGACTTTGAAGCCCATTCCTTCCTCCGTATTATTCACGGATGAAACCTTGAGCAAAAACGGTCTCAATGCCGAGTATTTTGACAATGCAAAATGGGAAGGAGAGCCCAAACATGTAAGAATAGATGCCCAGGTCGATTATTTCTGGTGGGACAAAGCTCCCTTTGAGGATCTGGAGGGAGATAATTTCTCGGCCAGATGGACGGGCTATTTGGTCGTTCCTGAAGATGGCGAATACGCCCTGGGAGGCGATGGCTTCTTCCACTACGAGCTCTTTGTAGATGGTAAATCCATCGCCCAAAATTCGAATATCCATCACGCCTTGAAGCGTTTTGAGTATCTGAACCTCAAAGCGGGTGTGAAATACAAAATCAAAATGGAATTCTTTAATTCGCACGGGGACTCGAATGTAAGCCTGCTTTGGTCCACGCCGAGAAAGGATTATGAAAAAGAGGCTGTAAAAATGGCTGAGGATGCCGATGTGGTCTTGCTCTTCATGGGATTGTCTCCACGTTTGGAAGGCGAAGAAATGCCCGTACATGTCAAAGGGTTCAGCGGAGGAGACAGAGTTAGAATTGACTTGCCCGACTTGCAACAGGATTTTATCAAGAAAATCGCCGCGATAGGAAAACCCACTGTTCTGGTCATGCTCAACGGTAGCGCCGTGTCAATCAATTGGGAAGACGCGAATCTTCCAGCCATTCTGGAGGCCTGGTATCCGGGTCAGGCAGGAGGTGCCGCAATTGCTGACGTCCTCTTCGGGGACTACAATCCCGCTGGGCGATTACCGCTGACCTTTTACAAGGATGTGGGTGACATTCCCGGTTTCGAAAACTACGACATGGATGGGTTCACCTATCGCTATTTTGACGGAGAGGTCTTGTATCCTTTCGGATTTGGTCTGAGCTATACGGAATTCGAATATTCAGATTTGAGCTTGAGCGATGATGAGATTTCTGCGAGTTCTGACCAAGAGATAAAAATAGAGGTTCAGGTCAAAAATGTGGGGGAAAGGGCTGGAGAAGAAGTGGTTCAATTGTACATCGCTGATAAATCGAGCAAGGACCCCAGGCCCATTCGGGATCTGCGAGGATTCTCTCGTATCCACCTGGAACCCGGAGAGCAAAAAACGGTTGCGTTTTCTCTTGGCCTGAAGGATCTGTCTTACTGGAATATCGACAAACAGAGCTATTTGCCAACTCAGGGGCAATACGACCTGTTGATCGGCTCTTCCTCAGCGGAAAAGGATTTGAAGTCGATCTCCCTGAACGTGAAACCTTAACGAGTTAAAATGGAGTATTTTCTGGGAATCGACATTGGGAGCTCTTCAATCAAAGTCGCTTTGGTTGAGGTCGTTACCGGCAAGAGCGCAGCGCTTGTTCAAGAACCGGAGGATGAAATGGGCATGCTCGCTTTGGAAAATGGCTGGGCCGAGCAGGATCCCGAAGAATGGTGGGCCCTGGCATGCAAAGCCATAAAAAGAGCAAAAAAAGAGACTAATATTTCCCGAACACAGATCAAAGGGATCGGTATTTCGTATCAGATGCACGGCCTTGTCCTGGTCGATGAAAAGGGCAGTCTCTTGAGAAAATCCATCATTTGGTGCGATAGCAGAGCGGTGGAAATTGGCAAAACGGCATACGAAGAAATAGGAGCCGAAAAATGCGACCGGGAGTTGCTCAACTCCCCGGCCAACTTTACAGCATCCAAATTGAAATGGGTCAGGGAGAATGAACCCGATCTCTACGATAAGATCTACAAATTCATGTTGCCCGGAGACTACATTGCATATCGGTTCACCGGGAAGATGAATACCACAATTTCCGGTTTGTCAGAAGGTGTTTTCTGGAACTTTAAAAATAACGAACCTGCTTCCTTTCTGCTCGAGCACTTAGGCATTTCTGAAGACCTGATCCCTGAGATCACAGACACTTTCGGATTTCAGGGAGAGGTCAATGACCGGGGAGAAAAGGAAAGTCAAATCGCCCTCGGGACCCCAATTCTGTATCGGGCCGGCGATCAACCCAACAATGCGCTTTCATTGAATGTGTTCAATCCAGGAGAAATTGCGGCAACGGGTGGAACCTCAGGAGTTGTCTATGCGATTACAGACAACCTCTCGGTCAAAGAAAGCTCACGCGTGAACAATTTTGCCCACGTGAACTATGAAGTCGGAAAAGAGGCCCGGATCGGGAAGCTGCTTTGTATCAATGGTGCCGGGATTCAATACCGATGGCTCTTGAACAATTTGTCTGTGAATTCGTATCAGGAGATGAACCATTTGGCCTCGGAAATCGAAGTGGGGTCAGACGGAGTCTGCCTGATTCCGTTTGGAAACGGAGCTGAGCGGATGCTGAACAATCTCGATATTGGAACCCGACTGGTCCATGTGAATTTGAACAACCACCACAAAGGACATCTTTGTCGTGCTGCCCTCGAAGGCATCGCGTTTTCCTTTGTCTATGGCATCGAGATTCTCAAATCCGATGGAATTCAGGTCGATGTGATACGGGCCGGAAACGACAACCTCTTTCGGTCTGAAATATTTGCAACCACCATAGCAACCCTGATCTCGCACGAGATCGAGATCTACAATACGACAGGAGCCATTGGCGCCGCGCGGGCAGCAGGTCTGCACAAAGGCAATTTCGAGGAGTTTGGAAGGAGCATTATGAACAATGATCACGTGCTGACCTACAAGCCATCGAAAGACAAAGCACCTTATGACAAGGCTTATGCCCGGTGGAAACGAGAACTGGAATCAATCCTAAAAAAGAAATAAAATGAAGGGATCAACAACGAAAGAGTATTTCCCCGGTATTGAAAAGATACCCTTTGAAGGGAAGGAATCAGACAACCCTCTGGCATTCAAATATTACAATCCGGATCAGATTGTCGCCGGGAAAACGATGCGAGAACACTTTAAGTTTGCCATCGCGTATTGGCATACCTTCTGCGGACAAGGGAGCGACCCTTTTGGGCCAGGCACTCAAAATTTTGCCTGGGACAAAAGCAGTGACCCTGTGCAGGCGGCAAAAGACAAAGCCGACGCTGCCTTTGAGTTCATCGGGAAGATGGGGTTTGAGTATTTCTGTTTTCACGACTTCGACCTCATTCAGGAAGGAGCCACTTTCCAGGAATCGGAAAAGAGGCTGAGGACCATCACGGAGTATGTCAAAGAGAAGATGTCAGAGACGGGCATCAAGTTGTTGTGGGGGACGGCCAATTGCTTTTCCCACCCCAGGTATATGAATGGGGCCGCTTCAAATCCTGAATTCAATGTTTTGGCTCGAGCAGGCGGACAGATAAAACTCGCGCTTGACGCCACGATAGCTCTCGGTGGAGAGAATTACGTATTTTGGGGAGGACGTGAAGGCTACATGTCATTGCTCAATACAGATATGGGAAGAGAGCTGGATCACATTGGAAGATTTCTCGGGTTGGCTCGCGACTACGCCAGAAGCCAGGGCTTTAAGGGTAATTTCTTTATCGAGCCCAAACCAATGGAACCATCGAAGCACCAATATGATTTTGATGCGGCCACCTCAATAGGTTTCTTGCGCGAATATGGCCTGGAGAAGGATTTTAAGATCAATATCGAGGTGAATCACGCCACTCTGGCTCAACACACCTTTCAACACGAGCTGGAAGTGGCGGCAAAAGCAGGGATGTTGGGCAGTATCGATGCGAATCGGGGTGACTATCAGAACGGCTGGGATACCGATCAGTTTCCTACGAACATCCAGGAAACGACAGAAGCCATGTTGGTTTTCTTAAAAGCGGGCGGACTTCAGGGTGGAGGAGTCAATTTTGATGCAAAAATCAGACGAAACTCCACAGATATGGATGACCTGTTCCACGCACACATAGGCGGTGCCGACACTTTTGCACGAGCCCTTCTGACGGCTGACAGGATTATTGCCTCATCTGCCTATGAATCGTTGAGACAGCAGAGATATAGTTCCTTCGACTCCGGAAAAGGCAAGGAGTTTGAAGAGGGCAAGCTCGATCTGGAAGACCTCTATCAGATCGCCCTGGAAAATGGGGAGCTCGAATTGCGCAGCGGCAAACAGGAAATGTTTGAAAACATGATTAATCAGCACATTTAAATCCGAGATTTGAACGCAAACCCACCTTCGAAAACAGGATACCTGATCTCCATAACCCTGGTAGCAACCCTTGGAGGGCTCCTGTTCGGATACGATACGGCCGTTATTTCCGGAACTGTCGGATCCCTTGAAAAATTCTTTGTCGAGCCCTTTGGACTATCCGAAATGGCATCGAATTCCAAGCTGGGTCTTGTCGTGTCGAGTGCCCTTATCGGTTGTATTTTAGGCGGTATTTTAGGCGGTTGGGTCAGCAAAACCCTGGGGCGGAGAAACGGACTCGTATTGGCCGCTCTCCTTTTTCTCATCTCAGCGATCGGATCTGCCATGCCCGAAATGCTCGTATCGCCCATCGGAACTGCGGATCATACTTTCATCTATTCTTTTATCGGATATCGCATCATTGGTGGGATCGGAGTTGGCCTGGCTTCCATGCTCTCTCCGCTTTACATAGCCGAAATTGCACCGGCAGACATACGCGGCAAACTCGTGTCACTGAATCAATTCGCAATCATATTCGGTATGCTGGTGGTCTACTTCGTCAACTATTTCATCGCATCTCAGGGGGATGAAACCTGGTTGAACCAGACCGGATGGAGATGGATGTTCGCTTCTGAGACCATCCCTGCAGGAATCTTCCTCCTGTTGCTGCTTTTCGTTCCTGACACGCCGCGATCCCTGGTGCTCAAATCAAAACCTGAAAAGGCCCTTGAAGTGCTCACGCGCATCAATGGTATCGATCAGGCCAAAGTCATTCTGAAAGAGATTCAAGGCACGGTTGTGCACCATTCAGGGAAGCTGTTTTCGTTCGGATTCAAGGTAATCCTCATAGGCATCCTTCTCTCCGTATTTCAGCAATTTGTCGGAATCAATGTCGTACTGTATTACGCTCCTGAAATTTTCAAAAGCATGGGAGCCAATACCGACATAGCCCTGCTGCAGACAATTATCGTCGGATCGGTGAATCTCATTTTCACGGTTCTGGCCATTATGACCGTTGACAGGTTCGGACGAAAACCCTTGATGATCGTCGGCGCCCTGGGAATGGGTATTTCCATGTTCGCGCTTGGATTCAGCTTCTTCAGCTCTGCAATAGGCATATTCGCGCTCATTTGCATGCTGTTCTATGTCGCGAGTTTTGCCATGAGCTGGGGACCGGTTACCTGGGTGCTCCTATCTGAAATTTTCCCGAACAGAATAAGAGGGAGGGCGATGGCCATCGCCGTTGCCGCACAGTGGATATCGAATTATTTGGTTTCCTGGACCTTCCCGATGATGGACAAGAACAGTTTCCTGATTGAGAAGTTCAACCATGGTTTTGCCTACTGGATCTATGGGGTCATGGCAATTCTGGCCATGTTGTTCATCTGGAAGTTCGTTCCCGAGACGAAAGGAAAGACCCTGGAAGAAATGGAAAAGGTCTGGAAAAAATAGAAACCTGTCTTTGAAGGAGACTCACGTAACGCGTCTGGTGCTCTCTCTCTGAATGAGGCTTGTTTTTATGATCTTCGTCTGGTAGGCGGGTTGTTTGTCGTCTCCTTCTATTCGGTCAATAAGGAGTCCTGCGGAGATTTCTCCAATCGATTTTCCATGCTGACTGATGGTCGTGATGGAGGGTGTAACATATTTTGGCAACTCGCCATTGGTAAAGCAAATTATCGACATTTCCTCCGGGATCTTGTATTTCATTTGCTTTAAAAGCACCAGTGATCGTATCGCAGAGCTTTCTTCGAGACATAACAAAGCATCAATGCTTTTATCCGAAAGTACGAACTTCATCGCAGTTTCAAAATCTTCATTTCTCCCGATTCTTACAATCAGCTTCTCGTCAATCGGTCTCCCTAAATCGATCAGAGCCTTTTTATATCCTTCGACGCGCAGCTTCCCTACGCTGATATTATCGAGAATCGAGATCACGGCGATCTTCCTGCATCCGGATCTTATCAAATGAGTAGTGGCTCTGTGCGCGCCCTCGAGGTCATCAACGATCACCTTGTCGCACTCGACCTCCTCAGTCACCCGGTCAAACAAAACAATAGGCACCCCTTGTTCTATCGCATGTTTTAAATGCTCATAACTCTGTCTGACCTGAGTTTCTTCCGAAAGAGATAAAATAAAGCCATCGAGGGTCCCGTTCTTCAAAAGCTCCATGGTCTTGACCTCTTTGGAAAAAGACTCATTAGAAATGCAGGAGATCAGGTTGTATCCCCGGGATGCCGCTACCTCTTCAATCCCGACAAACACCTTGGCAAAGAAGTTGTTCATAATATTCGGAACAATTACCCCCAGGGTTCTGGTTTGCTTGTTTAGAAGGCTGCGAGCGATGCTGTTGGGTCTGAAATGATGCTTCCTTGCAAAAGCCTGAATCTTGTTCTTCGTAGCTGTGCTGATTTCATGACTGTCATGAAGGGACTTCGATACCGTAGCTATTGACACGTCAAACTCCCTGGCAATATCTTTAAGGGTGATTCTTTTCATTTGTTCTTCTTCGGGTCAGTTGTGCATTCAGAATATTCAGCCTTTGATTTACGGATACAATTTAGAAAATATAGACCTATTAGAAAAAACGATTGACCGCGGTCATTCTTTCCTGTTTTTTTCATTGTATCTTATTGTTTTTAACCCTTCAATCTGATAGATCTATGAAAGCAACTGTCCAGTTCATCGATATGGAAAAGAGTCCTTATGGAGGAGCTTCTAGGAAAAACTCACGAGCGATACGAATGGATTCAAAGGGCCCGAGTCTTCTACAAAATTGAAAAGGCTTCCGTCGGAAAGGGAAAGATTTGCGAAATTCGTCTGAGCGTTCCCGGACCCCGCATATTTGCATCCTCAGACGAGGAGAGTTTTGAAAAGGCCACGGATGAGACCATCAAAGATCTGAGGCGGCAGCTCAAGACGCGAAAAAGTGACCTGTATCCACATCTCTGACCCAATTACGTTTTCAAATGGTTCTCCACCCGCATACATTATCCGGTGAAGCTGTGAGCAAAGCCCTGGGCGTAGATCCAAAACAGGGTCTGTCAAAGGGCCGCATCAGAAAGTTGAGAGCCAAATACGGGTCGAATCAGTTGGCCGAGCACAAGCAAAAACCCGCCTGGAGAATCTTGTTGGAGCAATTTGCAGACCCGGTGATCTATGTGCTGAGTATGGCCATTTTCCTGGCACTCATCTTCGGGGAGTTCATGGAGGGACTTGCCGTGCTGGTGGTCATCCTGGTCACGGTCGCGATCGGTTTCGCTATGGAATATCAGGCACTTCGCTCCATGGAGTCTGCGCAAGATGTCGCAGGTAGTCTCCCGGGTGCTTCGTGGCGGAAAACACGAGCTGATCGCCGCCGACCGAATCGTTCCGGGCGATATCCTGATTCTTCAAGAAGGTGATCTCATTACGGCGGACGCAAGACTGCTCGAATGTGACAACCTGAGAATTGACGAATCCATCCTCACAGGGGAGAGTTTTGAAATCGAGAAGGAAACCCAGGCGCTTCCCTTGAAAACCCAGCCCGCAGACCAGAAGAATATGGTGTTCAATGGCACACTGGTCAACTCCGGTGGTGACGAGCATCAGCGATGCACCCAGATGGGACAGATTCAGAGGAGTGCTGCCATGGAGAAAAAGGAAAGAACTCCACTGGAGAAGAAGCTGTCCAGGCTGAGCGGCATACTTATCTGGCTCACACTATTTCTTGCCCTCCTAATCGGTATCCTTGGCGTTCTTCAGGGAAGGGACACGGTTCTCATGATCAAAACCGGCATCGCTCTTGCCGTCGCAGCGATTCCCGAAGGGCTTCCCATTGTGGCCACGATCGCCCTGGCGCATGGAATGCTCAGACTGGCCCGAAAGAATGTGCTGATCAAAAAGCTGGAAGCTGTTCAAAGCCTGGGTGAAATGGGGATTCTGTGCACGGATAAGACAGGGACTTTGACAGAGAACAAGATGAGTGTTTCTCAGGCCCTATGGAAGAATGGACAGTGGAAAGGAGAAGAATTGATTCGGGCAAGTGAGGAAGAAAGCGAGCTGAGGCGTATGATTGAAAACGGGGTTCTCTGCAGCAATGTCAGAATCGAAAATGGAGAGGTTTTCGGGGATCCTCTGGAACTGGCCCTGATTGATTTTGCGAAGTCAGCTGGTACGGACCCTGTAGAGCTCAGATCCCGGTTTCCCGAAAAGCTGGAAGTGCCTTTTGACCCTCAAACGAAGATGATGGCAACCGTGCACGAAACCGGACCAGGACATTTGATCTGTGTCAAAGGTGCCTTTGAAAACGTGATTGAAAAATGCATCGGAACTCTTTCAGATGGAGCCCTGAAATCCCTGGATAAGACGAAATGGTCTGCTGCGGTCTCAGCCATGGCCTCCCAGGGCCTGCGCATTCTCGCTTTCGCTTTCAAGGAAACGGGTCCGGAACTCAAAATCGATCAGATTTGTGAACAATTGTACTTTTCAGGGGTCGTCGGTTTTATCGATCCCCCAAGGAGTGATGTGTCGGATGTAATCAAAATCTACCACAAAGCGGGTATACGCGTTGTCATGGTCACGGGATCATCTTGAAACAGCAAAAAGATCGCTGAGGAGGTTGGATTTGACCTTGATGGCTCTGAACTTCTGCACGGACAAGATCCTGGGTTCAGGAATGAAACAAGAGGAAGAGGTTCAGCTTCTCAATACGCTCGTGTTTGCCCGCGTCACTCCGCTCCAGAAGCTTGACCTGGTGAAATTCTACCAAAAAAACAATCATGTGGTGGGCATGACGGGTGATGGCATCAATGACATCCCGCTCTGAAAAAGGCAGACGTTGGAATTGCAATGGGCATACGAGGGACCGAAGCCGCACGGGAGTGCGCGGATGTCGTCCTGAAGGATGATCGTTTCACTTCAATAGAAATGGCCATCCGTCAGGGAAGGGCCATTTTTGAGAACATCCGACAATTTACGGTCTATCTCCTGTCGTGCAATCTGGCGGAGATACTCGCCGTGGCCATCTCATTCTTTTTGTTTCTTCCGCTGCCCCTGCTTCCGTTGCAAATCCTTTTTCTAAACCTGGTGACCGATGTTTTTCCAGCTTTGGCGCTCGGTGTCGGCAAGGCAGAACGAGACATTATGAATGATCCTCCCCGAATCCAATGAGCCCATCTGACAGCCAGGCATTGGTCCATGACCGCCTTGTACGGAATTACAATGACTGCAGGCGTACTCGGGATCAGCTTTTTCAGTCAAACACAACTGCAACTCGAGCCCGATCAAATCAACAATCTCGGATTCTACACCCTGTTACTTTTGCAAATCTGGAAGTTCAAAAATAATCGCAATAAAGTCATGTGCAGATTGTAATATAATAGGATTCGTTAACACCAGGTTGGATTTCAAACAGGAAGGAAATCATTAACTTTTACTTACTTTGCGGCAATGTCGGAGAAGAAGCTGAAACATATCATCGATCAATTGAAAAAGGGAGATCAGAAGACTCTTGAAAAAATCTATTTGGAGAATCGGGAAGGTTTTATCAACTTCAGCAGAAAGTACAACATCGAGGAACAGGATGCCGTCGATATTTACCAGGATGCGATCATTGTCTTGAGAGAGAATGCGGTAAACGGGAAAATGGATGCCTTGCAAAGCAACATTTCCACCTACCTTTTCGCTATTGGGAAATACAAAATTTATCATAACTTTAGAATTCGTTCGAGAGAGGACCTGAAAGACGACGTTGACCTCCTGCAGGAAAATGTGGATTTTGATGTTAACCTTGATGAAGATGTTTTAACTAATGAACAGAAGGTATTGCAAAAATGCTTTGAAGAGCTCGGAGAGCGTTGTAAGAGCATTCTAAAACTGTTTTATTATCAGGGGTACAACCTGGATGAAATTCAGGAAATTTTGGAATACAGCAATAAGAAGGTATTGAAAAGTCAAAAATCACGTTGCATACGACAACTAAAGGACCTGGTTCAAAAATATGGAGGAAAAAATTGAACTTATAGATCGGTATTTTGAGAATGCTCTGAGCCCAAAAGAAAGGCTTGAATTCAACGACTTGTTGCAAAATGATGAGAGCTTCAGGAAGGAATTTCAATTTCACAAGGACCTGAAAAAGGCCATTTCAAAGCATCAAAATGAAGAGTTGAAAGAAACCCTGGGAAAATTTGAGTCGAATTTAAACCGGAATTCCAGGTTTTCGGTCATTCCCGTCAAGTGGCTTGCCGCGGCGAGTCTTGCTATTCTTTTGTCAGTCGGATCCTGGACGGTAAAAAATTATGTCTTTCCTTCCAACGAGAGAATCTTTGAGACCTACTATGAGCCCTACCCGAATACCGTGCTTCCGATTGTCAGGGGAGATGAGATTCATACGATAGAGTACAGGGCGTTTTTAGCCTATGAGGCCGGAGAATACCACAAAGCCATCAACCTCTTCAATTCTGTTGAGAATTCCAAAGACAAATACATCCAATTTTACCAGGCGCTATGCCTGCTCTCCGTAGACAAAACGGAAGAGGCCATTCAGACTCTCAGGCCCCTTACAGAATCTTCCCCCGGCACTTTGCAGAACATGGATTGCAGACAAAAGGCCACATGGTACGTGGGTCTTGCATATCTCAAGCAGGGAAAGGAACAGGAGGCCCTGTATTACATGGACATCTTGCGAAAACAGAATGAGGAGCTTCGATTCAAAAAAAAGGAAGCAGAGGAGATCTACGAGCTGTTAAAATAAATTCTTGATGCCTTCTTTCTAGACTGTGATTCTTTTCCGCGTTTTACGGGATATGAACCAGATAATCATGAGCATCGCGATTAATCCGCTCGCGCCCAGAATGAGAGGGAGATTTGATCTCTTCAAGTCCAATGCCTCAGTATTTCCGTTGATAACAAATCCGGCCCAGTAATAGGGGTGTCTGAGAGCGGGATCGTCAGTTCCCGACAAATAGTCCAGTTTGGCTTTTTGAAGAGCCACACTTTTCGAGTTTCCCTCTTCAAGATATTTGTAAAAGAGAAGCATGATTTGCTTGGTAGATCCATCAGGCACCTTCCACAGGCTCATCACCACCGAAGGAACTCCGCTAAAATGAAAGGCCCTGGCCATGCTCATGACTCCTTCGCCCTTCTCCAATTTGCCAAATCCCGTGTTGCAGGCACTGAGTACGGCCATTTTGGCCCGGGTGTCGGAAAGATAGATGTCAGAGGCCGTCAGGTCACCATCGGCAAAAATCAACTTGTTGTACAAGGGGTTGTTATTGTCAATTTCGGCATGGGTTGCCAGGTGCAGAACTTTATAGCTTCGGTTGTACTTCAAATAGTTGTCTCGGGTTGCGAATTCACCCAGGAAACTATCCCCACCGATTTGATCTGCAATGGATTGAACTTCCTCCTGATTGGAGAACAATCGCAGATCATCCTCATAAGAAGGTGCAAATCCGGCCCAGTTACCGCCTTTATCATATTGAAAGAAATCATTGCTCAGCTCCAAAAATATGCTCACCCCGGCCGAATAACTGATAGCGTATTTGTCAATTAAATGATTCTCCTCACTATCAGTTAGGATCTCAAATGGAATGTAATTCAAAACATTGTCGGGCACCAGGATGAGTTCTTCTTTGTCGAGATGTACCTGACCTTCCAAAAGGAGCGCATACAATTCTTTCGATACCTCAACTACTTCGCTCCTTTGAATAATGCTCTCTTTGAATTGCTGCGTCTTGCTTAACACTTCCTGCGCCTTTTCAGACCGAAAGAGCACAACCGTATCCTGAGTAATCGAAAAAGCATACAGGTTCTTTTGACCGAGAAAAAACTCCAACAACTGACTGTTTCCTCCCAGTTTCTCCTGAACATCCATAAGGTTAATATCTGTTATACGAGACCTTAAGTCCTTATAACGAGGATATTTCGATTCAATAATAGCATCCAGACTGTCAAGAGACACCGTAATTTGAATTCGCCTCTCCAGGAGTTCGTTCAAAAACTCCTTGTCCGGGTTCTCAGCGGATTGCTCATAGTACAGGTCCATTTTGACTTTTTCCAACTCGCTCCTGAACTCTTTCTCAATCTCCATCTCCTCCTCATCCAATTCGGAAATCATCCTGTTTTTTATATCCCGGAGACCACTGAGCAAAGTGCTGTTCCGGTTTATTTCAGACAGATCGAATGCCTTCTCCAGATATTCCGGTTTGCCGGAATTCTCGTAGAGTTTCCAGCACAGATCAAGGCCGGACTCAAAAACTTTGCGATACTCGTTGGCCAGGTTGATCTTTGAACGGTCCGTTGAGAAATTACGTTGAATATGATAGATCAGCTGTACCTGTTCATCCAGGAGCTCATAAGCCTTTTCCAGGCTGGAATATTGTTTGTTTTCTTCAAAACGATCCTCGTGCCAACTGCTCTGCAGCATGATAGTCTCCAGGGCATGATACGGGGCTATCACCTGCTGAAGGCTGTCCTTGTCATAGTTGGACGAAGAAAGACTTTTTTCTATGTGCTCAAAGAAAGGTTGTTCCTCTTTTCTTATTCGTGATAGATTGGCCAGGCGGGAGTAGATTTCAGCTACTACTTCATTCTTGTCTCCAAAAATCGCCTGTTGCTCTTCCAATGAGCTGAGAAGGAGCTTCTCCGCTTGTTCCAGGTTCTTATTTTCTTCGATGTACAACCCCGCCAGATAGGTTTTCGCATAGGCCAGATACTGCCTGTTGCCGATTTGCCTTCCTATTTCTATCGCTTTTTTATAAAGTTTTTCGGCCTTTTCCAATTGCCCGTTGAGTCGGTATATATTGGCCAAATCGTAATGAGTTTCACAGGTCCAACGGTGATTCTCGCCATAACTCCGCCTTCTGATATCTAAACTACGTTCCAAAAGCTCAATACTCTCCTGGTATCGTTCCTGGTACTCCAGGATATTGGCATAGGAGGTATAGATGAAAGTAATGTTCGGATTGTCAGGGCCATAGCTCTCAAGCCCTTCCTGCAATGATTTGTCGGCATAGAACTCGGCCCTTTCCGTGTCTCCCGAGTAGAAATGTATGTGTGCTATTCCGACGTAGACATCCGGCAAAAAAGTATTCTCTGCCTCGCTTTTCAGCAGGTTTTCTTCTGCAGCATGATAGTATTCCAGAGCCTTTTCGGGCATTCCCAGGTCCTCGTAAACGATTCCCAAATTGTATTCAGAAACGGCAAGTGAATAAGGGTTCCTGGAAATTTTCCTTTTGATCTCCAGGGACTTTTCATAGTAGAAGGTCGTACTGTCGTAATCCGAGCGAAAATAGTGATTGATTCCAATGGTGTTCAGATTGTCTGCGATGTTGGCGCTGTCGGGTTTGGACAAGCCAAAGCTCAACGATCTGCGGGCGAGATCAAAGGACCTGTCGTAGTCTCCCTGATTCATGACCACCTTGGCCAAAGTCTGCCAGGTAACCGCCTTGTAGGCCAATTCAGAATCCTGACTCTCCAGGTTGCCCAAAAGGTCCTCAAGCAATTTCTCAGCTTCGTCGAATTTCCCTTCTCGATTCAGTTCAAGGGCCTGACGATTGATTGCCTTTACCTTCTCGGCATCCAATTCCTGAGCCGCGACCAACAAGGGAACAAAGAATATACAAATATGTAAAAGGTATCGAATCAAGCTTCTCAACTAGTCTACTTGTTTTGCTTCATTTTGAGAGCGACTCCCTCAAGTTCCTGGTACCACTTATCACCAAATTTCCTAATGAGCGCCTGCTTGACAAACTGATAGATGGGTACCTGCAGCTCCTTGCCCAAGGAGCATGCATCATCGCAAATTTCCCATTTGTGATAGTTCACAGCAGCAAATTCACTGTATTGCCTGATGCGAATCGGATATAAATGGCAGGAAATTGGCTTCTTGAATTGAACAGCTCCCTGGTTGTAGGCTTCCTCGATGCCACAAAGCGCATGATTTTGCTCATCATGAATCACATACGCGCAATCCTTGCTATCGATTAAAGGGGTCTCGTGCTCCCCCAATTCATTCGTGGTGAAAAGTCCCTGCTCTTTGATCGCTTGCAATCCTTTATCCTCAAGAAAGGGCCTGATTTTTTCAAAATTGTCGCGAAGCTCATCCAGCTCATGTTCCTCCAGGGGTGCACCAGCCTCACCTTCCACGCAGCAGGCCCCTTTACAGGCGTTCAAATTACACACAAAATCTTTCTCAAGTATTTCCTCTGACACTATGGTCTTTCCCAGCTGAAACATCGCCCGTGTAAATCTCTTTTTGGTTGTTAATCAGGCAAAAATACATTCTTTTTGAAGACTTTGAGAATCCGCAATGGGTATTCCCTTACAGTTTTGTAAAAAAGCCTGAAAGAATCCGGCAAATTCACTACTTTTGCCGCCAAATTTTTTCAAATGGAATTGGATTTCAAAGAAATAGCAACTGCAGGAATGGTTCTTTTCGCCGTAATAGACATTATTGGCAGCATACCAATCATCATCGATCTCAGGCAAAAGGTAGGGCATATTCAATCAGAGAAGGCCTCTGTTATCGCGATGCTTCTCATGATTCTGTTTCTGTTCGTGGGAGCACAGATTCTCAATCTTGTAGGAATTGACGTTTATTCTTTTGCCGTTGCCGGATCTTTTGTCCTGCTGTTTCTGGCCCTTGAAATGATCCTTGGCGTCAAACTCTACAAGGAGGAAACCCCAAGTACGGCGAGTGTGGTGCCTCTGGCCTTTCCCCTGATCGCTGGGGCAGGAACGATGACGACGATTCTATCGCTGAAAGCCGAGTTCCACAATATCAATATCATCATCGCCATTATATTGAATACCATCTTTGTTTACATCGTTCTCAAGTCTTCGAACAAAATCGAAAAAAGGCTGGGATCCGGTGGAATCGGCGTGATCCGAAAAATCTTTGGTGTCGTCCTTCTTGCCATAGCAGTGAAGCTTTTCGCCTCAAACATACAGGGTCTTTTCGTATAGATTTTTGTATTTTTGACTCATGGATTTTGACGTATTGATCATCGGAGGAGGAGCAGCAGGAATGTCCTGTGCGCTCGTCCTGGGTTCGGCTCAGAGCAAGGCTTTCGCGGCGGATAAGAAAATTGGAATCATCATGCACCAAAGGAGCTCGGCGCTCGAAAGTGCCCTGTTCAACAATGTGTTGGGCCTTGAGCCCGGAACAACCGGGAAAGAGCTGCTCGAAAGCGGCAGGGACCAACTTAAGACCTGCTACCCCCACGTGGTTCAAATTGAAAAAGAGAAGGTCAGTGCCGTTATTAAAACGGAAGCAGGTTACCAGGTGCAGACCAACAAGACTATCTACGGCAGCAAAATCGTTGTTGTGGCAGTGGGGCCTTCCAATTTATTCAACATAGAGGGTTTGATGGAATTTGTCGAGCCTCACCCCAATCTTCCGGCCGCAAAACAGCGGATTCAACTAAAGAATGTGAACCATCTGGTGACTGAAAATCTTTATGTGGCAGGAGTTCTGGCAGGATGGAGGAGTCAATTCGCCATGGCAGCCGGAAGCGGAGCTCATGTGGCGACCGACATTCTCACCCTTTGGAACGATGGCAATACCGCCATGGTCCACGATTCGGTTCCCAAAGAATAAGGGGTCGGCACTTCGATTGAAATTAAATCCTGACCCGGCCGGTGTCAGGGCTCCAGGGGATATCCCTCTTTTTCGAGTTCGATGACACGTTCCAACATGGCATCCCGGTTATTGATAATCTTGAAGTACGCATTCACGTCATACACCTGTTGAGCAAAAAGAGCCTTTAGATAGAGTTTGAGATTATCCCTTTCGGCACCTTCCATTTCGGATCCGTCGTAGTCTATAAAATTCATATATCCCTCATAGATGCTCCCATCCTGATCGAATTCCTCCTCGAAGCGATCCAGGCTCCAGCCCTTGAATTCATCCAAATGATTGTCAAAATAATCGAACACGAACTCGTTGAGCTTGCGATAGTGAATATTGTCGAAAAACATAGTTGTGTCAATGGCCACAAATACATCCGGAATGATGCCTCCGCCTCCATAGACAATCTTGCCCTTTGGTGTTGTGTATTTCAAAGTGTCATTGACTTTGATGCTGTCGGCACTGGTTAGCTCCCCATCATCAAATCTCCTTTCAAAATCGTTGAAGTACTCATTGTCCATCTTGTTTTCGTAAGGCTTCTGTATGGATCTTCCCGTCGGGGTGTAATAGCGCGATACGGTAAGGCGAACCGCTGACCCGTCTCCCAGCTGCATTTCCTGCTGAACCAGGCCTTTGCCAAAAGAACGTCTTCCGACGATGGTGCCTTTGTCATTGTCCTGAAGTGCCCCCGCGACGATCTCACTGGCGGATGCAGAGGCTCCATTGATCAGAACAAATACATGCCCATCTTCGAAATCACCCTTGTCAGTGGCATAGATCTCGTCAATTCGCTCTCTTTTGTTTTTCGTAAAAACGATGAGTTTTCCATCTTCCAGGAATTCATCGATGATCTGTGTTGCCACCTGCATGTATCCGCCGGGATTGTGCCTGAGGTCGAGCACCAGCTTTTTCATTCCCTGGTCGATCAGATCGTCCAGTGATTCCTTGAACTCGTCAAAGGTAGTGGCAGCAAACTTGTTTATTTTGATATATCCCAGATCATCCGTGAGCATGTAATGGGCATCAACGCTGTTGATTGGCACCTCACCACGTTGAATGGTAAACGGAATGGTCCGGTGCTCCGACTTCCTGTAAACGGTCAGATCCACAGAGGTGTCAGGCTTTCCCTTTAGGGCCTTCATGACGTAATTGCTGGTGATATCTCGACCGTAAAGCGTGTCATTGTCAGCCATCAGGATGCGGTCACCCGCCTTTATTCCCGCTTTTTTGCTGGGCCCGTCTTCAAGCACTTTGATCACCGTGAGCGAATCGCGATACATCCGGAACTGAATTCCGATGCCGACGAACTTCCCGTTCATCGATTCCGAGACCTGTTCCAGTTCCCGGGCTGAAATGTATACCGAATGCGGATCCAGCTTGTCGAGCATGTTTTTTATCGTCCCGTCAAGCAGGCTGTCCGTATTCACTTCATCCACGTACTCGTACTGGATGTAATCAATAAGGCGTTTGATCTTTCTCTCCTGGGGAGTCCCTCCGAAAAAGGTTATGGTCTTCTTCTGATAATTCAGAGAAGTTCCCAGGAAAATCCCCAGCGCTATCGAGGCGGCAATGATCAGGGGAAGAAATATTTTAGTCTTTCTATTCATTTTCTAGTGGTAAATAAACAACATCCACATGTGCCCTTTCAAGGAAATCGATGCCGGAATTGTCTTTGTAGGCTTGGGAATATACCATGCGGGTAATGCCCGACTGGTGGATCAACTTGCTGCATTCCTTGCACGGAGACAGAGTTATGTAAAGCGTGGCGCCTCTGCAACCCTGGGTTGATGAAGCAACTTTTAAAATCGCATTGGCCTCAGCGTGCAGAACGTGCCATTTTGTTTTTCCCTCCTCGTCTTCACAGCAATTGTCGAAACCCGTCGGGGTGCCGTTGTAGCCATCCGAAATGATCATCTTCTCTTTGACGATCAGCGCTCCTACCTGCTTTCTTTTGCAATGGGAAAGCTTTGACCATTCCTTTGCCATTTTGAGATAAGCCAGGTCATATCTCCTTTGTTTCTCTTCTGTCATAACACGCTTTCGCTGATATTACAAGCGGTTCAGCGAAAATAGCAAACTTTGAAATGAAAGGTGTTAAATAATTCCAAAATTTCCAAAGCTCATAGTCGCAGCTTGCTGAACAGGTCCCAAAGGACTATGCCGCAGCTCACCGAAATATTCAGGGAGTGCTTGGTGCCGTACTGGGGAATCTCGAGGCATTCATCTGAAAGATCGATCACGCTCTGCTGCACGCCTTTGACCTCATTGCCGAAGACCACGACGTATCTGTCTCCAGCTACCGGTTGGAACTCACTCAACGGAATGCTCTTGTCTGCCTGCTCCACAGAAAGTATTTTTCGCCCTTCAGATTTGAGTTCCCGAATCAATTCCTCTGTGCTTTCCAAGTGCACCCAGTCCACCGATTCGGTAGCTCCGAGAGCCGTTTTGTGAATCTCCTTTTGAGGAGGTTTGGCCGTAATCCCGCAGAGGTAAATTCGCTCAACCAGGAAAGCGTCTGATGTTCTGAATACTGAGCCGATGTTGTTCAGGCTCCGAATGTTGTCCAGGACCACAACCACAGGCAGCTTATCCGCTTTTTTGAACTCCTGAACGCTGAGGCGGTCCAGCTCGCTGTTCTTCAGTTTTCGCATGCGCCAAAGGTACACAAGAAATCTCTTCGGTGTCTCAACGCCTTCGGCGCTGATAATTTCTCTATTAGGTCGAAAATCCTATCTTTGTCTTGGTACCCTGCAGCCCGATCGACAAGGGCTCTTCATAATTCATAAATTTCGATTTATTGGCCACTACCAAATCAAAGAAAGTGACCCCCTTGATGAAGCAATACAACACCATCAAGGCCAAGTATCCTGATGCCGTTCTTCTCTTTCGGGTTGGAGACTTCTATGAGACATTCGGAGAAGACGCAAAAGTCGCAGCAAGAATTCTGGGAATCGTCCTTACCAAAAGGGGCTCAGGCTCCGAAAGTGAAACGGCTCTGGCCGGGTTTCCGCATCATTCGCTGAACACCTATTTGCCCAAGTTGGTCAAGGCCGGCCTCAGAGTCGCCATTTGCGACCAGCTCGAGGACCCGAAGCTGACTAAAAAAATTGTAAAAAGAGGCGTGACGGAACTCGTAACTCCAGGCGTTTCAATGAACGACGAGGTCCTGCAATCCAACAGGAACAATTTCCTTTCTGCCATCCATTTTGACAGAAAACGAATCGGCATCAGCTTCTTGGACGTTTCGACGGGTGAATTCCTGTGCAGTGAGGGGGATGCAGATCACATCGAGAAATTGCTCCAAAGCTTCAATCCCAGCGAGGTTTTAATCGAGAAAAAACACAAGGAGGCCTTCCGTGAAAGGTTTGGAAGCGGATTCTATACCTTCTACCTCGACGATTGGATCTTTCGCGAGGATGCTTCCAATGACATCCTGAACTCCCATTTCAAAGTGAGTTCCCTCAAAGGCTTCGGTGTGCAGGACCTCAAAGCCGGGCGAATTGCAGCGGGAGTTGCCCTGCACTACCTGGCAGAAACGGAACACAAGAAGTTGGAGCACATCAACTCGATCCACCGCCTGATGGAAGAAGAGTACGTCTGGATGGATCGGTTCACAATGAATAACCTGGAACTGCATCAGCCCAGTTCTCCTGGTGGAGTTTCTCTGCTCGACATTATTGACAATACCGTATCCCCTATGGGGAGCCGTATGATGAAAAGGTGGCTGGCATTGCCCCTTAAAAGCTCGGAGCGCATTAGAAATAGGCAAGAGATCGTCAAGTTTTTTATTCAGAACCAGGACCTCCGGGAATTCCTCAAGGAACAGATGGACGCCATGAGCGACTTTGAGCGCCTGATCTCAAAAGTGGCCACAGGTCGGATTGGGCCTCGTGAATTGGTTTTGCTCAAAGATTCTCTCGCCCGCATACCCGGGATCAGGAAACAGGCAGAACTTTCGGAGCACCGTTCTTTCAAGGAGATTGTGGGCGAATTGGACAACTGCGAGAAGCTGGTGGACAAAGTTTCACTCACTCTTCAACAGGAAGCTCCCGTTAACATCGCAAAGGGAAACGCAATCCGCTCGGGAGTTTCCAAAGAGCTGGATGAGCTCAGGCTGATTTCATCATCGGGTAAGAAGTACCTGGATGAAATTGTTGAAAGAGAGATCGATCGCACGGGAATCAGCAGCCTGAAAATCGCTTTCAATAACGTGTTCGGCTATTATATAGAAGTTCGAAATACCCACAAGGACAAGGTTCCGGAGGAATGGATACGGAAGCAGACCCTGGTTTCTGCCGAGCGATACATCACTGAAGAACTCAAAGAATACGAGTCAAAGATCCTGGGTGCCCAGGAAAAGATAGCTGTTTTGGAGCAGCAGATCTACAATGAACTCGTTTCCTTTATGCTCCCTTTCATTGGAAGGATTCAGAAAAACGCTGCGGTCATTGCCCAAATAGACTGTCTTTGCTCGTTTGCCTTCCTCGCCTTGCGCAACAATTACGTTCGACCGGTCATTGACGAATCAACCGAGATAGAGATAAGCCTGGGACGCCATCCGGTAATAGAAAAACAGTTGCCCCCGGGTGAGGACTACATAGCAAATGACCTGATCCTGAACCAGAATCTGCAGCAGATCATCATGATCACCGGGCCGAATATGAGTGGCAAATCGGCCATTCTCAGGCAAACTGCGCTGATTGTGCTTCTGGCCCAGATCGGATCCTACGTTCCTGCCCAAAATGCACGCATTGGAATCGTGGACCGAATCTTCACAAGGGTGGGAGCCAGTGACAACATTTCCATGGGCGAATCCACTTTCATGGTTGAGATGAATGAAACCGCCAACATTCTGAACAACCTTTCCGAACGCAGCCTTATCCTGCTCGATGAGATCGGAAGGGGCACCAGCACCTACGACGGGATATCGATTGCCTGGGCGATTGCAGAGTACCTTCACGAGCATCCCACCCGAGCCAAGACGCTCTTTGCAACGCATTACCACGAACTCAACGACATGAGCGAGTCTTTTGGGCGCATAAAGAATTTCAACGTCTCCATCAGGGAGCTCAAAGACAAGGTGATTTTTCTGAGGAAGCTCGTTCCGGGCGGAAGCAAACACAGTTTCGGGATTCACGTTGCGAAACTGGCCGGGATGCCCGGACCCGTTCTTCACCGGGCCAATAAAATGCTGAAGCATCTTGAAAAAAGCCATGCCTCAGAAGAAATACAGGAAAAGTTGAAAATTGCATCGGAGCAAGACATTCAGCTCAGCTTTATCAATTTGGATGATCCGCTGCTCGAAGAGATCAAAGACGAAATCCTAAGTACCGATATCGACAGCCTCACGCCCATAGAGGCGCTTATGAAGCTCAACGAGATCAAAAGAATGCTGACCAAAAACAAATCCCAAAAGAGCTAAAAACCCATCATCATGAAAAGAACTTTGACCTACTTCATCTCCCGCGCCGGGCGACCCTTAATGCCTGGCTTCTCGATCATTCTCGGTTTGTTGGCCCTCAGCATGACCTCCTGTCAACCCGCGAATTCAGATTCATCCGGGTCGAAGGTGAATATTTCATTTTCTGAAGGCGTAAGTAAAGCGAATCTGGACGGCAGACTTCTGCTGATGTTTGCGAAAAGCGACAAATCGGAGCCTCGATTTCAGATCAATGCGGGCCTCAACGCTCAACCCGTGTTTGGGCTCAACGTGGAAGGGATGTCGTCAGGCGAATCGATCTCTTTCGATGACTCGGTGTTTGGCTTTCCTGTCAGCACCCTGGCAGACCTGGAACCGGGGGATTACTACGTTCAGGCCCTGCTTCATGTCTACGAGACCTTCAACCTGTCAACCGGTCACCAGGTAAAGCTTCCCATGGACAATGGCGAAGGACAGCAGTGGAACCGTTCTCCCGGCAACTTATACAGCAAGCCTGTAAAGATTACCGTAGCTGAAAAGGGAAAAGTGGAATTGAATCTGGTCATGGATCAAGTTATCCCGGAGATTGAAGAGCCTGAAGACACCGAATGGGTCAAACACATCAAAATCCGTTCGGAGAAGCTCTCCGAGTTTTGGGGCAGGGATATGTACCTGGGAGCCCATGTTCTCCTACCAAAAGATTTTGACAAGCACCCGGAAGCCAGGTATCCCTTAATGGTCTTTCACGGTCATTTCCCTTCTGATTTTGGAGGTTTCCGAACGACCCCTCCAGATTCGGATCTCGAGCCCGATTATGCCGAGCGCTTTGGAGTGGAAGGTTACAACATCATGCGGCAGCAGGAAGCCTATGATTTCTACAAGCGCTGGAACGAACCTGATTTTCCGCGTTTTCTGATCATCGAGATACAACATCCAACCCCCTACTACGATGATTCCTATGCTGTGAATTCAGCGAGCCAGGGGCCCTACGGCGACGCGATAACCCATGAGTTGATCCCTCATATTGAAGAGAAGTTCCGGGGCATCGGAGAAGGCTGGTCCAGATTCCTGTACGGGGGTTCCACGGGGGGGTGGGAAGCCCTGGCGGTTCAGGTGAAATACCCGGATGAGTACAACGGATGCTTTGCGGCCTGCCCCGACCCCATCGACTTCAGGGCCTATTGCCTGACCGACATTTACTCAGACAAGAATGCCTATTACTACGACAGTGAATTCAAGAAGACAGAAGTTCCCGGACGTCGCGACTACCTGGGACAGGTTTCGATAACAGCCCGGGAATACAATCATCTCGAACTCGTTTTGGGCGACAAATCCAGGTCGGGCCAGCAATGGGACATTTGGGAGGCCACGTATTCCCCACAGGGACCAGATGGCTACCCCGAAAGACTCTGGGACAAATTCACAGGAGACATCAACCCGGAAGTCGCGGAATACTGGAGAGAGAATTACGATTTGCGTCACATCATGGAGCGTGATTGGGACAAGCTTGGGCCTAAACTCCGCGGAAAGATCCACATTTACTGCGGTGATATGGACAACTACTACCTCAACAATGCCGTCTATCTCATGGAAGACTTCCTGGAGAGCACAACAGATCCTTACTATGACGGCGAAGTAGATTACGGCGACAGGGCCGAGCACTGCTGGAACGGTGACCAGGAGAATCCGAATCATATTTCGAGGCTGAGGTACAACTCCATGTACGTGCCCAAGATCATGAAGCGAATCGCAGAATCAGCTCCTGAGGGTGCTGACCTCACAAGCTGGAGATACCGGTAGAACTGTCGTATTTTGTATTATCTTTGTACCCTAAACTTTGCCTTATGTTTTTATTTATAAGCGGTGCTGAGATTTTTGTGATCCTTGTGATTATCGTGATGCTCTTTGGCGCCGACAAGCTGCCCGAGCTGGCTCGGGGTTTGGGCAAAGGCATGCAGCAGCTCAAGAACGCGACCAATGAAGTGAAGAAAGAAATCACTGAAAGCGCCAAAGCCCAGGGGATCGATGCCGACTTGACCAAGGATATCGACAAGGAAGTTCGCAACATCAAGAACAAGGTCCAGGACAACATCGATGATCTGACCGGCCCCATAAAAAGGAATCTCTAAATTGACCCTTCTCGATAAAATCATCCGCTTTGACAAGGAGCTCATGGTTCAACTCAACAGCATGGGCACTGAATCCTGGGACCAATTTTGGATTCTGGCTACCAACCAGATGAGCTGGATCCCTTTGTACCTGATCTTCTTCTATCTTATTTTCAGTTCATTGGGATGGAAAAAGGGCTTGGCCCTGGTTCTGCTGACGGCTGTGCTTATCACCTTCTCCGATCAGTTCACGGTTTTTCTCAAGGACAGCTTTGAAAGGCTGCGCCCGAACAACGATCCCTCTGTGAATTCGATGATCCGCATACTGAAAAACAATAAAAGCTTCAGTTTTGTATCCGGGCACGCCACAACTTCCATGGCAGTGAGTTTACTTATGTTTTTGACACTTCGAAAGAGTTTTCCCTATACATGGCTGTTTTTCATTTGGCCGCTCATATTCGCGTACAGCCGCATTTACATTGGGGTCCATTTTCCTATGGATGTATTGTGCGGAGCGCTGCTTGGTGCAGGTATCGGATACCTGTTCTATTTCCTGAGCCTTCGGATGTTTTCGTACATGGACCGGCGCGCTACACAGCCATGAGGTTGCAGCCGCGAATGTCCGAATGATCGAACCTGCCAACAATTTCGAATAAAGAGCCTTCATGGCTCCTGCCGAGGTCCTGGGTCGCAATGAAGCTGCAGGAATTGAAATTCGCCAGGTCAATGACGTTGACTCCCCCCGTTCTTTTTCGATCTAAAAGTTGAAACGGGTCCTCGGGATCCCTGATAAGGACTTGCATCCACGGTGGACAATCAAAAATTCCATTGCCATGGGAATAAGCCTGGGAGAGCAGTTCTGTCATGCCGTATTCCGAGTGTATTTGATCCACTCCAAAACCAGCTTTAAGCTCCTTGTGAAGCTCCTCTCTGACCATCTCCCTTCGCCTTCCTTTCATCCCTCCGGTTTCCATGACGATCGTATTTTTTAACCTGAACTGCTTCAAGGCAATCAGATCCAGCAGGGCGTAACTCACTCCGAGCAAAAGGATCTTTTGGCCTGAGCCATCCAGTTCGGCAAGGTTTAAGGCGAGCTCCTCCATATTGTTGAGATAGAAACCGCTCGATTCTGAACTGCTCAATTGTATGAGCTCATTGGCCATGAATACCAGGGACGATCCTCCGCGCTCCAGGTAACTGGGCAACAAAGCAAGAATGACGTAATCCTCCGGACTGCCATAGAAATGCTCAAAACCAAGAGTGAAGCTCTTGCGGTAAACCGACAGGTCAGTGACCAGGTGGCGGCTCGGAACGGATCCAGTGGTCCCACTGCTGGTAAAAACCGTCTCTACTTGTTGCGATGATGAGAGTATGTCGCGCGATTTGAAAAACTCGATGGGCAGGAAGGGAATTTGCTCCACCCTTGATATCTGTTCCGGCCTGCGGCCCAATAGCTCAATGAACTCCTGATAGACTTTGTTGTTGTTCGCCTGATGGCGGAACACGCGCATGCACATCTCTTCAAACTGTGCTTGATTGTCAATCGTAAAGATCTCCGAGAAATGCACTTCTGTTTTTTGACAAAAGTAAATGAATTTTACGCAACCTATCGCCAAATGGGCATCTTACTTAAACAAGGCTTGCTATTTTGTGTTAAAAAATGGTTGTAAAAAGGATATTTTTCGTAATTTTTGTCGCTATTTTGTTCATTTCCTGTTCAGATGATTCTGAGGATTATCACTACGAGCTTTTGGAGACAGAAGATGCCGTAGTGCCGGAGGAGTTTGAATTTGGGAAAATTTATGACATAACGGTAAAATATATCGTGCCGGATGACTGTTATATTGCCAGTGATATTCTTTATGAATATGACGAAACGGCAAGGAACATAGCAGTGATCTCCCTGGTCGTCGAAAACAACAGCTGCGAGCCACTTGAAATTGAACAGGAGTTGACCGTTCGCGTTCACGCGTTACAAACAAGTCCTTACATTTTCAGGTTCTGGCAGGGTGAAGATGACAACGGGGAACCCGTCTATTTGATCGTAGAGGTTCCGGTAGTAACACAAAGTGATGAAAGCGCCAATGAGTCTAAAGAAACTCATATTAAAATGTAAAAAAGGAGATCTGATCGCACAGTCGGAAGTTTACCATTTGTTTGCCGGTAAGCTTTTTCCGATTTGCTTGAAATACTCCAGGACCAATCAGGAAGCTGAGGACAATTTACAGGAGGCTTTTATCATCATTTTTAGAAAAATAGGTCAATTCCAGCACAAAGGGTCATTTGAAGGTTGGATGAAGAGGATTGTGATCAACACTGTGCTTCAGACCTACAGGCAAAAGAACGTTCTCAACCTCGTCGAAGAGAATTATCCGGAAGAGGTTGATGTTGAGGTCGACGAAAATGAGATCTCATTGGAATACTTGCTCAAAATCATTCAGGAATTGCCTGAACGATATCGCATGGTATTCAATTTATACGTGTTGGACGGGTATTCCCACAAGGAGATTTCGGCTCTCCTGGGCATAGCCGAAGGCACCTCCAAGTCAAATCTTTCCAGGGCGAGGCTGATCCTGAAAGATAAGATAGAACTGAGTCAGCAAAAGAAGAAAGCTGGACTGTTTTAATTTGATTGGCAATAGATGATCGAAAAGAAGAACATAGACCGAGTTTTCCAGGAGAACCTCAAGGACCTGGAGATCCATCCCGGGAAAAGGGTCTGGAACGGTATTGCCCAGGATCTGGCCAATTCTTCTGGCAGCAGGTCCATGCCTCTTTGGAGACGATTCGGTGTGGCGGCATCCCTGTCTCTTCTTTTTGCATCCGCAGCCTTCTTTTATCTCAATTCCATTGATCAGGCTCCAGCTGTAAATCAACAGGTGAGTCAGGAGCAACCCGCACAAGAAATCAGTACGGAGCAACCGAGAACGCCCATTGACCCTCAGGTCACCAAAGCTGATGTCGCATTGGCAAATAATCAGGAAAAGGTCGAGGAGCTCAGAAAAGCGGGGGAACCCATTTTTGTCAAAAAACCTTCGAATCAGGTCATAGTCACAACCAACAGCATTTCCAGCGTCTATACCAATATTGAAGACAAATACGTCGTGGATGAAGACGTCTTCCTGCAGGAAATGAGTGCAACCGAATCCATAACGGATCGCATTGCCAGCATTCCCACCAAAGAGAAGGAGATTGAGTTCACTGATAAGAAATGGTCGGTCGGACCCACTGTGGCTCCCGTCTTCTACAACTCCCTGCAGAGTGGCTCTCCATTGAACTCCGAGCTTTCAGACAACTCGAAAACCTCAGACAACTCACTTTCGGTTGGAGTCCGTGTGAATTATCAGCTTTCTCAGAAATTGTTCATCCAATCGGGTATCAACCGCGTGGATTTGGCTTACAACACCAATGACGTTAATGCTTTCATCACCTCCTCGAAAAACGGATTCAATAATATCAATACCAGTAAACCGGGCGTATATCTGACTCCCGGTCAAAATGCGACTTCCAGCGTTAAGGACCTGAATCGGCCTGGCGTCAGTGGGGACATCAACCAGTTCATGCAGTATTACGAGTTGCCCATTGAAATGAAATACAGTCTTTACGATCGTAAGTTGGGGTTGAACCTGGTCGGAGGTTTCAGTACTATGATCCTGTCTGACAATTCAGTCTCCTTTGTCTCCAATGACGGCACTACCGATCTGGGAGGTGCAAACAATTTGAACAGCTTGAATTTCAGTGGAAATGTCGGGGTTGACCTGGATTACAAGATAAGTAAGAGCTGGTACCTCAACGTGGCCCCGATGTTTAAGTATCAATTTAACACCTACTCTGGAAATTCGGGCGACTTCAGACCCTATTACTTCGGTTTGTACTCGGGCTTGAACTACAAGTTCTAATTAGCCGATTGCTAAAAAAATCATGTTTTTAGCCAAATTTCTTCAGCATTTTTCAAAATCTTAGGGCAAATACCGTTAATTTTACATTTCAGTAGATTTTCGAATTAACCTCAAAACTATTTACTATGGGATTAGTGGCAACCGACTTCGGGATACAGGAAGTACTTGACGCATTGGGAATTAAAGAAGTCAATCCGGGTACCTCTACAGGCTCTGAATATTTTTCTAACGGGGAACTTATGCCTTCTTATTCTCCGGTAGACGGGAAATTGATCGGGAAGGTCGTTTCCACGAGTCAAGAGGATTACGAGCGTGTCATGAAATCTGCTGAAAACGCGTTTGGGCACTGGCGAATGATTCCGGCCCCTCAGCGAGGAGAAGTTGTAAGACAGTTCGGAGAAAAACTCAGAGAGCTCAAAGAACCTTTGGGCAAACTCGTGTCTTATGAAATGGGCAAGAGCCTGCAGGAAGGTCTTGGTGAGGTGCAGGAAATGATAGACATATGCGATTTTGCAGTCGGCCTTTCCCGTCAGTTGCACGGATTGACCATGCATAGCGAAAGACCTGGCCACAGAATGTATGAACAATATCACCCGCTGGGAGTTGTTGGGATTATTTCCGCCTTCAACTTTCCGGTAGCCGTTTGGTCCTGGAACACAGCCCTGGCCTGGATATGCGGAGACGTATGTGTCTGGAAACCCAGTGAGAAAGCCCCTCTTTGTGGAATTGCCTGTCAGAATATTGCGGCCACGGTCTTCAAATCCAACGGTTTGCCGGAAGGCATCAGCTCTCTGATCAATGGAGACTATCGCGTTGGGGAAATGATGACTACAGACAAGCGAATCCCGCTGGTATCGGCCACGGGTTCGATTCGCATGGGAAAAATTGTAGCTCAGAAAGTCGCGGCGCGACTCGGAAAATCTCTGTTGGAGCTGGGTGGTAACAATGCAATCATCGTAACACCTGATGCAGATATCAAAATGACTGTTATTGGAGCGGTCTTCGGGGCCGTGGGCACTGCCGGACAACGGTGTACCTCTACCCGCAGACTCATCATTCACGAAAGCATTTACGATCAGGTAAAAAACGCAGTGAAAGACGCCTATTCTCAAATTCGAATTGGCAACCCATTGGATGAGAACAATCACATGGGACCACTGATCGACAAAGACGCTGTTGCCATGTACGAAAAAGCCCTGGAGAGTGTCGTGGATCAGGGTGGATCCCTTTTGGTCGCGGGAGGCACACTGAGCGGAGAAGGCTATGAAAGCGGTTGCTATGTTAAACCCGCCATTGCAGAGGCCGACAACAGCTTCCAGATCGTCCAGGATGAAACCTTTGCTCCCATCCTATACTTGCTCAAGTACGAAGGAGAGGTCGAGAATGCCATAGCCATACAAAATGGAGTGGTTCAGGGCCTTTCTTCAGCAATAATGACAAATAATCTCCGTGAAGCGGAACGATTCCTTTCTGCAGCAGGATCGGATTGTGGAATCGCAAATGTGAACATTGGAACCTCGGGGGCTGAAATCGGAGGTGCTTTCGGTGGTGAAAAAGAAACCGGCGGAGGTCGGGAGTCAGGTTCCGACGCCTGGAAAATATATATGAGAAGGCAGACAAACACGATCAATTACACAACTGACCTGCCGCTGGCCCAGGGTATTAAATTCGACTTATAGCAAAAAAAATCGCCCCGATCTCTCGGGGCGAAATCTGGTTGAAATAAATCAACCAAAATCAACTAACCAAACCTTATCTTCAACCTCGCGGTATATTTTTATTCCTTTATCCTTACAACGACTTCAAATTTGATTTGTTGTGTCGCAACAGAAAAGAAATGTCTTTTCTAAATCTTCGTTCTAAACTGCTTTGGAAATCTTTCTGGTGGTACTCCTTCCGTCATGCAATCACGATTGCAAATTAACATCATAATTCAGGAAAACCTTCATAATCTATTGTTAAAATTTCCACTGTGAAATATTTGCCTTAAAGAACTTGTGCCGAACTTTCGACGTTAATCTTAAAAACAACATTCGTGCCAAAATTCCGACTTAAAATCTAAAATATTGTTAATGTTATTTTTATTACACAGAGCTTTTGTGACCCAGATATTCGCTTAGACGCTGAAAAGAACAGCTCCTTTCAGAACATTTTAAATGGCCCCGGGAAATAGATGAGATTTTTCAAACTTTTCACTCTTTTGCCATACGAATCCGGTGGTTGAATTCGTTATACAATAGAGTTTGCTTCTTTTAAACTTGTGCTATGAAAAAATTACTTACAACCGTACTGGTATTGTCGGCATTCGCCACTTTGAATGCCCAGTCTTATGAAGGAAAAGGTGACAGCAAGTTGAATGTGGGCTATGAGATCTATGGTATCGGACCCGGGATCAAAGCGAGTTATGATTACGGTCTGAGTGATCTGTGGTCTGTAGGTGCTGGCGCCAGCTACTACTTTGACAATGAAGAACAGGATTATTTCATCTATGCCCGAACGAATCTTCACCTGGGCATTGTTTGGGATCTTCCCAGACGACTCGATCTCTATCCGGGAGTGGAGCTGGGATTCAAGTCAAGCAGTGAAGTCGGGATCACAGGATACCTGGGAGTTCGATATTGCATTACCAAAAAGATGAGCCTGTTCGCTGAAATAGGCAATCACGGTGCAGCCGGAATCAGTTTCGATGTTTGATCAGGGTCGGTACTGGGTTTCCAGTTTCTTTACACCCGTAACCTTGATATAAGACTCAGCGCCACTGACCGCATACATGATCACAGCTTCGTCTTTTTTGAGGTCAAAAGGTATGTTCTTTCCCGTGTTGGGGGGTGCATTGCCATACTCATCCAGCGGATTGCTGCTCATGACCTTGTCCGGAGGAATGAATTCAGAAAATGTGGCCTCCAAAACAAAATCGTTCCCGTTGAATTGAGGAACTACTTCAAACTCCTTGTTCTGAAAGTAAATCTTTGAAAACGAAAGGTTCAGGGACGTAGTGAAACCCGTTATTCGAATCGTGGTGCCACGTGTTCCCTGTTTGCCGCCTACCCATTGGAAATAGGTTTTTTCGTCAATCGAGAACGGCACCTTCTTCTGCACGACACTTGTCTTGCATCCGGAACTCATAACCAATAGAAAAAAAGCGAAAAGCAGACTGGAAATCTTTAAAGAATTTTTGAGGTTTATCATGCCTGTTGGTTTAATAAGCCCTTTCCTTTTTGCCCTCATAGAAATTGACAAAGGCCCGGTTCACTACGCGCATTCCTCCAGGGGTCGGAAAATTCCCCGTGAAATACCAGTCCCCCGTGTTACCGGGGCAAGCTTTGTGCAGATTCTCAATGGACTGAAAAATGATGTCAACCTCCGAGCTTATTTCATCGGTTTTCAGCATATCAGCAATCTTGTCGGATATCTGATCTGCAGTGAAAGGCGCATAGAATTCTTTGACATAGTTTTCCGGTGACGGATTGTCTTCATTTGCCTTGCATTTCTCATAAACATCATCGATCACATTGGATTGTCCCGTCTCCTTTAAAAGCTCAAGAGTGGCCTTAAAGGCAATAAACTCCTCGATTCGAGCCATGTCAATTCCATAGCAGTCCGGGTAACGGATTTGGGGCGCCGAAGAGACCACTATGATCTTTTTAGGACCCAAACGGTCGAGGATCTTGATGATGCTCTTTTTCAAGGTCGTGCCCCTGACGATGCTGTCATCGATAATGACAAGGTTGTCGGTGGGCTTCACTACACCATAAGTTACGTCGTACACGTGAGCCACCAGATCATCCCGGCTCTCGTCATCGGCGATGAAGGTTCTCAACTTAGCATCCTTTATGGCAATCTTTTCGATCCTCGGGCGCACAGACAAAATTTCATTGACCCGCTCAGCCGAAATGTTTCGGTTGCCTGTGAGTATGGTGCTGACTTTATGCTGATTCAGGTACTCCTCCGCTGCTTCCGTCATGCCGAAAAAAGAGGTTTCGGCCGTATTAGGGATGTACGAGAACACTGTATTTTTGATGTCATGATCAATATGCTCCAAAACCTTGGGGAAAATGTACTTCCCGAGCATTTTTCTTTCGTGGTAGATCGAAGCGTCACTGCCACGTGAGAAATAAATTCTTTCGAAGGAACAGGCTTTCAATGGCAATTGGTCCATGACTTGCTCCATGGATACCTTGCCGTCCTTCTTGATGATCAGGGCGTGCGCGCGCTCTATCTCATGAATTTTATCGATATCCACGTTGAATACCGTCTGGATCACGGGTCTTTCGGAAGCCACCACTACCACTTCGTCATCCTGATAGTAAAAAGCCGGTCTTATGCCAGATGGGTCACGAAGTACAAATGCGTCCCCGTGTCCAATGAGTCCCGCCATGGCATATCCTCCATCCCAGTTTTTGGAGGCTCTTCGCAATATCTTCTGGATATTGAGCTCCTTGGCGATCAGAGGTGATGCCTCTTTCTTGGTAATGCCCTTCTGCTTGAACTTGTAGTAAAGGTCCAGTACTTCGTCGTCGAGAAAATGACCGATTTTCTCCATAACGGTTACCGTATCGGTGTTTTCCTTCGGATGCTGACCCAATTCGATCAACTCCTTGAGAAGGTCTCCGGAGTTCGTCATATTGAAGTTCCCGGCCACGATCAGGTTCTTGTGCTTCCAGTTGTTCTGTCTCAAAAAAGGGTGTACGCTCTCCAGGCTGTTCTTGCCAAATGTGCCGTACCGCACGTGACCCAGGTAAACATTGCCCAGGTAGGGCAAATTCTCCTGTTGCCATACAAGGTCATTCAAACGATCTGGATTATTCTTGAAAACACCCCTCAACCTTTTGTTGATCTTTCGGTAAATATCCTGGATGGGCTGCTGGTTGTTCGACCTGACTCGACTGATATATCGGGTTCCCGGTTTGGTGTCAAACTTGATGCTCGCAAATCCCGCTCCGTCCTGACCGCGGTTATGCTGCTTTTCCATGAGCAGGTACATCTTGTTGATTCCGTAGAATGCCGTACCGTACTTTTCCTTATAGAACTCCAGGGGCTTGAGCAGCCTCACCATGGCTATTCCACATTCATGTTTGATTGCATCACTCATTGCCCTCTAGCATGTTTAATGGGTTAGTTCGATTTCAAACTGAGTCAGTTGTTTGAACTGCTTCAGCCGTTTCCTTACTTCTTCCCGGCTCAGATTGAGCATGCGCTCCACTCCGAATCTCTCTACGCAGAAAGAAGCAAAATTGGAGCCGTAAATTACGGCTCTCTTCATATTGTCAAATGAAATGTCATGAGTGCTCGCAAGGTAACCTATGAAGCCCCCGGCAAAGGTGTCTCCGGCTCCAGTAGGATCAAAAACTTCTTCCAGTGGCAATGCCGGTGCGAAGAAAACGTCTCCGTTATTGAAAAGAAGAGCTCCATGCTCTCCTTTTTTTATCACCACATACTTTGGACCCATCTGGTGTATTTTCTCGGCAGCTCTCAACAAAGAATATTCCCCACTCAGCTGCCTGGCCTCTTCATCGTTGATCGTTATGACGTCTACTTTTCCTATCACCTTGGCCAACTGTTCAGGAGTATTGTCCATCCAGAAATTCATTGTGTCAAGGACAACCAGCTTCGGGCGCTTCGGGATCTGATCGATCACGGCCATCTGAACATCGGGATGCAGATTTCCCAACATCAGGAAATCACAATCGATGAATTTTTCTGGGACCACAGGATTGAAGTCAGCCAAAACGTTCAGGTCGGTGACAAGAGTTTCCCGGTCATTGAGATTGTAATCGTACTTTCCCTTCCAGTAAAATGTCTTGCCTTCCTCCTGGATGTCAATCCCGGAGATGTCGATATTTCTCTCTTTGAAAATGTCCAGGTAAGCTTTCGGAAAATCTCCTCCGATCACGGAAATGATGCCCGATTCCGTGTTGAAATATGAGGCCGACAAGCCGATGAAAGTTGCGGCTCCTCCAAGAATGCGGTCTGATTTCCCAAAGGGAGTTTCGATGTCGTCAAAAGCAACGGTTCCAACGATCAAAAGATTTCCCATGAGGTCACATTTATTGGTTATTTTTGCAAAAATAAGTTTAAAAAATGAGTATTAAGGATATACAGGAAGAAATTATCGAGGAGTTCGACATGTTCGAAGACTGGATGCAACGTTACGAATACATAATAGAGTCGGGGAAATCACTTCAACAAATCGATCCAAAATTCAAGACAGCCGACGCCCTGATCAAGGGCTGCCAATCCCAGGTATGGCTCCATGGAGACTTCACGGATGGAAAACTTTCATTCACCGCCGACAGCGACGCCATACTGACCAAAGGGATCATTTCACTCTTGCTCCGCGTCTATTCGGGCCAAAACCCCAAAGACATACTGGATGCAGAACCGTTTTTTATCGACGAGATCGGATTGAAGGAGCATCTTTCTCCAACCCGAGCGAACGGATTGTTGTCTATGGTCAAGCAGATCAAGTTACTGGCTCTGGCCCACCAGGCTAAGGCTGGCTGAGATTTATGGTCAATGAAAGGGATTCTGATGGATTTTGACAGTACGAGCGATTCACTTATCTTTGCTCTTATTTAGAATCATTTTAAAAAAGATGGACGAAAAAATAAAGGAAGATTTGGGCGAGAAGATCGTGGAGATCATCAAGACGATTTACGATCCGGAAATTCCTGTCGACATATATGAGCTGGGGCTGATTTACGACGTTTTTGTTAATGAAAACATGGACGTTAAGATTCTCATGACTCTTACTTCCCCCAATTGCCCGGTTGCTGAAACTTTACCCATGGAAGTGGAAGAGAAGATACGATCCATTGAAGAGGTGAAAAGTGCAGAGGTCGAGATCACCTTTGATCCTTCCTGGTCGCAGGATATGATGAGCGAAGAAGCCAAGCTCGAACTGGGCTTTCTGTAAAACATTCAAACATGGATGGAGAAATTGTGAACAGAGTGGCAGCCAGCAAGCTGGTTACCCTTGACCTTGAAGACTTCTATCCTCCCGGAGAACGGGTTGCGATTGATCTTAAAGAATGGTTGTACGAGGGTCTTGTCCTCAAAGAAAAGGACTTTAGAAATGCGGTACAAGCCCATGACTGGTCGGCCTATGAGGGAAAATATGCTGCCGTGCTTTGTTCGACTGATGCCATTATTCCATCCTGGGCCTATTTACTCGTTACGATTTCGCTTGCTCCCTTTGCCAAGAAGGTAGTAATTGGTTCGCTCGAACTGTTGGAATCGCATCTCTACGAAGCGATCATAGACTCTCTTCCCCTGGACCCATACAAAGATCGCCCCGTAATCATCAAGGGATGCTCAGAAAAAAACATTCCCGAAACTGCTTATGCCTCTCTCGTCTCTCGTCTATTGCCCGTAGCGGGCTCCCTGATGTACGGTGAGGCTTGCTCAAGCGTTCCTCTATACAAGAAAAAGAAGTCGCAATAGAGTTCGCTTAATTTGCATGAATTGCTTATTTTTGCGCCTCTAACATTCAATACCTAATCCCCTATGAAACGTATTTTGTTATTTATGCTCCTGATTCTTGGCACCTCATTGTCGGAGGCGCAGACCAAAGAGGAACTCGAAGCACTTAAAGCGGAAAAACAAGACTCTATAGATGCTCTGACATCCAAAGTTGACGCCCTGCAGGCTGAAATCGACGCCCTGCCCGGTTGGAGACTTCGGGCCACCGGAACAATTGGAGGAAGTGTATCCGGATTCAATAACTGGTATGCAAAAGACAAACCCAACGCCTCGGTAGGCAACTTCGGAGTCAACGTCTTTGGTTTTGCCGACCTGATTGAGGACAAGTTCTTTTGGAAGAATGCCATGAACATCAACATCGGTTGGGTTAAATTCGATGACAGGGATGACGATACTGACAGCGACGAGTATGAGGTGGCCAATGACATCTTCAACGTCTCGTCTCTTTATGGGCGCAAGTTGAGCGACAAATTTGCGATTTCAGGCTTGATGGAATATCGATCGACCCTGGTCAACAACTTCAACAATCCCGGCTTTCTCGATCTCGGTGCCGGTGGTACCTGGACCCCGTTGAGCGAACTTGTCGTGGTGATTCATCCGTTGAACTACAACTTTGTTTTCAGTGACGGAGATTCCCAATACGACTCCTCCTTTGGTGCAAAGGTCGTAGCAGACTACACGAAAAAATTTGGGGGCCTGAACGTCAAGTCAAACCTTTCGGTTTTCTTAAGCTATGAAGGGTCTGAGCTGTCCAATTACACCTGGACCAACTCTTTCAGCTATACGATATGGAAATCCTTGGGAATCGGATTTGATTTTGGTTTGAGAAAGAACCACCAGGAAGCGCTTAATTTTGCGCTGACCGATGATCCGGATGCGACATTTGACACGGTTGACAACGACCTGCAGTCCTTTTGGCTCCTGGGCCTGAACATCAACCTCGATTAGGACCTTTCGAAAACGGACTTCGCGCCATAGCCCGAAAAAGGAATATTTTTGATACTTTAGCCCTAACACGGTGCCTATGACACTTTTGATCATTTACGGGGTATTATCAATCATGTTCTCCTTCCTGTGTTCAATTCTGGAAGCTGTTCTGCTCAGTGTGACTCCTACCTTCATAACTGTTAAGAGCAATGAGGGAAAGGGCTTTGCTGAGGAGCTGAAAAAGCTCAAAGAGAATATAGATCAGCCGCTGATCACGATCCTTACTGTCAATACGATTGCACATACCGTCGGGGCCATTCTTGTCGGTGTTCAGGCCGAAAAGACTTTTGGATCCGGGAACAATGCTGTAGGAATCGTATCTGCGATTATGACCCTTTTGATTCTCGTGCTTTCTGAGATCATACCCAAGTCCATCGGAGCCAATTACTGGCGCCAGCTGGCTAATTTTGCCTCAAAAGCCATCCTGATTCTCATGTTTCCCCTCAAGGTAACGGGAATTCTCTGGCTCCTTCAACAAACTACAAGACTCATCGGAAAGGGCTCCCATCACAAGAATTTGAGCCGTGAAGACTTTCACGCCATGACGGATCTGGCTCAGGAGGAAGGCGTTTTCCAGGAATCTGAGAGTGTGGTCATCAAGAATATCATTGATTTCAAAAAAATGGTCGCCAAAGACATCATGACGCCCCGAACTGTCATTAAAATGGCCCATGAACAAACGACTATTCGTCAGTTTTACGATCGCAATCCCAAGCTCAAGTTTTCAAGGATCCCGATATACAAGGATTCCCCGGATGACATCTCGGGCTATTTTTTGAAAGACCAGCTCTTCGAATCGATCATCAATGGTCTGGGCAACCAGTCTCTAAGCACCATTTCCCGCGAAATTTATGTCGCTGAGCGAATGACACCGATCAAAAACCTTTTCGAAAACCTGATAGATCGACAAGAGCACATTGCCCTGGTTGTCGATGAGTACGGTTCAGTTAGTGGCATCGTCACCCAGGAAGACATTATCGAAACGCTTCTTGGCTTCGAAATTGTTGATGAAAGTGACAGCCATGAGGACCTGCAGGTTCTGGCCAGAAAACTATGGGAAATCAGGGCGAAAAGACACGGCATACTCGACAACGACGCATCAGAGGATCAACCTTCCTCCTGATATTCCTCGTAGAGAAAATCGTTGTAGGGAAAACGGGTTACATGGATTTTCTTTACCTCTTCGAAGACAAGTGACTTGAAATCATCGAGGTTTTCTTTTTTCAGGGCCGAGATAAACACGCACTTCTGATTCATTTTGGCATACCATGTTTTCTTCCAGTCTTCCAGGGTATAGTGTTCCTTGGTTCTTTCGGTGGTCAGGTCATCCTCATCGATCTTCTCGTGCGTGTACTGGTCGATCTTGTTGAAAACCATGATGGTAGGTTTCTGTTTCTTTTCGCCTTTTGGGGTGATCTCCTCGATGATGCTATTGACCGAATCGATGTGATCCTCAAAATTCGAATGTGAAATGTCTACGACGTGGAGCAAGAGATCGGCTTCTCGAACTTCGTCAAGGGTAGACTTGAAAGACTCCACAAGCTGAGTCGGAAGTTTCCTTATAAAACCCACCGTATCGGTGAGCAGAAAAGGAATGTTTTTTACAACGACCTTTCTCACCGTGGTATCCAGGGTTGCGAACAACTTGTTCTCAGCAAAAACATCGCTCTTGCTTATGACATTCATCAAAGTCGACTTCCCGACGTTGGTGTATCCCACCAAAGCAACTCGAACCATTTTACCTCGATTCTTTCGCTGAACCGACATCTGGCGGTCGATTTTCGCCAGCTTCTTCTTTAAAAGGGTGATCTTGTCCCGGATGATCCGCCTGTCGGTTTCGATCTCCGTTTCACCCGGCCCCCTTAGTCCGATACCCCCTTTTTGACGCTCTAGGTGGGTCCACATCCGGGTGAGCCTCGGAAGTAGGTACTGGCACTGAGCGAGCTCAACCTGGGTCCGTGCGTAAGAAGTCTGTGCCCTTTGTGCAAAAATATCCAGGATGAGGTTGGTTCGATCCAGCACTTTGCAATCCAGGAACTTCTCTATATTCCTCAACTGGGCAGGGTTCAATTCATCGTCAAAAATTACGGTGTCGATTTTATGGTCAAGGATGAATTCTTTGACCTCTTCCAGCTTACCGCTTCCTATAAAGGTCTTGGGATTGGGATATTCGAGTTTCTGGGTGAACCTTTTTCCCACCTCGCCACCTGCCGTATAAGTCAAAAATTCCAACTCATCGAGATACTCCCGGCTCTTTTCCTCATCTTGCTCTTTGGTAATCACGCCGACGAGAACAACTTTTTCGATACTCGAATCACTTTTTTCGATCATGGGACAAATTTACGATCCTTTTTTACATTTCGTGATTCCTTTGCTATTTTTGAATCTGCAACTCCGATATGAATTCCACGCATACAATAGCTTTCTATAATCTCGAAAACCTATTTGACCCCGAAGATGGTAAACATACCCTGGACGCCAATTTCACTCCTTCAGGGATATACCGCTGGAATCGAGGCAAGTATCGGCGAAAAATTGACAATCTGGGAAAAGTGATTTCCGAAATTGGTCCAAAAAACTCTCAAAATCCGCCGGTTTTCCTCGGTGTATGCGAAGTTGAGAACCGTACCTGCCTTCAGGATCTGATAAATTGCGACTCTCTCTCGGACTATCAATACAGTTTCGTCCACTTTGAATCCAGCGACAGAAGAGGGCTCGACACCGCCTTTCTCTACCGTACAAAACATTTCAAACTTCTGAATTCCGAAACCTTCAGCATCGAGGTTGAGGGTCGAATGGGAAAGGAGCCGACTCGCGATATTTTGTATGTGGAGGGTCATCTTTTTGACGAGCATATACATGTACTGATCAATCACTGGCCCTCCCGGCTTGAGGGTTCCAGATCGACTCGTAAAAAGCGTCGGAGGTTGGCCAGGGAACTGGACAAAGTTGTCGGTTCGATCTATCAAAAGGATCCGAATTCTAAAATTCTGATTGTAGGAGACTTCAATGATCAACCCAAAGACTACAGTTTGCGCAAGGACTTTACTCATGATTTTTTTAACGCCTCCGAACAGAATGATTTTGGGCCGGGAACCGCACGCTTCAAAAATAAATGGGTAATCTTTGACCAAATCCTGCTCGATCAAAATCTTTTGAACAACGAAAGCTTGAGCTACGTAACTGCCGGAGTTTACAGCCCTCCCTATCTGATCGAAAACAGTGGCAGGCATAAGGGAAGCCCGAAAAGAAGCTTTCGAGGCACGCGTTTTCAAAATGGATACAGTGATCATTTTCCCGTTTACGCCGTATTCGATTTGAGTCACTGAAATCTGCCCCGAATCAGGATATTGTCAAGGTCATAGTTGGTTGAGGGCCCAGGATCGCCACCGAGATATCGAAACGCGATTCGCGCCTTGCCATTGACACAATCAAGGCTGATTCCATCTGAGGAAATGAACTTCCCATTGGAGCCATCCGAACTGCCCTCCGAAACCTTCGCTGCGAGCCTGTGCCAGGTAACCTTTCCGGGATCGTCCTTATATGCATCTTCATCATAATCCGTGCTTATCCATACACTCAAAAGGCGTCCTTCATTGAAGGTTGCCCGACTGTCGAAAAACAGTTGCTCCTGTCGCGTCAGATCCAGGTCAATTTCCGGACTGATCAACCATGCCTCCATCACGCTCTCAGAAGTCCCATAGGCCGATATGCGAACAAACGTATTGTCATTCTCACTTCTTTTCACAAATCTGCCATTGCCGAAGTTCGAGTTGAGATTGCTCCATCCTATCTTTTCGAGGTCCCTTGTGTATTGAATGCCCTCAAAATTCTCATAGTAAAGGGTCTGCTCGTCAAAGTGATTCTCATCTTCTGAATTCTTTTGATTCACTTGAATCGCGGTTTTATTGAGAGGTTCACATTCCAAAAATTCGTCATCACACCGGGACTCGCTTTCCATCTTAAGATCATCCGGATTATTCAGAACCAGGGCCATCTGATTGTCGAATTCACGAATTAGAAGCCCTTCCAGCTCGAAAGTTGATTCAGGAAGCCTTTCGAACTTGAAATCCGCGTAGACGCTCGTGCTCAGAAACAAGGGTGCCGGGTCACTACATATTTTTAAGGGCCTCAGGGCATTATAGGCATCATGGGGTTCAGCTGCATAGGTTTGCCCGAGGTCCTCCCTCTCAAACTGCAACCCCTTCAACCGGACCCGGGTATTTATGTTCTTCTCCCTGAGTTTCGACGCTTGTATAATGTCTGTTTGGGGATACACTTGTATGCCTGTTCGCACCAGGAAACGATCCAGGAGCGACTCCGGTATGGCCTCTACCCGATCCCGGTTTCGAAAACCCAGCGTAAAGGATCCGTTTTCTCCAAAAAGGCTCAAACCGGCTACATTGATGTACAACATGGAACCAAATGGGTATTTCGCATAGGAGGATCTCAGGTCAATCAAAATTGACAGGCCCCTGATATCAGGACCTTCAAGATCCTGCACGATTAAGCGCTTGTAAAAATTTCCCGCCTCGTCACTTGAAACCACAAGTGCCTGCACCCATATTTCTTCAGCTTCCGAAAAGGTATGAATTTCTTCTCCTCTTTGCAGGTAATTGTTGATCAGGACGTAAAGACGAGTGTTGGCCTCTATTTCTATGCGAGGGTTCTCTATTTGTGGCGCCTCGAAATCCATCTCCGGGACACAGGCAGTCAGAGAAATCATGTAGACAAGGAGCAAATTTTTGAGCATGATAAAATGCGATTCCATAGTTCTATTAGGTTGTTCCACTATTGAGTCCTCACGTATATAGAGGTGAAAAAGGTGGTTCCATATCCGAACCAGTACTTCGGGGCAAATAAAGGGAGCTCGCGGGACCTGTCTTCCAAAAGCGTCTCGTAGTTGGCATTTCGGGATTGTTCATAGCCTCCCGTTTTGTGGATTGTGTTCAAGATATTTCCGACTGAGATAAAAAATCCCAGGTACGACTTTTTGATTTTCCAGGACTTTCCGCCGACCAGGTTGACTATGTTGAAATCCGGCAATTGCTCCTGCTGCAATAATTCTCGGGCGACAGATTCGTCGTAGCCGTTTATCGTGAATCCCCCCGAATCGGTGTTGAAGTTTTTAGTCCGGGTTACCGGTGCTACCTGAATGAAGGACTTTTTAAAGCTGTTAAATGATATTCCCATCCACCAATAGTCAGGATCCGAATACTCCAGCCCTATTGAAAAAGCTTCCTGGGGCCCATTAGGAATTCGATATCCCCTCAAAGAGGCCCGACCATAAAACAAAGGTTCATCCAGGTCATCTGAGGTCAGGTAAAGTTCGGGGTTCGCTGTAAAATGGGCAGCACCCACAGCGGCGGCCCCTTTGAGCCTCAATCCATCTGTGATCGTGAATTGAATACCCAATTCTGAGCCCAGGCTCCTACTACCTATTCCAGTTTTTACTTCCTGAACAAATGCGCTCGTTCCTGAATCTTCCAGTCCGGTGAGACCGTCTGCATAGTAGAAGGTCACGCTGGTCGCCCGAGTTATTTCTGAGAGGTAGGCACCTAGACTCATTTGAATTCTTGGCATTCTCATTCGGTAGATGAACTCCGTACCAAAAGAGCCGGTCGCCGTCAAGCCGATCACAGGTTCGTGGTTTTCACGGAGGTTCGAATATGCGTCTTTTATAACCGGAGGATACTTGAGAAAAGCTCCCGTCACCTGAACCATATGCCTTCCGCTGAACTTGTAGGTAAATCCGGCTTTCAGATTGAAAGAATTGAAATTCAGGGTTGGTCCGGTTCCGTAGGAGGCTTTTCCCGGGAAGGACCCATTTTCAAACAAGCCTGTTCGTCGATATTTTCGAACTCCCAGACCTATTGCGAGAAAAGACTCCTCTTTTCTTCCCAAATGATCCAATCTCAGAAACGATGAGAAGTCTGATGCATCGATCCTATAATTATACTTGAATCGATCCCCCTCCGATACGATTCTGTTTGGGTTCCTCAGGTCGTTCTGCGCTTCAAAGCTGTCGTTGTCAAAAGGGTCGATGTCAAGATATCCACTCCCTCCCAAAAGGTCGAGCATATAGGCATAGCGTCTTGAGCTGAGGATACTGCCTCTGATCGATCCTCTGAGATGAATTCCGGCGCCCAGTTGTCGGAAGATTTCGCCCTGAAAGGACATGGAGGCATCCTCGGTTCGATCCTCGTATTGGGCATAAATCGAGTTCCCACCAGATTCCAGGGTCATATTGGATCGATACAATTCACCCCAGTTGATCTGGCCGGTTTCCATAAAATGCCGTTCTGCCAGGAAAGCTCCCGCATAGTCCGGGTTGTTGTCGTTTCTGAGATAATAGGAAGGGAGATTCTGATAATAGGAAGGGTCGGGATTCACACCGCCGCCGACGAATATACCGGTGTCCTCGAGCCCTCTCGAACCTCCATATTCAAGACGGCTCTTTCCGTAACTTCCCCATTGGTATGTCAAATGCGCACCCAGGGTCATGTCTTTATCCACGTCCCACTTGTAGTTGAGCTGAAGAATCGGCTCGAATGACCTTCGAACCCTGGCACTTCTTTTCGATCCCTCCTGGTATCCCCAATTTGAATTGTACCTGACGCCTTTTAGCGAGAAGACCTCTTCGGTCATGGCTGAGGAGGTCCCTCTTCGGTTATGTGCCATGATTGCCGTAACATTGACAAAATGCTTCCCTGAAAACTGCTTGTCCACAGAACAGAGGAAGGAGTAGGCCTCATAGGGAGTCCCGTACCTGTATCCCTGCTCGGCAAAACGAGTGGAGGCCGAAGCATTTAATTTCCAATTCCCTTTCAGCCAGGGACTTCCATAGGTAATCATCCATCGGTTACGATAGGTTCTGTTGGACGCAGCAACCGACACTTTGAGCCCTCGATTGTAAAGATGCGCCAGACTATTGATATTCACAATGCCTCCCAATTTGCCCATGTAAAAACCTGACGGCAGAATGCCCTGTTCAATCTCCTGGTTTCTCAGAGCATCGTTTAGTCCTCCCCAATTTGCCCAGTTGGCTCGTCCGTTGTCCATCCTGTTCATCAAGACTCCATTGAGAAGCACCGATCTCTGCTCAGATCCCAAACTTCTTCGCTTAAAGAATACCTGGCTGAAATCGTAGGCAACCGTACGGGAAAACACATCCCGCGAAGCGTCCAGCACCCCAGTTACCATATTCGACCCCATGTTTTCTTCGAGCTCCTTGTCATGGAGGATATTTTGCTCCTGGGATACTGCCGAAAGGCAGCTTATCCACGCCAAACCCTGAATCAATCTAATTCCCATCCCAATAAGCTTAATATCTCTTTTTTTCTATATCTCATTTATGGTGGGTAAATCGCGAAGTCAACACCCGATAGATAGGTTCGAGGTTTATGTTTACCTCAGGTCAGATCGTCCACATATACTAAAAGAGAAAGATGAAATGAAATGGATTCTTTTAAGTTTGATCCTATTCTCTCAAAGTCTTTTATCACAAGACTCCGGGGCCATTCGCAGAATCATCGCATTTTACAACCTGGAAAATCTTTTTGATACGATCGATCATCCGGACACCTATGATGAAGACTACACTCCTTCGGGAAAACTGAACTACACGTCAATTGACTATTGGAGGAAGCTCAGAGGACTGTCCTCCGTCATCACCGACATTGGCAATAGAGGAGATAGTTCCGGGCCTCATATCCTGGGGGTTTCAGAGGTTGAGAACAGGCAGGTCCTCGAGGATCTTATATCCCAGCCTGGACTTGATTCACTGCCTTATGCCATAGCCCATATGGACTCTCCGGATCTGAGGGGTATTGATGTGGCTCTAATCTACCGGGAAGACCTGTTTTTCCCACTTTCCTATGAAGCATTTGAAGTTCCCCTGTGGGACGAGCACGGTCAAAGGATCTTCACGAGAGATGTGCTTTGGATCCACGGCATTCTGGATGCCGAGGAGATCCATCTGCTAGTGAATCATTGGCCTTCTCGCAGAGGTGGTGCCTCACGATCTTCTCCCAAGCGAATGAAAGCGGCTTATGTGAACAAAAAAATCGTCCAACGAATAAGGAGTGAAAACCCCAATCCCAAAATTCTGATTATGGGAGATTTCAACGATGATCCCACCGACAAAAGTCTTGTTCAGGGACTGGGATGTCAATCCGGCAAACGACTAGATTCTTCCGGCATTTTCAGCCCAATGATCCGCCTGTACAAAAGAGGGTACAACACTCTGGTGTATCGTGACCAAATCCATCTTTTCGATCAAATCTTGCTCAGTGGCAATTTTATCGATTCAGACTCCGATGATGGATTCAGGTTTGCTCGGGCATCCGTCTACAACCCTCCCAGGTTACATGTCAGAGAAGGAAAATACGAAGGCTATCCGAATCGAAGTTTTCAGAATGGCAAATACGCTGGCGGATTCAGTGACCATTTTCCGGTCTTCGTAGAACTTATAAAAGATTGATCATTCCAGGGGAATGTCCTCTACTTCTATAATTTTATTGTTGTCATAGACCACCTTGGTTCTTTTGTCAAAATAATAGTAAAACCAGGTTCCAACCTTGACCCCGTTGTCATAAGTGGCGATGCATTTGCGGTTTCCATTCTCGTAGTAACTCTCCCAGGAAGCGTGTAGCTGATTTTCTTGAGTAAGAAATCCGTGTTGCATGATCTGCCCGCTATCGTAATACACAGTAACCTCAAAAAGGTCTCCTACGGGCTCGATTTTCTGATTCTTTTTCTCTTGTGCTGAAAGTGACAGACAGAGAGCAAATGTGGCGATGAGGACAGTCAGTTGCTTCATGATTTCAGGATTTAGGTTTTTCTACGTGAATTCCTTAGCTTGTAGGTTTCAAATGTAAACGGTTTTCAACTGAAAAAGAATGATTTCGGTCACTTTGAGCCTTTTTAAAGCACGATACAGGCAAATTTCACTTGCTTTTTTCATTTTTATTGCCTCTTTATCGATGCACGCTCAGGATGAATGGATCGACTATGTTGTCGCCAAAGACACAGGGGTGCTTTCTGTTTCCATGGACCTGAAATACTATGTGCAAAAACCAAACTACAAGAATTTGCTGATCGTGGGAACCGAATTCAGACCCTGCATGAAGAATGGATTCCCTGAGCCCGATTCCTTGGACGGCCTGTTCTCCTTTTCCGATTCCACCGCGGCTGTCATCAACAGAGTCACAAGAAATGAACTGGTGGGCATCCTGACCTACAAGTGTCTGGCATTTGACGTCTACTATGTTAAAGATACTTTGGGAATCAGAGAAAACCTGGGAACCATGATGCAACGTGGTTTTGAAAACTCGGAATTGTACCTGACCCTGAAACGGGACAGGAATTGGGATTACTATTTTACGAACCTTCTGCCAGTGAACCTGTCCGAGGATTTTTTGATCGATCACGAATACCTCAATAACCTGGTCCTGCTGGGGGATGACCTCCAGGGTCTGAGAAAGGTCCGGCACTGGATCTATTTCAAAAATCTCAAACAACGGATCAAAATGTCGGAAAAGCTCGAATCCTTGAAATTTTCTCTGGATTCGATCAAGTACAATCGGGAAAGGCTGTTCCCCTACGAGCTGCAAGTTTCCCGCATGGATTCCATCACACCAAAAAAAGTCTCGGAATTGACCATGCTAATGAAAGTTTTGAGCCAGGTTTATCAGGCGAGGTACGATGGCTGGGGAACAGAAGTCATTCCCAAAGAGTGAAGAAATTCAATTGCTGAAAGAATTCAATCCGAGAAAAGCTGAAAAACAATTTGTTCAATTTTCGAAACGCGAATAATCTCAATCTCGAAATCAGTCCTCGAGATCTTGTTGAATTTGGAGAGTATAATTTTCTTGAACCCGAGCTTCTCCGCTTCGATGATCCTTTGTTCAATTCGACTTACAGCTCGAATCTCCCCGGAAAGTCCCATTTCTGCTGCAAAACAGACATCCTGGGGTATGGCCTCTTCACGCGTGGAGGAGAGAACAGCACAGACCACGGCAAGATCAATCGCGGGATCCTCAACTTTCAACCCTCCGGCTATGTTCAGAAAAACGTCTTTGGCTCCCAGTCGAAAGCCCGCCTTTTTCTCGAGAACCGCAAGCAGCATGTTCAATCGTTTGATGTTAAAGCCCGTAGATGATCTTTGCGGCGTGCCATAAACCGCAGTGCTGACCAGGGCCTGCACTTCGATCATAAGCGGTCTCATCCCTTCAAGGGTCGCTGAGATGGCAATACCGGTGAGACCTTCATCCTTGTCAGAGATCAGAATCTCCGACGGATTGCTCACTTCTCTCAATCCGTTGTTCTGCATTTCATAGATACCAAGCTCAGCGGTTGATCCAAACCTGTTTTTCTGGGCTCTCAGGATCCTGTAGGTGTGGTTTCGATCTCCCTCAAACTGCAGTACGACATCCACCATATGCTCGAGGATCTTGGGCCCGGCAATGGCGCCCTCCTTCGTAATGTGCCCGACAAGAACGACCGGGGTGTTGGTTTCCTTTGCATACTTGATCAGTTCAGCGGCAGACTCCCTGATCTGTGAAATGCTTCCGGGAGAAGCCTCAATAGTTTCGGTATGCAGGGTTTGAATGGAATCAATGATGACCACCTCCGGTTCGATCTCGGTGATCAAAGAAAAAATGTTCTGGGTTTTTGTCTCGGTCAACACCAGGCAATTGTCATTGGATTGCTCGATGCGCGAGGCCCTCATTTTGATCTGGGACTGGCTTTCCTCACCAGAAACGTAGAGAACCCTTTGCTTCATTCCCAAAGCAATCTGCAGGAGCAGGGTCGACTTTCCGATTCCAGGCTCTCCACCAAGAAGAACCACCGACCCTTTGACCAATCCCCCTCCCAGAACGCGGTTCAACTCCTGGTTGATCGTGTTAATTCGTTCCTCATTGCCCGCTTCAATATCCTTGATTGCCAAGGCCTTGGCCGCCTTTCTTGGCCTCGCCGGTTTGTCCCATTGGCGTTTCTCCTCCTTCTGAATGACCTCTTCGACAATGGTGTTCCACTGATTACAGGAGGTGCATTTGCCGGTCCACTTGGGAAATTGGGCTCCGCAATTCTGACAAAAAAATGTTGTTTTGGCCTTGGCCATTCTGTTGTATTTCTAGGATTTCTCGGGTTTGTATTTGCACAATTTAAGATCAGTCCCGTCAAAGACCGCGTAGGTAAAATGCGTGATCCAGTCTCCCGTGTTGATATAGGTGCTGTTCTCCCCTACCTCAATCTCCATGGGCAGGTGCCTGTGGCCAAAAAGAAAATAGTCATAGTGCTTGCTTTCAAGCTTCCTCCTCGCATACTGGACCAGCCATTCCTGGTCCTCTCCCAGGAAAATGACGTCCTCCTGACCGCTGATCAACTTGTTCTTGGTAGACAGGTATTGGGCGAACCTGACCCCGATATCGGGATGAAGCCAGCGGTACAGCCATTTGGAAAAGGGGTGTGCAAACACCTTTTTCATTCTCTTGTAGCCCTTGTCGCCCGGGCCCAATCCATCACCGTGACCGATAAGAAAACGCTTTCCACCGAAATCGAATTCTTTGGGCCGGTCAAATACCGGAATATCTAATTCCTTTTGGAAGTAATCCCCCATCCAGAGGTCATGGTTCCCGACAAAAAAATAAATGGGGATCCCCGAATCTCTAAGCTCTGCTATTTTACCCAAAACACGAACGAAGCCGCGGGGCACCACCTTTTTGTACTCGAACCAAAAATCAAAAAGGTCCCCGAGCAAAAATATGCATTCCGCGTCTTCCTTGATCTCATCCAGCCAGGAAATGAATTTCAGTTCCCGAACACGACTGCTTTCCGGATCCGGAATGCCGAAGTGCTGATCTGAGGCAAAATATATTTTAGTCTTTTTGGTCATCGGCGAACCATTCCGCATAGGAATTGGCAGTTTCGTAGAGTTTCAGGGAATGAAGCGTAACATTTTCAGGAATTCTCTTTCCGATGCGTTCGGCAAAATCAAAAAGCATCTTTTCACTGGTGGGCTGATAGGGAACCAGGACTATTTTATGTGAATGATCCTCAATCGTTTTGGCGAGCTCCCGGTGTGGGGAATTCGAATTGAGCACCACCGCGTGATCAAACTTGACCACAATTTCTTCCTTCACAATATTCTTGAGATCTCCAAAGTCCATGACCATTCCATTCTTCGGATGATCCGGATCCTCAATGGGAGTGCCAATGACGGTCACGTGCAGATGATAGCTGTGCCCATGGATGTTTTTGCATTTCCCGTCATAGCCGTAAAGTGCATGGGCCGTTTCGAAGTCAAAATGCTTTGTGATTCTTATCCTGTTCATGATTTTCAAGTGCTAAATGACTTCCAATTCTCTTCCCACCTTAATGAAGGCGCTAACGGCCTTGTCAATGTGCTCCTTGGTATGAGCTGCGCTGAGCTGAACCCGAATTCGAGCCTTGCCCCTTGGGACTACGGGAAAAAAGAATCCGATGACATAGATCCCTTCTTTCAGCAAGGCATCCGCCATGTCCTGGGACAGCTTTGCATCGTACAACATTACCGGGACAATAGCTGCATCCGCACCGACGAGATCAAATCCGGCTTCCTCCATTTTTGCCCTGAAATAATTGGTATTGGCCTCAAGCTTGTCTCTGAGGCTGGTGTCATTCTCAATCATGTCAAACACCTTGATCGACGCTCCGACAATAGCCGGTGCCAGCGAGTTCGAAAACAGATAGGGACGGGAACGCTGCCTCAGAATCTCGATGATCTCCTTCTTGCCCGTTGTATAGCCTCCCATGGCTCCCCCCAGGGCTTTGCCCAGGGTTCCGGTGACGATGTCGACGCGCTCCATCACGTTCTTGAGCTCAACGGTTCCACGTCCGGTACGTCCTATAAAACCAGCAGCGTGACACTCATCCACCATGACCATGGCGTCGTATTTGTCAGCCAGGTCGCAAATTTCATCAAGTTGGGCTACAATGCCGTCCATAGAGAAAACCCCGTCTGTCACAATGATCTTGAATCTATGCTGTTCCTCATTTGCTTTTTTCAATTGCTTTTCCAGATCCTCCATGTCATTGTTCTCATACCGGTACCTGGCCGCCTTGCACAACCTGACCCCGTCAATGATCGAGGCATGATTCAGCGAATCAGAGATTATGGCGTCTTCCTTGGTCAGCAACGGTTCGAACACTCCGCCATTGGCATCAAAGGCCGCTGCGTACAAAATGGTGTCTTCCGTTTTGTAGAAAGAGGCGATTCGCTGTTCCAGCTCCTTGTGTATGTCCTGGGTTCCACAAATGAATCGCACCGATGACATGCCAAAACCATGGGAATCCAAAGTGTCTTTAGCTGCCTGGATCACCTCGGGATGATTGGACAGGCCCAGGTAGTTGTTTGCACAAAAATTGATCACCTCTTCCCCAGTCGAAATTTTGATCACAGCATCCTGGGAGCTGGTGATTATCCTTTCGGTCTTGTACAATCCCGCTTCGCGGATCTCCTGAAGTTCCTTTTCCAAATTGTCTTTTATCCCTCCGTACATGTGATTGCTGAAATTATATGAAACGCTTCCAAACTCGGGTGCAAGAACCCGATTCGGCACCTAGCAAAAGTAAGAAAATATGGAGATTAATAGCTTGTTTTGCTATTTTTGCTCCATAATTGCCGCATATGTCAAGAGACGAAAACCTTAAATTGAAATGGGAGGATATCCAGCGTGATGTTTCTCACAAATTCGGAGGAGGAGAAACCCTTGACCTGGATTCAATCATTTTTCTCATCGGGGTTCAGGAACTGGGTAAAGGTTTCAGGAAGTTTACGAAAGACGAAAAGGTCAATGTCATGCACATTGCCGTTTGCAGGCTTCTTGAGCCCTTCGGCTATTACGAGTTCGATTTCTTCGATGACGACGGATGGCCCCATTACAAGACCGTCGATCAGCTGCCGAATCTGAAGCCCGGAGAGCAAACCGTTTTGATGAAGGAGGCCATAGTCATGTATTTCGAGAAGAAGGATCAGAATCACACAATTTCATAATGCTTTCCGGGAAGTTCCCGAATTCGGCCGTACAACTCGAGACGCAACAAGATGGGCAGGACATGCTGGATCGGGAGCCGGCACTTTTGAGACAGATGATCCGCCTGTATCTTTCCATGCTTTAGAATGGTCTCGAACAACTGCTTTTCCGTGGGATCCAATGAAACTGCTTCTTCGTGGTTGCTGCATTCTCGAATCGGTTCCCAGTTCAACATATAAGCCAGGTCCCTGGCATCGGTCAGCATGGATGCCCGATGCGTTTTGATCAGGTGATTGCAACCCACACTGAAGGGGTCGGAAGTTCTTCCGGGTACGGCAAAGACCTCACGGTGATAGGAAGACGCGAGGTCAGCGGTGATCAGGGACCCCCCTTTCTCAGATGACTCGATGACCAGGGTGGCCTCAGACATGCCGGCAATGATCCGATTTCTCTTTACGAAGTTCTCCCTTTCAGGTGGAGTTCCCGTCCAAAACTCCGTGAGCAGGGCACCTTCCTCCATCATGCTCAGGGCTGTTTTATAATGGGCCCTGGGGTATATCCTGTCCAGGCCATGAGCAAGTACGCCGATTGTTTTCAACCCGTGCTGCAATGCGAGGCGATGTGCAAGGATATCGACACCATAGGCGAGTCCGCTTATGATCACGGGGTCGTAAGGCTCCAGCTCCGAAAACATTCGCTTCATGAATGCCGAGCCCTGGGAGGTCATCTTGCGGGTACCGACGATACTGATGACATTGCGCTTCGCCAGGTCGATTTTTCCTTTGTAGAAAAGGAGCAAGGGTGCGTCCTCACAGTGTCTCAGATGCTCCGGGTAGTCCGGGTCAAAAAAAGAGACCACATGAAGTCCATATTTCTCAATGATTTCCATCTCCGTTTTCGCTTTGGTGAAAATTCTCCTGCCCTTGAGATTTTGGACGAGTTTCGGGCCGATTCCTTCTACCTCCAGCCATAGCTTTTCTCCTGCCAATAGTGACTCTTTCGCTGAACCAAAATGCTCGATCAGCTTGCGAGCCCCTTTGCATCCTATCCCATCAACCGACAGCAAAGCCAATGAGTAAAAAATCGTGTCTGTTTCCATCCCAGTGATTCAAAAAAATTGTGCATTCTATTGTTAATAATTTAGAAACCGCACTTGTAAACGCACTTCAAAATTTTTTAGATTTGTTGAGGTAAAACCAAACTCCCTTAGCTTGAATCTCGCCAATTACATCTGTGATCTGCTGTATCGTTACGAATGTGTTATCGTGCCTCAATTTGGAGGTTTTGTGACCAACGAGAAGTCTGCGCGGCTGGATAAAAGCAAGGAGACCCTGTATCCTCCTTACAAGCAAATCACGTTCAACGGTCACTTGAAGAACAACGATGGCCTGCTTGCCAATTACATTGCCTCGGTTGACAAGATCTCATACGAATGCGCTTTGAATTACATCAAGTTCGAGATCGAGTCCTGGATGGATAAGCTGCGCGATGAGGACCTGAACCTGAATGGTTTGGGAACCTTCAGCTGGACCGATGGAAAGTTGCACTTTGAGCCTCAAAACAAGACAAACTACCTGCTTTCTTCATTCGGTCTTTCAAGTGTTCTGGCCCGTGACCTTCATGGGGCTGAAGAAAAAGACACCCCGGAAGAAAAAGTGCTTCCTCCGGTTATTCCGCTGCAAGAGAAAAAAGCTCCCAATTATCTCAAGTATGCGGCTGTTTTCGTGATTGGACTTTCGGCTATTGGCTTTGGAGCCAAGATGTACAACGATTACAGAACAGATCAGTGGGTTGCGGAAGCTCAGAAACAGCAAGAACAGATCGAACAGAAAATTGAGAATGCCACTTTCGTGATTTCAAAACCGCTTCCTGCCTTGAAGCTCGAGCTAAAAACGGAGAAAAAGAGCTTTCACGTCATTGCAGGGGCCTTCAGGGTTCCTGAGAATGCAGAGCGCAAAGTTGGGCAACTCCTGCAGCAGGGTTACGAGGCTCGAATCCTGGGTGTGAATCGTTGGAATCTCACCGTAGTTTCTTATGGAAGCTATAAAACCCGCAACGAAGCCCTGGGAGCGCTGGACTCCATTCAAAAAAATGTTGCTGAGGATTCCTGGTTGCTGATTCAGGAGTTTTAATATCCCGCTTTTGTTTATTTGGCGTATTTTTGAGACTTAAACATACGCTTTTCCCATGCAGAGCAAACATCCCATTGACTCGATAACGACCCTGACAGATCTGGTTCTTCCAGGTGAGACCAATCCCCTGGACAACCTGTTTGGCGGTGAGCTGCTTGCCAGGATGGATCGGGCTTCCAGCATAGCTGCCAGAAGGCACTGCAATCGAATCGTTGTTACGGCATCCGTCAATCACGTGGTATTCTCAAAAGCTGTTCCGGTGGGCAGCGTACTTACCATTGAAGCGAAGGTCTCAAGAGCTTTTAATTCTTCGATGGAGATCTTTGTGGATGTTTGGATGGAAGACCGCGAATCGGGAGAGCGAACCAAAGTGAATGAAGGGATTTACACTTTTGTGGCTGTGGATCGCACCGGGGCCCCTGTAAGAGTGCCGGAATTGATTCCCCAAACCGATCTCGAAAAAGAGCGCTACGCGGGAGCTCTCAGAAGAAAACAGCTCAGTCTTGTGCTTTCAAAGAAAATGGATCCCCATGACGCAACGGAGCTCAAGGCCCTTTTCACTTGATCCCTATGACGCGAATCGCCTGAGGGTACGCTCAATTCCCGACAGATAGGAGCTCCCAAAAAGAACCAGGTGGACAAGAGTCGGATACAGATTGTAAAGCTCTATCCTCTCCTCCCATCCTTTTTCAAGAGGCCGCATCTCGTTATAAGCGACCAAAAATCTTTCGTTGAATCCACCGAACATGCGGGTCATCGCAATGTCGACTTCCCTGTGTCCGAAGTAAACTGCAGGATCAATAAAAACGGGCTCACCCAATTTGTCAAACATGAGGTTTCCCGACCATAGATCTCCATGCAAGAGGGAAGGCGCTTCCCGTGGAATCAGTTCAGGCAGGCGGGAAAAAAGTGATTCGAACGCTTCCAAATGCTTGCCTCCGAGCAAATTTCTTCCTTTGGCCTTTCGAATCAGGGGTTGCAGCCGGTTCGAAATGAAAAACTCGGTCCAGTTCTCCATTTTGCCGTTCATTTGATCCAGCGAGCCAATATAATTGTCGTGGTCGAGTCCGAAAGCGTCATTTGTTTGCAAATGAAGTGTTGCGAGCTGACGTCCGAAAAGCTCCCAAGAAATGCCTGCAGGCCTTCCTTCTTCCACATGCTCCAGGATCAGAAATTGATGGGTCCCTTCCTCAAAGGTCAATTCAACTCCAGGTACCCGGCATCCCGCGGACTTGAGCAACTGAAGTCCCGCAGACTCTTTTTCAAACATTCCCGGATAGCGGTCTTTCGAATTGAGTTTCAGAACAAATTCTTTTGCATTGGCCATTCGAAGCCTGAACACCTGGTTGATATCACCACCAGACAAGGGCCTGACTTCGAGTAAGGGCGCTTCGAGCCATTTTTCAATGGCATCTTCAAACTCCATAGAAATTCAAGTAGTTAAATCTTGTAAACCCATTCTTCGGGGTTCTGCCTGTGAACCTCCTTGAAAAGGACGAAGGCAAGGATGGTTTTTCCGGTCGTTTTATCGGTGTGGATCCGGCCAAGCTCCTGCTTGGTTCTCACCTGGTCCCCTTTCTTGACTGTGACATTGTCCAGGTTCTTGTAAACAGAAATGTAGTTCCCGTGCTGAACCAGCACCGCTTTCTTATTTCCCGGAAGAACCTGTATGGCCAGCACGCGACCGTCGAAAATCACCCGGGCGTTGGCGTCCTTTTCCGTTGCATAGAACACCCCGTTGCTTTCAATCGTGATCCCTTTCAGGGTTGGGTGGGACTGTTTGCCATACCTCCTGACGATGACCCCTCTTTCCACTGGCGAGGGCAGCTTGCCTTTGTTCGAGATAAAATCCTTTTCCAATTCTTTGGCCTCAGGAGTCAAAGCGAAGCCTGAGCTTTTCACCGAAGTGCTTTTTTTCGAGCTCGCGATTGCCTCTGCGATCAACTTCTCAATCCTGCGATCGATTTCTTTTTCGGCTTTCTGCTTTTTCTCTATTTGCGCAATGTATTCCTTCTCCTTGTTCTTCACAGCCTTGACCATCGACTCCCTTGAGGCTTTTTCCCGGGCTATGCTGTCTTTTTCTTTCTGGTTCTCAACCAGCAGCATCTCCTTCGCCGTTCGGGTTTGAACCAAATAATCATTCAGATTTTTGAGCTTGACGGTCTCAATTTTGATCTCTTCTCCCTGCCTGACCCTGTAATCGGCATATTGCCTGATATAGTCCAGGCGTTTATATGCCTGTAAAAAGTTTTCCGATGAAAGCACAAACATCAATCGGCTGTTCTTCGCTTTGCTTTTGTAGGATTGAACGACCATGTTCGCATAGTCCTTTTTCAAAATTTTAAGCCGGTCCTGCAGCATAGCCACCTGCTTCTCATTTTCTTCAATCTCAAAAGTCAGCTGTCTGGTCTCCTCGTCAATCGTGTTGATCAATTCGGTACGGACCCCAATTCTCTTGACGAGGTCGGATAGATCCGATAACAGGGTTTTTTCTTTCTTCTGGGATTTAAAAAGCAGGGTGTTGATTTCCTTGATCTCTTTCTGCAGCTGAAGTCGCTGCTTTTCCAATTCCTGCCTGCTCTGAGAGTAAGAGGACAAAGGAACAAGGAGCAGAAGCGGCAATAGAAAGAGAATGCGTCGAAGAGCCTGCTCCGCAAAGGATTTTGAGAATTTGGACATCATTTCCCTAAAAACTTTCATTCCAATTCAATATTTCTGTAGCCCTCAGGCATTTGAAAGGGGAATTTCAACGGGACGTCAAATTGAACGCTCTTGTAAATCACGTCGATTACGGTTCTCTTTTGTTGACCCACAGCTGTGATCAGGAACCCTTTGGGAAACAAAGATTCACTAATTTTATCAAATTCCCTGTACAAAATTGTTAAATTTTGATCCTTTTCCGGTTGACGGAGCTCCTCCTTTGCGATTTTAAACGTTGACGGATCCAAATAAAAATAGATGTCAAACATGGGGTTTCTCCTCTTGGGTTGCAGCTCGTATTGATTGTTGACCACAGAAGAGACATACTTGTCTCTTTCCAAATTTAGCAAAGACTCGCCTAAAAATAAACTCTGCACTTTCATAAAGTCAAAATCGGTTCCGAGCCACTGGCTTATCAATTCGAAATTTCCCTTAAACGAAGTTTTAGAGATCTTCTCGTAGAACTCCACCTCTTTGGCGGTAATCCTGAGTTTCGCTATCGGGAATCCCAGTTTGGAGAAATTGATCCAGATAATGGAATCCTTGACCATCCGGAGGGAAGCGCTGATGTTGGGCAACTCTTGGGAACCCCGGTACTTGATCGACATGGTGGCTTTGATCCGCTCTTGCGAAAAGGAGGCCTGCCTGTTCTTTTTTACAATGGCTCGGGCCGGCAAATAGCTGACCTCACTGTCGTCCACCTTAGCACTTTTACAGGAGAAAAGAACTGACAACACCAAAATTAGAACCCAAGCTTTTTTCATGATCCCTCCTTGATTTCCTGGGCTTTATTGAAGTATTCTGTTGCTTTTTTGTTTTCGCCCATGGCCTTGAATGCCAGGCTCAACTGCTCCAGGAACCTGTATTCCATTTCGGGATCATCGATGAGATAGTCCAATCCTTCCTGCAGTGTCTCGGCTGCCTCATTGTTTTTTCTAAGTTGAATCAGGGCCGTTCCCTTCATCAGGTAAACAAAAGGCTGGGCGGGGAAGAGCGAAAGTCCCTCCTCACTGTGCTTTAACAGGTCCAGAAACTGTTTCGTCTTCAATTCGCGCTCCAACAAGGGAACGAGATTCTTGTAAGATTTATCTCTCTCGAATGCCTCAAGCAAGGTCTCGCTTTTTGATGCCGGACCGGCCATGAGTTGACTGTCAGTTTCTTCATTTGGGTTGATTGATTCGGATGGGTTCAGAGAGGGTACAGAACCCATTGACCCTGCTTCTCCCTGCTGAAGGAGAGATTCCTTCAGGGCAATCAGACCCTCAGGGACCTTATTCTCTGCATCGAGCTTCCTGAGCAGGCTCACGGCCTGATCGATCTCTCCCGATTTGATATAAAGGATAACGAGATCGGCCTCTTCCTCCGGATTAAGCAATACAATCCGGTTCTGGACGCCGATGGCTCCCTTGAAGTCATTTTGTTTCGTCTTGATGTCTTTCAGATGACGAAGCATGTACATGTTTTCGGGCTCCAGCTCCAGGGCCATCCGGGCGTAGTATTCGGCTTCCGTGTACTTGAATTGAAAACCGTAATTCTTGGAAAGTTCAAACAAAACCGCACGATCGTTCTTGTCGATGTCATGACAGGCTTCAAGAGCGTAAATCGCCTTGTCATAGTTGCCGATCGCCTTCTGGGCCAGGGCTTCAAAAAAGAAGGTCTGAAAATTGATGTTCTGCTGCTCAACTAGCATTTCTTCCGTTGAGACAACGTCCTCCTGTGCCCATAGAGCAAAGCCTCCTTGAAGGAGAAAGGCCCAAAGTAATATGTTTCTCAGGAAGCAGGGCAAAACATGGATTTCAATTCATTATTTCAGTTGTGAATAGTCCCCTATGCTGATCGATTTGAAATTTCCATCGAAATGAGCATGGTTTCCTATCATGGCGCCTTTAAGGTCGGCGTTTTCAATTTTCGTGTGGCTCTGGATCAGGGAATCGACGAGAGTCGAATTCTCCACAGTGCTGTTGTCCCCAATGGAAACCCCGGGTCCAACCGTAGAGTTTTTCAGAACCACATTCTCTCCAATGTAACAAGGCTCTATAATCGAGGAATTCTCCAAAGATACCGTTTTTGAAACTAAGTCCTGCCCGGCCTCCAGAGCAAACTGGAGAATCTTTGAATTCGTATCTACCGTGATTTCTTTGTTCCCGCAATCCATCCATTCACTGACTTCTCCGGGAACGAAACGCAATCCTTTCTCCTTCATGTTCTCGAGAGCGTTGGTCAGCTGGTACTCTCCTTTTTCTTTAATGTCGTTGTCCAAAAGGTACTGGATCTCATCCCGGAGCACCTCTCCCTGCTTGAAATAATAGATTCCAATGATGGCAAGATCAGAAACAAAAGTTGCAGGCTTCTCCACGAAATTCGTAATGATACCGTCTTTGAGCTCCACAACTCCGTAAGCGCTTGGCTCCTCGACTTGCTTCACCCAGATGGCACCATCGGCATTTGGGTTCAGTTCAAAATCAGCCTTGAATAGAGTGTCTGCAAATGCCACCACACAGGGGCCTTCAAGTGAGGACTTGGCACACTGTATCGCATGGGCAGTTCCGAGAGCGGTTTCCTGAACAGAAACCTTTCCTACGGCACCCATTCCCTCGGCGATATCCATCAGTCTTTGCTCGGTGTCTGCCGGAAAAGTCGGACCGATGACAAAGGCAATTTCCTCGACTTTCTGATGGACCACTTCAACAATGTCTTCTACCAATCGCTGAACAATGGGTTTGCCGGCGATCAGGGTCAAGGGTTTGGGTATGGTGAGTGTATGCGGCCGCAATCGTGAGCCGATGCCTGCCATAGGTACGATAATCTTCATGTGAGATTTTTATTTTTTTAACGAGCAAATATACATAAAATTGCAGGAGGCCCCTTTTCATTTGGGATAGAGAAAAGCTCCTTTTTCAAGGGTTGCGTGAAATTCTATCCCGAGCGCCTGGCACGATTCCCTGCAGCGTTGGACGAATCCCTTGTGATTGGAGCCGTCTGCAACCACGATCCCGGGACGAATCTCCCCGAGAAGTCGCTCGAGATTGAGCCTGGGAGCGTTTGAGAAAATTACAATGTCCGGATCCCGCGCAAGCGAACCAAGAGCCCCCGGCGAGACCATGTCAATTTTCTCGCTGATGAAAAAAACAAGTGCCTTGCGAACATAAAAAACCTGCATTGGCGCCGCGGTCCCTTCCAGGTTTCTTTGAATCGAAAAATCTCCCGGAAGTTGACTTAAATAATCCTCTAAGAGTATTTTCATTTCGTCTGGGAGCTCCTTCTTGTTCTTCAATTTCAAAACGTTGCCCTTTCTGCTTACCACAAGCGGCTCCCCTCTTCGATGAAATACGATGAGCTCTTCATCTCTGTTTAAAACGACTCTTTCGTGGATCCATACAAGTTGCATACAAATCAGACAAATGCCTGATGCATAGATGAATATCGATTTTCGTTTCAAAAAACCCATACTTGCAAGAAACAGGCTCAAACTCAACAAAATCCAGAAAGAAAATGGAAAATAGACCCCCTTTAGGATAAGAGCGTCGATGCTTCCGAGCCACTCAATGGACTTGTTGATCAATTTTAACCAGGCTTGAAATACTTCTTTAACATACTCAGGAAGATTAAAAATCAGGGCTGCGCCAAGCACGGAATAACCGAGAACCAGGGTAATGCCAAGTAAGGGCAGAAGAAGGATGCTGCTGAATAGAAATAGCCCGGAAAATTGCTTGAAATAGTAAAGACTGAGCGGCATTACCCCCAGTTGTGCTGAACAGGACACAAGGATCAGTCCCAAAAAATACTTTTGAATCTTTGAAAACCGTTTTTTTCGTTTTTTCTTCTGTCCCATCAAAATTGCTCCGACAGCAATCCCGGTAAGGGCAGAATAACTCAGCTGAAAGCCCACATCAAAAAGAAGCATAGGTTTGAGGATCAGCAATACAAATGCCGAGTTTATCAAATTATTAAGCAGGCTGATCTTCCTGTTCACAGCTTGTCCGAGGGTGAACAAGGTGAACATGCTCACCGATCGAGTCGCTGAAACCGCCATTCCGGTTAACAATGCATAGAGCCAAAGGCCCAGCAAAATCATGATGACCCGGAGAACTCTTCCATTTTTCAAAAGAGTCAGCGGGCGAGTAAAGAACAAAAAAATCAGGTGAACGATCCCAACATGGAGGCCGGAAATGGCCAAAATATGCATGGCCCCGGCCCCTTTGAAACTGTCCAAAAGATCGACAGTAATCTCATTTCTGTCTCCCAGCAGCAGGGCCTTTGCGACAGATAGTTCGTCGGGCTCCTTCAAAACTTTTTCCAGCGCTGCTTGAAGATTGCGGTTAAGCCCAATTGAGCTTCTGATCAAACTCTTCTTCTTCCCCCGTTTCAGAATGAAGTCGTCGCGCTTCAGGTACAATTGATGGAAAATATTCTTCCTTGCTGCGTATTGCTGGAAATCAAATGCCCCAGGGTTCATAGGGGGTCTAATGTGGTGCAGAGAATTTCTCGTCCTCAGAGTGTCGCCATACAGCACCCTGTTCTCTGACGTGTCGACTTCGATGCTCACATAGATTTTGCCTTCGCAGGTCTTATTGTTCAAAGAGATCACACGCGCTTGAAATCTCTGACGCCCTTTCTTTTTGCTGATTCTTTTTTGAAGAAGAATCGTGACCAGGTCACCCGAATTGTAAAAGTGACTGAAATGGTTTTTATCGCTTCTGACACTGATCTTTGTCGTCAGATAGCCCCCCAACAGAATGAAGAATGTCCCTGTAAGCAAAAAGAAGCCAGGAGAAAAGGCAAAGCTTTTGTTTTGAATCCTGTGCTCCCGGGCAAGCAAAAAGAGATTGCAGACGAGTAAAATCAACAATGCGCCAATGGAGAGGTCAAAAAAAAACCGGTCACTATGCCTGCAGCCAGAAAAAAGGTAAAATGAAATGGAACATACCTGGGGTTAGACACGACGACACTTTACCGTTTAATTGTTTTATTTTCGCTCCCGTAAACATGGAGATCATTTAAAAATCGGGGTCTTGTCCACTAAAAAAATCTCTTTCCGACGGATCAACAAGCTCGCCATCCCGGCGATCGTTTCCGGAATCGCCGAACCTCTGCTGTCCATCACCGACACCGCCATTGTCGGCAATGTTCAGGTCAATCCGACCGAGGCTCTCGCTGCGGTGGGAATAGCGGGTTCTTTTATCTCGGCTATTGTTTGGATCCTGGCACAGACCCGATCCGCCATTTCAGCGATCGTCGCTCAGTACCTGGGGGCAAAGAAGCTCGATCAGATTCACAACCTGCCGGCACAGATCATCTTTATCAATCTCCTGCTAAGCCTTTCGATCTATGTGGTCACTGTGCTGTTCACCCGACAGATCTTTGAATTGTACAACGCCTCGGGTCTCATTCTCGATCAGTCGGTTTCCTACTATCGAATTCGTGCCCTGGGTCTTCCTCTGACCCTTTTTGTGTTCTCCATATTCGGTGTTTTCAGGGGCCTTCAGAATACCTTCTGGCCCATGGTGATCAGCATTTTGGGGGCCACATTGAACATTTTCCTTGATTTTGCGCTTGTTTTCGGCGTCGAGGGGCTGGTCGAACCCATGAATGTCGAGGGGGCTGCATGGGCCAGTGTGATCGCCCAGGCTTTTATGGCACTGATGGCACTCGTGCTGTTTCTGAAAAAAACGCCTTTCAACCTTTCACTCAGCCTGCCCTTTAATCACGAGATCAAGCGACTCCTTTCCCTCAGCCTGAATTTGATCATACGAGCTCTTTCCCTGAATATAGCCCTTTACATGGCCAATGCCTATGCCACGAGCTATGGTGCAAATTCGATTGCTGCCCAGACCATTGCTTTTCAGATCTGGCTCTTTTTCGCCTTCTTTATCGACGGTTATTCCAGCGTCGGCAATATCATGTCGGGCAAGTTTCTGGGAGAAGGCAATTATAAGATGATCGATCGCCTGAGCAAACAGCTCATTGCATACACTCTGGTTATCGCTTTGATCCTGGGATTCGTTTGTCTGGCCTTCTACAAACCATTGGGCCGTCTCTTCTCACAGGATCCGGACGTGCTTCAGCTTTTTTCAAGCATTTTTTGGATCGTATTGCTGATGCAGCCCATCAATGCCGTTGCCTTCGTGTTTGACGGTATTTTCAAGGGAATGGCCGAAGCCGTGGCTCTCAGGGATACGCTTCTTGCAGCCACATTCCTGGGTTTCGTGCCTGCCTTGCTCATCGGGGACTATTTCGATCTCGGCCTTTATGCCATTTGGATCGCCTTCACCGTTTGGATGATCTTAAGAGGGGGAATCCTCGTCTATCTTTTTCGATATCGAATCATGGCAGGGCGTTGAAACCGGATGAAATTCCTCACATGACAATTGTTAGCATTTATATTGCGATTTGGGTGTAATTTTATGCGCAAATCAAAATCAATTTGTCATGAAATCAATGCCATACATACTATTCTCAATGTTCTTCGCTCTTTTCTTGAATCTGGAGGCTCAGACGCTTTCACCTTATGTCATGGTCGGTGAGTCCGAGATGGACCTGGGCGCTGCTGAGCAAAAAGTGACTTCCGTTTTGCAGGAAAAAGGATTCGAGGTCATCGGAAGCTATCACGTGGAGGGAAATCAAACCCTCAAGGTAATCGTCTATACCCGACAGGACCTTAAAGACATCACGATCCAGGTCAAGGACCGGGGAGCCCTTGCGGCTGCACTCAAAGTCGGTCTCAAATCGGATGGGCCCGGGACCAGCATCAGTTATCTCAACCCGGAATACCTTTTCCAGGCTTATCTCATGGACGAATACGACAAACACGCTTCGGGCCTGGCAAAGGTCGCTGCGGATGTGAAGAGCGCCCTTTCTCCATTGGGCTCAGAGAATACAGGTTTTGGAGGAGGAATGACGGCCGAAGATCTGAGAGAGTATCATTACAAGATCATGATGCCCTATTTCACCGATCCGGTGGAGCTGGAGGAATTCTCTAGTTTTGAAGAAGCAGTCAAAATGATCGAAAAGAATCTGAAGGCCAAAAAAGGCGAGACGATTTGGGTGTACAGCCTTAAGTTTCCGAACGAACAGGTAGCAGTCTACGGAGTAGGGCTCATGAACGAGGAAGAAGGTGAAAAGCATTTTCTTCCCATTATCGGCGAAGATCATTTGGCCGCCATGCCTTACGAGATTATCATTCAGGGAAAGGAAGCTACCATGTTGCACGGACGCTACAGGATCGCCCTTCATTGGCCCGACCTTACCATGGGAACCTTCACAAAGATCATGAGCACGCCCGGAGACATTAAAAAAGTCATGAAAGATCTCTGCAATTGACGGCTCAGGAAAGGATCAGCTGTTCTTGATGATGAGTTTGGCTGTTTTTTCGCTTGCTCCTTTGCCTCCGAGCTTCTTTTCGAGCTGATAATAATCATCAAAGAGCTTTTCACGGTGCTTGTGATCGAGCACTTTGAAGAGTTCATTCTCCAGGTTTTCTTCGTTGAACTCATCCTGGATCAGCTCCCGAACGGCCTCGCGGTCCAGAATGAGATTGACCAGCGAGATATATTTGACATTGACAAGTCGCTTGCCAATTTGATAGGAGATCTCGCCACCACGGTAGCAGACGACTTCGGGCACCTTGAAGAGAGCGGTCTCAAGAGTTGCCGTTCCTGAGGTTACCAGGGCAGCACTTGACACCGAAAGAAGATCATAGGTTCTATTGTGAACCAGCGCCACATTGTCCTTTTTCAGAAAGGTCTCGTAAAATGACGGCTCCTGGCCCGGAGCGCCCCCAATGACAAACTGGTGGTCCGGAAAGCGATCCACCATCTTAAGCATGATCCCGAGCATCTTTGTGATCTCCTGCTTTCTGCTCCCCGGCAACAAAGCGACAATCGGCTTATCATTCAATCCGTGCTCCTCGGAAAAAGCTTCCAGATCAACGGGCCTTCGGTTTGCGATGGCATCGAGCAAAGGATGACCCACAAAGTGAACCGGGTAGTTGTGCTTATCCTCATAGAATTCCTTTTCAAAGGGCAGAATAACGTACATGTGATCCACATCCCGCTTGATCTTTTTAATGCGATTTTCTTTCCAGGCCCAGATCTGGGGAGAAATATAGTAATGGACCGTTATCCCGTGTTTGTGGGCAAATTCTGCAATTCGAAGATTGAAACCCGGATAGTCGACGAGTATCACGGCGCTGGGTTGGTATTCGAGGATGTCTTTTTTACAAAATTTGATATTGTTGAGTATGGTGCGAAGGTTCATGATCACCTCGGTGAACCCCATAAAGGCCAGATCCCTGTAATGCTTGACCAGGGTTCCTCCGACGCTTTGCATCAGGTCTCCTCCCCAGAACCTGAATTCAGCATGGGCTTCCTCCCGTTTCAGGGCTTTCATCAGATTCGAAGCATGTAAGTCTCCGGATGCCTCACCGGCGATGATGTAGTATTTCAAATCTTGCTTTTTTTACATTAAAAGAACTGACTGATCAGAATCGCAAAAGCGACGCAAAAACAGGCCAACAGAACTCCTCTCGCCCGGAGGTCCTGCTTTTTTCTCAGAAACACAAAAAACACAAACAGGTTGGGCAGGGCGGCAAGTCCGAGCACCTTTCCGAAAAGTCCCCCCTCTTTGATTATTTTCACGCTTTCATCAAATCCATGAGGGGATACGAATTCGACGTAAATGAAAAATCCAAAAAACGTCGCCAATAAACCTACCAGAAATCCGATGATCACTTCTTTCTTATTCAATTTTGCCATTGTACTCAATTAGAATTCCCAGGAGTTTAAAGTCTGGATGAAATGATGGGCAGTCAGGTCAATGTGAACCGGCACCACAGAAACGTAGCCATTTTCAAGGGCCCAAACATCCGTGTCCTCGCCGTTGTCCATCTTGACAAACTTACCGGTCAGCCAGTAATACGGCTTGCCCTGGGGATTCGTCCGCTTGTCGAATTCTTCGACCCAATTGGCCCGGGCCTGTCTGCATATTTTAATTCCCTTGAAGGGTTCGTCGTCCAAATTGGGGAAATTCACATTGAGCACAACGCCATCTGGCAACCCTCTCTCAAGCACGTTGAGGGCAATTTTTCGCACATCCTCTTTTACGGGTTCAAAGTTGGCGTTCCAGCTGTAGTCCAGCAAGGAGAATCCTATGGCAGGTATACCCTCAATGCCCGCCTCGATGGCAGCACTCATCGTTCCGGAATAGATCACATTGATCGAGCTGTTGGAGCCGTGATTGATTCCAGAAACTACCAGATCGGGTCTCCTGTCGAGTACCTCGCTGATGGCCATTTTAACACAATCGGCTGGTGTTCCTGAACATCTGTATTCGACTTGTTTCCCTTCTTCGAGAGTTACTTTGTCACAATAAATCGTGGAATCTAAAGTTATAGCATGACCCATCCCGCTTTGCGGGCTGTCGGGTGCAAGGACAACCACTTCGCCGATTTCATTCATGACCGAAATCAAGGTGCGAATTCCGGGAGCAGTGATCCCGTCATCATTGGTGACCAGGATGAGTGGTTTTTCTGGCATTTTTTTTGATTGGATAACAAAAATATGACATTTTATCTCAACAGTTACGTTTTAACGTTTAACAATTTATTGTGAAGGAACCACACGTTAAATGACTACTATTGTAGTTCAAATTGCTGATTTTTACAGACATTTGTGGTTTATGTTGTGTGATGATATCCATTTGACGCCCGATTTTGCTATCTTGCTCGGGCTGATATGAAAAGCTGAATACGTATTATGAAAAATATTTCCCTCTTCTCAAATAGCAAAGTCAAGTTTATTTTACCCCTCCTGATCGTGGCGGGAATGCTTTTCGGGTTTAGAATGGCCAATGAGCCGGATCCTGAAAAAGACAAGATTCTCATCGGTTTGGTGCGCTATGCCCTCAAACAGGGGCATTATGAGCCCCATCAGATCAATGATGAGTTCTCTGAAAAGGTCTTTGCAGACTTTATCGATCAGCTGGACCCATACAAACGATTTTTCCTTCAAAGCGACATTGAGGAAATGGAGGTTTACAAGCACATGATCGATGATCAGATCAAAAGCGAGGATCTTTCTTTTTATAATGTTGCTGTAGACCGGTTTCTTCAAAGAGTCCAGGAGTCCAAGTCTATCTATAAAGAAATTCTTGCCAGTCCGTTCGATTTTACCAAGGATTCCAGCTTTGACGTGGACTATGACAAAAAGCCCTTTGCCAAGAACAGAGCCGAGTTGATCAAATACTGGCAAATGCAATTGAAATGGAGCACTTTGTCAAGGCTTCATGAGAAAATCGAGCTGCAGGAGCAGATGGCGAAAAATCCTGATGAGGAGGGTTCCGAATCCGAGGATGCAGGTGAAGATGCAAATGAAGATGCCGATGTTGAGCCAGTTGAGATCAAGACCTTCGAGGAGCTCGAAAAAGAATCCAGGGAAATGACCGAGAGCAGCCTGGATGACATCTATGAGATGATGGGCGACCTGGAGGATTCCGATTGGTTTTCCATTTTCTTGAATACCATGACGATGCAATTCGATCCCCACACGAACTACTATGCACCCAAAGAGAAAAAACGCTTTGACCAGATCATGGCCGGAAAACTGGAAGGCATTGGGGCACGATTGCAGAAAAAAGACGACTACACCCGGGTGGCGGAGCTGATTTCCGGAGGGCCTGCCTGGAGAGGTGGAGAGCTCGAAGTCGGAGATCTCATTCTCAAGGTAGCGCAAGGAGACGAGGAGCCTGTTGATATCGTGGGTATGCGACTCGACGATGCTATCGAGTACATCAAGGGTCAAAAAGGCACTGAGGTCAGACTTACCGTAAAGAAGATTGACGGATCCATTAAGGTGATCTCCATCATTCGCGATATCATCGAATTGGAGGAGACATTCGTCAAATCCAGCGTTGTTGACATCGACAACAGAAGATTCGGAGTGATCAACCTGCCGAAATTCTACATTGACTTCAATGAAAGAAACTTCAGGAACTCAGCAACCGACATGGAGCAGGAGATCGAGCGACTCAAAGCTGAGAATGTTGAGGGTCTTTTGATCGACCTGAGAAACAACGGAGGGGGATCCTTGAAGACAGCAATCGAGATTTCAGGTTTGTTCATCAATGATGGGCCGGTGGTGCAGGTTAAGTATCGCGGAGAAAAACCCAATATCCGATCCGACAAGAATAAGAAAATACAATGGGAAGGACCTCTTGTGGTGCTTGTCAATGAATTGAGTGCCTCAGCTTCAGAGATTTTTGCAGCAGCCATGCAGGACTATAATCGTGCCGTGATTATCGGAAGCAAACAGTCGTTTGGAAAAGGCACGGTGCAAAATGTTTTGCCGCTGAACAATTATTTCAAGTATCCCAAGGATCTTGGAGCCTTGAAAATGACCATCCAGAAGTTTTACCGAATCAACGGTGGCTCTACCCAGCTTGAAGGCGTAGTCAGCGACATTGCCATGCCTGACAAATACACGTATTTCGAAATCGGGGAACGGGACGAGAAGAATCCATTGGATTGGGATAAGATCGAGCCCGCAGAATACACGCCTGTTGACTTTTATGAGAATTTTCATTCGGTGGTCAACAACAGCAAGAAGCGTATTCAGGACAACCCGCATTTTATCATCATCGATGAGAATGCTCGTTGGTTGAAAAAGGGTCGCGACGACACGACTGTTCAGCTCAATTACGAAAAATACAAAGCCGAACTGGATAAGAGAGAAGAGGAAAGCAAGGCTTTTGACGACATCAGTCTGTATGAAAGCAACCTCGAGTTCAGGTCTCCCAAATACGAAATGGCCCTGGTCGAGCAGGACTCTATTCTGGCCAAGAAAAGAGAGATCTGGCACAGTAACCTCAAGAAAGACATCTATATGGAAGAGGCGCTGAACGTACTCTCCGAATTGAAGATGAACAACAAGAACCTTCTGGTCAAGAATTGATTGGAAGAGCTTCAGAAAAAGCCCCCGGAAACAGCGCTGTTCCCGGGGGTTTTTTATTGCACTCCCAATCTGTTACCTTTGACGAATAATGACTCGATATGGGCTCGCTGAGTGCTGTTTTCAAAAGACATTTGACCCTGAATTTTTCAGAACTCCTTCAGGGTCGTTCGGTTCTGGCTCTGTCAGGGGGAATAGACAGCATGGTGCTCTGCGAGCTGTTGCTGGACGCTGAAGTCGATTTCTCTGTCGCTCATTGCAATTTTCAACTTCGTGGCAGCGACTCTGATGAGGATGAGAAGTTTGTCGAAGAGAAGGCCCGAAGTCTCGACCTGGAGGTTCACGTAAAAAGATTCGAAACTCAAGATTATGCAAATGATCACGGGTTGTCCCTGCAACTCGCTGCGCGCGAGCTTCGCTATCATTGGTTTGATGAAATTCTTGACCAGACCCATTCGGACTACCTGATCACGGCTCACCATGCAGATGACAACCTCGAAACCTTCCTCATAAACCTCTCGCGTGGAAGCGGTTTGAAAGGACTGACGGGCATTCCCGAACGAAATGGAAGAGTCCGTCGCCCCTTATTGCCTTTTCAAAGAGAGGAAATCGAAACCTATGCCACACAAAATAATGTAGCCTGGCGAGAAGACAGCAGCAATGCTCAAAGCAAGTACCTGAGAAATCGCATACGAAACGAATTGGTGCCCCTGATGAAGGAAACGATCCCCAACCTGTCAACCGGATTCGGAAGCACATTGGAGCATCTGAAGGAGGCTCAATTCATTTTGGATGATCGACTCGCTGAAATCTGGAAAGATGTCACTTCGAACAAAGGAGACCTGATAGAGATCGATATTTCAGGGCTCAAGTCGCTGAGTCATCCGAAAGCCTATTTGTACGGGCTGTTTGCGGAATTTGGCTTTACCCAGTGGGCCGACATGGAGGAGCTCCTGTCGGGGCAATCCGGCAAAATGGTTTATTCATCAACTCACAGGCTTTTGAAGGACAGAGACAGCCTTTTGCTGCAAAAAATAGATTCTCTTCCGGATGCTGAACAGAGTCGGATCATTCACAAAGGCCAGGAGTCAGTCGAGCTGGACTCGGGAACTCTTCGCCTGGAATTGAAAACGGCAGCAAAAGAGAAGGTTGTCAAAACGACTCATGCTGCGTCTTTCGATGCCGACATGCTGATATTCCCACTTACTGTAAGAAAGTGGCAAAAAGGCGACTACTTCTATCCGAAAGGGATGCACGGCAGAAAAAAGCTGAGCAAGTTTTTCAAGGATGAAAAGCTATCGATCCCGGAAAAGGAAAATATTTGGTTACTTTGCGCCGAAAATGAAGTTGCATGGATCGTCGGGTTGCGGTCAGACGAACGTTACAAAGTGACTGAAGAAACCAAAAGTGTCTTGCACGTTGAATGGATTCCAAAATGATGAAAAGAAAATTCCTGTTTGTTTTACTCCTCCTGTCTGCCTTCGCGCAGTCTCAAATTCTGAAGCCGGTAACCTGGACCACCAGTGCCGAGAAGGTCAATGACTCTGAATTTGACCTGTTGATAACCGCAGAAATTGATCCGGGCTGGCACCTGTATTCCCAGAATGTTCCGGATGGCGGGCCGATTCCCACGACAATTTCCTTTTCGGAACCTGGCGAGTCTTATCAGCTCATTGGAGGTCCTACAGAAGGCGAAGGTCATGAGGAATTTGACAACGTATTTGAGATGGACATCAAATATTTTGAGAATCAGGCGGTCTTCAAGCAGCGCATCCGGGTGCTGACCGATGAAAAAATAACCCTCAACGGAGTTGTCGAGTTCATGGTGTGTGATGACACAAACTGCCTCCCTCCCACCGAAATTGACTTGACGTTTGAAGTTCAGGGAAAAGCAGGCCAGAAAGAACTGGTTTCGGAATCCGAGTTGGTTCCTGAAGCCTCGTCTGTTCTGCAGAGTGCGACTGTAACTCCAGAGGTTAAAGAACAAGGGGAGCAACTTGAAAGTGAAAAGGGGCCGACGGGCATGAGCGACAAAAAGCAAAAGACCAAGAGCCTTTGGACCCTGTTTATCCTGAGTTTTCTGGCAGGTTTTGCTGCCTTGCTCACGCCCTGTGTGTTTCCTATGATCCCAATGACGGTGAGCTTCTTCACCAAACAGAGTAAGAACAAGGCTGTGGGCATTCGCAATGCCATCCTGTTCGGGGTTTCAATCGTCGTCCTGTATGTGCTGCTGGGAACGGTGGTCACATCCGTTTTTGGTGCGGATTCACTGAATGCCCTTTCCACAAATGTGTGGTTCAACCTCATCTTTTTTGCCTTGCTTGTGATCTTTGCCATCTCCTTTCTGGGAGCTTTCGAGATCACCCTGCCCAGTTCCTGGGGCACCAAAGTGGACTCCCAGGCAGACCGCGGAGGACTGATTGGCATTTTCTTTATGGCCCTGGCTTTGGCTATTGTCTCTTTTTCATGTACGGGGCCCATTGTAGGCACGGCACTTGTAGCCGCTGCAGCCCAGGGAGGGATCGCCCCTGTGGTCAGCATGTTTGGTTTTTCACTGGCGATTGCCCTGCCCTTTTCTCTGTTCGCCGCTTTTCCCGGGTGGCTCAACTCTCTGCCGAAATCAGGAGGCTGGCTTAACACGGTTAAAGTATTTCTGGGCTTCCTGGAGCTCGCACTGGCATTTAAATTTTTATCGAATGCAGACCTCGTGCTTCAGGCGCACTTGCTGGAAAGAGAGGTGTTCATCGCAATCTGGATCACTATTTTCGGAGCTCTGGCCCTTTATTTGTTTGGAAAGATCAAACTGCCACATGACTCTGATTTGAGTCACATCTCCGTCGGAAGGTTGAGCCTGGGCTTGCTGGTGGCAGCGTTTACCATCTATTTGGTGCCAGGCATGTGGGGGGCTCCCCTGAAACTCATAAGTGGTTTTCCGCCTCCTATGCACTACAGCGAATCTTCTTACGGCGTGGGTTACACCAAACTCAGCGACTCGGGAAATATTACCGAAGCTGCGCTTCCGGAAGGCGCGCATTTGGGGCCACATGACATCGTTGCTTTCCTGGATTACGAAGTTGGCATGGAATATGCAAGAAAGGTCAACAAGCCCGTCATGCTCGATTTTACGGGACATGCCTGCGTCAATTGTCGCAAAATGGAGGAACGGGTCTGGTCAGACACACGAATCCTTCAGATTCTCAAGAATGAGGTCGTATTGATCTCTCTCTATGTGGATGACAAGCGACAATTGCGGGAAGAGGAACAGTATACGTCAAAGATCGATGGAAAAAAAGTCACCACCATCGGCAAGAAATGGAGTGAGTTCCAGATCGAAAAATACGAAGCGAATGCGCAGCCCTATTATGTGCTGCTCGATCACCAAGGGAACAATCTCAATCCGTATTCTGCCTACACCCCTGACGCAGACGAGTACCTGAGCTGGCTAAAAGAGGGCATTGCCAATTTCGAGTAATCGAAACGCTGCAATCTGACAGGGTCTTTAATCGTTATACATGAGCGAAATTATGACTGAGAAAAGGGTATTGGCATTGAAAAGAGTGTTGACATTGTTTCTTCTTCTGGGTTCATTAGTTCTTTGGGCACAGAACGGTTCTTCGTCCTTTAAAAAAGGAGAATATCTAAAATACAAGATCAGATATGGGCTCCTAAATGCAGGGTTCACCAGCCTTGAAGTGAGAGAAACCGAAGATGAAAACATACTGCACGCGATAGGAAAAGGGTGGACCACGGGAATGGTGGGCATGGTCTTCAAGGTCGATGACAACTACCAGACTTTTTTCGACAAAAACACCCATCGCCCGAAACACTTCATCCGTAAAGTCTACGAAGGAGGCTATACCAAAGACAAAGAGGTTTTCTTCGATTTTAAAAAGCACCGGGCTCGTGTCGTCAATCACAAAAGAGAAACTGACAGCACCTATTTCATTCAAAACGACGTGAAAGACTTGCTCCAGTCATTCTATTATGTGCGCTCCATTGATTTTGACGGGTACAAAGAAAACGACGCCGTCAATGTTAGGATGTTTTTCGACGAACAGATGTATATGGTCAAGGTTCTGGTTCTGGGCAGGGAACGCCTGAAGACAAAATTCGGTGAGATCGACTGTATCAAAATCCGACCCCTTGTTCTTGAGGGGCGGGTTTTCAAGGATGAAGAAAACGTTACCTTGTGGGTCTCGGATGACCAGAACAAAATTCCCATCAAAATCAAGGCGTCGATCCTCGTGGGATCTGTCAATGCCGAACTCATCGAGGCAACAGGTCTGGCCCATCCGTTTGAGCTAAAGATTTAACGTTAACTTGGCTCGCTTTTTTCACAAATTCAATAAATTTGCACATCCAAAAAAATCAATCCGTCCATGGCAAGGAGCTCATTGGTCATTTTTTTTAGCATTTTTCTTTTGATTTCGTGCGGATCAAAGGAAGAAAAGGAGGAAATAGCGGAAATCGTTGAAGAGGTGAAGCCCCAAATCATTGAAGAGTTTGGCTATATTCTGAACGACTACAAGGTTGTCAAAGACACCATTCAGAGTGGTGAGAGCTTCGGGGAGATTCTGGACAGGCACCACATAGATTACCCCACCATTTACAAAATCGCTGAGGCGGCCAAAGACACTTTTGACATTCGCAGGTTAAGAGCCGGCAAACCCTACACGATTCTCGCAACGCGGGATTCGCTTGAAAAGGCCCAGGTATTCATCTATCAACCGAACAAGGTGGAATACCTCATCGTCGACTTTAGAGATTCGATCCAGACCAAATTCGGAAGAAAGGAAGTGCGTGTAGTTGAGAAAACGGCATCAGGCGTCATTGAGAGCTCACTCTCGGAAGCCATCGAAGGACAGAACCTGAACTACATTCTGGCCCATGAGATGAGTGACATCTACGCCTGGACCATTGACTTTTTTCACCTTCAAAAAGGAGACAGCTTCAAACTTATCTACGAGGAAAAGTTCATCAATGATACGATCCCTGTGGGTATCGGCAATATCAAAGCGGCCTATTTTGTGCACAAGGACAAACCCATGTACGCTTTTAACTTTGTTACCGATTCAACGAAGAACCTGAATGACTATTACGACGAGAATGCCAAAACCTTGCGCAGGCAGTTTTTAAAAGCCCCTCTCAAGTTCAGCCGAATTTCTTCTCGCTACAACTTGAACCGACGCATCAAACTCTATGGAAACCGGGTAAGGGCACACAAAGGAACGGATTTCGCGGCCAGCGTGGGTACGCCAATCATGAGTACAGCCAACGGAACCGTTATCGAGTCTCGCTACCGTGGGGGAAATGGCAACTATGTGAAGATTCGTCACAACTCGGTTTACACAACCCAGTATTTGCACATGAAAAAGAGAGCGGTGAGAAAAGGCGACTACGTCAAACAAGGAGACGTCATCGGTTATGTAGGCATGACCGGAAACACCTCGGGGCCTCATGTCTGCTACCGGTTTTGGAAAAATGGAAAGCAGGTGGATCCTTTCAGGCAGAAATTGCCAGAAGCGGACCCAATCCGAGAAGATCTGAAATCAGACTATTTTCTGCACATTGCCTCAATCAAGGAACAACTCGACGCAATTCCATCTCAATACCTGGAAACCGCAATCGCCAAAAACTAAATCGCTGACTATGCCACTCAAATCAATAAACCCAACCCGAACAGAATCCTGGTCAAAGCTCACTCAGCATTTCAATGAAATCAAAGAGACGCAGATGAAGAGCTTGTTTCTCAACGATTCAAATCGAAAGAAAAATTTATCCCTGGAATTTGAGGATCTCAAACTGGACTATTCCAAGAACAGAGTTACCCGTGAAACGCTCGACTTGCTCGTACAACTTGCAGAAGAGTGCGACCTCAAAGATGGCATCGAAAAGTATTTCAGTGGCGACAAGATCAATGCAACCGAAAATCGCGCTGTCCTTCATACGGCGCTCAGGAACAATTCGGATGATTCCGTCGAGGTGGATGGAGCAAACGTTCTTCCTGAGGTGCATGAGACCCTTGAAAAGATGGAAACCTTCAGCGACAAGGTCATTTCCGGAGAGTTTAAGGGTTATACAGGTAAAGAGATAACAGATGTAGTGAATATCGGCATCGGGGGATCGGACCTTGGGCCAAACATGGTTGTGGAGGCTTTGCACTACTACTCGAACCACTTGAAAACGCACTTTATCTCGAATATCGACGGGGATCACGTTTACGAAGTGATTCAGAACCTCAATCGGGAAACCACTTTGTTTGTCATTGTTTCCAAGACCTTTACAACCCAGGAGACCTTGACCAATGCGACCACGGTGAAGAACTGGTTCCTGGAGGATGCAGAAGAAAGTGACATACAGCACAATTTTGTTGCCGTATCCACCAATATGGATATGGTAAAGAGCTTCGGAATCGCTTCAGACAATGTTTTCACGATGTGGGACTGGGTCGGAGGGCGCTATTCGCTCTGGAGTGCAGTCGGTCTGTCGATCAGTCTCTCGATCGGTTTCAAGAACTTCAGAAAGTTCCTCGATGGGGCCAATGCCTTGGACATCCATTTTAGACAGACTCCTTTTGAAAAGAACATACCGGTGGTGCTGGCCCTGCTGAGCATTTGGTACAACAACTTTTTTGGGTCTGAGTCTGAGGTTGTGATTCCCTATACGCAATACCTGCAGAAGTTGCCTCCGTTTCTCCAACAATTGTCGATGGAAAGCAACGGAAAATCAGTCGACCGCAACGGAAACCGGGTAGACTACCAAACGGGAAATATCATTTGGGGAAATACGGGTACCAATGTGCAGCACGCTTTCATGCAGCTCGTGCACCAGGGAACCAAGTTGATCCCGGTTGATTTCATCGGCTTCGAAGAGCCTTTGCACGGTAACATCATGCACCATGAGAAGCTCATGGCGAATTTCTTTGCTCAGGCTGAAGCTCTCTACGCCGGCAAAACGGCCGATGAGGTCCATCTCGACATGAAAACCAAAGGCCAAGAAGCAGATATCTCACGTCTTCTTCCCTTCAAGGTCTTCGAAGGAAATAAACCCTCCAATGCATTAATTTTCAGTAAATTGACTCCCAGAAACCTGGGAATCCTGATCGCCATGTACGAGCACAAGACCTTTGTGCAGGGGATGATCTGGAACATCTTCAGCTTTGATCAATTCGGTGTGGAGCTCGGAAAAGAGCTCGCCAACAAATTGCTGGTTAAATAACTGTTAAATTGTGTTAAAAAAAATAGCGATTTCTTAATCGCATTACCAGCTTTTTGTACTAATTTTGCGGCATTATTAACTCAAATTAAACTAGTTATGAACGCGTTTAAGTACTGTTTATTGGTGTTGGCCTTCCTGGTCACTTCCGGTATCTATTCACAAACGACAATTACAGGAACAGTTGTAGACGAGGTGGGGGCCCTACCCGGAGCAGGTGTTCTGGAAAAAGGGACCAGCAATGGTACCACAACAGATTTCGAAGGATCTTTCAGTCTGACGGTTGAGTCAAGCGAAGGTGAACTCGAAATTTCTTTTTTAGGTTATGACGATTATACGATTTCCTACAACGGAAGCAGCGATCTGGGTGTGATTACACTGACAGAAAGTGCAAATGCTTTGGAGGAAGTTGTCATTACCGGTACGATTGACATCGCGAAAGACAGGGAAACGCCAGTCGCGGTATCAACCATTCGAGCGGTTGACATTCAAAAAAACCTGGGAACCCAGGAACTTCCCGAGATTCTCAACCTGACTCCATCCGTTTACGCGACCAAGCAAGGGGGTGGTTTTGGTGACTCTCGAATCAACATTCGTGGTTTCGACCAGAGAAACACAGCTGTAATGATCAATGGTCAACCTGTCAACGACATGGAGAACGGATGGGTGTACTGGTCCAACTGGGCAGGTCTTTCAGACGTGACCACAGCCATGCAGGTTCAACGTGGACTCGGTTCGTCAAAACTGGCCATTTCATCTGTCGGGGGTACCATCAACGTGATTACCCGAACATCAGATGCCCGTGAGGGTGGTACGGTTGCCTCTACCTTTGGAAATGACAATTATATTAAGGTTTTGGGATCTTACAACACAGGACTGCTTGAGAATGGTTTTTCAGCCAGTGTTTTGGTGAGCCATACTCAGGGAGATGGTTACAACTATGGAACCCGCTTCAACGGAGACAACTATTTCATTGGGCTTGGCTACAAGATCAATGAGAAGCACGACTTGCAATTCATCTTCACCGGTGCGCCTCAATGGCACCATCAAAAGAGCTTTGCGCCATCAATTGCCAACCACATTCGCTTTCAGCCTGGAGGATCAGATCCGGATGCGACTGAACCCAACAGAAAATACAATGAAGACTGGGGATATCTGGACGGAAAGGAATACGCCTTCAGACGTAACTTCTACCACAAGCCCGTAATGTCGCTGAACTGGGAATGGGTGATCAATGCCAAGTCCCGACTTTCAACTGTAGTTTACGGCTCGTGGGGTCGCGGTGGAGGAACCGGAGAAATTGGTGAGATCAATGGAGATCGTCAGTTTCAACTTCCGAGAGATAACTTTGGTCTTATTCGCGTAGATGACATCAAGACTTGGAACTCGGGTCAATCCGTGCCGGACTTCGGTGTCAACAGAAACCTGTTTGACGGAAAATTCTCCAATACGGGTAACAATGGACACCCCGAGGAGTTTGGTGGTGAAGGACGAAACGGTTCTGACAATGGTATCAGCCGCCGGGCTTCAATGAACTCACACGACTGGTACGGAACCATCATCAATTTCCACAATGACATCGATGAAAACTGGAGTTTTGATGTGGGTGCTGACCTTAGAACTTATGAAGGTTTTCATTATCGTGTCGTAAATGACGTACTCGGTGCTGATAATTACATCGATTATGACAATAGAAATGACCGACCCAACGTAATCGAGCAGGAAGACTTTGTTTCGGCCTCTCCAAGTTTCAACCCCTGGCAAAACATCAAGGACCAGGAGAAAATCGATTACAACAACGATGGTTTGGTAAACTGGGCCGGAGTCTTTGGCCAGGTGGAATACACCAATGGGATCGTCTCGGCCTTTCTTCAGGGTGCCGCATCAAATCAAAGCTTTCAGCGTGTTGAATACTTCAATGAATTACCTGAAAACCAGAAGTCTGAGAAAAAGAACCTTACTGGAGGAAATATCAAAGGTGGTTTGAATTACAATATCAATGAAAATCACAATGTGTTCTTCAACACAGGGTATTATTCAAAACAGCCATTGTTTGATGCAGTTTTCATCAACTTCAGCAATACGATCAACCCGGACCTTAGAAACGAACAGATCTTCGGTTTGGAATTCGGATATGGCTATCGCAGCTCAGCATTTTCTGCTAATGTGAACTTCTACAGAACTTCCTGGGCAGACCGCTTCCTGTCTAGGAGTGGAGATTTCGACATTTCAGACGGATCAGGTGGTAGCACGCTCGTTCGTGGTACGGCGAACTATTATGGAATTGAGCAGGTTCACATGGGCCTGGAAATCGACTTCATTTGGAGAATTCTTGACAACCTGAGACTCAATGGATTCGGATCAGTAGCCAATTGGGAGTACCAGGATGATGTTGTTGCTGATGTCTTTAACGAAGATCAGGAGCTCATCGGATCGGACGTTCTTTATCTTGAAGGCGTCAAGGTTGGAGACGCTGCTCAAACCACATTCGGTCTTGGACTGGACTATACCTTCCTGGGAGGGTTTAACGCAGGTTTGAACTGGAGATATGCCGGTCAGCTGTATGCAGATTTTGATCCTATCGGCTTTAGGGATGAAGACAACCTCGGTGCTGTTGAATTGCCAAGCTATAACCTTGTTGATGCCAGGCTTTCCTACAACTGGAGAATGGAATCGAAAACATCCCTTGAATTTGCCGTCATGGTAAATAATGTTTTCGATGAACTTTACATCTCAGAGTCAGAAACAAACGTTCATTTGAGTCCCGGTGATGATGCCTGGAACGGTGTAAACACGCGTAACAGGGTGTTCTTCGGCTTTGGAACCACATGGAACACTTCGATTCGATTCCGATTCTAAAAGTCTTCTAACAAACCTTTATAACCTGCACTTCTATCTTTTAGGGGTGCAGGTTTGTTTTTTTGACTATTTTTGTCCTTCAAATCAATGCTTCACATCATGATCAAAATGCTTCACTCCGGATGGGCCTATGTCACATTGCTCATTCTCATATTTGCTGTTTTCAATGCCTTCTCCGGACTGGCTTCGAAAAGGGAATTCAAAGATCGAGACCTGAGAATCTCTCTTTTTACCCTTATCGTGGCACATTTTCAGCTTTTGATTGGCTTTCTTGCGTATTTCTTCTCGGCCCAATTCCAGTACCTGAGGGACAATGGGATGGGAGCTGCCATGCAGGAACGTACAATTCGTTATTTTATCATCGAGCATCCACTGATGATGATACTGGCCATTGTGCTTATTACCATGGGATTTTCCAAGCACAAAAGAAAAACCACCGATACCGAAAAGTTCAAGACGCTGGCCATTTATTACGGAATTGCGCTGCTTTTTGTTTTGAGCCGCATTCCGTGGAACCAGTGGTTCTCCTTTTTATAGTCTGAATGAATGCAATTCGGAACATCCTGGCCTATCCGTTGACGGTGCTGCACTATATCGTCTTTGGATTTGTTTTGCTGTTCTTTCATCCCGTCCAGGTTATTGCCTACAACGTCTTTGGAAAGAAAGCGCATCGTGAAACCGTGATCTGGCTCAATATGTGCCTGACCTACAGCCTTTACTTCCTGTTCTCGCGGGTCAAGTTTATCAACAAGCACCAAATACCCGAGAATGTTCCGCTTATCATCGTAGCGAATCACCAGGGAACCTATGACATCCCTCCCATCTTTTGGTACCTCCGAAAGACTTATCCCAACTTTGTCTCAAAAATTGAGCTTGGAAAGGGCATTCCAAGTGTATCCTACAACCTCAGGAAGGGTGAGTCGGTTCTGATCAACCGAAAGGACTCGAGGCAGGCCCTTCAGACCCTTATGGCGTTTGGAGACCGGGTGGAAAAAAACAAGCTCACGGCCGTCATCTTTCCGGAGGGCACACGAAGCCGAACGGGCATTCCCAAGCCTTTCCGTGAAAACGGATTAAAAATGATGGTGAAAAAGACACCTTCCTCCTACATCATTCCTTTGTCGATCAATAATTCCTGGAAACTGGTGCGAAAAGGAGCTTTTCCTTTGGGTATTGGCATAAAAGTGATCATGGAGGTTCACGAGCCGATTAAATCCAGCTCAATGCCCTTTGATGAGCTTATGAAGCTCACGGAAGGTACCATTCGGGATGCCGTCATGGCGAACAGGCCTCATTGAATCACAAAACTGTCCCGGTCATCGAGAAACCTGTAGGTTCGGCGCACTTTTTCTATATGGGTCCTGTTGATGGTGATTGAATCGATCCCTTCCTCGGCTTCTCTGAAGTTCAATACATTTTCCCCCATGGGATCGACGACCGTCGAATGACCCACATAGTTGAGTTTGTTTTTGTCGGTTCCGACTCGATTCACAGCAGCAACGTAGCACATGTTCTCAATGGCCCTGGCTTTTAAAAGGATGTCCCAGGCCAGCATTCGGGCATCGGGCCAGTTGGCCACATAGAGAAGCAGGTCAAAGTTCTCGGTGTTTCTTGACCAGACCGGGAAACGCAGGTCATAACAGATCTGGGGGCATATCCGAAAGCCCCTGAACTCAAATACCAGCCTTTCGGTTCCCTGTTCGAAAACCTCGTCCTCTCCGGCAAAGGAGAAGAGGTGTCTCTTGTCGGAATGCTTCAACTCCCCGCTGGGAAAGGCAGCCACGAATCTATTGTAAAGTTTTCCTTTTTCTTCGATCAGCACGCTCCCCGCGACGAGGCAGTCTTTTTTACTCGCCCAATCTCTCATCCATCCGATGGTTTTCCCGTCCATGGATTCTCCGAGGTTAACCCCTGTCATGGTGAAACCGGTTGTGAAAAGCTCCGGAAGCAGCAAAATATCCATCTCCTCCTGGATCCCGTAGATCTTGTTGGAGAGCATTTCCAGGTTATCATCAATTTTCTCCCAGTGGTTGTCGGTCTGGACCAGCGTGATTGTCAATTCGTTTTTCATCCTTCAGTTCTAAAAAAGTTATCCTCAAAGCGTTCTAAGGATCTCGGCCCCACGAAGCAATGTCTCTTCACTTTTGGCAAAGCAGAAGCGAAGAATCCTGTTATCCGTCTTATTTTGGTAAAATGCAGATACCGGTATCGAGGCCACTTTGTGCTCACGAGTCATGCGGCTTGCGATCTCCATGTCTCCTTCTTCACTGATCTTGCCGTATCCCAGCAGCTGAAAATAGGTGCCCGTTGAGGGGATAAACGAGAATCTCGACCCTTCAAGCGCTTCCAGGAAAAGGTCTCGCTTCGCTTCAAAAAACCCGGGCAGGTATTCGTAGTTTTCTGGATCCTTCAAATAGGTCGCAATGGCTTTCTGCATGGGGTGATTGACGCTGAAGACATTGAACTGGTGAATCTTCCTGAATTCGTTCATGAGCTCTCTGGGCGCAGCACAGTAACCCATCTTCCAACCCGTGTTGTGAAAGGTCTTGCCGAATGAGGCTACCAGGAAGCTCCGGTCCGCCAGATCCGGATAGCGCGCAACGCTGTTATGCCTTTTGCCATCGTAGATCATGTGTTCATATACCTCATCGCTCAAGATGATGATGTTGCTGTTGGCAGTAATTTCACCCAGCTGCTTCATGTCCTGATCGGTCAATACCGAACCTGTTGGGTTGTGGGGCGTATTGATTATGATCATGCGGGTTCTGTCGCTGATGGACTTCTTTACTTTCTGCCAGTCAATTGTGAAGGCGGGCAGATCCATCTCAATCTCCACGGGAATTCCCCCATTGGCCTCTATGGAGGGGGCATAGGAATCATAGGCAGGAGCAAAAAGAATCACCTCATCATTCTTTTGAATTGCAGCGGCGATTGAGGTAAAAATGGCCTGGGTAGCCCCGGCGGTTATCGTGATCTCCGTATCCGGATCGTAATGGGTGCCATAGAGTCGCTCGATCTTCTCAGCTATAGCCTCTCTCAGGCTGAAAATTCCGGGCATGGGTGCATATTGATTGTAACCCGCCTTCATGGCATCGTTGACGAGTTCTATCAACCGGGGTGAAGTCGGGAAATCGGGATAGCCCTGAGACAGATTGATGGCTCCGTTTTCATGGGCAAGTTTGCTCATCACAGCAAAAATGCTCGTTCCCGCATGGGGAAGCTTGGAGTCTAATCTGGCTTTATATGTGGGCATTTCGGGTTTCTCAAATGCTGGCCTTCAGGTACTCGCGATTCATTCTTGCGATATTGGTCAGGGAGATGCTTTTTGGGCATTCCACTTCACAGGCTCCGGTATTGCTGCAATTGCCGAACCCTTCCAGGTCCATCTGTCTGACCATGTTCAAAACGCGATCCTTGGCCTCGATGCGTCCTTGAGGAAGCAGCGCGAATTGAGATACTTTGGCGCCGACAAAGAGCATCGCAGAGGAATTCTTGCAAGCTGCTACACAAGCACCGCAACCGATGCAGGTAGCCGCATCCATCGACAAGTCTGCGTTCTGTTTCGGAATGGGGATCGCATTGGCATCCTGGGTGTTCCCGGAGGTGTTGACCGAGATATATCCTCCTGCCTGCTGGATTCGGTCAAATGCCGAACGATCGACGATCAGGTCCTTGATCACAGGAAATGCTTTGGCCCTCCAGGGCTCGATATAGATCGTGTCCCCGTCTTTGAACGAGCGCATGTGCAACTGACATGCCGTAATGGCCTTGTCGGGTCCATGGGGCTCTCCATTGATCTGCAGAGAACAGGTTCCGCAAATTCCTTCACGACAATCGTGATCAAAAGCCACGGGCTCCTCCCCTTTCGCGATGAGACCTTCATTCAACACATCCATCATTTCAAGAAATGACATATGCTCCGAAATATCGGGTACTTTATACTCGACCATGCCGCCTTTGTCCTGCGGCCCTTTCTGTCTCCAGATTTTTAAAGTTAAATTCATAGTGTCTTCTTATTTGTATGAACGTGTTTTCAATTCGATGTCCTTGAACTCAAGGGGTTCCTTGTGCAGTTTTGCCTTGCTCGGCTCCCCGGTGTATTCCCATGCGGCCACATAGGCGTAATTCTTGTCATCCCTTAGCGCTTCACCTTCGGGGGTCTGGTATTCTTCACGGAAATGACCTCCACACGACTCGTTTCTCTCAAGGGCATCCTTGGCAAACAATTCGCCGAGTTCCAGGAAGTCGGCCACCCGGCCTGCTTTTTCAAGTTCAGGGTTCAGCTCATCCAGGGATCCCGGCACCATGACATTCTTCCAGAAGTCCTCGCGGATGGCCCGGATCTCTTCAATGGCTTCTTTGAGATGTTTTTCATTTCTCGACATGCCGACCTTGTCCCACATGACCTTGCCCAGCTTCTTGTGAAAGTAGTCAACCGAATGAGTTCCTTTGTTGCTGATGAAGAAATCGAGTCTTTCTTTTACATTCTTTTCGACGGCTTCAAACTCCGGGCTGTCGGTAGGAATCTTACCGGTTTGTATATCATCGGACAGATAGTCGCCTATCGTGTAAGGCAGAACAAAATAGCCATCTGCCAGACCCTGCATCAGTGCAGAAGCACCGAGCCTGTTGGCTCCATGATCTGAGAAGTTCGCCTCTCCGATGGCATAGAGTCCCGGAATGGTCGTCATGAGGTTATAGTCGACCCAAACGCCTCCCATAGTGTAATGTGTGGCCGGGTAGATCATCATCGGGGTCTTGTACGGATTCTCAGCCTGTATCTTTTCATACATCTGAAAGAGGTTTCCATATTTGGCCTCAACGATGGCCTCACCGAGTTCTGTGATCTGCTGCTTGCTCGGGTTGCTCATTCCCTTGATCTTGGCCTGCTCCTTTCCGTATCGCTCAATGGCACTCGAGAAATCCAGGTAAACGGCTTCTCCTGTGGCATTGACCCCATATCCGGCGTCACAACGCTCCTTCGCGGCCCTTGATGCCACATCCCTCGGAACGAGGTTACCGAATGCCGGGTACCTTCTTTCGAGATAGTAATCCCGGTCTTCTTCCTTGATCTCAGTCGGTTTGAGTTTCCCCTGTTGAATGGCTTTGGCGTCATCCAGGTTCTTTGGAACCCAAATACGACCGTCATTACGCAGGGACTCAGACATCAGGGTCAATTTGGACTGATAGTCCCCCGAACGGGGTATGCAAGTAGGGTGAATCTGTGTGAAGCAAGGATTCGCAAAGTAGGCACCCTGCTTGTGTACCTTCCAGGCTGCTGTCGCATTGGCTCCCATCGCCATGGTTGACAGGTAATAAACGTTGCCGTATCCTCCGGTGGCAATGACCACCGCATGGGCACTGTGTCTTTCGATCTCTCCCGTGACCAGGTCGCGCGCGATTATTCCCCGGGCCTTGCCGTCTACCTTTACAACGTCAAGCATTTCGTGACGATTGTACATTTCGATCTTACCACGGGCAATCTGCCGGTTCATGGCCGAATAGGCTCCGAGGAGCAACTGCTGCCCGGTTTGGCCCTTGGCGTAAAAAGTTCTTGAGACCAATACCCCTCCAAATGAGCGGTTGTCCAACAAGCCTCCGTAGTCTCGAGCAAAGGGAACACCCTGTGCCACACACTGGTCAATGATGTTCACAGAAACCTCAGCAAGACGATGCACATTGGCTTCCCGGGAACGATAGTCCCCGCCTTTCACAGTATCGTAAAACAGGCGATAGACCGAGTCGCCATCACCCATGTAGTTCTTGGCTGCATTGATCCCTCCCTGGGCCGCAATGGAATGAGCGCGGCGCGGGGAATCCTGGTAGCAGAAGGCCTTCACGTTGTATCCCAAACCGGCAAGCGTAGCAGAAGCGGATCCTCCTGCGAGGCCCGTCCCGACGACTATAATGTCAATATTCCTCTTGTTGGCCGGATTGACAAGGTCAATATGATCTTTATGCGAGGTCCATTTATCCTTGATAGGACCCTTGGGTACTTTGGAATCTAGTTTTGCCATGAAAGAAGATATTAATGATTAAAGTGGTGGTATAATGCGATGATGATGAATCCCAGAGGCACGACAAAGGAGTAGAACTTCCCAAACGATTTGATAAACGGGGTGTACTTGTTGTTGACCCCGATCGACTGAAAGCTCGACTGAAAACCGTGCAGCAAATGAAGAGCAAGCAATACAAAGGCGATGACATAAGCCCCAACCCTGAGCGGGCTCACAAACTTGTGCTGCAACTCTTCGAAGTAACGATTCGGATCTTCAGGTAGAAACTCTATGTATTTGTATTTCATTTCAGGGACCCAGAAGTCAATGAAATGCAGCACGAGAAAAGCCAAAATCACCATCCCGGACAAGATCATGTTCCTGGACGCCCAACTCGCCCCGGCTGCTCCGTTGTATTTCGCATAGGGGACTCCCCGTGACTTTTTGTTCTGAAACTCAAGAATGAAGCCCATTACGAAATGGAATACGACACCCAGGACGAGCACCGGTTGGAGTGCAAACTGAACCAATGGGTTGGTTCCCATGAAATGAGACAATTCGTTGAAGACTTTCTCGCTGAAGAGGGATGTGATGTTAACCGAAAGGTGAATGATCAGAAAAATGATCAGAAAGAGTGCTGAAAGCGCCATTGCCACTTTACGGGCGATGGAAGAAGATAGAAATCCGCTCATTTTACGTGGTTTAGAAATGGAATACAAATATACGCAAACCATCTATTTTTCTTGAGTCAGGCCGCATTATTTTCCGTTCAGGAATTCCTATATTTACGTCATTCAAAACTCAAACAAAGCTTATGTCAGATGCCAAAATGCATGTGTTAGAACCTGAAAAGTGGGTTGCAAAATATGCGGATTATCTGTACAACTACGCCATTACCCGGGTCGACAACCAGGAAATCGCCAAGGACCTGGTCCAGGAGACGTTCTTTTCGGGCGTCAAGGGCAAAGACGGTTTCAAGGGCCAGGCTGCTGAAAGGACCTGGCTGATTTCCATCCTCAAAAGAAAGATCATCGATTACTATCGCAAGATCAATTCGGCCAAAGGTCAGAAGGAAGTGAGGATGAACTTCTATGAAGACGGGGAACAGAAAGGAAGCTGGATCGAAGAACGGGCGCCCCAAACCTGGGGAAACGACGCAGATCGCGGCATTGAAAACTCCGAACTCAAGGATGCTTTGGATCGCTGCATTGACAACCTTCCGGAGAAATATCGTATCGTATTCATGCTCAAAACAGTACAGAGGTACGAAACCGAGGAAATCTGTAATGAACTCGATATCACATCGTCCAATCTTTGGGTAATCATCCACAGGGCCCGGACGCAATTAAGGAAGTGCATGGAGGAAAAATGGTTCAAAAACTAAGGGAATGGGAATGAAACTATCAATGAATTGTGACGAAGCCACCACAATTTGCGACAAAAGCCAGTACGGAGAAGCCTCATTGATGGAAAGGATCCGATTGACGCTGCATCTGGCGTTTTGCAGGCACTGTAAGAAATACACCAAACAGAACAGCCTCATGACCGATGTGTATAATAGGTTTGCCACGCCTTGTCAGGGTTCTGAGAAGATGCCCGACGAAGAGAAGAAGGATCTGGAAGCGAAACTCCAGGAGGAGCTCAAGAAGAATTGACGATTCCAAACGAGGCTTTGAATTATGGAGTTTATCGAAACCATCAAGCCCTTTACTTTAATAGCTTACTACATTTTTGTCAGTTTCGTCGTCCTGCTGATCATCCTGGACAACAAGAAACCGGAAAAGGCATTTGCATTCATTTTTTTGATTCTTTTGTTCCCGATCGCGGGAATCGTAATTTATCTCTTGTTCGGGGCCCAGTATCAGAAGAAAAAGCTCTTTACCAAGAAAAGATATTTTGACAATGTCTATCTCAACAAAATAAATGAAGAGCAGAAAGAGAATGCTGAAACTCTTGTCGACAGCAGCTTCGCAAAACTTCCCACTTTATTCTACAACATAGAACAGGTCAACTTTACCCTGAACAACCAGATCACCTTACTGAACAACGGAGAGGGAAAGTTTCCCGTTTTCATCCGGGAATTGGAGCGAGCCAAGGAGAGCATTCACCTGGACTACTATATCATCCGGGAGAGTGAGATCGCGCGGCAAGTGATCGACATTCTGTGCCAAAAAGCTAAAGAAGGCGTCAAGGTGAGGGTGATCTATGATGATGTGGGCAGCTCTCTGAGTCGGTCAACACTGGCCAGAATGAGAGAAAGTGGAGTCGCCAGCTATCCGTACATGCCTGTTGTCTTCTCGAGACTGGCTCATAAGGCCAACTACAGGAATCACCGAAAGATCGCCGTGATGGACAACGAAGTCGGTTTTGTCGGTGGCATCAACATCAATGACAAATACATCAATCCCAACAAGAGTGGACTCTATTGGAGAGATACCCATATCCTGATCAAAGGAGAGGCTGTGATCGACCTCCAGTATTTGTTCATCAGCGACTGGTATTTTGTGAGTGGTCAGAAGATCGATCTTGACGAGGTTCGCTATCGAAACCTGAGCAAGATCAAGGGCACAGTGCCCACCAGCATCCTGGGAAGTGACTATGGAAGGAACAACCAGACCATCAAGGAGGCCTTCTTTAGAATGATCACCAGCGCTCAGGAAGAAGTACTGGTTACAACGCCTTATTTCGTTCCGGATGACTCCATATTGAATGCCCTGAAGATCACCGCCAAAAGCGGGGTGAAAGTTACTCTGCTTCTGCCCGAAAAACCAGACAGCAGAACCGCGTATTATGCCTCACAAACCTATTTCAAAGACCTGTTGAAAAGCGGGGTGGAAATCAATTATTACACCCGGGGCATGATGCACTCCAAAACCATGATCATCGACGAGGCGATCTCCACCGTGGGCAGCACCAATATGGATCAGCGCAGCTTCAATCTCAATGCCGAAGTCAATGCCTTCATGCTGAGCAAGAAAATCGCAAAGGACCTGAAATCGAACTTTATGAACGATCTCAAAGACAGCTATCCCCTTACCCTTGAAATGTTGAGACGAAGGAAATGGTATGTAAAGGTTATTTGCTCGATAGCCCGCTTACTTGCGCCAATTTTGTAGATTTGAGCATGGATTTTCTACCCGAGCACATCGTCAACTATGCGACAGAGCACAGCCAGAAGGAGCCCGAGCTGCTACAGGAACTTTTCAGGGAGACCTGGCAGAAAGCCCTTGTGCCGCGCATGATCAGTGGCCATTTCCAGGGGCGGGTTCTATCCATGATTTCCAAACTCACCCGCCCGAAAACCATTTTGGAGATAGGGACGTATACCGGATACTCGGCCCTGTGCCTGGCTGAAGGAATGCAGGAGGATGGAATCTTGCACACGATCGATCACAACGAAGAGCTCTATGACTTCCAGAAGAAGTACTTCGACCGGTCCCCTTTCAAGGACCAGATCCGGCAACACATTGGAGAGGCGCTGCAGATCATTCCGACCCTGAGCGGTCCTTTTGATCTGGTTTTTATCGATGCCGACAAAGCCAATTATTCCAATTATTTCAATCTGGTGATCGACAAAATCAATCCGGGTGGAATTCTTCTGTCGGACAATGTGCTCTGGAGCGGAAAAGTCACCTCCACTCCTGACGAAAAGGATCTCGACACAAAAGAACTGATCATCTACAACAAGCTTCTGAACGAGGACCCCCGAATCGAAACCGTGCTGCTGCCCATTCGTGATGGTCTGACCCTTAGCCGGGTAAAGTAGCATAAAACCTTACCTTTTGAAGGGCAGGAAAAGGGTGCTGCCAAATGAATTCTTTTGATTATTGCTGTAATCAAAAGAGACTCATGAAATCAATTCTCACGCAAGGTTCTGCAGAACACAACTATGTCATGCATCGACATGAAAACCGGAACAAAAGCAGCATTCTTTATTTGATCCTGCTGATCTCTGTTATTTTGTCACTCTTGGCATTGCCCTGGATTCAAATTGACTCTGTTACCACTTCCCCTGGGGTGATCGTGCCTCCCGTCGAGCCCATTGAGATCAGGGCGAGATCAACCGGTGAATTGAATTTTTTCGATCTGGAGGAGAATCGTTTTGTAGTTCAGGGTGACACCCTCTTCTCGATCCGGCGAAAAGGGATAAAATCAGAGCAATTCCATTGCACTCCCGTGGATGGATATGTTCGCAACCTGAGGATTGAAGCTCATCAGTCACTTGTCAATTCGGGTGAAATGATACTTGAAATCCGGGCCAAAAGCGATCTCATTGTGAAATGCTACCTGTCGGGCGATAAAATTACATCCTTGCAACCGGAACGGAATGTGGATTTTTTGGTTCGCTCTACGCGAAAAGAAAGAGATAAGAGCTTTTCCGGGAAAGTCACAGACATCCTGCCCGATATCAGCAGGGAGGATAAGGCCTCTGTTTTTGAAGTCCGGTGTTCGATTGACAATACCGATGAAAATGATCTCAATGCTTCCGGGTTGAAACCTGGAATGACCCTTCTCGCCCGCTTTCGGCTGGCGAGAAGATCTGCTTTTGACATTATCTTAAAAGATGCTGAAGACATCAATCAAAACCCGTCATGAAATCAGCAGTTTCCTTCATAAAGGCCAGAAAACTCAAAACCCGGCAGCAGGATTTCACGGATTGTGGAGCAGCATGCCTTGTTTCCATTTGCAGGTACTATGGATTGCGCGTTGGGATCGGTCAGGTCAGGTCCTTGGCAGGAACGGATCAGCAAGGCACGAGCATCATGGGGCTCCTGGAGGCATCAAAAAAGCTCGGATTCGATGCCCGGGGAGTCCGTGGAGATCGAAAGAGCCTCTTTAAAATTCCCAAACCCGCTGTAGCGCATGTTGTGCTCAATAACGGACGTCATCACTATATTGTCATCTATCAGGCAAAGAGAAAGTTCATCCAGATCATGGATCCTGCAAACGGGAAATTAAGTCGCATGAACTGGTATGAGTTCTCAGGGATTTGGAAAGGCATTCTTTTGATTCTAATACCGTCGGAGTCCTTCGAACCAGGAACAAAAAAGATGAATGTCCTGCCCTGGTTTTGGAGACTGCTCAAACCCCACTATGGGATTCTCATTCAGGCCATTGCCGGATCGCTGCTCTATACCTTGCTGGGCTTCTCAACTTCCGTCTTCATTCGAAACATCACGGATAAAGTTTTGGTTTTCGGTGACTTATGGCTTTTGAAGACCATGGGAGCTGCCATGATTGTCATTCTGATTCTTCAACTCTGCCTTAGCGTGTTCAAAGACGTGTTCATTGTGCGTATTGGCCAGGAAATCGATGCCCGCCTGGTTCTTGGCTATCAGAACCACCTTTTCCGTCTTCCGCAGAGATTCTTCGATACGATGAAAATCGGTGAAATTATCTCAAGGGTGGGAGATGCCATCAAAATAAGAATGTTTATCAGCCACACGGTGATGTCACTCACAGTGAATGTGTTCATAGTGATCCTATCCTATCTTTTGATCCTTTATTACAACTGGAAGATTGGTCTGTTTCTGCTCGCAATGATCCCACTTTATATTGCGGTTTTTCTTCTGGCTGACATATTCAACAGAAAAACGGAAAGGAAAGTCATGGAGGCGTCGGCTCAGCTCGAGAGTCATCTGGTGGAGTCGCTGCAGGGCATACGCACCCTGAAGTTCTTTGGTGCGGAATCCTATGTGCTGGAAAAAACAGAAGTGAAGTTCCTGTCCCTTTTGAAGGCCGGTTATCGCTCTTCTTTGAACCAGGTTTTCGCCCGGAGCAGCTCTTTCGGCATTCAAAATATCTTTACAACCGGTCTCCTTTGGATCGGGTCCTTTTACGTTCTCGAATCCCGGCTTACGACAGGTGAGCTCTTGTCGGTATATGCCATACTCGGCTATCTCACCGGGCCAATTGCAGCGATCATAGCCTCCAACAATAGCATTCAAAATGCTCTTATCGCGGCTGACAGGCTTTTCGAAATCACTCACCTCGATGCGGAACAGCCCAGGCAAGGTGTTTCCTTAAGCGAATACCAGCCTGGTGACATCGTTTTCGATAGAATCGATTTCAATTACAAACCCGGCGTGAAAGTGCTCAACCAATTCAGTGCAACCATCCGGGCGGGCGAGATAACTGCGATCAAAGGTGAGAGCGGTTCTGGAAAATCAACCCTTCTAAACCTTTTGCAACGAAGCTATCAAATTGAACAGGGCACGATCAAAATCAGTGGAATCGATCTGCGCTACATCAGCGACGACAGTTTGAAAAAAGCTATTTCAGTGGTTCCCCAAAGTGTCGAGCTGTTCTCGGGCACAATTGCCGAAAATATTGCTTTGGGTGATTCATCTGTCGATCTCAAAAGGGTATTGGACATCATCGCCCTCCTGGAAATGGAAGGTTTTATCGCAAAGCTCGAACACGGCTGTCACACCTTCATCGGAGAGAGCGGCGTCAATCTTTCAGGGGGCCAACGACAACGCATCGCGATTGCCCGGGCGCTCTATCGAAAACCACAGATCCTGCTTCTCGACGAGCCGTCCACTTCCCTGGACACTCAATCCGAGAAGTCAATGATTCGTGCCATGCACAATTTGAAAAGCCAGGGAAAAACGGTGATCCTCGTGTCCCATCGTCAAAGCGCCCTTGCAGAGGCAGATCGCATTTTGGTCCTGGAAAATGGAAAACTCACTCAAGAAACGCAACATAACAAATCCCAGCTGATTCATGAATAACTTGAAACAAATCGAACAACTCAGAAAATTGCACGGCATGATCAAACTGGAGAATACCGGGAGTCCAAATATGATGGCAAAAAAGATGCATGTCAGCGAAAGACAGCTCTACAACCTGATCGACCAACTGAGGACCATGGACGCTCCTATTCGGTTCAACAGGCGTGCAAACACCTATTTCTACACCTGTGATTTTGAACTCCTCGTAAATATTTCGGTAAAGGTGATTCAGGGCAATCAGGTTCTTCAGATCTACGCGGGAGAAAAAGTGAAACCTATTTCCCGCTCCCTGCAAGGTTTGTGCAGCCGCGAAAACTATCTTGGTCAAGTCATGACATTTATACGTTAAACCAGATCTTTTTTAAGATCATAAATCTCGAACTATGAAGCAAATTAAATTATTGGAAATGAAAGAGCTTAGCAGACTTGAGCTTGTGGAAACCAAAGGTGGAAATCCCATCCTGGTGGGATTGGGCGTGCTCACAACCATGATCAGCCTTGGCAAGGCCGCAGATCAGGCCGGCGAATGGTTCATGCAGGGATGGAACAATCCCAAATAAAGCCCTGCGAAAACTATGGAAACAGTTGTATTTAGAACAAATGGACTCATTGCTTTGTCAAAAACCGAGCTTATTGAGATCCAGGGAGGCGGAGGGCCAATCGGTGAAGCTCTCGAGTGGTATTATAAGACAATGGGCAGCTTTTACCGGGGGTTGTGGGATGGACTCACAGGAGCCGAGCCAAAACTTTGATGACTATGAAATTTGCGAATACTAAATTTTGGGTCTATCTGTTTTTGCTCGTGGGAATCGGTAATTTTTTGATGATGATCGACACCCTCTTATCGTCCGGGGATCAGTCGTTTACAATTTTCTCTATTCCAACGAGCAAAGGGATCAATGTCGCCTTTTTCGCGGCTATTGCTTTTTTTCTGATCTATTCCGGGATCTATCAAAACAAGAAAATGAACGAAAATGAAAATCAAAACAAAGATGTTGTTGACTGAAAACAAGGGTTTGCGCTCGCTTGAATACGAGGAGCTCATTCAAATTACAGGAGGGGCGGAACCTGCTGAGGGTTCATATGCTACCGGGTATGCCATAGGAAAGTGGTTCAATCAAATGTTCCAAATTTGGCACTACGGACTGACGCATTTGAGCGACCGATGAGGTTCCAAAAACTGCCGGATTCATTTGATCCGGCAGTTTTCATTTGTCGGAAACATATGTGCCAGAGTATTTTTTTAGGATACTTTGAGAAGGAAGTAGTTCCTCTTGCCTCTTTGCATGAGGATGAACTGATTGGCGATCAGATCATTCTCTGAAAGGGCAAAATCTTCTTTTACCTTTTCTTTGTTGATTGAGATCGAATTTTCCTTTAGAGCACGCCTGGCTTCTCCATTGGATTTCAGGAAACCGGATTTTTCGTTGAGGGCGTCCACAATATCGATGCCGTTTTTAAGATCCGACCTGGATAAATCTGACTGGGGAACTCCTTCGAAAATGTCTAAAAAGGTTTGCTCATCAATGGATTTCAAATCCTCAGCCGTTGATTTTCCAAATAGAATGCTCGAAGCCCTGACAGCATTCTCCCAGGCTTCCCTGCCGTGAGTCATGACAGTCACCTCCTCCCCGATTCGCTTCTGAAGCAGTCGCATGTGAGGCGCCTTATTATGCTCCTCGATCAATGCCTCAATTGCGTCTTTGTCCAGAAAAGTAAAAATCTTGATATAATTTTCTGCGTCCTCGTCAGAGGCATTCAACCAGTATTGGTAAAATTTGTAGGGAGAAGTCCTTTTGGGGTCGAGCCAAATGTTCCCTCCCTCGGTCTTGCCAAATTTCGTGCCATCAGCTTTGGTCACCAGTGGACTGGTCAGTGCATAGGCCTTTCCCTGAACTTTTCTGCGAATCAACTCGGTTCCAGTCGTAATATTGCCCCACTGGTCGCTCCCTCCAATTTGCAGTTTGCAATTATAATGGGTGTACAGGTGGAGAAAGTCGTAACCCTGCACAAGCTGATAGGTGAATTCGGTAAAGCTCATCCCTTCTTTTGATTCGGAACTGATCCGGTTTTTAACCGAATCCTTTGCCATCATATAGTTCACCGTGATGTGCTTTCCGATGTCCCTGGCGAATTCAAGGAACGAAAGGTTCTTCATCCAATCGTAATTGTTGACCATCTCAGCTGCGTTGTCGGCATCGGATGAGAAATCGATAAATCGTTCGAGGGTTTTCTTGACGCCCTTAATATTCTTGTCAAGGGTTTCCTCATCCAGCAGATTGCGTTCATTGGACTTGCCCGATGGATCCCCAATCATTCCGGTAGCGCCTCCAACAAGGGCTATGGGCTTGTGTCCCGCCTTTTGCAGGTGCATCAATAGAACAATCTGAACCAAACTTCCAATGTGCAGAGAATCTGCCGTGGGATCAAAACCGATGTAGGCGGATGTCGACTCCTTTTGAAGTTGTTCCTCGGTACCGGGCATGATATTGTGCAAAAGACCCCTCCACCTCAACTCTTCAACGAAATTCTCTGTCATTTCTCAAAAATTTCAGCAAATATAAAAAAGATCATCTCAAGTACTCCGAATCAGTGGGTTTATTCTGGTACCTCATTATTGACTATTTTTGGTTCATGATTCTAGTCACGGGTGGTACCGGTTTGGTCGGATCTCATTTGCTTTACTTCCTTTCGAGAGAGCACAGTGAATTACGAGCAATTTTCAGAAGGTCAAGCGACCTCAACGGTGTAAAAAAGGTGTTCAGCTTCTATGGTGAAGAGAGTGAGGGCTTCTTCGAAAGAATCCGTTGGGTTGAGGCCGATCTTTTGGACCTTTCGGCGCTGGAAGATGCTTTTCTCAACGTTACACACGTATACCATTGCGCGGCCCTGGTTTCTTTTATCACCTCGGATTATCAGAAGATGCGTCGTGTCAACATAGAGGGTACGACAAATATTGTCAACCTCTGCATATCCCATCGGGTGAAAAAACTCTGTTACGTGAGCTCTGTCGCTGCCATTGAAAACCGCGCAGAGGGAGAGGTGACCAGCGAATCTGACCATTGGACCAACACAGGGGGCAAAAGTGGCTATGCCATTACCAAATACGGCGCCGAGATGGAGGTATGGCGAGCTTCTCAGGAAGAAATTCCTGTCGTTATCGTGAATCCCGGAGTTATTCTGGGTTCGGGGCCGTGGCACAAGGGAAGCGGCACCCTATTCAGACGTGTTGACGAAGGCTTGCCTTTCTATACAACAGGTGTTACCGGATTTGTAGATGTTCAGGATGTTGTAAGGATAATGATTTCTTTGATGGAAGGAAGCATTCAAAACGAGCGCTTTGTCGTCGTGTCGGAGAACTTGACCTATCGGGATGTCCTGTTCAAAATCGCGGAAAGCCTTAAAAAAAGAAAACCGAGCATCAAAATTAACAGATGGATGACCGAATTCATCTGGAGATTTGAATTGGTGAAGAGTAAAATTACGCTAACTCCTCCCCTGCTGACCAAACACACAGCGCGATCCTCGGTATCGAACCATCCTTTCTCCTCTCAAAAAATAATGGATGCTCTGGACTATACATTCACAAAGATGGACGATTGCATCGATCGCGTAGTGAAAGACTACAAAAGCGACAACTGATAAGGGCTAATACTCGATCTCATCTACACGCTTTAAGCTGTCTAAAGGCAAGCGTTCTCTTCTTTGGCTGGCATTGATGGCAGAATCACGCTCACTCTCATATTCTTCGTGGAGAAGCTCAAGCCTGCGTTCAACTTCTTCAAACATTTCTTCGTATTCAATGGCCTGAGAGGTGTAATAGATATTGCTGACCGCAAAACGCGTGCTGTCAATGCTATACTTTTCATAGACCAGCGACATGTAATTCCTGTCTTTCTCGTTTTCTTTGTTCCTCAGATTCGTCGTTCCAACGGCCAGATGCATGTCATACAACAGGTCGATCATGGTATCCCTGGGTATGAGACCCGCGGGTTTCTCGTAATTCACCTTGCTTTCACAGGAAAAAACGAGTGGGACTAACAGTAGGATTAGAATTAGATTCTTCACTTGTGCCATTGGAATTTTAAAATCATCGGTTGAACAACAAACGCCGTCCTTTTTCGTCTCCATAGAATACACCTTCTTTGAAGACCAGGTTTCCGTTGACAAAAGTATGGGTTACCGACGAGGTAAATGATTGACCTTCAAAGGGAGACCACCCACATTTGTAAAGAATATTATCTGAGCTTACCGTTTGAGGCACATTAGGGTCAACAATCACCAAATCAGCATAATATCCTTCGCGTACGAATCCTCTTTTTTCAATTCGAAACAATATGGCAGGGTTGTGACACATTTTCTGGACCATCTTCTCCACAGTGATCTTTCCATTTTTAACCGCTTCCATCATTACCACCAGGGCATGCTGTACCAAAGGACCTCCACTTGGCGCTTTTGTATACACCTGATCCTTTTCCTCCAAGGTATGAGGTGCGTGATCCGTCGCGATGACGTCAATTCTGTCGTCAAGCAAGGCTTTCCAGAGTCCGGCCTTGTCTTTTTGTGATTTTACAGCCGGGTTCCATTTGATAAGAGATCCTTTTTCCTCGTAGTCACGATCATCAAAAGTCAAATGATGTATGCAAACCTCAGAGGTAATGCGTTTTTCTTCCAGCGGTATTTTATTTGTGAACAGGTGGGTCTCTTTTGCTGTTGAAAGGTGAAATACATGGATGCGTGCACCTGTTTTTTTAGCCAGTTCGACAGCTTTGGAAGACGACAGATAGCAAGCTTCCTCACTTCGTATCACAGGATGCATCTCCATGGGTATATCATCTCCATAAACACTTTTTTGCTTGTCTAAATTATTTTTTATAGTTGTCTCGTCCTCACAATGAAGGGCGATAAGGAGATCCGTAGATGAAAATATTTTTTCAAGGGCTTCATCATCATCAACCAACATATTGCCCGTTGAAGAACCCAAAAACAGTTTTATTCCAGCAACTTTTCTCCCATCGGTTTTCAGGAGCTCCTCCAAATTGTCATTTGTTCCGCCAATCATAAAAGAGTAGTTTGCCAGAGAAACTTTTTGCGCTATTTTGAATTTTTTCTCTAGCAATTTCTGCGTGGTTGCATTGGGAACCGTATTAGGCATTTCTATAAAGGATGTAATGCCTCCTGCTACTGCCGCTCGGGACTCAGAACCGATATCTGCCTTATGGGTCAGCCCGGGTTCCCTGAAATGAACCTGATCATCGATAATTCCAGGCATCAAATAGCGGTTTTTTGCATCAATGATCATGGTGTTCGGAGGCATGGTATCAATGTGATCGCTTATTTGCTTGATAATGTCTCCCTCAACAAGGACGTCCCGTTTCTCGACTGATCCTTCATTGATTAACCTTGCATTCTTTATCAATACTCTTTTCATCCTAGTTGTTTATGCGCTTGTCTGAACCTGGCTATCCTTAGGCAGTCCTGCTATTCTCATGCGAATTATGCCAAAAATCGCCTCGGTGATAATGGTTTTGCTCATTTTGGATTCTCCCTCGGTTCGATCGGTAAATATTACGGATACTTCCTGGATGTTGAAGCCATGCTTCCAGGCTTTGAACTTCATTTCTATTTGAAAAGCATATCCCACAAATTTTATCTTGTCTAACTGAATGGTTTCCAGAACTTTTCTGCTCCAGCACACAAATCCTGCCGTAGTATCGTGATAGGGGATACCGGTTACAAACTGCACGTACTTCGAGGCGAAATAGGAAAGGAGCACCCGTCGCATGGGCCAATTGACCACATTGACACCCCGGGAATACCTGGATCCAATCGAAGCATCAGCACCGTCCCTCACACATTTTTCATAGAGACGAACAAGATCTTTGGGATTGTGCGAAAAATCAGCGTCCATCTCGATGATGTATTCATAACTTCTTGCCAGGGCCCATTTGAAACCGTGAATATATGCCCTTCCGAGACCGTTCTTTTCTTTTCGGACTTCCAAATAAAGGCTTTTGGGAAACTCATCTTGAATTCTTCTTACAATATCGGCAGTTCCATCGGGAGAGCTGTCGTCAACTACAAGGATATCAAAAGATTTTTTTTGTGAAAAAGTGGCTCTGATGATCTTTTCAATGTTTTCCTTTTCATTATAGGTAGGAATAATGACCAGAGTGTCGTGCATAATAACGAAATTGTACCCACAAAGTTAAGATAATTAATTACTAATTTTGTGTTAAGATTATCCGCCAGGTCCTGATGAATTCTCCAAAGCGTCAATTTTTCTTTTTGCTCTTTTTGTTCTTTGTTGTCAACCTCTTGCAAAGCGCATATACAGGTCTGTTGGAGGATGAAGCCTATTACTGGGTCTGGTCTAATAATCTTGCCTGGGGTTATTTCGATCATCCCCCCCTTGTCGCTCTTTTTATTTGGCTCGGAGGCCTCTTTTTTGAAGGGGAGCTGGGAGTTCGTATACTAAGCGCTTTCAGTTTCTCCCTGATGCTCTGGTTCATGTGGAAAACAATCGATGAGCCGGGCAAAGAAAGACATGTCAGATTGTTCTTTATTCTTGTGATTTCTCTCGTATTGTTGCAGGTTTACGGTTTTATCAGCACACCTGACACTCCCCTGCTGCTTTCCACATCCATTTTCTTTTTCCTGTACAAGCGATTTCTCGAGGACGATGGAATAAAAAACAGTTTATTGCTCGGCATTTCCATGGCTGCACTTCTTTACAGCAAATACCACGGGGTTCTGATTATCGGCTTTGTTGTGCTGTCCAATCTTAGGATGCTTTTGAATCCAAGGTTCTGGTCGGCAGCTGCTTGTGGATTTATACTGTTCATTCCTCACTTGATCTGGCAATATGAAAATGGGTTCCCTTCCTTTGTTTATCACTTACAGGACAGGGCCTACAAGCCCTATGAGCTTGGATTTACCTTGAATCATCTTCTCAACATCCTTGTTGTTGTCGGGATTAGTTTTCCTGTAATTTATACCGCTTTTTGGAAGAAACGCTCGGGGAACCTGTTGGAAAGATCGTTTAAGTTCACGGTTTACGGCTTTGTTTTATTCTTCCTTCTGACCTCTTTCAGATCTCAGCCACAAGCACAATGGCTTGCCGCAATGCTCATTCCGCTGGGCGTATTCATATACCCTTATTTTATCCATAACGACGGAGCCAGGAAATGGTTGTATCGATTGGGTTTGACTCAATTGGGACTGGTGATTCTAGCCCGTGTCCTATTGGCGGTCCCTTCAGCATCACCTGTTGTCCTGGAGCCGCACTGGGCCGATCTTTGGGTTCCCGAGGTGAGGGAGAAAACCGACAGTTTCCCCCTGGTCTTCGTGAACTCTTACCAAAATGCATCCATTTATAAATTCTACACGGGTATTGACACGCATTCCTATGGGATACCGCGTGGAAGAAAAAGTCAGTACGCCCTTCTTGACACTGAATCAAGCTTACAGGGAAGATCCGTTTTTGCCGTCGGAAAGCAGTTAACTGATCATTTGTATTTGACCCATAAGATGGATCAGGATCTCTATGGCTTATCGATCGATTCGTTCCGGAGTTTCCAGAACGTCGAATGTATTATTGAGCAGAAATCGCTGGATATGAGCCTGGGCCAACAAGTTCGAATACCTTTCAAACTGGTCAATAAATATGATACTTCCTTGAATTTTGAAAATGTAAGGCTGATGGGGATCTTCCAGAACCGAAAAAAGTTGGTTCTCGAAGAAATTGAACTGACGTTTCCTGATCTTGAGCAATTGAAACCCAATGAAAGCCGTGAATTGGAAGCCGTTTTCCGGGCCCCGAACACTTTGAAGAATATGGAAGTCACTTTCAGAATAGGGGTGTCTTTTCATAATCTTCCGCCAGGGATACAGGGAAATAAAGTTTTAGTAAATTTCGTGCCGAGTCAATGATCACATTTATGAAATTCCTGTTTTATGTTTGAGGGCCTTGAACGTATATCGTCTACAAGCGACTGGGTTACGGTATTTTTTGTCCTTGTACTTATCCTGATTGCGGTGATTCATTTCAATTTCACCGAGAGGTTCTCCAAACTTTTCTCCCTGGTTTATTCGGATAAATATTACACGGATTTCATCAAAACCCGTCCTCTGAATTTCAATATTTTCCATCTGATCTTCTTTTTTGTCATTCTCTTTAACATTTCAATGCTTATTTTTTTCGTTTTCAGGACCTATAAATCCAACTTTTACGACAATGAGCTGAGCTTTTTTCTGACCATAAATGCAGCTGTCATCACTTACGTTGCGGTTCGATATATGATAGGAAGACTGATTGCCGGAATGTTTAACTTATCAGAGGACCAATCTTATTTCACCTTTCTGAAAATGAGTAATTTATGTCTCATATCAATCCTTATTTTCCCTTTGTTGATTTTGAGCAACTACAGCGCCGGTCTATTTCATAAGTTTTTGATAACTTTCACTATAACAGCGGCTTTGGCGATTACATTATTTCGTTACTTTGTAGTGATCAAAAATGAAAAGCTGGGTTTTAACAATTTGTTCTATTTATTTTTGTACCTTTGCGCCCTTGAATTGTCCCCCTTAATAGTTGTTTATAAGTTGTTTGTTGATTAACAAAAATGATATGAGAGTAAAGACTATTCTAGTTTCGCAGCCTGCCCCAAAGGCCAAACAATCTCCTTACTTCGACTTGATGAGCAAACAAAAAGTGAAAATAGACTTCCGGTCTTTTATTCACGTTGAAGGAGAGTCTACAAGAAACGTCAGAAATCAGAAAATTGACTTCTTAGATTATACCGCTGTGATTTTCACAAGCAGGAATGCTGTGGATCACTATTTCAGACTTGCCGATGAAATGCGGGTGAATATACCGGATGACATGAAGTATTTCTGTCTTTCCGAAGCGGTTGCATTCTACCTTCAAAAGTACGTGGTTTATCGCAAAAGAAAGATTTACGTAGGAGTTCGCGCATTTGATGATCTCATGCCGATCATCAAGAAGCACAAGAATGAAAAGTTTCTTTTGCCCAGCTCTGACAAGGTCAAACAGACGATGATAGACAATATGAACAGTCTGAATGTGGAATGGCAAAGAGCCATACTGTTCAAAACCGTAATTAGCGATCTTTCGGATCTCGAAAATGTGTTTTACGACGTCCTGGTCTTCTTTAGCCCTAGCGGCATTCAATCTCTGTTCCACAATTTCCCGGAATTCAAGCAAAACAACACCCGTATAGCGGTGTTTGGCAACTCAACCGTCAGAGCGGCAGAAGAAGCCGGTCTTAAGATTGACATTGCGGCTCCATCCGAGGAAACGCCTTCTATGACTATGGCTCTTGAAAAATACATCAAGAGAGTGAACAAATAAAAAAAGCGCCGATTGGCGCTTTTTTCTTGATTAAAATTCTCGTTTAACTCTCCTTGATGACCTCTATGATCTTGGTTTCAAGCTCATCAGCCAACTCCGGATTATCAGCGATTAGCGACTTTACTGCATCTCGGCCCTGACCCAATTTGGTTTCTCCATAACTGAACCAAGAACCGCTTTTTTTGATTATTCCGTAATCTACTCCGAAATCCAGGATTTCTCCGATTTTCGAAACCCCTTCGCCATACATGATGTCGAATTCAGTCGTTTGAAATGGTGGCGCCACTTTGTTTTTGACCACCTTGACCTTTGCCCGGTTTCCCATCACACGATCCCCCTCTTTGATTTGTGTCTTTCTGCGAATATCCAATCTGACCGACGCATAGAATTTAAGGGCATTTCCACCGGTAGTGGTTTCGGGATTGCCAAACATAACACCGATCTTCTCACGTAACTGATTAATAAAGATCACGGTACAATTTGTTTTATTGATTGTTCCCGTCAACTTTCTCAAAGCCTGTGACATCAGTCGCGCGTGCAAACCCATTTTAGAGTCACCCATTTCTCCCTCTATTTCACTTTTGGGAGTAAGAGCCGCTACGGAGTCTATAACCACAATATCAACGGCACCTGAACTGATCAGGTTATCGGCAATTTCAAGAGCCTGTTCTCCGTAATCGGGCTGGGAAATGATCAGATTGTCAATATCCACCCCCAGCTTTTCTGCGTAAAAGCGGTCAAAAGCGTGCTCAGCATCAATAAATGCAGCTATTCCACCGGCTTTCTGAGCCTCCGCCATGGCGTGCAAAGCCAGAGTTGTTTTACCCGACGATTCGGGTCCATAAATTTCAATCACCCTGCCACGTGGATATCCTCCAACACCCAGGGCCAAATCCAGGCCAAGTGAACCCGAGGGAATAACCTCGATGTTTTCTAACACCACATCTCCCATTTTCATTACCGAACCCTTTCCATAGGTCTTGTCCAACTTGTCGAGAGTCAGCTGCAGCGCTTTCATTTTCGCTAATTTTTCTTTGTCTTCTGCCATAGTATAATACTGAGTTTCTAGAATTTTCTGTAAGATAAAAAGAGAAGCTAAAATAACCATTTTTAACTCCATTGCATGCATTTGAAAGCATTCTTATCAACAACTCAGAAGCACGCAACAAACAACCGGTTTCATGGTATTAGTCTGTTTCAGTCATTAAAGTAAACCTGGTTTGCGTATCATGTACACGTGAGGTATTCCGTCCTCGACATACTCTTCCCCTGTGCTAGTGAACCCGAGCTTCCCGTAGAACTCAACCAGGTACTTCTGAGCACCTATTTTTATTTCCACATCACCGAACAGTTTTCTCATATTCTCAATTGTTCCTTTCATCAAAGCATTGCCCGTACCATCTCCCCGATGCTCCTGATCCACGACTACCCTGCCGATTGCCGGTTGTTCATAATAATCGCCAGGCCCAAAAATACGGGTATAGGCTATTATTCTACCGTCACCATCTTGTCCGAAGAAATGGTAGGCTTTACGGTCTTTTCCATCGAGCTCCGCATAGGGGCAGTTCTGCTCCACCACAAAAATGTTGATCCTCAGTTGAACGATATCATGAAATTCGTCAATTGTAAGCTCGTTGAATGTTTTAAGGGTCCAGTTCATGGTTGAGTTCAAGTTTAACAAAAGGACTGTATTTCAGTCTTGTATGATGAAATCTTTATGATCATCTCGCTCGAATTCAGGCTGCAGATTGGAATGCCTGATATTGAACTTTTCAGCAAGAATCTGTTCGACCTGATTGCAAATTTTGTCAAATTCAGACAGCTTTATGTCCTCTTTGAACTCAATATGCGCCTCAAAATGTATGTCTTTGTCATTGAGATGCCATACGTGAACATGATGAATATTCTCTATTTCATCAATGATGAGTATCTCTTTTTGAATATCTTCAATATTGATGTCTTTTGGAGCAAACAACATAAGAATCTTAAGAGAATCCAGGAATATGTTCCAGCCCATGAACAGCAGGTATAAAGATATCAGGATGGTCAGGATCGCATCCAACCAGTAAATTCCATAAAACTTGATCAGGACACCTCCTATAAGGACAGCTACAGAAGTGAGTAAATCTGATATCAAATGCAGATAGGCCGCTCTCATATTGATGTTGTGGTCCGCGTCTTTTTTGAGAAGCAGAACGCTTAAACCATTGCCTGCTATCGCAACCAATGCCAGCCAAATCACGATTTCACTCATGATCTCCTGGGGTTCAGACAAGCGTTTAATGGCCTCGATAGCCAGAAAGACGGCAATTACAATGAGAGATGCAGAATTTATAAAAGCCGCAATAATCTCAGCTCTTTTATATCCGAAGGTCTGATACTGGGTCTGTTTTTTCTTGTTGCTCAGTAAATTTGCCCCGTAACTTATAATGAGTGACAAGACGTCTGATAAGTTGTGAACAGCATCTGAAATCAGGGCAAGACTCCCGGAAATCAATCCACCAACAACCTGAGAAATAGTTATGAGAATGTTCAGAATTATGGAAAACAGCAATCTCTTTCCTGAAAGTGCACCGTGATCATGTGAATGGTTGTGCCCCATAAGATAGGCTTAACAGTTGCTTGCTGGAATCTTGTCTATTCGCCTTTTGTGACGTCCTCCCTCAAATTCGGTGTTCAGAAATGTCTCCACGAATTGCAGGGCTTCTTCCTGTGATACAAACCGGGCAGGAATGCTCAGAATATTCGCATCATTGTGTTGTCTTGCCAGTGCCACCAATTCATCGTTCCAGCACAGGGCAGCACGGATGTTTTTGTGATGATTGGCAGTCATTGCCGCTCCATTTCCACTGCCACAAAGAATAATACCCAATTCGGCCCTACCCGATTCAACAGCATCCGCCACGGGGTGAATTGCATCGGGATAGTCCATGCTGGAATCATCGTCCGTTCCAAAATTCATCACCTCAATTCCCTGATTTTTAAGGAGTTTTACAATTTCAAACTTATAAGAAGTTCCTGCGTGGTCATTTCCGATAGCTACAGTCATGGTGGGTGTTTTCTACAAAATTACATTTATTAAAGAAATAAACACAATATAAGGTACTTGTTAATTGAAAACTATAGGTAGCTGAATTCTAATTCCTTAAATATGGGTTCAATTGTTAATTAAATCTCTATCAAAACTGATAAAAAAATTTTGTCGATTCATAATAATACATCATTTGAAAAAATTACTGATCCGTCCAAATTTTATTGTCTCTGATTTTTGCGAAATTATTCACAGTTTTTCTCGGGTTTATAACACAATATGAATAGAAACTTATTACCAAAACTAAGTTGATATGGATATTAACAGGTTGTGAATTTCTCTAATTATATCAATGAGAATTAAGACATTGAATTATTGTGATATGTTAACAATTCTTTACAACTGACAATTCAAAATTTCCAAAGGAAAATTTATTACACAAATTAACAAACCATTATACCATACCATGTGGTTTTAAAAATTTAATTAAAAAAGAATATTTATGATATAAGTGTTGATAAGAAAAAGAGATCCGACCCTAAACTTCAATAGATTCAGCTGAGGTGTTGAGAATAGAAGCAGTGCTGTCAACCTGGGAGCATTCGACTTTTTTGAAGGTGTAATCGATGCTTTTCTTGGTCACAAAAAGGCTGAGAGCAAATACGACTGCGCAAAGAATTATTATTTTGTAAATAGCCTTCATATACAATAGAGACGAGACAATTCTTTAAACGTTACAAAAATGTTAAAGAAAATTATTCGAGGCTTTATTTTCGGATGAGTAATTCAATCAAAGAGCACAGGAATTGGATAAATATGAGTAATTTGGACGATTCAAAATCACTAGATGGGAAGGAAAAGAAAATCCAAGATCAAAACGAAGGGAAATCCTATTAAAAATCTGAATAAGAACATTTTACAGGTTTTCTACAACAATCCCAACAAGAACTTCAATTACAAACAGATAGCTGCAAAGCTCGATATCCAGGACTCGGATGGTCGGAACCAGATCATCAAATCCCTGAAAGAAATGGAAGCTTCAGATAGACTGGATGAAGTTATCCGTGGCAAATACGTTCTTGTCAAACAAACTCATTATCACGAAGGAATTGTGGATATTACTTCACGTGGCAACGCATATGTTGTTTGTGACGATCTCGAGCATGATGTATACGTTCCTTCCCGAAATCTGAATCACGCCCTGAACAAGGACCTGGTAAGGGTCTATGTATACAAAAGACGCAAGAACAGCAAGTTGGAAGGGGATATTGTCGCCATTTTGGAACGCACGAAATACGAATATGTGGGCGTACTTCAGAAAAATAACGATTACGGGTTTGTAGTTCCGGATGATCCCAAGATGTATTCGGATATTTTCATAGGTCCGGAGCATCTGCTTGAGGCTAAAGATGGAGACAAAGTGCTGGCCAGAATAACCGACTGGCCTCAAAAATCTAAGAATCCATTTGGCGAAATATTGAAAGTCCTGGGTAAACCCGGTGATCATGATACAGAGATCCATTCCATACTTGTTGAATATGGTCTGCCTTATACTTTTCCGGATCATGTGGAAGAATTCGCTTCCAACCTGCCTATAGAGATTAGCGACGAAGAAATTCGCAAAAGAAGGGATATGCGAAAGGATCTGACTTTTACTATTGATCCCTCAGATGCCAAGGATTTTGACGATGCGCTATCGTTCAAGGTTCTGAAAAATGGAAATTACGAGATTGGGGTTCATATTGCAGATGTGTCTCATTATGTAGAAGAGAACACGGTGCTGGAAGATGAAGCCTATCAGCGCGCAACTTCGGTTTACCTGGTGGATCGCGTAGTTCCCATGCTTCCTGAAATACTGTCAAACAATGTATGCTCATTGCGGCCCAATGAAGAAAAGTTGACCTTTTCAGCCATATTTGAAATGAATCAAAATGGAGATGTCCTTAATGCCTGGTTCGGTCGAACGGTTATCTATTCGGATCAAAGATTCACCTATGATCAGGCACAACAGATTATTACCGGCGAGTCTTTGCACAAGAATGACAATCTCAACCTGGCAATCAAAGCACTTGATTCACTTGCCAAGAAGATGCGACAGAGAAGAATGAGTCAAGGGGCCATCTCTTTTGATAAAACAGAAGTGAAGTTCAAGTTGGATGAAGAGGCTAATCCCATCGGAGTATTTGTCAAAGAATCGAAAGATGCGAACAAACTGATTGAAGAATTCATGCTGCTGGCCAATCGAAAGGTCGCAGAATTCATCGGAAAAAAGAAAAAGACTTTTGTTTACAGGGTTCACGACGAGCCGGATATAGACAAATTGGAGGCACTTCAAGGTGTTATAACCAAATTCGGTTATCGCATAGATACCCGCTCGAGGGACACGACTTCACAGTCTTTGAACAAGCTCTTGTCTGACGTTCACGGAAAACCAGAATCGAATATGATTGAAACGCTGGCGATTCGCTCCATGAGCAAGGCTGTTTATACCACTGAGAATATTGGTCATTACGGTCTGGCATTCGATTATTACACACATTTCACTTCCCCTATCCGTCGTTATCCCGACGTCATGGCACATCGACTTCTCCAGCATTATCTGGACGGTGGTAAATCAGCGAAAGCCGATAAATACGAAGAAAAATGTGATCATTCCTCAGAACGTGAAATGATGGCCAGTAAGGCCGAAAGGGATTCAATCAAATACATGCAGGTGAAATACATGCAGAATCATCCAGAGCAGGAGTTTGAAGGTGTTATATCCGGTGTTACCGAATGGGGGATTTACGTCGAAATCATTGAGAATAAGTGCGAGGGCATGGTACGAATCAAGGATATCAGCAGTGACTATTTCATTTTTGACGAGCGTCAATACGCTTTGATAGGTCAGGCTAAAAGAAAGATGTATCAGCTTGGGGATAAGGTGGTTGTGACTGTAAAGAATACGGATTTGGAGCGAAAACACCTGGACTTCAATCTTGTTGAAGATGAAGAACTGTAACAAATGGAAAAGGATTAGGTCTAATTTTTGAACAATTTATTTTGAAAGGATGAAGAAAGTATTAATCATGTTACTCCTGGTAACGACTGGTGCTCTTGCACAAGACAGAATTGAGAAGAACCTGGGTGATTTTACCGAGTTAAAAACCTATCGCGGCCTCCAGGTTGAAATGATCAAGTCAGATAGTCCAAAATTGATAATAGAGGGAAACAAAGCTTCCTCAGTGACCGTAAAAAACGCGAATGGTGTGCTTAAGTTGAGTTTGAAGATTGAAAATTCGTTTTCTTCTGATGAGGTGATGGTTTATCTGCACTATTCGGATCCGATCTCTGTTATTGATGGAAATGAAGGTTCGAATATCTTTTCTGACGAATTAATGAAGCAGGAAAGAGTGGTGGTCAGAGCCCAGGAAGGCGCTCGAATCAAGTTGGAACTCGATGTGAAAAACGTGGAGGTTGTAACCTCCACAGGTGGTTACATCAGTCTCAGCGGAAAGTCGGAATCACAGGATGTCAAGGCTAATACAGGAGGCATTTACAAAGGTGCCATGCTGAAAACAGAGCACACCACGATCAATGCGGCAACAGGAGGAAATGCGGAAATTTTCGCATCCAAAAGTGTAGACGCGAAGGCTTCTACAGCGGGAATTATAGATATTGAAGGGGACCCCGAACAGGTGAGTCGAAAGGAATCCACCGGTGGAAATATCAATGATTAAGGCACATTGTGTCAAATTTATTGCTAACTTTGTGCTTTAAATCAATGCGTAATGATGTTACAGGCAATTTTTTTAGGTATGGTTGGCCCTTGGCAATGGATTATCATCGGTCTGGCCATTCTTTTGCTTTTCGGAGGAAGAAAGCTACCTGAATTGATGAAAGGGTTGGGAACGGGCATTAAAGAATTTAAGAATGCCACCAATACGGAAGGTGATGAAAACCCCAAAGCAGAAGAAAAGAAGTAAATCTTCAAACGGAGATATTAAAAAGCCTCAAACGTATTCGTTTGAGGCTTTTTTTATTCCTTCTTTTTATCGGTGGCTTCCTTGACCTTGTTGGCCGCCAGGAGAGAAGCTGTCATGTCATTGAGCATGGTGTTTGCAGCATTAGGGTTGTTTGGCAGCAGAATAAGGTTGCTGCTGCTCTCAGAGCCGATAGCCTGCAAAGTGTCGTAGTGCTGTGTGATTACGATCAGGGCTGATGCTTCCTGTGGATTTATACCGGCTTTGTTGAGTGTATCGACACTTTCTTCCAGTCCTCTGGCTATTTCCCGCCGCTGATCTGCAATTCCTTTTCCCTGTAGCCGCTTGCTTTCTGCTTCTGCCCGGGCGCGTTCAACGATAAGGATCCTTTGAGCGTCTCCTTCGTGTTGAGCAGCGATCTTTTCCCGTTCAGCTGCATTGATGCGATTCATCGCTTGTTTTACTGAATGATCGGGATCAATGTCGGTTACCAGTGCCTTTACGATGTCGTATCCATACTCGAGCATCGCCTCTTTCAAATCTCTTTTTACAGCGAAAGCAATGTCATCCTTTTTTTCAAAAACATCATCAAGGAGCATTTTTGGGATCTCGGCGCGCACCAGGTCAAATATATAAGCTGTGAGCTGCTCATGCGGATTCTGCAGCTTGTAGAAGGCATCATAGACTTTTTCGCGCAGAATCTGGTATTGCACGGAAATCTTCATATTGACAAAAACGTCATCCTTGGTCTTGGTTTCGACCACGACGTCCAGCTGTTGAATCCGCAGACTCAATCGGGCGGCAATCCTGTCAACGATCGGAATCTTAAAATGAAGACCGGCAAATCGGATGTTGCTGAACTTACCAAAACGCTCTATAATAAAGGCAGTCTGCTGTTTCACGATAAACAAGCCGAATACGAGCAAAAGCAATAAAAGAACTAAGAAGGGGATCAATGTAATCATGGGTAGAATGGATAAAAATGAGAAGTTTAAAGATACGGATTTCGGGGCAATTCGGTTTTCATTAGCTGGCGAATGGAAATTTCCTATTTTTGTCAATAAATAGCCTCACATGAAAAGATTCTTAACCTACGCAGGAATATCAGTAGTACTTGTTTTTATTGTTTATGCTCTTTTTATCTATTTCTTTACTTTCAGTGAAGGATTTAGAGCCGGGGAGCTCATAAAGATCTCAAAGCGTGGAGTTGTTTTCAAAACCTGGGAAGGCAGACTGAGTCAAGGTGTTTCAGAAGAGCAGCAATTTAATTTTTCCGTGGAGAAGAGGGACAAGGAGGTGCTTGAGCAACTCAAGACCCTGCAGGGAGAACGTGTAAAGGTAACTTACATAGAGCGTTATGGCACGTTTGCCTGGCTCGGAGACACAAAGTACTTCGTGAAAGAAGTGGAAATACTCGAATCGAGAAAGAACACCGAATAACAAACGATCACCTGACTACAGGTTATTTCACAGGGAGTTTATCTATGGCTTTTTGAATCCTTGAGATCGTCTCTTCTTTTCCGATCAATTCGCAGATGTCAAAAATATGAGGCCCCTTCAAAGCGCCGACCAGGCTCAGGCGAAAGGGCTGCATGACTTTTCCAAAACCAATTTCGTTGGAGGTGATCCAATTCTTTACTTGATCCTCAATGTTTTTTGAGGAGAAGTCTTTCACCTCACGGAGAATTTTAATAAGCTCCTCCATAAGTGAATCCGTATCCTCTTTCCAGCCTTTTTTAGACGCTTTGTCGTCATAGTTGTCAGGGGCTTTGAAGAAATAATCGCCAAGCTCCCAAAAATCCCTGACAAAAGTCGCACGCTCCTTAAGCAGCTCAATGACCCGGGCAACGTAATCCTGGTCAAATTCGTGATTCTCACCGAGGTGATTCTCCAACTCCGGCAAGAAAGAAACGGCAAGACTAGCACTGTCTGTATTGACCAGGTACTGGTGCTGAAACCACTTTGTCTTTTCAACGTCGAACTTGGATCCGGACTTTCCTACTTTATGGATGTCAAAGGCCTTTACCAATTCCTCCAGGCTGAATAGCTCCTGTTCGGTTCCCGGGTTCCAACCCAAAAAAGCCAGCATGTTGATGAATGCTTCAGGAAAGTAACCGTCCTCCCTGTATCCCCTGGAAACTTCTCCGGTTTCTTCGTTGGTATAGGACAACGGAAAAACAGGGAACCCCAACTTGTCTCCGTCTCTCTTGCTGAGCTTCCCTTTTCCGGTGGGTTTGAGTATCAAAGGCAGATGTGCAAATTCAGGTGTGTCCCATTCAAAAGCCTTGTACAACAACACGTGCAGGGCCAAAGAAGGCAACCATTCCTCCCCGCGTATCACATGACTGATCTCCATGAGGTGATCATCCACTACGTTGGCCAGGTGGTAGGTGGGCATCCCGTCTGATTTAAACAGGATCTTGTCGTCAAGGGTATTGGTATCGATGATGATCTTCCCGCGTATCTGGTCCTGAAGCTCCAATTTCAGGTCTGTAGGGGTTTTGAAGCGAATGACGTATTTTTCTCCGTTCTCGAGCCTTTCCTTTACCTCATTTTCACTGAGAGACAAAGAATTGACCAGTTTCTCCCGGTTGTGCCAGTTGTAGATAAAAGTCTTGCCCTTTTCCTGGTGGTCCTGGCGATGAAACTCGAGCCTCTCAGCGGTATCAAACGCATAGTAAGCCTTGCCTTCATCGACCAATCGGTTTGCGTATTGCTTATAAATGTGCTTGCGCTCGGACTGCCTGTACGGACCGAAGCCCTGGTCTTTACCGGGGCCTTCATCATATGGGATGCCACTCCAGTTCAGCGATTCCGTTATATACTCTTCCGCATTTGCCACATAACGATTCTGATCGGTGTCTTCTATTCGGAGCACAAAGGTGCCCTTGTTCTGCTTGGCAAACAGGTAGTTGAACAAGGCAGTTCGAACACCTCCCATGTGTAGTGGCCCTGTGGGGCTTGGAGCAAATCGAACGCGAACGGGTCTTGACATGGTGTGAAATTTTGGCAAAGATAGCGTCAATATTTGTTTTTTCACAGGAAGAATAAGTTGTAAATTTAGACAGGTATCGAAGTATGAATCGCTTATTATCAATAGCGTGGTTTTTTACACTGGCTTTGCCAGTTTATTCTCAAATCGACCCTGAGACTATGGATGCGAAAGATCAAAACGGGGTAACTGTGGTTTTTATGGGTAATTCCATCATAGAAGGATGGAAGCAGGCTGACCCCGACTTTTTCTCAGATCCGAAGCTGTTGAACAGGGGAATAGGAGGGCAGACTACTCCTCAAATGCTATCTCGCTTTGAGAGGGATGTCCTGAATGTAAACCCGGAAGCGGTCCTCATTCTGGCGGGAACCAATGACATTGCTGGAAATACGGGTGAGATCAGCTTAACAGAGATTCGCGACAACATTGCAGAGATGGCTCAAATGGCATCGAAGCACCAGATACAGGTGATTCTTTGCTCTGTTCTGCCTGCATTTGACTATCCCTGGAGATCCGGAAGGCGTCCTGATCAAAAGATTCCTGTACTGAATGAATTGATACAGGAACTGGCTGAAGCGCAGAATCTATACTACCTGGACTTTTTTACGGAAATGGCCGACGCAAGATACGGACTCCCAAAAGATCTGGCGGGCGATGGAGTTCATCCTACTCCAAAAGGGTATGCGGTGATGCGGAATTTGACCCTGGAAGCCTTCAAAGAACTGAAATTGATTCCGTGAGAACGTGCAGACCTGTCATATGATATTGACTTCAATGTCGCTGATACCGCAATTGGAACATTACCGTGGGGAGTTATTGGGGTAGATGATGAATTTTCATGAGTCACGTTTTAACATTTCAATAAAATCTCTTCTGATAGATTAATTGTACTTTAGGCGATGTGATCTGAAGATGAGCAATTACAGTCAAATACACGAGAAGTTAAGGAAATTCATCCGAAAGTTCTATGTCAATGAGATCATTCGGGGGAGCATCCTATTCTTGTCACTGGGTCTTATTTACTTTCTGTTCACTTTGTTCATAGAGCATGCCTTATGGCTTGGTACCCTGGGCCGAACCGTATTGTTTTGGCTCTTTGTGCTGACCGAGCTGGCTCTCCTTATCCGGTTTGTTGCGATTCCGGTCTTAAAGCTGATGGGTCTGAAAAAAGGCATCAGTGATGATGAGGCCTCGCGCATAATTGGGAAGCACTTTCATGAAGTGGAAGACAAATTGCTCAACATAATTCAATTGAAGAGCGAAAACACCTCAACAGATCTCTTGGAGGCCGGCATCGAGCAGAAGGCTGCTGAATTGAAACCTGTTCCTTTCCGAAGAGCCGTTGAGTTTCAGGCGAATCTGAAATATCTCAAGTATTTGTCTCTCCCGCTGATCGTTGTTCTCGGAATCTGGCTTACCGGAAACAAGTCTTTCTTCACAGAGAGCCTTAACAGGGTGGTCCATCACCAAACAGTATTCCTTCCACCGGCACCCTTCCGGTTTGAAATTGTGAATGAAGATTTGAGAACTATTGAAGACGAAAGCTTTACGCTTCGATTTGTAACCCAGGGAGATGTGGCACCGGATGTTGTCAGTATTTCTTATTCCGGAGAGAGTTATTACCTCAATCGAACCGATGGAGGGGAGTGGGAATACACGTTTCAATATCCGTCAGAAGACCTGGAATTCGTTCTGCAGGGAAACGAAGTGAAGTCCCGTTCTTATACCCTGGACGTCATCAGAGCCCCTAAGATCACGGATTTCATGATGACGCTGGAATATCCCGCCTATATCCAAAGAGAAGGAAGCGTAATCAGCAATACCGGAAATGCCGAAGTTCCCGAGGGAACCAATATAAAATGGGAAGTGTCTTCCAGGAATGCAGATGAGTTGAACTTCTGGATTACCGGACAGAACAGTAAGGACAACAAGCGTGCTGCTGAAAAGATGAATAGAGTAGAGGGAGGGCCATTTGTCTTCGAGAAGAGCATTTCAAAACCGATTCAATACCAGGTATCCTCCTCAAACTCCGAACTACAGGATTTCGAGACTTTGAGTTATCAAATTGAGGTAGTCAAGGACGAGTACCCAAAGATTTTTGTCAGAAGCGACCTTGACTCCACGAGCAGGGGCCCGGTCAACTTTGCCGGTCAGTTGACCGATGACTACGGTATTTCCAGGCTTCAGGTCATTGCGAAGAACATGGATACGGACAAGCAAAGCATCGGCAAGATCGAAACCGGACGATCTGATTTTGAGGAGTTCTTTTATATTTTCCCACAGGGCATCTTGCTGGATGAAGGAGCCTCTTATGAAGTGTATTTTGAGGTCTTTGACAATGACGGGATCAATGGGTCGAAGCGGGCTGTTTCCAAATCTTTTTTTTATCGGAACCGAAGCGAAGAAGAGCTTGAAAGAGAAATTCTTCAGGAGCAGGAGCAGGGCATTGAGAGTCTTGAAGGTTCGCAGGAAGAAGGTGATGATCTGGAAGAAGAGATGGAGGAGCTTTCCAATAAACTGAAAAGTCAGGAAAATTTGGATTGGAACGATCAGAACGAATTGGATGAATTTCTCGAGCGTCAGAAGAAATACCGTGAGATGATGGAGAAGAATTCGGAAAAGATGCTTGAAAATTTAAAGGAGATGGACGAGGAAGAGAATCCTGGGCTCAATGACAAAAAGGAGGAGTTGCAAGAGCGCTGGGAAGAGATGAAGGAATCGAGATCCAAACAGGATCTGATCAAGGAATTGGAAGAGTTGGCCGACAGGTTGGAGAAAGAAGAGCTGCTGGACAAATTGGAGAAACTGGAGGAGCAGAGCAAACAGGAGAAGAGATCTTTGGAGCGAATCCTGGAATTGACCAAGCAATTTTACGTGGAGAAAAAGTCGGCCCGCATCATGAAACAACTGGAAAAGTTGTCGGAAGAACAGCTCGATTTGTCCACGGAAGATTACAATAGTGCCGAGAACCAGGATGAGCTGAATCAGAAGTTTGACTCGATCCAGCAGGAATTCAATGAGCTTCGCGAGCAAAATGAAAGTCTCAAGGAACCTATGCCCATACCCGACACAGAGGCAGATGAGAAGTTGATTGACATGGAAATGAACCAGGCACGTGAAGAATTGGAGAAAAGCGAGAAACAAGAGGGTTCCGAACAAAAAGAATCCTCGAAGAACGCCAAAGAGAAACAGAGATCGGCATCCAGAAGAATGAAGGAACTGAGCAACCAGATGCAATCTGGAATGATGGCCATGGAGATGCAGGCAATTGAAGAGAACATTGAAGATTTGAAACAAATTCTCAAAAACCTTGTGACCTTTTCAGAGGATCAGGAAGAGTTGATGGTCAACCTGGAGGAGGTTTCGGACCGCAATGCCGATTTTCCGGCACTTCTCAAAGAACAGATTAAACTCAAAGAGCATTTTGAGCATATAGACGACTCGCTTTACACGTTGTCCCTTCGTCTTGTGCAGCTCACCTCCGAGATCGAAAAGGACCTGACCAATGCTCATTACAACCTGAATCGCTCCCTCGAGAACATGTCGGAGAACCGGGTTCAGCAGGGACGGGGCAACCAACAGTACACGATGACGGCGGCCAACAATCTTGCTGATATGTTGAGCGGGATGCTTGAATCCCTTCAGAATCAGCAACAGATGGGTTCAGGTCAGGGCAGCGGGAAAGAGCAAATGAGTCTGCCCGATATCATCAAACAACAACAGGGAATGATGAAGAAAATGGAGCAGGGCATGCAAAAACAAGGCGAACAAGGAAAGCAGGGACAGGAAGAAATGAGCGGGGAACAGTTTCAATTGTTCCAGGAGCAGCAGATGCTCAGAGAGAAGCTAAAACAGTTGCTGGATCAGCAGGGCTCAGGAGGCAAGCAAGGAAAAGAGGCTTTGGATGCCATGGAAGAGCTGGAGAGGATGCTTTTGGAAAAGGGTTTTAACCGCGAGACCCTTGAGCGGATGCAGAACCTGGAGTATGAATTGCTGGAACTCGAGAATGCCAGCCTGAAAAAGAAAAAGGACAATAAGAGGGAAGCAACAACGAATTTGCAGGAGTACGACCCAAGAAAGCAACAGGAAATCCTGTGGAAGAAATTGAAAGGCGAGGATAAAGAGTTGCTGCGAAGAGAGAATATTCGGATGCAACCGGATTATCAAAAGAAAGTAAAAAAATATTTTGAGATCAAATCGGATTCAATTTAAGGGCTTAAATTCATTTATATGATCGATTTCAACTATCTTGATAAGTTTCAACTACCTAATGAGCAGGAGGTTAGAGCCTGGCTTGAGTTTGTCCTGGACCAGGAAGACAGGGAGCTCGGAGAGGTGAGTTACATATTTTGCGATGACGATTATCTGTATGACATAAACGTTAAACACCTGAATCACAATACGTTAACAGACATCATCAGTTTTGATTACAGCCTCGGCAAAGTCGTGTCAGGGGATATCTATATCTCGGTTGAGCGTGTGGATGAGAACGCGAGGGACCGGGGCATAGAGTTTAATGATGAGCTGCATCGAATCATGGTGCACGGGATGCTTCATTACATTGGTTACAAGGATAAGTCAGAGTCACAGCGCAAGACCATGCGAAAGAAAGAGGATTATTATTTATCTTTGCGAACTTTTTAATCTCGATGTTTCACGTGAAACAATTGGCGAATGAATGTATTTGAAACGACATATGACGTAATAGTGGTTGGGGGCGGTCACGCGGGAAGCGAAGCGGCTGCTGCAGCTGCCAACCTGGGAGCAAAGACCCTGTTGATCACTATGAGTCTTCAGAACATTGCACAAATGAGTTGCAATCCTGCTATGGGTGGAATTGCCAAGGGTCAGATAGTTCGTGAGATAGATGCGTTAGGAGGATATAGTGGCATTGTCACAGATAAAACAGCCATACAGTTCAAGATGCTGAACAAATCTAAGGGTCCGGCCATGTGGAGCCCACGTGCTCAAAGTGACCGAATGCGATTTGCAGAGGAGTGGCGAAATCAGCTTGAGCGATTACCGGATCTCGATATGTTTCAAGACTCGGTCAATGGCTTGCTCTTTGACGGCGACACGATCATTGGGGTGAAAACCCAATTGGGGCTATCCATCTATGGAAGATCGGTTATAGTGACAGCCGGAACCTTTTTGAATGGAAGGATTCACATAGGAGACAAAACATTTGGTGGCGGTCGTGCGGGAGAAGGGTCTTCTACTGGAATCACTGAGGATTTGGTTGCAAAGGGTTTTGAAGCGGGAAGGCTGAAGACCGGAACGCCGCCCAGGGTCGATGCGAAATCCCTGGATTTTTCAAAGATGGTCGAACAGCCAGGTGACGAGGAGCCTTCGAAATTCAGTTATTTGAAAACGACAAAACCGCTGGTTGAACAGCGCTCTTGCTTCATGTCATACACTTCCAGGGAGGTTCATGATCTGTTACGTGAAGGCTTTCAAAAGTCACCGATGTATACAGGGCGTATACAAGGAACGGGTCCGCGTTACTGTCCATCGATAGAAGACAAAATAGATCGGTTTTCTTCCAAAGAGAGGCATCAGTTGTTCATTGAGCCTGAAGGGTGGAATACGACCGAGATTTATGTAAACGGATTCTCGACCTCTTTGCCTCATGAAGTGCAATTCAAGGCCCTTCGAAAAGTAGCCGGATTTGAAAATGTCAAGTTCCTTCGATTTGGATATGCCATCGAGTATGACTTTTTTGCCCCCACCCAGCTTCGGCCATCATTGGAAACCAAGCGTATAGAGAACCTCTTTTTCGCAGGACAAATCAACGGGACAACGGGCTATGAAGAAGCTGCGGCTCAGGGTTTGATGGCAGGAATTAATGCGGCTATGAAAGTTAAAGGCGGAGATCCTTTTATTTTGAAAAGGGATGAGGCTTACATTGGGGTTCTTATTGATGATCTGATTACAAAAGGTACGGACGAGCCGTACAGAATGTTTACCTCTCGAGCCGAATACCGCACCTTACTGAGACAGGACAATGCCGACTTGAGGCTCACTCCGAGATCCCATGCCATAGGTCTGGCTTCGCAGGAGCGAATGGACAGGGTTCTGGAAAAGCAGGAAAAAACAGATTTGTTTGTTCAATTCTTGAAAAAGACGAGCATAGTCCCGGAGGATGTGAATCCGATTCTGGAGGCCAACGATTCGGCTTCGGTCCGACAGTCTATGAAGATGTTCAAGATTGCTGCAAGACCTCAATTGAACTTTGAGGATGTCAAGAAATTTCCAGGAGTCAAAGACTTCATGCAAAAGAACAAGATAGATAAGGAAATCGCGGAACAAACCGAGATCCATGTCAAGTATTCGGGTTATATAGAAAAAGAACGCAACAGCGCTGATAAGCTACAGCGTTTGGAAAACATCAGGATTCCGGTAAACTTCGATTATCAGAAGGTGAAATCCATTTCCTTTGAAGCGCGTGAGAAACTCACAAAAATCCAGCCGGCAACGATTTCGCAGGCGAGCAGAATTTCCGGAGTTTCTCCAAGCGATGTCTCTGTCCTTCTTGTGCACATGGGACGATAGTAAAGCAAACCTCATTGGATATGAAATTGAAAGACGCCGACATTCAGCAAATTTCCGAACAGTTAGGTGCGGCGTCTCCCGTCGAATTGAACCCCTTCATGCAGTGTATGGACCACAGTGTTTCACGTGAAACGTTTTCCTTGTTCAAAGACGCGGAACGGGATTTGCTCGTGACGTTACCTCAACCTTCTGAGGAGAATTTACCTGATTATTACCAAAGCGAAGATTATATTTCACATACGGATTCGAAAAGGAATCTATTGGAAATAGCATATCAGCTTGTCAAACAATTCTCTTTGAAGAGGAAAGTGAAACTCATCACAAGAGTCAATCAGGGTCTGGGCAGGATACTCGATGTTGGATGTGGAACAGGTGATTTTTTGCAGGTCTGTGAACAAACGGGCTGGTCCATAGCAGGAATAGAACCCAATGAAAAGGCCAGGCAGCTTGCTTCAACAAAAACGGGTTTCAAGGACTATCAAAGAACTGTCGAAGAGTTGATCGAATCCAATCCTGAATCTTTCGATGTGATCACTATGTGGCACGTTCTGGAACATGTGCCAAATTTAGCGGACTTTATAGACAAGATTAAATCATTGCTCAAACCGAATGGAGTTTTGGTAGTAGCGGTCCCGAATTTCAAGAGCTGGGATGCAAAGCACTACAACTCGTATTGGGCTGCATATGACGTCCCAAGACACCTTTGGCATTTCAGCAGGAAATCCATGGAAAGAATATTTTCTGAATTCGATATGAAGATTTTGGAGGAGCTTCCCATGAAATTTGATTCGTACTACGTCAGCCTGCTTTCGGAGAAATACAAAAAAGGCAAGCAGAACTTCTTCTCAGCTTTTTATCAGGGTCTGCGTTCTAATCAGAAGGCTGGACGAAGTGGAGAATACTCCTCGTTGATTTATTTGATCAAATAACCTAATTTCTCATTTTAAGAGCCTCTGACACACATCTAGCCTTAATAACAAGGCCTAACATCCATTTTTTTCAAAAATCCCTTAGAGCGCCTTTTTTCAGCCCAAGTCTGATAGAGGCTTCTTATTTTATTCAAAATGTGGATAGGCGTTGTTTATGTTGCCTTTCGATCCAATCAAAAGAACTTTTTTGAGATTAATCGAATCATTATCTTACATTTGCCACTTTAAATTCTAAATCAAATTGAAGTCATGAAGAAATTAGTGGGAGCTTTAGCCTTAGTTTTCATACTGGCATCCTGTACCCAGGTGAAGATTGCTCATGTGGATGTGGAAGAAATTCTAAAAGAGTACAAGGGATCCAAAAAGGCAGAAGAAGAAATGAAGGCCCAGTCTGAACAGATGGCCAATGAATTGGATCAGCTTGCGATTCCTTTTCAGCAGAAGGTTCAGGAGTATCAACAAAACTCTCAGAGCCTTTCGAACAGCGATCGACAGGCAAAGGAACAAGAACTGATGCAGGAGCAGCAGATGATACAGCAAAGACAGCAAATGGCACAACAACAGGTTCAGGCTGAAGGTCAGAAGAAAATTGACAAGATCAATGAAGACATTGAAGCTTTCCTGGAAGGTTATGCCAAATCAAAGGGATACACTTATATCCTCGGAACATCTGAGCAGACCAAGAGTGTTTTATACGGCCAGGAGAGTCTTAACATTACCGCGGAGGTTATAGAGGCACTCAATACGGATTATGACAGCAAGGAGCCCGAAACGACTTCGGAAGTTCAAACAGAATCTGAAGAGCCAGCGCCGGTGAACTAGCCAACATCCAAAAGCAAATAAAATGAAGCCCAATTTCGATTGGGCTTTTTTTGTGCCCTTTTTTCAAGTAAAATAATTTTGCGGCGAATATAATTTTCTTCTTCAATCTCCGTTATTAACAGACTGTTGATAAGTGCCGAATTTGCGCTGAAGTACTTATCCAAATTCAAACCCTAGTTGAATGAGGCAACAGAAACCTCAGTAAAAAACTGAAAAACAATTAATTACAAAAATTAACTATGAAAAGGGGATTCATATTATTTTTTCTGCTGGCATCGTTTTTAACAGTGACGGGACAATCCACTGGAAAATATCAGATCAAGTTTTTGGAGATCAACAAAAACAACTCCGACTATGGAGTTGCCATTTTGGATGAGAACAAATTGGTCTTTACATCGGCCGACGAGGATCCGGGTAAGGAACGAAACAATTACAATGCACGTAAGGATCTTTATGTGGGAGACATCGACTATGATGGAGAGATCAAGAATGTTAAACCCGTGGTGAAGAAGATGAACCACGACCTCAATCAAACGGGTCTCGCCTATACCCAGGACAGAAAGACGGTCTATTTTGCCGGAAACAAGTACTGGAAGAAGAAGAAGAAACAAAATAACCCCAAGAACAATAAGCTTCAATTGTTTAAGGCTTCAGTAAATGAAGACGGAAGCTGGGACAACATTGAGAAGCTCAGCTTCAACAAAAAGGGAGTTGACATCAGTCACCCCGTATTGAGCAGCGACAACAAGCAATTGTATTTTGCATCCGATATGAAACCGTCTCATGGAAAGACGGATATTTTCGTTGTGGACATCAGGGAAGATGGCTCGTATTCTGAGCCGAGAAATCTCGGGACCTTTGTTAATACAGAGGGCGTGGAAACAACACCTTTTATAAGCCATGACAACATTTTGTATTTTGCTTCAGACGGTCATCCCGGTGAAGGAAAATTGGACGTATTTGCTGTTGAGGTATATAAAGAAGGAACATCTGAGCCTTATCACCTTTCATCACCGATCAACAGCATCAATGATGATTTTGCCTATATCGTGAACCAGGACAACAATCAGGGCTTCTTTACTTCAAACAGATTACAGGGAGAAGGGTTCAATGACTTGTATTCATTTACCCTGGAGGAAGACGTGCGACCCGGCGAATGCTTTATCACAGTAGACGGCAGAGTGCGTGACAAAAATACACTTGAACTCCTGTCAGGAGCTACTGTAGACCTGTACTCACTTGACGGAGAGCTCCTGGAATCCGTTTCAACGTATCAGGATGGCACCTATAAATTTACGGTGTCTTGCGCCAAAGAATACATGCTAAAAGCTTCCAGTCCGAATTACGAAGATGACAAGAAGCACATTGAGATTCTGGAAGAGAATTATCATTCGGCCCTGCACACCAATATGAACCTGAACAGGATCAAGGAAGACCAACCGATCCCTGCAGCAGCCCTGCAACCCATTTACTATGAATTTGACAGGTCGACGATCACTGGCGCTGCAGCTCAGAAAATGGATAGGATCATTGAGATCATGAAGGCAAACCCTGACCTGATCATTGAAGCTTCATCCTTTACGGATTCAAGAGGATCTGATTCTTACAACCTGGCTCTTTCACAAAGACGTGCCAAGGCAGCGGTGGAATACCTGATATCAAAAGGTGTCGATGCGACGAGGATTCAATCCAAAGGTTACGGTGAGGACAAATTGATCAACCAGTGTGTCAATGGTGTCAACTGCGACGAGTCCAGCCATCAGTTGAATCGTAGAACAGAATTCAATTTTGTCAATAATCCGAAATCCAGAGCAGAAGGTCAGAGCTCCAGAATGAGACCGGCCAAAAGCCCTGAAAGAGCGTTGCCAAAAGCCCAGAAAGAATTGAAGGAGTCTGAAGTAGCTGGAATCAGCGTGGAGGAAACCATTCAGATTCAGGCACCGAAATCGGAACCTGTCGTTCAGCAAGAGACGGCCAAGGCCATCCCGGTCCAGGGATCAACAAGCAAGACGGTCGAAGTGGCTACGGAAACACTTACTATAGGAGAGGTTGACATGAAAGCTCCTGAACTGAAACCTGTAGTTGCTGAAACTACTGTAGCCGAGGAAGAAGTTACTGAAGACGTGGTGGAAGTTGCAGAGGTGCAGACAAATGCTGAAGAAGAAACAACGGAGACTATAGAAGAGGATTCCGAGGCGAAAATGATTGAGGAAGCCGCGGTAATCGCTGTGGCAACTCAGAAGAAGCCGACGGCCAAGAAATCGAAAAAGACTGAACCGGTTCAGCACGTTTACCAAGCACGACCTGAAGAAGTCAAGAAAGAAGTAGTTGCCGATGTTGAGCCTAAGAATGACCTGATTGCTGAGGAACGCGAAGAAATCGCTTCCATGGAACGCGAGAAGGCGTCATACAGAACCGAAGAGAAGGAATTCGGAAAGGTAGACAAATCAGAAGTCAAGGAGGCAGTCGTCATCAACTACAATTCTACTATTGTAGCGACGAACCCAGAGAGCAACAAGGTCCTGAACTATATCGATTCGGAAAAGACAAAAATGATTGAGCAGTTGAGTGAGTTGGAAACTAAGTACGAAGAAGCCATACCCAAGTACTCGTCGGTATCCGATTCCCTGAGCGCAGAGAAGCAACGAATTGCTCAGGTCATAGACAAAGCTGAAAACATGGAAGAAACCGGCTGGTCCAACATCATTGAATACAAGAACAGTGTTCTGCATTTCAAGCGCCGATTCAGGGAGTTGGTCGTAGAGAACAACAAGAGCACTATGGCATCAAGAAACAGAGGCCCCGGATCCATTGAAATCATTGAAGAGGAAAGCGCTGAAGTAGCCCAGGCCGATGCACAGGTTGAGGAAGAGCCCGCTCAAAAAGCTTCGGTTAAGGAGGAATTGGCTGTAGACCAGGTATCCGTTACAGCAATGAAGAAGAACGGAAATGGAAAATACCAGGTGACGAGCAACGCCAACAAAACGGATCTGATCAAGGTTACTTTTAAGCTCAAGAGCCAAAAGAAGGGTGAAATTGGACGCAAGGAAGCACATTTGGTCATGCAGAATCCGAAAGGCAGCGTGGCCGAGGCAAAAGGAATCTTTACCATCAAGGACTCTCAGACGGAATCCAAATACACGGATCATGCGATCATCAATTACAACAATCACGATGTTGATGTGACCATGTTCGTTCAGCGCAAAGGAAGCCAATTCGAGAAAGGCGTCTACCCGATCAAACTGTTTGTGGAAGGCGAGTTGATGTCAGTATCCAATTTAGACCTGCAAAACGCAAACTAAAAACTAATCATATTTCATTGAAAAGCCCTGGATGACCTCCAGGGCTTTTTTTATGTCAAGTTTTGAATATAAAGCAGAGACTTGTCAGAACGAACAGCGTATTCTAGGGGAAATAAATATATTTGACAAAACTCTGAATATGGCGCAATCGGGCTTGACACGACTTATGATTTTACTGCTTTTTACGACAGTATGCCAAGCTCTCTGGTCACAATCGGATTTTAGTTCTTCCTGGGAGGATTTCTTTTCTTATAACAATGTCAAGGACTTTGTGATCGTGAATGAGCGAATTTATGCTGTTGCCGACAACGCAGCGTTCATCTATGACCTGAATTCAGGAGAGATGAGAAAGATTTCTTCGGTTCAGGGGCTTTCAGGGAAAGAGACGACCTGCCTGCTTTACAGCGAATCAACAGAAAGATTTGTCATCGGCTATCAGTCGGGGCTGATTGAAGTGATCGACTCCGATGGCAAGATCACGATTGCAAATGATATTGAAAGGCTCGACATATCCGGTCAGAAGCAGATCAATCATATCGAGGAGTTCGGGGAGATCATTTATTTGTCAACTCCCTTTGGCATTGTAGGCTATGACCTGGAGAACCTGAATTTTGGAGACACTTACTATATCGATGAAGGTTCGAATCCTGTTTTTGTCAATCAAACCGCGATTGATGGAGGGACCATATACGCAGCTACAGTCAAGGGAATTTACACGGCTGATGTAACCGATCCAAACCTGATCGACTTTAACCGGTGGCTGCAACCCGAGGGCGAGCTCACCGGCAACTTCAGGGCCATAGAGGTATACAGGGAATCGGTATTCACCTCGAAAGGCGCAGCGCTTTATCGATTCACAGACATTGACCAACTGGAGAATGTCGGAAATTTTGATAGGAACATAATCGACTTGAAAGCGGGCGATCAGTATTTGAGCCTGAGCAATTCGAAGGGAGCAACCGTGCTGGACCCCAACCTGAACGTGGTGCATCGGTCCGTTCCGAACGGAAACTACGATTTCCAGGCTCAGACTTCGCTAGCCACTGGAAACCATTCTTACATCGGCACCACGACTTTTGGAATTTTGAAGCAGTCTTTTTCAGAAACCAGTTACCAGGAGATCCATCCGGAAGGCCCCACCTCCAACCAGGTGTTTTCAATTGCAGCAAAGAATAAGCAACTATGGGTGGTCTACGGAGGTTATGACGGAGCCTATACACCTTTGGGCAAACGATTGGGTTATTCCCATTACAATGGGTCCGCTCTGGAATCCGGAACCTGGATGAACCGGGACTATGATCCTGATTTTCCCGCCAGAGACCTCGTGAATGTGACCTTCGACCCTGAAAACGACAACCGGGTGTTTATCAGTTCCTGGAACAGCGGAATGCTGGTGGTTGAGAACGATGAGCCCCAGATTCTTTGGAACGACACGAACAGCGGCCTGGAAGATTTGTATCCGGAAGGTTCCCCAAACACCAGCATAAGGATCAATGGATCAGCTTTTGATTCGAGAGGAAATCTTTGGGTGGCCAACGCATGGGTGCCCAATCGGGTCAAGAAATATGATACCAACGGGGTTTGGAAGAGCGCCGATCTCAGTTCCATCATCACGAATCCGGCTTTTGGTTTGTCTGAGCTGGTCATCGACCGAAGTGGCAGTGTTTGGATCGGATCGCGGAGAAATGGCGCCCTTGTTTACAACGAGTCAGGCGATCGAAAGAGAGCCCTGATCACCGAGGCGACGAAAGGTTCTCTGCCCGATCTGAATGTCAGAACCCTGGCCGTGGACCGAAACAATCGAATCTGGATCGGAACCCAGAAGGGCCTGGTTGTCTTTTCGAATGCCTCGGGCCTGTTTGACGCAGACATCTACGATGCAGAACCCGTAATTGTAGAAGATGACGGAGTTCCAAGGAGGTTGCTGGGCGATCAACCCGTAAACAGCATCGCCATCGACGGGGCTGAGAATAAATGGTTCGGAACCGACACCGGCGGCGTTTTGGGAACCAACCCCTCCGGTTCGGAGACCCTCTATGTCTTTAACAAGGACAATTCCCCGCTCCCATCGAACCGGGTGCTCAAAGTGAAGGTAGACGATTCAGACGGGAGGGTCTATTTTGCCACGGACAAGGGCATAGTTGCGTTTGACAGCGGCGTGGCGCCTTATGGGGAGACTCTTGAGGAGGTCTATGCCTATCCGAACCCCGCCCGAAAAAATCACGAATTCATTACCATTGATGGGAGAAACGGCGCCCATCTTCCCAGGGGGACGAATGTAAAGATCCTGGATGCGGCGGGCCGGTTGGTGCACGAGACCAATGTAGAGGTCGGGCAGGAAGCGGGTGGTGGCAAAGTGATCTGGAACAGGACCAACCTGAGGGGAAGAAAGGTGGCCTCCGGGGTGTATATCGTCCTTCTCACCCTGCCTGACACCTCTGAAACGGCTTCTACCAAGATTGCCATCATAAATTAAGTCACAAGGAATGCTTGTAAAGACAAAAGCCATAGTCTTGACCTCAGTCAAATACGGGGATTCTGATTTGATTGTCAAATGTCTGACTCAAGAGGGAATGAAGTCCTACATGCTCAGACGAATTTTTGGCTCGAGGAGCAAAAAGGTCAAACTCGGTTATTTTCAGCCCTTGTCCCTCTTGGAGCTTACGGCGAATCACAATCAAAAAGGAAGGTTGAACAGCCTGAGGGAAGTGAGAATCTCCTATTTCCAGGAAACTATTCCCGTCGACATTCAAAAACAGTCCATTGCCTTGTTTCTGTCGGAGGTAATGGCATCTTCGATCCGGGAGGAAGAATCAAACCCGGCCTTGTTTGAGTTTGTTGAGACGGCCCTGATCTGGCTGGATACACACAAAAGAATTGCAAATTTTCATCTGCTTTTTCTCTACAGGCTCACAAGGTACCTGGGATTCAATCCGGATGTCAAACAATCTGTTGAAGAGTACTTTGACCTGCTCGAAGGTTCCTTTTCGCGATCCAGACCCTTCAACCCATTTATTGAAAAGGAAAAATTAGTGCTTTTCAGATCTCTTATCGGCATAAATTTTGATAGCATGGATAGTTTGAAGTGGAATGCACGAAGCAGACAAGTTTTGATGGACGTTTTGATGAGTTATTACGCATTGCACCTGGAAGGCTTTAAGGAGCCAAGATCTCTAAACGTATTAAAGGACGTATTCAATGAAATTTCTTAACCTGGCGATTTTTGTCCTGGTAGGGCATTTTTGTTTTGGGCAAAAATGTGTGGTGGTTGACAAGGATTCTGAGTTTCCCATCAGCAATGTGCAGGTTATTAATGAAGACGGAACCAAGACCGCTGTTTCTGACAGGAACGGCATTGTGGATCTAAGCGTTTTCGACGAAATGGAACTACTGACATTTACCCATGTCAGCTACGTTGAGCTGGAGCTCCTGAAGAAACAGATTCGCAAGGATTTCATCACCATCTATATGCAGTTCAAGACCGAATTGCTTCGGGAAGTTTTCGTGTCGGCCACAAAAGAACAGGAGGACCGAACCCGAATCGCAGAGGAAATTGCGGTATTTTCAATCAAGGACATTCAGAATGTCGTGCCTCAGACATCAGCTGACATGCTCAGCTATATTCCCGGGGTGAAAGTGCAAAAGACTCAATTTGGAGGAGGTAGTCCGGTGCTTCGCGGGATGGAAGCGAATCGCATCCTATTGGTCGTTGACGGGGTTCGCATGAACAATGCGATCTACAGAAAGGGACACTTGCAGAACTCGATCACCGTCTCACCCAGCATGCTCGACAAGACCGAGGTCCTTTTCGGCCCTTCCTCGGTGATCTATGGCTCGGATGCGTTGGGTGGGGTCATTCATTATTACACGCGCAGGCCGCAGGTTTCAGAACGTCCGGACGTGAGCCTGGACGTAATGATGCGCTATGGAACGATCAATAACGAGAATACAGTTTCAGCAGGCGTCGAAGTTCAACTGAAGAATTTTGCATCATTCACCAATATCTCACACAGCAAGTTCGGGGACCTCAGAATGGGTGAGAACAGGCCCCATGGATTCCGCGATTGGGGCAAGCAGTACCAGTTTTCTGACAATACCAACAGGTTTTACAACCCCAATCCCGTAGACAACTCGAACCCAAACAAGCAACGCAACGTGGGCTACGAACAGACGGATTTTTTGCAAAAGTTCTTTATCCCGTTCAAAAACAAAAGCGAACTCGATTTCAATATTCAATACAGCAGTTCGACCAATATCAACAGGTTTGACCGGCTAACCGAAAAAACAGACGACGGAGACCTCAAATTTGCGGAATGGTATTATGGTCCTCAGAACCGATTCCTCTTCTCGACACAATATCGCATCAAGCCCGCTTCGAACTGGATGGATCAGGGAACTTTTACGGTGGCCTATCAAAACCTGGAGGAATCAAGGGTCAACCGAAAGTTCTCCGACCTCGACAGGAATTCGCGATTTGAGAATGTCGATGTCTACAGCTTCAACGGGGATTTTACCAAGAATCTCAACCCCGAAGTGCATCGAAACCTGGGCTACGGATTTGAGTTCGCCTACAACGATGTGGAGTCGACCTCAAAAGGAGAGGTGCTTGAAGTGGATGGAAATGAAGTGATCGGAGTGGAGGACACCTATCCTGTTCAAACCCGTTATCCGGATGGAGGAAGCAATTACATGAGTTCTGCCATTTACGCCAGCTATCGACAGGATATCGGAAACAAATCGACCCTGAACACAGGGATTCGATTGACCAATACGGCTCTGAATGCCAAATGGGTCGATACGACCTACATCAAGTTGCCCGACAGCAGCATTCACCTGATGAATACTGCCGTGACTGCCACCGTCGGATATACCTACAGGCCAAAGGATTCCTGGCAGTTGAACGGGGTCCTTTCTTCCGGATTCAGATCTCCGAACATTGACGACGTCGGAAAAGTGCGTGAGAAAGACGGGGATGTGACGGTTCCAAACGCCGATCTCGAGCCCGAATACGCATACAATTTTGAGGCCGGGGTGCTCAAGTACTTCGACGAGAGAAGATCCTATCTCGGGTTTACAACCTATTACACCTTGCTCAACAATTACATCATTCGGGCTCCCTATGAGCTCGATGGCAGCTCGACAATCATTTACGACGGGGAAGAGGCCAATGTCGTGGCGAATGTGAACAAGGGCAATGCCTATATCTTTGGGGGGACGCTAAACTTCAAAGGCACCCTGTCGAACACCTGGAGCACAAGGGCGTCGGTTACCTATACCCAGGGAACCGCTTATGACACCAGGGAACCGTTGTCGTCCATTCCACCGCTTTTCGGCAACGTCGAATTCAACTATGCAAAGAACAGGATAGAAACAGGGATGAGCCTGATCTTCAATGGAAGAAAAAGAGCCTCAGACTACAATGTTTCAGAAGGGATTGACAACTTGAATCAAACTCCCTATTTGGAAGAGGAGGGCACCTTTTACGGAAGCCCTTCCTGGTACACGATCAATTACTACATTCGACTCAAAAGCTCAAAGAATATTGACTTTTTGGTCAATCTGGACAACATCCTGGATCATCACTACAAGGAGTTTGCCTCAGCGATCAGCGCGCCTGGGCGCAACATTTCTTTCACGGTGATTGGTAGCTTTTGAGATCGCCCCAGCTGACCAGCTCAATATTTCTTTCTTCAATGATTTGTCTGCATTTGTCACCGGTGAAAAAGTCTGTGTCAACTTGCCTCCAGGCAGAACCAAAATTCGGGTGATCCCACGTTATTCTCCTCATTTCTTCATCGTCAAAGGCGGGATGTATCAGCAGCATATGGAGACCCGGGCCCAGGTTTTCAAGGGTGTTTTGATAGAACTCCCCGAGCTTGTTTTGTTGGAAGTCACTGAAATCCCCGTAATGAACGAAAGGAATCTCGAAGTCTTCGGGCCCGAGCACTTCCTTCGGATTCAACCCGGAAATGTCTGACAGGAGACCACGGTTTATCAGAATGGGAATTCCGAATTCCCTGCCCGCTTCCCGATAAATCTCGAATAATGACTCGGACACCCCCATGGAATACATATGGGAGTCGATATGACTCGGTTGAAGCCCGAAATCCAGTCCTCTTTTGATTTGTGCCTGTACTTCCTTGCGGACTTCCTCGGGCTTTGCGTTCTCAAGCAGGGTTTTTCGGTTTTTGAAAAAATGCCCGTCGGCATCGACCAGGCTCGGAACATCCGAAGGAGAAAGCACGGGTCCAAACCGCTCCTGGTGCCACTCGCAGGTCAGGGTCAGGTGAATCCCGTGATCGAAGTGGGGGTTTTCTCTCAAATAGGCGGCCATTTCCTGAAAACCTTTGCAATTGACCATCACACTGCAGGAATTGACCGATCCTTTTTCCAGGCACTCTATGGTGGCCCTGTTCTCAGAATGACACAATCCGGCATCGTCGGCGTGTATCATCAGATAAATCGAATCTTTGTCCATTTCACTCATAGATTCGGATTCATTCATAAACGCGTATGACCTGTCCATGAATACGGCCCTCAACGCTTCTGACGTAACCGTTGATCACCTTGCTCATCGAAACAGCATTGAATCCCGGAAAGAAGTTCTTGTACTTTTCATAGGCATCTTCGACCAGGCCGGGAGCCACGGCATTGACTCGAATGTCATTGTCGATCTCCAAACTGACCGCTTTGACAAAACTGTGAAGGGCTCCATTTACAAGCGCAGCACTCGTTGTGCGAGCCACAGGATCTTCCCCGAGTATTCCTGTTGTCAGTGTAAAAGACCCCCCTGAGTTGATAAAGTCCTTCCCAATTCGCACCAGGTTGACCTGGCCCATCATTTTGCTGCGGATGCCAATGTAGAAATCCTCTTCTGTCAGATCGTTGAAATTGTCCCATTTTGCCTCTCCAGCCGTGCAAACAACGGCATCGATCAGCGGGACCTGCTCAAACATCCTCAGAATTGATTCCTTGTCCTTGATATCCACATGTACATCGGCGTTTTTGCGTCCGGCGATTACAACCTCGTGTTTTTCGTTGAGATGGGCGGCTACCTTCTTGCCGATGGTTCCGTTTCCACCTACAAGTAAAATTTTCATGAAAGTGAATTTTATACCGTTAAATCATCTCATCCTTTTGGGATTCAGGAGAGTTTCCTGCCCTGGATTGACACAATTAAAGGTACAAAATATAAAGAACCTCAATCCCTGAGTTCCTTTAAAAGGTTTTGCGCTCCTCTGGCTACGGAGGAATAGTGTTTCCACACCCATTTCGAAAATAAAAAGTGGAAAATCAGAGCAAGAGGAATGTACCAGATCCAAAGCTTTGCGTCCAGGAACAGATCCTTTCCACGCATTAATTTCCCCGCTACCGGAAGCACGGCAAGAGAAAATACAAATCCCAGGTAGTAACCGGCCTTTTGGACTTTGATAAAGCGATCTTTCTCTTTGGCGTATTGAATCAGGGATTCACGGTACGAATATTTACCGAAGTCGATCTTTTTCATACGAGCAATGGACCTCAATGAAAGGATAGGCAGAACAAGGCAAAATGCAATGCTGATGAATCCACACAGCGCCAGGTACCAGGTATCAAGCTTCTCAAAGTTGAAAAGGGCGTAGGCCGCCATGGCGAAGCAAATGATGGTTCCGACGGTTTCAGGCAACGAAATCTGACCGAGTTTGTCCCTGTATTTCTGACGGGTCATCTCAAGGACCATCTTATCTGTCAAAAGCTTCTGACGGTCGAGCTCCTCGCTCATGTTTTCCCAAAGTCCCTTCATTTCTTCCAGTTCCATGCTTTTTCAATTAGAAATTTGACGTTTCAGTTTTTCTTTTATGCGAGAGATGCGGGTTCCCACGTTGGTCGTGCTAAAACCCGTGATGCTCGCGATTTCATCGTGGCGCTTGCCCTCCAGGTATAGCAGTATGATTCCCTTTTCGACCACGCTGAGCTCTTGAATGCTCTTGTATAGCCATTCGATTCGCTCTTCCATCACCGGATCGAAAGGCTCCATCTTGAAATTGTCCAATCCTTCCGAGGAAACCTTTTTGAGCTTGGACTTGTCCCTTTTCAAAAATGAGATGGCTGTATTGAGGGCCACCCGGTACATCCAGGTGCTCCATTTTGATCTGTCGTCGAAGGAATCGTAGGATTTCCAAAGCTGATATACGATCTCCTGGTACAGGTCCTTCTGATCCTCTTCCTGGTCGAAGTAGACCCGGGAGATCTTGTAGATGATCCCTTCATGCTCCCGGATCAACCGTATGAAATCGCTTTGTTTGTTCAATGTTTATCAGATCAACATCTGGAGGTTTTGTCCTTTCGAAGCAGGTCATTCAAGAGACTCACTTGCAATCCGGAGGCAAATACCAGACCACCAAAGATATATTTGTATTCGGGCAGGTCCTTGGCGAAATAGGAGACCACCAGTATGACAGAGGCCCAAATCAGTGCATTTATGATCGCAAATCGTTTCATGGCATAGATTTAAAAGTTGTTTCGGTGAGTTAGTCCCTCAAGCCTCGAAAAAATCACACCCAAGGTGAATTTTTTTTAAAAACTCTTAGTTTTCACGGATTCTGAAGCTTCGGAATGCGCCAAACATCCGCTTCGAGATCGACTTCACCGTTCATTTCTTTTGCAACCACGCGGTCAATCACCTCGATTCCCTTTGCGGCCATGTTGTCAAAGGTATCGATTCCGTTGTTCTCAAAATTCTGCCGGGTTCTGTGGATGTTGAATCGCTGGGAAAGGTCTGTCCCAAAGGCCTCTTCAACCCCCGATCTGCTCATCATAAATCCGAGGAGACCTCCCCATGTAGCTGTAGGATTGTCCGAATCCCATCCGCAGAGCGCCCCGATTTTAATCGTTTCCCGCAGGTCTCCTTTTCCGTAGAAAAGACTGACAAGGCTCGCCGCAAAATTGATTCCCGACGCAAAGCAGCCGTTGCAATAGAGGTTCCTTGACGTGAGGTCATAGCCGTCCTGCTGCTCCACCTGGTAGCGCTGATAAACAGCATCCCTCGTTTCTTCCCAGGTGCTTCCCTCTTTGAAATGCATTTTGACAAAGTCGTACATGGAGGCTGCATAGGAGGAATCCGGCAGATTCGATCTTGAGGCATCCGCCATCCAAAGCAGGCGTTCAGCCATTGTCTTTTCGGAGTCCGAGCTCGACGCCAGGGCATGCATCGAAACGTAAAACTCAGAGATCCAGGCGGCATCTTCAGAGGCTGTGGTACGAATGGGCAGATGCGCCATCTTCAAGGCTACATCGGGCCGACCCGGAGCCATCAAGCCAAAGATCTCAGTTGTTAGCTGAGCATCAATCATCATATAATTGGGGTTGTTTTTCGGATCACCGGTTTCCGGGGGCAGAACCCCCTCACGCATCAGATCGAAGGCCGTTTGATTGGAAACCCATAGAAAGTTCTCTTCCTCCTGGCGGATATGTCGAAGCCAGCCTTCGCGAATCTGCTCCGGGCTGAGTATCGAGGTCTTGTTCGTGTAAAGAAGATGCTGGTACATGTATTCGATGTCGGTATCGTCGTCTGCTCCCCAGATGCTGTCCCGTCTTATCAGAACAAAGTCAATGGTTTTGGAAAGGTCGCTGGGCAACCCCTCGCCCCAAATACTGGGCTGATCGGGCTTACCCCAGTCTTCACGCGTATAAAACGGCCCCGTTTTAATCTCTCCTATGTTTCCGATCTTATCCATTTCCGTGACAAGGCCGGTCCAGTTGGCAATGCATTGCCCGAGCCAGAAACCGTATAGTCTTTGCTCGTAATCGGCCCTGGAAATAATCAGGGTGTCAGACTTCTTATCCGCTTTGCAGCTCCCAAGGAATACCAGGGAGACCAGCAGCATGTATAGATAGGAATGTTTCATTTCAAACGCAATGAGGCTTAACATGAAACCTTGACCAGAACCTAAGTTCTTGGTCGAATGTTTTGGTTGACCCTGAACAGGTTTCCCGGATCGTATTTGGATTTGATGTCGACCAGTCGCTTGTAGTTCTGGCCATAGCTTGCCTTAACCCTGTCCTGGCCCTCGTCCATCATAAAGTTTGTATAGGCTCCACCTGAGGAATAGGGGTGAAGGGCCTCCTGGTAATCCTTGGCCCATTGAGTCAGTTTGGCTGCATTTGCCGGATCAGGATCCACGCCTACAAAAACACCGGCGTATTTGGCGTCCCGGTAGGCCCAGGGCGTATCGGTTGCCGACGGTCGGCTGGCAGCGCCACTTATCGGATACATATGCATTTGTGACAGAGGAGTGGGTATCGTCTGTCCGTATTTCAAATGTTGAGCCCTGGCTTCGGCTCCCAGTTCACTGAAGAAATCAGCTCTCCAGTACCACTGAAGGCCCGGAGGCATCAGTCCGTCAAATAGGGTTTGTACCGAAGGATAAGGCATTTCACCCACGTGTTCAAAGACCGGTTCCCTGTCCCTGACAGGTTGAAACAGCTCGTCGAATTTTGCCGGATCTCCAGTGTAGCACCAGACAATTCCGCAGAATTTCTTCAGGTGAAGGAAGTCGGGGAAGGGCGGTCCTGGAATCACCATGGTTGCTACGAATCCGTTAAGGTCCTCAGGTGCATTGTGAATAAAGTCGTGATACCACTCCATGATTTCCTCCGTGCGCTCAACCGGCCACAAAGTGGGCCCTCCTATGACAGTTTTAACAGGGTGACCCTGGAATTTGAAGGAAGTCACGATTCCGAAATTACCCCCTCCTCCGCGAATGGCCCAGAAAAGGTCGGCATTCTGGTTTTCATTTACCGTTACAAAAGAACCATCTGCAAGTACCATGTCGGCCTCCAGCAAATTGTCAATGGTCAGTCCGTACTTTCTGGAAAGATGTCCGACACCACCACCCAAGGTCAGCCCACCCACACCGGTGGTTGAAATGATTCCGGCCGGAACAGCCAATCCGAACGGATGGGTCGCGTGATCCACCTCTCCCCAAACGTTTCCACCTCCGACGCGAACAGTGTTGTCTGCCGTATTCACTCTGACGAATTTGATGCCCGACAGGTCAATCACCAGGCCGTTGTCGCAGATTCCCAGTCCTCCCCCATTGTGTCCGCCTCCGCGAACAGCAACCAGCAGGTCATTTTCTCTTCCAAAATTAACGCAGGCCATGACGTCGGCCACGTCTATGCATCGAACTATGATGCCCGGCTTTTTGTCAATCATACCGTTGTACACTTTGCGTGCCTCATCGTAATTTTCACTTTCGGGCAGAATGATTTCTCCCCTGACCCCGGAGCGGAGCTCATCTAAATTGATTTCCATTTTTGAATAGGTTTTAGTTATTAAGTTTGATTCACGACAAAATAGGATTGTCTTTTCCCAAGTTAGCCTTTTTAGACCCTATTGGATATGAAATTTCAATCAAATGATGACACAATTGATTCAAAAAGAAGGCATCAGAAGACCAAACGGTTTCATTTCATCTCGTAGCGCCTCATGGGCATGGCATCGATGATGGCATAGAGGTCCTGGGGTCGGATCAGCTCGGCTCGTCGCATTTTCTCATCACCATCGAGACCGATAAGAACCAATTCAAAACTTTTTTTGGCAGACTTGTAATCGAAATACACCTCAGCTGAGGTTCTTCGGATCGCACTGTCGCCTCCCATCAAATAGAATTCCGGAAAGACCTGCAGCAGGAGAAGCTTTCGTTCTTTCATCTCCTCCGCATCTTTTGAGAAAAGAGAGACTTGCTGCTTCACCATCGGATCATTCGGGTTTTCTGACAGGATAAGGAGCACCCTGTTTTTCCATTGTCTGGAAGAAAGTTCCTGCGACTGGGCATAGAAACTGGAGAATAAAAATACGAGCAAAAGAAATCGGGTTGAGGAATTCATCAGACTGGGGGAATTTCAATTGCTTCAATATACTCATTTTTTGGTCAAGCCGCAAAAAGACAGAACTTACAGAACTCCTGGTAGGATGGCTTTTCGGTCGGAAGGGTAATTCTCAAAATGGGTTCTATACCATTTGTGATGATCCAGGGCCCTCGGGATGAGATTTGCAGCCGTCCACAAAAAGAAAGTGGCTGCCGGGCAATTCCAGGCCATAAGGGCGAAACCACCCCATTGCACGAGCTCTCCAAGATGGTTCGGACAGGATACGTATTCGAATAAAAACCCTTGTGGAATTTTGTACCCGACTTCATCGGGCTTGCGCAAACCGATAAGGATCTGATCGCTTTTGAGATTGGCAATCGCCCCGGCAACGAAGAGAATAATACCGAGTGAAAGATTCCAGGAAGAGAAATCATTTTGAGTGTATCGCTCAAAAAAAGACAAGAAAAATCCGTTCAAACCGGCGTTGATCAGGTTGAACAGAACGGCAGACAAAACAATGACAACGGGCATTTTTTTGCCACGGGTTCGAATTCTAAAAGGAAAGACAAAGGTTCGATTCGCATAGTGCAGGAGCCATAATGTCAGAAGGAGGTAGGCATAAGGGCTATGGGTGTAACCCAGTGTAAAGTACAGAATACAGGCAAAAGAAGGCAGTTCCATAAGCACCCATCCAACTTTGTTGGAGATCTGAGGCCCCCAACCGCTTTTTACATGCCTTCCGTAAGGTGCCTTCACAAACAGCAGAACGAAAAAGGTGACCACTGCGATCGCCGCCCAAATGAGACATAGTATTTGAAACAGGTCCTTGCTCATAGTTTGTCATTTTTTTTCATCCATCCGATCAGGTCCCGGACAGATTCCTGAAGGGGCCTTAACTGATGGCTCAACTGCTCAACGGCCTTGGAGGAATCAACTCGCCTCGGACCCTGCTTGATCGCCAAAAGGCTTTCACGATTGATCGGCCAGCGCAAAGGAACGAACTTTTGGTACAAACGAATCAGCGGAAGAAGAACCAGGAGAAGGTCGATTGAAATCACCGGCGGAACCCGGGATGGATTCACAGCTTCGGCCAGTTCTTTCAAACTGTAGAATTTCCCTCCAGTGACAAAGACTTCTCCTTTTTCGGCTTTTTCGAGACTGTTGATCACGGTCTGAGAAAAATCTCTGATGTCCAACAGGTCGTAACCTCCGCTGCTGATCATGGGCAATTTTCCCGTGTAAAGGTCAAGTATGGTGCGTCCGAAACGTGAAGGTTGCTCATCAGGGGGTCCTATAAGCGCGGTGGGTCTCAATATTATCGCGTCCAATCCCTGATCGGAGACCGCACTCAAGACGAGCTCTTCGGCACGGGCCTTGGTCCAACCGTAATAAAATTCGTCGGATTGGACCCGAGGAGCTTTCTCGTCAAGAACTCTTTCAGGATTGTCGGGTACCGTCGCTGTCGAGGAACTGATATAGACCATCCGTATCTTTTTTTCAACACATTGAGCAATGAGCTTTTCAGTCGCTTTAATATTGATCTGATATACATCGTCGCGATTGTCTTCTCCGATTGAAATTACACTGGCGCAATGGATTAGGGTCTCCGCGTCTTCAAAGAGGGAGCCCATTTTCTCTGTTTCCCTGAGGTCGCCCTGAACCCATTTGACCCGACTTGATTCCTCCGGAAGCCGGGTTTTTCGGTATAAACAGTTGAGAAGATAGCCCTGTTCGACAAGCATTGGGATCAAAACCGACCCGAGGTGACCCGTCGAACCGGTAATCGCTATACGTGAATTATGCCTCCTTTTATCCATGGCATTGAGCTCTGACTATTTATTTCTGATGGGAATCCAGATCTCCTCCTGCGCATTGGGATCATCCGGGCGATAACCTTCCGGCAACACTTCAAAATGTTCCCGATCATCAACCAGATATGCACTTTTCGGGAACCATTCTCCAAAGATAAATTCCATGGACCTCCTGAATTCGGATGCCGGACCCACATGCGTGAAAACCGCATACATTCCTCCCTGGATTTCATAAAGGCTCAGCTCCGGGATCAGACCGTCATGCCTTTGACCTGCATTGCTCATCCTCGATGCCCGGCTTAAGCGCCACACCTGCCCATTTTCTAAAGGGGGCATTGGGGTCAAAAATTTTCGGGTCAAAGACCGAGTTGAATTTCTGAAGTGAGATAAAATTGCGGTCCTTTCGATTCTCGATGTTCTTTACAAAGGGCCCAAAACTTTGCCAGAGCGCCTGTGTCTTGTCCTGGGCCAGGCTCATCTCCAAACTTTTTCCAAGAATGGTCGTGGGTTCGAGCTTTTCGATGCGGTTCTCCATAGGGGATTTAAAATCAGGCGAGATCAGAAAGTAAAGGTCTTGCACCTGGCGAACGTCTCGTCAAACATGATTTCGGCATGTCCACTGGGAGCATCATAGGGAGCTTTGGGCAAGACAGAAGGATTATTGGGATAGGAGCCGTTCTCAAAAACCAGCTCTTTGAAAACTCCCGAATCTTTGACCAATAAAAATGACCATCCATTGCGCTTTTCCTGCTCGATGTAAATGGGAGCCCGTGTTACCGTGAATTTCGTTATGATCTCAGCGTATTTGTCGAGCAGGAGAAAGGTGCAGCCGCCGCTTCCGCAGAAATAGGGGCCCATGAACCGAACAAAAATCTCTTTGTTCCCGTCTTCATTGAGATCTACCTCATAGAATTGAAATCGCTTGTCATTTTCGGTCAGAGTTTCATAGTCGCTCGACGTGTAGCTCTTTAGAAAATTTCGGAGGTTGGCTGCGGTCTGTTCATTCGTGCTTTGAGGTGCATAGGTTTCCTGTTCCTGGGAAGAAGAATCGCCCGTCGTTTCATCTTTTGCTTCGGTCTTCGCCGATTCCTCCTGAGTAATCGGGGCATCGAGGTCAAGATCTTTTTTCTTTTCCGGCTGGCAAGAGATCGAAATGACAGTCAGAATCAGGGCCATTGCTGCGATTTGAAGTTTCATACGTGTTGGTTTATTGAGATGAATTTTTAGAATTGATGAATTTATTTCAAATAGTGATTGACAAAGCTTGAAAACGAGTCAAAACTCTGGTAGTAATTGGACGCCCTGCCAAAGCCGTATTCCATGAAAATGAATGGGACAGAGGCCTTCTCACTTTGAACCCTGTCTCCATCCGTATCTCCAATATACAAAGGTTTTCGCAAAACATGGCGACTCATCAATTCCCTGATATTTTCGTGTTTGGATTTGTGGTTCTGTCCATGTGCAATTGAATCCCTGATCAGGGATTCGACGCCGGCATATCGCATAAAGTGAGCAATGGTATGCTCGGGGCAATTGCTCACGATAAAAAGAGAATACTTTTTGGACAACAGCTCCAGTCCTTCCAGCACACCCTCATAGATTTGACCCCCCTGCGAGTTAATGAGCTCGTACTGAATCTCAACGACTTTTTCGTAGTGCGCCTTCCTGTCTTTACGAGAATGGTTCGGAAGCATGACCTGTAAAAATTCGGCTTCCTCCATGCCCATGAGCCCGTTTAAATCCTCTTTCGAGGTTTCCTGCTCAATGCTGTTTCGTTCAAAATACAGGTTCCAGGCATCGCTGTAGGTTTGAACCGCGTCCCAAAGGGTGCCGTCCAGGTCAAAGATGAGCGAATCAGGATCTAACATTTTCAAGACTAGGCTTTTCCGCGGACCATTCTTTTTAGGATGGCCCATTGTTTCAGGGTTTCTTTGGCAGGTACTGCTGGGAACCCAAGAATGGTCTGACCATCGGGAATATCGTTTATTATTCCCGATTTTCCGCCAACGGTCACGCCGTTTCCGATGGTCACATGATCTTTTACGGCGACTTGTCCTGCCATGATCACCCCATCGCCAAGGGTCACTGATCCAGAGATACCGCAGCAGCCTGCTATCATGCACGATCTTCCAATTTTGCAATTATGGCCAATCTGCACGAGGTTGTCTATTTTGGTTCCATCTCCGATCACAGTTGAACTGAACTTGCCACGATCGATGCAAGTGGAGGACCCTATCTCAACATGATTTCCAATGACTACGTTTCCTATATGCACAATCTTTACGATGCCCCTTCCGTCCGGGCTGGGTCGGTAGCCGAAGCCGTCAGAACCGATGCTTACATTCGATTGAATCAGGCAGTGATCCCCAAGGGTGCACCTTTCGGATATGACCGATCCCGACCGAATTTGGCAGTGGGCGCCGATGACAACATCATCCAGCACGCTGACATTGGGAAAAATAACAGTATTGTCCCCGATGGACGCTCCTTTGCCAATATACGCATTGGGTCCTATGGTCACATTTTGCCCAATCTTCGAACTTTCGTGAACAAAGGCCGTGGGATGAACGCCCGGTTCCAAATCAACTTGAGCTGGGCGAAAAAGCTCCAGAAGTTCCGCCATGGCCAGATCTGCGTTGTTGACCTTGATAAATGCGCGATTCTCTCCCGGTTCCTGGATATCGAGGTTTTTGTCGATGACAGCTACAGAGGCTTTCGAGGTCTGCCACAGAGGCACATATTTCTGGTTTCCGATAAATGTGATATGATTTGAGCCTGCCATTTCAATTTGTTCGGGCCCGATGATTACATGGCTTGAATCACCGATCAGCTGGCCGCCCAGGAGCTCACTGAGCTCTTTGGCAGTATAGGATTTGTTGCTTTCTTTCATAGGACCAAGATACAAGATTCTTTCGTAGAGGTTATTCACCGAAAATGGGGTTTTCTTCTCCCCGACCTTTACAAAGCCCTGCTGCTCATAATACGAGGTGAGACGTGAGTTTGAAGCGTCGCAATCCAAACGCAATTTATGCACCCCCAGTGTCTCGAGGTCAGAGGCCAATTGGTTCAGCACTTGAGCACCGATCCCTTTCCCCGAATTTCCGGGCCGTAGAACGAGGGAATGAACATATCGAACGTTTTCCTCGAGCCCTTTGTGATCCCAATAGAGTGTATCCGTCTCAAGAAGTCTGAAAATGCCGACCCATTCCATTCTTTCATTGTAGACAAAATGGAACTCTCCATTTTCAAATCCGTCACGCACCCATTTAATCTTCTCTTCGGGAGGATCTGTCCAGTACGACCACTGGGTCAAACCCTTCTTTTTGAGTTGGACACTCGTATGGCGAAACAGATTCAGAACTTCCTGGACATGTTCTTTATTGGCAGGTTCGAAAGTAAGTTTCAATCGGATCGAATTCTGATTAATCAATCATTGGAATTGATAGCGCCTAAGATAATAAGATTTTAATACTCAATTCACTCCCAGCAAGCCTTGAACAACTTCTTTTTGCTCTGTTGTTTCCTCTTCCTTCCTGGAGACACGCAATTGGTCATCTTCAATTTCAGCTTGCAAACCGGCTTTATTCAAGTATTTGTCCAATGGGATCTTCCGGGACCCGACGACGTAAGTATTGAAAAATTCGGTTTGGTCCCCTCCAGACAAGGAGCTTATCCTGTTTTGAACATCCTCCAGGGTATAGCTCTGATTTGTACCCCCGAAATCGTTGAAAAGCCCTCTCATGATATCGTCCAGACTATGCTCATTATTTGTCGCTTTACGGATAATGATGTCCTGGGAGATACCCGCAAAGAGTCCGCCGGAATAGACCAGCCCCCAGTGATCGTGTTTCTCATTGCCGTCGGTCATGGAAAGAGAGCCGACACCTGGATCCGATGCATATCTTTTGTAGAAGAAGCCATTCAGCAAAGCGAAGAATGTTTCTTCATTTAGAACACCCACGCGTTGAAGGGCCTTCAGTGTGTAGTAATTGGAAACCCCCTCTTTGAACCATTCACAGCGCATATCGGAAGGAAAGAAGGACTTGCCGTTCCAAAGATGAAACAACTCATGCGCATAGACAAATCGCGAGATCATTTGAGCCATCGGATCGGCCTGAGTCGATTCCAGAATACTTATGGAGTTCCCGATGACTTCTCCGTCAGCTTGCTCATAAGGATTGATGATGACCAGGGCCCTGTGAAACGGGTTTTGAGGCGATGGATTGGGAACTCCTCCCATCAGTTCAATGTAATAATCCAGGACACCACTGGCCAGGTCCTCATATTCTTGCTTTTTAGCAATGATTTCTTTTCCGCCGAGAGCGAGCAAAAGCTCAAACCCCTCCCTTTCGAATAGAAACTGTTCGTGTTCCCCGGCGAAAATCATGGACTCCGACAATTGATCGTAGTTGCGAACTTTAAATGTGTGCTTTCCAAGATCGCTATGGTCCCAAACCGTAGAGACCTTCCAATTCTCCGGCACCTCAAAATTCACTGTGATTGACGGGCTCCCCGTCCCGTTCATGACAAACAAGCTTCTTCCCGAATAAAAAACCCCGTGATCCTGTTTATAGGCGACTCCGTCAATCCCGCCGCTCCAATCGTGTTTTTCATGATCCAGATCAACGCGGTAGGTCAGTTTGACAAGGGTTCCTTTTTCAGCTTCATAGGACCACTTTCCTTGAGGAAGCGGGTTGATGGCAATATTCTTGCCGTTTTCAGAGACCGCAGAGAGACCGGAGACAAATGTGGCCCACCTTTTCTCAAATTGATTCGCTCCTATAGAACTCATTCGCAGAACACTGTCGGTGGCTTCAAACGTATAGGAGACCAGTGCATGATCAAGGTCCTTAATCGATATTTCATAGTGGGGTTCTCTGATAGGATCTGCCTTTTCCGTCATTCCGTTTTCGGCAGAACAGGGAATCGATGTGAAAAGGGTCATTAGAAAAATAAACAGGGGGTAAATTATACGCGTCATCGAATGTGAATTTATGATTGTCGGCTGCAATTGCCTTTTGCTTCAGTTTTGACGCGACAGGTTTCAGTCAGGTTACTGTCCGGAATAAAAAAACCCGGAACATACGGTTCCGGGTCTGATTATTATGCTAAAAAGTGATTTGAAGTCAGAAGCGTCACTTTTTTTCCAGGTCCTCGCGAAGGGTCCATACCTCATGGATCGGATCCCCTTTGCTGCTCAGGCCCCTGTGATGCCATTCGTCGTTCTCAATTCCAAATTCAAAGGAAAGAGAGGCGCCGACACGACTGCTGTCCCTCGAGAAGAATTCGATGTTCTCGGTGTATTCTTTGTCTTGTGCAGCATAGGTTCCACCTCCGGTTCCGAAGAACTGCTTGGTTTCTGTGTTGTAGGCGATCCACTGGAAGCGCGTGTCCGATAGAATCTTCATCGTCTTCCTCGGTCCGGGTTCCCTGCGGGTCATTTCCCCGTCTCTTTCTCTTCCGGTGAAGAGCCACGCCCCGCTCAGGTTTCCTTTTTTCCCGTCATCGATTCGGGTCCAGATGCGATCGTCGCCTTCAAACGTGATGGTATCTCCCTGGTAGTCAAATATCACTTCTCTTGAGGTGCCGACCTGCGTCGAATCGGAAGAGGAGAATTCCATGTTGATTTTAAAAGTAGTTCCATCGATTGTCCAGCTTCCACCAAAAGTGTGGTCAAATTCCTTTCTCTCGACATTGTAGAAGGATTCGGCGATGTAACCGTCCATTACAAGGGTCGTCACAATGAGCTCCTGCCCTTCCCGGTTGCGATCTTTCGTGGTCCAGGCCCCTTCAAGGGCTTCTGTGTAATCAATGGCTTCTGACTTGCCCTGTGCTGGAGTATCGTCAGCATCCGTTTTTTTCTCGGAACAAGAGGTCAGTACAAAAAATAGAATGACAAGCGGTAAATAGAATCTGTAGTTTTTCATGATTGCTTCTTGGATTTTTCTGTTTTGGTTTCGGGTTGTCCTTTCGCCTCAAAGGTAAAAATGTCTTTTCGATTATAGTGTCCGTTCACGTCAAAATCCAAACGACTGGCAGTGACTTGGCGAAGATCGAGTTCAGTAATGAGGGCACCCGCACTTCCGAAGAGGGGCCCTTCGATGATTTCACCCAGGGGGGAAACGATAATGCTTCCGCCCGGGCAAATTTCTTCTATTGAAGAATCTACGAGTTTTTGGTAGGGTTCCGGGTACATCGATCGGGTGAAGTATTGGTTGCAGCCCAGCACAAAGCATCTTCCTTCAAGGGCTATATGGCGCATCGTGACGGTCCATTGCTCACGCGCATCAGCGGTGGGTGCGATATAGATGTCCAATCCTTTCTGATACATCGACATCCGGGCCAGGGGCATGTAATTCTCCCAGCATATCAAGCCTCCGAGTCTTCCGATGGAGGTGTCAAAACTGACCAGGGAACTGCCGTCTGCCTCGGCCCAAACCAGCCGCTCGGTTCCTGTGGGCTTGATCTTTCGATGGACACCCAACAGTCCTTCCTCTGGCGAAATGTAGAGCATGGAGCAAAAAAGTGAGGAATTGACCCGCTCTTTTTCTGTGGCCCCGATGATGAGGTAGACCTCAAGCTTCTTTGAGAGCTTTTCAAGGCGTTTGAGATGTTCTCCTTTGAGATCCAGGCTGTTCTCGTGGTAGGTAGCGTAAAGGTCCCTGCCCTCAGTCGTGCGGCTGCCGATCACCGCGCCAAAATCGAACCCACGGGGATATCCGGGGATAAAGGATTCCGGGAAAACAATGAGATTGCAACCCTTCGCGGCATACTTTTCGGTAAGTCTCTCAACTTTCCGAACCGTTTCCTCCAGGTTGAAGAAAACCGGGCTGTCCTGTATCAAGCCAACCTTGACCTTCATTACTTGAAAGCAGGTATACCCGTGATATCCAATCCTGTGATCAGGAGATGTATGTCGTGCGTGCCTTCGTAGGTAATGACCGATTCGAGATTCATCATATGTCTCATGATGGAATAGTCTCCGGTGATTCCCATGCCTCCCAGAACCTGTCTCGCCTCCCGTGCAATGTTGATGGCCATTTCAACATTGTTCCGCTTGGCCATCGAAATCTGGGCGGTAGTGGCCCTGCCTTCGTTCCGCAGCACACCCAGTCGCCAGGTCAAAAACTGGGCCTTGGTGATCTCGGTGATCATCTCGGCCAGCTTCTTTTGCTGCAGCTGGAAGCTGGCAATGGGCTTTCCGAACTGGATTCTCTCCTTGGCGTATCTCAGGGCCGTATCGTAGCAGTCCATGGCAGCACCGATCACACCCCAGGCGATTCCATAACGCGCTGAGTCCAGGCAACCCAGAGGCGCGCCCAAACCCGTTTTGTTTGGCAGCAGATTTTCTTTTGGAACTTTGACGTTGTCGAATATGAGCTCTCCTGTAGCGGATGCTCGTAGCGACCACTTATGATGCGTTTCCGGGGTTGTGAATCCTTCCATGCCTCTCTCGACGATGAGACCGTGAATCCGCTCTTCTTCATTTTTGGCCCATACCACGGCAATGTCCGCGAACGGAGAGTTCGAGATCCAAAGCTTGGCCCCGTTGAGCAGGTAATGGTCCCCCATGTCTTTGAATCGGGTCTCCATGCCACCCGGGTTCGACCCGTGATTGGGTTCGGTGAGCCCGAAACAGCCGATGAGCTCCCCATTAGCTAATTTGGGCAGGTATTTTTTGCGCTGCTCCTCGGTTCCGTATTTGTAGATTGGGTACATCACAAGGGAGGATTGCACCGATGCCGTTGAGCGGATGCCCGAATCTCCTCTTTCGATTTCCTGCATGATCAGTCCATAGGAGATCTGGTCCAGTCCGGCCCCTCCGTATTCCTCCGGGATATAGGGTCCAAAGGCCCCTATTTCAGCAAGTCCGGACAACAGCTGTTTCGGGAATTTTGCCTCCTGGGCCGCATCTTCAATAATGGGTGAAACTTCTCTTTTGACCCATTCTCTTGTGGCGTCTCGTACTAATTTGTGTTCCTCCGAAAGGAGGTCGTCAAGGTGATAATAATCGGGTGACTGGAATAAATCGACTGACATAGAAATTTGTTGAGATGTTAACAAAGCAAATTTACAATTAATGAAATGATAATACCATAGCTGTGAAACTTTTAAATTGATAATTTTTATTGTTTACATTTGCAACAATGCGTCAAACCTTCAACAAACTGGAGAGGCTGAAAAGCAAAAAGAGGATTGAGCAGTTGTTCACTGACGGAAAATCCCTCACCGCCTTTCCCCTTAAATTGGTCTTTTTGAGATTGGAACACGATTCACCTGCTTTGATTCAGGCTGGAGTATCCGTTTCAAAACGAAATTTCAAGAGCGCCGTTGACAGGAACAGAATCAAACGCTTGATGCGCGAAGCCTACAGGAAGAACAAGCAGATTGTCTATGACTCTGAGGATACTAAAAAGCATATATTTATGTTTATATATCAGGGAAAGAAAGAACCCAGTTACCAACTTGTAGAACAAAAAATGAAGGAACTTCTGACCAAGTTTCTCAAAAATCAATAAAATAGCGGAATGAAAGAAGTGAAGAGGATAGTTAAACGAATGAAAAAGGGACTCTTGCTGGTGGCCGTGGTCGCACTGAGCACCGGATTGTTTGCCTTCAAGTCGGATTTCTTTGAAGTGGCCAAACAAATGGAGATCTATACGACGCTGTTCAAGGAGCTCAACATGCATTACATCGATGAGATCAACCCGGCACAGCTTACAGAAAGCGCCATCAACAACATGCTTGAGGAGTTGGACCCCTACACTCGCTTTTATGACGAGCAGGGCGTTGAGGAGGTTCGGATCAACAGCTCAGGAGAGTACAGCGGCATCGGTGCAGAATCCAGGTACTACGACGGCAAGCTGGTAATTGCCGAGATCTATGAGGGCTATTCGGCCGAAGAAGAAGGAATCAAGGTGGGGGATCAGATTTTGAAGATCGATGATGTAGAGGTCTCGGATTACGACAGCGACCAGGTAATCAACCTGCTGATGGGTGTTCCGGGCACGACAGTTAACCTGGTGATCAGCAGAAACGGAATTCAAAAGAACTTCACGATCACGCGGGAGAAGATCCTGGTTGATCCGGTACCGCATTATCAGATGATTTCAGAACAGATCGGATACATTGCTTTCGATCGTTTCAACAACAAGGCGTCCTCCTCGGTAAAAAATGCTTTCGTTGAGCTCAAAACCCAGGGGATGAGCAAACTGATTCTCGATCTTCGAGGCAACCCGGGTGGGTTGCTCAATGAGGCGATTGACATCACGAATTTTTTCGTACCCAAGAACGAGGTTGTGGTCAGCACCAAGGCCAAACTCAAAAAATGGAGTGAAGTGTACCGGACGAGATACGAACCCATTGACCTGGATATTCCGGTAGTGGTTTTAATAGACGGAAGGTCGGCTTCGGCCTCGGAGATCGTGGCGGGTTCCCTGCAGGATCTCGACCGGGCCGTCATTGTGGGAGAAAGGTCTTTCGGAAAAGGATTGGTTCAGCGATATCGGAACCTCACTTATGGAACCAAACTCAAACTGACAATTTCAAAGTACTATACACCAAGCGGACGTAACATCCAGGAACTGGATTACACGCACCGAAACGGATCTGACATTCCCAAATTCTCTGATGAGACCCGTAATGCCTTCGAGACAAAGAATGGAAGGGTTGTTTACGATGGAGGCGGAATTCAGCCCGATGTTAATGTGAAGAAAACAAAAGAGACGAAGGCCACCAAGGCGCTGATGAAATCCGATGCGATTTTCAGCTTTGCCAACGCATTCTATTACAAGAACGAACAGATCGCCCCTCCTGAGGAGTTTGTCCTTGGAGAGAAGGAGTACAACGAATTCATTGCATACCTTGAAGCAGGAAAGAGCAATTTCAGAACGAAGAGCGAAGACAAGTTTGAAAAAGCTTTCGACACGTCGCAGGAAGAAAACCTCTCTTCGGGTATCTCCGGTTCTTTTGATCGTCTCCTGAAAGAGCTTCACGAGGAAAAAATCGCCGAGCTCGGAAAGAACGAAGATCGCATCAAGGAGAAACTCAGTGATGAGATTTTGAATCGCTACTACTACAAGAAAGGGGAATACCAGAACCACATTGCTCACAGCCCCTATATCAAGGAGGCTGTATCCATCCTGGAGGATGAGAACAGGTATCGAAGCATTCTTTCTAATGAAAAGCATTAAGAGAACCAAAGCGCAAATTTCCACAACCGCGATCGAGCGGATTTACATCACCATGCGCCATCTTTTTATCCGGGGCTTTTACAAGCCCATGGGGATATCCGGACAGGCGCTGATCAACGAATTGCTGATATTGCAGCCTGAAATCTACGGAAGCATGGGAGAAGAGGGCGCTGAGCTCGAGGGCCTGCTCTATATCATTGACAGGCTTCCGGAAGGCATTGCCGAATGCCGGTATATTCATCTCACTGCCGATGAAGGCCTGGCGGATTCCAATTTTAAAAAGATCGTCCCGGCCAAGCGTCGACGCAATTGTTATCGCATCGATAGGGACCAGGTGAATATAGAAATCACGCGTGGGCGTTCCGACGTATACGACATCCTCACACATCTGACCTTCATGTTTATTGAGGCCGAGAAAATCGCGAGAAAGGTCATGATCGACGATGAAGGGGAGACCATACGTGAATGGAAGCACCTGGAGAAGATCGTTCTCAACAACACCCACCTCGAAGGCGAAGAGCGAGAGGTTTTGATTGCACATCTTTCGAGTATTTTAGGAAGGACCTTCGAAGAGACCCTGAAAGCGGATTCGACCTTTGCCACGGAGCAGAAACCCGACCGGCTCTTTGAAGTGATCTACTGGATGGGCAAACTTGCCCTGAATGAGATTCTCGAGGACAAAAAGCACGAAATAACCTTCAGCACCATATTGCGAGACCGAATCGGTCATCACAGTTACGGGGACACCTGGGCCCACAATATCAAACAAGAGCTTTTTGACAAAAACCTGCTCGACAGGCCCCTGCATATTATCAGTGCGAACATGCACAGCGTGATGAATTCCATATACGGCCCGATGCTTCTGCCCGATTTGGCTGAGAAACATGCAAGCACGGAGCTCTTTGAGCTGATCGGTGCGAGTTCGAACAAAGACTTGAGGAAGAAGATTAAAAAGGGTGCTCGAAACCACGGTCTGACTTTCATCAAGGATACCACCGGTGCCAACATTGACGTCCAGATCATCGATACTCAAAAGATCAACTTCGATAAAACACGTTTCAAAAGGACGAAAGAAGGCGACGAAATGCCAGTAATAATTGTGATGGACTACGCCTTCGGAGAACAGGCCTATGAAACCCTGGACGAGTTGTTGAAACCCTATACGAATTCTACAGGAGAAAGGATGCATCTCAGGGTAGAATCGGTTTCTGTCATGGGCAAAGCCGGCATCCTCGAAGGAGACAAGGGCGATATCATGATCCCGAACGCGCATATTTTCGAAGGAACGGCTGACAATTACCCTTTTGAGAACCAACTAACGGCCAGTGACCTTGAGAACCACGGAATAAAAGTGTTTCAGGGCTCGATGGTGACCGTTCTGGGCACCTCCCTTCAGAACAAGGACCTGCTCAAATTCTTTCACGAATCGACCTGGGGTGTGATCGGCCTCGAAATGGAAGGGGCCCACTATCAGAAAGCCATTCAGTCGGCTTCTCGAATTCGTGGCAATATCAGTTCGGATGTGAAGGTCAGATACGCCTACTACGCTTCGGACAACCCACTTAAAACGGGAAGCACCCTGGCATCTGGAGGACTGGGATCCACGGGGATCAGACCCACCTACATGATCACCCGCAAGATCCTCGAACAGATCTTTTGAATCGTTTGTTTTTTGAGTACTTTTACGGCAAAACCCTGAAAAATGAACATTCTTGTAATCGGTTCCGGTGGAAGGGAATGCACCTTTGCCTGGAAGCTCTCCCAAAGTGATAAATGTGAGAATCTCTACATCGCACCCGGGAATGCCGGGACGACAGCCTACGGGGAAAATATCGACATAAATCCAAATGATTTTGACCAGCTGAAAAGCCATGTCCTGGACAAGAAGATCGGTCTTGTTGTCGTAGGACCGGAAGATCCCCTGGTAAATGGTCTGCACGACTATTTTCTCGCAGATGAGGACTTGCGGCACATCCCTGTGATCGGACCCCAAAAACATGCAGCTCAATTGGAGGGTTCCAAGGAGTTCGCCAAGGAGTTCATGTACCGCCACAATATCCCCACTGCTCAATACAAGAGCTTTACCCGGGAGACGCTCCAGGAAGGCCTGGAATTTCTCGAGGAAATGAAACCGCCCTATGTCTTGAAGGCCGATGGACTGGCTGCCGGCAAGGGTGTGCTCATCCTTGAGAATCTCGATGAAGCCCAAAAGGAGCTCCAGGAGATGCTGGGGAACCGAAAATTCGGGGATGCCAGCTCCAAGGTAGTTATCGAGGAGTTTCTCGATGGGATCGAGATGAGCTCCTTTGTGCTTACGGATGGCAGCGATTACGTGATCCTGCCGAATGCAAAAGACTACAAACGGATTGGAGAAGGGGACAAGGGCCTCAACACAGGGGGAATGGGAGCCATATCACCCGTGCCCTTTGCCGACGAAACCTTTTTGAACAAGGTCGAACAGCGCATCATCCGGCCCACGGTGGAAGGTTTAAAAAAAGATGGCATCGCCTATGTCGGTTTTATTTTCATAGGCCTGATCAAAGTCGGAGACGACCCCTATGTGATCGAATACAACGTGAGAATGGGTGACCCGGAGACCGAGGTCGTTTTGCCCCGCGTAAAAACGGACCTCGTCGATTTGTTTGCAGCGGTGGCCGATCAGAAACTCGATGGGTTTGAGCTCGAGCTGGACGAGCGAAGTGCGACAACAGTGGTCCTGGTTTCGGGAGGATATCCCGAAGGGTATGAAAAAGGCAAGGAAATTCATGGCCTTGGAGAGGTTTCGGATTCCCTGGTTTTCCATGCGGGAACACAATTAAAAGACGGGAAAATAGTCACCAGCGGAGGGAGGGTGCTTGCCATAACTTCCTTTGGAGAAAACTTCAGGAATGCGCTAAAGAGATCTTACGAAAACATTGACAAGATCTGTTTTGACAAGATGAACTTCCGAAAGGACATCGGATTTGATCTTTAGGAATTGACTTTTGACCTAAGCAGGGACATATGAAGGGGGAAGGGAAGCGCATACTGGTTGCCCCATTGAATTGGGGACTTGGCCATGCTTCCAGGTGCATACCCCTAGTCAATTCCCTCCTCGAACACGGTTTTGAACCTGTCCTGGCCGGAGATGGAGCGTCACTGGATCTCCTTGCATCTGAATTCCCTTTACTTCGCACCTATGAGCTCCCTTCTTACGGGATACGATATTCCAGGACCCCCAAGCTTTTTAAGCTTAAATTGTTGAGCCAGGGGGCGAAAATTGCAAAGGCGATGTCTGGGGAGCATAAAAAAGTACAGGAAATAGTCGCCAAAGAAAGCGCCTCTGGCATCCTTTCAGATAACCGGTTTGGTGTTTGGTCAAAGCAGGTTCCTTCTGTTTATCTGACCCATCAACTGAATGTAGAGGCAGGATGGATGTCGAGCCTTGCCTCTCGTTGGCATCAAAGCATAATCTCAAATTTTGATCGATGCTGGGTATGCGACTTTAAGGGAGAGGAAAGCCTGGCAGGATCGCTCTCGTCGAATGATGGCAAATTAAAGAATGTAGAATGGATCGGACCGCTCAGCAGGTTTTCGAAGGCTGGAGAGGAAACGGTCACAACCACGAAGCAATCGAAAAAAACAATTGACATTGGTGTTGTTCTAAGTGGTCCGGAGCCTTCCCGGAGCCAGTTTGAGAAAAAAGTGATTGAAGTGCTCAAGGGGCGCAAAGAGAAAGTGGTCCTGGTAAGAGGGGTAATCCGACCTTCGGAAGAAACAGCAGCTGAATCTCAAAGTAGCCGAATTGAACAGAACCTGACGATTTACGATTTTATGCTGGCGAATGAACTTGAAGAGTTAATAAGACAAAGCCGCATTCTGATCACGCGCTCAGGGTACAGCAGCATCATGGACCTTCATGCTTTAGATGTGAAGGCCCTGTTGGTGCCTACACCGGGGCAATCAGAACAGGAGTATTTGGCGGATCGAATGCAGCTAAAAGGCTGGTTTTTGAACGTCAGGCAGGACGAATTCAGCTGGAACTCCGTCAAAGAGACCCTCGACCACCCCTGGCCAGAAATAAAAAAAACATCAAAGAGTTTTGACTATGCAACGCTCTTCGATGTTTTTTTACAAGGCAATTGAAGCTTTCTCAGATGAACGACAGATCGGTTCCCTGTACTTCTTCAACCTTGATCAACTTGTTTTCCTTGTAGGTGATTTCCTTTGTCGTTTCCTCCCCTACGATATACCACTTTCCTTCTTTGATGCCGTTGTCGTAATTGGCCACTACGGAAATCTTACCGCTCTTGTCATAGCGGATCCATTGATCGTGGAGTTTCTCGTCTTTGAAGTAACCGACTTCCCTGATCATACCATTGTCATGGTAATAAGTGGCTTTGACCAGGTCATCCTGTTTTTCATACGTAGGTTCATTTTCCTGGGCGAATGCAACACCGGTTGCTGTAAGTACGAGAATTAAGGCAGCTATGATCTTTTTCATGATTCCTGATTTTTTAAGTCAACTAATTAGTATAATAAGACAAATTTACAAAAAATAAACAATTTGGTAACATTAAATTAACATTGAGCAAATAAAAATATTGCGTCATGACAGGAAATACTCGTATCTCCTTAGGATTTTACCCTGCTTTATTAAGTGTAAATGAGAATGTAGATCCCTGGTTTGGAGTACTTTCGACAAATGCCTCTTGGTCATGAACTTCAAGGATGTGTTTGACAATGGCCAACCCTAGTCCTGATCCACCATGTTCGCGTGACCTGCTTTTGTCCGTCCGGTAGAAGCGCTCAAAGAGTCGGGGAATGTTTTCGGGTTCAATACCCATGCCATTATCCTCGATTGCGATCAGGCTCCGATATAAAGAATGGGAACTGAACGATACGACAATCCTGCCTCCCAGCTTACCATAATTGATTGAATTCTGTATCAGGTTGGTCAAAACCTGTTCGATCCTCTTTTTGTCTGCCTTGACCATGATGGGATAATCATAAGGTTCCTTGAAACCCATTACGATGTCTTTTTTTTCAGCAGAATATTCCAGCATATCCATCACTTCACGGGTACACTGAACGATGTTGAAAGACTCCTGGTTCAACTTTGTCCCCGTTTCCAGCTTGGCCAGGGTATCGAGATCCTTCACAATGGAATTCAAACGATCGAGGCTTTTTTTGGCTCTTTTCAAGGTATTTCTTTTCAAGCTTTTCATCGTCCATGTTCCCTTCGAGAACTGTAAGCAAATAGCCCTGTGCGGTAAACAGAGGTGTTTTCAACTCATGGGACACGTCGCCCATGAACTCCTTTCGAAAGTCATCGCGGTTGTGCAGTTGCTCAATTTCCTGATGCTTGCTTTCTGCAAAGGCCTTGACCTTGGAGAGGAAATGCTCGAAATCCAGCTCGTTCGACTCTTTTTTGAGAAAAGGCTCATTTTCGAACAGCGAGGAATCATAGACCTTTCTCAACTCTGCCAGGATGAACTGACGCAAGAAAGTTCTGACAGATATGAAAACAAGGGTAAAGCTGAGAATAGTAAAAAGAAGAATTCCAATCGTGGAAAAACCAAAAAAGTAATAAAGAAGAATCCCAATTGAAGTGAGTGCGGCGCATATCAATGCCGATGCTTTGAGGACATTTCTGTTAAGTCGATTCAATCTCACCCTCAAATATAAGGGTTCGAAGACTTAAACAACAAATTTATAACCGACTCCTTTGATCGTCTTGATATAATCATCACCAATCTTTTCCCGAAGCTTTCTTACATGAACATCAATAGTGCGCCCTCCAACGATAACGTCCTGGCCCCAAACCGTTTTCAGGATAATCTCCCGATTGAAAACCTTGTTCGGAGTACTTGCTAAGAGGGAAAGCAGCTCGAATTCCTTGCGAGGCAAAGTGATCTGTTTTCCGTCGATTTCCACGTAGTACTGATCACGATTTATTTTGATCCCTTCAAAAACCAGCTCATTCTCCGACTTCATGTCCTTTTTCTTCAAACGCCTCAATAAACCTTTTACCTTGCTCATCAACACTTTGGGCTTGACGGGTTTGGTAATGTAGTCGTCCGCCCCGGCGTCAAAGCCTGCCACTTGAGAGTAATCTTCTCCGCGAGCCGTGAAAAAGGCGATGACCACATCTTCCAGCCCCTCAAGATCCCGAATCTTTTCACAGGCTTCTATACCGTCCATCTCGGGCATCATGATATCCAGTAGGATCAAATGGGGTTTTATCTTTTGGGCCTTGTTCACGGCTTCAACTCCGTTGGAAGCCAATGAAATCTGGTACCCCTCTTTTTTAAGGTGATAACCCACGATTTCAAGGATGTCGGGTTCATCGTCTACGAGCAGAATCTTGATGGATTCATTCTTCATAATCAGAAACTTAGATTTTTGTCTACACAAAAATAGCCAAATTTTGCCGCTTCGACCCGAGTTAACGATAAGTTAATATCTCATCTTAATTGATTGCAATTCTTGATCGACTCTTAAATAGGCGTTAACGATTTCATAACATCTAAGTCCCAATTTTGCAGCGTAAAAAATTAATAACTAAAACAAACTCTAATGAAAAGAATTATTCTAACAAGTTTTATTCTCGGAACCTTGACATTTGGATTCACCAGCTGCGACGATGATACCAACAGTGGCGGCGCATCATGTTTCAATGGCATTCAAGACGGAAATGAAACAGGAGTGGATTGTGGTGGAAGCTGTCAGCCTTGTGCGACCTGTGACGACGGTATTCAGAACGGACAAGAAACGGGAATAGACTGTGGAGGACCTGATTGTGAAGAATGTTCAGGAATTATTCAGAAATCAGGACTTATATCTTCTAATGAAACATGGACGGCCAACAACATTTATGTGTTGAACCAAAAAGTTGTAGTAGAAGATGGCGTAACCCTTACCATTGAGCCAGGTACCATCATCAAAGGTGCGCAAGGGTCAGGGCTCTTTGGCTTCGGCGCTGATTGTAGCACGTGGAGGTGGAACCATCATGGCTATGGGAACTGCAGAAAACCCAATTGTTTTCACTTCAGTTCAGATGACAATATTCAAGTGGGTCAAAAGGCCGGTACAAACCTCAGTGAAAACAACCAACAGCTTTGGGGCGGTGTTTTGATTCTGGGTCGTGCTCCCGGTTCTTTCCGAGGAGATGTAGAAGAAGTACAGATCGAAGGAATTCCTGCATCTGATGAATTTGGTCTATACGGAGGAAATGATCCTGATGACAACTCAGGGGTTTTCCAATATGTTTCGATCCGCCATGGTGGTGAGTTGATCGGAGAAGGAAACGAGATCAACGGATTGACACTCGGAGCAGTCGGTAGAGGAACAGTTATCAACAATGTTGAAGTTGTAGCCAACGTAGACGACGGAGTAGAATACTTCGGAGGTACCGTTAATACCGAGAACATGCTTGGTATGGGCTTGTGGCGATGACGGATTGGACATCGATCAGGCATATTCCGGAACAATCAGCTAACTCTGTCGTGATTTTAGGAAACAACTCTGATCACGGCCTGGAGATTGACGGACCTGAAGGAGCGTTGAATGGTGAGTTCACCTTGAATAACATCACGTTAATAGGAAATGCCGATACCAACAACGGAGAGTACGCCGACTACAGGAGTCGCGCCATGGGAGCTTCCAATGGAGTTTACGCTTATAATTTCCCTGATGGCAAAGACATAGAGTTGGACAACAATGGTGTTGCTCAGAACTACCTTGACGGGATATTGACTTTCTCGGACTGGGAAGTGGTTGGATTTGACAACGCGATTTTTGTTGAAAAAGTTGCAACTGATGACCAGGGTAATCCAACAGAGGAGAAAATTATTTTAAACCCGGACTTTACTGCCCGAGCTGCCGACTGGACAACTCAGGTTGATCAGGGGGCCAATACCGTTGGAGCTGATCTGGGTGCCTTCGATTGGACCTATGCCAAAGGCAAAGGTGCTTTCTAGCAAGAATGGAATGACCTAAACTTTCAGACGATTGCTCACCTTGAAAAAGGTGAGCAATTGCTCTGTAAAAACGAAACAAAACAATAGATACACTTAGTTTAGAACGAATGAAAAGAGGAATTTTAATTTTAACCGCGATGCTTGCCTTTACGAGTGGGATTTTTGCCCAGACAGGCGAGCTGACAGGAAAGGTGATTGACAAGGAATACAATGACATCTTGCCTTTTGCCAATGTTGTTGTGAGCGGTACATCAGCGGGAACTACGACGGACTTTGAAGGGAACTATGCCCTAAAGCTGGAACCAGGGGTTTACACGGTCGTATTTTCTTTTATCGGGTATGAAACCGCTGAGATTTCCGAAGTGGTGATCAAGGCAAATGAAACGACGGTAGTCAATGGGAGCATTGGCCCTTTGAGCAACGAGCTGGAAGAAGTTGTGGTTCGGGCTACAAACGCACAGAACACAGAAGCATCACTTCTGAATGTACAAAAGAAATCGATTAACCTTTTGGATGGAATATCCGCCCAAACTTTTAGCAAAATTGGAGCGAGTAACTCGGCCAAGGCGGTCAAAAGTGTGCCGGGTGTTTCGGTTCAAGGAGGAAAGTACGTTTATGTTCGTGGATTGGGAGACCGTTACACGAAATCTATCCTGAACGGGGTCGACATTCCGGGACTCGATCCCGATCGAAATACCATACAAATGGACATTTTTCCTACTAATGTTTTGGACAACATTCAGGTTGTAAAATCTTTTACAGCAGATTATCCGGCTGACTTCACCGGGGGTACTGTAAATATCATAACGAGAGATTTTCCGAACAAGGAGGAATACAGTATAACAGTTGGCGCCGAATACAATCCCAGCATGCACTTTAATAACAATTACCTGGGATCTCAGCAGAGCAATTCTGAGCTACTTGGCTTTGACAGCGGACTACGTTCGAATCCAATTCCTCAGGACATAAATATTCCACCACCATCACAACAAAACCCGGCGACTTCTTATTGGACTTCTCAGTTCAACCCGGAAATGGCTGCAAAAAGGCAAACGAGCTTTATGAACACCAACTTTGGCCTTACCGCAGGAAATATATGGGATGTGGGCAAAGGAGGAAACAAGTTGGGGTACCAATTTGCGGGGGCCTACAGGAATGACCAAATCTATTACGAAGGTTTTCAAAATGGGAACTGGAGGAAATTTGAAGACAAATCTATCAATGAGATGAATCCTGACAAACTCCAAAACGGGGATTTGGCAAAGAACAACGTGCTCTGGAACATCCTGGCCGGACTTACTTTCAAGACCGATAAGAGCAAATACAAGCTCTCTGGGTCTGCACATTCAAAATGGGGTGTCTACAGCTGGTTATCTGAGACAGGAAATTTTATTTTCAGATGCTGTCACGCTCTTTAAGGATAACATTGAATATACCCAAAGCTCGATCACGAATATCTTGCTGAACGGTAAGCATTCGAACGACGACGGGTCCTGGAACATCGAGTGGAAGATCGCACCTACAATGTCAAGGATCAATGACAAAGACGTTCGTGTGGCTCCTTTTGAATTTGAAGATGGCGAGTACGTCATACGACCAAGTTCAGCGGGTAGCCCTCTCAGAATCTGGAGGGATCTCGAAGAGGTTAACCTCGTAGGGAAGTTGGATTTTACCAAACGTCATGATCTTTTTGGTAGAAAGGCGCGCCTTCTGTTCGGAGGTCAATATACCTACAAGCAAAGGGATTATACTATTCAACAGTTCCAGTTGAGGTATTTTGGAGGTGATGGAGTTGAATTTGGAGGAGATGCGGATGAGATCCTGAATCCAGCGAACCTTTGGACCGTAAATAATCAAAGAGGAACCTATGCACAAGGTAACTTTGAGCCAACAAACACTTTTGACGCAAATCAGAATATTGCTGCAGCTTTCGTTTCGGAAGAATTTCAGATCACTGATAAGTTGAAATCGATAATTGGACTGCGCTTTGAAAAATTCGAATTGTTCTATACAGGCACAAACAACCAGGGTGATGTTGTTCTGGACAATGAAAAGTTGTTGGACAAGAATGACATCTTTCCTTCAGCGAGTTTCATCTATGCGCTAAATGACGATTCGAACCTGAGGTTGGCTTATGGCCGAACTACGGCTCGTCCATCCTTCAAGGAGGCCTCGATCACCCAAATCTTTGACCCGATTTCGAGTACAACATTCAACGGAAATATAGATCTACAGCCCACCTATGTCGATAATATCGACCTGAGATGGGAACGTTTTTCTGAAAAAGCACAGATGTTTGCCGTAAGCTTATTCTACAAGAATTTCGATGATCCAATCGAACTGTCCTACTTTCTTTCTGCATCTGACCAGTTCATTCCTGTGAATACGGGTCAGGCAACGGTATATGGTGCGGAATTCGAAATGAGGAGAAACTTTGGTTTTATTGGCGGCGACAGTTGGGAGGATTTTGGTTTTAACTTGAACTTCTCACTTATTGAATCAAGACTGGAAATGCCCGAAGCGGAATTTCAGAGAAGGGTATTGAATGCCCGAGACGGAGAGACGATAAGTGACACGCGACAAATGCAGGGGCAGTCTCCTTTCCTGGTGAACTTTAGTCTCAACTATACGAACGCTGACAAAGGTTGGCAGACCAACCTATACTATAACGTCCAGGGAAAAACCTTACAGGTTGTGGGTACAGGTGATGTTCCCGATGCCTATACAATTCCATTTCAGAGTCTTGATCTTATCGTAAACAAAGATTTTGGAAAAGACTTTAATTCAACGATCAACCTGTCGGTGAAAAACCTCCTGGATAGTGATAGAGAAGTGCGTTACCAGTCCTTTGGAGCTGAGGATCAGATTTTTTCAAAATTCAGCCCGGGAATTGGAATTTCAATCGGATACAGGCATAGATTCTAATCTGACGAACTATAAAAGATAGAAAATCCTCCAAATGAAAGTTTGGGGGATTTTTTAATTTAAAATGGTTACTCTTCCAGTTTCATGGAGAGCTCCAACCAGCGATCCTCCTTGATTTCCAGTTCGTCAATGATCTCCTGGAGCTTTACGGATTCTGTTTCAATTTCATCCTGGGGGATCTCATTGTTTAGAAAGAGCTCCTCGATTTCCTGTTTTCTTTTTTCAAGGGTTTTTATCTCCTTTTCAAGCCTTTTGAATTCCTTCTTTTCCTGGTGGGAGAGCTGTCCTTTCGCTGGCTCTTCCAGTCGAGAGTCTGTTTTTTTCTCATCACTCCTGTCGGAAGATGGCGGTCTTGAATCCTCGTAGGCCCTGAAATCGGTGTAGTTTCCCGGGAAATCACTGATCTTGCCTTCTCCTTCGAATACGAAAAGATGATCGACGATGCGGTCCATAAAGTAGCGATCGTGGGACACCACGATCAGGTTGCCTGGAAAGTCCAGCAGGAAATTTTCCAAAACCTGGAGCGTAACGATGTCGAGATCATTGGTCGGTTCATCCAGCAATAGGAAGTTGGGGTTTTGAATCAGCACGGTGCAAAGGAAAAGACGCTTGAGCTCACCCCCGGATAACTTCTCCACATAGTCGTACTGCTTTTTGCGATCGAAAAGAAAACGTTCAAGCAGCTGACCGGCACTGATGCTTCGCCCCTTAGCCAGGGGTATGTAGTCGCCGAACTCGCGGATCACCTCAATGACCTTCTGACCCGGTTTGATCGAGATCCCGTCCTGGGTGTAATAGCCGAACTTCACGGTTTCTCCAACAACGACTTTTCCCGAATCCACCGGTAAGGCGCCTGTCACCAAATTCAAAAATGTAGATTTGCCTGTGCCGTTCTTGCCAATTACGCCAATTCGCTCTCCCCTTTTGAAAACATAGTCGAACCGATCCAGCAGTACCACATCGTCATAGGCCTTGCTCACGTGATGCA